>JAKFVQ010000027.1 GCA_021732085.1 Candidatus Obscuribacterales bacterium | reverse complement strand
TCGCGCTTCCAAAGTCATATGATGCCTCATGCTTTCCCTCGCTAGAATGCGAGGTCTAATTTGACCGCCAATCACTTGTCATGGTGTCATTTTTCGTGAGGCAAACACGGTAGTCATGGTGTCTTTTTACCTGAGTCAATGCGGGCAGAGGCCCGGAATTACGATCATTGACATCCATCAAAATTGGCTCCCAGGAAAGCAGCCAAATCACAATACAGACAAGCCTTGAAAGCGATTTATGCCTCAGGCGAAGATTCGGTGGACTACCCCACAATTGTCCGACAATCCGGGCCACCACCTAAGGCCGGCCAGAATGGCACAATCCAGACTAAAAAAAACAGCTCTAGTAACCGTTCTTCCCGCAAAAGATAATTCGGCGAGGGTCGGCTGATGTGTCAACACTGGTTCGCCCTCTTTACCGAAGCTGGAGGTTGCTGATCTCGCGTAGATTCTTAGTGCCTAGAGATGGGATCAGGTTTTGCAGATTTGTTTGCAGACCTGGCTTCATCGGATCCTGAAATTGAAAACGCGCCGAAACGGGGACGCTCACTGAATCTTTTCGCAAACCTGCTTTCACTAAGATCGGATGCAGGTCTTCGATTCTGTTAGCGAAAGTGTCGAATCCGTTGCTCAAAACAATTGTACCGACAACCTTTCCGGTATGGCGGTCAAACAATGCGCCGCCTGAATTTCCATGCATGACGTTCCCGGTCATGCTTACGACTTCCCTGCTGGTGTCCTCTCCGTGCATCGCTCCGCCAGTAATATTGACTTTACTGAGTGGCATCTTGCGGCGAACATTCAGTTCGGAAACGTGCATGCTGTTTTCATTTTGCGGAAAACCAAGAGATAACATCGGAGCCGTAGAGACAACATCTTTGCTACTTTCTGCCAATTCGACAGTTGGAAACACATCGAACGGTGTCGTCTTTTTGATTTGGAGAAGTGCCTGATCGCGCTGCGCATCGACTTCTAGAATCTTCGCCTCGTAAACTTTGCCGTCGGCCATTTTCACTCGCAACGAGCTAGCGTCTTTAACAACGTGATAGCCCGTGGCGATGACACCATCTTTGTCTACGATGAATCCTGAGCCAGCGGTTGCACCGGCACGAGCATCGGCGCGCGGATCAATAGTATTGATGCGGACAACAGCTTGCCTGTTCTTCTCGTAGACTTTGGCTACTTCCGAATCCGTGGTGTAGTAATCACAGGTGTTTGTTCTAGAATCATTGATTCGCAAGGTCGGCAAACATACTGTCTTGGTGCTTCTTTCAGTTGCCGCAGCAGCCATGAAGGACAACTGGTTTTCGCCAAACGGATTTTCTCCCCGACTTGCATAACGGGAGACTTCATCATTTTTTGGCTCTAGCGGGGCGAACGCTTCCATTTTCTGGCTGTTTTTTGGTCCTGGCTTGCTTTTGCTAGATCCCTTGCACACGACTTGAAGCTGCGCGCACGGGGGAATCATCTGAATATATGCCAGAGAAGGAAAAATTTCTCAGGTGAAAACACGTAGCTACAGATTAAAGCTTAAATTTGCTGCAAACCCGCACGAAATCGCGCCGCATAATCGATATAGTTCTGCCAGCCCTTCGCAATCCGCTCTTTATCCTCGGGTCGGACCTCCCGGACTACTTTTGCAGGAGAACCCAAGACTAGACTTCCTTGCGGCACAAGCATTCCTGGTGGAATCAAGGCACCGGCTCCGATCAAAGACCCGGGTTCAACTACGGCTCCATCAAGGACAATCGCGCCCATAGCAATCAAACAATCATCGCCGATGTGGCAGCCGTGCAGGATCACACCATGTCCGACAGTTACTCTTTCTCCAACACGCAAAGGATGAACTTGAGTAACGTGGAGTAAGCATCCGTCTTGTATATTCGTTTCTGCACCAATCTCTATATAGTTGATGTCGCCGCGCAACACGCTTTGAAACCAGAGGCTGACTTTCTCACCCAACCTGACATCACCAATAACGGCCGAACCGGTTGCTATATAAGCATTCTCAGGAATTCTGGGTGTTTTTCCTTCAAAAGAAGCGATCATATTAACTCTTCCAGAACTTTATTTAATGTCATTAATGTCCTGCGCAGCCATTAGGCTTTCCGGCTGGAGTCTACCTCATCACTCAGGCGCCGAAGCTTCTATGGTGTTAAAATTAACCCTGCTGGGAGGTAATGCAATGACTGCTTATTACGAACAACCGCTGCGAAAATTACTAGGCTCTTTGTCTCAAACTATCGGGTGGCTCATCGAGCGCGGCACAGTAGAGGTAAGCACGGTACCTCCGGAACATATGGATGCTGTCAAACAACTAGAGCGCATTGGAATCGTTCACAAACGAAACAATCGCATCTATGAACTCCAGAAGGTCCGATTGAAAAAACTGATGGATCAAATGGGGATGGACAGCCTGTCTGCAATCGCTCCTGCACCAGCTCAACCGGTGGCAGTAGCAGCGGCAACGGCAGCAACAGCTCCTACGGAAGTAGCTGCTACAACAGTAGTTACGCCTGATCCGGTAGCTTAGTCAAATCTGTTTTTGATTTCGCGCAAGTAAGTCAGAGTCCTTTGAGGGCTCCAAATCGTTTCGGCTTGAAACGCGGAGCAAATGGCGATAGGCAAAGAATCCGCTAAAGAGATTGTCACCACTGTTGGTGGTGGTCTCATTGTTCCACCTGTACTTATTTTTACCATCCTGACATCACTGGCGCTACCTTCGCATGAGGCTCAGATGGAACTTGGACAGACTCGGCCTGGAACAGGAATGCTGTAGATAGGGCATCTCCAGATTATCGGCTCTAAAGCGCGACTTTTCAACGGAACATTCGTGAGTCAAATCAGGTTGTCACGGTGAACTTTTCGGATGAGGCAAGACGCACCTATGCGAGAACAACGACACACACAGTCATGAGCCTGCCTACGCCAATAATGGGCTATCAGCATGCCTGGCTCCATGGATTACCTTTCTTCCGAAGGAACTCCTGTAGCTGCTTAAAGGAATGACTACGTTTCTTCCTATTGAGAGTAATGCCTATCCTTCTTTCAATTTATCCCTGTTATCTTTTAAGATCTAAGCAAAGAAAGAACAGAGAAATGGACCTCGAAGCACGCACACTAAAATCACTTGAATGGACTCGTTTGAAGACATATCTTGCAAACGAGTGTTCATCTACCTGCAGCGCTGAGCTTGCTAAATCACTCGAACCGAAAGATTCATCGTCAATCATCACGGTTCTTCTGCACGAAAGTGAGGAAGCGCTGAAATTGCTGTATGAGGGGCTGGATTTAACCCAGGAGGGGCTACCAGACATTCGAGAGCAGGTCAGACGTCTGCGTGCAGGCGCATCAATATCGGCAAGAGAGTTGCTTGATCTTAGAAAAGTTCTTTCGATGAGCAAGCGCACCAAGAATACCTTTTCCGGCATTTCAGATGATGACTTTCCTAACATTAAAGAGTATGTAAAACAGCTCGCAAGTCTCGACGAATTAGTACGTGCTATCGATGACGTGCTTGATGAAAGCGCGTCGGTGCGCGACGATGCTAGCCCGAAGTTGAGATCCTTACGACGGGATCTTTTGCGAAATACACAACAAATCAAAGACGAGCTTTTGCGCATCATCAATTCACCGCAACTCTCGAAGTGCCTTCAGGAACCCATCTACACAGTTCGAAATGGACGGCACGTGCTTCCCGTCTTGGCAAACATGCGCCAGTCAATTGATGGAGTCGTGCATGACAGCTCTTCTTCAGGTCTTACAATTTATGTTGAACCGCTTTCTGTTGTTGAGCTGACGAACAGATTGAGAATCAATGAAGCGGAGATCGAGCGGGAGATCGAGCGGCTTTTATGGGAATTGAGTGCGCTTGCTTCAAAGCATGCCGAGGTCATTGATACCACATTTCTTACACTCGTAGAACTCGACTTCATCGTCGCGCGCGCCCGTTTAGCCAGGAAGTACGAAGGCAAGCGACCAGAACTTTTAAATGAGCCCAAGATTCAATTCCGCCTGGCAAGACATCCCCTGCTGGTCCTTCAATCTGCGAGCCTCGAAGCGGTAATTCCAAACGACATAGTTCTTGGCGATGAACTGCGCAGCCAAATTATCACAGGGCCAAACACCGGTGGCAAAACCGTTTATCTAAAAACTGCCGGACTGCTCTGCCTGATGATGCGCTCAGGATTACTCTTGCCAGTGGACGAAAAGTCTGCCGCTGGGATATTTTCAGGCATATATGCGGACATCGGTGACGAGCAATCCCTTGAACAAAACCTATCAACATTTTCTTCGCACATGGGAAATATCATAGAGATTTTGCGGCGGGCTGGTGAAGGCACTTTGATATTACTGGATGAAATCGGCGCAGGCACGGACCCACGCGAAGGTGTGGTTCTTGCAAGAGTAATTCTGAACGACCTCAGCAAAAGTGGTGCGCTTACGATTTGCAGCACCCACTACGGCGACTTAAAAACACTTGCACACAGCTTTCCCGGGTTTGAGAACGCAAGCATGGAATTCGATGAGAAAACTCTGCGTCCGAGTTATCGCATGCGCCCGGGGATTCCTGGCAGTTCAAAAGCAATTGCGGTTGCGGCGCGGCTTGGTTTGAGCGAAGAGCTTGTTGCCGCAGCCGAGCAGTCTCTGGCAAATGAAAAAGAAGATCTCGAAATTAAAATTGACGAGATAGAAAAACGCCTTCACGCGGTCGCCGAGCGCGAGGACCAAATCACGAAAGAGAAAGCTGAAGTAGAACAGTTAAAGAAGGAATTGCAAGATCGCAAAAATGCGCTCGAAGCTCAATTCAAGAAATCAAAAGCCGAGTCAGCAAACAAATTCGAACAAGAGTATGACGCTGCGAAGAAGCTTATTAACGAGCTTACGGCTCAACTTCAGAAAACACCTTCTCTTTCGCAAGCACAAAAGGCGAAAGAACAGCTCGAGATATTGAGAAAGGACTTGGATTGGCTTAGTCCGGATGAATATAAAGAAGCGCAACGCAAAATTGTGCAAGGACAAACAGTAAAAGTGCGTTCGCTCAATCAGATAGGACAAGTCGAAGAGCTGCCTGCTGAGGGCGATGAAAAGGCAGTTGTGCGCATCGGTCGCATGAAAGTGAAAGTTTCAATGGCAGATCTTGAGCCAATGAATTCTCAACCACCAGCAAAAAGCAAACAATTTGGAGTTATGCCTTCTCGTCATAATAGAAGTAGCAGTGTGAATGCGAAGGTGCAAAGAGCCGCACAAGATCCGGTTTTCGTTAGAACTGATTTCAACACGCTCGATTTGAGAGGGCTCAGAGTTGACGAAGCGCTTCAGAAAGTAGAGACATTTATTGATACGGGCTATCTTCAACACGTCTCTCCGCTCATGATAATTCATGGGCATGGTACCGGTGCAATCAAGAGCGCAGTTCGCGCGTTTCTGAGCAACTGTTCTTACAAGAACGATTTTCGCCCGGGTGAAACCTATGAAGGCGGCGATGGAGTTACGGTTGTCAATTTTGCCTAGAGCAGGCAGCCAGTTCATGTCATCTTGGTCTTCACTCTTTTGATCCTTAAAGCGATATCGCTTCAGAGATCACGGATCCAGATCAGCGCGTGCGCCCTGAACCGATATCGCCTTAGCGATCACGGATCCAGATCCGCGCCTGCGCCCTGAACCGATATCGCCTTAGCGATCACGGATCCAGATCCGCGCCTGCGCCCTGAACCGATATCGCCTTAGAGATCACGAATCCAGATCCGCGCCTGCGCTCTGAAGCGATATCGCCTTAGAGATCACGAATCCAGATCCGCGCCTGCGCTCTGAACCGATATCGCCTTAGCGATCACGGATCCAGATCCGCGCCTGCGCCCTGAACCGATATCACCTTAGCGATCACGGATCCAGATCCGTGCCTGCGCTCTGAACCGATATCGCCTTAGAGATCACGAATCCAGATCCGCGCCTGCGCTCTGAACCGATATCTCCTTAGCGATCACGGATCCAGCTCCGCGCCTGCGCTCTGAAGCGATATCGCCTTAGCGATCACGAATCCAGATCCGCGCCTGCGCCCTGAAGCGATATCGCCTTAGCGATCACAGATCGAGATCACGTTCAGTCGGCCGGGCCAAACCTATAAATGATGGGCCCAGATCGAGGCCAAGATTAAATCGAAACTCTAATCCTTCCTCGCTTCTGCAAACCCCGCAATATCGGACTGCTCGCTCATCCCCCGAAGCGCCCTCTTGACAAGCGATCTGGCGCTTACCTTTTGTCAATAATGGGCATGAAGCTGATGACAATGGCGTGCGGATATTCCCATCTCGAAAGAGGTGGTATGTCCAATTGCCTTGGGCGGCGGATAGTTACCTTTGGATTTACTCATCCAGATTAATTTTGCTGCACCTCGGTAAACGATTTCGTACTTTCCACACTTACAGAAAAATGATCTCTGGATAAGCTAGAGTCTCCACAGCCCCGGATTTACTTGATTAAGGTAAAGAACATGAGCGATCAGCCAGCTAAGAACACCGAAAAGATTGAACAGCGCGATGAAACAGCGGAAAAGAGGGAGCCCTCTAATCTGCAGAAGGAAGGCTACGAGCAGACAGAGGTAAAGCGAGTTTCCGACGCACAGACGGAAAAGCAAGCCAAGTCACCGGCCGAAGTCTATCAAACCGTTTTTGGCGAGCTCGCTGCCGCCAAGAAAGGAATGCTAGCGGTAAACGAAGTGCTCGGCAAAGGCGCCGGACCTTATGGCGATGCTCAAGGACTCAAGGTATACAGTGACACGCTGAAAGAAGCGCTCGGTCACTATATGAAAGCTCAAAGAGAAGCCGACAAATTTCTGTGGAAGACCGATGGTCAAGGCAAACCTTTAACGGATAGCAATGGCAGACCTGTCCCGAGTGAAGCGAATGTGCAGCTTACTGCGCAGCGCGATCAATTGGACAAAGACGCCAAATCGCTCCAGGCTGATAATTCGGAAGCTGGCCGCAAGAAGCTCATGGAGACTCTCCAACAGAGAAACATGATCGACGACCTCTTGCGCTCATCGGGCTATGCACGCGCCAACCACGCATTGGCATTGATGTTCGATTCGGCTAATCTCAAGCCACAAGACAAACTCAACAGATCTTTTGCAGCTGATCTCCTTTTGACAGATGCAGCTAACTTCGATCCTAAGATGACTGGCGACGCCAACTTCAAGAAGCATCTCTATGAAGCTCAAGCAGCCATGCTTGGAGTTCCGATCGCTAACAGACCTAACGACCGCGTGGAGCCAAATCCACAGAAGCCGGCCGACCAAACGGGACCACCCACAGATCAGAAGCCCGCAAATCCTGGCGACAACAAGCCAGCAAATCCAGGCGACCAACAACCGGCCAATCCTGGCGACAAGCCTGCGAATCCGGGCGATAAGCCAGCAAATCCACCGGCAGATCAAACAAAACCAACAGACAAAATTGAAGGTCCGGACAAATCGGTCATCGAAAAGTCCGCAGACAACAAATACAACATTACATACCAAGGCGTGCGCGTCCCGACATGGATGCCGAACCGTCCAGACGGATCACCAACTCCGCCTTTCAAATATGAAACACAAGATGGACAAGGCAAACCGGTCGTATTCGAGCGCAACAATGGACAGCTCCAGACCGTAGTCAAAGATGGCAAAGAACTCGGCGTCGATGGCAAGCCGCTCTATGACGAGAGATTCGCATCTGCAGAAAACAAGAATGGCATCCGTCGCCTAGACGAAAATGGTGTGCCTGTCATGGCGATGAAGGATGCAACAGATCCTCGCACCATGATCGCAAAAGCTGCCAAAGAAGGCGCAGCCGTGCTCGACGACAAGACGCGTGCTCAATTCAATCAAGCTATTGAGAGCGCTGACTCACTCGATAGAGTCGCCCTGGTCAAAGCCATGGCACGCAATCAAGAAATCTATTCAGACAAGAAGAACGCAGAAGGTGTTGTTTGGGACAAAGCTTACTCAGAGAAGCTGGCAACACAAAATGCGATTGCCGCAGAGCTTCGCCAAGCAGGAAATGGTTTGAAAACAGAGCAGATCGATGCTCTGAGAAGCCTGTGGACGCGCAAAGATGGCACAATTGACGAGTTCCTCGCCAAGCCAGAGAATGCCAAGCATAAAGCAGCCCTGGAAGCCGACGCAGAAAAATGGGCTGGCATCAAAGATAAGATGTCGAAAGTCGATCAGCTAGGCGCCGAAATTGGCGCTTTGATGAAAGAACTGAAAGACAAGCCAGAACTGGCAAAGCAAGTCAACAATATCCGCGAAGCAATCGCTTCAAACAACGAATTGAAGTCAATTTACTTGAGTTCAGTTGAAGCGCGCGCCGGATATCTCAATTCACTGCTCAATCAAGATAGCGTCAGAAAATACCAGGAATTGCCTGGTGATCAAAAGGCTGGAAGCCCGCTCAACAATGATGTCAACGTCAAAGAAGCAAAACGCATTGCCTTGGAAATGGCACGAACCAGCGACCGCAACAAAGCAGACCTTGCTGGATTGCTTGCCGGTCTCGATATAAAGGCACAGGATATTCCGCCAGTTCAAACCGATAAGGTTGCCGACAAGCCAGCCGAAGCTGATAAACCGGCAGCTCCAGCAGATCAAAATGGTCTTACCGAAGATCAAATGAACTCGCCAGGCAAAGTAATCGGCTTCTATAAGCAATACATGGACGCCACCCAAAACGGCAGCAAGCCACTTTCTGCAGAAGACTGGGCAAAAGTCGGACCGCAATGGGAAAAGGCTCTGACCGATTATGCATCGGCTCAACCGTTCGTCGGAAAATTCGATCAACAAACACAAGCAGACTTCGAAAAGCAGTTGCTTTACACGCTCGCCATGGAAAAAGCGGGCAAGACCGATGTCAGCAAACTCGAACCAAAAGATATCGAAGCTATCAAGCCGGAAGAAATCATGGCAGCTGGTCAGGCTTCACTGGCAAAGTGGACCCAAGTCAGCGAGCAGCATATCGCTGCATTGAAAGCCCTGCCGGCAGATAAGCAACAAGCTTACGCAGCTCTTGAAGAGAAGTACATAGCCGAGCGCGCAGCTGCAATCAAAGCCAACGAAAAGGATGAGCAGAAAGCCATCGCTGAAGTTATGAAGCTCGAAGCAGCGAAGGTTGCAGAGCAGAAGAAACTATCTCCCGAACTGGCAACTGCTCTTGATGCTCGCGAGCAAGCGCTGAAGGATCAGAAGGTTGCCTTCGCCAAGATTTACGCAGATCGCAAAGAAGCCACCAGAGCATATGCTCACTTCGATGAACTCCGTATTCAATACGCCCAAGCGCTAACTAAGCAAGGCGGCGAAGAGAATCTGGCCAAGGCTAAAGCTATGGTCACCGAAGCTCTGAAGAATCCAGAAGCAGAGAAGATGGTTGCCACTTCCAGCGATGGTCACGACTTGCTCAAGACGCTTGGAATTGAGAGCAAGCTCGCTACCGAAATCACAAAGCGCCAAACGGATGCTCAAGAAAAGCAAAACAAACTCTTCCCTGAAATCAAATTGCTCAAGGAAGCACAAGAAATTCTCGCCAAAGATCCGAAGAACTGGGCTGCAGCCGATGCTAAATTCAAAGAAGCAGCAGCTGCTATCGATGCCGAGATCAAAGAAAAAGGCGGACTTGACAGAGTCAGACAAGACATCAATTCCATCGAAAGCCAATTGCGCATGTCCATGGAAGCATTCGTCAAAGGCTCCAGATCAATTCCTGGACCAGATGGTCCGGAGAAAGAAGCGCTCGAAAAGCAATTGCGCGATGTCTGCAAGCAGATCATGGACCAAGACGTTCCAGGAAAGCCTGGCGAAAAGGTTGGTGTCAACGGTTTGATGAACGCCCTGCGCGGCGGCAACGGCGAACAGCTGCAAGCAGTTCTGGCCAAAACCATGACCGACACCGATCGTCAGATGATGCAGAACATGCTCATTCTCGAAGACAAGCAAAGCAATGTTTCCAACATCAGATTGGCACATGCAATCGCTGCCAGCGAGTACGGTCACAAGAACAACGACAAGGCTGCAAAAGAGCAATCTATTGCAATCCTTGAGAGCGTTGCAGCTGTCGATCCTGTCGGCTTCAAGCAAGATCCGAACATCCTTGGCGCCATCAAGCAAGCCAAAGACGGCAAGCAAATGGATCTCACAGATGGCAAAGCAAGAGCAATGGCATTCAGCGACGCTGCAGAGAAGACAATTGCCGCAACCCAAATGGGTCTTGTCGATCAATTAGTCCTTTCTGGAACCTCACACCTGGTCAACGGTTTAACCGTCAAGACTACAGGTCACTATCTCAGCGACATTCCGCTAGTCGGCGGCATCGTCTCGGCACCATTCGGTGGCGGACGTGAAGCTGACGAGAAGACCATCAATCAGCTGATGATGGTACAGCTTCAAAACGCAGAAATCGCTAAACAAGAACGCGATAGAGTTGCAAATCAAGGAAATTCAGCACTGCGGAACCTCATGGGAGATGTCGGTGGTATCGCCACCACATTCGGTACCGGCTACACCACCAATCTCTTGTTGAACGGCGTGAAACTGACAAGCAACCTTGATCCACGCTTGAAGTTCGCCACCTCCGCCATCGTCGGTATCGGCGCAGGCAGCTTGGCTAACAATGCTATTCGCGGTGACGATCTCATGAGCTACAAGGGCTTAGTGCGCAACACTGCCGGCTCAGCATTAGTCTATGGCGGCTACAAGCTAATGAACTTGCGCCCAGCTCAACAGACTCTCTCTGAAGCTACTCTCAGCAAAATTGGCGGTGAGTTTGCAATTGAAGGCGGTCTGAAGGGCACCACTGCTCAAGCAATTTCCAGCGAAATCACACAAGTAGCCGGAAAGAGCGGTATCGGCGAAGCGCTCAGACACAGACTCAATCCACTAAGTTACACACCGTACCAAATCAGCACAAATGCTGGCGCCTCCTGGTTCAAACCATGGGAGAAGTTCGCCATCAACAATGTTGGATGGGGCGGCGAGAAGACAGCCGAACTGCTAGCAAGCAGAACAATGTCGGTGGCAGAGTGGCAAGCCCGCCGTGCCGGCTCACAATTCGTCAGCACTATGGCAATAGGCGGAATGTTCGGCTCAGGCTATCAAGGAGCGAAGATTGCAGCCGGCGAGAGAATCGAAGGCAAAGATTACTCCAACCCGACAGTCTGGCTCAGAGAAATGGGCGAATCAGGCTTGCAAGTCGGCTTGGCATCAGCCTTGACCATACCGTTGACAGCAAGCGCCTTACGTCCACTCGGACTGGGACGCGTCGAGAACTTTGTCGGTTCGCAGACCGCCAACCTCTTCTCGAGAGTACCTGGCGTAGCAGCCGAAGCGGTTCCAGGATTGGTCACCGCAACAGGCAACGCAGCGCTATTGCTCACACAGCCGACCATGAAGAGCTTCGAACATTGGGGCAACGCTCAAGTCTACGTTCACCAATACGAACAAGCCGAGAAGCGTCTTGCCGAAATGAAGGCGAAGACTCGCGCCGAAGTGGAAGCGAAACAGAAAGGCGCCCAACAGCAAAAGCCTTCTGAACAAGCTAAGCCGGTCGAGCAAGCCAAGCCAGCTGAACAACCAGTCAAGCCGGAAGAGCAACCGAAACCGGAAGAGAAGAAAGCACCTCAAAAGTCCGCAGCTTCGCAAGCAGCAGCGCAGACTGAAAAGGTCGAAAACAAGTACGAATAACGCTTATCGCGTTTTAAGAGCTATCAAAGAAAGACCGCTACCATCAGGTGGCGGTTTTTCTTTTGGAGATCGTCCCCCCAGCGCAAGCAGAGAGTTATCTATCAAATCATCGAAAGAATACACACATAGCTAGCACCACTACTTTTCCTTGCCTTGTAAAAAGGAGCACTTTTTGCGCTATGACGACCCCCACTATCTCAGCCATAATCCCCGAAAGACCGACTGAGTGGTTGATGGTCCGCCGGTTGCCAAGGCGTGAAAAAGATCCTTTTTCTAGGGGCAACAATTACCACCCATCCAGTCACCGTTCGCGACTGTTCGAGCAGCCGCGTTGCCAGGATTGAGCATGGCTGGGGCGCTTAAAGCAAATATGGGTGATGAGTCAAAGTAACCACGAATTTGCTCTTCGAGGCTCCAGATTTACTGGTCCCTTTCGCGCCCCATAGCAAGGCTGCAACTTGCGGCAACTTGCGGCATTTGGGCGGCAACTTGCGGCATTTTGGCGGCGTCTTGGCCGGCGGGGCCATTTTCTAATGAATTCCGTTTCACAAATTTGTCAAGAATTAGCGAAAGCCCGTGTAGATTCACGTGGGCGGAATTGTGGCATAAATTTAACAGGCAAAAGAGAGCTTAAAATGAGCGAAGAGAAGACGATCGTAAGGCCAGCTAATCCGTTCGAAGACGTAAAAAGCGACGAGAAGAAGGACGACAACAAAATCAACTTTCCCGATGTGATGGGGAAAGAGAGGCCGGCAGAATCAAAGCCCGAGAACAAGCCTGCAAAAGGCACTGAGCCAGGCGTCCTTGAAGTTCCGAAGCTCGAAGAAAAGAAACCTACTCAAACATTGCCAAAACCAGCAGAAAAGGCTGAACCAGCACGCGCTGAAGCAAAACCGGAAGGCACCGATCGTGGTGTCGAACGCAACGAAAATGCGAGCAAAGAAAAGGCAAACACACAACCGATCTATGAAGTTCGTGAGATGTACCAACACATCAAACAGCTCGAACAAGCTCTAGCTGGTTTGTATGTTCAACAGCCTGATGGCACCGCGAAATTGCGCACCGATAAGATTAAAGACGAGAAGGGACAAGAACACACAGCTGAAGAAATCCAAGCAGATTTACTTACACGCATGAGCTCGGTGCACGAAACTGCAATTAAGAAGGCCGACGAAGCAATGAAGAACCCAGAAGCTGTTCTGGGCGAATCGATGGCAACAAAGGGCAAGCTGCAAGAAGCGGCACAAAAAACAAAGGACATTCTTGCTGATCTTAAGAAGCAAGGTGTCGATCCCTCTGTTGACGGATATCTGGATTCAAGCCTACTCAAGCGTTTCATCGCAGACAACAAAGATCAAAGACCTGAAGTCACTGCCAAATTGACTGAACTAAAACAGTCCATGGATCAGCAGACAGAACTCGAGCGCCACGCACGCGACTTGCAAGTTCTCCAGCAGTTGCCGATTTTAACACGCAATGCAAATGCTGAATTTCTCTCGAAAATTGGACAAACAAGCGCCGCGTTTGATGCAGGCAAAGATGCAGAGCGTGTTTCTCTGCAGCTCAATTCTCCGGCCGGCAGATCAGAATTTATGCGTGAAACCATAAAGCGCCTGGAAGCACAGAAAGATGCCGGACTTGACAAAGGGATTCAGGACAAGTACATCAACAACCCGAACAACCCATTCAAGCTTATCCAAAGCGCGCACGAGAAAGCTGTGAAAGGCGATCTAGATGGGGCTCGCAAAGATTTGGAAGATGCCAGAACAAAGGCAAAGACGTTCGATCCAAAGGAAGTAGATAAAGATGTTGCTGACTTCAAAAAGCGCCTCGATGAATTTGTAAAAGACAAAACCGATTTTGAACAGCGTCAAAAAGACGGCAAGACCACTCCGGCTGAGATGCTTCGATTCCAAGAAAGAGCACTCAAGATGCAACAGGAAGCACAAATCCTGGAAGCTTTCCAGTTGGCAAAACCGAAAGCAGACTTGGCCTATGCCGATTTCTTGCTCAATGCAGACAAGAACAAGGATAGCGAAGCCAATCGCAAATTTGCTCGCGACATCCTGATGAACATTCGCTTCGATGAGCGCGGCAAAGCAGCTGCAATGCAAGCCGGTGAGCTCTTCGATCGCAATTTAGAAAGAGCACTCAACGGTTCTGCCGACAATCAAGCATCACTTCTTGCTTTCAACAAGAAGATGAATGAGTATACCGAAGAGCTGAAAAAGATCGGCAACATGGACGATCCAGAGCAGATTGCCAAAGCAATGCTTGCAGCTCGCGGCAAGGCAGACGAAGCAAAAGATATCGCTTCGAGAATTAATCGCGATGCAGCGCATGAAAATGAGATGAAGGTTCGCGAGAATCTCACACGCTTGCTCACCCAAGAGCAATCCAAGCCGGCAGATCAAAGAGATCAAGGCAAAATTAAACTTCTGTCCGAGATCATGAAGCCGGCGCACCAACAAGACAAACAAATTGTCGATCTCCTTCTTGAAGCTTCCAAGCCGAACGGCGACAAAGCTAAGCTCGACAAACTGATTGGAATGGTGAAGGATCCATCGGTAATCGCAGATGTGCTCGGTGGTTATCAGCTCATTAAGCAATCAGAATTCCAGAAGCAAGCCATCAACACTGCTCGCCTGGCAATACTCGAACTAGATATTCACATGGATCGCGGTGAAAACAATCCGCTAGTTGCTGAAGTCGAACACGATAAGTATGGTGGCGAGATCATAAGAGCGCTTGATGCGCAAGCAGGTCATGACGGCAGAACAAAATGGGGAGATATCAAAGAAGCCACCAGAGATCTGGCATGGTACGAGAATGCCTGGAAATGGATCAAAGGCAATGCTAAGGATATCGCCATCTCCATCGCTTCAGGTGTAACCGGTACACTGGCAGCACTTGGTGCCGGAGCGCTACTTTCATGGTCCGGGCCTGGCGCCATCGTAGGCGGTGCCGCCGTCGGATTCACCGCCGGCGCAGCAACCAGTGCCGCACTGCACAAGCTTTGTGGTGACAAGTTCTCCTGGTCCAGCACGCTCCTTGATGGTATCGGCGGAGCCTCTGGTGGAGCCTTCGCGATGGCAAAGACAACCGCAACGGTAGCAGGACGCGCTGCAATCGGCCGAGTAGCGGCCGCAAATGCAGGCATGCTCGAGGCTCGCACGGCGGAGACAGTCGCGCGACTGGGCGGCGAAGCTGCTCTTTCAAGTGCAGTCAATCAAGAAATCGTAAAACGCGCCGGCATGCTGGGAACAGTAGAAGCTTTCAAACTAGCAGGAATGTCAGACAAGATCGCCATTGCCCTCGGTGGCAACAGATTCCTCTCAACTATGAGCGGATCACTAGTTGCATCAGCAACCTATCGTTATCCTACAGAATTGCTGACGGGCAACTATAACAGCACTTCTGATTGGCTGAAGGGCAGCACGCTTGGAGTTGGCAAAGACATGTTACTCAGCCCCCTGGGCGCCTACATGAACATGCGTACAGGCTGGGGCGGCGACAAATTCGCCAAACAGGTTGCTCTAGACTTCTTCACTACCTCCGCATCCGGCAGAGGCGAGAGCACTGGAAGATACGTTCATCGCAACGGAATCAACCGCTGGATGTTCGACGCCACAGACAAAGTGTTCGGACCTGAAGAGAAGCCGGAAGAGCAGAAGTAAAGCGGCACCAAGCAATAACATTTGAATGCACACTGGAATGAAAATTTCTTAGTGTGCATTCTCTACTTTCCAGTACTAGTACAGACGGAAGAATGCCCGAAGCGATGAAGAAGCGCATTTGCCGTGATGACAACCAAACATGGCATATCAAGCACATATGCTTCATACTTGTAATCTGTCGAAAAGCTCATCTAATCAGAGTCTTCCATCACAAAGACATGGACTATACTTAGCTCATGACTGAGCTTAGTGTGATTATTCCTGCGTTCAACGAAGAAAGCCGTCTGCCAAGCACGCTTGATTCGGTATATGGGTTTCTAAGCGGACGCGGAAAGAGTTTTGAAGTAGTCGTTGTTGATGACGGAAGTCACGACAATACAGCGGACGTTGTCATTGAATACGCCAAAACTCACCCTGAAGTGCGCTTACTATCCTACCAACCCAATAAAGGCAAAGGACACGCGGTGCGCGTTGGAATGCTCGCTGGTAAAGGGGAATTGCTTCTGGTAGATGACGCTGACGGAAGCTCACCGATTGAAGAAGTAGAACGACTGGAGAACGCCATCGCTAACGGTGCCGACATCGCCATCGGCTCGCGAGCCAAACCCGATCCAAGCAGAAAAGTTGATGCCCTTGCCCACAGGAAGTTCATCGGCAATACATTCAACGCCATCGTACAAAGTCTAGTACTGCCAGGATTTTACGACACCCAGTGCGGCTTCAAGATGTTCAAGCGACAAGTTGCTCGCGACCTCTTCGGTGTGAACAGAATTGATGGATTCGGCTTCGACGTCGAAGTGCTCTACATCGCAAAAATCCGTGGCTACAAAACTGAGGAAATCGCTATCAACTGGGCTAACATGGAGGGATCCAAAGTCAACGTCCTTGTCGATTCACCAAAAATGTTCTTGGAAGTTTTGAAGGTAGCCATTTCCGCATGGTTTGGAGTGTACAAGAAGAATGCGAACAAGCAGTCCAATACAAGTCTGATCGGTATCATGGACAAGGAGCGGGACGATGCGTCCTAGTTGGATGCCCAGCATTGGCGACATCCTCTTCATTCTCATCTTGCAGTTGCTTTTTGTTTGTCTCCCGAATTTTGTTTTTGGAGATGGCTCAACTGGTTGGCACCTACTAACCGGGCATTATATTCTCGATCACCATCAGATACCGCGCTCGGATCTAGTCTCCTACACCTTTCCAGACAAGGCTTGGGTAGCCTACGAATGGCTGTTTGATCTATTCATCGCCGGACTGGATAAGATTGGTGGCTTGCGATTGGTGGCTGTTGCATGCTGTTCAGCAATTGCCTATCTCTTCCTCCTCATTTATAACGACTGCCGGCGCCGCGGCTGCCACTTCATGCTGTCCCTCAGTCTATGCACCATTGGCGCACTGGTATCAGCAATCCATTGGCTGGCTCGACCGCACCTTGTGACGTTCTTCGGAGTTTTTATCTACACTCGTTTCCTGCGTGATTTCTCAGAGAATGCACTGAGCGCAAAGAAATTGCTCATCATTCTTGGGCTGACAATGCTTATCTGGGTGAACTGCCATCCAGCATTCTTAATGGGTTTGGTAATTATCGGCATCTATCTTGCTGCCGATCTTTTTTCCGCACTTGTTCTTGAATCATCCAAAGCAAAAGCAAACAGCCTGGCTCGCGCGAAGGTCTACGCCCTGGCATTGGTTGTTTGCCTGGGAGCAACTTTTATCAATCCGTACGGACTGAATTTGTACACCTACATCGTTGAATACCTGCATCAGAGCGTTGTGCTGGCAGAGAATGACGAATTCGGCTCACCAGTATTTCACGGACAGCTACAATCCGTTTTACTGGAGTTCCTGTATTTCTTAATTGCGGTCGGCCTGGCAGTATCGAAAAAACGTGCGGGGCTGGGGACGTTTCTGACAGTAATGGCATATACGCACCTGTCATTGTCAGCGCGTCGCAACATGCCTCTTTTTGTGATCGTCTCACTTCCGTTTATTGCGACACTTTTTTCGCAGATCAAATTTGGGGAATTGATGTCACTCTCTGTTTTCAAAAGAACTCGCGCAAACACAAAAGACGCGAGTTCACAAAGTTCATCGAGCGCTGATTTGGAAGCAGGGACTGAAGTTCCTACAGAACTGGACACTGCACAGCAGACTGCTCAGAGCGAGCCCATGCACGAAGCAAGCTCAGCACAGGATCTAAAGCCAGCTAAGTGGTTGCATCCACTTACCAATCTCTGGAGCTCTACTGGAGAAACGATTGACGCATTAGAATTTCAATGCACGAGACATGCCTTACCAGCTTTGGCTGTAATTATCCTCGCGCTCTCTTCGTTGAATAATGGAAAGGCTATTGGCGTGGAATTAGTAACGTCGAAATTCGATCCACGAACAAAGCCCAGCACAACTCTCGATTACATCAAAGAGCACGGACTGGAGAAGAAGCGCGGTTTCAATTACGACAACTGGGGCGGCTATATCGCATACAAAACCGGCGCACGCGTATTTATTGATGACCGATCTGATTTTTACGGAGAGAAATTCTATTTGGACTATAGAGACGCAGCGACTGCTCAACCAAATTGGAATCAAGTATTGGACAACTACAAAATCGACTGGATTCTCTTTCCGAAGAATAGCGTCCTGGGTCCGCACTTAAAGTTGGATCCAAACTGGAAGTTAGCCGCAAGCGATGAAGGGTCCGAGCTCTTCGAACGCATAAACTTCAATACTAATAACTAACGTGCTGACGAACTGACGAGCCACATAGGCTCAGCCTGATGAGCAACAAACTGGCACCGTGATGCTCTTCCTAAAATCAGAGAGAATGCACCGAGTTTTAGAACTTGACCGTACGAATAGACTCTGTCAACCTCGCCAAATTATCCAAACCTTGTTTGCCATTGGCAGTAGCAACGAAAACGACGTAATCTTTATTCCGCAGCGTGCAATAGATATCGCCTACAGTGCCCACGCCACTGGTTTTATCGGTGCCTGAGAATGCGCGATTCTGGAATTGAACACCGTTAATTGTCACTACAGGACCGGCATCTTCCTTGAAGTTTTTCATGTCTTCGCGATAGCCGGCAAGGACGCCATCTACAAACTGCTTCTGGTTGATCTTTCCATTTGACGCCACAACGGAGATTGTTATAACGGCATCGTCCTTCTCATCTTTTTTAGGATCGCTCAATGCGAAAATATTCCCGCCAGATCCCTCAGCCTCAGACAGAGTAAAACCAGTTGGTGGCTCCATGCTGAGACTAACTTTGCCAGCAGAGATTGTTTTTCTTGTCTTGGCAGAATTCGCTTTGCCGGACTTCGCGCTGCCGGATTTCACATCGGCCGATTTTGAACTGGCGGTTTTGGTATCACCGGTTTTGGTATCAGCGGTTTTGCTATCCGGAGCTTTAGTATCCGGGGGCTTTGCTACAACTGATTTCGACTTAGCTGAGGCAGAGTCAGCTTTCTCAGAATGCGCATCTTGCGGGCTGCACAAAACTGATCCTAGTGCCAGAACTGACAAACACAATGACAGATAAGGACGGGACTTCATTTAATTCTCCTATTTTGCGAGCATTCTTGCATGTTCTGAAACTTTATTGAGTTCTCGTTTAAGCTCTTCGTGAATGATTCCGTTAGATGCAAGGATATGTCCGGATTCCATTTCGAAGTCGCAGCCCGAGGGGCAAGTCACAATGCCACCAGCTTCTCTGATGATCAATGCTCCGGCTGCAACATCCCATGCATTCAACTTGAACTCCCAGAATCCATCGAGTCTTCCGCAAGCAACGTAGCACAAGTCGAGCGCGGCAGATCCGTCGCGACGAACACCGTGACACATGTCGGTTAGGTATTGAAACTCGGGTATGTTTGAATGCTTAGCATTCTTAGTATCAGGCGGGAAGCCCGTAGCCAGCAAGCTTGCATCAAGAGTTTCGGTAGCAGAGGCGATGATCTGTTGTCCGTTCAAAAAAGCGCCGGCGCCTTTCTCAGCCTGGAAGCGTTCGTTATTGACAGGATTGAATACCAACCCGAACAAAACCTCCCCTTTATGTTCGTACGCGATTGAAACACAAAAGAATGGATAACTGTGCGCAAAGTTGGTTGTGCCATCGAGTGGATCAATAATCCAACGGTCCTCGGCTGAATCCGCATCAAGCGTACCAGATTCTTCGCCCAGAATACGATGTTTCGGAAAAACCTCGCGAATAGTCTGAATAACTTCGGCTTCCGACGCTTTATCCGCTTCTGTGACTATGTTGAAGGCACTCTTGTAATCAATTCCAGACAAATTGCCAAGCTTCTCTCTCAGTATCCAACCGGCAGCATCGGCAGCACGATTTGCCGTAGTCCGAACACGTTCTAGATCCATTAGTAATTGGTCCTTTCGAAGTAGGCGGAATGCCCGCACTCCCATTTCGATGCACTAGTTTACTATGTCTTGCAGCTAACTGGGACTTGAAACGGGAGAGCCGCCCCTCGATAAAGGCTGGAATCGAGAGGCGGCCGAGCTGCTTGTTGCTGGTCTAAAAAACTTTATGCTTCCTTGAGGTGGACGACCAAGGAACGGAAATCGGCAATTAGCTGCCGCCCTTGAGGACTCATGGCAATCTGTGCCAGATCTTTGCCGATGTTGATTACATCTTTAATTACAAGAGGATTGGTGAACTTCCTCATAAGTGTCTGCCACATACCGGATAACGCAATCTCGTTAGCAGTACCATCTGTTATGGATTGGTCAGATTTCTGCTCTGGATTTCCTTCTGCTTTCAGCATGCCTGGAAGCTTAATACCTGATTCCGCCAAATCACTTGCCAGATTGAGACAATCCTCCACCGTCTTGGGATCAAGATCTTTTGTGGCTGATTGAAATTCTTTGTACGCTTTTTGAACATCGGGATCATCTGCGTTGCGGCGCGCACGTGACTCGATGGCTTGAGCTATTGACTGATCACCGGCTGCACTTTGATTGTCGTCAGCGCTGCTTTTCTTTTCACTCTTCTCTGTTATCGGAGCAAAAGTTAGCGAACGAGCCTCATCCAAGAGATCGTTTTTGCTGCTATTGCCTTCATTTACTACTGGACTGAAATCATTTATTTCTGCTGCTCTTCCACTGACCATAAACTACTTCCCCCTCAATTGCGCACGAATCACATCCAGGCAGTGATCCAACATTGCCTTGCACCCTCAGACTGTCAATTTGATGAATCCGGGTCTGCGCTAAGCAATCCAGATTGATCATGCTGGCTTAGTTTTTGTCGTTTCGGATACTTGGTTTTCTCGCATCCACGACAAAAGACAGTTACGCCATCCAACCCCTTGGAACCGTTTGTATACTTTGACGCATCTCTTTAGACGAGATTATTCTTGAAATTCCTTAAGGTAGAGACACTTCCACAGGCATCTTGAAATACTCATAACCATTACGTTGCAATACTTTCGGTGCACGACAAGACGGAGCAAGGACCTCAAAGCAAGATTAGCAATCTCACACCTTGTCATTCAATGTAAAAAATGCAATTCCATCTTTCCAATTAGCATCTATATAGAATGTTTAAAAGGAGCTTTTGTTCTCATTGCTATTGCAGAGCTATTCGGGTCTAATAGAGACAGGCAGCCAGCCACAGCTGCTGAAGAAGTCAAAAATCTACTGGTGAACCTTATGGCAATTGTCGCCATTATTATCAACTGATCCGCTGGTGCGTTTTCTGCAAAGGAATCGCTCCAGCGCCAGTCGCTGGATTTTTTGTTATTAGGGGCCCGAAAGGTGAGCGTAAATGTCTGAAAAATCTTCTTACTCCGTCAATCTCCCTCAGACTTCATTTCCAATGAAGGCGAACAGCACTGTTCGCGAAGTCGAAATTCAGAAGTTTTGGGAAGAGGAGAAGATTTACGAGAAGAATTTGGAGAATCGCGAGGCAAGCACCAAATTTGTTCTTCACGATGGCCCACCTTACCTCAGTTCCAGCAAGATCCACATTGGAACCGCACTGAACAAAATCCTCAAAGATATCGTCACCAAGTACAAAGCAATCAAAGGCTTCTACACGCCCTACGTGCCTGGCTACGATAGCCATGGCTTGCCAATCGAAAATGCTGTGCTCAAAGACGTAAAAGGCGGGCGACACTCAATGTCGCCGGTTGAATTGCGCAAACGCTGCAAAGAATTCGCGCTGTCTAATCTCAAAGGACAAGAAGCCAACTTCAAACGCCTCGGCGTTTGGGGCGACTGGGAGCATCCATACATCACGCTAGATGCAAGACTGGAAGCAGAACAGATCCGCGTCTTCGGAAAGATGGCCGCCGCCGGCTTCTTGTACAAAGGACTAAAGCCAGTCTCATGGTGCCCAAATTGCGAAACAGCCTTGGCTGATGCAGAAGTCGAATATGCGGATCACACATCGGATTCTATTTACGTAAAATTCGCTGTATTACCGGAATCGAAATCAAAACTACCGGAGGCAGTAAGAAATGAAGATGTTTCGTTCGTGATCTGGACGACGACGCCATGGACACTTCCAGCGAACCTGGGTGTGGCACTGCATCCGGCTTTCAAATATGTTTTCGTCAAAGTTCCAGGACACGGCGTTCTCGTCGTCTCAGAAGCATTGAAGAACTCCGTTTTGGAAGCAGCAAAAATCGAAGAAAACGAGACACAAGTACTTGCTTCGGCAACCGGTAAAGAGCTCGAACTCATTGAATGCTCGCATCCATTCATCGAGCGAAAGAGCTTGGTCATCAACGGCGAATACGTCACCAACGATACCGGTACAGGCTGCGTGCACACAGCACCAGGACATGGTCCTGACGACTTTATCATTGGAAGCAAATACAAACTGGGAGTGGTATCACCGATTGACGGTCGCGGTATCTTCACAGAAGAAGGCGGCAAATTTGCCAGCACTCATTATGGCAAAGCGAACCAGCCTATCATCGAGCATCTGCAAGAGCTGAACAAGCTGCTTGCGCACTCCAAGCTTACGCACAGCTATCAACATTGCTGGCGCTGCAAGAAGCCGCTCATCTACCGTGCAACAGAACAATGGTTCGCATCGGTCGACGGCTTCCGCAAGCAAGCCCTGCAAGCAATAGATCAAGTCGAGTGGCTGCCGGCCTCAGGACGCAATCGCATCTACTCAATGGTGGAGAAGCGATCCGACTGGTGTATAAGCCGACAAAGATCTTGGGGCGTGCCAATTCCTGTTCTGTACGGAAAGAAAACCGGCAAGCCTGTATTGCGCGAAGATGTAATCAACAGAATCGCTGACGTCTTCGAGCGCGAGGGATCAGATGCCTGGTGGATTCATGAACCATCTTATTTCTTGCAAGACGGATTCACTGCCGAAGATGGTAGCACCGAATTCGACAAAGAAATGGACATCATGGACGTCTGGTTTGATTCCGGCGTTACACACGCATCGGTAGTTGACGCCCGTCCAGAACTGCGCGGCACTCCTTGCGAAATGTATTTGGAAGGCAGCGACCAACACCGGGGCTGGTTCCAAAGTTCGTTGCTCACCAGCGTTGCTGTGCATAACCGCGCGCCCTATAAGACTGTACTCACTCACGGCTTCGTGGTTGATGAAAGCGGGCGCAAATTGTCCAAATCATTAGGCAACGGCGTTGAGCCTGATGATGTAATCAAACAGTATGGAGCTGACGTTCTGCGTCTCTGGGTAGCATCCGTTAATTACACAGAT
This sequence comes from Candidatus Obscuribacterales bacterium, assembly GCA_021732085.1. GTDB lineage: Bacteria > Cyanobacteriota > Vampirovibrionia > Obscuribacterales > Obscuribacteraceae > JAIEPM01. Next base: position 291,304 of record JAKFVQ010000027.1, on the reverse strand, counting down.
GACATTCCAATCGGCAAGAACATGCTTGCTCAATTAGCCGAAGTCTACCGCAAGCTGCGTAACACAGCTCGCTACTTGCTCGGCAACTTAAGCGGATTTGATCCGGCCGATGCAGTTAGCTATGACGAGATGAACGAGTTGGATAAGTACATTTTGCATAGACTGCAAGAAGTAATCCAACAAGTAGAAGTTGATTTTGATCGCTATGAATTCTTCAAGTACTACCAAGTGCTGCAGAATTTCTGCGTGGTTGATCTATCATCATTCTATTTCGATATCATCAAAGATCGCCTCTACACTAGCGGACGCAAATCACAAAGCCGCCGAGCAGCACAAACGGTGCTCTACGAAGTACTCAAAGTGCTAGTTCGTTTGCTCGTCCCCGTAACCCCGCACCTTGCCGAGGATATCTGGACACATACCCCAGAGAACCTGCGCGGCAAGGAACGCAGTGTACTGCTCGTTGATTTCCCCAAAGTCAATGAAGGTTACAAGAAGCCTGAGCTGGATGCATTTTGGGAAGACCTGATCAGCGTGCGTTACGTTGTGAACAAGGCACTTGAACAAGCACGCGCCGCTCGCAAGATTGGTAGCTCCCTTGAAGCGCAGGTGGTTCTGCAAGTTGAGAAAAAAGAAGTGGCGGACAAACTTCTTTCTTTAAGTGAAAATCTCACAGGCTTATTCATCACCTCACAAGCGGCGATCTCGCAAAACGGAATGCCCGCCGATCACCTAGCCGAAGTTGCCGAGTCCGGGGTGCGCGTTTTGGTGTTGCCAGCAAAGGGACAGAAGTGTGCTCGTTGCTGGAAGTTCTCCGAAAAGGTCGGACAAAACAACAGCTACGCAGACCTCTGCGATCATTGCTCCGAGGCTGTAGCAACTGATACCGCTCAAGCAAAATAGATTTCAATAAGCTTCAAGAGCGAACACAAGATCATTCATATCCACCTGAGATCAACCAGGTGATCGTCTCTCACGATAATACATTCGAAGTCGAGTTTCGATTTGCATCAATGCTCAGAATTATTTTTATTCGCTTCGTTATGCGGTAACCTACCGCATCCGGAGCTTTCATCCAGAAGGAGGACAATCAGGATCTTGCGCTCGCTGCGGCACCGTTAAGCCAGAGCCTTCGCGAATCCGGGCTGCAATTGTTGAGGCACCAGGACTGACCCGATTTACTTTGCTGTATCGTTGGAAGTTGTTGCCGTTGCCCTGATAAGCGCGGTGCGTACTCCACTTATCAATTGATGATAACGCGCGCTGAGCGTTCGCACGCAAACTGGGATCGTGTGACTGCCCGGCCACTAGTGAATATTCAGCCTTGGCCTGTGCTATCTGGTTCTGTCCCTGATAACACAAAGCCATGTAGTAATGAACCATATCAGTGTTGTGTCCTGACTGAATCAGCGCATTGAATTTTTTGAGCGCTTCTGAATAGCTCCGCTTGTTATAAGCTTGAACCCCTTCGTTAAATAGAGGAATGCTTGTCACATTGGCGGCTTGACTGTACGGAGTCAAAATCACCACAAGCAAAAGTAACGGAGTCATGACTCTCGACGAATTCAACCAATTTTTTGCCGGCGAGCTGAACATAAACCTCCTCATTTCTTTATCGACTCCAACACTTTTGCTCTGCGCGCTTTACACGCAGATATAGGCATCGCCGGCTCCTCAGCCGCTTTTGCAGCCGCCTCTCGGAGGCTGGCATCTATGGAATCGGCAGACAAAACGCGATTGACTCTGCTGGCACTCCGGAAAATATTACTGTTCCCCTGGTAGGACCTGTGTGCACTCCATTTGTCGATTGATGCCAATGCCCGCTGGGCGTTAGCACGAAGTCCGGGATCACGAGATTGAGCGCTGACTAGCGAAAACTCACTCTTTGCCTGCGCAATCTGGTTCTGTCCCTGGTAACAGAGCCCCATGTAGTAATGAACCATTTCCGAGTCATGTCCAGACCCAAGCAAGGCATTGAACTTCTTCAAAGCTTCAGAATAGCTCTTCTGGTTATAAGCTTGAACCCCCTCCTTGAACAAAGGGATGCTCGTCACATTCGCTGCCAGGCAGCAGGGCATAAAAACGAAGGCGAGCGAAAGCAGTGGACCCAGTCCTTTCGAAGCTTTCAGCCATTTTCGTGCGGTGGAGGCGGAGAACATTAAACGACCGCTTGAGATCTACATACTAATGTATACCCTCATTAGGGCCCCCCAAGCGCCGGAACGATTGTTTTTTAGCTGCAACCCTCATCCCTGCCAGCTTGTAGTCAAAAATATACCGGGCTCAAGGATCTTTCACGGTGTTATAGAGCTGTTATTTTGCAAAGATATTCTGTTCTCATCAGGTTGAGGGCAGGAGGAACGAAATTATGGCATTCGAACAACAAAGCAAAAACGACAAATTCCAAACCACTGAAACTACCACAGAACAACAGCGCGAATCGATGCAGAATCTCAGCGCTGAGTTAATGAGCAAAACGAATTACGTCAAGGACAACGGTTCTGCAAAGAATGACTCGGCCAATTCCGCACTACCGAAAGTCTCAATCGAGAACGGATCACTCAATTTTCAAAAATGTTCAGATGGTGGCAATTATGAACCAATCAAGCTTTCAGATGTTCTAACACCATTTCCTCCAAAGAAAGAAATCGTCTGGGAAGACGGGCAGGATTGGGGAATGGGTCCCAAACTTAGCTTCGGTCAATAGCATGGATAGTTGGTCGAAGCAAAACCCGAGTCCAATGACTCACACTTTATCCTCGAGCACATAGCCAATGCCTTTTATAGTTTTGATAATCGAATCCTCACCCGGAAGATCGATCTTCTTTCTCAGTCGCATAAGGCATTGGCGAACCGCAAATTCTGAAGCTTCGGATTCCGAACTCCAAACACGGTCCAAGATACCATTTACATCGAACACCACGTTCTTATTGCGCATGAAGAATTCCAGCAGTGCATATTCTTGAGGCAAGAGCGCAATTTCCTGTTTGTCTCTGAACACCTTACAGAGATTCGCATCCAATAGCAGATCGCGCACTTGCAGTGCCGGACTCACAAAATTTCCTGGTCGCCGTAAGAGAGCCCTCACTCTTGCGAGCAATTCACCCAATGAGAAGGGCTTGGTCAAGTAATCATCAGCCCCCGCATCAAGCCCTTCCATTTTCTCCTTTTCTTTTGAGCGCGCTGTTAGCATCAGGATGGGCATGCTCCCGCCTGAGTCTCTGAAGGCTTTGCAAATTTCAGGGCCAGAAACCTGGGGCAATCCCCAATCGATAATTGCCAAATCATATTGATATAAACGCAGACGCTCCTGCGCTTCGCGACCTGATTCCACAGCTTCGACAGTATGGGAGGCTGACTCTAGAGCTTCAACTAGTGCGAACGAGACTGTTTCATCGTCTTCCGCGACCAGTATTTTGCTCATAACTGCTCCGAACGCAATTCCGCCCCAAGCTATAATAGCAAGTATCGTTCGGAGCGCGCGCGTGAAACTCAGGCACCAAACTTTTTTATTGCTCAGCGTGCCGCTGCTATTTGAAGTAATCTTTATCTGCACTCTGCTGCAGGCGCTTTACAACGCCGAACAAGAGTTTCTCGCAGAAGCTCAAAATCGCGAAATCTCAATGTGCGTCAACAGCATCATGCGCGATATGCTGCAGGCTGTGACGCAGCTTGGACAGAGATACTTAGTAAAGAAAACGGACTTTCAAATTTCGCATGTCGGCACTTTGCTCGATGATATTTTGGAACAAAGAAAGACACTCAAGAAGCTGATTGCGAAAGATAGCGCAAAGAGAAAACAATTCGAAGAGTTCAACGGCGCATTGGATACTCAATTAGTCACTTTCGACGAATTTCGCGAAATGATGAATGGACAGCACGATCTTGAAGCATTGCAGGTTTTGCGCAAACTGAATTCACTTCTTTCCACCGTAAATGAATCTGGCGCCGAGATAATCCAGAGTTATGAAAAGCGAGGAGAAAAAAGAAAGCTCGCAGTCGTGCGGTCGCGAGAGCGTGTTCGCACCATTATTGTTTTGGGATCGGCATTCAATCTATTATTAGTTGCCGGACTTGGATGGTGGACGATGCGCTTTTCCTTAAGCCGGCTAAAAACTCTCATGCGAAATAACGAAAGGTTAGCCAAGCATGAACAACTTCTAGAACCAATTGAAGGAAACGATGAATTCGCAGAGCTCGACCGGACCTTTCATAAAACTGCGACAGCCCTGGATGAGGCGAAGAGAAGAGAGCGTGAGTTTGTATCTATGATCAGTCACGATATTCGTTCTCCATTAGGCGGGCTGAAAACAACCCTGGAGTTATTTGAAACCGGGCGATTCGGTGAGCTGAACGACAAAGGAAAAACCGCACTAACAAAAGCTGATAAAGCCATCGGTCGCATTTTAGAAATCACAGAAGGACTACTCGATCTGGATAAATTGCAATCTGGCGAATTCATCTTGGACAAAAGTACTGTTAGCGTGCCTGCTTTGATCAAAGAAGCAGTCGCAATGGTACACAATCAAGCCGAGACGAATCAGGTTGAACTCATAACAGAAATCAGCGACGACGCAGAAATCGAAGTTGACGAGACACAAATTCTTAGAGTTATCGTGAACCTTTTGACGAACGCAATCAAGTTTTCAAAGCAAAATTCACAAGTGTTGATTTTGGCAGTTCGAGAAGGCAATAACACTAAAGTAAAAGTCATAGATCATGGACGTGGCATTCCCGCCGAAAAACTCGACAGTATTTTCGAACGGTATGCCCAAGTTGAGCTAGCAGACTCAAAAGAGAAGAAAGGCACCGGCTTGGGGTTGCCAATCTGTAAAGCGATAGTGGTGGCACACGGCGGCTTAATGGGCGTAGAAAGCAAGTTGGAATCCGGATCAACTTTTTGGTTCCAGATTCCGTCGCCTCAGCAAGCTGCAGAAACTGAGCGCGTAGGCAGCGGCGCCAGCCAGAGTATTGATTGAGGCAATCAACGCTTACTTGGTGCAGCGTCAAGGCTCTTCAGCCTGATCATTTCGGCAAGTAATGAAGTGCCAACAGTAACAACGATCATCAATGTACTCAATGCGTTGATTGTTGGTTTCACTCCAAACTTCACTGAACCATAGATCCACAATGGCAAGGTCGTGTCACCGACTCCAGCAGTGAATTGAGTGATGATGAAATCATCGAGCGATAGTACAAACGCAAGCAAACAGCCAGCAATAATTCCCGGCGCCAGGAGCGGCAAAGTGACTTTAAAGAACGCTACCAGCGGCGTTGCACCAAGATCCTGTGCGGCCTCCTCGAGCTTCGGATCCATTCCTTCCATACGCCCCATCACCGTGAGCGTCACATAGGCAACACAAAACACAATGTGGGAAACAATAATCGTCGCTAGGCTCAGAGAAAGTCCCATTGCCAAAAACAAGGTCAAGGCTGCAACTGCCATCGCAATTTCAGGAATGATAATCGGCAGCATGATTAGAGCTCGATACATATCCATTCCTGGAAATCGCAATCGAGAAATACCAACAGCGGCCATCGTGCCCATTATGCCAGCTGCAGCCACACTAATAGAAGCAACGATGAGACTGTTCTTGAATGCCGACATTAAGGCTTCTTCTTCGAGAAGCGATTCGTACCATTTGAACGTAAAACCTGTCCAACGCACTGCAAGACGAGAATCATCGAAGCTGAAGACAATCAGCACAAGAATTGGCAAATACTGAAAGATCAGCACAAGGAGCGCTATTATATTCAGCCAGCGGTTTTTCACGACCCTCTTGGAATCCCTTGCCAAATCGTCGTGCAAAGTTTAGCAGCCCTGCACGCATCTTGATCCGACAAGCATCAGGGAGACACCCTTGAAAGATATTTCTCACAAAATCAAAAGCCTCAGAGTAGCTCTAGCTCAAGCTAGATTGAACTGCAGTCCAGAATTGATCAGAAAAATCAAAGATGGCGAAGTGCCAAAGGGAGATCCGCTGCCTGTCGCCAAAGTAGCTGCTGTACAAGCTGCAAAGAACACCAGCCTCATCATTCCCTATTGTCATCCAATTCCGGTTGATTTTGTTGGTGTCGAATACACTCTTGGAAACGACTTCATCGAAATCAATGTTACTGTCAAAGCAATCTACAAAACAGGCGTTGAAATGGAAGCGCTAACAGCGGCATCAGTTGCCGCTTTGACAATTTACGACATGCTCAAAGTGTTTGACGAAAGCATGGAAATTGTCAGCGTGAAGTTGATGGAGAAACATGGTGGCAAATCCGATTGGAAAGTGGAGGCCGCAAAGAAAATAAAAGCAGCTGTGATCGTGGTATCAGACTCGGTTGCAGCAGGCAAAAAACAGGATGTCTCCGGCAAATTGATAGTCGAACGACTTGAAAGCGAAGGGCTGACAGTCTCGCAATACAAAGTCGTGCCGGATGATGAGCCTGAAATCGAAGCGACCTTAAAAGACTTCGCCGATCGTGGACACTACGATTTAGTATTTACTACTGGCGGAACCGGGTTAGGCCCACGAGACCGCACGCCAGAAGTGATGCAACGTTTGATGGATTTAGAAATCCCAGGAATAGCAGAAACAGCGCGAAATTATGGACAAGAGCGCATGCCTATGGCGATGCTATCCCGCGCCCGTGCCGGTGTTCGAGGCAAGACCTTGATCATCAATTTGCCCGGTGCCAGCAAAGCGGTTAGGGAGACAATGGACGCTTTGATGCCTTCTGTCTTGCATACCATACCGATTCTGCACGGTGGCGGTCATGAACACAAACAAGACCAAAAGCACGAACATAAACACGAGCACAAGCATTAGATCTTCGCTCAATATTCAATCAAAGACGGCCGAACTCGCCAGTTCACACTAAAATTGAATTAGATGATTTGAGTCGGACAATGTTTAAGAACAGAACCGAAGCCGGCAAGTTACTGGCCGACAAGCTTCAATATGCACTAATAGACGCGTTGCCACTTAAGACCGTGATCGTTGCATTACCTCGTGGTGGTGTAACAGTTGCCGTCGAGATCGCAAAAAAAATGTCAGCAACACTAACGGTGTTGGTAGCGAAAAAGATAGGGGCTCCAAATCAAAAGGAATTTGCAATTGGAGCTGTGTCTTCTTCCGGCGTCGTTGTTCTGAATGACGATACAGGGATACCTCATTTCTTGCTGAGAGCATACATAGATTCAGAGAAGAACCGGCTAGCCAACCTGACTAAGCAAGCTGAAAGCGAATGGTTAGCATCGGCAGGATTGAACAATCAAGTAGATTTCCGTGGCACTCGCGCAATCGTAATTGATGATGGCGTTGCAACGGGAATGACGACCATAGCCGCAGAGCGCTCACTGCGCCAGCTCGGCGCATCCGAAGTATATTTGGCAGCTCCTGTTGTTGCTGCCGAAACTGCACGAACACTTCGGAACAGTTACGATCACGTCATTTCAATCACGGAACCGACAAACATGGGTGCTGTTGGATTCTTCTACGAAGATTTCCACCAGATCAGCGACGAAGAAGTTAAACTCGCACTTTCAACCTATCGGCAGCCAGAGCTCGATTAATCATGCACCAATTGCTTTGATCAAAGTGTCAAAAAGCGTCAATTTACAATGTTGTTAGCTTGCAGTCCGAATGAATCCTAGGGCGAATATGGTCTCATTTCTCGGCTGAGGCTTAAGTATGCGAAAAACAAACACACTATGCCGAATGTCATTCCAGTAATAAAACTGCGAGCGAGCCCATCCAATATTGTGATTACAATATCGTCGGTGACTCCCAAATAAATAAAATGGATCAATGTTCCGCAGGCAAATGGGAGGAAATAGGCTAGAAAGAGTCCTGTGGAACGAGGATAAGCATTCTTCCGAGTCAACCATATCAGCAACTTCAGCGTTGCTAACACTGACCACAACAGATTTGCACTATTGTCTGTTGCGCACTCAGCTAATTCACCGATAGGACCGTAATGTGGTCTTCCATCAATCGGAGCACCCACAAGTCCTTGCGAATGTGCCTGCTCTCCCGACAACCAACCTAGTGATGAGAAGACCAAAGCAAAAATACCAACCCGTACTAGCCGATTTCTAATGTTGCGTAATCCGATCGGACAGTTATCGGTTATTACAGTTCCATCCTTTCGCTGATAGAGGCGTAGACACAATCGTCCTTCGGTATTCTCAATGAGATTTTGCGCCTCCTCAGCGCTCATTTCACCAATGTTATAAACATTCATCTTGCATGAGGTGCAAAATCTAACTCGATCATCACCCTGCATATTCTCAAAACCGACATCGCAAGGCGCTGCAATTTGCATATCATTCAAGAGGCTCGTGCTTTTCTTCTTTATTTTCATGAGCAATTACTCGCGGTGAGGCTGGCGCGCTTATTCCTAAGCCCACCGAAATCTGACTAACTTTGAGTATGCACCAGCAATCCAAGCAGGCCAAGCTCACACCCATCAATTGCATTGGGAATAACACTACCAACACGGTAACTACAATTTGAGTTGCTCTAAAACAGTTTAGCGAATGGGCTGTCCTTTGGCTTTTCGCTCGTGGATCCAGCGCGCGTACCAATCGGCCCAATCTTTGTCTTCTTCGCCTGTTTCTTCTTCGAATTTTCCGTGCGCATCGCCAGCGGCTTTGAATAGATCAATCATCGCTTTCTTTTCATCGTCGCTCATGCCGCCGGTTTTGTCAGAAAGCATTTTCGTATAGAATTCAGCCCAATCGCTTTCTTTTCCTGCTTCCTTGTCGTGTTGCCTGTGAGCTTTGTCAGCGTCAATCAAGAATTGCTTGATTCCGGCAATTTCCAGCTCTTTCATCTGTTCTTCGTACTTATTTAGAGCTTCCTTTACGGGATCGCCTTTCTCGGTTTTGTCGGAGACAGTGCCATCCTTTTGTTTATCGCTGTCCTCAGCTTTACTGGCGTAGGAACTCTTGTCGGCACCTGGCACCTCAGCTTTTGCAAAAGTCTTCGGCGGGCCAAAACCAGCATCATCGAGAAGATTCTGACGGGCTGAGTCCGCATCACCTCGCGCACCAAATTCCGCTCTCTCCTCGGCAGCATCTTTGCCGTTCGAAGTGGATTGATTAAGGGCGGATGCTTCAACCATTAGTCTTCCTCGAGTAATTCTCCAATTAATGTTAGCTGGTCTCTACTGACTGCCTAAGGTGCAATTCCACATGGCAGCGTTGCACGAATACGCGAGAAGGGGCGACTCACCGATAAATGGCAAGTCTTTTGGAATAATTGGCTGGCGATAAAATTTTGTGCCCGGGCTTCTTGTCCGAGACTAACGCCGCCTCTTATTGCTGCCCAACCGTCATCGTTTTTGAAACTGCATCAGGCGCCCTATTGCATTTTGTAGTTCCTGGCTGTCGCGCGCTGCTCTCAGGGGCTTACTTAAGCGCAGAGCGGCGTTGATTGCCGTGACAGAAAGAGAATTACTGGACAAAGTATTTTCTCATAACCCTTGCTGCTCTTTGTTTGCCAGCTCACTAGTCTACTGAATGGACTCCGACTCTAGAAAAGACATCGGCACCAATCTTGAACATGTTTGCAAATTTAATACTAAACGATTGTACGATTTTCGTTTATTCGTATACAATACCGTAAGAAGCAAACAGAAGAGGGTCATATGACCAAGAGACAAAGAATCACAGCAGCTGCTCGCGAGTTGTTTGGCGTTCAAAGTTATGAGAAAACGACGATTGAGGAGATTGCTCGTGCGGTGCCGATGAGCAAGGCAACTCTCTATACCGAGTTCAAAAATAAAGAAGAAATCTTGCTGGAGATCTGTTGCAACCATATCGACGAGATGAATACACGCTTGAGCGCGATTGTTGAAGCAACAGAATCAGACTGTCTTAATACCTTAAAAGAAATGCTACTCAAAATGGTCGAAGGCATTTACAGCGTGACAGCAAGCTTACGAAGCCCAGAAGCTTTGATATTTCAGAGCGCCCGATTGCAGGTCTTATTGATCGACCACACAAAAAAGATGCCTGAAATCATCCGAAGTCTTTTTGAGAAAGCAAAAGTCAAAGGGGAAATCGATAAACAGGTAGACACGTCCGCAATGACGTCAGTCGTACTTTCTGCACTTACTTCCTACCTGCCGCCCTATCCTCGGCACTTTACGAACCCATCACGCCCCTCGTTGGACGCACTAAGGCAAGATCTTTCTCTACTTCTGGATCTTCTCTGTGAAGGCTTGAGGCACCACCATGTATGACCGGAGGCCAATATGAAAACTATAGGACAATTGAGTCGGCGAACTGAAAAAGATGGCAAAAGGCTGGAGTCTGAACCGCTCGCACACGCTCAAAACCGAGAGCAAGTTTATGAAGAAGCGGCGCACACCGAACAAGCTATGCAATTCGACCTTAGTGTTACGGACCAGTGGAAACAAGGCACAACCGGCCAATTGCCGCAGAATCCAGTCAAGCCGACTGAACAATCATCTATCGAAACGCCTACGTCTAAGCAAAAGGGATCAAAATTCCATAAGCTGATACGTCTATTTATGACTGTCCTAACGGTGTTGATGTGCTTAACAGGAGCGCTCGCCTATTACCCGAATATTTATGAGTTTCTGAGTACCGAAAAAACGGAGGATGCGTACGTGACAGGACACGTCCATCAAGTTAGCTCTCGATTGGCTGGGACAATCGAATCAGTGCTCGTCAAAGACAATCAGTGGGTAAGAGAAGGTCAAGTCCTAGCGACGATTGATCCAAAGGACGTTCAAGTTGAGTTGGAGAAGGCGCAGGCCCGGGTGCTGAAAGTTCAGCGTGACGCAACTGCAGCAAAACAGGTAGTCGTGTATGCTGCCAGGAATTTCTCAGCGGTTAGTCAGAATGCAGATGGAAGCATTGCTCAAGCACAGAGTGCAATAACGAAAGCAGAGTCCGGAATTACGACCGCAGAGAAAGACGTAGTCCTTGCAAAACAAAAACTTATCGAACGCGAAGCGGAATTGCATAAGGCAAAACTAGATCTTGATCGGTACGAGTCCCTTGCTAAAGAGGGCGCTGTGCCGACCGAAAGGCTGGAATCAGCACGTAAGGATTATGATGTTGCGCTAGCTGCTCGGGACGGATCCATGGAAGCGATCGAGCAGTCCAATTCAAGGTTAAACCAGGCATATGCAGAGTTAAGAATCAGCAAGTCGCAACTAGTAAATGCAAGGGCGCAAGCGTTACAGGCGGATGCAGCGGACGCGCAAATTAGAGTAAACGAGGAACAGCAAGCTTCAAGCCAAGCGGCAATCAGAGAAGCAGAAGCAGACGTAAAAAATGCGAAGCTGCGCCTGGGCTATACAAGAATAGTCGCTCCCGTATCAGGAAAGGTCGGCAAGAAGACAGTGGAAGAAGGGCAACGAGTCCAGGCGGGAACCCCACTCTTATCAGTAGTAGGCACCGATAAATGGATTGTAGCCAACTATAAAGAAACTCAACTAAAAAACATGCGCATTGGTCAAAGAGTGAAAATTTCAATTGATGCATTTGGAGATCGCGAATTCTCTGGACACGTAGAAAGCTTTTCGCCTGCATCCGGTGCATCGTTTGCATTACTGCCACCGGATAATGCGACCGGCAATTTTACTAAGATCGTTCAGCGAATTCCGGTCAAAATCGTTTTCAATCATGATTGTCTTGATCAGTTTGATCAATTAATTTCACCTGGAATGTCCTGCGAAGTAAAAGTTTGGGTGCATTAAAATGAGCGCTTCGATATCACAGCAAGCATCAGCGGACGAAAAATCCGAAAGGAAAGTTAGCGTCCTGGATTGGATTGTAATTCTGACAGCCTGCCTGGGAGCGTTCATGGCAGTGCTTGATATTCAAATCACAAATTCTTCCTTAGCTGAGATTCAAGGTGCGCTTGGCGCCACCATTGACGAAGGTTCTTGGATTTCGACCTCATATCTGATTGCCGAAATCATCGTCATTCCCCTGAGTGCTTTCCTGTCGCGAGCTGTTGGAATGAAGAACTATCTGCTCACTAACACTGCTATTTTCGTGCTTTCATCTTGTTTATGCGCTCTTGCGCAAGACTTGCCTTCAATGATCACATTCCGCGCGTTTCAAGGATTCTCTGGCGGTGTTTTGATTCCGCTGGCTATGCAGATAATTTTGGAAAAACTTCCACAATCTAAACAATCAATTGGCCTGTCAATCTTTGGAATTTCCGCTACGTTTGCGCCAGCCATAGGACCCTCGCTCGGCGGTTGGATCACAGAGAATTTCGGCTGGGAGTATATTTTCTACTTAAACGTAGCCCCGGGATTGCTCCTGATTGCAGTGCTTGGAGCTTTACTGGAAGAGTCTAAATCCGATTGGTCATTGTTGAAACATGGCGATTGGGCCGGAATAATTACAATGGCTGTTGGACTGGGCTGCCTGGAAGCAGTACTGGAAGAGGGTAACCGGAAAGACTGGTTTGGGTCGGACCTGATGGTGAGGCTTACGGTGATCGCGGTGTTAGCGCTGTCACTTTGGCTAATGATAGAGCTTAGAACAAAAGAGCCTTTCATCGATTTACGACTCTTTTTCAAAAGAAATTTCTTTTTCTCCAGCATTGTCAATTTAGCGGTCGGAGCGGGACTTTACGGTCCACAGTATAGCTTCTCCTTGTACCTATCTCAGATTCAGGGATACAACGCTCTCCAGATCGGCGAGGTGATGATGTGGTTCGGTATTCCGCAGCTTTTCGTAATGCCTTTGATACCATGGCTAACGGAAAGGATCGATGGGCGAATTCTAATTTTTGTCGGACTGCTTATGTTTTTGCTAGGCTTTGCAATGGATGTTTCTATAGATTACTATGTCGCAGGCCCGCAACTAGTGCTACCACTTGTGGTGCGTGCCATAGGACTGCCACTAATATTTGTACCTCTGTCGGCAATAGCCGTCGAGGGAATCGAGAGTGCGCGTCTAGGGTCCGCATCCGCTTTGTACAATATGATGCGCAATCTAGGGGGTTCATTCGCCATTGCGGGAGTCTCCACCCTGCTGACAAATCGAGAGAAGTTTCATTCCCAAATAATCAGTGACACCGTATCCATTTACACGCCGATTGTTCGAGACCGATTGGAATTGCTTACTAACGCATTTGTATCCAAAGGTTTTGATATTTCCGTAGCCCAACAAAAAGCAGTTGCGGTAATAGACACCACCATTAGGAGAGAGGCAAATTTGCTGGCGTTTGGTGACAGCTTCTATATCTTTGCTGTCATCATGGCATGCGGCTGCATTGCCGTTTTGTGTCTAAAAAAATCCAGCGGGAAAGCCGCTGTGGGAATGCACTAACGTGAAATCAGAACAACTAGGATCCGCAAAAGCAAAGCCGACTGGTGCGTCAGCAATACGCTCTCTGATTGTGAGGTAAATATGATAAACCAGAAGCTAACAGGCGCTATCGCGTCAAGTGATCGTGATACCAGCAAATGGAAAGCGCGCTTTGCTGCGGATAAAGGAGCTTATGAGTAGTTATGCTGATTTTTCTAGGCATTGTTTTGATACTGTTTGTTCTGCGCGATGTTTTCTATAGTGCAATCCCGAGAAGAATGAGCACTCGTTACTGCATTGCTCCTTTTCTTCTAGACCGAATATTGTGGCGACCATTTGGGGTTATAGCATCGGCAATCTCTAAGCCGGAGTTAAGAGACGAGGTATTAGGCCTATTTGCACCGTTCGCGCTACTGGTGCTCTTAATAGTCTGGATCTGTTTCCTAACAGCAGGGTTCGCTCTGATATCGTTGGGTCTAAGCTCCCATTATTCGCCACCGATGAACTCGCTGTTTGAGTCCCTCTATGTTTCCGCGCAGTCAGTTCTGCTCATCGGTGCTAGTCCTTATTATGCCCTGAAAACGCACGCAGCCAAATTCGTCATGATAAGTGCTGGGTTGATTGGAATGCTTTTGACGGCTTCAGTTCTATCGATCATGTTCGGCCTCAATTCAGCGATTCATCCAAGAGAAGCATTGGTCTGTGTGGTTTCGAACTTAGCCGGCGTTCCTCCATCTGGTATAGTTCTACTGGAAACCTTTTCACGAATGCACGCAAAGGAATCGCTAGACACATTTTTCGATAAATGTCATTACTGGTGCGCTGAAGTACTAGAGAGCCATATCGCTTTTCCAATTCTTCCTTTTTTTCGGTCTAATGATACCTGTACCTCGTGGCTCACGTCCCTTGGTGCTGTGTTAGAGGCGATTGCGCTGTTGTTGAGCGTAGATCCTGGCAGACACTGTTTTTCGGCCCGAACGACATTTCACCTAGGAACAAAGCTAGTGCGTGACTTTGCTGCAACCTTTAGTGTTGATGCTTTAAACCAACAGGAGATTGGCGATGATGAGTTTCACCAATTATATGTACGGCTCCAGTCAGCAGGATATTCTTCAACATGTGAAGAAGAGTCCAAAGCGAATTTTAGACAGCTCCGCCTTGAATACTTCCCAACCTACAGTGCTCTTTGTGAGTATCTGGCAGTTCCAAGTTCACCCAGTATTTGGAACCAGACATCTTCCTGTGATACAGAGGACAAATCAAAACACCTAGGCGCGCGCCAAGTAAAATCAGAAAATGGCGATTTATCGCCGAAATTGCCAGTGCGAATGCCCCGGACGTTGGACAAATGGACAATATGAGTTGCCAAAGACACGAGAACTTTGATGGCTATGAACGTTTATAAAAGGGAAGGCTGCTCGTTAACTGCCAAATCCTTTGCTAGAGACTCAATGAATCTTCGCAGCGATTCTGACCGCTCGCTCTTTATTGACAGGAGTTTCTTCACATAACACTGATAAACAAAACGCTTGAAGTTGTATTTTTGTGCAAGTGCAGGATTACTGTGTACGCGCTTTAGCTGCGCTGACCTTCTCTGCACCAGCATGTCTTTCTTTGCTTCATTAAAGCGAGCAGAGAGGAGATCGTATGCTTCAGAAGCGACCACAAGCTCACAAGCCTCATCGTCTAAGAATAAAGCGATTTGCTTGCTCGATTGATAATCAGGGATAGTTTCCATTGCTTTTAGCAGATGAAAACGCGATATGTCACTTCGTCCAATGTTTCGGTAACAATCAGCCAAAAGCAATTCGATCATGCTCATTGCTTTGGCTCCACCAAAAAGAGCCTGATTGTTTTGAAGAAGTTGGGAAAACTTGAACGGTTCCACTTGCGCTAAGATAGCCAAGAACGATTTACGGTCAGCCTGACACGAAGCTCTTAAAGACTCCTTGAGCATTTCCATATCCCGCCTTGAAGAGTGTGGATTCTGGATCATACTCTTGTTTAACAACGAAGAATTTTTCTCCATTTCTAAGTGGTCATGAAAGTAGATGGATAATTGAACCAAAGCCAACTCGTCAATCAATCCCATTTTCTCAAGTAACGAGCTGTAAGCACCAGCAAGGGCGCGGCTGTAATGCGAATGCGAGAAGTGCTGTCTCATAAAAGCGAGGGCTTCTTCACTCTTGTCTCTTTTCTCCAGCGATTGGACCAACACCAGCGCGGCAATTTCTGAGTTAGAATCACGCGAAAGGACATCCCTACAAATTTTTTCAGCCGCCAAAGGTCTCTCTAAGCTTAACTGACATAGTGCATAAATCGAACGGCTCGTCCCATTTTTTTGCAGATTGTTTGTCTCGTCGTGAATCTCAAGCAAGTGACTCAATTCAAGCGCTCTCTCCTTTTGAGCATTCCCAAGCAATGCAATCACTTCAAAAATGATTGCCGAGTCATCAACAGTCGGTTTTGACAAGAAGCTCTTTGCCAGTTCAAAAGACTTATCCCACTCATGACGCTGATTCAACTCCTGAAGGCGTGCCATAAGGAATACTTCGTCATTTGGAAACTGCTTGGCGCACTTATTTATCATTTTAAAGAACTTGGAGCTGCTACCTGATCTTTGATAGAAATTCAAAATACCAGCATACGGAAGTGCGTCATTCGGAAAACGATTTAGCGCACTAAGCCAAGCATCCTCAGACAAAGAATGATATCCATTGGCTTCAAGTGCTAGAGCTGCTCTGCAAGCATCAGTCACGTTGATCGGCATGGCACTTGATACGAGAGACGATGCGGTAACCTGTGTGATCAAGTTATTTAGTCGTCGTTGGGTGGAGGAGATATTCTTCTCTTGAGGGCGAGAGATCGCGGCATGATCAAGACTCCCAACAAAGCTTCGTTGCGCAAGGGCAGAAGGCTGCACATGCACTACGAGAATCATCAAGAGGGGCAGCATCAACCAACGCATTCTACTCGCCTTTATCAGTTGGCGTGGCCATGACAGAAACTTGGGTTCCGAGCTTTCCTGCGCTTCGTCCGAAGATTTGAATACGGCATTTCCAGCCATTTTTCTCGGCTTCAAATCCACCCGAAGAATAACCTTTCGCCATTGGAGAAGCGGGAGATTCGGTTGTTCTCCACCCATCACTTTTGAAGACTGTGCGATACCACGAAATAATGGTGGCTGGAGACTCTGTAGCAAGAATCATCAGATTCTCCGTTCCATCATCAGAATCGGGCAAAACCGACAATTTAAGATCAGTTCGCATGTAAGTAGTATCGTTGCCTCTATATATCGGAACGTGCAATCCTGTTGGTGCTTGCTTTGATTCAGAGATGTTAGGGTCTTTGACAAAATCCTTAGCCTCACCATAGGCTCTTCGCCCCTTATCGGGCAACTTAGATTCCGTATTACGCTCCATCTTTTGAATCTCTTGTTCAGAGTTCCGCTCTTGAAGATTTTGAATATTGACTCCCATTTTCTCAAGGGTGGGAGTGGCACTCTGCAACTGGCGCAGAGCAGCAGGATCTTGTTGCCGAAGTGTATTTTCAAGACTCTGCTGCGCAAATGCAGCATTGTTTGCGGCAAACATAGTAAGGCTGGCAATTAGAATGTACTTGAATTTAGATCGCATATTACTCCTTCGGACCATAACGCCCTTGGTACATCGCATCGTCGATAAAACAGTTTTCTGGCATATCCCAGACGATGCCATCGGTCTTAGTATTCGAACCTGGTAGTGCACATACTTTCTTGACCCCGGAACGCAGCTCCAATGCGCCCAAGAGTCCATTAAAACCACTTGCGGGTCTGAAGATATAGTCGTCGAAGTTTTGCATCGTAGAAGGATAATCGTTTGATACTTCTTGCGAGAAGCCCTTCGACTTGCTCATAAAATCTCTAGTCGGATCAGCTAATCGATAGTAGGAACGGGGAATCGTATCCTCATACCTGGCAAGCGTCCATGGTTGTCGTGGATCTGGCCGCGTATACATAAAGTCTCTCGAGAGCCAGCTTGGGAATTTTTCTCCGCCGATATAGTTAGCCCCCCTGGCTATTCCAAGCTTTAAGTTATTGTCACTACCGAGAAAAATGAACGCCGAACATCCAAGCGGAATTGCATTAGTATCCTTGAGTACCTGCGTCATCTCATTATCGGAGGCTGAGGGTTTGATTAGTCTCATTCGCCTTCTTAGAGCAGCACATAGTGGACTTACCACAGGAATATTTTCTCGATCACCCAAGAAGTCTTTCATTCCGCCATCCATAACATAGCGCTTGCTGTTCAGATTGATCAGGCTGGGCACCGGCAGATTTCCAGTAAGTCTCACTCTCATTCCCGAGGTAATTTGATCTGACGGATGATAAGCCAACATGCTTTCGTAATCAGGCCCCATACCATTTGCAAGCATCCATGCAAAGTAAATGTCGATATCCATTGGAAGCATTGAAATGGTCATATTCTGCAAAAAATCATGACGAATTAGTTCACCCACGGCGATACCGGCCCAAATCGGACCAGTGTTTCCGCCTTCAAGCATAAGAGGCAATTTGTTGTTATTTGCGTTAGACGCATAGACACTGAACCACTCCCTGGTTTTGCCGCTGTGCAACATCGGACCGCCATAAGACACAGCAGGAGTATGTCCCATTGCGGCTTTCAATCCACCATCGTCCACTAACTCAGGTCCATAGATCATGAAAATCGAGTTAAAAGCTGCCGTAAAAAAGGCGCAAATAAACCAACCGAAAAGAGCAGGAGGCGGTGGCGGCGGACCGCAGCGCAATCCAACTATCCCCATACCAAACATTCCATAAGCCATCGCGACAGCAAATTTTCTAGCCGCGTAAGTGCTTATGGGTATGTACAATCCTTCTTTTACCTGTAGTGGGTTAAATTTGGTTTCTGCTAGCACCGGACTCTCAGATCTTCCAAACAGTGCTTTGTAAGCAGGAGTTACATCGATCTGGCTCAGATGATCAATTACGTGGAGCCCCTGGAGACCCAGCCCGGGTTCTGGATTTTGTCCAACACCAGGATTGTTATCGATGCGAATAAACCCGCGTGGAAATTGAATCGGGTAACCAGCAGTCACATCCTTTGCTACCCCTGCGGCCACTTTCTGTAATTTGGCTTCGGTTTTTGGCGCATCGGCTTTTGACAAATATGAGAATGAGTTTGGTGGTATCACTCCTTGAAGCGAAAAGGCGGATAAGAATTCGGGACTTTTTGCGACATCAAATTTCTGCAGCGGGACAATGAATGGACGTTGTTCGTGAGAAAGCGGAATGAAACAAAAGTCGTACTTGCCATTCATCGGATCCTTTAATGAGAATGGCTCGTAGCCGAGCATGTAGCCTCGCATAGGATTGAAAAGCTGGGTCGGCAATTGAATGGCACCGCTGGCAAATTGCTGAGCAGTATTTATGTATACGTTCGAATCCTTCTTCTGCATCTGCTCATAAAAGGAGGTATTCCAATTTTCTCCGAGCAGAGTCGGATCACTTTGTCCGACCATGCGCAATGAATTGGCCCCTGAAAGATCCTTGTAAGCCGTCGAAAGCTCCGTGCTTGGCTGCTGCAGCTTTGATGTCAGCTGGCGGCTTATATCTGTAGCTAGACCGTAAATGTAGCGAACATGCTGTTGTGCTTCGGGCGAAAAAACTTGTTGCCCGTTTTCGCGATCCATCATCTGACCATTGAGGACGACAGCCATGGTCTGTCCCCAGACTCGATTGATGTTGCCCAAATTGATGTAGAACTTTCCGCTGCGCTGCACCGCAACACCTGCGAACTGCTCCTCTTGCTGAGGTGTCAATTGCACTTCCGGACCAACGATAGACATTGTTGCTACATTGAGGTTGCCTGAATCCACCGCATTTTGAAGCTCGTTGGATCCCCCGAAGATTACAATCAAACCGATTGCACAGGCACCTAAGAGGCAAAGGACGATAACAACTACGACAGCCATTGGCATAGCTTGCCCACGAGCCGAAAGCAGAATTGTCGCTGCACTATTTAGACCATGACGTCGCCAGTTCTTCCTTGACATGTTTGAAAAATTTCCTCTAAGCGGGTCTATGTTACTTCATCCCGCCTTCTTTGGCATTGATGACAACGTGCTTTACCAGCCCCATCCGTAATAGCGAAGTCCATCCTCAAAACTCAAGCGCTTTTGCGCAGCCATGCCCAATCCGAGAACAACCAGATATTCAGCACACATTCCCTCTTCCAGGAACTCAACTGCACGAGCACAAAGTTTTGCCACTTCCCCTTGGAGAAAGCCACTATTGAAGAGCACCTGATCGACAGACTGTTTAAGCGACTCTGCAATTTCCATCGCTTCGACGACTTCCTCGGTAGTCAAAATCTTCGCTTCACGCACAATTCGTGCAAGTGTTGTTGCCTGATTCTTCTCAAGGCGCGTTTTCCAAACACAGCTATTGCCCTTAATCGAGTTCATGTAATCATGAGCCCTTGCCGATGGTGAATCAATTCTTGCGATCATCATTACTGCAATCCTCCGGTTCCAACTTATGAACAAATTCTATACTTGTAAAGTGACTTGCTATGGTCTGTTTCAGGGCGATTTCAGGTCTGTCCTTAAACTTGTATCTGAATCTTCTCCACGCTTAAAACTGCACTGAAAGGTTCTGCGATTCTGAAAAGCTAGGGATTAGATGCAAGGGCAACTGACTGCCCAGCCGAGGCATCTGCGCTTGTCGAAGGAGCAGAGGAAATGAGTTGCGCACCCTGCGCAAGATCTGGATCCTCAACATGTCCGCGGTTGCTGAAGGTGATGGCAAATGGTTTACCCAGCCCAGGCATATCGAAGAATGGGACTGTGAGCCACGGGCGATATTGAACAGTAGTCGTCACACGGATAACTTTGTCGGCCTTCAACACCGCATCGGCAACGCCATCCTCGTAGATTACTTCCGTATCGATGTCTTCACCAACGTTCGCCAGTGAGCCCAGTCCAGACTTGCGCCAGTACTCAGGGAGCCTTTTGCGGATGTGTCCATCAACGGCTTGAGCTTCAGATGCAGTCAACAAAGCTGCTTCTCGTGTCTGCCAGGTATTCAGCATGAAACCCGAATAGAATGCAAGTCCAAGCCCCATAAGATCCAGCATTGGATAGAACATGAAAATGATCAGGAAAAAGAGTGCTGGTCCAGCCTCAGCAATGGCAGTTCCTCGCTTGGAGCGTTTGTTGGTTCTCATTGTCGCCTCGAATTCTTATTGCGGAAAGTAGCGGAAAGTTTGGAAAGTCAATTTGCGGAAAGTTCAAAGTTTGAAGTCATTTCGCTTACAAACTAGGAGTCTGCGTGTGGATTGGGCGGTAGAGCTGTAATCGGCTCAACGGCTCCAGCTTGGAAAACAGGTTTTTCGACGAGAAACGGAAAAGGCATCGGAATAACTGTGCTCATTTTCGTTTTAACAACAACAGTTTTTAGCTCACCCGGCTTATCCGGAGTTCTGTATTCGACTTCGGTTACAACAAGATTCGGAATCAAATTTGACTTCGGAAACTTGTCGATCGCCTTTCGTGCGGCTTCTTCTGCGCCAGCCGGGGTCGATTGACTTGCAGCGGCTCGGGCTGCAACTTTGACGAACTGATCGTTGAGCGAATTTGCTGCGAAGAGAAAAATCAGGTCCAGCATAAACAAAACAGCTGGCACCATGATGACGCCGCTCACAACGGATACTTCAACCAAACCTTGCCCTTTTTGGTTGCGACCATTCTTGTTAGTTGTTTTCATTGCCCGTCCCTCGTTCTCAGTGAACTCAGAATATGCAAATTCAGGGTCTTGACTCGGGCAAAATTGGGGCAGTCCCCGGTCAAAAGATTAAACTTGGGAAAATGGCAGTCCTGACATTAAATAGAGACTTTGTCCGTCCAGAATAATTCGAGCCTGTATACATATGGTTACCGTGAGAAGCTGGGAACTTATGGGGTGCGGGCACTGTGCCGTGCAATGGGTTGAGAATGCGTCACCTTCGCATTCTGAAGAGGTAGATTAATGCTGGAGAACAACGTCCTGGACGAGTTAAACTCGTTCTCGCTGAGCGGCGGCTATGAAGACCCGGCCGCCAATATGAGAGATGAATTCGCTCAAGTCAAACGGGTCAGCAATAGACTAGATATTCCAAATCCATTTGAAGAGGCTCCAAGGGATGCTGCGGACAGCAAAGCCGCACCGGCATCCGATTCTAGCCGCGAACAGTTCGAAACCGACTTAAATAAGTTGGCGGATAAGCTTCCGAAGCGATTTGAGAATGACAAAATCACCGATGCCTTTGTCCTAAGTATGCAAACAGGATTGCCACTGGTCGTCCAAGTTGGACAACACTGGTGTGGTCATTGCCAGCACATGGAGTCCGATATTTGGCCTAGTGTCGAAGGCACGGCTCAGACAAAAGGTAGCCTCGAAGGAAAAGCGATCTTCCTTCATTTGGACTACGATCAGTCGCGGAAACTGGAAGGCGACAATGCCTGGCTTGCACAAAAGCTGCGCGCAGATGTTAACGGATTTCCAACCTATCGGGTTTATAAGATCGGCGAGGCGGGTGCAGTGCAAAAGCTGGCCGAATCAGCGGGCTCAAAGAGCCAGGCTGATCTGGAAGAGTTCTTGTCCTCAGCGGGCGTGAGATAAGGCAGACAAAAGTCCCTGCATTTCTTTCATGGGAGTGATGTCTCCACGTTTTGCAGCAACCTCAATGCCGCTGTTGTAGATTTTCACCGCGTTATCAATTTGACCGAGGCTCTCATAGGCCTTGCCCAAAGCCACATAAGCCACCGTATGCGTCGGCTTAATTGCTATCGCTTTATGCAGGAACGGCAAAGCTTCTTGGAATTGCCCCAGCTCTACATAGATGGTGCCAATTCCGTTATTAGCGAGCAGATCGTTAGCATCTATTGCCAGCACCTGGCGAAACATATCCAGACGTTTCTCAGCTTCTAGAGCCTGCTTAACTTTGTCCTCATCCATTTTCTTCTGAGCGACAGCTTCCTTTGCAAGTTGCGCCATTCTTATGCTCATCGAAATCGCCTTCTCTTCTTCGGCTTTTTCGATGTTGCCCTGCTGCATATAATAGATGGACAAATTTGTATGAGCCATTATTGAGTCAGGATCCAATTCCATCAATCGGTGCATGAGCGCGATGGCCTCGTCTAGCTGCTGGTGACGAGACAAGATAACGCCCAACGATTCGTAGGCATCAATCAGGAGCGGGTCTAGATCAATAACATCGCGTAGATGCTGAATAGCCTTTTCCTCAGAACCGTAAGCAAACTCATGCAAGGCTTTATCGTAAAGTGCTTTTGCCTTTCCCTTTGCCTCAACTGCCGTGTAGAACGGCAGAAACTTTACCTTGACGGGATAGCTTTGGCCAGAAAAATTGATCGTAATCTGGTGATCAGGCAAGCGATAATCTCGGCTAATAAAAGCCATAGCAATAAAACGATTTAGCGTTGCCGAAAAGCAATTGCTTTTTAACTGCCCCGCATCTTCGTTCTTTACTGAAAATAAAGTGTCGAGTGGGAACTGGCTCTGGACATCAGTTTCGAATTCAAGTCCCACTAGAGCCCGACGAGGGGCACCATATGTCTTGATCCGCGCCAAAACTTCTTGTCCTTGAAAGCAGCCTTTGTTGTAGCTCGCAGCTGATTGTTCAAGTCCGGTTTCAGGCAGAAGATGGTCGGACGAAATGTCCTTTCCAAAGATCGGAATACCTGCCTCAATGCGTAAAACGTCGAGTGCATGTTTGCTTATATGAGTAAGCTGAAATTGTTGGGCGGACTTATCGAACTTCGATGCGAATTCATCTAATTGCGCGGCTGGAACGAAAATATAGAAGCCCGGATCTCCGCACAGCGACTTACGGACGATTATGCAATCAGCGCCGAATGAATGGCTAACTGCAATTGAATTTTCCGCAGTCAAAACCTTGGAGAAAATGTTCACGACAAAGGAATCAGCAAGCGCACCCTGAACTAAAAGAAGAGCGTAATCGTTTTGAACTTCCTTGTAGCTGATTTCCTCACGAAAATGGTAGGTCGCCAGCTCCTTCATGAGCGTGGAAGCTTGCGCTCGATCAGTCAAAAGAAGATATCGATCGCCGAGCCGATGAATTGAAAGAAAGGAGATCAAGTAACCCTTTCGGTCGAGAAAACTTGAAACTTGACCTTGTCCGCTTTCAATCGCCTTAACGTCATTACTTGTTCTTCCTTGCAGAAACGAGCAGGCATCTTTGCCCACTACCTCAATCAAAGAGAAATCGTCAAAAAAGAGATACCCGCCGCGCTCACGCACGGCGAGTACCTCAGAATTTAATTGCGCAGACACGTCCTGCTATTAAACCGAGAAGGAATTGCCGCAACCACAGTTGCCTTTGGCTTGAGGATTCTTGATTGTGAATCCGCGTCCTTGCAGGCCGGCTTCAAAATTGAGTTCAGTACCCTTCAGGTAAATTGCGCTCTTTGGGTCGACCATGACTTTAATGCCATGAACTTCAACAATGTGGTCGTTTTCTTGCACATTGTCAAAAGTGAGACCGTAGGAGAAACCAGAGCATCCGCCACCGCGAACTTCCAGGCGAAGACCATCTTTACCCGGCTCTTCGGTGAGGAGCCTTTTTACTTCTGCCGCCGCCTCGGCAGTGACAGACACGATTTGTTCGGTTTGAGGGGCGGAAGTAACTTCAGTCATTGACAGAACCTCGATTAGGTTAACACCAAGTTTTTATACTACCATATCTATTAAGTAGTCAGGGTGGACTTTTCCAAGCTCTGTTGCCAATTCGAGCTATTGCGGGGTATTTGTCTTAGTCAGAATTTAAGATTTCACGGCTCAGATTGGCACGAAATATCATCTGCTCAAAGTCCGGAGTGAGTCCAGCTTGAAGCTCTCCACCTTCCAAAGTACGTGTCCGGTGCCAGGTGGCGGTATCGGATATGGTATCGCTTAAGGGTCTGATCTTGAGACCGGCTTTGCGTGCTTTGCTGCAATCAATTGAACGCATGAAGCGAGCTTCCTTCTCAGAATCGGGAATCCACAGAGGAAGCTGCGTCCAGGGTTTTGCTCCCAGGTCTTGCAGCACCGATTCGCTTACCCAGGTAAATTTGGCCTTCGGATTGAGAATGCGTTTGCATTCATCAAGAAAGCGCTCCATGGTAAGTAGGTCGCCAGGACCGGTGACATGAAATTCACCGTGCTCTTCCTCTTTCTCAGTAAGCAGAATCATCCAAGCGCCAAGGTCACGCACATCGATGAACTGGACGTGCGCATTTTTTCTTCCAGGAGCAACTATATCTCCACCTTCGACTACACGGTGAATCCAATAAGTGAACCTATCTGTTGGATCGTAAGGACCAACAATTAGACCGGGTCGAATAATCAAAGCACGAGGTCCGAATACTAGCTCCACGACCTTTTCACAGGCAGACTTCAAGGCTCCGTAATCGGCGGGACCTTCCTCCGGCAATTTCCGAAGAAACGCCTGTTCTTCGGTCAGCCCGGGTCGGTCAAAATTTTCATAAGCGGAGATCGAGGAAATAAACATATACCGCGTCGTGCGCTCATTGAAGAAGCGTGTCGAAATGTCGACGGCTTCAGGTTCATAACCGCAAGTGTCTATAACCATATCCCATGACCGATCCGCCAAGAGCTCCAGATCCGTCATTCTGTCGCCCTGAATGCTTTCAGCATTCTGTATTAGCTCTTGAACTTTCGGCGAAGCATTCTCAGGGAAGCTTCGGCCTCGGTTAAACAAAGTGAGTTTATGCCCGCGAAAGATTCCGGACTCAAGCAGAGCCGGACCGATAAAAGTACTCCCTCCGAGAACTAGAATATTCTTTCGGTCATCCATGGCAGTAGACCTTTCCGATTCACAAACTAATCATAGCCTGTAAACGGTTGTTCATCATCATGACTTCGAAAAACGCAACTCTGCCGCCTCCCTTGCATGATAGCCGGCGTTTACGAGCGTCTTGGGACTGAGTTTTAGTTCCCTCGTATCAGCATCAGAATGGCAATGTTCACGATGAATCCAAAAAGTTGTTGCTTTATCGCAAAGCAGTCGGACACATTTTCAATAAACTCAATTCACACATTTTGCGCTATCTGCGTGAGCGAATAAAAGTTTTCGTTCGCCCGGCTAGATCAGTCTTACGCGCTAGATTCCTGGAAATCGAACGACGATAACTCGCGACAATTTCTGCATCTTTCGAGTCAGCTTCTAACGCTGATTTATAAAGACTATTCACCAGCTCAGGATCTCTGCCAAGCTTCTCCATTACGCGAGCCAAACGCATATAACCTCGGCCAAAACTGCTATCTAGATTCAATCCTTTCGAAAACAACAATTCAGCTTGGGAAAAATTACCGAGCTCGTCCATCAAGTCGGCAAGAGCGAAATTGAAATACGCGAATCTTCCGGCGTCATTCAGCTGCCTACCGACATCATCCACATATCGCAGCAATTGTTCAGAACCAATCGCCGTATTCTTAAAAACTGGGACTAGCTTTATCTTTGTTTTAGCAAGCGCATCTCCAAATGGAGGTTGTAGCGCAAGCATCATCATTCCGGGAAAAACCGCCGCCTTGTACTTGCCCGTAGATACCAATGCCTCAAAATAGGCCTTGCAAACGTTCAAATTCGCAGGTGAAGACTTGAAGGCTTTTTCCAAGAAAACTATCGCCTGATGAGGATAGTTCAAACGCAGCAATGAAATGCCTCGTAGTGTATCAATCATATTTGCGATTTGCGGATTTTTATCCCCATTCTCTACTGTGCGCGTCTGTTTAAGTACTTCAGCGTATTCATGATTTGCAAGCAGCGAACTGAGATAGAGCAATCTAGTGTCGGCATCATTCGGCGCAGCTTTCAAAGCCGCCTTAAGGAATTGGCGCGCATCTTCCGATTCCCCCGTTTTCTCACTGATCGCTGCAAGCATATTGAGTGAATGGTAGTCTTGCTCAAAATAATTCAGTGCGCTGGAATTTAGTGCCTGGTAAATTGCTTTGTTATTAGTTTTCAGCGCCATCAGTTGTGCGGAGATGAATGCAGAGAGGTCCTTCTTATCAGTGTTCCACGCAGAGACAAGTTGTTCTAAGGCTAGATCTTCCAAGCCCGACAGTTCGTATGCACGTGCAAGAACACTGTGTCCTTTTGCATCATTCGGATTCTCTTGGACGAAAAGCGCCAACTGCTCAAGTTCCTCTTTTGACAGATCTCTCTTCTCCATAAGGTTCGACAGATTAGTCAGTTGTGCAGACTTAAGTTTTACGACTTTAGCTGACACTGGCGCCAAGGCAACTGCGTGCAAAGGAAAAAAATAAGTGATCGAGAATGAGAGCAATAAATTCACTGGCAAGAAATTTGAAATACGAAATAGCATCGAGATCTATTTTCTCCATTTGCGTGTAATGAAATTTTTTAATCGCCTCAACTCTAGTTCTTGAGATTTCAAAAGTCCGGGACGGCGGTCCGTGGAACTAATCACCAACGGATCAATCAATTGTTGTGCCAAAGAAAAATCACCCGCTTGAATAGCAGCTTTCGCAAAGGAAAGTTTGTCACCAACATTCATTTCAGCAACTCCAAAAAGAGCATTTGCTTTTTTGAATTGTGAAAGCGCCGAAGACATTTCCCCGTTCCGGACAAGCGCATTAGCTAATAACAGCAAAGCATCTTTCCTTACAGAATCAGAACCTGAGAGATGATCAAAGCTCCCAAAGAAGTTTAACTCATCAATTGTTTGGCTAACCTTTGACTGCTGAAACAGTGATTTTGCTAACAGCAAATGAGCCAGGTTACTGTTTGGTTCAATAAGGATGGCCTCACGCGCAAAGCTCTCTGATTGCTTGTATTCACCCTTGCCCAGAGAAATCCTTGCCAGCCCCATGGGCGGCTCGGCCGACTCGGGAAAGGTTTTTTGTGCCTTCTCATAAGTAAGCTCTGCGAATTCTTCCTCACCATTTGCTATCTGCGCTTGGGCAAGCTCGAGTCTCAGACTCAGGTCTTTTGGATTGCGCGTAATGCATTCCTTTAATAAAGGAATTGCGCCTGAATAGTTCTTCTTCCCAATCAAAATTTTTGCCAAAACGGCCTTAGCCATGAGATTAGATGGAGCGACTTGCAGAGCCTGTTGCGCGTACTCCACAGCTTCCTCCAAGGCTCCTTCTGCAAGGTAAGCTGATGCCAACTGGATAAGAACATAAGAATTCGTTTGTCCTGAACGCATCATTTTCTGCAAACGTTCTATAGCAGACTTCGAATTTCCGTCTTTCAAGTCGCACGAAATCAATGAAAGAGTCGCATATAGTGGAACGTGAGGGGTACTGTCCTTTTGAACAAGTTCTGCAATTTCCCTTGCTTGGATATCATCCTCCTGCAATGCAAGAACAAATGACTTCACAGCCTGAAGATTATTGTAAGCTGCTGATTGCTTCTCATTTTGCGGAAAGCTTCTCTCCAGTTCCCCAAGCTTTTGATGCGCATCTGCAAATCTCAACTTAGAAGCATAGACAATTACCAGATTCATTCCAGCAAGCAAACTCTGGACGAAATCGTTTTTATCTTTAGCAAAAGACTCCGCTTGTTTAAGCTCATAAATTGCATCTTCAATTTTGCGTTGCTCGTATTGCGCAATCGCGTTGAGATTATGCGTCGCTGCATTTTTCGGATCCAGCTTCAAGGCTTGCTTGAAAAACAAAGAGGCGTCCCCATATTCTCCTAAATTGAGGGAGCACCACCCACAGACAAAATGCGCCTGAGGATTGTTAGGCTCGAATTGAACCCAACTCTTTGCATAATCCAACGCATTGGGCCAATCCTGGCGCATTCCGTAGATATCAATAAAACGCTGAACAATATCCACCGAAGTCGGACTGAGTCGATGTGCCTGCAAGAGCTTTTCGATCGCGTCTAGAGTTCGACCTTTGGACGCAACGAGCGAGGCCCACTCTGCAATAAGCAATGCGTTATCCGGATTAAGCTCGACGGAGCGTGCATAGGCCTTGCTTGCCTCGTCGACCTTTCCTTTATCAGCCAGAAGTCGGGCTTGAAAGAGATGAGCTTCGTACATTTGCTTATCAGCAGCCAGTGCCCGCGCACTATAATGGAGGGCTTTTTCAGTGTCACCTATCGAAAGAGCTAGCTGTGCCAACCTATAGTAAGCCAATGCATCTGCAAGGTCAGATTGTTCAAAAACTTTCAGAACGTTGGATGAAGCAGTGAAGTTTCCCGATAAGAAATAAAGGTCGCCCAAACAGGCAACGGCCTGAGGACTGTTAGGATAGGTCCGAAGAAATTGATGCAAACTTGTAATTGCCTCCGGAGTTTTGTTTAAGCCATCTAGAACACGGGCTCTGGCAACGACTAAATCCGGTGAATATGGATTCATTTTCGATTCGTGATCCAAAATACGCAAAGCGAGCTCTAATTGATTAGCCTTTAAGGGTTGTTCAATATTCTCTAGAACCTGCTTTATATGGTTCGTTATTCTGGGAAGGTTCGCTTCATCTCCTACACCATTTCCGGATCTACGATTTTTCTTTTCCATCTTGTTTGGCGTAGATCGCGGCGGGCTAACACCGCGCAAATTAGGCTTTTGAGAATTCGGCAGCGCGAACTTACGGGTTTCTTTAGTCGTGTAAATCCAAATTTGACTTTCAGGCATGCTCACTGTTCTTGCATGTGAGCTTGCAGAGCATAAAGGCCAAAGAAATAATGTGCCCAGCATTATGTAAGCACGCAATACTGGAAGGCGCTTTGACAAAAACCATTCAAATCGCAGAGGCGATGCGCTCTTCATCTTTCTGCGATCTCACGCTCTTTGTTCTAACGGTAAATTATTGAATAGCGAGTATTTCTTACAAAGCTGTTCAAATAGTTGCAGAGCTTGATTGTGCTGCTCCGTATAATCGTAGTTCAAATCTTGCAGATAATAAGAACGCAAGCGTTCACGACTCAAGTGCGTGCGGGCATGAGCCTCATCTATGACCTTCTCCAACATGTCATTCAGACCGAGGTCTCTCGCTTTAGCAAGCCCGGCTGAGATTTCTTGGAAATGGTCCGCATTATCGTGCTTCCATTCTTTTCGCGCCCCCCAGACACCAAATACAAATGGCAGCGAAAAACAACGATGCCACCACTGCGCTAGATCTGTTTTCTTGAATTGCTTGGATTTGTCATCGCAATCGAATGCCAAAGCTTTGTCGCCAATCAAAAGGCAGGCAGCAACCTCATCGTCATCGAGCGACTTGCCATCTGTAACATCTAGTTTCAGCTCTGGCTTTATGCCGAGTTCTTCAAGCAACAAAACCTGCATCAGTTTTATAGATGTCGCCGACGAGTCAGGTACTGTTACCAATTTACCGCCCAAATCAGAAAGATTGTCCTTGCTGAAAAGCAGGACGCTGCCAACCTGACCTGAACCTGAAATAGAAACATCGTCGAATAGATCAAAAGCACCATCTTCAAGAAAGTAAAACGAGCTCATCGCTCCAAGTTGAAGGACGCTTTCCTTCAGCATTTTATTGAGCTGCGCCGGATTGCCAAACACCAGATCAGCAGGGATTGAAATAGCACCTTCTGTTAGCGGCAAAACGACAGGCAGAGCATTGATGAATGAGATTTGCCCAAAAGCAGTGCTCTTCGCAGACAATTTATTACTGTCCTGCTGCTTGGAAGAGTCCGGCTCCAGACGAGAATTTACAGGTGGCATTGATGAGTTTTCCTCTTGCAAATAGTATGCCAGAGTACGTCTCGGTTTGCTCTTTTATGTTGCGATCGCGAGCTATTGGCGCAAGTCATAGTCGAAGCGCCTGCGCCCAACGGCTCACAAAGCCCATTCCCAAGCATCTAGTGCTTGATGAAAAATAAGCAAAGAATGAGGAGGAGGTCCTACAACTTCTTGGTAAGCTTCACGGGGCCTCGCTCCAATAATTTATAAATCATATCTACAATTGAATTGTCAAGACCCTGGAGATATCCATCTGCACAATTAAGAATGTAGAATTGCCTACTCAAGCGTCTACGAGGGCAGTACCATGCGCATGGTCGATCTGATAAATAAGAAACGTTCAGGCGGCGAACATACTAAGCAAGAAATCGACTTCATCATTCAAACCGTGATGAATCCAGAGACTTATCGAGATTACCAACTCTCCTCATGGTTGATGGCGGTCTGCTTGAACGGTATGAGCATGGACGAGACTGCTTACCTAACTGATGCCATGGCTCGCTCCGGCGAGATGTTGGATCTCTCAAGCATTGGACCAGTCGTTGGTGACAAGCACAGCACAGGTGGTGTAGGCGATAAGACAACGGTTGTCTTTGTCCCGATGCTCGCAGCTGCTGGCATTCCGATGGCGAAGCTTTCAGGTCGTGGACTCGGTCATACAGGTGGCACGCTCGATAAGCTTGAAGCTATTCCGGGTTTCAATGTCAATCTGACAATCGAAGACTTTATCTCGCAGATAAAGGAAATAGGCGCAGCTGTCGGTGGTCAAACGCAGGATCTGGCACCAGCTGATGGAATCATGTACGCTCTGCGGGATGTGACAGGAACTGTAGAATCGATACCGCTAATTGCCGCCTCGGTCGTGTGCAAAAAGATTGCGTCCGGAGCCAATTTGATTATCCTCGATGTGAAGTGCGGCAAAGGCGCCTTCATGGATACTGAGGAGAAAGCCATCACTTTGGCAAGAACGATGGCAGAAGTTGGATACCGTTTGAAGAGACCAATTACCTGTGTCGTAACCGATATGGAGCAACCATTAGGCAATGCGGTTGGACACACAGTGGAAATTGCAGAAGCGATCGACACACTGAAAGGCGGCGGTCCCGAGGACCTGCGTGAACTTTGCTTATCGCTCGGCGCAATGGCGCTTGTTGAGTCCGGCAAAGAGAAAGACGAGACGCAAGCAAGAAAGAAACTCGAAGAGATTCTTTCATCCGGTAAAGGACTGGACAAATTACGTGAACTGATCGTCAAGCAAGGCGGCAACTCTGCGGTAATCGAAGATTACTCGCTTATGCCACAGGCAAAAATCAAGCGAGATGTGATGGCTCCAGGAGAAGCAGAGAAGTGGATCGCCCACCTAAACGGTCGAACAATCGCAGAAGCTGGCAAGCTGATGGGAGCGGGTCGGGCGAAGAAAGGCGACCCAATCAACCTGGCCGTTGGTGTCGTTATGAAAGGCAAAGTAGGAAGCAAAATCAAAGGCGGTGAAGCCGTCGCAACCATTTATGCCGATAGCGAAGAGCATTTCAAAATGGCTTCAGAAAAGGTTCTTGAAGCAATAGAATTTAGCGACAAGCCTGTTGAAACTCCGAAAGTGATCAGAGCTAGAATCAAATACGAGGATCAGTTATCGCTGGCTAAAAGCTAGTATCGTGAGCTTCTAGTCACGTTTTTTCTCTAACCTAAAGCGCAGTTTCGTTTTTCAATGAGTTACCGCTTCATCCCATTTGAAGAATTCTCAGGCGCCATGAATATGGCTATTGATGAATACTTGCTTGAACAGCAGTTAAATGGCGGTGCGCCGACCCTTCGCCTCTATGCATTCAACCCACCGACCGTTACGATCGGGCTGAGCCAAAAAATTGGAGCTGATACCATCGACCGGATTAGATCAAAGGGATTTGATGTCACTCGACGGCCAACAGGCGGACGTGCGGTTTTGCATCACAAAGATTTGACCTACGCCTTTGTGGCTCGCGATATAAGTCAGGATGACGGCGGAATTTTGGCCAGAAGTGTTAGCGCTGCTTACAAACAAATCTGCGGCGGTCTGCAGAACGCGTTCGACATTCTAGGATTGAAGGCCGAACTGGGTTCCTCCGAGGTGCCCTATCGCCATCTTGCCGATTGTTTTCTGGCGACAACAAATGCCGATCTCCAATTTGACGGCAAGAAACTTGCTGGTAGCGCACAGCTTAGACGGCGCGGCGCAGTTCTCCAGCACGGATCGATCCCACTAAATCTAGAGCAAGGACTCATGCTGGAGTTACTTGAAGGAAAGAAACTCACAGATAGTCCTGAGCTAGCAGGAGCGAATCGTCATGCGAATCTCTTTGACGCGTTGGGGCGAAAGCTCCCGATAGAGGAACTATGCAACGCAATTCGAGAAGGATTCGAATGTGCATTCGCCCACTCTTTCATAGAAGAACCGTTGAGCCAAGAAGAGCTGCATGACGCGGAAAAGTTCTTGCAGCTAGAAGCCTTGCTGCCGGGATAAGGATGACTTTGTTGGCTCGGCACGCTAGCAGCCCAGTTCTAAGCGCTGCCCAAGCAAATTCTGATTTGTTTTCTGGGACTAATCGTTGTACCAGTCGCTAGGATCTTTTGCTGCTTGCGGATCTTCATCTCGCAAACGCTGGGACATCGGTTTGACTGTAGTCCGTGGTATAGCTTTGCGTTTCGGCGCTTCTTCTTCCACAGCTTCTTCTTCAGAGTCGGCTTTTGCTGCAACAGCCCTCGGCTTCGGAGCAGCTTCAGAATCCTCAGCTGCTTCAGGCGATGTTGGATCAACAACCTCACCGGTTACATTTTCAGTTGCCGAATCTGATTCGTTCTGGGCTACCTCACCGTGCGACCCCTTTTTCTTTCTGAAATGTGGACGAGGTATGGAAATAGACGAAACCTTTTCCTTGATATACGCCGGAGCCATCGCGGCGGCTCTGGCTCCCATCACGGCGCCAGTTACAACGACTGGGATAACCATTGGAACTACTGCAGCGGCCAATTGAACGCCCATCTGCACAAGCGGCGCCATAGCTTCAGCTTGAGCATTAACAGCCGGTGACTGACCCACTCCCAACAAAACAAGAAGGAGGGAGATGAGCAGATGCTTCGCCCTTCTAAGACTCATGCTTTTCGAATTAGTGAATGTTTTCAAGAGATCACCGCCTTTTCCGATCCCGCTATTATACGCTATGCCTGACATGTACCAAAGTCCCCCGCGCCCTGCACCAGCTTCGACTCGTTTCATCTACCGACTGGCCCGCATCGCCTCTTTGGATCCTGAACCGATATCGCCAGAGAGATCAGCCTCGCATCCCCTTTGGATCCTGAACCGATATCGCCTCAAAGATCAGCCCCATTTCCTCTTTGGATCCTGAACCGATATCGCCTCAGAGATCAGCCCAGCATCCCCTTTGGATCCTGAACCGATATCGCCTCAGATATCAGCCCCGTTTCCTCTTTGGATCCTGAACCGATATCGCCTTAGAGATCAGCCCCGCGTCCCCTTTGGATCCTAAACCGATATCGCCTCAGATATCAGCCCCATTTCCTCTTTGGATCCTGAACCGATATCGCCTTAGAGATCAGCCCCGCGTCCCCTTTGGATCCTAAACCGATATCGCCTCAGAGATCAGCCCCGCGTCCTCTTTGGATCCCGCTCCAAGATCTAGCAGCGGGCTACCCTTTCTCCAAAGATTAAAAATAGCTCTTTTCTACGTGGTTACCTCCTATCCGGACCCCCGCCCCAGCCATAGAGTAAGGACAGGTGGTTGACTGACAGGGACAGAGTTGGACAACGGAATAACCGATAAATCGCAAACCCAAGCGAATTTAGAGGTCAACAAGAAATTATTAGATGACAGCGTGCCCGACAAAAACATCTGGCTCAAGCAAGCTGCTTCTGAATTCAGCGGCACAATTGCCGCGACTATAGCTGGTGCCGCTAGCTGGTCTGTGATAGATCGCAGCAAATATGGTCTTGCCGGAAAGATACTCGTAACTGCCGTTGGCTCAGGTATCACGAAATTTGGCGTCAAGGGCGCCATGGAAACGGCGTTGCTTAAAAGCGAAGATCGGACGATTTCGGCGGCCGATCTTGCATGGGGAGCAGTTGATGGCTTTGCCGGAGTGGCAGCAAGCAAAGTTGAAAGTAAGGTAGCGAAGAGCTTCACAAGAAATCTCGGCTTCAAATATGCAGGCAAAACACTTGGTCCGGAGCAAGCCTTCGAAGTCGGCAGCAAGGTATTAGATAGCTCGCTGCAAGAGCGACTGCTTAGCCATGCTCTTCGAGGAAGCACTGGCGGATTTGTTGGCTCCGGAATGTGGAGTACAGCGCATGCCTTATACGATCACAGAAACGAACTTGGAAGCGCTCAAGGACTGGGCAAGGTCGTCAAAGACATAAGTATTAACACCGCAATTGGGACCGCTTTTGGGTTAGGTCTTTCAACCGGAATTTCTGGAATAGCCAATGCCAGAGAAATTGGGTCCTATACAAAAGCAGCATGGCAAGGCGAACGGGGACTAACGAGAGTTGATGTCCTTCACTTCAATGACATGCATAGCGCGCTCATTGGGCAAGAAGCGTCACTTCCTCAGCTTGCGACTAAAGCAGCAGCGCTCCGGGAAAGCTCAGCGAATGCCGGCAGGAACCCTCTACTTTTTGAATTGGGAGATAACTATTCTGGAAATGTCGTAGCAGGATCAACAAAACTCGGCTACGTCGAAACCAAAGCCATAGAAATGATGAAACCGCATGGAACAGTTCCGGGTAACCACGTTGCAGACGTAGGACTTGGTAATGTGGACGTTGACGGATGGGTGAAAAACATAAGGCAGCTCGCAAATGAAACCAAGAGAGAAATGCCCGCTGTTATGACTAATATCGAACTGCCTGGTCATCCGGGCATAGTCGGGAAAGATGGAATCTACAAACCATATCGCGTTATCGAGATAGCAGGTCCTCAAGGAAAGGATAAGGTAGGCATAATTGGCCTGGTCACCAAAGAATTGGAAGATATGGCGGAGGGCTCCGTTGTTTATCGGGATGCTCAGGATTCGGCACGGAAGGCTATCTCTGAGTTGAACTCACAAGGAGTAAATAAGGTTATCGTTCTCTCGCATCTTGGACGCGCAGAAGATGTAGCTCTTGCTCAAAACGTCAAAGGAATATCAGCGATCCTGGGAGCTCATTCGCATGATATAGAACCACTTCCGTTCTGGGTCAAGAATGTTCAAAACGGAAGCGAAGTACCAATCAGCCAAGCCGGATCCAAAGCTCAGTGGCTAGGAGAAATGAATCTGGCATTTAAGGCTGATGGCAGTGTTGATAAATTCAGAAGTGGTGGCAAACTTCACGAAATAAATGCAGCTATCGAACCTGACCTAGGCATTCGCAACTACATTCAGTCCGAAATTGGCGATGTCGCAAAATTGGAAGCCATTCAATATCAGGTTCAAATCAAAGAGCCAATTAGTACTCACGGGCTGCGCGGACAAAGCGGAGAGCAGACCCCACTCGGGACGCTAATAAGCAGGGCTCTGCGCGATCAAACGAATGCTCATCTACCTGAGATAAACGCGGTTCGAGAAGCCGCCGGACAAGCACCGATTAAGAACGTAAGCATCGTGATGAAACACACTGGGGATATTAAAGAAGGCTTCACACCCGGCGACACTAACCACTTGAAACTATCGAACACATTCCTCAATACCGGCTCAATCGAGCGCGAATTGAACGAGTTGACCGTAGCCCGAATGACAGGGGATCAAATCCGTGGTGCACTCAATTTTGCAGTCCACGATCTGCCACCAGCAACAGTGGCGCCTAGTTCATTAGGGGACAGGATCAAGGCAAATACCAGCCGCTTTTTTAGTGAAGCACCAAAACCGGAGTTTTATGATTATACCGGCAACTTCGTCCAGACCGAAGGCCTACGGTACGCCTTCGATCGCTCGCGTCCTGCTGGTCACCGCATAACTTCAATTGAAGTATTAGATCAACAGTCAGGTAAGTTTGTCCCCATCGAGAATGGCAAAAAGTACGACGTACTGACGCTATTCCATCCGATCGAAAAGTGGGGCAAGCGAGGAATCATTACGAACGATCCAAAAGATCCCCGATTTCTTCAGGCTGATAATTGGGCTTTCGGAAAGTATCACAGCGCAGCAGATGCAAGAGTGCTGGTCGATGCACAGCCAATTCGCCTATCGCAAGTTGATTTGCTTGCGAAGTATTTGGTCGAGAAAGGAAGTATTAAGAACGGCGACTTTAAAGCATCCAGCAATATAAAGGATCTGACGCCAAAAGTATGGCAACCTGAAGTTCGTCCCGGCATTTATTCGACAGTGCCGCTGTCCTTGCAGAATGCGCTGAAGAGTAAAGATAAATAGTCATTTTCGTGGCAACGATCAGCTTTTCCGGTGGAGCATTAAGGTCGAGTCTACCTCTGCAAAAGTCCGACTGCTTTGACTCGCTATGAGTGGCTCAGCTAATAAACGCTCAGCCCATATGTACACTAGCGCCAATACGCGCAAAAGCTAATAGACGACAACGCAGACGCTGATAAGCCCATAGATTATTCAGCGCGACGCGCAATAATGCCACTTATAAGAGATCTGTGCGTCGCCCAGCTCTAGAAAATACCGAAGCGCTTACGGCGTGCTGCTAATTGCTTCAATTCAGGACTCAGACCTCCAGCAGGCGAAGCAGCCGCTGATTTATCAGTAGGGGCTTTCAGCTTTGCCTCTTCCTCAGCTTTCAATTCTGCCTGCTCTTCTTCATCGCTGATTTGCTTGGCGCTGACAGCTGTGGCAACCTTCTGCTTAGCGGGGACCGCCCTAGCAGCCAACTGAGCTTGCAACTTTTCCTCTTCTATACGCATGCGCTCTTTCTTTTCTTTTTCCAGAGCACGAGCGATCTTCAATAGCCTCTTCGCAGCATTGCCTGCTTCCCACTGCTCAGTAGGATCGGCATCGTGATATCGGATCAATTGCCACTCTCGCAAACACTCTGCAAGCAATTTCTCGTCTATTGCTCCCTTTTGCTGATAAAACTTTTGAGTGAGAGCCCGAGCCAGTATCAAATGTCCTGTCGGGTCTCCAGCATCGAATTGAACAGCTCTCTTAGCAACTGGAATCGCTTTTTCCCATTCACCAGCGGTAAATAAGGACTCTGCCTGAAAGCGAAGTTCCGAGGCCTCGGTCATTCTTCCAGCTGCCCCAGTTCCATAGTAGCTAGTGAGCGGCTTTTCCTCAGTGTACTTACGACCGCGATCTTTTATCATCGGTGAAGTCACGTCAGCGGAAGCGATAGGTACGGACGCTATTACTGCAGAGACAATAAGCGCTCCAGCACATATGTTGCGAGTTTTGGTGCTCATGATTTACTCCGGTTTCGGTTTACTTCGTTTTGCAGAATCTGTGTAGTTCAAACTTTATCTCTATTTTTTCTTTTTGCGGTCCGAATCATTTTCTTCTTCGTCTTCGTCGTCCGCTTCTTGTACTTCATCAGCGTCTACAACTTCTTTTCCGTCGGTATGAAGAATCTCCGATTGTAGCTGCGAAATTTCTTCTTCAATTTCAACCATGCGCTTGTCGATTCGATCTATGTGGTTGAGCTCGTTTATGATCTCTTCCTCGAGAGTCGCAGAGTCAAGTGATTTAGTCTTGGAATAAATGGAGAATGTTTTGCTTCCAATTTCTTTCAGCAGCCGTTCCCGCTCCGCCTTTTGTGTACTGCGCTCAACTTTTAGTCCTGCAATTCGCCCTGCCAGCTTCATTTGATCAGCAGCTTGTTTAGTAGAGCTCTTCAATTTGTCAAAGATATTACCGAAAGTCATCTTCTTGCCTCAGTTTCAACATGATAATCTAGTTCATTAGATTCCGATACTATCGGGTCTGTCATCGCACCAAGTTCGGCAACAAACATTAGTCCCGCGCTAGTGCTGCCTGTCGCTTCTTCCGCTCTGGCAAGTGCAAGCTTCTCAGCTTCTAACTCGAGCTTTGAAAGCTTTGAGTAGGCTTCGGCTGTCGTGCTGCAGAATACTTCGTGCACAAGTTTAACGGCCTGTTCCTTGAAAGCACCTGGTATCAATATCGAACTGCGCAGCACTTGCTGGGTTTGCATCAAAATGGGAATTGCATTTTTCCGAAGCACTTGAGCCAGATTATCCGATATTAGATAGTCTCGGTCTATTCCCGCACCAACTAATGAAACAAGAGCCAAGCCAGTATCGATCCGATAATCTAAATCAGGCAGCTGATTTGTCGAGCCTGCTAAAACCGACTGGACATCTCGGAGAATACGCTTTTCGCAGTGAAACTCCAGCCAGCTGGCATTGATACCATTTGCGCGTTTCAGCGAAATTATTTCTTTGTCTATACCAAGCGAGATTAAAGTAGATAGCAAATGTTGAACTGCATCTTCTTGTTTTGAAAAATTGTCTGCAAAATCTCCTACGCTCTCCTGAGCATTAAAACTTTGCGAAATGGCGATCCTCACCCACACTCGCGAGGCATCACAGGCGACACCACAAACATTGTGCTCCGGAGCAATGTCTTTTGTGGTTACTAAAGTTCCAGTGTTCTCAGGCGCGAACGTTGAACGCAACCTGATTGGAACTGAATTATTCATAGCAAGCTCAACAGAACGAGCGTTTAGAACCTGGGCACCGGAATTTGCCAGTGCAAGCATTTCCTCGTAGGAGATAACGCCAAGTTTTCTGGCTGATTCAACAGTCCGAGGATCAGTTGTGTAGACAGCATCCACGTCGGTATAAATGTCACAGCATTCGGCTTTCAACGCAGCAGCTAACGCAACTGCAGTTGTATCAGACCCACCGCGTCCCAATGTAGTTAGTTCGCTATTACCATTCATCCCCTGGAATCCTGCAACCACAGGAATCTCACCTCGTCGCAGCGAGCTCTCTATGCGGCTTGGATGAACAGTTTTGATTCTAGCAAAGCCATGTGTTTCATCGGTCAAGATTCCGGCTTGTGGTCCGGTGAACGATCTCGCTTTTAGACCCATAGACCGCAAGGCAATCGAGAGCATCGCTATTGATACTTGTTCGCCTGTGGCTAAGAGAACATCCAATTCGCGCGGCTCTGGATTCTCGTCTACCTTGAGCGCGAGGTCAATCAATTCGTCAGTTCCATGTCCCATGGCACTAACAACAACTACTACTTGCTTATTCTGACTGTACGTTTCGGCAACGATTTCAGCAACCTTGCCAATATGCTCGGGGTCTTTGACTGAAGTGCCACCAAATTTTTGTACGATTCGACTCATCAGATACCAGCTTCGTTAGTTCCTGCATAACCCCACAGACCGGGGTTGTAAGGAGCTACTTCCCAACTCCATACCAAGAGGAAATCATAACTTGCCATCTCTGAAAATCGGGCAAACTTGCCGAATGATAACCTGAGAGCTTTATTACACTTGTGTGGCGAAGGCTAGTCAAGCGGCTGGTTGATGAGTTTTTGTAGTAAAACGAAATGAGGCTTCAAGCTTCCTTTCTAAGAAGCCCAAGCATTTTCTCCTTTTGATTCTTTGAAAATCGCTTTGATTTTGAACAATGCGAAAGCCTATCGGACCGCCGGGAACGTAGTTCTCGCCAGTCTTCCAAAAGATTCTTTTTTTCGAAATCACAAAGAAATCTTCGTGCAATTCGAAATTTATAAATTCCCCTTGACTAGACCGACTAAACCCCAAAATCATTGTTCTGCAATAATTAGGGGTTTCTAGATTGAATACAACAGGTGTTTTCCCCTAATACTTCGATCTTGCCAAGAAGCCGGGTGCAAGCCCG
This sequence comes from Candidatus Obscuribacterales bacterium, assembly GCA_021732085.1. Classification (GTDB taxonomy): domain Bacteria; phylum Cyanobacteriota; class Vampirovibrionia; order Obscuribacterales; family Obscuribacteraceae; genus JAIEPM01. The sequence goes on along the minus strand of JAKFVQ010000027.1, from coordinate 251,437 downwards.
TTTTCAAGAGCGATCTGGGGAAAACATTAAAAGTCGTCTTACATGGTTTCAGATACATTTTTCTAGGGAAAAGTATCCTTGGTCAAACATTCGAGCTTTTCAGTTTGAATGAGTTCTTTGGGGGAAGAGCTCAGGAAGATTGCAAGGAAAGTGGCATTGCACTTGTACTCGGATCGCTGACCAAATTAGGACTGGGGGAGGCGCAAGCTTTATTGCGCCGCAACAGCGGTGATTAAGATCACCGCTGTTTTTTCTTTTTCCGACTTAGACAGATCCTCGATTGTGATCTCTTAAGCGATATCGCTTTCGAGATCACACATAGTCCCGTTAAAAAAATCCTCGGGAAACCGTAACGCCTGACATCCACAATGTGCGCGATAAAACGATAAACCTTGGCAGCTCAGAATCGAACTGCTAGGTGAAATCGCCGAGAATATCTTGGCAATCCGACTCCCTTATTCCGCCCGGATGATCGAACGTGATCTCTAAAGCGATATCGCTTTAGAGATCACGAACAGCCCCGCCCGAATCGCCGGCGCTGGCAAGCATCACCCATCCTGAAGAGTCCTATGACATGTTCGAACTACTTCCCTAGAACAAAAAACAGATACTTTGAATCTATTTAATTTAGACAATTTGAAGACGACGAGATATTACCTCTTGATAACCGGGTATATAGGACGTGTCCCCCGACTAGCGACCTAGCTGCGTTTAAAACTATCTATTGGCGTTGTTTGGCGCATCCAGCCCCGCCGTTGCTTCTGGCTCCCTCCCAGATACCAATGGTTCCCCCCAAAGGCAGGTGCTCGCACTATGACTTCAAAGTCGTTTCTTTTTATCGTAAGCGCTTTGCTGATTACGTTTCAGCTCTGCACTTCTGCCCTCGCTCAAGAAGCGGGGGACATGCATCACAATCTTGATTTAAGTTCGGAAAACCGAACTGTTACGGCAGGAAGTGGCAACAGCAACTTCACTTCGGCGACTATCACCGTCGGGGGATCTTCGGTGATAGTAAACGCCGGGAGTCTAATCACTCCGGCCGAAAGCGTTGCGTTGAACCAGGTTTTGGGTGGGGGAACCCAAAGCCTGGTTCTCGACGCTTCAGGGCGCGCTGTTGGCGGGCAGTTCAACCTCTTCGGCAACAACCTCAGTCAAGTCGTTATCCCAACAGGTGTTACTGCAGTCCGCGATTTCGGTACTGCTGGTTCCATCACTATCACAGGCAACCTGAGTAACTCAGGAAATCTTTTTGCAATCTCAAGCAATTCGCAATTCAACACAGCTCTTATCTCAGCCTCAAATATCTTCAACAATCAAGGCGCGCTACTAAGTTCCGTGATCCCGACAGGTGCTTTCCAGAGTCTCGGTTTCACAAACCTTCTCTCTAGTATCAATCTGTCACTCAATACAACTCAGAACATTGTTAACTATGGAAGCATTTCAAGTTCAGGCAATCTGAATCTCAATGCAGGCGGCTCAATCATCAACGCCTTGCCCGCTGGGCTGACCGGCCCGGCTCCGGTGATGCAAGCGGTTGGCGACATCAGCATGATCACAAATTCAGTGCAGAATGCTGGACTAATCGCTTCACTGAACGCCAATATAAATGTTGCCACCATGCTTTCGCAAAACCTGGCAATCAATAATTTAGGTGGAACTTTTGAAGCTCTCAATGGCGCCATCAATATTAGAGATCAATTCTTCACCCCCAAGTTTGACACCAAGATTTTTGGTGGCGACTTCCTGAGTCAAACAATGAATGTTTTCTCCGGGGATGGAACAATTAATATGGATGTGAATTCGGTGTCAGGCCAATTGAACTTGGTCGGTGGTGCCGCACACGTCTCCTCCGTAGAGGGCGACCTCCACATCGGCGCGCTGACAATGTCCGGCGACCCGACGATTGCATCGGGCGGGGACGTTTATTTGGAAATGTCTCAGTTCGGTGGAAACTGGGTTTTCCCCGGCAATGAAGCTCTAGTTATCACTGCCGGCAAAAATATCATCAACGTAGACGTAACTGCAATTGGTACATCCGGCAAAACTGGAAACACCGGAAATATTGTGATGACCGCTGGCGGCATGATCGATCTCGGCGCGGCCCCTCTTACAATAAGCACTGAATCTGTTAATGGAAATTCCGGAAAGATAACACTGACGGCCGGCGGTCCGATTTTACTCGGACAAACGAGCTTTTCCAGCAAGAGCAGCGGCGGCCAATCAGGCGCGATCACAATTACTTCTAATAACTCCAACGTTTCCGCGACTGGTTTACTGACAGCGGACACATCCTCTTCAACGAAGAACGGCGCCGACTTTTCGGTTAACGCTAAGACAGGAATCAACCTTGCCGGCGGCATTAACATCAACACTTCCAGCGATATGGGATTTGCCGGCAATCTAAATTTCATAACAGAATCCGGTGACATCGTCCTCGGAGATCAACAAGGTGCAAACGCGGACATGACGGCCGCTAGTAATATGGGCGCAGCTGGACAAGTCTACCTTCAGACTCTTAACGGCTATGTTCACGTAGGTGACGGCACAATCGATTTAACTTCCAAGCAAAACAGCGGTGGCGGCTTCTCTATTTTTGCTGACCGCGGCTCAGTCAACTTCGGCAATTCAGATATCGACGTATCTGGATCAAATGGTGGCTTCGTCTCTGTACTCACCTTGGGCGGAGACGCTGATATCAACATGAGCAAAGTTGATATCAAAGCCAATGCCGGCAGCTCCGGCTTCGGTGGCTTTGTCAGTATATCTTCCGGATTGAATGGCGCCTGGGACGTAAGCAGTGATAATGTCAGCCTCGGCAATGTGCAAATTACAGGTGGCGACTCGACTGGGTCATCAGTCAGTGTTAGCACGTCGCTAAACGATATTCAGATTACGTCTATCACCAGCAATGGTGCCAGCGTAAATTTAAACGCTGGTGCCAACATAAGAGTCGATTCAATTAGCAACGATAATTTTGCAGGACAAGGCGCCTTTATCAATATCAATGCAAACAACAATTCAGCTCCGGATGCAGTCAGCAGCACGCTGCTTGTAAATCAAACCGGTGGCAATAACTATATCGGCTTTACATCAGCGAATAGCGCCGGCGGTGGCGGACTCTTCATTAACAATCATGGACTTGGTGGCATCCAGGTCGGTTCAGTTGCACTCAACGCATCGGTCGGCGATGCGGGCATGATCTCGCTCATGGCTGATGGCGAGATACACCTGACTGGCGCCTCCTATTCGGCTAATGGTGGCGCCTCCGGTGCGGGCGGACAAATAAATATTAGCTCCGGCAGCAAAATCAGCGGTGGCGATCTCAACTTTAGCGCAACCGGTGGTAATGGCTTTGCAGGTGGCAGCCTCTCCATTTCAGCTCCTTTGCTTGAAATCGGAAGTTTAACGGCCGACACTTCTGGACATGGCAGCGGTAGCGCCGGCAGCATTGGCATCGGCGGTGATGTTATATCAGCCAGCGCTATGAATTTGACAAACAACGGTGGCGGCGCTACCACTGTCCAAATCGCTGGAAGCGTTCAGGTTGATACGCTGGCAATAACAGCTCGCGGTGGCGATGACCCGGGCAAGAATGGCGGCAACATCATGATCACCTTAACTGATGGTGTACATGGCGCCATGATTCTGGACGCTAGCGGGGCAACAAGCGGCTCTGGCGGCGATATTACTATTACTTCTCTTAGCGATCTTGATCTTGCATCCAGCGCCTCGATGCTTACATCTCGTGGTGGCGTTGACGGTGGCAACGGTGGATTCCTCTACCTGAACGCAAATGGACAGATGAATCTGAACAGCGCCCAGCTAAATGTGTCGCCACAAGCGGCTAACGGCAATGGCGGATCAATGTACCTGGTGACTGGTCTGGACTCGGGGGCAGCTTCCGGAGCGCTTAATATTTCTGGAACCTTGAGCGCCGATGGAGCCGGCACCGGAAACGGTGGCACAATTTCAATAACTACATTAAATACTCAAAGCCAAAGCGATTTTTCCGTCAGCAAGACCAGTGGATTTAGCCTTTCTGCTCGTAGCGGACTTAACGGTGGCAACGGCGGAACAATTAATATCAGTGCCGGTGGAGACCTTGACGTTGACGGCGCCTTCCTATCAGTAGCGGCCCGCGGCGGCAATGGCGACGGCGGAAATATTTCGCTGACAGCAAGTGCGATCGGCTCCGGACAAGTAGGCGGCGGAAATAATTCCGTTACTGTAACCGGGCTACTTTCAGCCGAGGGCAGCGGCACTGGAAATGGTGGACAGGTAAACCTTGCTGCTCCGCAAATCAATATATTAGATGGTTCGGCAATCTCGACCTCGACAACTGGGTCCGGAGACGGTGGTTCCATCAATGTTGAGGCCAGCGGAGCTGATGCTGACCTGATGCTCGGCAACGGCAGCATCTTATCTGCGCGTTCGGCAAGCGGAAACGGCGGCAGTATTTCGCTAGCAACGACACGCAATTTGAGCCTGAATGGTTCTTTAGTAGACGCCGGTTCGATGTTGGGCTCAGGCGGAAGTATTGATTTGGTAGCTGGCGCCGGCGGCTCGGGCACACTTTCTATTGATGCTGATGTGGTCGCTGACGGTGGTGGCTCCGGCAGCGGCGGATCGCTAAGTCTTGCCCAAAACTCACAACAAGCATTCCAGCTCGGTGCTCTAAATCTGCAGGGTGGAGCCGGCACCGGACTCATTTCTGCATCGGCAATGGGATCGGGCAATGGCGGCACGCTTTTGCTTGATTCTGGAGATGGGAATTCCTTAACAGTTGCAGTCAATCAAAACATCTTCCTTTCAGGAGCATCTTCAGGCAATCTCGGAAAAATCGAAGCAAACTCAGACGGTGCAGTATCGGTCAGCGGGCCTGCTAGTCTCAAAGGCAGCTTCCAGGGATCAGGCAGCTCTTACACGGTAAACGTAAGTGGCGCCGGCAGCGTTATCGGGGTCAGCGAAGTCTCCAGCAGCGCAGGCAATGTACTTATGCAAGCAAGCGCTTCCGATTCCTCAATCGTCTTTGCCAATGATTCATCCCTCAGCGCAAGCGGCGGCTCGGTTGAGCTTGGCGCTGCCCAAATTTCCTTCCTAGGAAACTCAAACCTATCCATGGATGCTGCCGGTCTGATGAAGATCCATTCCGGAAGCTCAAGCAATTCGCTGGCGATGAACTTTAACAGCGGCTCAAAAGTCACTTTTTCCATTGATCAAGGAAATGCTGTCCGCCCTGGCAACGTCCTAATCGGACCGGCACAGGGTTCAACCACATTATCGGCGAACGGTGATGGCGCAAACATCGACGTTACAGGCGCAACGCTTAGCATTACAAGTGCCAACGGTGCCACCAACATTGGCCAAGGCATCGACATCAGCTCGACCGCATTTGACGAGGCGATCAATCTTGGCATGGAAGTGATCGCCACCAATGGCGATGTCAATCTTAATGGCGCAATTTCTGCACGCCAACTCGACGTCAGCGCAATCGGCAGTGGAAATATAAACATAGGCAATGGTGACATCAACGCACCAGTCGTAAGCATGACCGTTCAAGGTGCCTCCTCGATTAATCAGGTCGGCGACGGAACGGTCGGAATTGGTACACTAGTTCTCAACTCTGGAAACGGAAATATTGGCAGCGCGCTCAATCCCCTGCTGACAAATGTTCTGGAAATGAAAGCTACAAGCGGCGGCTCTGCCTATGTCAGCAACGGTAGCAGCTTCGACCTGAGAACCTCCTCTGTTGCCGGTACGCTCCAACTAAACGGTGGTGGAGATGTATCTATTGAAAGTACGGTCAGCGCGGGCAACCTGATCATTAATGCTGATGGAAGTATTTCGATCTTCGAAAACGTAAACGGAACAACTGGCGTCAGCTTATCCACAGGAACTGGAAGTGACCTTACGGTAGCAGCCGGAATTGATGTTCAGTCAGCAGCCGGCTCAATCAATCTTAGCTCCGACAACATTATCTTAGACGGAAGATTGGTGGCACAGTCTTCCGGTGCCAGCATCGCCATTAATTCGACTGATGCTCTCAACTTGAGTGGCAGCGGAGCCCAGATTCTTGCCGGCAGCGGCGGTATTTTGATAAGCGGCGATTCTGTCAATTTTGGTAGCAGCTATACATTGAATGCTGGCAGCACAGGCACCGTTAACGTCTCAACAGGAAACAATGGTTCCGGCGTCACTATTTCTAGCAACCTGGCGGTAAACGGCGGCAGCCAACTGAGCATAAATACCAATGCGCTGAACCTTTCAAATGGAAGCGTAGTCAGCCTCAGTCGTAGCAGCGGCACTGCAATGTATGTGAGCTCGACCGGCAGTGGACTCACAGTTAACATCAACAGCGCGGCGACTCTGGCCTCGCAAGGCGGCTCCGTAGAATTTCATGCAGGCACTCCATCGCCGCTGACGTTCCAGGCACAGGGAGCCGGCAGTGCACAACTAAATGTGACAGGCGGAAGCCTCGTTACCGAAAGCAGCGCCGCCGATACCAACCTGAATAATGTCGATTTGATGGCCAGTGGCAATGTCGAAGTGAATGTTCATGGCGGCAATCTCAATATGGATGGAAATATTTATTCATCCAAACAAGGTGGTCTCATTGTTCTGCAAGATCCCAACGGCATGACTTTAACTGGAGCAGGCACGATTGGCTTTACTGGCGGCAATTCTGGATCGATTTACGTACAATCCTTCGGAGCCGGAAATGACCTGACATTTGCCGGAAGCACTATCTTCAACGCCGGCAGCGGTGGCTCAGTAAATTTGAGTTCGCAAAGTTCATTGATCTTTGCTGCTGGATCTTCCTCCACAGTTAACAGCGGTGCAGCACTAAACGTTAGTGCTCCGAATCTTGTTTTTGGCAATGCTTCAACTGTAACTGCCACCGGAAATTCGGCAATTAGCGTCTCAAATCAAAATGGCGGCGCAGTCAATGTGGTCACACCAACAGGATCGACTGCGACTCTTTCAACAGCTTCTGGCGGTAGCATCAATATTAATGGATCTGGATCCAATATCAACTTCAGCACTTCAGGCGGAACCGGAACAGGGACTCTAGCCATGCTTGGTGCACCGGTTGCGATTCAAACGATCAACGCAGATGTAACCATTAATCAAGGCGTCGTTTTAAGCAGCGATCAAAACATTAGCGTTTTAGCTCCAGGCGGCAACGTTGTGAACAATGGTCTCATACAAACCCCTGGTGGAACTACGACCATCGAGGCAGCAGGCAATCTATTCATTGACAAGAACGTCAGCGCAAATAGCTTGATCATTCAAACGACAGCAAAAAATGGAAACATAACATTGGGAGCTAATGTTGACGTCGTCAATTCTCTTGTGGTCTCAGCTCACGGCTCTGGCAATATTAAACAGACAGCTGGATTACTCAGTGCATCATCCATAACGCTTAAGTCAGGCTCCGGTAACATCGGAACAAAGGACCAGGCAATCAAAGTCAACACTGGAAGCTTGACAGTATCAACGTCAAATGGATCAGCATACGTCAGTTCACAGGGTGCAGTCAGGCTAGAATCTTACTCGGTAGGAGGCACACTCAACCTAACTTCCAAAGGCGACATCAACATTGGTGCTACCAATGCAAGTAATACCTCTCTCAATTCCAATGCCGTTTTCAATGCTGGCAGCAACGGCTCTGTAAACCTCAGCGCTAGCGATTCAGTTAGTATTGGCAAGCATGTTAGCATCAAGGTCGACAAGTCTACTCTAAATTTGGCAGCAAATGAGGTTCTGCTTTCGGCTGGCTCGTCACTCAAGACACAATCTGACATAAACATAAAAACCAATGTACTGAGTAACCAAGGTTCAATCCAATCATCTGAGAATAATGGAAGCATCAACATCACCTCGATGCCAAACTCCTCTCTGGTGTTGACCGGAAAAGAAAATACTGTCATTAAGCTGGACGGCGATAGCATCAACATATCAGCAAGTAACAATGTTCATTTCGAAACGAACTATCAATTTAATGATGGCAGAGCCGGCAATGTTAATATCTCGGCTAACTCAATTAGCCTGGCAAACAATGTCAAAGTAAGCACAGGAACGGACTCATCGTTGTCACTTAGCTCCAATTCTGTGGCAATGGGTCAGAATACTTCCCTGCAATCATCTGGAAACTTAAATATTGACTCAAGTATCGCCGGCACAAATTTTTCGCTAAGTGCTGATAAGAACCTGACTTTGAATGGCTCGTTGAGCGGACAGAAAGTCAATATCTTAACCCGCAACAACGGCAATATCACCATTGCCGGAAATGTTAGCGCAAGCGATTCCCTCAGCGTGACGGCTGATGGTAGCGGCAATATCAAGCAAAGCTCTGGCATTCTCTCTGCGACTCATTTGTCATTGGGCTCAGAGAAAGGCAATATCGGCACAAGCAACGCAGCACTTCAAATTAGCGCCCAAGATTTGAAGGTAGAAACTGGACGTACAGGCATTGTCAATGTAAATGCAAGCGGCGATCTGGTTCTTCTGGACTCAAGCTCCGGTGGCAATTTCAAAGTCAAATCCAGTGGAAACCTGACCGTAAATGATGTGAGCACCAGAGAAGGTTCTATCGATCTTATCAGTGGCAATGCTCTTACTGTCACAAAGGAATCACGGATTGTTGCCAACGAAGGTAATTTGACTATTCAAAGCACTAACACAAAGAGCGGGAGCATCACAATCGGAAGGAACACAGACCTGGAAGCCTATAGCAATAGCTCAACATCAGGACGAGGCAATGTTCGAGTTGTGATTGGTGCGATTCCAAGCTCCCCAGTCGAAGGAAAGACACCCTCCGGAGTTAAGCTCAGCGAGAAATATGGTGGTCATGCTTACTTCGGCACAAATGGTATTACAGCATTAGGAAAGAATGAAGTAAACGCCTGGGGATCCAATGTGATCTTTAGCACCGGTTCGCTATCGAAATCTGCTATCGTGCTGGAAGGCGGTGTCAAAATTATCGCTGATCCCCCTCCGGCAAGCTCGCCTACGACCGAAGCTTCGCTCTTTGTGCCTAGCTCAAGTCCTGTTCAGCCAGTTTTTGCCATCTCTCAAATTTCGACGATCGCTATCCCGACGAACATAGCACTCGATACACATTCTCAATCGTTGAGCAAGCTATCGACCAATGTGGATCCGGGACTGGTCAAAAATTCTTATGAAGCAAAGACTGATTCCAACTTAGAACCGGAACCAGATACGGAGGTGGTGCCGCAACAGCCAAATCAAGCCCTGAAAGCAGTAGCCTGCATCACGCCTAATTTGGCTGCAGGTAATCCCTCTGAAATGATCCACAGGGCAAGCATCGACTGCTTTGATCACACGCAAACGAACACTTGCAGTATTATCACAGCTGCCTGTGATTACGAAAGCAGAGTGGACGAGCTAGCAATAGTAAAGGGCGAAATGATCTGCGATGCTCACAAACCGACTCACCTCACATCACAATTTGGCGAGGTGCAATTGAGTGCTGGTACTACTGCTCTTGTCCGCTCAAACGAACATGGAATGGAAGTATTCAATATTTACGAAGGTCACTGGGGTGGTATCAAAGTAAAAGTCGGAGATCGCCACTTCGTTGTCGGCGCCGGACAATCCCTACATATTGGAGAAGCAAACAAAGTCACAAGCAGCCATATTGCAAGCCGCAACGAGAAAGAACACAAACTTGAATCGCATACCGTCAAAACCGCAGAGTTCTCAATTCTCTCACTGTTCTCACAATCCGACGTTCTGGCAAAAGTGATGAAGAGCCCAACAAAACAAGACCGCGCATTGGGCGCACGCGTTTTTAAGATGGCAGCATGCCTATCGCTTGTTACACAAGCACATGGGTTGTTCAAAGCCGGAAACTAATTCAGTTGCCTTGCAATGTCTCAATATCTGCGAGATCTTGAAGGCGGCCTGTTGCTTTCTTATTGGTAATCAAATCATCTAAACAAATATAACTGAGCTCAACTCCATCAAGCGCAAGAAACAATCGTCTTTCGTAAGCTTCCGAGAATTCTAAACCATCAGCACTGGTCAAAAGATCAATTCTGTTTGGAGGGTAACCAAGCTGAATTACTTGATCTAATTTTGTAAAGTCCGAGCTTTGCAAACCAAGCGATCCGAAGCCGAAGTCCTTCAATGCGTTTAATAACGCCGCAGCGTTATGTTCGGACGGATCGACCCAAACGTCCAGATCTTTGGTATACCGAGGGTGCCCATGAAGCGCCAAAGCATAACCACCAATCAGAAGATATCTAACTGCGTTTTCGTTTAACGATTGTATAAACTCTTTCAAGTCTAGGCTGAGCACCGTACCTCCAACGGTCGTATTCTTGGCGGATTTCTTCCAAGGCAGCGAGCCTGGCTTCTGGCGGTTGAGCTAACCAATACGCCAAATCACCCGATCTATCCTTAAGCGAGCGCTTTACAATAACTGTTTCAATTTTTCGTTCGGAACTCATGCAGCCATTTTATCAGGCTTCATTGCGCACGTTTCGTGAATTATTGCCAGTGCCAGCCTAAGATTTGCGGTGCAGGTAGATCCGCATATACATCCGCCTGCACCGCAAATCTTACTGCCACATCGAAGAATTATTCCAAGCTGCAGGGTCGGTTGAAGCAGACTTTGCTTCCTGCCAGGTTACTGCCTTGTAACCGCCGGACACCTTCCAATTACCATTGACAGGATTACCCCAAACAGAAAGATTCTGATTTGGATTAACAAAGGCTCCGCCGCCTGGTTTCAATTTGATATCGTAGTGCATTGCGGTGAATTGGTTTGTCGATGCAGTGCGCGGTCCAGTAAGCGTCACCCAGTTTCCCACCACGGATCCAAAATATTCAGTTGGTCGGGTGTACCCGGAGCCGCGTCCAATCAAGATATTTGCATTAGGTGCAAATATGGTCATGCGCTGCCGCCCGTTCAAGGAAAAGGTTGTGCTTGGTGGATTGCTTGGTGAGCCGGCCGAAGGTCCAGAGCCGGGACCATTGTAATAAAGATTGAAGTAGCCAGCGGTTCCTGACGTTTCAACAATTGTTGATTGGGAGTTTATTGCAGTTTGAATGCCGGTATTAACGTTGCCGTGTCCATTGGGTCCTGTATTACCACTCAAATTAAAACCAGTGGATCCAATTTGACTCGTGATACCAGCAGCACTGGACTGTGTGATTCCGGACATATTAATATCGGCGGTATTAGCAATGTTAACGGCCGGAGCCGAGGCCAATGTTGATACATTACCTTCCAAGTAGAAATTTGTTGCGACATTGACGGATGGATCGATAATGATTCTCGAGGTACCTGACATAGTCAGTCCCGTTATACTGTAGTCACCTGGCGGTAGCAAAACCACGCCGGAGCTGCGCGATCCAATCGGTGCCGTCGGAGCCGGCACACCAGGTCTAATTTGAATTGTTGCCGTTCCGGAAAGATTGATGCTACCAAGCCGTGGTGCCGTATTTGGTGATGTCGGCACCGGAGGAATTTGAGGCTTGGCATATTGTTGCGCGTTACTGAGAACTCCACCCATATTGTTATTATTTGCAATTGCAGGATATAGGGAGCTGGCATCGTAATTAGAATCAGGCCAGGACGCATGGTCGAAAGGATAGGCACCCATGACGTTACTAAGTCCGAACACATTGTTGTAAGAATTTTGATTGGTCGAATTTCCAGTTGTGTTATCCCAACCGCGAGGAATGTATCCAGAACTTGGAGTTCCCGCCGTGGTCTTATCGGCATAAACTATGCCTTGGCTCGGTGTACTTCCGGATCCAGCATTTGTGTAATTGGAATAAACGTTATCGTAGATGTTGCACCACGGAGCTTGGGCAACTGCGCTTGCGTTATACATTTGAGCTATAGCAGCCGACGCCTGTGTACCAGTAACAATCGGATTGCAAAACTCCATTTGCGTTCCGCCAAGTGCCATTCCACTGTAACCGCTGCTATACCCAACTTGATTGACGGTTGTGCCACTGCCAAAATCGGCGCGCACGCGAGGATCGTTTAGAGGCGGTCTAGGAGATGGTGGATTCACAAACGATCCGTTTCCGTTATATCTACCCACATAACTATTAAGTCCTACAGAACCAACAAATGCAGTTTGGTTTACTCCATATATCGCAAATGGCATGGTCGGCACATTACTGCCAGATGCTACCCCGTTTGCTGGCACGATGGATTGCGGGACAAGAAGCACGCGAATGTTTTTTGTCACGTTACCCATGGTAGCTGAGGCCGTCATTAGACGATAAGGATTGGCAAGTTTGCCTTGTTGGATCAGTTGATCCAATTGAGGATCAAAGATCATTGGCTGGGTAGACTGCCCGGTCTGGGGACCTTGTAAGCCGAGGTTTTGAACCAGCACTTGGATATTAATGTTGGCATTCGATAAACCAAGAGTCCCAGCAGAAATCGTACTGAGTTTACTAGCACCAACATCATCAGGTGAATCGTAAGGTGATGTCTGGCCCTGACTTATCGAGTTATTCATTTGATTGAGAGTATAATCCAGCGCTGCCTCAGCCGCAGCTCGCACCGCAGTGCTTGTTTTGAGCACTGCAGTTTTTTGATATGTCGGTATTACAATAGCCATCATCGCCGTAATCCATAACGACGACACCGTTCCTATCGCCATGATTGTGGCCAACGATATACCTTTCTGGCAGCGAGGCTCAAGCTTAGCGTGAGCCAATCGCTGGCTTGTCTTTTTTACGCTAGTGTTGGGCATCTTAAACCTTTTCATATTAAACTCCCGCGATTATGCGCATGATTAATTGGTGAACGCCACGTTGTTGCGCATATAAATGTCGCTTTTGAATTGGAGAGCCGCTTGATTGATAGTACCTGCATCTTGACGCAGGACTTCGAGATTTACTGAAACACCGCCAATGGACGCAATGTTCGTTGGTCCTTGTGCTGTTGTTGGCTGAAAGCACACAGCTGTGGGGTCAACATTACTTAAGTACTGAAATACTCGCAAACTTCCAGGCTGGTCTGGATCATAGGGACCAATGATGCCGCGCAAGACGGTTTGGGGGGCGGAGTTGGCTATATAGCCAGCCGGACGCGGCGCGTTAGGGGCGGGGAAAACACATTTTTGCATCATGAATGTACCAGGCTGTGCATCGGATGCGGTATCAGGCATAACGCGATAAACAACCGTGTCCATGACAGGAATGTTTTGCATAGGATTGACAGTGGGCCACGGAATTCCCAAAGGAATTCCGTTTTGATCAAATACTGGAACCTGCACAATCAAACAAGTCTGGGAACAACGCCAACGAGTTCCTGGATCGGTAAGACCTGAATCCGGTGCCCAGCCAGGATCGGAGGACCAACCTCCGGGCGGCTGTCCATTTCCTGCGATCGGAGTCGCTCCATAATAAGGATCGCCTGGGGCCGGAAAATCCGTATAGCCGGTCGAATTTCCTTGCGATGGGTATACGTTGAAGTTGATCGCAGAAATGTTTGTCGATGTGCCGCTGGTCAATTGATCCCAATCGACTTGCGGCACTTGAATTGGCTGCACTGATCCCCACATGCTTCCAACGCAGCGGGCAGAGCGCAGAGACTTTCCGATCTGATCGATAGCATTGCGTGCAGCATTTACGGAGTCGCACTTATTCATCACTCTGATATTCGAAGAAGAATTCAGGTAGGCAAGTCCCATGACGCCGGCGGCAACAATAGCAGAAATCACGATCGATACTAAAAGCGAAATTAAACTTTCGCCGCGTTGTGATCGTACGTCATACTGTTTTGCGCCCGAATTGGTCATCTTAGACTCCGATGCCGTTTTGAGCTATTCTCGTGCTAGTCGTGTAATTATGATTTCCGGTGCTGTCGCGCCAGTTGATGCTAATTGTGACCGTGCATGTGTTGTCCCCATTGTTGGTGATTGTTTCGCTGGCATTGCATGTATTTGCGTTGAGTGTGTTATGAATCGCTCGAGATCCATACTGTGAGGAGCCATAATTGAAACTATTTTGATCCAACAAAAGAGGTCTTGGATAAGGGGGGCAATCGATTGTGTTTCCGGCTTGCAATTGAACGGTCAAATCGTAAGAACCTGCGTATCCAGACAGTGTTGCAAAAGGCAAATTTCTAGCCGCGTCCAAAACCTCTTGGGCCATGGTAGCAACTAGAACTTGATTTTGAGCACCACTTGTGACGGACAAGCCTTGAGCCATGCTTTGCACGATGGCTCCGGCAAATATACTGCTAACTAAAACCCCCACGACCATCTCAACTAAGAGATTGCCGGTACTGCTCCGCCTGGGACCTGGGGGGGATCCCAAACAAAGTGCTAATTTTTTGTGCATGTTGAGGGATACCATGCGGAGATAGGGGCACACTATATACGTACCACTTGATAACCTCAAAAAAACCTAATTTCTTGAATTTGGTATGAAAATTTCCGAGATTTCACACAAACTTTTTGCTAATCGCTTTCCGAATCCTCAAAAGACTTAGATTATCTTACTAAGCCAACCATTCTCAAGGGCGTGCCTAACGAGTTCCGCGCGTGATCGTAAATTCAATTTTTCAAGAGATCGAGCCTTGTAGGTCTCGACCGTCTTAACACTGATCTTGAGTTTGGTACTTACATCCTTTAAAGAATATCCTTTTGCTATCAGAGCAATTACCTGCACCTCACGTTCACTCAGAACTGCTGGCGGACCTTCAGCATCTTTTGAAAGATCAAGGAGGGCCCGCAGCCTGCTAGCCATTGCAGGATCTATATACATACCACCGCGAGAAGTCGTGATGATTGCGAGCTTCAAATCATCTGATAGAGACCTCTTCAATACATATGCATGAGCTCCAATCAGGATGCATTCCTTCAAGTATTGGGCACTGTCATGCGATGTTAAGAAAATTATCCGGCTATCAGGACAAATTCGGCGCAGCCTGGAAGCACACTGTACGCCGTCAAAAATTGGCATAGAGATATCCATAATCACAACATCTGGCATCAGAGCCTGACAGTTCTCAACAACTTCCTCAGAGCTAGCTGCCTCACCAACGACTTCAAACTCGGCTTGCTGATTCAAAAAATTTCTAAGGGCTTCTCGCATGATGCCATGATCGTCGGCAATAAAAACCTTAATCTTAGGATGTGACTTTGACATTAGCTTATTGCTGTCCTTCTGCATAAAGGAAAAACGAATCCTTTGAACATCCTGCCTTCTTAGGATAGCAATATTTTCTTTGCAGTGACTCAGAAAAAGTGGTAGGTCAAATCGCTGCTGATTCTTTTATTAAGCTTGGTTACAGTGTGTACCCAGTTTGGCGAGAAGGCGTTAGTCGATATATTAAATCGGGTTTAAAGAACTTGGCAACTTCTCCCCGTTGTTTGCTTTGTCGTCATTGACAGCACGTTAGACCTATATGACACAACCATTAATGGAGTTGGTCCCATGCCAAAGAATTCCTGGATAACTCATGGACATTTTTCTAAAACGCCGAGTGTTCGAAATGAACGCGGTGATTTCTTAATTGAAGCCATTGTTTCAGTGCTTGTATCGAGCATTATAGCGACCGCCATGGTGCAGATGTACACCCAAGTTCGAAGAACTGGAAATCTCTCATCCGCTCAATTGGCCGCCACTGCAGTGGCTCAAGAAGTCATCGACCATCTTAGAGCGTTGCCTTACGATACAGTTGCAGATAACATCGGCACGAGAAACCTCATAGTTAATGGTGGTGCTACCGGCGATCCTCTATTTCCTACAGCACTTCTTCAAGACACCTCTGCATTTACCACTCCTAATGGTACATCGACATTGGACTTTGATGGCAGAAACGGGGACACCCTGGTATCAGCTCAAACGCAATCCGTTCTTCGCACCTGCGACGCTAACGGAGCAATAACAAATACTATCAGCTTGACGATCGAGCCTTTTGGAACAGAATCGCTCCGAGCAACTGTAACCATTAATTTTCTGACCTCACAAGGCAAACCTAGTACTTTCACGATGTCTGGCTTACTCAATCGTCTAGGTCTCACGGGGTAAATGAACATGAAAAGAATACAGCGTGGACAAGGCGGCTCGTCACTGGTATCACTTTTAGTGGCGACTACAATAATGTCCTTTGTAGCAATAAGTATTATGTCGCTAATGTCCCTCAACACGGTTGAGGCGAACACGGCCTTCAACCGAGCCGACACCCTGAATAGTGCGCGAACAGCATTGGACAAGATGGGACGACTGATTAGAATGTCTAGAACTGTAGGTGACATTCAAGGGATGATTGCACTGGTTCCAGATTCGTACTCTGCTTTTCCTTCAGGAATGAGTGTCGATACCAGCAAGGTAAAGTCAAACGGAGTTGATGCAACTGACTTTTCTCAAAATGAAGTAGTCTCGTCATCCTCCTTTTTCCCATCGACCGCCAATGTACTCTACTCCGGACCGGATGCAACAATGAAAAGCGTTCCCTTTCCACCGTCTCCATGGCCCTCAGCTCCGTATCAGTTAGACCAACAAACATTGATCCTTCAGGTGCAAACCTTCTCTCCTGCTGGCTACCCCAGAAAGCTGAACACAACCGGCGCGATGGCTAACACGGTACTGCCAGCTCTAGACACTTATGTGTATCGAGTGGTGCCAGACACATCGCGACCGGACGTCGGACAAACTCGCTTCTTCAAGCTGCAGCTGACCATATTTCCCGCGCCTGCCGGTCTAACTAACATGCCTCCGAACCTCCAACCTGGCATTCCACAGACAGTATTAAGCGGTCTTGTTGGACCACTGGATCAGACTGGAACTCCGGCTATTTTTCAGTATCTTGATCCGACAACGGGAGGGAAGACAACTATGTTCAATGACAACGTGGGCATGGTCAACTACCGCGGCGTGGTCGTTAACATGCAAGTTCTAGCTCTAGATGCCAATAGAAAACCTACGATGACCACATTACGATCAGAGTTCTTCCTAAGAAACAATAGTCAAGCCACCATAACGACCGGCGCTCTCTAAGCGCAACCCGCTGCTCCCAGGCTCTCTCTTACTTCCGTGAGGTCATTTAATATGTCGAAGATCATCAACCCCCGAAGCTTGAACATGCGTTCAGAAGATGGCATGTCTTTGGCTGCGGTACTGGCGATGAGTGTAGTTATCACTCTTTTTGTCACCGCTCTTTTAAGTACTCTTATGCCAGTCTTACAAAAGACTGCTCAATTCAAACACCAAACCACAGTCAGATCATTCGCTGAGATGAGCATGGATTATGCCATCAATCAAATGAACACAAAAGCAAGTAACTCGGACTGTCAAAGTACCGATAATGGTTTGGTATCATACACCATCCCCGGAAGTGTTTTGGGAGATACAAAAGCGTCAGCTACAGTTACTGTAGCCACGCTACCAGCTTACGAGAATTGGCTTGTTTCCCAAAGTAAACTGCCGTCCGGCAAAGAGATAAGCGCAGCGGACCTGGGAGTACCTCCAAGCACCTCCATCCTTAGGGATCCATCTCTGGCTGGTCAATTTCCGAACTCCTATAGAATGCTAAGCGTAACTGCAAACTATGGACGTGCGTCTTCAACTATAAGATCGCTTTTGATGCCCGTGATTTCGAGCAGCACTACACCATCCTTCCCCTTTGGGGTTTTTGGAATGGCCTCTATTGTTTATGCAGGCAAAGCAGGTTATGCCACCTATAACAGTGCGGATCCACGCATCGGCGCAGAAGGCGGTAGTCTGGGCAAAATCAGCCAAGTATATGGCGGTGGGGGATTGGGCCGAAGCATCATCCAAGGCGGAAGCCACTATGAGTTCCCAGATCCCCAGTCATATTACGCAAAACAGTTTGGTATTGTCGGTAACGTATACAACGCCGTTACGGCTTCAACTGCGCCATGGAACACAATGACCGGCAATGTCTATTCAAATGGTAAGAACACTGCTTATTATTCAGCTGGTTATGGTGATTACGATCCAACTAATCCAGTGCAGCCAGCGGCAACCCAGAACAAGGGTGTGGCTTACGATGACTATACCGCGAGAAATAGCAAAGCTGCACCAGCTCACAATGTCTTAGGCATCAAAAATGGTATTTATCCCAACGGAACGATTCCAAATGGTGTTCAAAATGGCACGGTTCCAAACAACTCCGGCAAATGGTCGGGCGCAAATCCAACATACGGAACAAGCTCCGGCGCATCATGGAACCCCGGACCACTCAATGCAAACGGTGTAACTTTCCCACAACCAGCTATTCCAACTACGCCAAGTGCACCCATTGGAACGCCAAGCCTTGGTTCAATAAACGTAAATGGCGGAACACTTATATTTGACCATACGGCTGCCCCGCCTTCGGGGGCAATAAGCTCAGTTACCTCAGGCAAAACACTGCGTATTCCACCCGGGGACTATACGATAAACACAATGTCTGTTACAAACGGTGGTTCCATTAAAATTGCATCTAATACCCAAGCGGCTATCGCCGCCGGTGACGCGCCTCCGGTTTCACTTTATGTCAGTGGTACCAACAATGGTGCAGTTGTAATAAACGTGGACAACAAGAGTTCTATCAATATGGACGGTATTTCTAACCCCACAACTGCTAACGGATTCAACACGACCGGTAACATCGGAACGGAATACAAAAACAAAAACGGAAGTTCAGTTTTAGCAGACAATCAGATTTCAATCAGCCCTCCCGGTGACAGTACCAATGTAGTAGAAACATCCGGGTCAGCTGCACAACTGCAGATGTACTACAACGGCAGCTCATTCAACAAGAATACGAGCACTTATAACACGCAGGTCGTCCTTCAGGGTAATCAACGAATGACTATGTATGCTCCAAACACAGGGATTTTAATCGGCTCATCAGCCGTCGATCCTAGCAATGGTCCAACTGTAATCAGCAACGATACCAACTTCTATGGTGCGATCGTCGGTGGAAGTGTCGGTATTAACTCCAACTATGGTTCTGGTGGCGGTGTTTATATGCACTACGATCAAACTCTGGCTGTACCTGGTAAAGGTTTAGGCAAAGCCACAGACAGAGCCGAAATCATAGCACGAGGTGATGCGAATCCTCTGCCGCCAGAAAATCCTTGGGCACCACGCTCGCCGATCGTTTATCAAGCGACTCATACCGCTTACAGGGCAATCTCCTGGCAGGAAACCGACGCAAACGGAAGGTTCCCTGGACAGCAATAGTTCGAGGTTCCAAGTTAGTTGGAGCCCATGACCAATAATACTGAGATCAACACTGCTATCAAGGGAGAAATGGTATCTGCAACCAAGGAAAAGCGGCTTAACACAGTTTCTGGAGATGGACCCTCCCTGGTAGCGAGTTGAGCGGCAGGGTGGCAGCGGAAGACCGCATCTCGCTGCCACACTCCGCCAAGAAGCCTGAAAAGGACATCCATAAATCGGTAAATCGGTGACACTATGCCAAGAAGGAGAGCAACGCGCGCCCGCTCGTTGCTCTTTCTTTTTTAGCTACTATTTGCCCAATTGAAACGTCGAAAAAGCATATTCAGCCAGAGCTACGGAATCTGGATGTTCAGCTCTATCTTGAGAGCTGAACAAGATCAGATATTCGCCGCTTTTGCCTAAATAGAAGACGCCAGCCATTTTTGAATTTACATTTTTGTCAAAGCCTGACCAACGTTGGCAAAGAAATCTGATCCCAGAAATTGTGATCTCTTCGGTCTTTTGTGCAGACCAATTGCTCTTCGTTTTCCTGATCTCAGCAAGCGATGAGCTAAGCGCCGATTCTGGAGTGTCTTGGAGTTGCTGCTGCTCTTGTTTCGGTATTAAACTGATGATGAAAGATGGATGAGATCCATCCTTCCGATTCGCTCCCGAGAAAAAGAATGTTTGAGCAGCATAATTGCGACTAGTGAATGATTGATAGCCTCCTGGAAAATTTAGCGCGAATGACAATATTGCTTCTGGCGGTTTAGCTATCGATGGCAAAGCTTCTTTAACACTGCCGAACTTAGTAGAGTAATCAGATGAATAGTGATTGTGATTTGCATCTGAGTCTAAGACAGGCGTACCTGATGTATCAGACTCGGTGGTCATAGGAGTGGGAGTGGGTGTGGAGGTAGAGACATCGTTTGAAGCTGGACCACTACTACTCCCATTTCCAAAGAATGGTCCAGGTCGATGCACAGATCCATCGCTTCCAACCTCATGTTTGGAACATCCTCCCAAAAGGAGAAGGAATCCAATTAAATTGGTAAGCAGAAATGCTGAACTGACCGTATTTGGATCGGCGGATTTCCTGTACAAAATTCTATTGCGGCATCATAGGAATTTTCACGTCGTGTTCTTTTGCGAACTTGGTCGCTTCATCATAACCGGCATCCACGTGGCGGACTATGCCCATACCGGGATCGGTGGTCAGTACGCGCTGCAACCTGGCAGCTGAATCCTTCGTGCCGTCGGCTACGATCACTTGCCCGGCGTGCAAAGAATATCCAATGCCGACTCCGCCACCATGGTGAACGGAAACCCAGCTGGCTCCACCTACAGCATTAATCATCGAATTGAGGAATACCCAATCGGCAATTGCATCGGAGCCATCTTTCATTGCTTCCGTTTCTCTGTTTGGGGAGGCAACTGATCCGCAATCCAAATGATCTCTGCCAATGACTATCGGCGCTTTCAATTTCTTACTTGCGACCAGCTCGTTGATTATCAAACCTAACTTTGCTCTATCACCATAACCAAGCCAGCAAATTCTGGCAGGCAAACCTTGGAATTGAACCCTTTCACGCGCCATTTTTATCCAGCGACAAAGAGCTTTATTATCGGCAAAATTTTCCAAAATAGCATCATCAATCACTTCGATGTCTGTCGGATCACCGGAAAGAGCCGCCCAACGAAATGGGCCTTTACCTTCACAGAAAAGTGGTCGGATAAACGCAGGCACAAATCCGGGGAAACGGAAAGCATCACTTACGCCTGCATCTTTAGCCACCTGGCGGATATTGTTGCCATAATCAAAAACTACGGACCCCAGGTCAATGAACTTAAGCATTGCCGAGACGTGATTGCAGATCGATGCGATCGACAACTTCAAATATTCATCAGGCGACTTGCTTCTGAGTTCGGCGGCAGCGCTCAAGCTATAGCCTTCCGGGATATAGCCGTTTAGCGGATCGTGAGCGGAGGTTTGGTCAGTAACTGCGTCCGGTCTGAATCCACGTTCTATAAGTTTCGGAAGTAGCTCGGCAGCATTGCCTAAGAGAGCAACAGACAAAGCTCGTCCTTCAGCTTTTGCTTGTTCGACGATCTTCAATGCATCATCGAGATCTTTGGCCTGGACATCGCAATATTTTTTCTCCAAACGGCGATCGATGCGTGCCTGATCGACTTCGATACATAACGCGATTCCTTCATTCATAGTCACCGCCAACGGCTGAGCACCGCCCATGCCACCTAAACCGGCGGTCAAAACCACACGTCCCTTCAAGCTACCGTTGAAATGTTTGCGGGCAAGTTCGGCAAATGTTTCATAGGTACCTTGCAAGATCCCTTGCGTACCGATGTAGATCCAAGAACCAGCGGTCATTTGACCGAACATGATCAGCCCTTTTTTCTCAAGCTCTCTAAAATACTGCCAGTTTGCCCAAGCTCCAACCAAATTGGAATTGGCAATCAAAACACGAGGAGCGTCAGCATGGCTTTTGAAAACCGCTACCGGCTTGCCCGAAGCTACCAACATCGTCTCGTCTTCCTGCAATTCAAGCAAAGTTTTGACGATAGCTTTCAAGCAATCCCAATTTCGGGCTGCCTTGCCCGAGCCGCCATAGACAACCAACTCATCGGGATTCTCGGCAACTTCCGGATCCAAATTGTTCAGCAGCATGCGCAGGGCAGCTTCTTGAATCCAGCCGCGTGCATGCAGTTCAGAACCTCGCGGAGCCCGAACGGTTATCGGCTTGGCACTCTTGAGAATTTGCTCTATAAGTGCGCTATCGCTCAAAGCTTTCTCGCTTGCTCTACTGGCTGTTGTCATGACGTCCCCCGCCCTGCGATTAGGAAATAATTACAGAATCCCTATAAATGGAGTTCAATAGAGATGATCTTTAAGAAGAGATCTCATTGATTATCTGAAGAATCGTTGACTCTGGGCTAATATTTCATTATGTCCTCATCTCTTTGAGCCTAAGCTTTTCTCAACTGGCACTAGGCGCCCGCAAAATCGTACGAAATAAGCTGCATATAACTCGGTTAGGAAAACAAAATGGTCCAGGAAATTACCAAAGCGCAAGGCGAATCAGGCAAAGACAAAGATAAAGACATCAGACTGAGCCTCTCTGATATCCCACTTAAGGCTTGCTACACCCCAGACGACCTCCAAGGTTGGGATGTCAAAAACGATTTGTCGGAGCCTGGACAATTTCCTTACACGCGCGGCATTCATCACAACATGTACCTTGGCAAACTGTGGACTATGCGCCAATTCGCCGGTTATGGCGGACCTGAAGAAACAAACGCTCGCTTCAAATACCTTTTGTCACAGGGACAGACCGGGCTTTCGACAGCTTTTGATCTGCCTACGTTAATGGGATATGACTCCGATGATCCCAAGTCACACGGTGAGGTTGGTGTCTGCGGCGTCGCAATCGACAGCTTGGAAGACATCGAGATTCTCTACAAAGAACTGCCACTCGATAAAATTTCGACATCCATGACGATCAACGGTCCGGCGGTCATCATTTTCTGCATGTTCTTAGCTAATGCAAAGAAACGTGGTTTCGATCTGAAGAAGCTCAATGGCACGCTTCAAAACGATATTTTCAAAGAATATATTGCACAGAAAACGTACTTACTGCCACCGCGTCCAGCCCTCAAGTTAATTCAGGACATGATGGTGTTCTGCACAAATGAAGTGCCGCGCTGGAACACAATTTCTGTTTCCGGATATCACATCCGAGAGGCAGGAGCTACTGCGATTCAGGAGCTAGCATTTACTCTGGCCGATGGATTTGCCTACGTCGAGGCCGGTATTGATGCCGGCTTGAAGGTGGATGATTTCGTGCCTCGCCTGTCATTCTTCTTCAATGCGCACATTGATTTCTTCGAGGAGATCGCCAAGTACAGAGCTGCTCGCCGCATCTGGGCCCGCCGCATGAAAGAGAAGTACGCAGCGCAGGACGAGAGATCCCTCAAGCTACGATTCCACACACAAACAGCTGGATGCAGCCTGACTGCGCCTCAACCAGAAAACAATATCATCAGAACAGCGATCGAAGCTCTGGCTGGAGTTCTCGGTGGCACCCAGTCACTACACACAAACTCGATGGATGAAGTCTTGGGATTGCCCACTGAAAAGGCAGCCCACATCGCATTGCGGACACAACAGATTATTGCCCACGAAACAGGGGTCGCCAATGTAGTTGATCCACTTGCAGGTTCCTATTTTGTCGAGTGGCTGACAAACAAGATGGAAGAAGGCGCCAACGAGTACTTCTGCAAGATCGATGAGATCGGCGGCGTAATGGCTGGAATCGAGAAAGGCTTCTTCATCAAAGAAATAGCCGATGCCGCTTATCGTTTTCAGCAAAAACTGGATAACGGTGAGTTCAACTTCATCGGTTTGAATTCGTTTACAGAAGAAGCCCCAGGCACGAAGATAGACATCTTGAAGATTGGTCTTGAATACGAAGAGCGGCAAAGAGAGCGCTTAAATGCTCTACGAGCTCGACGTGATGCGCAGAAAGTCAGCGAGGCTCTGGCAAGCTTAAAAGAAGGAGCAAAGAAGGGAGAATCGACATTCCCGCTAATCCTCAATGCCTGCGAACATTATGCAACCGTTGGCGAGATCTCCAATGTTCTGCGTGACGTCTTCGGCGCCTACCGGGAACCGGCGATATTATAAATGCGCTCCGAGGGCTCGCTGGGCTATCGCCCCGCTCGCCCTCTCCGCTCTGCAACTTAGGCGGCATTATTGAGCCTCTCGCTAGGCTATCGCCCCTCTCGCCCTCTACGCTCTGCGACTTAGGCGGCATTATTTGATCGTCTCAGCCTCTCGCTGGGCTATCGCCCCTCTCGCCCTCTACGCTCTGCAACTTAGGCGGCATTATTTGATCGTCTCAGCCTCTCGCTGGGCTATCGCCCCGCTCGCCCTCTCCGCTCTGCAACTTAGGCGGCATTATTTGATCGTCTCAGCCGCTCGCTGGGCTATCGCCTCTCTCGCCCTCTACGCTCTGCAACTTAGGCGGCATTATTTGATCGTCTCAGCCTCTCGCTGGGCTATCGCCCCTCTCGCCCTCTCAGCTCTGCAACTTAGGCGGCATTATTTGATCGTCTCAGCCTCTCGCTGGGCTATCGCCCCTCTCGCCCTCTCAGCTCTGCAACTTTGCGCCATCGTTTGATCGTCTCAGACTGCTCGCTGGGCAGTCGCCGCTTTCGCCCTCCCCGCTCTGCAACTCAGGAGGCACTATTTGATCGTCTCAGCCTCTCGCTGGGCTACCGCTCCTCTCGCCCTCTCCGCTCTGCAACTTTGCGCCATTGTTTGATCGTCTCAGACCGCTCGCTGGGCAGTCGCCGCTTTCGCCCTCCCCGCTCTGAAATTTGGCGCCATTATTTGATCGTTTCAGGCTGGACGCCTGCCCCTCTGGACGTTTTGTCACGTGACGTAGTGATTAGCGACGAAGCTGCCAAGACCTGCCAACTATAAAGAGATCTAGTACAATGCTGAATACCTTAATTGGTTGATTTGAAGCACGCCCGCTGACGTCGGCGAGCTCGTCAGACAACGTTTCTGCGAAACAGCTTGCAAAGTCTGGCTCGAAAAACTACCAATTTCGAATACTGGTTGCTCGGAAATAGAGAGGGAATGTCCTTAAATGGCAAGAATCAAACTAGCAAGAATTCAATCATTTGCATTGGCAACAACACTCTTGTGCTGCAGCGCAGTCGGACAGGCATCATGGGCAACACCAGAATCCGATGCATTTGCCCACAACAAAAAAGGGATTGAGTTATACAAGGCTGGAAAAGTCAAAGAAGCAACCGAAGAAGTAAAGAAAGCAACATCGTTAGATCCGAAAAACGCCAATTATCACCGCAATCTGAGTTCGCTCTACCAAGCGCAAAACATGATGGCGGAGGCGCAGAAAGAGGCCGAGCTGGCGACAAAATCGAAGCCTGGTGACTCCAAAAGTTTAGGTAACATGGCCAACACCTTCCTTGCTCAGAAAAAATATGTCGAGGCTGAGAAATACTACGTGCAGGCAATGAAGGCAGCTCCAAACAACACCGAATTTCGTGTAGATCGGGCGGTTTGCCTGATGCACCTCAAGAAAACAGCCGAGTTTGATAAAGAGATCAAAGACATCCTCAAGAAGGAACCGAATAACGTTCGAGCACTCACACTGTTGAGCAACAATTATCTAGAACAGAAAAAAACGGAAGACGCGGAAAAAACAGCTCGCACTGCCTTAAAAGTCGCAGCAAAAGATCCCGATACCCATTTGCAATTAGCCAAAGTTTTGCAAGCTCGGGGCAAAGACAAAGAAGCAATCAGCGAATACAAACAAGTTCTCACCCTCAAACCTGACCATCCGTCGGCTGCAGAGATCAAAAAATCAATGGAATATATAGACAGCAAAGTCGATAGCCGAATTCCATAATACAAAGAATCTGTGCCAAAAATCAGCATCAATGCATTTCAGTCAATCCCAAGCAGGTAAATAAATGACCTTTGTAGCAGAAGGCGTAGAAATTAAATACGATAGACTTTGCTTAATCCCTTTGGGTGGTCAAAGCGAAATAGGTCGCTGCTTATGGGCACTTAGCTACGCCGGTGAAATACTTCTGATTGATGCAGGAGCATCGTACCCCGGAACAGCGCTCCCTGGAGTTGATCTTCTTTTGCCAAACACCGCGTTCTTGGAAGCAAATCAAGATCGGATCAGTGCCCTTGTTTTGACCAATGGTAATGAAGAACATTGCGGCGCCGTCCCTTATCTGCTCGAACATTTGAAGATACCGAGAATTATGGCTCCGCGATTTGTGGCAGCACTTCTCTCGCAAAGATTGATGGCCCGCGGCGAAGAGAACGCCACTGCTATCGATACCATTGAAACAGGCATCGATTACCAAATCGGTAGCTTCCAGGTTGAATGGATACAGGTTAATGACGCAATTGCAGATGCGTGTGCTCTCAAAATCGGAACAACTGAAGGCACCATTATCTATACTTCTAGTTTCAAGCTCGATCAAACCCCTATCGATGGGCGGCATCTCGACATGGCTCGTTTGGCAGCTGCTGGCGATCAGGGTGTCCTTTTGCTGATCAGTGATTCGGCAGGAGTTGAAGATAGTGACTACACACCATCTGAAAAAGAGGTAGCGCGAGGACTGGAACGACAAATCTCCTTATCGACCGGTCGGATAGTGGTAGTTCTGCCAGGTACGCACACTCTAAGAATGCAGGTGCTTTTCGATCTGGCCAAACAATACAAAAGAAAAATCGTCTTGTTTGGCGAGACGCTGATTCAGACGGCTGTTGCCGCAGCAATCACAGGAAATCTTTCGTACGATCGATCTTCGGAAGCAACAATGGCCGATTTGGCAAAGCTGCCGGATGATGAGGTGATGATTCTAGCAACTGGCGAAGATGGCGATGCAATGGCTCTACTTATCGAGCTTACCCAAGCAAAGAACAAAGAACTTGTTCTCAAGCGAGGCGACTCCGTAGTATTCAGCTCGGAAATTTATCCCGGAGAATCAAGAAAACTGGCTCTGATTTTAGACCAGTTTCTCTCCAACGGAATCAGAGGCGCCATCAGTACTAAAGACATGGTGCACGTATCAAACCATGCTGGTCGCGAGGAACTTAAACTGATGCTTGCGTTATGCCATCCGCATTACTTTGTCCCTTCTATTGGCGAAGGCCGGCACATAATGCACCATGCGCAATTGGCCAATGAATATGGCATTGCACAAGAACATATCTTCCCTCTGCGAAACGGTGAAATACTGGAAATTACAAACGGCATGGCCACCGTCATCGGAGCTGTTGAAGCACAAGCAGTATTTTATAACCGCGGACAAGAAGAAAGTGTCACCGGATTTTCTGTTTCGGAGCGCCGTTCCCTGTGTATGGAAGGTGTGCTCAATGTAGGCATTCTGCTTACTCCCCAGTGGGAGCTGATCCGCGAACCAGTTTTCGATGGAGCGGCGCTAGGATTCACGCAAAGTGACGAATGGAAAGCATTACGAGAAGATCTCATAGTCGGCATAATGGACCTTATTAATAAACACATTCAATCAGGCGAAAAAGATTTGCCTCAATTGAAAACTCAGATAAGAGAGTTGCTTTCGAAAAACGTTCGCTCAAAACTTTCATCAAAGCCGACTATTCAAGTGAGCCTCCACGAAATAGCCACGCAAAGAGCCTGAGTCGTCAAATGACAGCGGGGCTGCCCCTCGCTTGCAAGCCTTGCTAAAAACTATCGGCGAAGCTAACGCTACATTGTATGAGCGACTAGTTCTGCAAGCGTTAGACAAGAATTGCTTGCGCTGGTGACAGAAAAAAACAGACTAAGGGAATCATTTACCTAGTTATGATTCATGCCAAGCACCGGCATTCCTCGTCCTCGAAGAATGGCAGCGATGAATGGTAATGGAATTCCCAGGGCATTTGCGTAGCAGCCGCTCAATCCTTTCACGAAGATAGATCCGATCCCATGCAAGGAATAGCCACCTACGTGATACATCGCATCATTTGAACCAAGATAACAATCAATCTCAGCTTCGTCGATTTTTCGGAAAGTGACCTCGGTTGTTTGAACCGAACAAGAAACCTTATTATCAGGATCGATAATTGCAATTCCTGTAATAACGGAATGGGTGCGATCGCTCAAGCTCATCAAGATCTGTTTTGCTTCAACTAGCGACTTCGGGCGCCTCAGAACCTGCTCGTCTAGCACGATGACGGTATCAAGTCCGAGAATGAATCTCTTTATTCTATTACTCGGCGACGAACCATATTTTGCGTTGCAAACGATCCTTGTCGTCGAAGCTTGCATGACAGCACGAGTTTGGACGAGCCCCTCGGCGCTGCGTTCTCCAACCACATCTTCAAGAATTCCCGGAAGCACTTCAAGTTCAATTCCAAGCTGCTGAAGGAACTCAAGTCTTGCCGGTGTCGGAGATGCCAGAACAATACGAAACTCTGTTTTCGTATCAACATTTTTTTCAATGGTATTTGTTGCCATCAGATCCACCCTAGGAGAAACAACGACGACGGTGGGCTTCCAAAGGACTTCCGGTTATATAGTGAATATAGTTTAGCCCAACTAAAGATATTTGCCGAATAAAGAAATCATCGTCGATTATTTCCAGACAGCGTTTAGAATGCACTCACGGCGGCGGTTAGAAAAAGCGCCTGAAAGCGCCTAGAAGCGCTAATAAGCCCGGCTAAGTGAAGCGATGGCACAACGCAGCGCCCACCCAATGAATTAGTACCATATATGGTACTAATTCATTAGGCGATCAAATTTAGGAGACTACCAACCGCCTTGGATCAGCAATGCATTGGCTTCAGTCAACTGGACATTGATAGCTTCGCCGCTGCTGCATTTGACAGGAACCTGCCAATAGAATTTCAAGCCCGGTAAGCGCCTGGTTGCTGTAAGCCACCAGCTTCCGGACGGGAGCGAAGCCTGACCGATACCGTTCGAATTTACTTTCACAGGGATTGGAACGAGACCTTCAGACGCTGCCTTGGATTCCATTTCTGCATTCAACCGCTCGTAATCAGCAACTGTTTTCAAATACTTATCTTTTCGCTCTTCCTCAAGGGTGTTCATGAGCCTGCACTCTGATAGAACGTAGGGGAACATCTTGTTCACCCATGGATAGACCGTAATCATGGTATGCGGCATGTGAGTTCCGCTCTTCTTGAGCGCAGTTTCAAATACTCGAATCCATCGGTATCCACCATAGGGATAAGGTCTGCTCAGGTCTATTCTATTGCTATAACCCGAACTTAAAATCATGTCCTTGAGTTGTCTTTCGCCCTCCGGCATCGGCGCTTGCTCCGCCAATTTTGGCGGCTTGACCGGATAAGGATAGGCATAAACAACATCGGTTGGCTTGAAGTTTCTGATAGTGAGAAAACGAATATTGACTGTTGAGAATTGCGGCGAAGCATCACGTTTTTCCGAATCTACACCGTTTTTACCAACCGAAGGAAGCACAGGAGTTGAGACAGGTTTCGGAAGAGGAGCTGCCGCAATTTTTCGCTGCGGTGCCCATGATGCTTGTCCTACAGTAACAGTTGGAAGTGCAGTCGGCAACACGGGCGTGCCGCGGTAAGTAGGATCAACGCTGTGCGTTTTTCCTAGCTTCATGCCAAAGTATTTGCTTTCCGAATATGGAAGGATTGAGTGAATGGGTGGTGCTTGCAGCTTCGCGTTTTCAGGGTCAGCTAATGATGCGGATGTCTGGGACTTAGAAGATGTGTAATTCGAAAACTGCATGGTTGGCTGCGCCTGCGAAGGCTTTGCCTCAGAATTTGCACCGGTCGCTCGAGAATTGGACAGCACTGAAGAATTCTTTTGAGTTGGTGCAGGAGATGGCGCCGAGGTACCCGGCAGGTCCAGCGCAGACTCTACCAATGACTTATCGTCCTCTGCGAGAATTCGCGTCTGGGATGCGGAAAGCACCAGCAAGCAAGTAATTAAGCTGGTTTTGATTAGCTTCGGCAAAATCATCTTCCTTCTTCGCGGCTCTTTTCGAGCAAATGATGCCCGAATGAATATTTTAGCGACTGGAAGCAGATATCAAGCGAAGATTTTGCTTATCTATTCTCTTTGCAGCCATCCTAAGCCGCAATCAAGCGCTTGCTATTCCCATCTTATTTATTATGGATTTATTGCAACAAACGTGATGTCAGGGGGAGCGGCTTAAATTGGCATTCTTTGTTTGATCTCTAAGGCGATATCGGCTTAGAGATCAAAACGTCCCCGCTTGTCATCACCCCCCCTCCCGCTTTACTTCTCTCATTGCGCTCTAAGGCGATATCGCTTTAAAGATCATCAGGCGCCCACTCGACAACCGGACAGATCTTTAAACCGATATCGCCTTAGAGATCAGAGGCAGCTGGGGAAAAATTTCTTATGGTTTGGCTCGGAAATTGCCGTAGCGCTGAATCAAGGCTTTAACGCCTTCTTCGGGCGTCTTTCCTTCGGTAAGTTTAAGTGCTTCCTTCTCAGAATCTATTAGCGAAAGTGCTTGTGCAGCGCGAGCTCTGACTCTTGAATCTGGATGCTGAACAGACAAAAAATACACTGGCGGTATCGCTATTGGTCTTTTTTCCTTTTCCAACTGTTCAAGCGTGTCCGCGACGACCTGATAGTCAGGGCTTTTCAAATTGTCCACAAGCCATTTGAACGTCATCTGGTCAATTTTGCCCATGACATTACCGGCAGCAGAGCGCAAAGTCTCCTCCACCATTTGAAAAGTAGACTGAAAATCAGACAACTTATTAGTCCAGTTCTTGGTAGTCTGGCGGCAAATTAGCGTTGTAGACCCTGTAGAAGAGCTCTTTCAGTCCTTCTTCATGTCGTTTCGGTTTCGCGCCCTGGCAAAGTTCAACCAAGCGCAGCCAGCTAATATTCTTAAAGAGATCAACCTCTTCAGGAATCTGCGAACCTCTTTCCGACTCCATAACACGCATTACTCGGTCACAAGGCAAGCCGTAGAACGAATCCACAACCTCCGGATCGAAATGATTGTCTCTTCCGGACTCCATGATTTCATAGACTTTTACGATGTTCATTCTATTTCGGTAATGGCGAACAGAAGTCAGTGCGTCAAAAACGTCGGACACCGAAATAACTCGAGCAAGAAAAGGAATCTCATGCCCTTTAAGTCCTCTGTAATAGCCCGTCCCATCCAATTTTTCGTGGTGGCATGAGGCTATGAAAGGAACGTGTGCCAATCTATTTGTGAATGGCAAGTTCGACAAGAGTTCATATGTCAGACGAGCGTGCGTCTGAACGCAAGCATATTCCTCAGGAGTCAGTCTGCCGTTCTTCCAGAGAATGGCTTCCGGCACACCAATCTTTCCATAATCATGCATCATGGCGGCATAACGCAAAACGTCTTTTTCATCATCTGAAATAGCCATTGCATCGCCGATACCAATACTGTACCTGGTGACACGGATCGAATGCCCAGCAGTAAGCGGATCGCGCTTATCAATTGTCTGAGCCAGCGTCTCAACTGTCTTATCAACGAAGTGTTCGATTTCCGAATAGGCTTGAGCCTGCTCGATCAAACCTGCTGCCACCGCAGCTAGTGCCTGCAACCACTCCTCGTCTTCTTGAGAGAAGGTGCCGACATCCTTGTTCATTACTTCAAAGACGCCGATTACCGCTCCACTGCGATTATGCATTGGTACGCACAGGATGTTGTTTGTTCTGTAACCGGTACTCTTATCTACTTCCGGATCGAATCGTGGATCTTCATAAGCATCAGGAATATTGATTGTTCTTCCGGTTCTAGCGCAGAGGCTTACAACACTGGTGCCGGACAAAGGAACGCGAATCGTACGCATTCCATCGAGTCCTTGGGCAACTTGAGTCCATAACTCGCCGTGATGAGTGTCTAATACAAATACGCTGCAACGATCGCAACGCAACATGCTAGCGGTTTCTCGCGTGATAACTTCGAGCATTGACTCGAGTTTTCGCTCTGTCGCCATTGCCTTGACTACACGGTATAAGCCCGATAAGGGGCGCAAGCGATCAATTTCTTGTTGCAAACTAAGTAACTTAATTTCGCGCTCTATAAGGCCAATCTCACGCTTGCTCAGATCAGATTCCAGCTTACGCAGAGAGTCTTCTCTGTCTTTTATGGTGAGGCTGCGTGTATCCAATGGTGCTGAGTGCTGACAATCAGAGCCATGCACATGACCATGACCATTTTCATCAACGGCTGAAGCCGCTTGTACACCGCGATTGACCAGATCGACTGGTGTGCTCTTTTTTCCTTTTGATTCGCTTTTGGCCATGGACAAAATTTCCCCTAAAACTACCGGCATGGCGCGTCCCATTTATTTATACCCAGATGTTTCCGAATTCACGATCGGAAACATAAAATCTGGAGCGGGTTCTGATGCCCTTCGGCATCGGCACACTACTGAAAATGGTCAGTCCATGCGGTTTTCAACTGCTGACGGGAAGCCGGCTGCCAAGAGATCGACAAACTGCCACCCTCTTGACAAATATCGCTTACTATCTTACTTCGAACAAAATGGAACTAATATAGTCTCAACGGCGGAACTTCAATCAGCCATTACACCTAGCATTTGAAGGTGTTGACAGAACTAATGACCGATACAATCATCAGCTAGAGGGACTATCGCCCTTTGCTTCAAGCGGTCTCCAGAAAAGGAGCCAAGTTTTTCCAACTATTCTAGATTGATCGAGAAAGCCCCAAACATGGCTGTCTTCGCTACTATTGCGATTATCGCCTAGCAAAAAAAGGTTTCTGGCTGGCACAATGATCGGCTCATTTGAATCACCGTAAGGCTTTATATAATCGCCCTCGGCATTGCGTCCGCCAATGTCGCCTAATACATTCAAATCGTAATTCGGTAGCTCCTTTGCATAGGAGTCCTCGACAAGAAGCTGATCGTCAACAAAAATTCCGACATCTTTTTGTATTCTGATTTTCTCGCCCGGCAGTCCGATAACTCGTTTTATGTAAGCCGTATCCTTATAAAGAAAGGGCAAGCCAGTCAATCGGCCCATATAGGCAAGCGTTGATCTACCAATATCCTTGCCACCCAATTCATCAGGAGGAGGATAGAAAACGATGATATCGCCGCGCTTAACTGGGCTCCCCATCAATCCGGAGAGTTTTTCAACCAGGATTCGATCATTGACCTGCAGGGTCGGCTCCATCGAACCGGATGGAATGTAGCGCGCCTCGACAAGACAGTTCCTCACTATGACCAACAAAATTAGCGTCAAAAGAACAAACTCAATGCTCTCTCGAACAAATTCAAAAGCGATCTTGAAGAAGGATGCTTTGCTTGTCAGCCCGGAACTAGGACCGGACAAACTTGAACTACTGCGATTAGCGGACGAATCCGGCTGCACTTCAGGAGTTTCAACAGACATGCATGGCACCCGTGAATAAACGATCTAGTTCTAAAGCTTATCTAGCAGTCTGCCAGCCCAATTTCAGAGTCTAAAGAAAATTATACTAGTATCCTGACTCAAGGTTCATTGGATACGCTGGGGGGAGCAATCGACGCCAGAAAACCAGACAAGCCCTTCCAATAACGCGATCTTGATCGAGGAAACCCCAAACGTGGCTGTCCTGCGAATTATTGCGGTTATCGCCCATCATGAATAACTTTCCTGGGGGAATAACTATCGGCTTGGAAAGATCGATATTAGACAACTCGGGGCGGCCAGGATAAGGAATGCGCCCGGTCGTTCCGATGTCACCCAAGACTCTCAAATCGTAGTTCGGCTTTTCTTTGATGTACTGAGACTCATCCAAAAGCTGTCCATTGATATATACTCCAACGCCTTTTTCGACCCGGATTGTATCCCCGGGCAATCCAACCACCCGTTTAATAAAGGCCGGTTCGTAGGGAAGGAATGGCAAACCGGTAAGTCGTCCCAAAACAAAGCGTGGATCGTTACTTAGATCTTTTCCGCCCATTTCCGACGGCGGCGGATAAAAAACGAGAATATCACCGCGCTGGTAGGGTTTTCTTAGATGCCCAGAAATTTTCTCAACCAAAATGCGGTCTTCAATTTGCAACGTTGGCTCCATCGAACTAGATGGAATGTATCTCGCTTCGGCGAAGGCCCAACGTATAGCTATCAATAGCACAAGGGTGACTACAATTAGCTCAACAACTTCTTTCACAAAGCCCAGGGCACTGGTTGGCGCCTGCTTTCCTTTTCCAGCCGGCAGATTTCCGGGGTTGGAAGGAGGAGGAGTCGCCGGCGTGTTAGCACCTGAGCCACCAAGCATGTTTACTGGATCAGAGCCGCCTCCAACTATTTTTGGATCGGACTCACTTTGAATGCTCTGAGACTTGTCTAAATGCTCCATGTAATCGATTTCTTTTGCTCTAGCTGGTTTGTTGACTTAATTACGCTGCCCAAATTCGTCGTCGTGACTTTGGACTTACCCTAAAAGGATAGCTGGTTTCATCGCTAACAACATTTGACTGCATCTAACCTAAATCAGTTGCACCCCTGGTCAGCGTGCTGACTCACTGGACTAAACTCTTGCGGCGCCCGCTGTAATTTCCTGTCCGGACTTTGTGCGCACATCGCTGGTCTTTTTACCTAGAAAAACCTCACTCATTGCATTGATGTAGCGTTCGAGATCATCTGGTGAATTCATCTCGGTTACAGCGACGAGAAGACAGTCATCTAGTTCCGGGTAAAACTGAACCGGATGAATTCCGCCCAATACTCCACGCTGCTTCAACTGAGCCAACACGTCGGTAACGGGCTTATTCAATTGGAGCAAAAATTCATTGACAAATGGTCTTTCAAACTTAAGTTTGATGCCCGGAATTTGACAAAGTAATTCGGCCAAGCGATGTGCTCGCAGCATGCTTATTTCAGTCAACTCCTTCAATCCGCGCGGGCCCATCAAAGTGAGATAGACAAGCATGGTTAAAGCATTGAGGCTTTGATTTGTGCAAATATTGGAGGTCGCCTTGGCTCTTCTAATGTGTTGCTCGCGAGTTTGCAAGGTCAGTGTAAACGCACGCTGCCCGCGGCTGTCCACAGTCATTCCGCAAAGGCGTCCTGGCAGTTGGCGAACGTATTGGTTCTTCGTTGCCATAAAACCGGCTGAAGGTCCGCCGAAAGAAAGTCCGTTACCACACTGCTGGGCATCTCCTACTGCGATATCAGCGCCAAGCTTACCTGGAGACTCAAGTAAGCCCAGTGCAATAGGATCGCAGACAACTACAAGCAGCGCGCCTTGATCATGGGCTTTCTTTGACAGTGATTCCAAGTCTTCGACGCATCCAAAATAGTTTGGATATTGGACTATCAAGCATGACGACTCGGAGAGCTGGACTTTATCGACGTCGAGTACGCCGTCAGACGTTTTGGCAACGGTGGTGTTCATTCCACACGTTTCAACATAGGTGCGCGTTACCATCATGTATTCAGGATTCAAGCTTTCGGCCATGACAATGTTGCTGCGTCCACTCAAGCGACAAGACATCAGGGCAGCCTCAGCGCAGGCATTGGGACCGTCATAGACAGAGGCATTTGCCACTTCAAGGCCGGTTAAAAGGCAAATTGCGGTCTGAAATTCGTAAATAGCTTGCAAGGTGCCTTGCGCAACTTCGGGTTGATATGGCGTATAGGCTGTTGCAAACTCGGAGCGCGAAACGATCGAATTCACAGATGCAGGCACAAAACGCCTGTACACCCCACCGCCGAGAAAAGAACACTGCTGAGCGGTTGAAACATTTTTGCTGGCCAATTTGCGCATGTGCTCGGTCAATTCGAGCTCGCTCAGACCAGGTGCAATATCCAGTTCTTTTAGACGAACATCTTGCGGTATATGCTTGACCAGCTCTTCGAAGCTCTTCACTCCGATGCTTTCGAGCATCTGCTCGCGGTCGCTTTTGGTATGAGGCAGGTATGGAAAGTTTTCTTTTGTTTGTTCAGCCATTGCTTAACTGCACCCGAAAATTGAAGTTCGAATAATATTTCCGTCAGCCGACGAAAAACATTCCTAAATACGTGAAAAATTCTACGAAATCTATCTAGGAATTGTGGCACTCTAGCATGTAAATAAGCAGAGCAGCCTCAGGTTTTATGGAAGCTTTGCACTGGTCGATGATAAATTCTCGTTTAGCAGCATCAAATTGGTGAGTTCTAATCAATGCTTAAGTTAATTCTTGGACTTGGCAATCCTGGATCGCGATACGAAATGACGCGGCATAATGCCGGCTTCGTGGTCGTCAGCAAACTTGCCACCGTCAATGGTGCCTCATTTTCATTCAAATCGAATATGAACGCCGATCTCTGCAAAACAACTATCAGCAACAATTCCGTATTGCTCGCCAAGCCACAGACTTACATGAACCTGTCGGGTCAAGCAGCCCAAAACATCGCTCACTTCTACAAAATCGTCCCGCAAGACATCTTAGTAGTTCATGATGATGTGTCGCTCCCACTTGGAACCATGCGCTTTGCAAAGGGTGGCGGCGCAGGTGGTCAACATGGCGTCGAGTCGATTATGGAAGTTATGGGTAATCGTGACTTTCACCGCTTGAAAATCGGAGTCGGACCAGATCCTGGCGGAGCACGCCGCGCCGACTATGTTTTGGCGGATATTCCAGATATCGATCAGGAACTTTATTTTACTGTAATCACAAAAGCCTCCGAGGCTATCACTCTCTGGCTACGCCGAGGTATTCAAGAATCCATGAACGCTTATAACGGGCTCGATTTGAGACCCAAGCCGGCAGCCAAGGAGGAGCCCACACCCCTCAGACTGAACAAGTCAGCTGAGACGGATTAAAGGAAACATATTTACGAACGCGCCTTAATGACATCCACAAATTCCCAAAACCCATTCAGTGCAATGGTTTTCCAGCGTTACGCTTTGTGTAGCAAATTTCTTCCACAGTCAAAAACATTATTTTCACGGTGAAATAATTTGGCGTGAAAGAGTATTAGAACTCATCAGTCAGTTACCTTTGACAGCGTTTTAATACTTCAGGAAAGCTCAACAGGGGTTTAGTAATGT
This sequence comes from Candidatus Obscuribacterales bacterium, assembly GCA_021732085.1. Lineage (GTDB taxonomy): Bacteria > Cyanobacteriota > Vampirovibrionia > Obscuribacterales > Obscuribacteraceae > JAIEPM01. The sequence continues at coordinate 214,666 of JAKFVQ010000027.1, read as the reverse complement.
TAGTTGACAGGCTTTTAAGTGACCGGGAAGGAAGCGCAGCGCGCAACTTCCTCATCTCCGCCGTCTTCTGGTCAGTTCTGGGAATGGGTGCTGGTCTCTTCGCCAGCCTTGAGTTTGCGTTCCCGGATTTGGTCCACAACGTTCCTCAATTTTCGATGCCGCACTTGCGTATGTTTCACGTAAACGCAGTTGCAATCGGCTGGCTCTCAATGGGTTATGTCGGTTCGATGTTTTACATGGTGCCGGCACTTACCAAGTCGAAATTATGGAGCGAGAAGTTAGGCAACTTTACTATGTGGGCCTGGAATCTTCTAATGGCCTGCGCTTTCGGAACATTGCTAAATGGATTTACAGAAGGACGTGAGTACGCCGAACTCGGCGCCTTGCTCGACGTCCTCGTAGTGGTGGCACTAATCTGCACCGCATTGAACATCTATATGACGATGGTCAATCGCAAAATCAAGAAGCTTTATGTGTCTCTCTGGTACTTCCTGGGAGCGCTCTTCTGGTTCCCACTGGTCTACATCATCGGACAAAGAACCTTCGTCGCATTGCCTGGTCTGAACGATGCAATTATCGGCTGGTTCTACGGACACAACATCCTCGGCATGTGGTTCACAACAGTCGGTGTAGGCATGATGTATTACCTCCTGCCCCGCATCACACAAAACCCCCTATACAGTCACGGTCTATCGATGCTCGGATTCTGGGGCATCGCTTTGTTCTATGCACCGACTGGCACGCACCACATTCTGCAATCGCCGGTTCCGGAATGGCTCAAAGCAATCGCGGTTATCTCCTCGGTGTTCCTCCTGGTCCCTGTTATGACCGTTCTCACGAACTTCTTCATGACCATGAAGGGCAAATGGCAAATGGGCGTCACCGATTTGACCTTGCGCTTTACAATGACTTCTTGCATCTTCTACTTGATCACCTGTACTCAAGGACCATTCCAAGCAACACGCTGGATTAACTGGTACTTGCACTTCACTCAATGGGTTGTCGGTCACGCTCACCTGGCACTACTTGGAACCTTCTCTTTTATCCTAACCGCATCCGTATATTATGGATTGCCCCGCTTAACTGGCAGAGAATGGGCCAGCCAAGGGCTGATTCGCGCCCACTGGTGGTTGAAGACCCTTGGTTTTACACTGATGATGGTCTCGCTTACAACAGCTGGCCTGATTCAGTCAGCTGGTTGGCACCATGGCATTCCAATCGACATGTGGGCCATGGAACTTAAGCCTTATTGGATTATTCGCGGTATCAGCGGCATCATGATTGTCCTTGGACAAGTGCTGTTCGCATACAACATATGGAAGACGGTGTACACCAATGCCGGTATCGTTATCGACACTAAGACTCCTACCCTCTCAAGCATGGAGGTGAAGTCGTAATGAACGGTGTAAATGGATATCGCCTCGGCGCCTCTGGAATCATCATCACTTTCTTCACCATCATCACCGCGACAGTGCTACTGCCGATGGTGCTCTTCAATCCGAATAAAACAACTTCGGCAAACGCTTACAAGGACACCCCTTACAACCAGATAGCTGATCCAGAGCGCGGCAGACGCATCTACGTTCGTGAAGGTTGTGTTTACTGCCATACTCAGTTCACACGTTTGCAAGACCGTGGCTATGGTCCGCTTGTGAAAGCCGGTGACTATGTAAGCGAAACGCCTCACCAATTGGGTACAGCGCGTACCGGTCCAGACCTTACAAATGAAGGCGGACGCATGGCATCGGAGTGGCAAAAGGCTCACCTTATCCAACCACGGGCAGTCAAACCCGGTTCGATCATGCCGAGCTTCAGCTTCCTAACAGACAGAGACATGAACGACCTGGTGGCCTATCTGCAAACCATGGGTAATGGACGTAAGGTCACCACCTACGTTCAGGCACCAGATGAATACGAGAAGTTCCTGGCTAACCGCAAAGTTGACACCGCATCTGATGCGGCTGCTAATGCAGGACGCGGTATCTATACACAGAACTGCGCTGTCTGTCACGGTCTAGAAGGCAGGGGCAACGGTCCAAATTCGATTACCCTCGAGAAGAAGCCAGCAAACTTCACTCGCGCATTCTACAAACAGTATCCTGATGCATTCTGGTTCTACAGAGTCAGAGAAGGCGTCCCCGGAACCCGTATGCCTCACTTCGGCGAGATCCTCTCTGAAGAGCAAATGTGGTATCTGGTCGCTTACCTGAAGACGCTGCCGAAAGATCAAGAAGAAGTCATCAACGATATTTCGCAGCTCAACGAAGTTACACCGGCGGTCAAACTGCCGCGCTTGACCAACCAGGTTTACGAACCTGCCAGCGGCGACGGACATAGCGCTGCCGGACACGAGCACGGCACCGAAGGACCGAACGGAGAAGATCCGGGCAACCTGCCGCAAGGCAACACACCTGGTGACTACGTTCCATCCAAGGCTGCTCCTCCTCAAGAAGCAGCACCACCAGCGGGAGGTCACTAAGCATGTGTCCTAACTGTATTTTGAATCAAGCCGGATTACAGCCAGGTGTGTATATCGCCTACGGCATCTGCATGCTTTTCTTCGTAGTGGCACTAGTTGCTATGTGGTGGGCATTTCGCAACGGCGAATTTGAGGACATGGAATCTACTAAATTTGACATGCTCGATGATGGAGACGAAGTGAGACTATCCTCAGTCGCACGCGCTCGGGTCGAAGCAGCCAGAGCCAAAGCGCAAGCTGAGTAAAGGAGAGAAACAGTGGCCGACGTACAAAAAACAGCAGCAGGCGAAGCCGTTTCCGTCCCGACTCCCGCCGGTGAACATTACGAGGAAGTCTCCGAGTACCGTGTGGGCGAAGGGGCACCGCCTCTAGCACTAGTTGTCGTTTTTGCTCTCATCGTCGTTTGGGCGATGACTTCTTGGGTTCCCTTCTTTGGATATTAAGAATCAGGATAAGACATGAAATTCAGTAAAATTCTGCCTCTATTGCCAATCATCGGACTTCTGACCTCTTGCGCGCAGCCTGAAGTCAAGGTTCCTGACGCGCAAAATATGCTCAAGGAAGAGCTAACCCAGGCACCGACCGATTTCGTCGTTTACCCGGATGATCGCCCGTCAATTCCAGACGGCAAACTCGTTTGGGATAGCCCTCAGAAAGGCAACTGCGCCAGCTGCCATGGTGCCACAGGTGGTGGCGGCTCAGCGGAAGGCAAGGCCGTGGCAGCACTTTCCGATCCTCGCGCAATGGCTCAGAAGAAGCCTGTTGAACAATACAAGTTCATCACTTTCAGCAAAGATCCGCATCATAAGATGCAAGATAAACTTACTAACCGCGAAATCTGGAATCTCGTCTTCTATACGCGTTCACTAGCAACTCCTGCAATCACTCAAGCCGATAAAGAGGCAATCGACCCTGTGTTCGGTTCGAACTGCGCTGTTTGCCACGGCACCAAAGGTGATGGCGACGGTCCACTTGCTCGTAACCTGGAGCCAATGCCAGCTAACTTCCAAACTTTCCGCCGCTTCTATGATCGTACCGACGATACGCTTTTCGACCACATTGCTAACGGCATCAAGTGGGAAGGCATGCCTAACTTCTTAGGCAAGGAAGACAAGAAAAAGAACGTCAAGTTCGACCATGCCTACATCAAGAAACTGGTTGCTTATGTTCGCACTTTCCACGTTAGCAACGAGCCCACTGATGTGATGGCCAATGCTGGTGGAGCGCCAGCTACAGGAGCCAGCACCACAACGTCTACAAACACTGATACAGGCGCTGCAGCACCAGCTGAGTCCGGCGCTGGGCAAGCAAAGACTGGAGCGACGACAACTGGCACCGATACAACGGCTCCGGCAACACAAAGCTCGACAACGCCAGATGCTCAAACAAAAACTGAAGCCGAAGGCAAGGCAACAAGCGCAGCGTCCGGACAAGACAAGGACAGGACCCAATTAGACATGGGAACTACTCCAGACGGCAAACCCGGCAAACCGGCAGAAAAGTCAGGAACTGGGGCAGCGCCGGCAGAATCTAAGCCACAATAGTAAAAGGACCACTTTACAAATTCCATTTTGAGGAACGAACCATGGCTGATACGACAAGAAGATCATTTCTAGCGGCAATACCGCTTGCTGCCACGTTCGGCTTGCTGGTTTCGCCACTAATGCGCTACCTTCGTCCGACGATCAAACCGATGGACATTCTCGGACCATCCGATCAGCCGAAAGCTCTTGAGGAAGTTGCCTTCACTCAAAAAGATTTCCCTGAAGAATGGACATGTTTGCCATTTATGTTTTCGCAATCGTATAAGGAATACAATCCAGAACTCATGGAAGTTCGTAAGATTCCAGGTTTCGCAGTCAAACTTCCAACTGGTGATGTTGTGGCTTACAGCCGTATCTGCCCTCACCTGGGCTGCATTTTCAACTTCGTCAAAGATCCAGACGAGTGCTTGAAGGGCTACAACTTCAAACCAAACGGGCCTGTATTTGCATGCCCGTGCCACTTGAGTGTTTATGACATTGCTCAAGGAGGAAAGGTGGTCTCCGGACCAGCGCCTCGTCCTCCTAGACAATTTACTGTTAAGTCTGATGGCGACAAAATAAGTATCATCTCGTTGGAGGCTGGGGGAATTGCCTAGTACAGCAGAAGCCAAACGCGCTGGCTTGGGAGAAGCGCTAGCAAAAGCAGGCGACTGGATTACCACTCGTTTGAATAATATCGATATTTTCGACGAGCACTTCCATGTCGAAGCGAAGACTAATCCGTTCTACTCGCTCGGAGGCATCTTCTACCTGGTATGGTTCGTCGTTATGTTGACCGGATGCGTTCTTATCATCTGGTACGTGCCAACCAAACCGGCGGCATTCGATTCAATCCTACACATTCAACATGGAATTCCGCTTGGCAACCTCTGGCGCGGAATGCACAAATATGGCGCCGACGCGATGATTATCGCGGCGACGATGCGCCTCTTCCGTATGTTTTTATGCGCCGACTATAAACCCGGGCGCGAATTCAATATTGCAATAGCACTTGTCACGCTACTTCTCTCCATGTACTCCGGTTTGACCGGATATTTGCTGATCTGGAATCAGCGCGCATTTTGGGCTACCAAAGTGTTCGCCACATTCCCGACCTACATGGACCAGTTCCCTGTTATGGGTGACTTCTATTTACCACTTGTAAAATCAGTCCACTTAGGTTGGAATACAGCAGAATTCCTGCTTGGCGCAGGCGGCGCTATCACTCAAGAGACAATCACACGATTCTTCTCAATTCACTTAGCGTTCTCGGCTATTCCACTTATGTTTGTAGAGCTCTACTTCTACAAAACCGGCTATAAGCGCATGCCGATCAACTGGACAAAACGTCTTGTAATTATCATGATGCTCGTCATCGTCGCCGTCATTATGCCGGCAGCGCTTGGACACCGTTCAAATCCTGACGTCACACCATTGCCGATTTTGTCTGACTGGTACTTCCTCGGTCTGTACCAGATGTACAAATACCTGGAGCCTGTAGTGGCTACAGAAATTACGATGGTAATTCCGATTTCGGTTGTTCTGCTGCCATTTATCGATGTCTGGGCAACCGGTGCCGAAAAGAACATCCACAAGCGTCCGATGATCTTCATGGTCTCAATGATGGGGCTAATCTCCTGGATCGTCTTCTCCTTGCTAATCATCGTCAACATCGCCAATATCCACAGCGATCCGCCATGGTGGCGTGCATTCCTCTACGGTTTCATTGATATCGGCATAATCTTGCAGTTGCTTGTCTACCTCAAGGAATACAAAACAGTCCAAGAGAAGGCGCTTGCAGTGAAGGGTGCTTTTGTAATGGGAATAGTTGCCGCTATTCAAACATTCTGGGCAGTTGTCTACTACTACATGGCACTAACAGAAATGTTTATGGGACCAATTACACAAGCTTGGACTTACATGCTTGTTAAGGGATTGGGCGGTCTTGCGCAAGCCGATAAAGCCGAAGCAATGGTCAAAGTACTCATCAATGGTGCGGAGAAGGCAACCTACAATCCGACCTACTGGAACTACCAGCAATTGGTGACTGAAGGTCCTGGCATTCAAGCGGCCAAACAAGTCGCTGACTTGCAAGCGCTGGTGACAGCTCCTGGAGCTGGCGGTTGGTTAGACCCAATCTTCACAGCAATCCCAAGCTTCACAGTCGTAGTTAAGGATGGCATTCCAACTCCAGTTCCTTATGCTAATGCGCTGGACTTCATGGTTTCGAACCGTTGGTGCTTCGATGCCATCACCTTCACCAACAGAATGACCCCCAATACAGAGAAGTCTGTGTCGGGTGCATATTATCCGCTCTACTGCCCTGAAGTAGATTGGTGGTGGATGCTCCTAGGTGCCGGCACAACTGTGTTCTGCATCTGGGTAATGATGAAATTCAAGTCGAATGCTGAACCGGCGAAAACCGCTGCGCCTGCGCCGACTACAGCAGCTTCATCTTGAGGTAGAAATGAGCGCTCACTGGTCGCTTAAATGGAGTATATTCGCCGCCTCGGTCATCAGCCTTTCCTGGTTTTTCGCCGGGTGGAGACAGGTGAACGAGACCGGTGGCGTCAGTGACTGGGCTCTGCTCTTCGGAGGCACAGCCGCAACAATTTGTTTGCTCGGAGTGCAAGGCTACTGGATCTACTTTGAAGAGAAAAACAAAGGTAAGTTGACCAAGCGAATTGCTCTTTTTGAAAGCATCCATGAAAAATTGGAAGCAAAACGCAGCATTAAGGTCGAGCCTCCAAAGCAAGATTCCAATCAGCTAAATTGCGATTCTGAGCAAAGTTCAAAAATTCAAAGTAGTAAGAATGCGGACACCGCTAAAAAGGAAGGGGAGTAGATACTGATGAGTTCCTCAAAAGCAATTGGACCAATCAGTTTAGTGTTCTTAGCAGCTGGCGTGATCGGCGTTCTTGCAACGACAATTTTCATGCCGGCAGCAGAACTAGTTCCTGCGCAAGTCTACCCGGCAGTGCGCGAATCAGGTGAATCACCAGTTCGCGTTCCAGCCGCTATGGATGGATTTGCTAAGCTCGGTCTGCAAATGATCGACTTGCTGCCAAAGCCTGGTGTCGAAGAAAACGCCGTCACGGCTGGCAAGAGCAGCGAAGACATCGTTGCTGCTTGGGAAGCATCGATACTCAAAGATAATGGCGAAGCCTATGGCAAACAGGTGATCCAAGAATCAGAAAGCAGACTTGGTGGACGTGAGAATGTCAAGAAAGTAATCGAGCTTTTGCACGCCGATAAAAACTACTTCTATACCGCGTATTCGCTTTTCTTAGGTTTGGCACTATTTGCCGGTGCAGTCGCTATCCAAGCAATTGGAAGATATGGGGCTGAAGAGAAAACCATCATTCCAGCCAAGAAGTAAGTATCAGGGGCGACGAAAGTCCCTCCAAGTCCAAAAACGTCCAAAGAGATCACGCAAGGAAGCCCAAAAGGTACAGTCAGAGAAGGTAGTCGTCAGATGTCGCAACAGCCACGAGTCTATACCGATCCATTAACGAAATTGATGCTCTGGATCGAGCATTTCACAAACGTGCTGCTAACAAGTAAGTACAACCCTTTCTATTACCACGGTGCCATCCCGCAGTTCTTCCTCTGGGTTCTCTTCCTGTCAGGATTGCTGCTTTTCGCGTACTACATTCCAACTATCGACAATGCTTATCTCTGTAAAGAACGCATCAACGCATTCACATCGGTCGACTACATAACCAATACGATTCCGTTTGGCTCTGTCATCCGTGGTATTCACCGTTACGCAGGCGATGCGATGGTGTTGACCATCATTTTGCACGCACTTCGCGTGTGGTTCACTGACAGATACAGACAATACCGCTGGCTCCAATGGTTCAGCGGCATCGTCCTTTTGCTCTTTGTTCTCTTCATTGGACAAACCGGTTACTACCTCGTTTGGGACGAGCGCTCGCTAGTCTTAACTCGTATGACAGTAGCAGCGTTCGATGCAATTCCGGGATTTGGGCCGGGGCTGAAAGCATGGTTCTTGAATGGTGAGGCCATTACAAACCTTACACTCTCGAACTTCCTCTTCATCCACATTGGTCTTTCATTCTTCCTCTTGTTCGGTTTGTGGGTTCACTACATCAGAATGGCTCGCCCAGTGCTGACACCACCGCCAGTGATCAACTATGCACTAATGGCCATCTTGATGGTGGTTGTGTTTGCTTACCCAGTTCACATGGAAAAGCCGGCCGTTATCAATTCGGTTCCGACCGGATTCGAAATGGATATCTTCTTCCTGTGGCCGTACGCGATGCTTACCAGCATGCCACCAATGGCATTTTGGATCACACTAATCGGCTTGATTGCCTTCTTCTCGCTACTGCCTATGCCATTCTTGGTTCAAGCTGGAGCGCAAGACAAAATCGATCCTGTTCATCCAGCAGAAGTAAACGACAAGTGCACAGGATGCTCGCTTTGCGACAAAGATTGTCCGTATGAAGCCATTGAGATGGTGCCGGCACCAGCTGGTTCACGTTTCAAATTGAGAGCAGTAGTTCTTTCACATCGCTGCAGTACTTGCGGACTGTGCGTTGGAGCTTGTGCTTTCGACGCGATCGACATTCCTGAATTGCCGGACAATGTCGTGATCGAGAAAATGAAGAACTTGCTTGCCCAGTCTTCATCGTCAACACCATCATCGTAGAACCCTATCTGTTTTAGAGAGTCGGACCGGGAAAACTAAGGAAGTCAAAAATGACTAAGATAATGACACTCATATGTGAACGCTCTTGCGATCTCGACGGATTGGTCGATAACACGACCAGTCAGTTCAAAGACGTTCCCGGATGTTATGTTGTGAAATTTCCCTGCTCAGGGATGATTCAGCCACTAATGATTGAAGCTGCGTTGAAGAATGGTGCCGATGGTGTCGTCGTGACAGGTTGCCAGATCGGTGACTGTTACTACCGCGAAGGCAACAAAATGATTCGCGAGCGCCTTCTTGGTGAAAGACCGCCAGGTTTGAAGAAAGCAACAGATCGCAGACGAGTGATCGGACTATGGCTCTCGAGAGTACAACCGCAACGATTGCTTTCGGAAGTAAAAGAATTCAAGGACGTCGTTAGCAATCTGCCTGTTGCAGAGAGCAAGTAGAAATTTTTCGCAAGAGAGAATGGATTATGGCAGCTGACAAAAAACCAACTGGACCAAGTGAAATGCAGATGATAGGTCGATGGACCTGGTTCTTCATTTTCTACTTTGCATGCATATTGCTTATCGCTTCGTTCGGACTAGTCGCCGAATTCTAAGCGCCTGCAGGGAGCAATCCAGTCCGACGGATTTAAGGACCTTAGGAGCGCGTGTTTATCCAGCCTGCATCTCGAAGCGAAGCGGGCTGATTCACAGCGCTTCAAGAATAGACAAACAAGCGATGTGGCTCGTGCTGAAGGCAATTTCGCACACTACGCAGCTTGGAATATCTGGGGACTACATCAAAATGTAATCCACAGCTTGAAGCGGCTCTGGCAGTTCGCTTTCATCCAACATCGAACGAAGATCAATCTCGATGTTACGACAGATCGTGCTCATTGGAACATCGTTCATGCTTCCTTCAAATGGATTCTCGCTGGAATCGCCAACTTTCTCCATGGTGATAAAAACCCAAGAAATCAGCAGCGTAAATGGAATCACTAACCATTCATGATTCTCGCTTATCTTGCCGAACTCACCAATCAATCCAAAGGGCAGAAGTGTGACAAAGATATAGACAAAAACCGTGCTGAAGAAGGCATACTGACGGGGGAAGGGAAACGTTTTAATTCGTTCAGCTTTACCTTGATGATTGCAAAAATCACTGCAGAAACGAAGCAAGTCCGAGTGCTCAAAGGCATCAATCCATCCATTATCCTTGAAGCGAATTAACTCTTCAAACTGTCGTTTGATCAGAGCGGATGCAACATTGGGCTTTTGGAGAAGCTCTAACTCCTCGTTAGAACAAAGCTTCTTCATGAGCTCCACACTCTCCTCTTCATAGGGTCTGTTTGTAAAACATTCTCTAGACATGCGTGTGTAATCATTCGAGTCATCCCATACATTGCGCCGGCGAAGCTGCAATCTAAGCATGTTGATGAACGCAAGATGGCGGTAAATAAATTGACTGAGTGCATCACGACATTCAGGACGGTTACGCATAGCGGCAATCAAATAAGCAGACATCGAGCGGCTGATGTTTGTGACCTCACCCCAAATCTTTCGCGATTCCCATAGCCTGTCATACGAGGAGTTATTCTTGAAACCAACATAGAATGCCACCGCTGTACCTACAGTCGCTATAGGCAAGAATGGCAATATCATTTTGTGCCAGTGCAGGTAATGATGAATCAGGTAGACGGCACAACTTAATCCGAGGATGTAGAGCACTGGTCTCCACGAGAAGTACCAAATGATTTCAAACTCGATGATTCGTTTAGTGTACATAAATCCAGCTGTTCCTTGAATTCCTAAAACGAGCTATGCTGCAGCTTGTGCTCTATGGCGATATCGCTTAAGAGATCAGACGCAATAATATCAGTTGGATTACACAGAAATGCAAATACGTGCCAACCGAAACCTAGTCAACAGGCGCGACGTGGATCTACAGAGCATATCACGACGCAGTCGCCAGGAATTTGCTAGCAAGCCTTCTGCTCTTCCATTACTTTAAACATGCGAATCTTTAGCGGTGTCACAGATGATTTAATTTCTTTCTTTGTTATTGCCCGATGTAGCTTGCAGGCATAAATCAATTCACCTGGTGTCCACCGCAGCTTGTCAAATTGGAACCAGTGCAAACATAAAGTTAGCTGGAGATATTTCCGACTAATGCCCTGGCTCAAAGACTGTATGTAATGTAATGCATGATTGATAAAGTAGCTGTCCGATGCGGCAGCAGAGCCATCTTCAATTATCTGAATTGAAGTAATGTGCTGCATAGGTCCCTGCGGATCAGTTGCAGTGGTGGCACGGACATATCTTTCGCCCGGCTGGCGAACAATCAATTTAGCCGACTGCAATTCGAAGAGCTCCATAGAGAGATTCGAAAACGACATTTTCGATTTTTCAAGCAGCGTATCAAAATCTATCGGATGATCAACGATCAGCTCTAGAAGTGGGGATTTAGACAGTATGGATCCATCACTTTGATTTTTAGTACCTTCCTCAGTGCTGGTTTGGGAATAGCTAGATTTTTGAGATGAACTGCCATCCTCAGCTCTGAATTCTTTTTCATATGACTTCTGCTCGTCTCTGGGATGAGCGTTTGCAGGGGTCTGGTTACTTCGCCTTGTGAATATTGAGGTGAATACCAAGGATAAACACTCCAAAAGTCCTTCAGCTTTGGGTATTTTCTCCGCAATTATCGTTTCTATCTTAAGGAAGAAAGTCCATGCCGTGTCATAAGCACATTCAAATAGAACGGAAGCTTGATGCGCACAGAGATCAACACCACGTTCCAACAGAGTTAATATTCCATGAGCCACATCAAGGCGTCGCATATTCTCAAAAAATGTTCCATTTGTGAGCCAGGTGCGCTTGCGACACCGAGTGCACCAAACTGAACGTTTGTTTTTCATAACACGCACGTTTGCCTCGCCACAGAAGATGCACCCATTATGATCAAGAAGTCGAATCAACGCTAACGTGCGTTTTTCAGGAGAATCAAATGTCTTGAGATACTCCTGGACTAAAATCCAATCGTCGGACGAAAAAGTATGAGTCTCAGATCTGAAATTCATTGTGATAATCCGTAGGTACTATCCTTTAAACGTAAGTAGTGTCAAAAAAGTTCAATTTTTCAGATTAGTTTTCAATCTTGTCATCCGGCGATTGGATGATGATCTTTAAAACGATATCGCTTTAGAGATCATCATCCACGAATAAGCTTGTTGAGGAGCGACATTGGTTATGGTTTTCATCTCAATGTGCCAGAAAAAAGCGCTTAGAATGCGGTTTTCAACACATCGACAATTCACAGTTCCCTCACAACGAGTTTCTAGAATGCGGATATAGGTTTCCAAAGCGGCATTCCAACGATAATCATTTTCAATAAGTAGGACAAACATGTTATCAGGATGCGAAAGTGCTCAACCAATAATAGCCTCCAACAGCCCATCCAAAGTTGGGGCAACGCAAGAAACGTCGAGAAGACAACGGCTCGTTAGCTGGACAATTGCATACGTGTTAATACTTATAGCGACCTTGTCTTGTCTCTTCCTTTGGAATCGAATGAGTGAAACAAAGAAGTCCAACATATGCAAACGGTCAGAAAAGGACGAAGCCTCAACGATCGAATTGGCGGCTGGCGCTAGTCCTTTGCACGATATGAAGTTGTACAAGGTGCGTCGGCAGCAGCCCAGCGATTCCTTTAGCGCCCTTGGAAGCGTAGAATCAGACCCCAAGAACATACAGCAAATTACAGCATTGGCAACCGGCAGAGTTAGTGAGGTATTGGTATCAACCGGAGAGCGTGTAAAAAAGGGAGACCTGCTTGTTGTTGTTGAAAGCCCACAAGTAGCGGAACTTCACGGGAAGTTACATGAGGCAGAAAGCAAGGCGCAATTAGCAAATGGCGAACTCCATCGAGTAAAAGCGGCTGCCAACCAGGTCAATATCTTAAAAGCGAAAGCGAAACTAGATGAAACGGAAGCAACACTTTCAAGAAATAAGCAACTCTGCTCCGAAGGTTTATTGGCAGGGAAAGACCTCATCGCAGCCGAGTCCGATTGGAAGCAGGCGCAAGCAGAATACGAATTCCAAAAGAACATTTCACTCAACAGTGAAATTGGCAGGGCTCAAGCCGAACTGAATACGGATAACACGGAAATCGAGCATTTACGTGATGGTCTTCGATCGCTTGATGCAAAAGTGGAATCACTGGCCGACCAGCAGACTCACGACATTTCGCGAATAGAACTTCGTGCACCAATCGCAGGGTCTATCATCGAAAGATTCGTCAATCCAGGTTCTGGCACCGAACTTGGAAAAGCGCTTTTAACACTGGCCGATACCAGCACGCTCTGGGTTATAGCCAGTGTGCCTGAGGCACAGGTCAAAAACGTAAAGCTGGATATGCCCGTAACTGTATCTATTAATGGCAAGACAAAACCCTTTGCAGGAACAGTTAACTACATTGATCCGCGCATCAGTGAAGATACGCGTACAACGCGGGTGCGCATCGAAATAAGAAATCCCGGACTGGAAATTTCAATTGGTTCATTCGCCGAACTTGAGTTCAAAATGAACAACGCATCGCAAACAGAACTGTTAGTTCCCGAATCAGCGGTTCAGGACATAAACGGCGTCAAGAATGTTTTTGTAGAAAAAAGTCCCGGTAATTTCAAGCGGCAGCCAGTCGAAATCGGCGCCCGCATAGGCAATCTGATTCCGATTAAATCCGGAATCAAGGTCGGAGATCAAATCGTCACAAACGGATCATTTCTATTGAAGTCCACAATTCTCAGAGACCAATTCGGAGGAGCGGGCTGATGATAGATTCGATCATAAAGTTTTCGCTTCGCCAAAAATCTTTGATCATTTTTCTGACTGTTTGTTTAGTCGCTTTCGGAACGCTCGGTCTGGTGCAATTGCCAATTGATGCGGTGCCTGACATAACAAATGTTCAGGTCCAAGTTCTTACTAGCGCGCAAGCTTTATCACCACTAGATATTGAAAGACAAGTTAGTACCCCTATTGAAATCGGCTTGAGTGGCTTGCCTGGCGTAAAGCAGATACGTTCAACCAGTAAATTCGGACTATCCGTGGTAACTGTCGTGTTCGATGATTCGACTGATATATTTTTCGACCGTCAACTTGTTCTTGAGCGTCTCTTGCAGATTCGTGACCGAATCCCATCTTCGATTGATGCTCCACAACTTGGACCTATCTCAACTGGTCTGGGCGAAATTTTTCAATACGAACTCAAGTCCACAGATGGCCAAATCGATCAAATGGCATTGCGAACACTTCAAGATTGGGATTTGAGGAAGCAACTCGTAACAGCGCCGGGTGTGGCGGAAGTGAATAGTTATGGCGGACTCAAAATGCAATTTCAAGTAAAACTCGACAGCAACAAACTCGTTGAATATGGTTTGAGTTTGCAGGATGTTTTAAGAGCTGTAACTTCCAACAATGAAAATGTCGGTGGCGGATATATTGAACATCAGGGTGAGCAATATGTTCTGCGTGGCATCGGTCTTGCAGAAAATACAGATCAAATTGGAAAAATCGTCGTAAGAACAGGAAAAGATGGAACACCTGTTTTTGTGAAAGACATCGGCGAAGTCGTGTGTGCCTCCGAATTGCGGCAAGGAGCGGTTCTGACAGACGGCAAAGGTGAAACAGTAGCCGGCATAGTGATGATGCTCAAAGGGCAGAACTCGCGAGCCGTGATTAACAACGTCAAGCAAAGAATCGAGCAGGTGAACCGCTCGCTGCCTCCCAACGTCAAGCTCGTACCATTCTACGATCGCTCTGAGCTTATCGACAGAACGATACACACAGTTCAATCCAATTTAGCTGAAGGAGCAATTCTGGTAGTTGTTGTGTTGCTAATACTACTTGGCAATTGGAGAGCTGCAGTGTTAGTGGCAAGCATAATTCCACTTTCCATGTTCTTCGCAGCCCTCGGCATGAACGCATTCAATATTTCAGGAAATCTGGTCAGCTTAGGTGCTTTGGATTTCGGTCTAATCGTAGACGGCGCCGTCGTTATGGTAGAGAATGCGGTTCGCAAACTCTCTCAGGCAAAAGGAAGGGGATCTGATGAGGATCCACAAGTCACTATCGAAAAGGCGTGCGTGGAAGTTGGCCGCCCAGTAACCTTCGCTGTAGCAATCATAACCATTGTCTATCTGCCTTTACTTGCATTAGGAGGCATAGAAGGAAAGCTGTTTAAGCCCATGTGCATGACAATCGTGTTTGCCCTGATAGGATCCCTAATACTTTCCTTGACATACATTCCTGTCCTGCTCAGCATTGTTTTGCCAGGATCAGTAAGCGAGAAGGAAAGCCCACTGGAAAAGTTAGTGCAGGGATTTTACAGAAGAATTCTGCAAATAGTAAACTTGAATCGCGGTCAAACAATCTCCGTCGCCGTGGTCCTTCTCATCCTCAGTCTAATCACCTTCCCAATGCTCGGTTCGGAATTCATACCGAAGCTGGACGAAGGAGCACTTGCCATTCAAATGCAACAGTTGCCCAGCGTTTCATTAACTCAATCCATCGCATCCACAAAAGCAGCCGAGCAAGTCATAAAATCATTTCCGGAAGTTGACCGCGTCATTTCAAAAATAGGACGGGCTGAAGTAGCGACGGATCCGATGGGCGTAGATACTGTCGATATGTACCTGAGTTTGAAGACCAATGCAAAGTTGCCGCAGCGTCAATCACGCGATGCCTTCATCGAAGCGATGTCTCGGAAATTACAAGCCGAAGTACCGCAAGCAGCATTCAGCTTCAGCCAACCAGTGGAGCTTCGCACTGCCGAGCTTATAGCAGGCGTTAAATCAGATCTGGCTATAAAAATATTTGGAGACGATCTCGATAATCTAAAGAGTTTAGCGAGCAAAATCAAAAATACTGTCGAGACTATACCTGGAGCAGAAGACATCAAAATCGAACAAACAGATGGACTGCCTCAATTACTTGTGTTACCGGATCGCGATGCTATCGCACGCCGAGGGATGAACGTGGATGAGGTTAACGACGTCGTTCAAGCAATCGTAGTAGGCAAACCTGCTGGTCAAATTTATCAAGGCGAAAAGCGCTTCGACATGATCGTCAAATTGGCAGACAAAGAAAAATTAGATGATGAATCGCTTAAGAAGCTTTTTGTTTCCACGAAAAATGATGTGCGGGTGCCACTTGCAAGCGTAGCATCAATAAAACTTCTAGCCGGTCCCTCACAGATTTCACACGAGAACGGAAAAAGAAGGATAGTAGTTGAACTAAACATCCGCGGAAGAGATCTCGGCAGTTTTGTCGCTGATGCGCAAAGCAAAATAGATCGTGGACTCAAATTACCTGCGGGCTATTCACTGAGCTGGGGCGGACAGTTCGAGAACATGAACTCGGCTATCCAATCCCTCGCAACTGTGTTGCCTGTCGCGCTGGCACTTATATTTGTGCTCTTATACATGAGCTTTGGCTCCAGCAGTCAGGCTCTTCTAATCTTCACAGGAATACCGTTCGCCCTTGTCGGAGGAATTTTCGCCCTGGCTGTTCAGCAGATGCCGTTTTCTATCTCAGCCGGAATCGGACTTATAGCGCTGTCCGGAGTAGCTCTATTAAACGGAGTTGTGATGGTCAGCCACATTAACTTGCTACGAAAAACACATAGCGTCGAGGAAGCTGCAATGAAAGGAGCACTGAACAGATTGCGGCCAGTTCTCATGACAGCCTTAGTAGCCTGCCTCGGTTTCGTACCAATGGCAGTATCAAACTTATCAGGCTCAGAAATACAGCGTCCCCTTGCCACTGTAATAATTGGTGGTCTCATAAGCTCCAGCATACTGACGCTTATTTTGTTGCCTATTTTGTATGTTTGCTTCGAGAAACTCACGACTCCTTTGCAAGGCAAGAAACCAGATCGAGTGACAACGACAGAGCAAAAGATTCCCCATGTCGCCGAATCGGCACAGACCTGAGAATTCAAGAATATTGTCAACAGCCAGATCTAACTAAAGTCACTGCAAAACGTGATAGCATGAGCGCCTAAAAGAAAAACAGCTTTGCTTACATCTTCAAGGAATCGCATGGAAGACGACTTGGATTTGGACGATCCGCTGACCTTCCAAACATTAGCGGCAAGTCTGCAAATCAATCAAAGAGAGTCGAAGACAATGGTTGAATCGTTGGCAACCATGCTTCAAACTGCCATGCCTGATCGGGTCACGATTTCCCGCGGTGGTTGGTTTCTTTCCAAAGAAAAGCCGATTGAAGATATGCTGGTCAAGTTTGACGAAACGCATTATCAAATCACGAAATCGCGTTCCAGCTCTAACTATGAGGCACGCGCCCTAAAAATAGTACGAGGCATCGCACTCAAATCAAATGAGATTGAGCTCGAGGAATGCATAAAAGCGATCATCCAAGAAGTTTCTTCCATGTCCAAAAAAAGCACAAAAATGCAGGACGCAATTCGTAAATTCATTTCGGGATAAATACAATGTGGCTTTTCCGCAAAGAAAGTGAAGAAGAAAAAGAACAGAAGCTTCGCCAACAAGAAGCGATCGATGCCTTAAATCGGGGAGAAATACCGCCGATTGCCAAGGAACGCATTCTGCGAGAGAACGCGCGCGGAAAGAATTTCTTTTCATCAGATCTGACGACGCGCGAGTACCTTCTTGTCAGAGAAGCCGGCATCCAAACTGTCGGTCAAGTTATGGGCACGGCTTTTTACAAAGTCGGCTTCTGGGGATTCTTCAATAGATACAGAAACTCCACAGGCGAAATTACAGAAGTCAGCAAAGCTCTAACGAATGCGCGTTTTGCAGCAGTCGAACGGATGAGACAAGAAGCAGAACTGATGGGAGCAAGTGGTGTCATTGGCGTCCGCATCAATATGAAGAGACATTCCTGGGCAGACAATCTGACTGAGTTCACCGCATTTGGTACCGCAGTTCGCCTCCCGGGATGGAAACCAGGAACACCAGCTTTCACAAGCACTTTAAATGGACAGGAATTCTGGCAACTTTACCGCGCAGGCTATCGTCCGGAAGGAATTGTGATGGGGGCCTGCGCTTATTACCTCCATATGGATTGGAATACACGTCGGGCGATCTACGGTTGGTTTTCACCGAATCAAGAGCTGCCAACTTTTACAGATGGTTATCGATCCGCAGCTCGGCTTGCAGACCTACGCCTACGAGAAGATCTGGCGCTGCATAAAGCCGACGGAGCTGTCGGTGTAATCATCGATCCAGGACAAGAGACCATCGAGTACGAAATCAATGACACCAGTTATTACGACATTCTCTTGAACTACGTAATTCTAGGGACAGCAGTTTCAGCACATCCGGAAATGGAGCAAAAGCATCCAGCACCGTTACTTTGCCTGAACCTATCAAGCAAGACTTATGGCCGGCTCGGCTCCACAGACGATACCGACTGGGAGTACTACGACAAATTTTATGACGGAGAGTGACGAGTCGAGTGATCGATTCGAATTTGGATTGAGCATAGGAGAGTAAAAAATGCCACCACAACCACCGAGTTTACCCAAGAAAAATAGCGGAGACGATCTTCCAGGGCACGCTAAAGAGCGCCTTGAATGGATGCAAGGCAAAGGTGGTCACAAGGCGCTTTTTACCAGCGACCTTTCGGTGAACGAATTCTTGCTGGTTAAGGAAGCGGGATTTGATCCAGTAGGACTCGTAGTTGGCACCTCCATTTATCATATCGGATTTCAGCAGGCACGCTGGACAAAGAACGAAGAAATGGGAGTGCTCACCCAAGCGCTTTATCATGCACGAGAACTAGCCATGACGCGCATGGAAGAAGAAGCACAAGAGTTAAATGCAGACGGAGTTGTCGGCGTTCGTTTGAAAGTGAAACACATGAGCTGGAACTCCGACCTGGCAGAATTCGTGGCAATCGGAACTGCTGTTCGCCACAGGTCAGGTGATCATTCTTATCGTTGTGCAAATGGAATGCCTTTCACAAGCGATCTATCAGGACAAGATTTTTGGACTCTGCTTCGCTCTGGTTACCGTCCTGTCGGGATGGTAATGGGCAACTGCGTCTATCACGTAGCCCACCAATCATTCGGACAATGGTTTAAGTCGGTTGGGCAAAACGTTGAAATGACGAACTTCACGCAAGCCCTTTACGATGCCCGCGAATTGGCAATGGAAAGAATGCAAACTGAAGCAGAAGCTCTAGACGCGGAAGGAATCGTCGGCGTGGATATCTACGAAGGCAATTATGGATGGAGTTCACACGTGATCGAATTCTTCACGGTGGGAACAGCTATCGTACCTATAAGAGCAGACCACCATATTCCTACACCTAACTTGGTTCTGTCTGTAAACGATTAAGAGAATACCGTTGAAAGGAAGCCGCCGAAAGAAGACATTGTTCGATTTAGGCATTTCATCTTGGTCCCAGCATTTCTTGACAGGGCGGCAATCTTTCGTGATCTTTAAAGCGATATCGTTTTAAAGATCACGAAATCAATTTGCTCACAACACTTGACGACAGCGACCCACCCCAGAGGGGCAAATTCTGATCTTTAAGGCGATATCGCTTTAAAGATCAGAGCAACCGGTGGGATGCAGCCATACCAAATCGGACATCCAGATGCCTAATAGTTTAGTTTATGCATCTACGTCCTGTCCTCAAACCGGCAAAGGATTACGCTCAACGAATTGCTCTTGATGCCAGTAGGGGTAAATTTTCGTTTGAGCACTGGCCTGATCCAGAAGCGCGATCTGTTCCTGGTTCAAACTAAACTCAACGGCTTTGAGATTCTGGAGCAATTGCTCTTCATTTCGCGCACCGATAATAATGCTTGAGACAGTCGGTCTCTGCATCAACCAATTAAGGGCAATCTGAGGCACGGACCGGCCGGTTTCTGTAGCAATGACGTCTAACGCATCGACAACGCGATAGAGATATTCATCCGGCACCGGAGGACCATATTCAGCAGACTTATGCAAACGACTTTGTTCTGGAAGCTCCTGCCCACGACGGATTTTTCCGGTCAACCGTCCCCAACCTAGCGGACTCCAAACCATGGTGCCGACCTTCTGATCGATTCCCAAAGGCATCAACTCCCATTCGAATTCACGCCCTATTAAAGAATAATAGGACTGCTGTGCTACATAGCGAGCCCAGCCATAACGCGCGGAAACATCGAGAGATTTCATTAGATGCCAACCGGAGAAATTTGAGCAAGCGATATAGCGGATTTTGCCGCTCTTTACCAACCCGTCGAGAGTGCTGAGCACCTCTTCAATCGGCGTAAGAGCATCAAACCCATGCAGATGGTAAATATCAATGTAGTCCGTTTCCAGGCGGCGAAGACTATCCTCACAAGCCTTGGTCAAGTGATGGCGTGAAGAACCAAGATCATTGGGACCAGGTCCCATCTTGAACGTTGCTTTGGTGGAAACAAGGACCTTATCACGTCGCCCCTTCAGAGCCTTTCCTAAGATTTCCTCTGAGGCACCACGCGAATATATATTTGCTGTGTCAAAGAGATTCACGCCGGCGTCCAAACAAACATCTACCAGCCTGGTAGCTTCTTTTACATCAGTATCGCCCCAGGCTTTGAACAATTCGGTGACACCGCCAAAGGTACCCGTTCCGAAACTTAGGACCGGAACTTTTAGTCCGGACGCACCAAGCTGTCTGTACTCCATTGCTTTTATCTCCTGAATAAACGGCAAAGCAGCATCTTCAGCTCATTGCCGAATAAATGCCGCCGGATGAGCTAACAGAATACCATCTCGAATCATCATTTTCGGAGTTACACGAACAGCATGAACAGAGCGATGGTGCAAATTCAATTGCAAGCCTAAAGGTTAGCGGAGTCATCATCACCATCAGGAAGCTTAAAGTCTGACGCCTTTAAATCCTTCAGAAAATTTCTGAATTCGTCGTCTTTTGGCGGCACTGGAATATCTGAATTCTCGTATGCCTTCTCAAGGAAACCTCTCATATTTTCCATGCCAGCCTTTACTTTTATATTGGACTGCTTGATTCCCATCTTATTGAGAATATCCATTGAGACAAAAACCTTGGCGCCACAGGCGGTAGCCAGCGCAATGGCATCGGAGGGTCTGGAATCGACTTCAATAGTTGAAGAACCAAAGCCTTTGGCCTGTAACACCAGACAAGCAGTGTACGCGTCTGACTGCAGACCGTTAATTCTCGCCTCTTGCAGCGAATAGCCCAACTGTTCAATCGTAGAAAGGTAGAGGTCATGCGTGAGCGGTCTTGTTGGCTCCATATTGTTCACCGCCAAACTTATAGCGCGGGCCTCAGCCACACCTACCCAGATCGGAAGTACCAACTGAGTTTCGTCGTTGTTGAGAACCACGATCGGTACTCCACTTGATGCATCGACAAACAAACCTGCCACTTGCATTTCAATCATATTCATTTTCGTTGCGGTCCAGACCGCTGATAAATTATAAACAGGGACCCAAGAACAGGTCTGTTAGCTTGCTGCAGGCAATGCAGCATTCATTTTTGATAATAACCAAGATTCTGGAATACTGCCTGCCTGAAGCCCAACAGGTCCAAAGTTTAAGCAATTGATCAGAATTTCTATCAGCATACCGCGGGTCCACTTACCTGAACAGAATCAATCGTGGCACCTTGTTGATCAAGCAAAATAAATTCGATGGATCTAACCGGCACGCCTAGCTTGCGGCCCGCTCCAATTTCCATACCTACTTTAATACTGGCTGTTCGGACGGACAAAAGCAAATCGGAACGGCGTAGTGCAAATTCGCAGTTTATTCTGTCCATAAGATCGTTCAGGTGAACCATCCCAACTTGAATTTGGCGGCGCATATTATTTGCAAATGTAGTTCGCTCTTTGCAAGGTCCAAAACTGCTGTGCAACAGAACGAGATCAGCCACTCTGGGAGCCTCATCGGAGCTGGTAGTTCTGCTTATCTGTGTTGGGTATCTCTGAGGTTGATCCCACTGTTGACCGCAGCTATGTGGGCCGAAGTCCATCGCAAGATCATTATTTACGGACTTCAAGTTTGACAAAATGGAATGATGGCAGGAGCAAATTTTTTCGGTGAGAGATATTGAAGCTCACACAAAATTTCATGGGGACACGGAGATCTCATCATAGTTCTCCAAAACAAATGCCATAGAACAACAGCAGCCATTCAATGAAGCTGAGTTCTTTACCAACCTGCTACTAATTTAGGGTTGTTCCGATGAGAGCATACTGAAGAAGCTCACGAATTTGACTGCACAATTCTCCACAGCTCATGTGCATGCATCCGAAACGTCTGCTAGGATTGAGGCTTCCGTGTATTAGGGGTTTGCTCATGGCTTCCATTGCGTGTCCTTTCATTTGCCTTGCAATAGCGCTATCTTTTTTGATCAGTCAAACGATCTGCTCAGCAAGCACTGCAAAAGCTGGTCGCCCAGAGGTCCTGAAGGAACCAAAGACCTATTGCAACCCCCTAAATCTTGACTATGCTTTCACTCCAAAAATGGATTATTCAGAGAATAATTGCCACCGCTCGACAGCCGACCCAGTGTGCATCATGTACGAGGGCAAATACTATCTGTTTTCAACGAATCAATATGGATATTGGTGGTCGGATGATCTCGGGAAGTGGAACTTTGTACCTCACTTGTTTAAAGTCAATGCAAACAACGACCAGGTATGCGCACCGGCAGCATGGCCAGCCAAAGATGGAATCCTGTTCCTTCCCTGTTTTTCCGACGGCGTTAAGATGCCTCTTTATCAGAGCACGAAGCCTCAAAAAGGCAAATGGACAGAAGCAACTGATGCATTTCCCGTTACAACTTGGGACCCATCGCTTTTTGAGGATACCGATGGCAAGCTGTATATTTACTGGGGCTCTAGTAATTTTTATCCACTCTACGCAGCTCAACTGGATCCAAAGAATGGTTACAAGCCAATAAACAAGCCCATCGAGCTTATGAAGCTTGAACCGAAGATTCACGGTTGGGAACAGTTTGGCGAAGATAACCAGAATGGCACAATGGATCCATTCATCGAAGGCGCCTGGATGAATAAGTTCAATGGCAAATATTACCTTCAGTACGGCGCACCAGGCTCAGAATTTAACGTTTACGGCGATGGTGTTTACGTCTCGGACAAAGCAATGGGTCCATTTAAGTATCAGGCGCATAACCCATTTGCATTCAAGCCGACAGGCTTTGCCAGAGGTGCAGGACATGGAAGCACGTTCGAAGATAAATACGGAAACGTTTGGCACATTGCCACCAACGTGATCGCTGTCAAGCACAAATTTGAACGCCGACTCGGACTATACCCATCCGGGATTGACAAGGATGGCGTTCTCTTCTGCGATACCGCATTTGGTGACTATCCACACCATTTACCTAATGCGAAGAACGATCCGCACTCACAATTTTCGAGCTGGATGCTGCTCTCTTACAAAAAGAGCGGGAAGGCTTCATCATCAAGAGAGAACAACGACCCATCCTTAGCGTTCGATGAAGATATCAAAACCTACTGGGCAGCCAAAGATGGCAAGCCGGGACAATGGCTATCAGTAGATTTGGGAGCAGCCAAGGATGTCCGTGCCATTCAGGTCAATTATGCCGACGATGAAGCCACGCTTTATGGCAAGGCAAGCGGCATTCACCATCGCTACAAAATCTTTGACTCACTAGATGGAGAGCATTGGAATCTGCTCGTTGACAAGAGCGCGAACACTAAAGACATTCCTCATGATTACATCGAACTTTCAGCGCCGCTGAAGTCCCGATATATCAAGATCGAGAATGTGGAAATGCCTACGGGCAATTTTGCGCTTGGAGATCTCAGGATTTTTGGAACTGCGCAAGGGACCCCACCAGAGAAGCCCGAAATCTTTTCCGCTCAGCGCTCGGAAAAGGATAGGCGCGATGTAACACTGCGATGGAAACCTGTCAGCGGCGCATACGCATACGAAATTCTCTATGGCGTCGCTCCAGATAAGCTCTACAGCTCTTTGTTGGTGCATGACGCCGACCACTATAATTCCCATGCATTGAATGTTGACTCACCATACTATTTCCAAATCCGTTCAGTTGGTGAAACGGGGCTGTCCAAGCCATCTGAAGTAATAGCCGCAAAATAGATTCGTCAAAAATACGCTATTTCGCGTATGCAATCACCAGAAAAAAATGACTTAATTCGTCCACCCAGCGGTCAATTTAGCCATTTACTGTGTATATCTACATATCCTTAGGGGCGCTGGTTTGTTAGCGTAAGGGGATAGACGGGAAGAGCAGTCCAGCACATGCCTTTAGATAAAAACGAGCCGGAACAAGAAGTCCAAGCCGCGGTCAAAGAAAAGGACTCATCGATGGAGCGCGCGCCAGAGGAATTGAGCGCCAGTCTCTGGCAAGCTAAGCCTGATACTGCAAAAGCTCCGGAATCAACGAAGAACTCCCAGGCTCCGTCGCTCGAAATTGTAGATGAGAGGGGCGCAAAGACTCCAATCGACACAGGCAACACAGCTGCCAAAGCAAGCACTGAAGCCGCCGAACAGAAGCTGACTCCGCGCAAGCTCATCGATAAAGCCGAAAAAGAGCCCAAACCAGAAGAACTAAGAGAAGCAAACACCGCATTATTCAAAGCCGCAACCGAAGCCGAGAATAAGTCGATATGGAAACTTCCGACATACATACGCGGACTTCCACAATCCAGTCCAGAGCTAGGTTGCGTCTCCTCATTTTCCGATCGCTTTCGCCGCGCAATGGAAATCGAAGGAAGCATTAGCAATCCACGCGATGCCAGTCACCGCAAGTATTATCAAGTCAATATGGATGACTTGATTGGCGTCATGAGTGCAGATAACTTACTAAAAAGAATTGATCCTAGTGAAGTCCGCGAAGGCGACATCATCGTCGGAAAAAGTCCAAACAGCACAAGCCGGCATATGGGAATTGTCGGACGCGACGAAAAAGGCGTCCAGCAAACCTACCACAATAATGGCGGAAAGTGGATAAAGCAGTCAGCACAAACCCGCTTTTACGATCGCTATCCGCAGGTAGAATATTACCGTGCATACCTGCCGCCAAAGAAAAGTACTTAAGCAAGAAAACCGCACGTCTTTGGTTACCATAGAAAAAGCTACAGCCTGATCAAGACAGTTCTTTTCTTTAACCTCCGAAGTTGCCTGTCACAGCTAACTCCGTCTTTGCAATTTACCCCCTGAAGTCAAGCTCTGCATAACCTGAATTAAAAAGGTGTTGCATAGAGATGCGTAAGCAATATGCGGCGCAGATCCAATCTATAGATTTTGGCATCAGAGATCACAGATCTCGATCCATGAGCTGCGCTCTTAAGCGATATCGTTTTAGAGATCACAGGTCCGATCCGAAACTGCGCTCTTAAGCGATATCGTTTTAGAGATCACAGGTCCCGATCCGAAACTGCGTCTTAAGCGATATCGTCTTAGAGATCACAGGTCTCGATCCGAAACTGCGCTCTTAAGCGATATCGCCTTAGAGATCACAGGTCTCGATCCGCGACTGCGCTCTTAAGCGATATCGTCTTAGAGATCACAGAAAAATAGCCGGTACTTTTTGGCTATTGTAACCAACAGCGCTGCCAGAGACGACGGATGAGATTAGCTGGTATACCCCCTTACGGTCCTAGCGCAGGTGCATCGTGATTTGTTTGCCCTTCTCGACAAGGATGACCGAGTCAGGGCTGATTTGAGCGAGTTTGACATTCTGATATGACATGCCTTCTTTCATCGCTACAGCTTCATCGGCGTTGATCTTAAAGAAGGCTGTATCATCCATAACGCAAGTCAATCGCATGGTCTCGCTGGTCTTGCGCGGCTTACTTGGGATGAACCGAAGCTGTTGTTGCATTCCGCCCATACCGGACGGATAGGAGGCCAGCACCAAAGGTGATACTGCGGTTGGAGGCGGTGGCGGCACCAGGAAAGCCGAGTTTCTATACTTTGAGCCCCGTTTGCTTGATTTAGCTTCAGCATCGTTGCAGACAACGACACCCAGAATGGCAGAAGCAGATAGCAAACAGGCAAACAAACGGCGCAAAATCGTGCTCATGAAAACCACCAAGGTTACCAAGATAGCTAGAATATTACCATTGTATAACCGAAAGGCTAATAACGGTAGCTCTTGGCACCCAATTGCAAAGAGATAGATTTACATCCGGCCTCATTTGGCTGTTAGATAGGACCTTCCGCGTAGAATAGACAAACTAGTGAAAACGAAGGCGCACCAATGACTACGACCGATACCATTACCATCACTCCTCCTCGCGGAATGCGCGATTTATTGCCGGCGCAGGTGGCTCTGCGCGATTGGGCAAGCTCCATAATCTTGCAAAATTATGGGCTTTTTGGATTCACGAGAATAGAAACGCCAGTTATGGAACACATTCATTTGCTCAGAGGCGGTGAAGGAGGCGAGAATCTACAACTTATATACGAAGTTTTGAAGCGCGGTGAAAAACTAGAGTCCGAATTGAAGAAGGACGAACTCAGCCGCAATGATCTAAGCGATTTGGGACTGCGCTTCGACCTGACAGTGCCGTTGGTTCGCTATTACTCGGCAAACGAGAATTCCCTTCCAAAACCGCTTAAAGCTATTCAAATCGGTTCAGTTTTTAGAGCAGAAGCACCGCAAAAGGGAAGGCTTCGTCAGTTCACCCAGTGCGACATAGACATCATCGGAACCAAATCAGAGTTTGCGGAAATAGAGCTGATTCAAGCAACTACTAATGCTCTTCAAGCTCTAGGCTTCAATAGCTTCGCCATCCACATCAACGATCGTCGATTCCTCACTGCACTTGCGACGCATTGTGGTTTTGCACCGGAGCGTCAGTCGCTAGTCTTCAACACTCTGGATAAGCTCGACAAAATCGGCATGAGCAAGATTCGCGAAGAACTCCAATCCGAACAACACAGCCCCGAAGCAATCGACAAAATGATGCAATTCCTTCAGACCTACGTGCAAGCGCAAGAGAAAGGGCAAACATCTTTTGAAGAAATTACATCGCTCCTGCCTAAAGATCTGGCAGGCGATTTTATGGAAAGCTTACAGAAGATCATTGGCGCAGTAAGTTCGATAGCAGGCGATAAGTTCACTATTCGCTTCGACCCTTCGCTCGTTCGCGGTATGGGTTACTACACAGGCGCTATCTTCGAAATCAAATATCCGGGTTACTCCGGCTCCATAGCTGGAGGTGGCCGCTACGATAAGATGGTCGGTAAATTCAGTAAGCGTGACGATGTGCCCGCTTGTGGATTCTCGATCGGATTCGAACGCGTGATGGACATTCTTTCCGAGAAAGGTTTTGTGCCACCATTTTCAGCCAAGAAGATTGCCTTTATCTACGATCCTGATCGCGATGACAGCATCACAGTTGTGCAAGCAGCAAATTCATTGCGCGACGGGCAAAATGTAGTTTCGCTTCAGGCTCGTAAAAAGGATATGAAGAAGCAACTTGACCAAATTCTCTTGCAAGGATTTTCAGAGTACGTCGTATTCAAAGGCGACCCGAACAATTTGGAGATCAAACAACTGGCAGCGCAGAAGTAAAAGATCTAAAGCAGACAGGCGGCACCCCTTGCAGGAATGGAAGAGGGCTGTGCTGGATGCCGAATGGTCCAGTTATGAACCAGTCGGCGCTGTTAAAGGTCTGCTTTACGGACACGAAGGATTGGTTATTTTTGATATTAAAGGCAATGTCTTTAGGCTAATCGCCATAGCCTGAATCTTTTAAAACTCTATCTGTGCTCTTGCACAGGCAATTCCAAATCCAACTCTACAAATGACTGCTCAGCATCTTTCGCCTCCTTGAAGGATGCTGACTGAGCTTTGCCATCAAGCAACATCTTTCGCAATTCATTTACAACATCGGCTTGAGATACAGATAAGGGAACCTGCCGGCGCATAGCCTTCTCGATGTCCGCGGTGCTGAATTCGCGGTCTTCATCGAAGGCAAAATACATAGCATCAAGCACAGCTTGTTCGATTTCTGCACCAACAAAGCCATTGCATTGCTCAGCCAATTGGTCGAGATTGAAATCTTTCGGCAGGCGATTTCGCTTGCGTAGGTGAACCGCAAGAATCTCTTTTCGCTCCTTGCGAGTTGGCAAATCGAGGAAAAAGATCTCATCGAATCTGCCTCTGCGCATGAATTCCGGCGGCAACGCTTTGACATCATTAGCGGTGGCAACAACAAAACAAGGCTTTTGCTTCTCTTGCATCCATGTCAAAATCTGACCAAAAACGCGCCGGCTGGTTCCACCATCATTATCACCAAAAGAGAATGCCTTCTCTACCTCATCTACCCACAGAACACAAGGAGCGACAGTCTCGGCAAGCAGCAACGCCTTGCGCGTGCGTTCCTCAGACTCACCGACCAAACTGCCAAACAACGACCCTGCATCAAGTCGCAGCACAGGCATCTGCCAATAAGATCCGATTATCTTGGCTGTCAAACTCTTTCCTGTACCAGGAATTCCGATAAGCGCAATTCCTTTCGGAGCAGGCAACATAAAATCCTTAGCGGCTTGCGTGAAAGCTCGCTGACGCAGGCGCAGCCATTCTTTGAGGATGTCTAATCCACCGATATCATCCACCTTTTCGGTAACCGGATAAAATTCGAGCGCCTGACTTTCACGAATTACCTGGCGTTTTTCTTCAGTCACCATATCGATATGCCGGTCGTCCAACATTCCATCTTTAACAACCGCTTTTGAGAAAACACGCAAAGCTTGCGATGCACTCAATCCAAGTGCAGCTTGAATTAGCTTTTGCTTGCCGGAAGCCGTGAGTTGTACCTTGGCACCGGGCACCTGCAAGATCCGAGACAGTACCTTCTCCAGCTCCTCTGCCTCCGGCAAAGGAAATTCAACAATGAAGGAATCATCCTTGAGCTGCTCGGGAACCTTGTGCGAACATGACGTAACCAAAATCGATTTTCGTCGCTGCTTAAAAGACTGAGCCAAATTCCGCAATTGACGCTTAACTTGTGCGTTGCCCCAACAATCATCGAAGTCTTTCAAAATGAATAAGGCGTCGTGTTCCGTTTTTTCCATTTGTTCAAGAGCGGCAATAGGAGACGGTGCAGGAGGCATCGAAAGACTTCCTTCAGTCATGAGCTGGAAACCTTTTCCCAAGTCCCAACTAATTAGCTGGCGCTTGGAACGCTCACACATTTTCTTTACGGTTTCCATAGCCCGAGCTTCTTCCTGCGTGACTAAGATCACCAGAGTAAAGCGTGCTTGCAGAAGCAACTCCAGCTCATCGCCGAAATCTAACTTAGCCATCAATTGCTCCTGTCTCGCCTGTGATTCCGTCCGCCCAAACGCGGGCCAAACAATGATAGCCCATCGCTAGACTACTCTGTTACCTTTATGTGTTCGCTGACAGCCTGCTCCACATAATATTCGGCTGTCAATTGTTGAGACAAAACATCACCGCCCAGCATTTTTACAATATCATCAGTAACTTGTAAACAGACAGGTCCATGAGCACCATCCACTTCAATCATGACTTGACCATCGGCGTTAATCACTACTTTCACAGTTTCGATATCCACAAGTTTGCTCCTAACAAAACCATTGCATTTCGATGCGGTCTATCAATTCGTTCTTCGAAGAGTCAGTCGTATTTCGCTTTGCGCGCCAACGGATTCCTCATCGAGTTGAAAACCCTGCTTTAGCAAGGTTCCCTTGACACTATGATATGCATAGCGCTGCAGGAGCCGCCCGACCTTCTGATCACGCTTAAGCTGCCCGATTAATGTCGCGTCGCCGACGATAGAGAAAGTCCCATCTTTATCCGCCACTAAAGCAACGTGCCTCTTCATTCCAGCAAAAGTCAGTTTCATAATCACCGGACCATTAAGCTCAGGAATTTTCAGATCGTCACCTTCTTCAAAAACACAAGCGATATCTTTCAAAGCAAGACGCAACATTTCCAGGTCAACCAGCTTGGTCTTCACCCTTGTGATATGTGACATTCCAACCTCCTAGCACCTTTGACCTTCGAACTAGTGCGCGTCCTTTAATTCGATATTGTAAGCTTCTACATCATCGGAAGATTTGTTCTCGAGTTCAATATCGACAACCCGGCGGCGATTGTACAGATACATCATCATATCAATCCAGGGACGCATTTGGCTGCTTATCCAGCAACTTCTATATAAGGAATCAAGTTCCAGAATGTTTTCCTCACTGAGTGCACGAACGCGTTTTCTTGCACACGTACGAACTACTTGCCTCTCCATGTTGAAGTCAGCCCCGCTTGTCTTAGCTAAATAAACATTCTCAACACCAACCAATAAGAGATGCTCGTTATCGGGAGTGAATTTTAGTTCTCGGACCGGTGATCTGGCAAAGAAATCAGGCAAGCGCAGAGTGTCCAAGTGCTCACCGCTACGCAGAGAGTAAAGCATTATCTGCGCTGGATTTGAGCGCGGCAAGATAGCTAATAAGTTGCTATCGGAGCTGACCGTAAAAATCGGTAAGTCATTTCCTAATCCAAGCTTCACCGAGAAGCTAATAGTTGCATAAGGTAGCTCTCTCACTTGAAGCTCGTTCACCCCAGTTGCTATCAAGAACCGTCCATCACGGCTAAATGCGGCGCTCAAAAAAGTTATTTCACTTGTTCCTTCACCATCTATAGTTGCTATTTTCTGGCATTCAGGAAATGACCAGACAATTGCTTTTGTTAAATCGAAACTGGGAATTAGCAGGTAGCGCCCACTTTTAGCAGCGGCTAAAAGCACTTGCCTGCGCGGCAGGATCTTTTCAAATCGCCTAAGTCCGGGCGTGGAGCTTTTGCCGGCGGCAAAGAAATCGCTGCTCCCGCTTTCCAGCTCTGTATCGATCACCGTGCGCAAGAAATAAATCATACCAGTTGAGTCAGTTGCAACAATCTCATCATCATCAGTCAATGTTTCGATGCGGTAGCTATTTCCGTTTTTCACATCGGGATGTTCCCATTCGGTAATTCGCTCCATCTGCGGAAATGAATCCACTGCAATAGTATTGCGATCTGTATAGGAAACCAAAACCTTGTGGTCCTTACTTAAGTGGAAGGCGGAGCGACGGGAATACAACTTTAGCTGCGACTTTCGCTCGCAGGAGGGGATGGTCCAAAACTCAACTAATCCAGATGATGCGGGACAATGAGTCAGCAGGTACTCATCCTTATGAAAGTGAATGGAAAAGTTGCCGGCAGAAACAAGCGGACTGATAACCTGAATCACCTCGATTGAGCTTTTGTCCTTGAGGAGATCTTCAGAATGCCCAGCAATCGAAATTTCCTTGCAAGGCGCGCAGAGATTTCGCAACTCCTCAAACCATTCTTTTTCCGCCGGAATTTTGGGCGACCAGCCTCTGAAACCCAACAGTGAGATAATACTGACTAACTCAAGAGGGGCAGCTGACTTTGCCTTCTCCCACAGTGCATGGTTTGATTCGGTGTTCTTGCTCATTTCAATTCAGTTTCACAAGAGGAAAGTCTTTGTGCAAATTCTTACCTGACTTCAAATCCCTCGCACTGATCAATAATCTTCGATTGCTATCCAATCCAAAAACGACTTCAAAACACGCTTCGCCTTTATAAGCTGGAGCATCTGCTTCCAAAAAGAAAGGCTGCTTCTCGTTCAAGCAAAATATGCTACGACCTTCTTGCTCATGTTCGTTAAGCGTCACCAGTTTGGCGTTGCCAGATTCGGTAAAAAAGATTTCCATAATCGGTCTTGGGCTCATTTTCTCGCCATTAATTTCACATATGTAAAATCCGAAGATCTCCTGATGATTCTGCGTTGCTTTTACGGTCAAACTAGCTAATGGCTCGGATGAGGGATAGGCTGTCCCCCGCCGTACAAGTGGCTTATACTCGTATGCATTGGTGGATGAGTTCATCATTCGCAGAGCATAATCATGTTGTAAATAATCATCGAAACCTTCACCAGCGACAAATGCGGCCGCACCACGGGCGACAGCATCGAGTGGACGCTCCATCCTTACCCTTTCGCTGCCGAATCTTCGCCTCACAAGTTCCTGAATGCTCGGAATCTGGCTGCAGCCGCCCACCATGAGGACCATCTTAATATCGTCCTCCTCAAAGCCTCTTTCTCGTGCATCGTTAAGGGCTCTCTGCAAGGTTTGCTCAATGCCGGCATACGCGCTCTTTCTTTCCAATAGAGATTCAAACTGTTGCCGATCAAAACGTGCCGCGATAAGAGAACCCGATATTGGATTCATTACCGTCAATTCAGCCTTGTCTGCCGACGAAAGCTTTTCTTTTAATGCCTCGCATTCAGCCAACAGTAAACGGCTAATCTGCTCGATCTCAGGATCGCTTGGATTGCTTCCATTTATATTCAGTACTTCTTCAAACAACCATTCATCAATTACGGTGCCGCCAAGGTCGCTGCCAGCTTTTCCAAGCACACGACAGCGGCCGCCTTGTCCTGCAATCGATGGCTCTTCCTGTCGCACGATAGAGATATCGAGAGTGCCTCCGCCGAAGTCAAACACAAGATACGCCTGATTCGCAAATAAACGAGCTGAATATCCCAACGCGGCCGCCGACGGTTCGTCAATGAGCCTAATGCGCTGCCCACTTGCATTTGCTGCCAACTCATGAATCCAGCTCTCGTAATGTTCAAATGCCTCAACTGGCACCGTTACAGCGATTTGTTCATCTTCTATGCGCAACTCCTTGGTTGCTGACTTAATCACTTCTGTGAGCAGGGCTTCTGCCGCCATGAAATGCGAAACATTCTTTCCATCAATTTTCCGCGCTGCCGGGCTGCTCAAGGAAATATATCGCTTCATCCACTGAAATGTGCGTTGAGAATTGGTCAAGTTCCGCTGAACCACTTGATTGCCATAGAGTATGTTGCCATCGGATTGATAGTGAATCAAAGACGGGATGAGACTGACTCGCTCATCGCCAATCTTCAGGAAGCGGCCATAGTTCAGCAGTGGGAATGCAGCTCCTTGCTGTCGAATTTGATCCCAGTTCGCCAGAACAGTGTTAGATGTTCCAAAATCAATTGCAAGCCTTCCCGCCATGCTTTCTCCCACCGTCTCTCCTATCGAATATATCCCTTGCTTCCTTGCCCATGATCATCATCGGCAAGACAGCAGCTGATGATCTTTAAGCTGAAGGAGGGCTTGCTAGCACAGCCATTCTCTTCAACACACGCCCCTGAAAAGTAACAGCCGGCATACGCACTACAACCATCTGTGCTCCTTGCTCTGAGCTTCCCATACCGATGAGCTCGTGCTTGTTGGCATCAAATCCCACATTCTCTCCAATGGTCCCGTCCAGAATCATTCCCTTCTCTTCCAAAATTCCAATGAGCCTCATAGCTACTGCAATCACGTCCTTGGCTTGAAGTGGTTTAAATTCTACATTTAATAGATGATGCTGGGTGGCAATTTGAGCAATGGCAGGCGCCATGTCAGCAATTAGACTTTCGATCTCGCTGCCTACTGCGCTATCAATTGTGCGCTCCTGCTTGTTCTGAACTAGTTGGAGTTCCTTCTTCAAAATCTGGATCTGCTTCTCCCCCTCTGCCACGTCCAACTTGAGAGATTGAACTAAAGCCTCAAGCTCTAGAACTCTCTCTGCGCCAGCATTTGTGGACACCTGAGTGGAACAGAATAGCGACTTAAGAAAGCCCAGCATAGTTAATTTCCATCGCGAAACATTTACTTTGGTGTGGCGTCTTCAATTTCATAAAGCACAAAACTTGAGAGCCTCCGTGAAGCGTCCATTACGCACGCACTCCCAAGATTTGTGCCCGGCTATCCCTTGAAGTAAGCTCTTCTCTTCCAAACAAGCTTAATCCAGTGACCCAGATGGGTCATGCGGATTAGCTATCCTGTGGGAGTCGAGTGATTTGCCCGCAAACAGAGAACTGCCCCCCCACCGGTATCACCATGGAGACGACGAAAATGAATTGCGACAATATTCAAAAGCAAGCGGACCCATTGCCCGCAGATAAAACCGCTGAAGTTCCAAAAACTGCTAAGGTCGAAATAAAGGAGTGCAAGAACGAAGTTTGCACAATCAACTGGAAGCCGCATCGCCGCCTGTGAGCTATCGAAAAAGTGCGTACCTACTACCAGACTCTCAAGAGCTTAAAGCGTTCAGCATCCTCTCTATCTATTAGTAGCGCGACCTAGTCTAGCGCAGTCAAAAGTGCAGCCGTATTCCGGTAGGTATTACCGAGCGTGGCGCGCAAATCATAGAGCATTGAAACTCTTTTGCCGACAAACTTGATTCGCTCATCCCACCAATGATGATGTGGCCCAAAAGCGGATAGCTTTTCAGCAGTCGATTTTTTCGCCGGATTCTTTTTGACTTGTTGGTCCCAGTAACGAATTAGACTCTGGCGCCTGGTCATAGTGGACGGATAACTCTCCGGCACGTCTTCTATAGGAGGCGCAGTGTCCAGGTAGCGCATAAGCATTGGGGAGATCTTTACGCTTTCATCGGTAGAGATACCGAGGGCATCGCCCAATGAATTCGGACCTGCCTTCGTCATTCTCAGACCTAAGAACTGTTTCTCGAGGAATGCAGTTGCTGCGGCGCAACCAACAATGATTCCGGAGATGATGTTGATTCGATCACCTACCAAGACATAATACTTATCCTTGGACAAGCCCATGGCATCAGAGATAATTCCAAGAATGCCAATTTGATAGAAGTTACCGATGTTCGTCAACGCAACAATTTGATCTCTTTGACGTTCCATTCTATGAAGAGCTTGTGTTTCGAGAATAATGCTGCGCGAAATCGTGGCATTGTTGGCATTCACGTCGAGAAAGCCCTCTAGCAAACTACGAGTCACAAGAAGCTTGGAATGTTCATCGCCATGAACGGCTGGAGCTACCAAACCACTAACTCCCACAATTTGAGCCATTTGGCTAGCTCTGGCGTTTAACCCATCTAAAGCAGCACTGGCAACGGACCCATTATCTGCAGGCCAAACAGCTCTCATTAGGCTAAGTAACTCAGTGTCGAATTCCATCAGTTTTTCGCCAAGCGAACTCAGCAATGTGATGCGGTTAACAACCAATTTAATCGAATCCCACTTTGCACTGGGCATCGCGGAGAGCCTTTCTTTCATGCGCTCTTTGTCGATATCAACTGTAACAACTTGATGTCGCTTCCAAATATCATGGAGGAATTGCCTGCGAGTTTTAGAAGCATCACGCTCTAAATCCGGCGAGTTCATAAAGTCCCAGGTCAGCGGAGAGAATCCGAAGGAACCTTCTTTCTGCAAACCGAAGAAATCTGCAAGCGAATTAGGAGCAGTATCAATTTTTTTGAAACCACCATGAGTGGCAAGAAGTGAAATCGTCGTGATTGCCAGTCCGACCGAATTGGCTACTGCAAACAATTGATTGCCTGCCTTCGATCGATAGTTGAGGTAACACCAACCAGCTGTTCCACCCAACGTATTAGATTGAATGAAGTTCAATTCGAAAAGTTTCTGCAATGTTTTTCCACGCCTGCCAAGCAAGCCTGCAAGAACAACATCATTTTGATAGTTAAGTTCTCCCTGCACCTTGTCTGCCGCATTTCGCAAATCCATGCTTCCAGCAAGAAGATTTTCCAGGAATGACAGTTGAAGGTCGACCTTCCTATCACCGCTAGCCGATCCGTTTTGCAATTCAGCCACAAGCCCTTCAATCTTCAACAGTCGAGCTGCCGCCGCAGCCTTGGGAGGCAATGCAGTGCTAAGAGGAGTTGAGCTAATTCTTGTACCCGAGCCTCCGAATTCCGGACTCTTTGTTTCATTCAATAACGCAAGAAGCTGTCTATCGAATTCTTGAATATGCGTGATCAATGACCAAAGCAATACAATCCGCTTGTTCAGAACGAATGGATTTTTACGCTTCCCATCGTCGATCCCGGCTAGGGTTTCTGGTTTAGTAACATCAGCGCCACTACGTTTGAGCCACTGCGCGGCCATCTGTTCGTAATGGCTAGCACCACCAGCGGATCTGTAATCCATGAAACGCTTCACCGTTGGCGGAAGTTCAGAAATACCGACGGGTGCACCATTCATTACATGACTGAGGAAAGCTGGTGGCTTGAGATCACCAACTGTGTGAAATCTGTTATAGAGCACGTTCAGGATCGATAAGGTGCCACCGACTCCAGCACCAACGCAGGTACCGATTCCAGATTGCTTGAACTGCTTATGGATTCTGGAATATGGCTCGATCGTGTAAAGGACGCTGAACTGCATGAAGTTCATTATGGTGAACATGTCGTTGACAAAGTTCACATGTTCGCGGTCCCTGGATAGAACTTGATATGTATATCCAAGCTCTATCTCTAACTTATTTTCTGCGGCTTTGACTTCAGTTACTGCAAGAAAGATTTTTCGTAATAACAGTGCACGCAGCCTGTTAATGTTTGAGAGATCGCCTCTATCGCCGCTTTGATTGTAAGCAGCAAGTTGCTCAGCTTGACTCCGAACTCCCAGAATGTCTGCGGCCTCGGCAGCGTCTTTGGATAGGGTTCCTGGGCTAGCCGCTTCAACACGAAGCACCATTAGCCATGGTTGCAGTAAAAGAACAGTTAGAAATGCACAGACGAAATAACGACCTCTGATCAGGTCGTTGGCAAATGTAATTTTCAACCGCAAGTTCCCATTTGTTTCCGGATAGTAAGCTGTTTAAGTAAATCAAAAGTATCGTTGATTGTCTACTGCTAATGACTTCTTTCTGACAACCCAAAGCGGGCGAGAGTGGGCTTCTTTGGCTCGAAGTCAAGGGAACCAGCCGGGCAATGCCATATGTTATTAGCGACAAAGATCACAGCAGCGATCCTTGAAAGCACTGCTATGAGCCAATCTCAGAAAGGGCAATGTTAAACCGATGGAAGTACTTAGCGATTCTGATCTCTAAGGCGATATCGCTTTAGCGCACAAGATCTGATCAGCACGCTTGCAAAGCGGGATTTCCCGATCTCTAAGGCGATATCGCTTTAGCGCACAAGATCTGATCGCCACGCTTGCAAAGCGGGGTTTCCGATCTCTAAGGCGATATCGCTTTAGAGCACAAGATCTGATCGCCACGCTTGCAAAGCGGGGTTTCCGATCTCTAAGGCGATATCGCTTTAGCGCACAAGATCTGATCGCCGCGCTTGCAAAGCAGGGTTCCCGATCTCTAAGGCGATATCGCTTTAGCGCACAAGATCTGATCGCCACGCTTGCAAAGCAGGGTTTTCCGTTCTCTAAGGCGATATCGCTTTAGAGCACACGATATCTGATCACACGATATCTGATCGCCCCCTGCAAAGCGCCGATTAATGAACTCAAAATCAGTGCGCAGAGTACAAACTTTCTCACTACGCTGGTCTTTCGAATTGAGCCTTGAGCAGACGGTTATATGCACCGCCCGCGGAGGCGAGCTGTTGATGGCTTCCCATTTCAACGATACGTCCGGCTTCAAGGACAACGATGACATCAGCATGACGGACAGTTGTGAGACGGTGGGCAATGACGATCACTGTGCGTCCTCGCATCAAATCATTCAAAGCAGCTTGCACCATTTTCTCAGATTCGTTATCGAGCGAGCTTGTCGCTTCGTCAAGAATGAGAATTGGCGCGTTCTTCAAGAAAGCTCGCGCAATCGACAAACGTTGCTGTTGTCCACCAGAAAGACGCACGCCCCGTTCACCGATGCGAGTATTGTAACCGTCTGGCAAGTCTTTGATGAAGTCATGGCAGTAGGCCGCGCCAGCAGCAGCCACAACATCTTCATCAGAAGCATCGATGCGGCCCAAACGAATATTCTCTGAGACAGTGGCATTGAACAAGAAGTTGTCTTGTGTAACGACGGCAATTTGCGAGCGCAGCGAAGACATCGTGTAATCTTGCAACGGCTTTCCGTCTATTAGTATGGTACCAGCGGTAGTATCGAAGAATCGCGGAACCAAATTGATCAGGGTTGATTTGCCGGATCCAGAGAGCCCAACCAATGCCAGCATCTTGCCGGCGGGTATGTCGAGATTGATTTCGCGCAGCACCATTTGCGGTGCCTTATCCTCAGAAGTGCTTGGATAATGGAAAAACACATTATCGAACCGGACATGGTGGTTGCCCTCAGGAAGGGTGATTGCATTAGGGCTGTCTGCCAGCTCCGGTTTGCGATCGAGCACTTCAAATACGCGCGAGGCTGCCGCCAATGCCGGCTGGATAATTCCATTAATCCGTCCAATATTTTTGATAGGCGAATAAAGCAATAGCAATGCAATCACGAATGAAGTCAGAGCTCCAAGCGTCATCACATGATGCACTACCTGCCAGCCAGCTGCCCACATAACGGCTGCTATACCAAGCGCACCAATCATTGCAAGAATGGGTGACATCATCGCTTCTGCTCTAACTGACTTCATCGCATTATCAAAGAAGTGTTGATTTGTAGCCATGAAACGAGAGATTTGATAGCTTTCCAGATTGAAAGACTGAACTATTTTTGCTCCGCCAATTGATTCGGAAATAACTGAAACAAGATCTCCGATAGCTTCTTGTCCAACCCGGCTGGACTTGCGAATCTTGCGGCTTAGGATATTCACCGGCAAGACAATGAAAGATAAGATTGTCAAAGCTATCAAGCTCAATTTCCAACTCTGGCAAAGGAGCACCACAATCAGTGATATCAGCGTGGTCGTCCGGCTAATCATCGATTGGAATGTCTGAGAAATAGCATTCTCAATGATTGCTACGTCGTTGGTGAGTCGGCCTATCAGGATACCTGAGGATATTCCTTGGAAATACAAAAGCGGCTGACTTTCGATATGGCAGAAGAGCTCATTTCTAAGATCGCGAATGGCAGCTGCTCCAACGTAGCGAATAGTGAAAGCTTCCAGAAAGCGGAATACACCTTGCAGACCAGCAACGATCAGTACCAGAATCGGAACCCAATAAATCAGTCGTTCTTGACCATCAACAATGATCTTTTGCAGTCCTTGTCCTGCAAGCCAGGCAATAGCAGCATCCATACTTCCAGACGGAATGGCAGCCAGAACTCCTAGAGCAAAGAGCATCCAGTAGGGCTTGATGTAGTTCAGCAAGCGCAAATAAACATGAACCTGCGAATGAGCTTGCTCTTTCTGCTCTTGTTTTGCTGGAGCCTGTTTTTTCTCGCTTTTCTGCTCGCTGCCATTCACTGTTGCTTGCATCCGAACTGCTTCCTCAACTTTGTCCTGAGACTTATTTCGATCCATTTTGTCGCAATCGCCTTACCGCAATCAGTTCAAACCGAGGATCGCCAGGACCTCCTCTGCTGCATTGTCGGTGAAATCGCCTTCACCAAGGTGGCTGCGTGCTACCTTTAATTCGGCAGTTGTCTCGGCTAATAGTCCAGGCACGTCCAACCAATCTCGCGTATATCTTACGAGTTGCTCCGCTCGACAATCTAGTTGAATTAGTTCAGGAACCAATTCTTCCCCGTTTAAAAGATTGGGCCAGCCCACAAACTTAACTATTTTGAAGCAAAGCAAAACCAGGTAGCTTATGAAAAAACCTCGATAGAAAATCAGCATAGGCTTGCCCAGAAGCGCCGCTTCCAGAGTCGTAGTACCCGATTTGGTCCAGAGAAGCGTGGAATGAGTCATCAAGTCGTCATTCTCATCTGATGAAATAGTTTTTATAGTGCTTCCCATCAGGAGTGAAAAGCCGAGCCGATCAACCTCCTCGTTAAAGACTTGCCTGACTACATCATTAGTGATGGCGACAACGAATTGAATCTCGGGGCGCTCTTGGCGAAGCCAATTAATCCCGTGAAGGACAGCATCAGAGTGCGCCCGTATTTCACCTCGCCTGCTTCCAGGAAAAACTCCAACAATAGGTCGACTTGGATCTAGATTGTGCTTCTTGCAGAACTCTTCTTTGCTGGAGAAGCGCTGCGCAGGATTGAAATGCAGAGTTAAAGGGTGCCCAACGAAGCGCGCATTCACACCCTGTGATCTATATAGAGCCTCTTCAAAGGGAAAAATTACCAGCATTTTTGTGACGGCATCTTTCAAGGCATTTATGCGCCAGGGGCGAGATCCCCAAACCTGAGGCGATATAAAGTAAATGATTGGAACGTCCTTTACCTTCTTGCGGACCTCAGTTGCAAATCCTATATTGAAGCCTCCGGAGTCCATCAGTAAAACCGCACCAGGTTTTCGATCGATAATGCTGCGTAAGAGATCGTCACGCACCTTAACCAGTTGGGGAAGGTCGCGAAGCACCTCGAATATACCAACGATAGCTAAAGCTGCACGGTTGTGCATAAGTACTGCCCCCTGCTGCTCCATGGCGACACCACCCATCCCCCAGATCTCTAAATCCGGTGCTCGTTCTTTTAAGCTTTTGATGAGCTTGGCTGCATGCCGATCCGCCGACGGATCGCCTACAGAGATGAACAAAGATTTTCGCTCAGACACTTTTTTTTCCAACATGCATTGCAACAGATCCCATCGCCAATGGCACCCATTGAACATCCATCAATCCTGCTTTCTCAAACATTTCAGTGAGAGCCTTTGGATGCGGATAATTCTTTCGAGATTCCGGCAAATAGGTATATGCTTTTCTGTCCTGCTGAACAATTTCGCCAATTATTGGCACAATGTGATGAAAGAAAAACAAGAACAGCGGCGTAAAGATCGGCATCGTCGGCTGTCCGAGGTCCAGATTTACAACAGTGCCACCAGGTTTAACAACTCTTGCCAGCTCATTTAAACCTTTCTGCAAATCGGTCAAATTGCGCAAACCAAAACTGATTGTCGCTCCATCGAAAGTATTATCTGGGAACGGAAGCGCTTGAGCGTCGCCTTGCCTCCATTCGATTGAAGCGCCGGTTCCAGCAAGTTTCCCTGACTGTATCGCCTTTTCGCTGCGTGATTTGGCAACCTCAAGCATCTGACTTGAAAAATCCAGACCAAGCACCTGACCTTTGAAGTTCTCCGAACTAACAATAGACATGGCAAGATCGCCTGTTCCAGTGCAGGCATCAAGATATTTGCCGTCTGTGAAAAGCCCAAGTTCTTTAATAGCACGTGCTTTCCAAAGCCTGTGCATGCCCAGACTTATGAGATCATTTGCAAGGTCGTACCGCCTGGCGATGCGATCGAATTGCTCCAGAACATAGTCGGCTTTTTGTTCGCTGGTTGGAAGCTCAAAACTCAAGGCGTGACAAAACCAAAACCAAGTACCACACAGACAATCATGAAACCGGTGACGAAGAACCAGGTAACGCGATCAAGACCAGCCTCGGCTCCGCGTTTTCCTGAAAAAACTTGGGCCGCGCTACCGATTGCACCTAGCCCATCGCCTTTTGGTGGATGCAGCAAAACCAGCAGAATAACGCCAATAGCCAGCAAGACTTCCAAAACGAGTAAGCCAATATACCAAGGGTTCATCAATACACCTGCAAGGGAGCGCGCCTGTCTGAATCTGCCCTGATTATAGCCGAAGCCTCAACCCCATTTTATTTTCATCAAGTTAGCCTTCATATTCAGCTGAGGTCACTAGTTTGCAAGACCATGGCCCGTTAGCTTGCCGCTAAGCACGCGCTCCGTCATTCGACCGATAAATATTGCCCGACAGGGGGTGTCACCCAGGGTTTTTACTGATTTTTTTGAAATTATTCTCAGACTCCGCACCTTGGCCCGTGAGCGGGGCATAAATCGATTGGGGGCAGCCTCTGGGCACTTATACTTTCTTTCACTTTTTTGGAAACTCAGGTTTCTGAAAGCGATTTTCGGGGCATGCACCTAACGAGCGGGCTTTTTGCGGTTCACAGTCTGTGACGGGTGAGTTATGTCCATTACTTTCATGCAGCAAGTGGTGAGGATCTCGGATCGGTTCAAGAAGGACCCCGATTCAATCGATCGCGCTGGGCAATTGAACCAGGTACTGATTGTCGTAGTCATCTTCCATGCCGTTATGGGGATCTACTTCGTCAAGATGGATGAGTACGAGCGCAAGCATCCGCGCATCATCCACGAAACGAATCTTGACTTTGAGTTGACTGCGCCACCGCCGGCACCTGATTTCAAAGTCGGCGAAGTACCAAAACCAATTACATTGACCGAGGGTGAGAATCCAGATTCGGGGTCGGCTGCTGCAGCCAAACCGCTGGAGGCTGACAAAGTTTCGATTCCGACACCAAAGGCACCGGAGACATTGCCAGTGCCAACACCGGAAGCGGCTCGCCCTGTAGTATCACACAAGACAACTGTGGCACCACCTGTAGCCATAACGACCACCAACATGGTCAAGGCTGCACCGGTGAATATGCCGAAGTCCTCTCCGAAAGCGGCACCAAACACCGACAGGGCAGGTGCCACTTCCAACACCGTAGCCTCGGGCGCCCCACGCGAAGGGGGCGGACCAGATGGTCAGGAGGGAGGAACTGGCAATGGAGGAACTGGTTCCGGTGGCGAAGGAACCGGTGAAGGCGATCCTGGCACAGGCTCAGGATTCGGAAATATTGGCGGCGATATAGCCACCAAGATTGGCGGCGGGACGGGAAGAGCGATGGGTAACATCGCACCTTACCGGAAAGACATGCTGATGCGCATAGCACAGAACTGGCATCCTAAGAAGAAAAACGAAACGATGACTATTCAGATTTCAATTGGAAAAGATGGTGCCGTTATCAGTGCTGAAATCCTCGAGAGCTCAGGCAACAAGCGATCTGATAAAGAAGCGCTGGCAGCCATCGAGCAAACGGAATTCACCCCATTACCTGAGTGGTACAAGGGCGAACAGCTTACATTCAAAATAGACTTTGCAAAGGTGGAGGCATTACAGTGACAGCGGCGTTGGATAAGGGCGAAGGAGTATCGGAACTACCGAAACCCTCCGCCATTCAGGTGGTTACCGGCTCCGTAATGGACGTTCTGGGCAGCCTTCCTGTTAGACTGATCATCCTATTTATTGTTGCCGGCGTGATTATGCCATTTGTCGCTGACTTCACGTATTCCGTGTCAGCGCAAGGCGGCTACTCACAGATTGGCAGACAACTTTCCGAAGAGACCAAGAAAAAGGTTCCGCCGGTTTCAAAAATTCTGCAAGCAATCAATCAATACAATCTGTCCTGGTACTATGTCACCTCAGCCGATGGCACGTTAGATCCACTAACCAAGCCATACGCACCAGATTTGACAAAGTACGATATCAGCTCTGGAAACATCGAATGGCGCGAGAAGCGTTATTATGAAGTCGTCAACGCAATGGGCGATGGAAAACTTCTGCACGTTGGTTTTTACCAGGGTCCAGTGTTCGGTCCATCTATGGCACTCGGTGCTGCAGCCGCGGCCATGCCGGCTACGCTGGGATACATGTGGACGGTATTGACCGGAACTTGCATTCTTTTGGTCGCTGCCCTTTTCCTCTTCGTCAGCAAACCTCTTTATCACATTGCCCGCGCCACAGGCTCCTTGCTTTTAGCTCGTGACGCCTATTCCGGAGTTACCGGTGGTGGACTTGACGTATCTGGATCGATCTCCGAAATCGGAAAGGTCGCTCAAGGACTCAAGGATATCCGCCGGCAATATGATGAACTGGTAGCGGCACGCGTAGCCAAGGAAGACGAGCTGCGCAAGAGCCAGAAAGAATTCGAAACGCAAAAGAAAGTACTCAGCAAAGAATACGAAGAACAACTCTCTCAAACTCAAGCGAAGATCTCCGAACTTTATACAAAGGAAGCGGAAGAAGAATTTATCAACGCCCTTGGAAAAGAGCTGGACATGCTCAAATCCAGCCACCAGGTTTGCCAACGTTTGCTTGACAAACTGAACGACAAATTCCCGACCAGTATCATGTTCGGTGCGTTCTTCAAAGCTGACCGCTATCAAAGATTGAATCTTGATGCGTGGTTAGGTTTTGATGATCGTGCAGCACAGGCTATCAAGAAACTAGATCATACGCGTGTTGCCCGTGAAGTATTTGCCACCAGCAAACACGTCACCCTGGGAATGGAAGGCATTCGCGATTATGGTTTAACGACGATTGCCCAGGCGCATGGTATCCGAACCGCAGTCTATCTGCCAATCATATTCCAGAGCAGAAACCTCGGCGTCATGGCCATCTTCTTCAATACAGAAGGTCAGACTGTACAAGATCGTTTGCGCGTATTGCGTAACGTAGTTGAACTTGTTTCACGCGTATTGCACCAGAACATTCAGTACGAAGAAGAACAAGAAGCAGCACGTACAGACCCGCTGACTGGTCTTCGCAACAAGAAGTTCTTCTACGAAATCATGCCACAAGTCATGGATCGCGCTGCTGTAAATCCTGAGCAAAACCCAGTCTCGCTCGTGATTATGGACGGCGACCACTTCAAGTCAATCAACGATACTTATGGTCACCAGGTCGGCGACCAGATGTTGCAAGAACTTGCTAAGTTGATCAAGACTTGTGTGCGCACCACAGATTCGCTGGAAAAACTAAGTGCACCTGGGGACTACCTGATCCGTTTCGGTGGTGAAGAATTCGTCATCGTTATGGAAAATACGGAGTCCAAACGCGCTATGTCTGTAGCTGAACGCGTTCGCCAAGCAATTGAAGCGAAAAGCGATTGGCCAGCCGGTATTGCGAAATGGACCGTCTCTATCGGTTGTTCGACATTCCCAGCAGACGGTAAATCCACAGACGACTTGCTCGCCAAAGCAGATACAGCTTTGTACTACGTCAAGGAAGTCTTGGACCGCAACAAGTGTATTCACTCGGCGCAGGTACCGAAGAGCTACAAATCGGCGAAGTCAGCAGCGGCTGTCAGCGGCGAACTGGGTGTATTCGACCCGGCCGCTCTATTGCAGTCCCTTGCTACAGCGTCAAAGACAGGCGTGCTGACGGTGCAAGCACCGGATGGTCGTCAGCTCTGGTGCTTGTTTGAAAGCGGCAAACCAATGCAAGCTCGTATGGGTAAACATGCCGGTGCAGCAGCTATCGTCGAATTCGTTTCCACCTTCGAGGAAGGCGCATTTAACTTCCAAGAAAAATCGATGAGCGGAAAAGAAACGATTAC
This sequence comes from Candidatus Obscuribacterales bacterium, assembly GCA_021732085.1. Classification (GTDB taxonomy): domain Bacteria; phylum Cyanobacteriota; class Vampirovibrionia; order Obscuribacterales; family Obscuribacteraceae; genus JAIEPM01. The sequence continues at coordinate 169,928 of JAKFVQ010000027.1, read as the reverse complement.
CAAGCTTCCACGCCTGGACGAAAATTTCAATATCAGCAAGAGCTTGGAGCGCTTGTTGATGGATGGAGCGCTAGCCCAGGACAACTACAATGCTGCTAAGAAGATCATTCCGACTTTGAACATGCTCATTCGTCCGGTCGCCCCGGTAGAGTTTGCAGCACGCTGGCAACAACTCGGTCAAATTGAAGAACCGCCAATGCCTGAAGAGTTCAACGTCATGTCTGACATTGTGCAAAGAGCCGATGGCAATACAACCTTGCACAATATCTTCCGCAACATGGAAGGCATCCCCACACACTTGATGTGGCGCTCAGCAGCTCTGCTTGTGCAGTACAACTTGGTGCAAACCAAAATTGCTGCCGGTGCTCAATAGACCGCCTTACAGGCCAGCGCTGAAAACAAACAGCTACACGGGGGAGCGCAGAGAAATCTGCGCTCTTTCCTTTTATCTGAGTTCTCTCCTTTTGCGCGGACGACAATCTCTGAGCTCCAGGTCAGAGTGAACCTTACTTCGAAAGACTAGGCGGTCGGAGGCTGCGAATGCGACGTGCGATCGAGATACTTCTGCAAGATAATCGCAGCGGCTTGCTTGTCTACCAAATCGCGGTTGTGACCCGTTTTGACACCTAGCAAAGTAAGCGTTTGGATAGCAGTAAATGTGCTCAATCGCTCATCTTCATAGATGATCGGCAAGTTTGTCGCTCTGGCGAGCTTCTTGCCAAAAGATTGAACCTTTTGAGCCTGCTCGCCCAATGTGCCATCCATATTGGCCGGCAAACCGAGAATAATTTCGACGACACCATGGCGAAGCGCAATTTCTTTAATCGCGTTGACATCGTTTTGGCTGTTGGTGCGATGAAGCGTATCTATACCTGCTGCGGTTAATCCAAGTTGGTCGGACAGGGCTATGCCAATCCGCTTGTCACCTACATCCAATCCCAGACAGCGAGGTCTTTGTCTCATCTAATTCATCATGAAAGCGGAAATCAAATTCTATGATACCCCTATTGACAGCCACAGTCGCCATTGCCGATCCCGTCCGGTGATCTTTAAACCGATATCGCCTTAGAGATCAGGCGCCAAGTTCGCATCTATCCCAACGCCACTTGAGATCGCGCTTATTTACGCAACCTCCATAGTGATCTCTAAACCGATATCGCTTTAACGATCAGCGCCAAGTTCGCATCTATCCCAACGCCACTTGAGATCGCGCTTATTTACGCAACCTCCATAGTGATCTCTAAACCGATATCGCTTTAACGATCAGCGCCAAGTTCGCAACAGCTCTTGAGATCGCGCCCATCTCACGCCACCACCTTCCACGCTGATCTTTAAAACGATATCGCCTTAGAGATCAGGTCCCTTGACCTTACTGATCGTGCCAAGAGATACAAGACAAGACGAGGGCTCGAGCTTACTTACTCATATGGCGAGCCAGCTTCGGCGGCAAGAACCACTTCAAAATTCCGCCATTTGTAGGAGGCAAATCGAATACGTCTATTCGGCAAACTCCAGCTTTCTTGAATGGAATGGCAAATTCCGCGCCCAACAAAGACTGAGCAAGTTCACCCATGTCGGGCTCGTGCCCAAACAATGCAATAGATTCAGCTTTTTTCAATGACTTTAAGAACTTAAATAGAGCCGGCATATCGATGCCACAGGCAAGCGCGTCACAAATCTCTGGTTTATCCATTTTGTAGACTTCAGCAAAAATGTCAGCGGTCTGCCGCGCCCGCACCAGAGGACTGCTAACCAGTTGATCAATTTTCACACCAGCACGCTTTAATCCGCGCGCGACTTGCTCAGTCTCATCCCGTCCTTCCGACGTCAGTGGACGTTCCCGATCGCTACGAATCTCGCCTCCAATGTCAGCTGCAATTCCATGTCTTACGAGGATAAGCTCCATTCCCAGTCCGCGCCTCCAACCTTATTCGTATTTCTGTCCGCCAAACTCGATGTACCCACCCTCATGCCGAGGACTGTCACTGTGGTGGGTCCAATGAACAACTCCACCCTTACGATTCCATATGTATTCACCCTTCACCACAAGCATGTCGCCGACCTGAACTGGAACTTTTGGCGCGTACTTAATGTCGTGGGCTAACAAAACAGTCGAGCCATTCTCGACAGCCAAAATCAAACGCTGGTGAGGCAAGCCTTTAGTGTCATCAGGCAGTATCTTCTTAACTCTGGCTGAAAAGATGATCTCAACCTTCTTTGCTTGATTTGCTTGTGCTTGCAGTAATTGAGATTGGTCGATCGATTGTGGGGAAGTGACTCCCACCCCGTTCGTGGTATTGGGGCTTCCGAACTCAGAGGGTACTTGCGGAGAACTTGAAGATTGAGAAGATGCTGGCGATACGGTGGAAGAACAGGCAGAAAGAATGCCTACAGCGCATATCGCGATCAAAGCACTTCGCGATGATGCTACGCAGCGAGGAAAGCAAGATGAAAGGAAATCTCGGCAAGTGTTTCGAGGCACCGATATATAGTCCGTATCTGCCTGCTCTATTGAAAGCATACTTTCATAATCGCTCTGAAGGCGCATCGGCTCATGGGTTACAAGCCCTGAAGGATAAGCGGATGCCTTGCTGGCGAAGCCGCCACTTCTTTGTAAGTCTGTTGCCATGGTGCTTTCCAAATATCCATAAGGAACCTAGATCATATCCTAGAACTGGCGGAACTGTTAAAAATGCCGCTATTTGGCGGTTCTGTGGTATATAAAGGGAGATTGATGTGAGACCAGTGGATTTTAGCTTATGATGTCCTCCGTTTACATCACCCAAGAAGTTGTCGAAATGTCAGATCTAGATCTGGCACAGGCACAAATGTCACCAGTCCCTGACTGGCGCACATTGGCTATCTCAAAGCTTCAACGATATGGACTGCAAGTCGTAAACCCGATCGACTGGGCTATTCCAAACACACCAAATCTCGATGTTGAAAAGCGCGTCAGACGAGCGCTTGATCTGATCGACCAGTGCGATGCACTACTAGCCAATCTCCACCGGTCAAACGCAGGCACTCCAATGGAGATCTTCTATGCGCACCGCAGAGGGAAGATGGTCACGGTAGTCGGACATTCTCCGTTCAGTCCATGGGTGGTATCCCATTCGCAAGCCCGATTTGGCGAGCTCAGCCACGCGCTGGACTTTCTTATTGAAGAAAGCCAGACCGACATTTTGCAGTGGGCACTGCAATTCGAATCCGGTTTGCAGGAAAAATATGAAGACTACCCACCGGCTGGAGAACCTGATTATCAGTTTTTCGGCGGTGATTTACCTACTCTTGTTTTAGCACCGCATGCCAGCACTTATTTCCGTGATGGTCAATTTCTTGAGCCCGATTTGTTCACCGGTGCAATCGCTTCCAGCTTGCATCGCGTCGCGCGTTCTCACGCTGCAGTCAGCACATATTGCCAGCCGGCCGATCCCTGTTACTACCTTGAGACGCCTTTCGTAAGAGCAGTAGCGGAGATCGTAAAATCGGGACAAATTGGATTTATCCTTATTATTAAGGGTCTTGCTTGGCATGAGACGTCAGGGATAATCCTTGAACCATCAGGTCCTGAGGGATCCGACATACATGAACAATGCGCTCATTTGCGTCTTAAACTTGCACCTTTCGAGCAAGTGGTCCAAAGGGAACCAGAGGAAGACGTAAGCTTACTGCAAAACTTTATCTCACAAACCTTGAACGTTCCATCAATCACTATGCGAGTGCATAGAAGATTCCGCATGCCAAGACTTCAACCGGAAGCTTTCATGCTTCTAAATGGCAAAGTCGCAGAATTTCTGGCCGAAATCGGAACTGAATTGAAGAGGAGCATTGCCTGATGGCAGGCTCCGCAAAAGAATCTGCACAAACTGCATACGTAGCATTTGTCAGTTGCCCACAAGGCAAAGGGCGCGAAATAGCCCGCGAGCTGGTCAACGAAAGACTTGCTGCCTGCATCAATATCATCCCGGCAATAACGTCCGTATATTTTTGGGAAGGACAGATCCAGGAGGATGGCGAGGAATTGATGGTGATTAAGACTACCGCAGACGCATGGCAAAATCTGCAAGCAAGAATTAAGAGTCTGCATCCTTACGATTTACCAGAAATGATCTATTTTCCTATCGAAGGCGGATACGAACCGTATCTGAATTGGCTAAGATCTTGTGTCAGGAGTCAGGAGACGGTAGGTGGCTGAGGAAACGATTATCCACGTTTTTTGGGAGAGGGTAAAAACGACTCCCAATCGCATCGCAATGATGCAAAAAACTGGTGGAGCGTTCACCAATATTAGCTGGGAAGAGGAGGGCAAGATTGTAGCCGAAATCGGGGCTGCCCTTCTTTCACTCGACATCGAATCAGCACAGCAGATTGCAATCATTTCGCATAGCCGCCCCCAATGGACCTGGGCGGACCTCTCCATATTGAGCGTCGGCGCAGTCACCGTGCCCGTTTACCCCTCCTTGAATTCGACAGAAACCGCATACATACTTGATCATAGCGAAGTGAAGGTAGCTTTTCTTGAGAATCCAAGACAGCTAAAAAAGATTGCTGCGATACCTTCACTGCCGTCAAATCTTAAGTGCCTCGTGCTTTTCGAGGGACACAGCAAAGAGTTGAATGAGGAAATTTCTCTGCCAGTTTATTCGCTGGAGGAGTTTCGAGAACTTGGGAAACGAAAACTTGAGACGCAGCCAGATTGCGTCGAACAGCAACTTGCGAAGATTACTCCAGAAAGTCTTGCGACGATCGTTTATACCTCAGGCACCACAGGAGTGCCAAAAGGAGCCATGATCAAGCACAGCAATATTTATTATGTCTGCAAAACTCTCAGCGTAAATGTTGGCTTCCATCCTGATGATCTGGGGCTGTCATTCCTGCCGCTGTCTCACATTTTTGAGAGAGTGGGTGGACAGTTCCTTTTGATTTACGAAGGCATAGCACTTGCCTATGCCGAGTCAATGGAGAGCGTCGCCGGTGATATTGGCGAGGTTCGGCCTACCATCATGAACGCTGTTCCACGATTTTACGAGAAAGCGTATAACAAAATTCAAGCTCAGATTCGCCAACTCCCCACTCCTCAACAGTATTTTGCAAGGTGGGCGCTTTCACTTGCACGCCGCGCACTCAAAGCAAAAGAAGAGCATAGAAACGCAGACGGATCCGAAGATCTTACTCAGAAACTTTATCGCACGGAACTGCGCATTGCCGATAGATTCGTTTTTCGCAAAATCCGCTCGCGTTTCGGAGGACGCTTGCGCTTTCTTGTATCTGGTGCGGCCCCGCTTTCACCCGAGGTTCACATATTTTTCGAATCTATCGGATTGCCGATTTTGGAAGGCTATGGATTGACTGAAACAACAGCACCAGTTGCCTGCAATAGACCAGCAACCAATCGCCGAGGAACCGTGGGTAAGCCGCTTCCAGGACAGGATGTCAAAATTGCGTCTGACGGAGAAATCATGGTGCGAGGTCCGAATATTTTCTCTGGTTATTACAAGAACGAGGAAGCAACCGAAGCAGCGTTCTCTTCTGACGGCTGGTTCCTGACGGGCGATATTGGCGAGCTGGATGCCGATGGATTTCTGACCATCAAAGATCGAAAGAAAGACATCATTATCACGGCTAATGGGAAACATGTGGCGCCGCAGGTCCTGGAAAATATGCTTGCTGGGCAGGGAATCATAAGCCGGGTACTTGTTTACGGAGATCGGCGCAAATACATTTCTGCTCTGATAACACTTTCACCAGACGACCTGAAGGGCTTTGCCAAGAGCCAGGGCATTGACGGAGCGCTGTCCGAATTGATCAAAAATCCCCAAGTGCAAGCACAGGTCCAAAGCCTGATAAACGACGCAAACGCAAAGCTGGCAAGCTTCGAGCAGATCAAGAAGTTCATCATTTTGGAAGACGATTTCACGATGGAAGCCAACGAACTGACACCCACCCTAAAATTGCGGCGCAAATTCGTAACAGAGAAGTACCAGTCTACTCTCGATAGCCTTTACGAGCGCGAGGACCTTGAGGTCGAAAAGTCCAGACAATAGTTTAAAAACGCTTTACATTCGCTTGGCAACTCATTAGAATGTAGGCACACAGTTTGGGCTGATCTATCCTTTTATATCCAGGATCCCCGTTTCTTACTAATTTGACCGTGCGTATTCACAATAGCCCAACCCTTGAGGGTCTTTACTATGTTTGAGTCATTCTCTAGAGGCTTCCGGATGATCTGGGCCAGCGTCAAAATGGGCTGGCAGGACAAACGCCTCCTGATTCCCTCCATTCTGACGGTGTTTACCAACATGCTCTTCGGGTGCATCTTTTTCCTTGACGGAGTCAAGCAAATGGGGCACCAAGCCGGTGGGATCTCCAAGGCTATGACCCCGCACGGGATGGAAGCAACAATCGCTGCAGCCAAGAATTCGGCGGCACCCTCCCACGGAATGCTCGGAATACCAGCAGGTCCAGGTGGTTTGCTCCAGTCGAATCAGATTAATGGCTCCTCCGACATGAGCGGCTTACAAGCATTCAGCTTTGAACACATTCAGGGCTTCTTCACCACAGACAACATAATCATCGTCAGCTCATTGATGATGATGTGGTGGTTGACCAACCGTTTCCTCGAAGGCGTAACCACGGCAATGGTTTACAGCCACCTGACCGAAGGCAAAGGCTCGGGCAAATTCTCCGAAGCTTGCGCGGCCGTCTTCCAAAGTCTACCGGCTATTGTTTGCCTCGGCATCGCAACACTTATCTGCAAGAAAATCGCCAGCTTCCTTCGCAACAAGAATCACGCCGGCGCACTCGGCATGGGATTCAACTTCCTTGCCGGCATTGTTGAAGTTTTCTGGACTCTTGCCGGTCACCTCATTCTTCCAGCTATCGTCATTGAAGGCTGCTCGTTCTGGGGCGGACTCAAGCGCGCTGACAAAATCGCACAAGGCAGCCTTCTCACTATCGGTGTAGGCGAAGTCGGTGTAGACCTCATCTGCCGCGTCACTACCTGGGGCATCTGGGCCGCCGGTGGCGCTGCACTCGGAGGAGCATTTACCCTTGCGGGTCATCCATATATAAATGCACCAATCATCATTGGCGTCGCTATTTGGGGCGCTACGTTGATTTTCACAACAGCGCTTTCAATTTACATCCGCTCTGCCTTCTATACCTGCCTCTATGTTTGGGCAATCGAACTGGAAGACATGGAAGAAGCAGACAAAGCCAAAGTTCGCGCGCCAGGTCCACTTGCCGCTGCTTTAGCGTAAGTAAAAAGATTCGTAAGATTGAGAGAGGCACCGCTCGCGGTGCCTCTTTTTTTTGGTCTGAACCAGACAAGAGTTCTTCTGTGAGGGAGAACACAAGGTCCATCTTGCAGCGCTAGCTAGCGAACTATCCAATGGAAACGCGTAGAAGAGCTATACGCGCTCAATTCGGCGTCTAGTGGCGCACAAATAACGAATCACAGCTTGTTTTAGGCATCGGGCTCAGGAGAGAAAAGATGAACAAGATTAGCATTTGTTTATCTCCGGATTTTGAACTTTTTTCCCCTTGGTGACGTTTAAAGGGAGAAGCCTCAATTTTGGAGATTGAAAATGAATATGCAGATCCTCAAAGGAATCACACTAGCCATCTTGTGTTCGTCCTTCGTCGCTGTGGCAGATGCTCAGGCAGATTGCAAAAAGGGGCGAGTGAACGGCCGCCAACAACGTCAAGGCAATCGCATAGGCCAGGGTGTTAATAACGGCTCGCTAACAGCACGGGAATCCGCAAGGCTTGCTCGCCAACAAGCGCACCTGCGCCGCCAAGAACGCCGTTTCCGTTCAAGTGGTGATGGGCTCAGCGCAACAGAACGCATGCGCCTTGAACACAACCAAGACCAAATGAGTCAATCAATCTATAAGCAAAAGCATGATGAACAGTCGCGATAAGTGTTCACGACGATATAACAATAAGCGATTCAATCGCTATTCAACCAAGTTTCCCAGCGCCTAATTTGCAACCCAGACCGATCTAGCAGCCACTCCATAGCTCTACACCTAGGTGACAGCTAGATCGGTTCTCTTTACTAGAATAATCCGATTGTTGGCAGCACCAAATACGGTGATCGGATAACAGCAAAAATTCTCAATTCCCTGTTCTCTCCATCGAACTAAGAACCAGGAACGCCTGCTGTAAATCGGGCTCCGCAATAATAAATGTCAGTTCGGTGAATGTCGAAATTATTTCGACGACGTTGATGCGTAGCTTTGAAGAGAGGATGTCCAAGGCTCGATTGGAATGTTCTGGATAGCAATAGCAAAGCAATTCGCTTTTATAGGGAGCCGGGCGCAAAACCGCTACCGCAATGGATTAGATGGAGACTCGAAACGAGCGCTTAGCGACTCTGAGTTCCGACCATACCCAGTGATCGCTAAGGCGATATCGTTTTAGCGATCACTGATCAGCACATTGACAATCCACGAATGGTCCATCCGGATTCAGGCAGAATCAGGCTTCAGGGATATTCGAGCCTGATCTTTAAAGCGATATCGCTTGGAGGATCACAGCCACTCTCTTGAAATCCCGGTTTTAAGTCTCCAACGGAGAGATGATCTTTAAAGCGATATCGCCTCAAAGATCACCAAACACAATGCATTAGCCATCATCTTTACTACCTTCACCTTAGCAAGCAGCCTTTATTAAGACGCACTTATCCAAGTACACAAAGAAATTAATTGGCTGCGGCTCAAGCCTTTGGTAGCCAATGCTTTTCGAGCCAGTAGAAAATAAGAATCCCAAAACCTTCGTATTCTTACGCACATAAAGTTATTAAAGGATTAGAAATACGCTTTGCAAGGGCGGATTTCGGCCCTATACTACCGGCATGATGAAACTAAGCACAATTTTGTTGACAACCTTAGTCCTTGCAGGCACCTCTTCCGGCATCTGTTTTGCTTCGGAACAGGACGCGCCTCAAGCGGTTGCAGTCATGGGCGCTCAAACAAGTCCTGTGATTGTCAACGACACAGCTGTTCAGAAAGCAATTGAGGCTTTGATTAAACAGCAAGTTAAGCAGCTTGATTTGAAGAAGAGAATTCCCACAAACAAGCAAGACAATCCTATTGGTTCAAATCCGCTCCGTCACAATGAGAACTTGATTCTCGGCGGTGCCGAAGTAATGCCCATGTAATTGGGCTGGCAAGAACCGAACTCAAGATTACGGCGGTCGCTTTCGACTGCCGTTTTTGCTTTTTTCATTGCCGCCTAAAGTGGTGCTTTATCTAGCAAGCGACGTCTCACATAGATCATCGCGAGAACCCATGGCATAATTAACCGCAAGCTATCTCGACTCAGTAGAGCAAATGACAGGCGAATATAGAAAATCAGAAAAAGAGATTCTCTTTCAAAGAAGACTTGCTGAGTTGCGGATGCGCAAACAAAGTTTTGCATGGAGTGCAGGCGAGCTGCCACAGTTCGAGCTACCCAGAGAGGAAACTAAACTTCACGCTGACAGAGAAGTTGAAGGTCGCGATCTAAGTGACGATGAAATCGAATTGCGCGCACTGATGGACCTCACCTCTCGAACCTGTGATTTCAAAACCTTTTACAAGAGGTTGAACTATGAATTACGACGAGCAAAAAGATATAAGCGCGATCTTGCAATCATTCTGGTAGCGATCGATCAACATGGAAAGGTTTCCTTGAAAGTCGGTCCTCATGCCGGAGACGCCATGGTTACGGCAGCAGCAAGACTTTTACTTGAATCAATTCGTGACGTCGATATAGCAGGTAGATGCAGAGAAGATACCTTCGCAGTAATTCTTCCTGAGACTGGTGGGCCCGGTGCCGAGATAGCTGCAGAGCGGATTCGCACGCGCATGGAATCCTTTCAACTCCCACAACCATGGGACAATCTTTCAATCACAGCTAGCGTCGCGGTGGCAAATTTTCCCGTCCACGGAAACGAAGTAGAACTGCTCTTCGGAAATGCTGTTGATGCACTTCTTTGGATCATGAAACGTGGCGGAAACGCTGTCATGTTTGCAAAGGAACAGCCACGCTAAGTCCGACGTTCTTGTTTTTGCACTCTTGCTTGTTCATTCCTGGCTGCGGCTATGAGTCGCGGAATCCATATTCTTCCAAAAATTAGGACGCTGAACTCTGAAAGCTAGATGGGTTCAGGGCTTGCATTGGGAAAGTTTAGAAAGTCCCAGTTCTGTCTATATAAGTCTAGATTGGAGGGTCTCAATATGCCAGCAGACAGAGCAGACACAGCCGAAAGGCAAGAAAACATACCATCGAATCCATTTGGTGGTGATGGAAACTCGGATAACACTGCTAAGAACATGTCTGATGAGACCTCAAAGCGCGCTCCTGAGCAATCAGCACCTCCTGAGATAAGCAACTTACGGGAGAAAGAGCGTAGCGCCGAGTTAGGTCGTGGGCCAAATCTTTCAAAACAAGAAGAAGCAAAGCTGCATGCCTATAACGCCTTTCCAAAACCAGAAGAGAAAGCTTATAGAGACCTTCAAGAGAGGGATCTGCTGGCCCGCAAAGGGCTGGGAGATCCTATTTCGCGAGAAGAGCAAGCAAAGTTGAATTCAAAGATTGCTTTCCCCAATGACTCTGATACTAGAGCACGGGCTCTGCATGAAAAGGAACTATTAGCAGAACAGAACCTCGGGCCAAAACTATCCAAAGATGAGAAGGCTGTCTTGTACGCTGCTCGAGCATTTCCGAATAATCCGACCGGGCGCATCTTGCACGAAGCGGACTTAAGAGCGGAGTTTGGAATTGGTCCAAAACTGAGCGACCAACAACAAGCAAGATTAGGTAGCTTCAGAGCATTTCCCAATCCAAGAGATGAGGTCTATCGCGCACTGATGGAGAGATCGAATCTTTCTCACCGAGGACTTGGACCAGAGCTTACACAAGAAGAACAACGTAAGCTCGGTGACGCGCTGAGTCGTGGACTGAGAAGATAACCATACGCACAGAGTAATCTATTCAGTTCACTGAACAATTCAGCCCAGGAATTCATGGAACCTGCTTAGAATTTGACGTTCGGCTTAGTATTTAGTGAAAGACGAATCGATTTCGTCGGACCAGGCTAATACGCCACCCTTGAGATTGCGAGCAGTCGAATAACCAAGTTCATTCAGGAACATAACGGCCATGTTGCTGCGTCGTCCAGATCTGCAATACACGACGATGTCCTTGTCTTTGAACGGATCAAGCTCTTCAAGACGGAATCTAAGATCACCAAGCGGAATGTGCAGATTGTACTTCAAGCAACAGATCTTCAATTCATGCGGCTCACGTACATCGACGAGCACAAATTCTTTGCCCTCATCCATTGCCTTCTTCAGGTCGACTACCGAAATCTGCTCTGCAACGTCTTCTGACATTTGCATTTCCTCATATGTTTATGGAATGCGACATTCTGCCTGCTGGCTGAACTCATCGTTAGATTGCCTATTTTACAGCCGAATGAGTTCTAGTTCCAGAAAGGAAGTTTGACGTTCTTCTAAAGCGATGAGATCATACAAAAACCAGGTTCGATGATATCAAGGAGCTATGCCGTGGCCACACTCAAAAGCCTTGAAGAAGCTCTCAGGGAAATTCTGAAGGACGATACAAAAGTATCGAGGTTTGTTGCAAAGGCTATCAAGGAGCTCATTCTTGCAGATGGACGAGTGTCAGCCGAAGAACGCACATTTCTAGAGCGCGCACTCAATGACAACATTTTCGATGACAAAGCATTCGAAATTTTGCAGGATCTTTTGTTGCGGGACGATCTGAAAAACGTCTAGAAATTACATTCAGCGCAAAGAAAGAATGCTGCCCTCACTCCCAAAGCATTCGCTGCGCCAATGATGCGCCCATTCCAAAATACCGGTTCAAGAGTTCCGGCTTCGTTTCTGTAGCGACGATGAAACCAGGACTAACATATTTATTCCAAGCCGCTTCAAACGCTGCACGGCCTTTTTCAGAACGAGCAAGCAAACTCGGCACAGGGTAATAAGCAGCAATGCGCGGTTCAGCACGCCCCTTTAGATAAGCTTTGAAGAATCGATCCTCACTATCTTGGGCTACCTCAGTAGCAAATCGATCCTTCTCATTTTTTCCAAACAAAGCAATTGCAGAAAAATTGATTGCTCGTTTGAACGTCGATGGACGCAATGCCGATCGCAAACGCATCGGAGCTGGTGGCAATGCGTTGCTTTCAGTTGAATCAGCGCTTAATGACGGCTCCTGCAAAATGGGTTCAGCGGCCGCAGATCCATGAGTCAAAACGGACTTAGTATCCAAATTTGGAGATTGAATCCCCTCCTTGCCAGAGATTGCAATGCCGTTAGAGTCGGCCCCGGAAGAAGCGTCAAGCTCCTTCGAAGAAGCTTCCACAATGCCTGCATTTACAGGGGAAACGAGCGCGGCAGACTGCAGCAAGCGTCCATCATCTGAAAGCTCCTCGAGGGCAGCACTCACTTGCGAATTACTTTGGCTCGGATCCAAGGATTTGCCATTTTTCTTATCAGCATTCTTATCACGCGCAGTTGGAAATGCATACTCATATTTAGGAATCAAATACGGTTGACTTCGGACTGGTGCCAACAGCTCCTTCAAGCATTTGACAAAATACTGTGATTGCTGCGAATCCACATTATCCAGGAAGATTCTGTAGCTTCCATCGGACCTAACGCTGAGCTTGATTGATTCTTTCGTTAAGTGCGCAGGCAGGAGTTTTGCATGCTGCAGCCCACTCAGTATCGCTCTTGCCATGTCAAAGAGTGCAGATTCTTGAGAATGTGGACGGCAGATCTCCTTCTTCAGTTTTCCATATAGCTCGGAATATCGCCTCTGCGCCAGAGCCAGACCACCAACAAATGGAATGACGGCAACAATTCCCGGCACAGCCATATTGGCTACAAGAAATGCCGTCACAACCGAAATTAACGCACCTAATCCGGCGCTCTCAATAAGAACACCATTCAAATTCTCTTGGAGCATTTTACTATGAACTGGATATTGCAAATTTTGTCGAATGTTCGGTGGCGTTAACGCCAACTTACGCATCCGAGTTACTTCCACGCATCCCAAAGTCTTATTCTGGTATGGCTGCCCGACTTTCCACAAATCATATATGCCATCACGAATCAGCGCCCGCATCCGCATTTCTTGATTGAAATCCTCAAGGTTGGCAAAAATCTCAGCAGGACTCAATTCAGAAAAAGACGGATGCACGTGTCCAACACCGCACTCCACCTGACCATCGTCGCAAATTCCAAAATAACCTTCGTGTTTGCGTGCGAAGCGCTGGTAGTCGTTCAATCCTTTTTCCAGATATGGTGCAATACAAACGACATCCCAATTATTCGCAACCTTGCGACCACCCAGCGGATCTGTCGTGTTGATGCGAATCGATCGTCCGCGCAGCTGTTTAACGGACACAGGCGTCGTCGTGGTAGTTAAGTCGATCAGCGTGTTGAGTGACTGGCAGTCCCACCCCTCGCCAAAGATCCCTCTTGTTCCAATCAGAACTTTTGTGATACCACGTTCCAAAATCTTGGTTGCAAGTCTGACATACAAACGAGCTTCCCACTCGGACGAGGCGGCCTTTACTTCGACAAAAGCTTCTGAAGGATGTTCGGTCAAAGTAATTTCAAAATTGAACTCTTCGGCGCGCAGATGCTCGGTCATAGCAGTGCAAAACTGCTCCGCTATTCGCTTATCTATCAAAATGAGTGATCCAGTAACAAGACACGGATTAAGTTCGGCACTAACTTCCGCCTTGAGCAGCTCACGAAGCACTGCAATCGCGCCACCTGACTCCTCATTCAAGACCCCCCGCGTCTGCTTGGCTGCGGTCGCAGACATGCGCTCAAAATCGGTTACAACCGCGCAGCGGAGTCGCTCACCTAGATTGCGCTGCTCTACAGAAAGTATTTCCGCGACAGCCTTCGATTTGCCTTTGCTAAAAGCCAAAACGCGATCAACAGGCGATGCCTGCTTGCGAATTCCCTTCTCAGTCAAGCCATATCCAAGCTTGGCAATTGCGCCACGAATCTTCTCATAAAGATGATGATCCTCAGTCGATGCACTTATCTTTAAGAAGTTCAGTGCGAAGTCTTCTAGAATGTTCATCCAATCATCTAAAAGCGGTGACTGCATGAGATGAGTCGACAACTCTTGCTCCAGAGGCATAGCAAGACGGTGCTTCCAGGCGTATCGAATTAACGCGCTTGCCAGGTCTCGCTGTTTATTGGCGAACTCTTTCCATCCTGCTCCGGATTGGCAGATTGAACTGATACGCTCTTGCACCCATTTTGTCAGAAGCGCCCCCTCGGGCATGGATAACTCTTCCAGCAAGAGGTGAAACTCTTGATGCTGATCCTCAAGAAATTTCTCTTCCTCTCTTGTCGGCGAGACAAAATAAACCAGGTCCTGAAATGGTGCCAAGCCGCCTTCGCGCACCAGGGCTGGTGTCGGAACCTGATAATCTATTTCACCAACAAGTGAAACATAGCGATTTTCTTGGCTCTGAGATTTTCCCTCTGGTGGAGTTCCAGTTAGTCCAATCACGACTGGGTTGTCGAGCCGCTTGATCAAATGAGTCATGATCGCAGCCCAATAATCTGTCAAGTGATGGCACTCGTCAAAAATTACTGTTTTGAACTTCTGCCGCCGCAAAGATTGGATCAAAGCCAACGCGTTTGGATGGATGACTTCGCCAATATCTAAGACTTCTGTGAGCTTTCTGCGCAACCTGGTAATGTGCCGCGACATTTCTTTGTCATGAGCTTTGCTGTTATTTTGCAAAAGCTCCAGAATTCGCAATTCGGCATCGCCGTGAGACAGTCCTTTGGCAATCAGTTCTTCAATCCAACTCTTATGAGCCAACTTTTCCAAGTATTCTTGTTCTCTTCCGGGAGTGGAAAGAACCTGATAGGTCAGCAGAGTAATTGGTTTGAGAGGTTTGTCGTCATGAGTGCCGATAAGATGCTGAACACCATAAGCTTCTTCACCGACAGGGAGGAAGAGATTCAGCTTCTCGGCCCACTGCGCTTGAATTGTAGTTGTAGGTGAAATGATTAGCGTATTCTGCTGCAATTCAGACGCAATCTGAAGTCCGATAATTGTTTTGCCTGCACCAGGAGGAGCAACTATATGTAGTTCGCGCTCTCCGCGTTCGAACTTCAGCTTTATCAGCTCAAGAATTTCCTGCTGATATCTTCTGAGGGGAAAGCGAAAAGTTAATCCAGCAAGCGGACTTGTCTCGTCTTTTTCTTCGCTTGCGGCAGCAGTATTTTCAGGCATGGCGAATTTTTCAATTTGCCCTAATGGCAAGGGCTTGGAGGAAAAGAATCCAAACAAGTTTTTCTCTTTCCAGGCGCGATCGCGCAATTGTTGCCGGCAGAGACTGGAAGCATGTTCCTATCATCCATGAACAAAGATAGATTAAATGCTTTCGTATAGCAAGGTGACAATTAATCCAATTGGGGTTCACAGCATGCTCACGGGCGTGGCATAACATTGAAGAGGGATTGGTTAAGGGATCAAACAAAATGAACAGGAAAACGTTGTTGATACTCGGCTTTAGCTTGGTTTCGCTGGCATTTCCAGCTGCGATGGCAGATGACTTTATAGACGACAGTGCCGATGCATCTTTCCAAGCGAATAGCGATAGCTTTAGCTCTTCTCTGGATAACTTGTCGTCACGCCAAAGACGCGAGACAGACTACAGCAACATGCAAGAAGCTCACCGTTATCTGACGAATGCTCAGGCTAACCAAACGGATACTTGGAAGACTTCACAAGATGCGTTCAATAATACGCAGCAACAAATGGTTCTCTCAGGCGGTGCCTACAACAGCCAGGGCTTCATCCTCGGCGGCATGGGCGCAATGGGCTTGGGTGGCGGCGGTGGCGGATGGGGTGGAAATTCCAACGGCGGCGGTGGACAAATCATCCCCGATAGCTTCGGAGGCGGACAGCCACCTACATTCAATACACCGAATTATGGCGGTCGATACTATCGACGCAGCGTAAGCACCGGCGACTAGTCGCCCTGCTTAAATAACTGGCTCTGCCGCTTGCTGATTGAGGGCAAATAAGCCTTTAAATTCTCATTATCCGCAAACAGATTGGCTTTCCAGCCAATCTGTTTTTTTTGCATATAACATTCAAACTCATTTTCGTGCCGTCGCCGCAGACGGTGCCCAAGTTAGAGCGGGCAGCGGCGGGCAAACCTATAAATCAAGCCTAGCAGCCGCCTTTCAAACTGGCTCTATGCTGCGTGCCTGGATTTTGCAGTCCACACCTTGTCAAGACTGACGCTCGGTGCTATATTGATGTTATCGTCTTTTGTACGATTGCTTACAAAACTAAGTTTCACAATTTGGCTAGCAAAGTCTATATCCACGAAGCGAGCGACTTCGAACGGATGGGATTAGCAGGGGGCAGCATGGGTAAACTAATATTCCTTATTACGCTTGCTTTAGCAGCTTACTACCTATATTCAACAGGTATACTCACCAGCCTTAACAACGGAAACCAGGCGATATTAGGTAAAAGCTGTGAGGTCTCTTCGCCTTATGACGAGTCCGTATATATCGGCGCCAATAAAAGACTGGCATCGGTCCCTATAGATGCCACCATTGGCAATGATTACTTGAGGCTACCAGCTAAAAACGAACTTCAAAGATGCTTGAAGAATGGTTCCATAGCTAAACTCCCAAATCACACTAAAGTGAAGGTATTAGGCAACGACAAAGTAGTATTGTATGCAATACCGCACGGATTGGTAAAAATCAAAGTTCTAGATGGCGATTACGAGGGCTCGCTCGGGTGGGTTGAGCGTGACCGCGTCCTGGATACGCCAATGCACAAGTTATTCAACCAAATTTTCAAGCCAGGAAGACTTCAAAAAGACTAGATCGGAAATGATCGTTTGGAAAGCACCTGAATCGCTTATGAGGGATCTAACCCGCTAAGAACCACGCTAGCTCTCTTATGGCGGGGCAATGTCTCCACATTGCGCCTAAACTCACGCAGACGGCAAACCAGCCAAAGCAAAAGCCCGCAAACAGTCTTCGAAACACAAAAACTAAACTAGCGAACTTGGACACAAATGATTCACCGGGCAATTTGGACAATCTGGATTCCTTGCAAAACACAATCTTCTACCGTGAAAAATCAATGTGATACCGTACAAGGACCAATCACTATTAGGAAATAGATTTTGCAAATCAACTTCTATTTTCAGAGGGTCCTCGTTGGTGGTAAAACCCAAGCGCTTAGATAATCGCTGCACATGCGTATCCACGGCCCATCCCGGAATCTTGTGAATCACACCGAGAACAACATTTGCCGTTTTGCGCCCAACGCCAGGCAGCCTGACCAGCTCATCTAAGTTATTCGGCACCTTTGACCCGAAATTAGTTACCAGCGATTGAGCGCAGGCCTGAATTATTTTAGCCTTGTTATTGTAATAACCGGTCGGTTTGACTATTTCCTTAACGTCTTCGATATCCGCCTCAGCAAGAGCACGTGCGGTGGGAAATTTTTCGAACAGCTTGGGAGTTACTTTATTAACCTGAACGTCAGTTGTTTGAGCAGACAAAATCACTGCTATCAAAAGCTCAAAATCGTTTTTGAACGTCAGCTCACACTGCGCATCAGGATAAGTCTTGCATAACAAGCGCATCACTTCGGCAGCAGTGTTCTTGCTGACGAGCTGTACGTTTTTCTCCATTACGGCAGCAGCGCCTTGCTTCTCTTTTCCGGCACCGGCGGACCTTAAAGTCTTGTTTTTTTCTTTACCGCTACCAACAGACTGTGGCGTCCCTTGAGTATTTTTAGCAGTGGTTCTTACAGATGCTTTTCCAGACTTCCCCGAATTCGCCTTATCTGATTTGCTTTGCTTAGCTTGCTCAGTTGTAGTCTTGCTTGCCGATTTGACAGTCACCTTAGGTGCCTTTTTTGCAAGCTCATCAACAGCAATTTTCACAGTTTTTGCGGTCGCCGGTTTGGCAACAGCCGGTTTGCTTTTCGCTGCTTTAGCAAGGCCGGTCTTGCCTGTCTTCTTAGTTTGTTTCAGTAGTTCGCCACTTGCTTTTTTAGCCATTTTCCCACTCTCAAAGTCGCCTCATAACTCAATACATAAATGTCAGTTTTCCGAGATCGATAAGACTCTTGGTCCATAAGATACCGCTTCGGCTAAGCGGAAATCGAGTGGAGGATGAGCTTCTCTGATTACTTCTTCCGTTCCATAGTAATATCCGATTTCATCATCCTTCAGCATATGCCTCCGTATATGATGCCCCATTTCGCGACCAGAACTTATCGCAAAGAGCGTCGGACCACTTCCAGTCATGTGGCAGGCGAAAACACCCTGAGAAAGCAGATCAGCATGCAATTTCTTCAACTCGGGATGTGCGTCAAAGATAACGGGCTGGAAGACATTTCCAAGACTCGACAAAGTCAACTCCAGATCTGCATTTTCAAGTCCCGCCCGGACACCAGCCAAACTCAACGGCGGTTTCGCCGTCTTTGACTCAGCAAGATTTTCGTCGTATTTCTTGAACGCCCACGGGGTAGAAACAGCAAGCTTCAATGGCTTGACTATGCAAAACGAAAGCTCCAAGTTTCGCCCGATTCGCTCAAGTAACTCACCGCGCCCACGCCCCACAGCCGTGCCGCCCATGAGACAGAACGGCACGTCGGAACCTAGTTGAGCACCAAGCTCCATCAATTCCTCTAGAGAAAACTTGTTACCAAACAATTCGTTCAATACTATCAACATCGCAGCAGCGTCAGTACTGCCACCAGCCAATCCGGCACCAATGGGAATGCGTTTGTCCAAATCGACCACAGCTTTGTACTTTCGCGCCGGAGCAAGGCGACCGAGGAATGCATCAAAAGCGCGAGCAATGAGATTAGTTCGATCAAGTGGAATTAGCTTTCGGAGAATGGCTTCGCCGACTCTGATCTCAATCTCATTGCTGTCGCATTCCTGAATTTCAATATTAAGCTCATCCTCAAGACTAATAGCTTGAAAGACAGTTTCGATATCATGGAAGCCGTCATTCCGCAAAGACAGAATATCGAATGTCAAATTGACCTTCGCCGGCGCCCGCACAATTGCTGTTTTGGATTTGGCAAATGTTCTGTTCACGTTATCCACCGCAACTCTACTTCTTCACGGACAGCCTCTGATCCAGAGCGTTAGTTAGCATAGCAAATTGCTTGAGTGAAAGTGTTTCAGCCCGTGCTTGTGGATCAATTTTTAGATCTTTGAAAACATCGTCAATTAGGGATTGAGCTGCTCCCAACGAGGTGAGCGCATTTCTGAGCATTTTACGCCTCTGGGCAAAACCAGCTTTCACAACTCTTCTCAGCAGCTTCTTATTATCGCAAGAAACAGGTTCTTGGGCATGGGGAATTAAACGGACGATTGCCGAATCCACTCTCGGTGGGGGAAAGAAAAGATCTGCTCCGACTTCACGGACCAGCTCAGCTTCGCAATTATATTGAATGAGCAGCGAAAGTTGAGCGTACTGCTTCGAGCCTGGCTGAGCGACCATCCGCTCTGCGACTTCCTTTTGAACCATAAGTACAATACGATCAATTTGACTCAAATTGACTGACGGCTGTCCAATCTCACCCAAGAGATGCCCTAATATTAGGCCGGTAATTTGGTAAGGTACATTTCCAACTACTTTGATCTTTTGCTTTCCATCCGGCTCAGCCCAGCCTTCTGAGCCGTTTTCTCTAAAACGCCCAGAAGCAAGATCGTATGCTAAGAAGTCTCCATGTTTGATGGTAAGTCCCGGCAGATTCAATGCCTTCAATTCAGAAATGCTTTCGCGATCAAGTTCTACTGCTGTTATTTGGGCACCTGAAAGAGCCAGAAATCGCGTAAGAAATCCGATTCCAGGACCAATCTCAATAATGTGATCAGCACAATCTAAGTCAAGACAATCACAAATAGTTTGCAAGACTTCTGCATTGACCATGAAGTGCTGACCGAGCTTCTTCTTCGTATGGAAGCTGCGAGCCAGTTTTAGCAAAGTCTTCGAACTAACTATCTCTTGAGTCAATTGTCTTTCTTCTCTCAATTAGTCGCGTTTCGTTAATTAGCTAGTAGCAACGCGCCTATCAGCGTCAGTTACTAGTCTCGACAGTCTTATTAGTTAGTCCGTTTTTGTCAGTCCCACCATGGGCGGTGCCATTGCCATTTTTCTCACTTTCAGGCTGATCTTTTTGCGCGGGATCCTTGCGTATCAAGCGCAGCTTCAGAATCCTGTGCTTATCAGCGCCTTCTACTCTCAAGGTGAACTCGTCAGTTTCAATTTCGTCCCCAACCTGCGGCTTTCTACCGAGCTCGCCAAAAACGTGTCCACCGACCGTATTGAATTCTTCATCATCGATTTCGATGCCGAACTTCTCTTGGAAGTCATACAAAGACATTTTCGCGTCAAACAAAATCGAGCCATCAGGTTCGATTGAAACCCCATCTTCGACAAGGTCATGCTCGTCGGGCATATCACCGACAAGTTCTTCAAGTAGGTCGTCCATGGTGATCAAGCCAAGCGTGCCACCATATTCATCAACGACGACTGCCATGTGTGTTTTGTTTTTCTTGAAATCAGTAAGCAGGTCTCCGGCAGGTTTGTTCTCAGGAACAACAAGAACATTTTTCACTAGCGTGCGAACGGATTCATTGCCGCGATTTTCCATGATGGCGCGTAATCCATCACGAATATGCACAGCGCCAAAGATGTCATCAATGTCTTCTTCGTAAATCGGCAATCTTGAATAGCCATTCTGCAAAGCCATGTCAACGAAGTCTTTAATCGTGCCATCGCCATTCAAACAGATCATATCTGTTCGTGGAGTCATAACTTCCTTGGCAACAGTGTCAGCAAAATCGAAAACGCTATGAATCATTTCCTCTTCTTCTTCCTCAAGCACGCCTTCGGCTTGGGAAGCGGTAACTAGCATCTTCAGCTCTTCACCTGTATGCACTGAATGATGCTTTGTCGGCTCGGGCAAATGCAATGCTTTCATGACTATCGCACTGAAACCTTCAAGGATATTGAGGAATGGCCAGGTCAGCCAACACCAGCCGCGCATCGGCCAGACGAGCATAAACATCACGCGCTCAGCATGGAGCAAAGTAATCTGCTTAGGCATCAATTCGCCAAATACTGTTTGAACAAATGCTGTAATGGAAAACGCTCCGAAATAAAAGAACGCCTTAGCCACATGCAATTGGTAACCCTGAAAAATATTGGACGCGGTAATAATATCGGTCAGATCTTCAGCAAAAGCAGCCTCACCAGTAGCACCCAATGCAAGCGTTGCAAATGTGATGCCTAACTGACAGGCCGATATATATCGACTCGGGACCTCTAGTTCGTCCTGGATTAGCTTGGCTGTGCGGTTGCCCTGCTCGACAAGCTGGTCGATACGCGTCCTGCGCACACGAACGAGCGCCATCTCCGCCGCGACAAAGAATGCATTGACACCTACCAATACAAACAGCAGGAGTACTTCCAAAATAGTTTTTGTGGCTGTGTTATCTATAAGACATCACAAACGCCAGTGGGCGAATTGCTCCTTAGCTCAGGGACACAAAGGCTGTCAAGCATGCAAGCATCAACCTTATCGGTGGCGCCACCTAAACTGGTGCTGCCGCTGTCAACGCATCGAATATCAAAGAAAAACGCCGGCTGCCAAAGCATTCCAGCCGACGAAGTCATACTATCAGGACGCAATAGCGATCGGCAGCCCTTGTTAGGGCTGCTTCTGGCCATCGATTCGCGTCTACTGTGACAATCTTCCATTTATTAAACAGAGCTTACGGTAGACTTTTGCTAGCCTACTGATTTTTTTATCCTACCATAAGTTGGCCAGCTGACCAGATCAGAATTGAGCTGTGATCAATGTTTTATAGGGTTATCAAGATATTATCTGACAGTTCTCTTGAAAGCCTGCCTCGTGTGCGATAATTTGCCAGGTTATAAGCGCGGAAAAGGCCGGAAGAGCTTTATGCACAAACATTTTCAGATTTCAATCATTATCGGAATCTTAGCTTTGAGCTCCGGACAAGCTCTGTCAGCAAAAAGCCAGAGAAGTCAGGGAAGTTCTGAGAAGAAGAAGCTTGCCATAGCCATCCCCAAGGAGCAAAACAAAGAGGAGACAAGCGTTTCCAGTGCCGTCCTTGTGACTCCTTCAAACCCGGTGACTGCAACGATGCCAAGCGCTAGTCAGGCAGCCAAGTACGCAAGCCTGGATGCCAACAGCTCAAGCGCAATAGATGATCTGGCCGTTTCAGTCGGGTCGGGATCTCGCCAAATCGGCACCAATATTTCTGGACCAGCTGACCTTGTCAGCGCCATTCAAGATGTAGCTCAAAGAGGTTTTCAAAGAGCTGAAAGAATTACCGGGGCATATGACAAGCGATTGAGCCAAATGATCGCCTGGCTGGCAAATTCTTTCATGCCAAGCACCACTATCACGCCGATTAATTCGCCATCGCTCTGCTCAAAACAAAGACACTTCAAAATCGCCGACGGAATCAGCAGGGAAGAAAAACGCCGCGCGTATTTGTTTAATTAGAAACTTAAAGAGCTAACTAGTTTTCTCGGAACTTATCTTCTTCTGTTCGCCACCAGCATCAAGCTCTGGAGTGGTGGACCAGGTTCGCGCCAACACTGAAGCGCTGGCTACTTGTCCCAGAAAGTACGCCGATGGCAATAGAAAAACGCCAACAATCGTGATGCAAGGCACGATCACGGACGCCCATTGAATCCCTACCGACAAGAAATACGCACCAATATATTTCTGCGGTTCGGCGGCAATCCTTTTAAAAACTTTGCGAAAAGCCACCCCAGCGCCGGTATTTTCTTCCTTTGCAAAATTGACCATCAAATAGGAAGAGACAAGCGAGAAGAAAAGGGTTACGGCACCAATGATCAAGCAGCCTGCAATGACATCAATATGAGATTCCACCGGATTCTTCGCGCCGATGGAATATGCTGAGCACAGGGTAGTGATACCAAAGGCAATGGCACCGACAAATATCCACATAATTGACTGCAGAGCGACCCACGTAATACCAGAGAGAAAAAGGTCGCCCCAATCGCCCCAATCCGGCAGCTTACAATCCGGGTTCATTAGTTTGTAGCGCATGCAGCGCAAACAATAGCCAACCATTAGTGCCCACAAGGCAGCAACAATTGGTATGCACATAAAGCTATAGAGCCCAGCGACAATACTACCGGCAGTCAGCATCCCGCCGACCCCAGTTTTAACTATCCAGTCTTCGCTAAACAAGGTCCGCAATAGGCGGTCCACATCCAAATCCTGCAGGCTCGATTTCGGAAGCAGGCTCTTCATCGTTTTATTGTTTTGCCAATTCCTTCAGCCCGCCCCAGCTTTCAAGTTGCGCTTTCATATTCATATCAGTCATATTGAATGTGATTGGCGTCACCGAAATTATTTTGTGGACGACGCACCAGGCGTCAGTCCCCTCTTCTTCGCCTTCCTCAATTGCTTCTCCTGCCAGCCAGTAATAAACCTTACCTCGCGGGTCCACTCTTTTCTCGAAGTAATCGTTGTATGCACGGACACCGAGTTTGGTGACCTGAACACCCTGGACATCGCTTGCTTTGCAATTGGGGACGTTGATATTCAAGAACATTCTGCCAAGCTTTGATTGAGGCAAAATGTGCACCAGGCGCGCGATGAAATCCGCGGCCATATCATAGTGACGCGGTCCCTTATCGCCTCCCATACTGACTGCAATACTAGGAATGTCTAAGAAGACACCTTCCATTGCAGCCGATACAGTGCCGGAATAGAGAATCTCAGCACCAAGATTTGGTCCAGAGTTGATACCTGAGATCACAAGGTCTACCGGCTCAGTAATCAATGTACCGACCGCAAATTTAACGCAGTCACTTGGCGTGCCCGTGGTCCACCAGGCGCCCTTTACTTTGGCATCCATTTCAACTTCTTCGACCCTAAGCGGCTTATGCAATGTCAAAGCATGACCAGTTGCACTGCGTTCACGATCGGGTGCCACTACATAAACCTCATGCTCGCTGTCACGAGCAATCCGCTCTGCAAGCACCTTAATTCCACGGGCCCAAATGCCATCATCGTTGCTGATTAGGATTCTCAAAACTGGCTCCAGCAATTAATTTCACTAACACAGACGAATTGTACACGTAAGCACTTGTAAGGTGGCGCCGGATAAAATTTCAGATTCATCAAAGATCACGCGCAAGTCTTAGCTGTTGCGAAAAGTCAAGCAAGAAAGTAGTATGCACTGAAGATATTAGAGCTACCTTATGAGTGTTTTCTCATAAGCACGTAAGCCTTCCTTGGCAGGAGCGGAAAGATGTTCGACAAACTCGGCGATGGGGCAGCAGACGTTCTTTATAGTGCGTACGGAATTGCGCGACGATTTAAGACAGAACAAGTTGCCTGTGAGCACATATTGGCAGCCCTCGAAATGGATAACGAAAGCCTGGCCTCTGAAGCTCTTATTCAAATGAACATTAATGCCGACAGCCTGCTTGCTGAAATAGAACGCACAGTTCTTGCGGGCAAGAAAAAGGACATCGCTCCAGCGCAGTTTGAAGTCTGCGACATGGATATTGAAGAGATCAAATTTGCTTTTCCGGCCAAAATAATGCTCAAGAGAGCACGCGAAATTCGTTCGTTCTTCGGACATAAGCATGTCGAGCCAGAGCATATTCTGCTTGCAATTCTCGATACAAAAGAAGAGACCTGCATGAAGATCTTGGAAGAACTTGGTGCAAATACAACCTTCCTCAAGTCGCTTCTGATCGGCTCAATGGCAAAGCGCGATTCACTAAACCCTGACGTTGCAGGACTGCAAAAGTCGGTCATTGATGGATTGGATGAGCTGGTAGACGAGAGAATAAATGTTCTCGATGATATCGAGCGCCTATCTGCGATGACCGATGTTCCAATCTCTAACTTGCCACAAAAAGCAGAGGTTGCGCATCTGGTTTTCACGGCTTATATGGCTGATTTCTTGTTGGCGCAAATTGCCTATCAGCGCCATTTGCTCGAAGAAACCCTCAATTTGCTTCGCAAGCGTTGCGGCAATCTCGATCCGGAATTCGTAGCAAGCACCGTTTCGAGCAGCGCGCAAAACATTCGCACCGAAGTACGCCAAACAGTTGAATACGTTTGGAGCCATGAGTTTCGACTGATGAGCAAACTGCCAGACGAAGCCGATTATGACTTAATTGGCAGCGTCATCGAAGACTTATGGTGGACACATAGCGAGGAGATCGCACTCAATCAAGTATTCGGAAATGCACTTGATGATCACCGCCGCGAACAAATGCTCAATTTGCAGAAACGCCGATTGGAAATTGAAGAGCGTTATGTAAAACTTCGTCTGCGCCTCACAGACACTATCCGCCAGTGCTTTCTGAAACGCACCCCAGCCTAAGATAGCGACGGAATCAACTGATTGGATAACGCAAACACAGAAGATCTTGATTTGGAAGAAGAGCTCGGCTCGGCAGAATCCGAATCAACCAATGCTGACTTCCAAGCGATAACAATAGAAACCTATGATGAGAGCTTAGCGAGAGGTCGTTTGCAGGCGCTATTTTCTGTGCATCAGATTCCGGTTCTCTTGGTAGCACTAGTCACTTTTCTCAATGGTTTAGTAGGAATCATCGAGCCCCTCTGCCAGAGGTTAGTCAAACATCCAAAAATATTCGAGATGGTGGTGCCTTATGGCGTCTACCACTGGAGCCGTTCATTAGGTGTACTCTTCGGATTCATGCTGCTATTTTTGGCGATGAACCTGGTCCAGCGCAAACGGATGTCCTGGATTATCGCTCAACTTGTGCTTGCGACGTCGCTTGCCGCGCATCTCGTCCGGGCGAGAATCGAGTTCACATCTGATAGTGATTTCACCACGGAATCATTAGTCTTTGCAATCATGCCAATAATTTTGAACATTGCATTGCTTTGGACGTACCGCAAAAACTTCAGTGTGCGCAGCGAAATCCGCAAAATTAAAACTGGCGTATTGTTCGTAGTTGCAACTCTGGCACTGGCATTAGTATACGGTACGGTCGGCTTCTTCTTGCTCGATCCAGGCGACTTCGGAATCAACTTCCAAGTGCCGGACGCTTTGATGCGAACGCTCAGAGAATTCACACTTATCGGCAATCCGGATCTGCATCCACACACAAGACAAGCGGCATGGTTTCTCGAATCCCTTCAACTGATCGGCTGCATTGCTGGAGTCTTCGCCCTGTACAGCTTATTCAGACCAATTGAGTATCATTTGCGCACGAAACCAATTGAGCGCAAACTTTGCGAAGAGATTCTCGATAAATACGGAAAAGATGCCCTCGATCATTACAAAGTGCTAGCAGACAAAAGCTACATTTTCTCTGGCAACAAAGACGCACTTGTTGCATATAAGACCGAGTTAGGAGTGGCTGTCGCGCTGGGCGACGTGGTTGGAAGAGATGAATCGCTTCCGGAGTTTCTGAAAGCTTATGTGGCCTGGTGCCACCAGAATGGATGGATGGTGGCATTCATGCAAACTGGCGACCGCCATTTGGACTTATACAAAGATCGCTCGCTGGATGTATTGAAAGTAGGTGAAGATGCGGTTGTTAACCTGGACAAGTTTGCCAGCGAAACAATAAAGAAGAAAGACTTCAAGAATCGGGTGAAGAAATTCGAAAAAGATGGATTCAGCTTCGAATTATTGAAGCCACCGCACTCAGAAGATCTTTTGGACAAATTCGAATCAGTATCCAACGCCTGGCTTTCGTTGCCCGGACGTCGCGAGCGTTGTTTTAGTCTTGGAATGTTCGACAGGCAAGAATTGAAATCAGAGAATGTCTATGCGGTTTTCGCCAAAGACAAATCAATGGTGGCATTCGTGAATCAGGTGAAGTCTTATGCTCCAGGCGAAGCCAGCATCGACTTGATGCGCCACCAACATGATGTACCGAACGGCACCATGGATTACCTCTTCGTCAAACTGCTTCTCTCGTTGCACGCAGCGGGCTACAAAAAATTCAATTTGGGACTTGCGGCGCTATCGGGGGTTGGTGAAACTCCTGATGCAAATATGCATGAAAAAGCTGTACACCAGATTTACGAACACATGAACCGTTTCTTCTCATACAAGGGACTGCGACGCTATAAAGATAAGTTTGATCCGACCTGGGAGTCGCGTTATCTGATTTATGAAGGCAGCACACCTGGGCTTCTGAAAACGGCGCTAGCCATCCTTCAAGTATCCGAACCCTAGCACTCCACAACCCGAAGTCAAGACCTATTCCGAGGTGAACCACTTAGTCTGATCTTTAAAGCGATATCGCTTTAAAGATCACGGTCGGTTTCGGCTATCCGAATTCCACTTGTCAGTAGCCCAGCATAGATTTTAGTCTCAGGTGTTATTGGTACATAGGGATCATCCGCAGGTTGTCCGCGGTAGATACCAAGAAGCAGTTTGTAGCTGCTACCTGTTGCGGGATGTTCAAGGCAGTGCGTTGTTGCTCTTAGCAAATATGCTAGCGAGATACCTGCGAGCGGACAGGGCTCCGTCCGGACCAACTAATTGATATTCCGGCGTCCGTTCTTCTTTTGCGGTTCCGTAATCCAAACATGCAAGCCGGGTACATCCGGTGTACCAGCAGTTATCATCAGCAGATATTCGCCAGCCTGCTCCGGCACAAATTCGAACTTCACTATTTCAGCCTTCTTCGAAATCGAATGCGCATCCAAGACTTGATTCTTCGACGGATCTAGGACTTTGATGTAGATGGTGACGTCCTTGTAGTCGTCATCTATGCCTTCACCACGAGGCCAAACAGAAATGGTGTGTTTCTCGTTGGGATGCTCTACGGAAAGCGGTTCCTTATTCCACAGAATCTTATTGCCTTGTTTTAACTCACTACTCCCTTTTAGATCCTTCTCGAATAAAGTTGGCAGTTGCATGCTCAATTCGTTCACGCCGCCAAAAATCAGAAAAGGAACGAGAACGGCGGCCAACACACCAATTACGGTACGCAACGTGCCTTCGGTCATAGTTGTATTCGGATTCAGCCAAAGTACATCGCGCGCACCAAAGAACCAGTAATAGGCAGCGAAAATTAGTGTAGTGACGGCACCACCAAAAAACAAAGCCAGTAGCGAAAATAATCCGTCACCGGCTGCGACAGCGAAATAAATAGAGGCAGCTGCTGGAATGCCTAGCCAAAGCAGCGGCGGAATACATGCAAACAAAAACTTCATTGCAACTCACTAAGAGGTACTTTAGACGGATTCTATCGCCGATCTACTTCGAACAAGTAAGCGCAAGCACTTCTTTGACGCGTTTCTCGAGAACAGATTGATCAAGCTTTTCTGTTTGCTGTCCGACATTCAACACGTTATACACGGTGTCTCGTTCTACTGGAACATAGCCGGCAGAGCTGATGAAGAACTCGAGCTTTTCCTTAGCTAGCTGCAGTGGAGTTTTGGCTCCGGCAGCATGAGTGATTTTTTCTTCGAGGATGGTCCCATCCATGTCATCGGCGCCAAAAGACAATGCCAGCTGAGCCAGCTGTTCACCAAGTTGGATCCAATAAGCTTTGATGTGGTCGAAATTGTCGAGCACCAGGCGTGATATCGCAATATCCCGCAATAGGTCTTCACTGCTCGGCTCTTTTACTTCGTCCTTGATTGTGGTGCCTTCGTAGTAGCACTTCAATGGAATGAAGCATTGGAAGCCGCCTGTGCGGTCCTGCTGTTCACGAAGAAGGATCATATGGTCCACCTTGTTCTCCGGTGATTCACTGATACCAGTAAGCATGGTGGCGTTACTCTTGAGCCCGAGCTTATGCGCCTCTCCATGAATTTCCAGCCAAACCGGCGCTGGCGTTTTCTTAACCGCCATCCGCTCTCTCACTTCATCATCAAATATCTCAGCGCCACCACCAGGCATTGATCCCAAACCGGCAGCAACTAATCTTTCAAGACACTCCTTGTAGCTGATTCCTTCGAGGTTCGCGAGATATTCGATCTCGACAGCCGTCATTGCCTTCAAGTGAATATGCGGGAATTTTTTCTTCAGCGCTCGCATCACTTCTTCGTAGTAGTTGATGTCGCAGGCTGGATTCAATCCGCCAACCATGTGGATCTCACGGATGCCCAGATTTACGCCTTTGCT
This sequence comes from Candidatus Obscuribacterales bacterium, assembly GCA_021732085.1. Taxonomy (GTDB): domain Bacteria; phylum Cyanobacteriota; class Vampirovibrionia; order Obscuribacterales; family Obscuribacteraceae; genus JAIEPM01. Next base: position 140,716 of record JAKFVQ010000027.1, on the reverse strand, counting down.
CGCTTCCTCAAGAACGCGGCCGACAGTCCATGTATAACTGGTATTGCCTGACACTCCCGGATTTGCATAAGAACAGAATTTGCATGTCTCCACACAGAAGTTGGTTGGATTCAAGTGCATGTTGTGGTTGTAGTAGACATAGCTCTCTCTGTCCGGACCGGCTTTCTTTTTCCGCACGTGTTCAGCCAGTGCCCCGACCGTTAAAAGATCGTCAGCATAGTAGAGATTAATCGCATCTTCACGAGACAGCCTTTTGCCGTCATAAACTTTATGCACGATGCTGCTAAGGGGATGATTGCTTGAAAGCGCTTTCTCTAAGTGGGTAGACAACTTCGGGCTCCTTACAAGTATCTGCATGCCATCCATGCCGACATGATCGTAGCATGGCAGCCGCGTCCGCTTCCTCAGACGCTAGAAGGTGGTTACTTTGCTTTATTTCGGTTCTCGCCGCCAATCACTAAATGAGGTAGTCTTTCCAGCGATCGTAAGCGCTATTTAAGAAGGCAGCCTTCGGTGAAAGTAGATTCTTGCCGATTTCAATCTGACTTCGCCCCAGGAGATCCGGAAGTCGTCCATACAACTGAGCACCAAGACCTACCTTGGCCTCTGGCACAGTGGCAGTGCTTAGTGCTTTCTCGAAGCTAGAAACATTGCTCCTCAAGATTTCAGAATAGTTCTTCGATGTTCGGCCCCAGGCGTGCGCAGCACCGGCGAACATCTCATGTTGGTTGTATGCTACGTTCTCAAACGGTTTCACGATCGATTCATAGGCTGCCGTGCGTTCAGCTTGAGTGAGCTGCTGGACAGTTTTGCCGTGCTTTGCGGCCTCAGCCTCAAGGGCTGTTGCACGCGATTGCAGTTGATGAGAAACGTGTGCCACTTCGTGCTTGCCACCAGCCTTGGTGCTAAATTCAATGGTATTTATTGTTCCGTTACTCTCACCGATGATGCCGCCCTTTTTGAAATTTATGCCATATTCGGAAGCAACCTTTTCTAAGCGTCCAATGAAATTCTGGATTGCAGCTTTGCTAACCTTCTCACCGGCAGGCAGAGCCTCAGAGATGGCGGTGTTAATTTTGGTCCCGACTGAGCTCGCCAATCTAGCGTCAGTTGCTGCCATACCTGCAATTTCCGTACCGGCAGCAGCTGTACGAAATAGCGTATCTCCCCTGCTGATCGCCTTGAGACCTGTTACGCCCGGAATAAAGGTAAGAGCGGCCAACGTGGTATCAACCGTTAGAGCTTTGACGTCTTGTCCCAATTGCCCCTCGGGAGCACCTTGATTTAACCCCTTCGCGACTTTGCTCAGTCCGCTTTCGACGTTACCCAGACCGCTAACTTGGAGCAATGCGTCCGCCGTCACGCCAATTGCTTGCTTGGTGGAGCCCGATATGCCACCTTCCATGGCACCACTCAAAGCAAAGTCCTGCCAACTTTGGCGCGCAGGCTCAATTGCGCCATCTGAAAAAACACTCGTATACGCCCTATGGCCGGCGATAGCGGCATCGGCTCCTAGTCCCATGATCTTTGCAGCAGCAAAGGTGGCAGCGCCAGTGAGCCCGCCTTCAGACCTTCCTCTTTTGGCTTCGTCCTCCCAATATTGTTTGGAGGAATCAACCATCGCCTGCCCGTCGCTTTTTGCGGGCTGGGAGTTTGGAGCCGTCTCCGGCTTTGCGGCTTTACCTTGAGTATCAGGCTTGCTTGCAGCTGGTTTAGCTGCATCTGGTCTAGCGTGAGAATCCTTGCCTGCCTCTGCTTTAGGACCAGCTTGCTCCGGTCTTCCAAGAGCAGGCTTCGGGCGCTCGATTGTTGTGCCAAGGTCAAGAACCTTTGGTTCTGCCTTTGCAGCACTTGCCCGCTCCCCGTTTACAGGCTTGACAGGCGTATTTTCGAAAGGTTTGACAAAAGCATTATTTCCGCTTTTGAACATAGCGTCCTCTTTTGACGCGACATCCCCCTTAACAGCGGGTTTGTTTGAACGCTCAGACTCTTGCACCTCTGAATGCAATTTGCCCGGAGCGGGAGATTGTGAAGCTTTTGACTCCGCTTTCTCAGCTTTCTCATTAGGAGCTGTATGGTCTAGCGCCATTTGATCACTCGTTCAAAACCGCCCACAATATAACAGACACGCCTGCAACCTGGATTAGCCGTGGATTGAGAGTTTCTAAGGTTCGAGAAGAGCGCGCGTATGTCTCTCATATACCACATTCCGGGGCGTATCTAATCGCATTCAACCGCTTGAGGATTCGGCGAATGAGGGAAGGGAAGCGGTAGAAAGGCGGAGGACGGGTGACACGTTCATCAAGGTGTCCCCAAGAACACTGCACATCGCTGACAGAGCACCACACAAGGAGTAGATAACACCCTCAACGACTTGACAAAAGCCTTCTACGGAGTTAAACTACCGATAAACGGAGTTAAGATGTATGACCAAAGTGATTAAAACAAATCTCGCTGAACTTCGATTCAAACATGGAAGGATTAGCCAGAAAAAAGTATCTGAAGCTACGGGAATTGGCCAGAAAACTCTCAGCGCTCTAGAAACTAGTGCGAGCAAGGGGATTGAATTCAATACACTTTTGCGGCTATGCGAATTTTTCAATTGCAACCCCGGCGACTTACTTCAAATCTGCGATGAAAAAGACACATCTGAGGTAGATGAAGTAGTCATTTCTGAAGCATCCCTTGTTCGCGCGAAGCAATTGGTAGCACAAGGATTAGAGAGGGCCTTGCACTCAGAGCCTAGCTCTGCGGATGACATTTGGAATGCCTTCGATACCATCAGAGAAAAAATTCAATCAGAAATAGTTCGCAAGCAGCAGGAAAGAACTAGTGCTTAAAGTCGTTGTCGACACATCTGTGTTTGTTTCCGGATTTTTGTCTCGGAACAGAAGCAGCAATCCTTCGATGATCATTTCTCGATGGCGAGACGGCGATTTCCAGTTAGTGATGTCCCGCCCAATTTTGGAGGAGATAACTGCAACCCTATTGGAGAAGGGAATTGATGAAAAAAACATTCTGGAATTTGTTACCACAATTGGTAAGCTTGCATTATTCGTCCCAGCAGATCTCATTGTATATAGACTCGACAACATCGATCCTGCAGACAACAAATTTCTTTCTGCAGCCCAGGAATCCCAGGCAGATTTCTTAGTTTCATTGGATGCTAAACACCTTCTCCCTCTCAAGCATCACTACAGAACACAGATATTAAATCCCAAACTGTTCATTCAAATTTTAGACCGAGAGGTGTCCCAAGAAGAAAAGCGAATAGAAAAGGAATTCGAGGCGATATTTCACGAACTGCAAAACGAAGAAACTCAACTATGATTATTTCAGAACAAATTTAAACGCAAATATCATGGACCGAGTAGCACAACTCAGAAGCACTTCCGCCATGCCCATGACAGAACAAATTCGAAACACAATTGCCATGGACAAAGTAGCGAAACAGCGGACGTTACTAGACGCGCATTGCCTCAGGCAAGAATAAATTGCCGACTGCAATAGGTTGGACCTCAATATCCACCCAGACCTTGCCTAAAACATATGGCTCTTTTGCAAGATAATGATCAACAGCTTCACGATTCTCTGCTTGAACAACAATAACCGAGCCTACCATGCGTCCCTGATCATCTAGCAAGGCAGCTCCGAAGAGCATAAATCCTTCCTTCTTCAATTTTTCGCAGCAATCCAAATGCGCCGGGCGAGATTCCTGACGGCGCTCAAGCGCATTGTCATCCTTACCATCTCGGCCTGTGATCAGAAAAAACATTGAAACTCGTCCTCCAGAAGCAAGAATGCTTGATGATAGCATTCCGGCTGCTGAAGGACGAGTCGCGTTTTCTTGGCTTGGCTGTGTAAAACTTAGAGATTCTCGATGTGGCTGGCGAAGCGTGGCTCATCTTCAATAATTTCATCGAAGAGAGAATTGAGCGACGGTCCCTTCGCCTCAGGCATTTTGACTTCGATAGGCTCGGGAAGTGAAGGCGGGCGGAGCTCAGCTGCCACTTCACTCAGCGACTTGGCCGCTGTCGGCGCAGCTCCAACGCTCGGACGACGGTTCGGTGCAGTCATATCGAGTGGATGGGCTTGAAGCACGATTCCTTTAGAACCCGACTCCTTGGAAGTCTTGCGTGCTCTAGAATTAGCAAAAATATCACTTAGCATTTGAATTTCCTTTCCCGTCCCCTCATAAGTGACTAACTTGCCTATTTCAGGAAATAGGGGGGAAGCTCAGATTAATAGTTCGTCGAATCGGATCCGATTTATCCAATCCCACCCAATCCAATCTTTGCAAGCATTCTTCCTTATAGAATGCCTTGCCGTTTTCTTTTTTCTTTTGGACTCACAGCAACTTTCTGCTGTCCTGCGCGTAACAGCTGCTCTTGAATAAGCGAAAAGAATTGCAAGCGATCAGCTTGCCGCACAATTGCCATGTTATGTGCTTCGGACAAGGCGATCGGATAACCCTGACCTTTACGTATTTGCAGAAGCAGAACAGCAAGGGAGAATCCAAGCAACTCCTTTTCTTCATACAACCAACGAGGAATCTCTACGCGAGCAGATTCGCCACCGGTGTTCAAATAACAAAAACATACCTGGTTACGATAAGGCATGATCTGCGACCACGACGCACCAGAAAGGAAGAAACCGGACCTCGAACTGACGGGAAGTTTGCTGGATAGGAGATGACGATCAGCAAGCGGCCATATTTGCGAACAGGGAAATTCTTCTTCGTTTAACGATCCACAATAGGCCTGGCAGCGAATCTGCGAGTAAGGGCAACGCATCAATCGCAAAACATTGACAATGTCGGAGCTTCTCGAATGGCTAACATAGCCGAGCAAAGGCAATCGCGCTGCATTGAAAGAATCCAACTCGAATCCAAAACGTTCCAATAATTCTTTCTGTGCACGATCAGCATTCTTATCAACATTCCACGGAATAAGTGAACCATCAACAAGCGTCACAACTTTGCGTCCCAAGCTTTGCTGTTTTTCAGCCAATTCACGCGCTTTTTGTAATTCTTGAATGCTACGCTCAAATGACACCAGCGCTTCATCAACGTGAACACGTCGCTGATTAACCAGCGGATAAAGCTCATCGCTGCGATGATAGAGGCGCGGAAAACTGGTTAGCAGAGCTTCTGAATCCGTGCCTTTTTTGTACTCTTCCAGGCTTGCATAAAACATAACAGCCGCGCCGATGTTCAGCAAATAACAGGAAAGTATTTCATGTTGTGTTGGCATTATTTGCGATCCATCGCATGCCACCACGCTATGCGAGCCTGTATATTCTTCAATAAAATCAGCCACACCAAAAGGATCTAGGGGAATAGCAACCGGCCAAAAAGCGTTGCCACCATTTTCGAACACAAGCGAATTGATGCGATCAGGATCAGCCTGCGCATCTTCGAAAGTCAGCTGGGCGAGCTGAAGAATTTCGCTGTCGTTGGTATCTTGCAGAGCGCTTTCATCGCCTATCTGCGCAATCTGAGGGATTAGTTTCTGAAAATCAAGCATTTCGACTTCCTCTTGCTTTTAGAATTATCCCCTCTCTTCGCTATACTTGAAGAGATTGAGTGAGGAATTTTAGTGGATTATCGGAGTCTAGAGTCAGCTTCCACCCTTTCGACCCGCGTGGCGCTCCTTCGCGAGCTGAGGAATTTGACGCTTCTCGATCTTGCCAAGCGTTCACGTTTCCCAATTCAACGAATAGAAAGAATTGAATCCGGCGAAGAAACGTGGTTGTCAGTTAGTGATCGCCAGGTTCTGGCACGCGCACTCGGTGTCGAACCCATGGTGCTGAAAGAAGTGGAGTTTTCGCCATCGGACTATCCTGGTGTCTATGAGTCGAAGCTCACGCCTGCAGCCGTAGATACAGACTCGATGGCAGAACAAATATTGAAGGGATATACGGACATCAATTGCCCGCGCTGTGGCACCACGCTCAAAACATCGATCGAATTTGCGTACGATATGGAAGGTAGCCCAACCAAGTTTGCCCGTGCCTACTGCCCACAATGTCCATTTTCGCTCAGGTAAAAGAACTCGAGATTCAGTGGCTCACTTTTTTCGCTTCTGCTTCTAACTGCTCGGCTTCTTTATCGCGACGCATCTTACGCAACACTGAGGCGTAGTTGTTAAAGGTAAGGATTCGCAGCGTCGCATTCTTGATTGCGTTCTGCAGTCCCATCGCTTTCTTCAGCACGGACTCGGCGTCCTTTTCCTTGCCTTTCTCCGCAAGGTCAACGGCATATGCGTTGTAAGCCTTGCTCAAAGTTTCCTTGGCTTTTTCATTCGACGGATCAGATTGCAAAACCGATTCGAGCTTTTCAATCGCTTGCGAGTACGCATGTGATTCAACGAGCTTAGCGCCTTCGTTTACTGGGTCACTTGTATGTCCCGCAGGCTTGCCCATGGCGATATGAACATCCGGTGAATAGAGTTTTCGAATGGTGCCCATATCTCTTGTAGAAATCGATATCTTCGAATCTACTGCCGGCATCGTGCAGAACATGATGTCGGTAGGATCGGGACTGTGCCCCAGCAAGCCGAGTCCGTGTCCAATTTCATGCAAGCAAACAGCTTTCACTTGATTCTGACTCAATGGTGAATCGGGAGTTGGATCAGCGGTGAGAATCACGATCTTCACGTGCTCGATGCCATTGCTGCCAGATTGAATTTGCGCCTCGCCACCTTCAGCAGGAGAGCTAACCTTCGAATAATCATTCGTCCATACGCATTCAATATCAGCGCCTTCCGGCTTTGTGACAAAATCGAATTTGATTTTGTCTTGTGAGGCAAGCGCCCAGTTATTGAACGCGTCAGTCATGATGCCCTGGTATTCAGTCTTGTAACCAGGAACTTTGTTGCCGTTGCCGACAAAGACTTTAATGGGACTATGCGTGGGATTCCATTTCGTAGTGCCACCAGAGGTAGTGTAGGCAAAGTAATCCGCTTTAGCATTATCATGAACGACAGCCAAAGTTTTCTCGACGCTTTGCTGTTCGTCAACTTCTTCTTGCAGATGCTTAACTAACTCTGTCGCTTTCAATGCAAGATTATCCGATGGGAATCGGCGCAAGTATTCCTTGTATGTCTCGACGCAGTCTTTCAATCTACCTGAAGTTTGGAAGCTGCTTGCCAGATTTACCCATGGCGCAGACCTAGACGGATCAAGAGAAATAGAAGTCTTCAGGTGCTCGATCGCTTCATCATTTCGTCCCAAACGTGCCAGCGCCAGACCCAGGTTAGTATGTGCGGATGGCAACTCTGGGAATATATCCAGAGCCTTAACAAGAACATCTGCTGCCATCTTGTATTTTTCCTGACGCATCATTTCGTAAGCTTCAGTAGCAAGCAAGAGAGCTTTGTATTCTTCGCCAGTGATCAACTTGCCGTCTGCCAGATAGCGCACTTTTCCGAACTGCTTGTCTTGTCCGTTATTCTTTTTGATAACACGGTCTGTTTGCCACGGCTTAATTTCACCAGAGGAAGCGTTGCTCGAAGGCGTGCTTGTTTGCTGGCTGGAGCTTGTAGCCGGAATCTTTGTAGGAATTTTGGCAGTGGCTAGTTTCGGTGGGTCGCCGGAAACATTTGGAGCTGTGTCATCCGTTCCTCGAACACGCGAACGGCTATCATCATCACCCATCGCAATTTGTGGAATTGAGGTGTTCGCTGGCGTTTTCCGCGCAGTACCATTTGGATTTGCTGGCGATGATTTCGGATTTACTGGATTGGTTGGCGACGATTTATGTGTAGTCACAGGATTGGCAGGAGATTTTGTGCTCGTGCCTTCATCTGAACCAGTAGGATTAACTGGAGACTTTGTCGGTCTATCCTGGCTAACAGGATTAGCGGGTGATTTTGCCGGTCTATCCTGTGTGGTGGGATTGGCTGGCGATTTTGCCGGTTGATCTTGCGCAGTAGGATTGACAGGTGTTCGAGTAGTTCTTGAAGCTCTCTCGTCACCTTGTTCAGTTGGAATTGGATTAGCTGGGCTGCGCGGCGTGAGCACGGAAGGTCCTACCGGTTTCACCGGAACAGGCATCATGTTCGCCGGACCGAATGCGACTTTAGTTTCTACTTCAGGCGCACCCTCATCTGATTCACCAATTATTTTCCCACTGGTTTTGCGCTCAACAATGCGCAGATTGTCTTTAGCTAAGTCAACTGCGATCGAAGACTCTGAGTTCTTTTTCAAGTAATCGACTGCTTTTTCCGCATAGCCTTTAGCTTCACTATATTTTCCTTCTGCACCGAGTGTGGTAGCAAGCAAATTCAAGTGATCGCCATAGCGTGGATTGCTTCCACCCTGAGCAGTTTCAATGTCCACCAGTTGCTTATAATACTGCTCTGCTTGAGACAGATTATTCTTCATGGACGCATAGGTGCCCATGGCAGGCAGGATACTTATCAAGCGAGGATCGCTTGCACCATATTTCTTACGCCAAAGCTCCTCAACACGTTTCAGATAGATTTCGGCACCGAGGTGATCACCAAGATATTGGCAGCACATCGCCATTCCGTAAAGCGAATTGCCGGCCTCGTTTGACTCAGGTCCAAGCAGCTTTTGTTGAATATTCAGTGCGCGTTCATAATATTGCTTTGCCAGAGTGTAATTCTGCAAGGCAACATTTAACTGACCCATTAAATAAAAGGTTTCACCGAGGCGCACGTCGTTGTCCTTGAACTTGCTAGTGTCTTCCATCGCAAGCTTGAGATCGCTCTCCGCTTGCGCGAAATTTCCGAAGTTCAGTGAGTTGCGCGCTGAAGCTATGTGCTGCTCCCAGGGACCGCCTGCCTTCGCAAACACCGCTGGTGACTGGCAGAGCATCAAAACGACTGCTAATGCAATTATGCGTTCTGAGCGGTTATGTCCTGACACCGTAAACCTCCTTAGGTTTTTTCCTCGCGCTCCGGATGCCGCCGCATCCTTGGCTATTACGTCTTTGCTGAATACTTGCTTTCGATTTCAAGAACTTTGTTCAATCTGCGTTGGTGGCGCTCCGCTCCCGAAAATTTGGCGTTCAAGAAACTGTCGAGCACCTCGAAGGCCAAATTCTGTCCAATAACTCGGGCACCCATACAAATCACATTAGTATCGTCATCTTCCCGACCCTGGTGAGCTGAAAAAGTGTCATGGCACAAGCCAGCTCGAACACCTTTCACTTTATTAGCGGCAACACAAGCGCCAACACCGCTACCGCAGATAATGACACCGACCTCCGCCTTCCCGGAAGTCACCGCCTCACCTACTGCCAGAGCATAGTCAGGATAATCCACTGCTGCTTCGCTATTAGTTCCCAGATCAATCACCTCATGTCCTTTCTTCTTTAGATACTCGGCGATTAGAACTTTTAGGGGGTAACCGGCGTGGTCAGCGCCAAGTGCAACTTTCTCAGCCATTTCCAGCTCCTGACAGGGATAGATCGCATTCATTATAACGTTGCTATACTGTTAAGAACTCGACGGCCTTGGCTTTTGGCAAGCTAGCATAAGCGCAAACAGGGCGCCAATCAGAGGTCCAGGACTGAAAACCAACCCTATGAAAACGCAGGGGATATTACAAAACCGTTATAGGCTGGAAAGCGTTCTTGGACAGGGCGGTATGGGAACCGTTTACCTGGCCAAGGATATGCGCCTTGACGACCGCCTCTGCGTTGTAAAGGAGCTGCGCGACGACTTTTACAGGGACGAGGACAAACAGCGAGCCCTAAATTTCTTCGATCGTGAGGCCCGAACATTAGCCAGATTGAAGCACGGCAATATCGTAGCTGTCAGCGATTACTTCAGCGAAGATGGCATGTATTTCCTCGTCATGGAATACGTTGATGGAGAAAACCTCCACAACATAATGCAGAAGCGAGAGGGTCAACCCTTTGAAGAGAATCAGGTCGTATCCTGGTCCATTCAAATCTGCGAAGTCCTGTCTTACCTGCACGCTCAAATGCCGCCAGTTATTTACCGCGACTTGAAGCCGAGCAACATTATGATCAACACCGAAGGTCAACTGAAGCTGGTTGACTTCGGTATCGCCCGAAAAGTCGAATCTGATGATGACAACACTCGCGTAGTTTCGGCGGGATACTCACCGCCTGAACAATACTGGGGCGGCGCCACTGTTCAGTCGGACATTTATTCACTCGGTGCCACTATGTACTTCCTTTTAACAGGGAAGGATCCTGAGCCGCTGAAATCCTGTGCGCCTCGAGAACTGAATGAAGATGTCACAGATTCAGTCGATGAAATCGTGGCGAAATGTATGTCGCAAGACATTAATCAACGTTATGCCACTGCATCTGAACTAAGAGAAGAACTTCTTCACCAGGATTACGAGCGCGAGCCGGATAACGTCAAAAGTTGGTTCACGCGCAACGTTGCCTATGTTTTATTCATTGTTGCAGTGGCGCTCGTATTCATCGGCTGGGAGCCGATAGTAAATAGCTTCAAGACTGAGCCGAAGAAAGCGGTGCAAAATCCACTGTCCTCAGCAAAAGCTCCGGACGATCCAACTTACGCAGATCCACTTCTCGGCGGCACCGCACCACAAAAGAATTTCGCAATTCAAATCACCGACGAACGCAGCCTCACCGATCCAACAGCGCGTCCGGCTGAATCAAACAAAAAAGGCTTCAAGCTCTTCTAATTTGGAACGCGGGACCCGCTTCAAGTGGAAGCGCAAGCATCCAGCCTAAGTGGACGAAGAGCCTGCTCGAACTGCATCCTAGTGGGGGGAGCGCGAGCTTCCAATGCAGCTCCGCTTCAACAGCAATCGAACTCGATTACTGAATCATCCCCGACATCGATAGCGCGATTATAGCGGCGCCGAAGATGAGCCTGTAAACAACAAAGACCCAGGTTGAATGCGTTCCGAGGAACTTCAGCATCCACCAGATTGCTGCGTAGCTAACAATCGTCGAGACTAGCAATCCCACAATAAGGCTGCTCATCCCATCACCGCTCAAGCCTTGCTTTACCATGTCCTTGAGTTCTAAAAGTCCGCTCAGAACGATGGCGGGTATGCCGAGTAAGAAGCTGAATCTGGCAGCCTCATCTCGTTTGTAATTCAAGAAAAGAGCCATCGTCAACGTTGAGCCACTGCGCGAGCAGCCAGGAATGAGTGCCATTGCTTGACCGAGTCCGACAAGGAATCCATCTTTACCGGATACATCATCAATGCTGCGGGACCTCTTTGCGAATTTCTCCGCAAGAAGCAGCAACAGACCCATGAAGATAGACGCGCCACCAATCACAGGCAGCGAACGCAATGGACTGCTATCTGATTCGAGAATGGGCTTGAGCGCAAGACCAAGAACGCAAATGGGGAGCGTACCAACAAGGATCGCACCAAGCATACGCAAATCTTTGCTGTCGTAGTTCTTTTCCTGTAGCGCCTTCAACGCACCGGATGCGATACCAAGAAGGTCCTTGAAGAAATAAGTGAGTACAGCTATTACTGATCCAAGCTGAATCACTGCAGAATATGCAACACCCGGGTCCGGCCAGTGCAGGAATGCCGGTACGACTCGCAGGTGGGCGGTACTGGAAATAGGGAGAAACTCACTGGCTCCTTGAACGAACCCGAGGACAACAGCTTCTAAGATCGATACGGTATTTCCAGCCATAACCATGCACTACACCTTATTCATTAGTAAGATAATCGACAGTCGATTGCTAAATGATGATCTAACTGACTGACTGATCTCGTTCAGATTCGGTTCCACAAATTATTTATAAAATGGACGCCAATCCGGCGTGCTGATTATCTCATTTGTCGCGCGGAATTTGCGTGAAATCAATCGTCACCTGCCTTCCTGTTCTTTAACTCCAACCCCATTTTGTATATATCGGAGGAGGCCCATCCGCTTTCTTTTGCAAGAATTGCGGCAGCATCCTTGAGCCGCGCGCCGGAAGCAGTGAGCTCTGCTAAGCGCATCTGCAGCTCATGCGACTCCATCTTTTCCTTAATAGATGATGCGCCGGAGACGACCAAAACAGCTTCGCCCTTCAACTCTCTCTGATTCGAGACCAAAAGAATATCGCTTAGACTGCCACGAATATATTCTTCGAATTTCTTGCTCAACTCGCGGGCCAAACATGCCTGACGGTCGCCAAAGGCTTCGATCATCTCAGGCAACACGCGGCTCATATCCTTTATAGGTAGAAAAAATAGCAAGGTCCGATCGTCGCCGGCGATTTTTTCCAAACGAGCTTTGCGCGTGCCAGCCTTCTCCGGAAGGAATCCTTCAAAGGAGAATCGCTCCGTTGGCAAGCCGCTCCCTACGAGCGCCATCAGTGGCGCTGAAGCACCCGGTATAGCACTTAACTGCATGCCTAGTTCAATCGCGCGCCGAGCGAACCTATAACCAGGATCAGATATAAGTGGAGTACCAGCGTCGGATATCAGTGCGATACTCGCGCCTTCCTTCGCCCACTTCTCAAGCTCGCCAAGGCGCGCTTCTTCATTGAAGTCATGACAGCTGATCAATGTCTTGCTCACGCCGATGTGGCTCAGCAACTTGATCGACACACGAGTATCTTCAGCAAATATCGCATCGACCTCATTCAAGATGCGAATTACTCGTGAGGATATGTCTTCGAGGTTACCGATCGGGGTCGCAACTATATACAACTTGCCAGCCACAACGCTACCCCATATTAATTACAACCGAATGCCTGAAAAGCTGTCATTAGCTCAGATTGGGAGCTTAGCATAGAGCAAGATTGAACGCGCCTTCTCTTAGCAACCGGTAGTTATCTACAGGCTTATCTACAGCTGTAGATATTTTAATCGGCAAAGCCTTCAAAACATCTTGCGAAAAAAAAGATTGCTTCTCTAGTCCGCAAAAATTGAGAATTCGCTTTTGTGCTTTTCTCATATGATGTAAGATTGGCTTACTAAGCCGTTCCGACAGAATAAAATCTCAATGCGCGCAAGCAACAAGACATTCAAACTGAAGAAAGCGTTGACCGAGTTTCGGCTTTTAGTGGCGAACGTAATAATCGGTAACCAACCTCATACACAGCGCCACACAAGAGATATCTCCGATATTTCCCATATTGCAGAATTATGCGACCAATATGCGTTGATGATTCTTTTGAATTGGCTAGGCACCAAATGTGGTTTTCCTATATACAAGCAAGCTATAGAATCGGGAGCAGCGGAAGCATCCAGCAGTGACCTTCCGCTCTTAAGTTGGGCTTCACTAGCTGAAAGATATCCTTTTCACTTGTATGAAAAATGCATATTGAGGGAGCAGTCGATCAGACAATTGTTCGCTTTTCTGGATGAGACATTTCCCAGCAATCTCGAGGTCGCTGGCGAACTCTATCAACAAATCATTTCAAGATCACTTGCAATTTTCGAGCACAAGGTGTTAGGGCTCAGTAAAGAGTCGCAAGTCAGGTCGGGAGGCGAGTTTTACACACCAAGTTGGGTCACTGATTTGGCTTTTGACTACTGGCAAGAATCATTGGATATAGAACGAATAGATCTCTCCATATATGATCCATCTTGCGGGTGTGGAAACTTCTTATTAGCGGCGGTGAGAAACGCCAGCCAACGCGCAACCCAGCCAGCAGAAATCATCTCTTTTGTAAGTGAATCTCTTCACGGTAATGATATTGATGGCAGAGCAATCGATATTGCCAGGGCGCTCGTTTTGCTGGCAACGTGGGCATCCGTTAAAGAACTCGGAGCAAACACCGATGAAGAGTACGACTTTAACGCGGATCAAATTTATCAATCGATTTGTAGAAAGGTCAAGGTGACCGACTCATTGCTGTCTGCCATAGCAAACTTGGAAGAACAAAGAAAATACGATCTAGTGATCACGAACCCACCCTACATCAGCTTCGGTTCTCGAGATCAGCAAGCCTTGGGAGCTGGATGGCAGCGATTCCTAAAACAAATATTCCCAGCATCAAGTGAATACAAAATTCGCTATTCATCCATTTTTCAAGAGATAGGTTTGGCGAATGCGAAGGAAAGTGGACAGGCTATTTTCTTTGTCCCGGATGCATTTTTGACCGGTGGCTATTACCAAAAACTCCGCAGTCACATTCTCCAGAGCGCGCGGATAATCAGCCTTTCGGAATTGCCAGAAAGAACCATGGATGGTGTAACTGTCGGCAGGTGGTGCCTGGCGCAATATCAGATACGTACTCCAATTTCATTGGAAAATGAAGCAAATGACACAGACATCAAATTGCGAAGCTTTGGGCAGGGTGTTTCTTCAGAAAGAGCGAAAGCCTCAGTGGAATTCAGGTTGCCTCTTTCCATCCTCTTAAGTAAGGATAAAAACCGCTTTCAGCTAGTGTTCTCCAAATTCGATCAGGACATCTTAGAATCTTGCAGTGATTTAGAGTTCTTGAGCACTGTACTCCAAGGAAGGACCGGAATAAGGGCAAGGTCCGGTCAAAACAGCGTAATAACTGACAATCCAAAGACGCCGTTGCATCGACCTGGTATCATATCCGGTTCGGAATTAAAACAGTTTGCGGTCGAATGGTCGGGACACTTTCTTGAAATCGATCCAGAAAAGCTCTTTGCCGGTGGCTTTGACCAAGAGGTGATTAGCAATCCGAAGATTCTTCTGCGCCAAACCGGCGACTCCTTGATCGCCGCAATCGACAGCACTGGTCTCTATCATCTCAATAATGTGCACAGCTTTTCCAGTATAAAGAAAAGCGCTGCATCAAAGAAAAAGGATTCCGCAATCCAAAACGTCCGGGAGAAAACATACCAACCGGACGATGCTGGCATTCTTCACAAAATGCTCTGCCTTCTGAACTCTAGCTTCTACAAGTATTTCTACGGATTAAAGACACGCGAACAGAAAATGGCTTTAGCGCAAATCGATATCGAAACAGTTGAACATTTGCCTCTTCCGAATGGGTTGCTCGTGGGCGCTGACGAGCTTCTAAATCTGGCTTGCGAAATCAAAGAACTTATAGAAGATGAGCGAGCGAAAGACCCGAGAAAGGAATCGAAGCAGCCGTATAAAACCGCTATAAGCCAAAAGCTATCGAAAGTCGACAAAATCATATTCGAGCTGTTTGCAATTTCAAATGCTCAACGCACGCATATCGAAGAGACCCTCGGGACAACGCATTTGCACGTTTAGCAAAGAAACCGGAGCTAATTAGCATCAATGGTGAGCTGTGTTTAGTGGATTTCGAGCCCTCGACACAGTAGACTTAAGCAATCCTAGTATTAGCTTTTTTGCCGCTCCAGGAGCATTCAAAACCAATGGTTAACGGGTCCAAAGTATTCAGTTCGGTTCTAATAGCAGCATGCGTTCTGTCAATGCCTGCAGCAAACATGGTATCCGCCAATAGCCTCAAGAAACTCTTGCAACCGGTCACAAAGGCTGCTCAGCCAGAGAAGCCCGATATCAGAGATAAATGGGCGATGCTGGTCGGAGTCAATCGGTTTACCGATCAGTCAATCCCAGCCTTGAAGTTCGCGCAGAAAAGCTCGGCAGACCTGGCTCGTGCATTGAAAGATCCTGACAGTGGACATTTCGGACTTGATCACGTGCTAGTCGTCAACGGTCCTGATGCAAGCAAAGAGGGCATAGAGAAGTCGCTAAACGATTGGCTCTACAAAAAAGCATTGCCGTCGGACCTGGTAATTATCTACTTCAATTCGCGCCTTGCTAAAGGTGCTAACGGAGAGCTTATCGTCTGTGCAAATAACACCATGCTGGACGATACAGCTACAACAGGAATCAATCTTGTCGAACTTTTAAAATCCGCCAAACAACGCATAGGTTCGCAGAACATTCTCGTGATGCTAGACCTTTCTCCAACAAAGGAGGGCATAAAGCCCGTTGATGGACAGGATCTGAAGGCGATTGCGAACGCCAGCGGTGTCACCATATTTAGTGGCGCGGAACTCTACAAGCCGATTTATGATGATCCGCAATCAATGCAATCGCGATTTGTCCATTTTCTCGTAGAAGCAATAAAATCAGGCGGCGCCACATTCCCCATCGCAATGGTGGCAGAATACGTTTGGCAAAAACTTCAGCAAGAAGCCCAACAAACTCCAGCGCAGACACAAACTCCAATCCTGGCACTAGCATCCGAACAGTCCCAGACTACGACCATTCCGATTGGCATTGTCGTGAAGAGTTCGTTTCCTCAACAGTCGATCTCGGTTGGTCACAAGCTTGATGATTTAGCGATGAATAGACCAGACATCGTCCCCCCGAAAGCAGCGACCATAGCGGGACCGGGCACACCTACCATCGGAGCGAAGCTGCAATCACGTAATCCGTCCGGCGCCGCGGCTACCGGTAGTAAGGCGCCCCCGCCAGCCGGCGCGGGCAATACCGCGGCTAAGCCAGCCCCGGGTGATAAGACGAAAATTGCTTCGGCTAGTCCTGCCGCGAAGGGGGCGCCAGCCAAGGCCGCTGAAGAGGAAGAAGAGGATAACTTCGATCCGAATTTAGACTTCGGTCCTTATATGAGCAAAATGAAGCAAGATATTCAGAAGAAATGGCAGATGCCAAAGGGTCTTGAAAGCCGTAAGGTTACAACGGTCTTCAGCATCATGCGTGATGGCAAAATCGCGAACGTCTCGATCACTGAAGGGTCAGGCAACGATGCGGTTGACAAGTCCGCCCTAGCCGCGCTGGAAGCCGCCTCCCCACTTGACCCGCTGCCGAAGGGTTCTCCGCAATCAGTCGATATAAAATATGTGTTTGATTGGAAGACACGCCAAGGAAACTAAGCATGGAAGACGGCGATAAGCCCAGCTCAAGTTCACAAGGTCCAGGTTCGCAACTCTTGGATAAAGTGCCCCCGAACATAAGAGATGTGGTCACCGATTACGTCGCCGTTGCAAAGTCACTGCTATTTGCGCCGATAGTCTTCTATCGAGGCATGGATAAAAAAGGCGGCATGAAGCACGCCGTGATCTTCTTCGTTACCAGCAGCGCCGTGGGCTCTATTATCGCTGGCGTAGTCGGGCTAAATCCTCTAAGCATACCGAAGACTCTCGGCTTAAGTATCATTCTGACTTTTGCCGCCAGCGCCATCGCCTTTGGTTTGTGCAAAGCCATGGGCGCGAAGGGTTCATTCGAGGCAACTTTTAAGGTTTTCGCCTATTCATCCTGCCTGAAGATTTTTTCGGCGATCCCAATACTTAACCTGCTAGCAATTTTTTGGACCGCCGCGCTGAACTTCTATGGACTGAAAGAAGTCCATCAGCTGGGCACTGTTAAGACAGCGTCAGTGATTTTCCTAACGAGCTTGCTGCTTACGCTCTTAGAAATCGGTCACTACCTCCACCTCATCTGATCCGACATTAGTGACAACCTTGTGCCTGATCACTGAAGCGATATCGCCTCAGAGATCAGCACCGTTCAGGTCGCCACCCACCGACGCGCAGCTGCGGTCCCCCCGTGCCTCTGATCTCTATTGCGATATCGCTTCGGTGATCACGAACAAGCGTCCCAAAATGTCAGGAGGAGCAACCAACAACTGACATCCCCTGGAGGTGATCTCTATTCCGATATCGCTTCAGCGATCAGCCCCAAGCACCTCAATGTCAGTAGGAGCACCCAACACCTGACATCCCGGACAGTGATCTCTATTCCGATATCGCTTCAGCGATCACTGGCAAACGGTCGCGGAGTAAAACGCTGCGCAGGGAAGTATTTCAAGCATTTAAGGTTCGGACTACGTAGAAACCACATTGACGATCTAGTCATTAAAAGAATAAATTGGTGAATGATGAGAGTGATTTCAATTTTTGTTCAATCAACTTAGTAGTTATCCGGTATATTTCGAGAAATTAAGAGGGTTTTATGGCGGCAGATAGACCAGAGGATAAACAGCCTCTAGAACAAGTAAACGCAAAAGACGACGCAGCAGGTCAAGCACTTGAGAAGATGAGTGCGGCAGCCCGTGAAGGTTCTGCTTTTTCTGGCAGCGACAAATCATCCAAACTGCCGGATTGTTGCGAAAAAGCTCTTGGTTTGAAGAGCTCCGGAGAAGTTCAAGCTTATGTTGACGGCTTGCAAATGCAAGGCAAGGCAGTTCTGCCGGAAGTTGATAAGCGCGGCAAGGAAGCTGGATTGAATCCGGCCGAACAGCAGACACTGACTAAGACTGTCGCTGAGAGTATGACTCGCGAGCAAAACATCCACGAGTTGAATCGTTCCCTCGGCAATATTGGCAGACTTACAGGTGCCAAATTCGAGAATTCCAATCTAGGCAGCCTCGGAAAAGATGGCGCAGAAAGCCTCATGGCAGCCATGAAGAAAGCTGTTGAAGACTTCGGTAAGAAAGCCGATTAGAAGTCGTCACTGACTAAAAGCTACTGCAAGGTCCGGCCAAAAGCCGGACTTTGTACTTTTTCTTCACATCGGGCGCGCCAAGGAGTGGACAAAATACGGCTTGTGCTAGAATTGTCAGCCTATTTGTATAAGTTGTTGGGAATTCCTAGCCGTGCCTAGAATAAAATCCGCTATTAAAAGAGTCGACGTTGCCGAGCGTAACCGCGAGCGTAATCGCTCATGGAAATCCGCAGTTCGCACTGCGCGCAACAAGGTCGAAGAGTCCCTGAAGAAAGCCGACAAGACCACTCTTGCTGGCTCACTCAACGAAGCGTTTTCGACTATCGATCGCGCAGTTGCAAAGGGTGTCCTTCACAAAAATACCGCTGCTCGTCGCAAAGCTCGCTTGGTAATGAACGTTCGCAAGTCTGCAGGCTAAACAGCCCTCCGACTTCGTTCGCTATTTAACAACGGTTTTGCATTGGTTTAGCATACAAAATCTCTGCCTGGGTTATCCTGGCCGCAGAGATTGTTTAGTGCGAGGATTTCAACTTGGAAATTGATACCAGCCGCTCAGTGGAAGGCGCAGCCGGAGTAAATCGGCTCGACACAAAGAATAAACCGAGCCTGGCATCAATTGATGGACCGATACACTTTGTAGGTATCGGCGGCATCGGTATGTCAGCACTGGCCAGATTATTGCTCGCCGAAGGGAATGCCGTTTCAGGCTCAGATAAAGCCGGCAGCGAGATTACCGAAGAGCTCAAGTCGCTCGGTGCCCAGGTTTTTGTTGGCCATCAGGCAGAAAATGTTGGCAAAGCCAAAGCTATCGTTCTTTCAACCGCCATCAATAAAGAGAATCCCGAGCTAGCTGCAGCACTTGAAAAAGACCTGCCTGTCTATCATCGCTCAGAAGTTCTAGCCTACCTGGCATCGAAGAAGAAGCTGCTTGCCATCTCCGGCACGCACGGCAAGACAACGACGACCGGAATGCTTGCCGAGGTCCTTTTAGACGCAGGCAAAGATCCATCTGTTGTAGTTGGTGGCATCTTCGCCCGCATGAAATCAAATGCGCATGCGGGCAAAGGCGAACATTTTGTAGCCGAAGCCGATGAATCAGACCGCACCCACGCCACGATGATGTCGGACATCGCAGTTGTAACAAACATCGAACCGGATCATATGGAAAATTATCCGGGCGGTTTAGATCAGATCTTGCAGACGATGGCATCATTTGCAAATAACGCCGCTCACTCTGTTGTACTTTGCAGCGACGATGCAGGCTGCCGCCAATTGATGCCGATGCTGGAGCGCCGCATCATTACTTACGGAGAATCGCCGTACAGCCTTAATAACGACGGTCAAGTTACGCCCGACTATTTGATGAAGATTGTGGACGATACCACATACAGTGTTACACACAAAGGCAAGGAACTTGGCAAAGTTAGCCTGCGTGTTCCTGGCAAGCACAACAAACTCAATTCGCTGGCAACTCTAGTCGTCGCCTTAGAATGCGGTACCACATTTGAAGAAACCGCGACCGCGCTTGCCAAGTTCACAGGTGTTGCACGCAGATTCGACATTCTCGGCAGCGAGCACGACATCCTTGTTATAGATGACTACGGGCACCATCCGACCGAAGTCCGCGCTACTCTTGAAGCCGCACAACAATACCGCACGCGCGAAAAACGCAACGGTCGCATTGTAATTGTCTTCCAACCGCACCAACCCGGGCGCCTTCGCGATCTCTGGGACGACTTTGTCGAAGCCTTCAAAGAATCCGACTTGTTGCTCCTGGCAGACGTTTACGTCGCACGGGGGGGAAGCATCGAAGGAATAAATTCCGAGCGATTCAGCAAAGAAGTGAAGCACGACCAAGTGCACTACCTGGCGGGCGCAACCAACGAGCTGGCGCCAAAAATCAAGGCTTATCTCAAGCCCGGCGACATGGTCTTGACCGTGGGCGCAGGCGACATAACCAACGTTGGAAGATCGTTGCTCAAACTGCTTCAAGATGAAGGTGTCAATGGAAGAAACGTCTAATTCCCCCCTCTGGCGATTTTCCACCATGAAGGTTGGTGGCGAAGCTACACGTTTGTGCCAACCTAGTTCCGCTGAAGAACTCATTGAATTAGTCGAGAAACTGAATAACAAACAAGAGCCCTGGTACATACTGGGCGGCGGTTCCAACACTCTCATTTCATCTGAGGGCGTCGATGGCACAGTCATTCGAATGACGCAGATGACGAAGTTATCAACGCCAGAGCCTGATGTTCTCATCGCCGATGCCGGAGCGCGATTGCCGCACTTAGCCAAGTATGCCGCCGGATTAGGATTGTCCGGCCTGGAATTTGCAGTCGGAATTCCCGGCACTGTCGGCGGTGCAGTTGTTATGAACGCAGGCGCTCACGGCAGTTGCATGGCCGAGGTTGTTGAGACCGTTGAAGTGCTCAATTCCGAAACGGGAAACGTCAGTACATGGAGCAGAGACGATCTAAAATTCGTTTATCGAAATTCGGCCATCGATCCGTCAAAGCACGTTGTGCTTTCTGCTCGATTAAAACTGAAACCGGGCTCAGCAGAGCAAATCACTTCGATAACCACGCACAACGAAGAATATAGATGGCGAACGCAGCCACTGGGCTGGCCGAACCTTGGCAGCACCTTCAAGAATCCGCTTCCCGATAAATCAGCGGGACTCTTATTGGATCAGTCAGGCGCTAAACAGTTCAAGGAAGGGAATGCCGCAGTCTCGGCAATCCACGCCAATTTTGTTATTAATCTGGGCGGTGCCACCACAAAGGAAGTGGTGCAACTCTTGAAGCGAATGCAAGACACAGTTCACGAAAAACATGGACTGCACCTGCATCCGGAATGGAAAACATTGGGTAAATTCTCCGACAATATCGCAGAAATCTGGAACGGTGAGTCATGAAGAAAGCAGCTAACATCAACAAGAAAACTAAAATCGCCGTGCTCTGCGGCGGTATGTCGAACGAACGCGAAGTCTCTTTGCGCTCCGGCAAGAACTGCCTGGCAGCACTGCAGCGACTCGGTTACGAAAATGCTGATTTTGTTGATGTCACAAAAGATCTGGCTTCAGAGCTGCGCGCCAAAGGTACAGAAGTTGCTTTGATGGCATTGCATGGAAAGTACGGCGAAGATGGTGCCGTTCAAGGCCTGCTCGAACTTCTAGGTATTCCGTATACAGGTTCCGGTGTATTAGCCAGTGCACTGGCTATGAGCAAACCTCTGACAAAGAAGCTGCTCTCGGCAAGCAATATTCCCTACGCCCCAACGATTGTTGTAACTGAGCATGACCGCGAGCGACTCGATGAGATTCTTGCTTCTATCGGTTGGCTTCCTGTGATGCTAAAGCCTATAAATGAAGGCTCTTCGGTCGGTGTCCATAAGATAACTGAGAAATCACAGATCAAACAAAAGCTCGTCGAAACAATAAATGAATTCGGCGGGGCTTTACTAGAGAAGTTTGTCAAAGGACAGGAAATCACCATCGGAGTTCTTGAAGAACCAGCATCCAAGCGCAACGGCAAGGATCCGATTTGGGCACTGCCGATTTTGGAACTCAGACCAAAATCCAAAGCAGGATTCTACGACTACGAAGCAAAATACACCAAAGGCATGACAGAATTCATCCTGCCAGCAGAACTTTCAGAAGACGTAAGCAGCGTCTGTCAGGAGACTGCGGTTGCGACGTTCAAAGCGTTGAACTGTAGCGGCTATGCCCGCGTCGATATGATTGTCGATAGCGAAGGGCAGCCATTCGTACTGGAGGTAAATACATTGCCAGGCATGACTGATACGTCCGATCTGCCCGCAATGGCCGAACACATTGGTATCAGCTACGACCAACTTGTTGAACGCATTCTGCTCAGCGCAGGATTGGACAAATAATACGCCGACAACCAGGGAATCCTCTTGAAAGTAATATATCGAGGATTGATTCTGGCAACGCTTCCATTATTGGTCGAGGTAATTTTCATTGCCTCGATTTTCGGCGTCTTGAATCTGGCAGAGAAAGAGCGCGAGATTGAACGGATTCACCGGCACCAAACTTCGCTAAGCGCCCATTCCTTTGGACAGTCTGCGCTGTTGCCATTTCTCCTGACCATAGGACTTTATACAAAATCGCAAAAGTATCTCGACTTGTTCGACAAAATTATTGTCGATGTGGATGACACTGTCAAAGAGACAGACGATTATTATCACAAGCATCAGGACCAATTTCCGCCCGAAGATGCAGCAAAGGTAAAAGAGATTTTCGATCTCTTTCTAAATACTTTGCGTGAAGGACGAAGAATGGCGAGCGAAAACATGGAAATGTCCTTTGACGATTCCATCAAACAGCTAACTGATCAGTTTAATAAAGCCCAGGACCTCGTTGCTTTTAACATGGCTGGACTGCTCAAAAAAGGTGACGATGCAACACTGGCATTGCAAGAACAATACCAAAGAACACTTGCAATTGAATATGGTATCGTCGCTTCCGGCATCTTGCTAAATATCGCCACCGCGATTGGACTCTGGATCTTTTTCAAAAAGAGCTTTCTCGATCGCATTGGCGTGATTGCAAAAAATACGCAAGCGATTACCGGAAAAGCCTGGCTGATACCAGAGATGGGAGGAAATGATGAGATTGGTCGGCTCGACCATGCTTTCCACCAGATGGCAAAGAAGCTCATAAAAGCGGCCGAGATTGAAAAATCCCTGTTCAATAATGCAAGCGATGTCATAGCTGTTCTGGATGAAAATAACAAATTCCTGCGCATTAATCCCGCTGGAGAACGGAACTGGAAATATCCAATTGAACGTCTGCAATTAACCAGTGTAGAGCAACTTATCGTGCCAGCCGAGCGAGCCATCTTTATGGAAAACCTGGCGCAGACAAAAAATAACGATGCGCCCAGCACCTTTGAAGCAGCAATTATCAACCGACACGGAGAATATATTCATGGACTGTGGTCCATCTATTGGTCGGCAGAAACGCGCAACCTATTCTTTATTTTCCATGACATAACAGAGCAGAAGGCAATCGAGCAAGAGCGGAAAAACTTCCTTGCTGTTATCAGTCAAGATCTGCAAAAGCCTCTTTTGCAAATTGGGAAATCTGTACAAGACCTGGTCGCTGGAATTGTCACCGGTTTGCCGGCAGCATCTGTGGAGAAGCTTTCCCTTGCTGAGAGAAACCTGAAGCGATTGAACACTCTTGTCAGAGATTTGGTTCAAGTTACAGAAATGGAATCAGGAAAACTTGAACTCAATCAGAAAAGTATCTCAGCAGCGCAGCTAAATGAACGCGCACTCAGTGAAATTCAAGTATTGGCAGACAAGAAAAAATTGCAACTACAAAACAAGTCTTGCTCCAATGAGGTTCCTGTCTATGCGGATGAAGACAAAGTATTGCAGGTACTGGTAAATCTCTTGTCGAATGCCGTCAAATTCACTGACACGAACGGCACCGTTCTAATAACGGCGCAACCTATTGATAGCAGCTGGGTGAGATTCGCCGTACAGGATTCTGGGCGCGGCATCCCTCCATCGCAAATCGATGCGGTTTTCAAAAAATTTCAGCAAGTCGAAGTCGGCGACGCAAAACGTAAGGCCGGGACTGGGTTGGGATTACCTATCTGCAAACAGCTGGTCGAAGAACATGGAGGACAAATTGGCGTAGACAGCAGGGAGGGCGTCGGCAGCACGTTTTGGTTCACATTGCCTTCAAACCGAGCAATCTTCGAACAAGTAAAAACAAAACAAGCAGCAGAAGACGAGGCATTGTTCAGGCGACCAAGCCGAACAACCAGACTCAAGCTCAAGACCGGTCCAGCGAAGGTCGAGCATTCTTCTCCCGCAAAGAAGCGAAGTGCAGGACTGTCGCTGGCGGCCCAGGGTCTGATACTGATTGGCTTGCCTTTGGTCTTTGAACTCATGCTCACAGGTGGTCTGGCAAAGACGCTTCTGGAAGTCCATCAAGAACGAAACCGCGAAGTTCAAATGCGTAACATCGCATTTCTAGCCAGCGATGCATTGAGAGTACTGCTCGAATTTTCTTCTACGTGGGTTCACACGCCAGCGAATGCAGGTAGGGTCGCCAGTGACAATGATTACAAGACTAGCTGGGATAATAAGCTGGGACGCCTCACCGACACTATAGGCGGTGATACACGATTCACATCTCCAATGGAAAAAGTAAATAAAGCAGCGTCACGCCTCAGAAATTTCGAGAGAACCAGCGGAACAGAGCAGGCTTTAGAAGGCGTCGCTAACATGCTTTCCATCATCAAAAATCTCAATACGATCATGGCAACAGCAGAGGATAAAGAAAAAACTGATCCAGCCATAGAAAGGCGGGCCCGCGAAGAACAGAAGCGCATGCTCGCTTTAGGATTGGTCGCGAATTTGGGAGCATCATTGTTCCTGGGTATATTCTTTGCCTTGAATGTATCCAAGCGACTCATGATCATGTCTGACAATGCACGGCGCCTGGCAAACGAAGAAACATTGAATGATCCCGTAGGCGGTGGCGATGAAATATCTGATCTCGACGCATCCTTTCATGACGCAGCAGAAATGTTGCTAGATACCCGGAAGCGTGAGCGCGCTGTTTTCGATAACTCAAGGGACGTGCTAGGCATAGTAGCAAAGGATGGCAAGTTCACGAATCTGAACCCCGCAGCGGAAAAAGCTTGGGGATTTAAGGCCGATGACTTATTGAAACGCGGCATCGCAGCAGTGCTGCATCCAGAAGACTTGCCAAAGCTGAATGATGTTATTGGAGGCAGTGCCACCGCAGCGATTGAAGAAACGATTGAAGCGCGGATTGTAACTGCCGACGGGAACCTTCGCTGGACCTTGTGGACAGTATCAAGACCAAAGGGAAATCCGAGCTCATTTTGCGTAGTTCGCGATAACACAGACAGAAAGCAGCTGGATCAATTGCGCAAAGACTTCCTGGCAGTGGTTAGTCATGATTTACGCACTCCTCTTACTGGCGTATTGGGCATCGCCAATTTGATATCGGCAAACGCATTCGGCCCGGTCGCCGAGCCCGCAAAAGGGCAATTGAAGATTATAGAACGCCATTGCGACGCGCTTCTCGAGCTAACGAACGATATCCTCGATCTTGAGAAACTCGAAGCGGGCGAAATGAAATTGGCGAAAACAGCGATGGCGATTCCCGAACTCTTTACTGCGCTTCAAAAAATGTCGAATGATAATCGCATTCCACTGCAAATGAAAATAATGGGTGAGGAGAATGCGCGTCCGCTGGGTTGCGACGCAGAACGCTTAACGCAAGCAATTGCAAT
Source organism: Candidatus Obscuribacterales bacterium (assembly GCA_021732085.1). Lineage (GTDB taxonomy): Bacteria > Cyanobacteriota > Vampirovibrionia > Obscuribacterales > Obscuribacteraceae > JAIEPM01. Next base: position 115,096 of record JAKFVQ010000027.1, on the reverse strand, counting down.
TCTAATCAAGTATTTGGCGTTTCGAAATTCCGGTTCGCATCAGAGTCAGATGGCCGGTAGTGGCATCACTCAATCAGCCGAGAAGCGCAATCCAATTAGAGTGATGGCTAATTATCTGGGGCCCGGCATCGAATTCCGGATCTTTGACAATGCCGCTGAGATTCAGCCTGCAATAAGACAAAGTCTTTTCGAGCGCACGAAAGATCCGTCGCTCAAAGAAAAATTCAACGATGACATGTTCCGTGCAGAATTGGCGATGCCTTTAGCCGCAAAGATCATCACCTCTCATGGTGGCACAGTTCAAATCGAATCACAGAATAATTCCAACTGCTTCGTAGTGCGCATGCCTTACACCACCGTAACCGCTGAAATTCCGAAACAGCTCTAATGGGAGCGCTGCGACAGCCCAAACGGGACCGCTCACAAGACCTAACCTTACAGCGCGTCTTGGCTCGCATCATGGAGACTCTAGCAAGCAATAATCCTGTCAGCTCAGTTCAACCCGAAACGCCTGCTTCTGCCTCAGCGGGACCGCGTCATGATCATCGGTTTCAAAACCATGCAGAAGAAAAATATTCCAGAGAAAACTACAACATCCAATTTCGGCGGGACAATATTGTTATTGATGATTCCGATCGCGATTAGAGCAACCACAAACCAATACAAATACGTATCAAGGTTATCTACGTGAGAAAGTAAACGGGATTTCATCAAATGCATAAAAACGATATACCTTGCTTTTGCCGCCACGTGCCAATGAAGTAAGTATGCATGACAATGGATCACACCGCAAGTAAATTACAGCGTGATTTCCACACGCAAGCGAGCTGACAATTTTGTGGCAGAAATTTGGCATCAATGGAGATCCGCTCTGTATGCGATTCGCAGCAGCCTTGTCATGAGTCTCATAACAAATGTTCCATGTGAAAGTATGGGGATTTCTACGACAGTCAAAAATGCGATGCCAAATCCGTGCCAAATTTTTGCCACAAATCAGGTACAAATCTGCCACTATTCAGCTTAACGTGATTTCATGGTGAGCGCAGTTGATAAGCTTCTGAGAGATTCTTGAGAGGTTATCGCGAGATACTTATTGTCTTCCCGTGATGTTATTGACCCAGTCTTTGAATCGCGCAAACAATCCAGCGACGCCACCAGCTTCGGTATCATCGTCATCTTCACTTTGAAGGCGCTTCTGGCTGGACGTTCCACGAGGATTGCGCATACGACGCAAGCGAACTTCCGTTCGCAATTCTTCTCGCCTTTCGCGTTCCTCTTCTTCGAACTCTTCCTCAATTCCAAGGTCAGGAATTTCGAAATCCGGATGCAAACTCTGATAAATGCGAAATAACTCGTATTGCACAGCACGAGCTGAGGGTGGACGCTCGTCCTTATCATGCGAAGTCATTTGAAAAATGAGCGCATCAAGCGCAGGAAGGACACCGGAATTGAGCGCAGCCGGGTGGCAGGCAGTCAGCGGCTTCGGTCTGACCCCTGTGAGCAAATGGTGCATGGTGGCACCAAGCGAATAGAGATCACCGCGAGGCTCCGGCTTTCCGAAGTATTGTTCCGGTGGCGAATATCCCGAAGTGACCACCCGTGTAGCCGGTCCTTTAGGCTCGAAATCTCTGGCGATACCAAAATCAATGAAAACAACAAGCCCATCGGGGCGAAGCATCAAATTACTGGGTTTGAGATCCCGATAAATGATCGGCGGCTCTGCACTGTGGAGATATTCGAGAACGTCACAACACTGAAGACCGATTCGGACCACAGTCTCGGAATCAAGCGGACCTTCCTTATTCATGACGCCTTCAAGGTTGCTGCCAGGAATGTATTCCATAACAACGTACAGCCCCTCGACGGAATAATGATCGTCCAGAAACTTGACAATTCCTCGATGATTTAGCTTCCGGAGCAAATCCGCCTCGCGCTGGCAGACTTTAATCATCTCCGCTTGAGACGCAAGATCTTTGTATTCGTATTTGATCTGTTTGATAACGCAAGGCGCATTACCGTTGCGCTTATCCTCGGCAAGGTACACAGAGCCCATGCCACCTTCACCGATGGGCTGAAGCCAGTTGTAATTATCGAGCCAGGAAGATTCACTCATAGACTGAAAAAGCAGGAGTGCGGCAGCTGCCACCACAAGTTATTTACCACCAAAGACGCACAGAACCACTTAACGGAATCGCGTAGTTTCAAAGAGATAAATTGGCTTTCCAAGCGGAAAATTATTCATTGACATACATTCGTATGGTTGCTATTCTCAATTCATCTCCCCAACGAAATAAAGTCTCAAAAAGCCCGGGCGGCAGCGCTTCCCGCTGGCTCACTGATGGAGGAAGTGATTATGACAATGGTGAATGTAACTATCGTTGGGTACCTGACCAAAACACCGCAATTGCAAGTGTTCCAATCCGGAAAGGTCAAAACGAATATATCCCTGGGAGTAAGTTATCCATCGCGCACAGATAGCGCGGTCGAGCATGTCGACTACTACAAAGTCGAAGCCTGGGGACGCACAGCCGAAAACGTTGTGAAGTACTTGCAAAAAGGTAATCAGATCGTCGCTACAGGAAGGATGGCGTTTGAACACTGGACCGATCAAAGCGGTCGAGAGCGCTCGACCCCGGTAATTACCGCTACTCAAATTACATTCCTGCCCAGAGGTAATAAGAGCCATGCCAACGACTACAGTAAAACGGAAGGCTCCCAATCAGCAGCCACCTCAAACACTGGTCCCGCGCTCGTCGCTGTATCTAGTTCAAACAATATGCCGGCTGCAGAAGAAGCCGAGCAGATGGCTACTGCTCCGGATGAAGTCACAGAGTTTGCTGGGTTCGACGAAGGCGTCTTAGACGAGGCAGAAGCAGACAGCTTACTGGCCGGTTCACGTAGTGTCAGCGTTGTTGCTGAACCAAAAAACCACTACAGACCTAAATCTCGCTATCTATCTTCGCGAAGATAGTAATACAAATTTTTCGTTCCTCTACACACACACGCACCACACACACGTCCAAACAAAAGGTTTTTCTTACTTCTCAGGCTTAGTGCCAATGAGAAAAAACGGTAACGTGCCACCGTCACCAGCAATCATTACTCACCCACAAATGAAAGGAGTAGACTCAATGAGAATCACACTAGAAAGGAGAAAACGTACTCGTAGAGATTCCAACTCACGACACCCACCGTAAGGGGGATGTTGATCTGCTAAAAACGCATCAATAGCATTATCAAGTCACATAAACTTGGCAGTCCATTATTGGACTTTGGAAATTTTTCTCCATCGCGCCAACTAAGGAAGAACAGGCCACAAGGCCGGACTCAAAATAGTTCAAAACTGTTGCTCAACCCGCGAGCGAAACCCAAGCAGTTATTTTGCAGGCGAACCATTTTCGAGCCCGGCCTATGGCCTGTTTTTCTTACCTATAAATTGAAAGCAAAACCGATTACGCTGTCGTCGTTATGAGACTGCAAAATTCGGGTATTCTTTCTCCGGAACTATCCGCCGATTAACTGCGGGATACCGGAGCACAAATGGAATTCTACTTAGCCTGCGCTGCAGGAGCGATTTTCGCAATTTGGTTCGTAGTTTATTGCTTATTTGCCTGGTTGATTCAGGCAACTCAAAAGATGAGCGCTGAACCTCCAGCTAGCGACGTCGCAGCCGACATGGTCCCGCCGGAAGTGGACCAGTTCTCCCAAGGAATTATTGAATCACTAACCGCGATAGACTTCACAAGACGCGGTATTGTTCGCATGCGCGATCCAGCAGCACAAATAACCAACTGGGTGCTTCTCTACTCAAATGCAAATTCGACAGATCTTGCCATCGCTGCAATTGTCAGCTCCACACAAGAAGGCGCCGAGCACATCAAGGCATCCTTCGTAGAGTTTTCAACAAAGCTCTCGGACGGAAAAACTATCGATACAAACAACATTAGTACACTGCTTCCTTATCCTTCCGGAAGGACTTACATCAAAACAATTCTTCCTGAGCTAAACGACATCAAAAAAATGTACGAAGTTCATCAATACGTTTTGAAGAAACGCATAAAGAACGCCAGCAAAGTCGAACGAGCCACCGACAATGCAGCAAAATTCATCGCCGACGAAGTGGTTGGCAGCCACGAAATGCAAGCCAAGCGCGGTTTATATTATTTCGACAAAGAAGCAGCCGTATTCAAACCAACATGGAAGGGCGCCTTCGTCATGGCGTTTATGCTGATCTGGCCAATTACCGTTTTTAGACGAACACTTATCAAATCTAACGCCCAACGGGTCATCGCAGCATGTGAAAAAGCATTGAGTAAAACATAGAATTCACCAGTTAGGCATAAACAGATTCAAGAAATCTTTCTAACTCCCGACCACGAACTACAAACTATTCCTCATTAGGAACTTCTCAACAGCAGCAAAATAAGCGTTTTCTGTTCAATTGCTAAACGGTACAAATCCCTTGCGGAAATCGCTTACCAGCTGTTTGCAGCTACAACACACAGCAGATTCAGGTGACTGCGAATTGTCAGCAGCGCCAATACGAGTAGGTGGAAAATGTCCACCTCCATTGCGCGCGGTCTCCAGTTGAGTTTTCAACTCGTCGCCGGTCATCTACTTCCTGCCTGTTCTCTTTGCAATTTTACATCGTCGTAGAATCGATTGGCGAACCGCACAGGAGACTCCAGCTTGACGTCCCGCGGTCTAAATAACCACGACTCCGTCCTAATTCCAAAACCTCATCCGTAGCTCTTGTATTAGCAAGGATGTTTGGATCGCTTCTCTGAAGCGTCCGTTTTACTACGAGAAGAGGCCTTTATGGACGAACACGAACAATGCGTCGAATCCCAGGAATCTAATGTAGGTACAAATGCCACCGATACAAGTGCGCTTCAGGATGAAGCTAATGCCTGTTCACCCGATGAACAGCGAAATGTCATCGCAGCTGAGCTGCAGCGTGTGGCCGAGACAGCTAAATCTTATTTGCCCGACTTCTGCTTCGATATGGATGAGGCGCCCGCGGCTAACAAACCAAAGTCGGCGCAAGAATGCACGGCTCGCACGACCGTCGATCAATTCATCGACTTGTCCAACGATAACTTCGACCTCATTGATACCGATGCCGATGGCTACATGAGCGAGGACGAGATAGACGCCGCGGTCCAGAATCCCAATTTCTCGGATCGTAATGCTCGTTTCGTCGCGGCTTTGAAGAAACACCAGGAAGAACTCGAAGAACTAAATGACGATGAGATCGGCGATGAAAACGATGGCATCTCTCGCGCTGACATTGCACAGTTTGATGCAATTCAAAAGCAAATGAGCGAAGACCGCAATGATTTCGCCCAAGCAAGGAAATATGCCGTCGACAACTTTGCCTCACTCGACAAAGACAGCGACGGACACGTTACCGAGGACGAACTCGACGCCACACTCGAAGCTGGCGGTCTCGATGCTCAGCAAATAAAGAACATTCAAACTTTGAAAAACCTTACCGGTGACATCGAAGAAGCACACGACGATGAAGTCGGCGACGAGAATGACGGATTCACAACGAGCGACCTCGATGACTACTGGTCGAAAGAATACGCGCCACAAGATAACGTTCAGCTCGTTTGGGGGGTTCAAGGAACAATGGACAAGACCCAACGCCACGCAGAAGAAGCCACAAGTCGAGACCTCTATCCCAACGCTGATGATCCGCTGCGCGACATTGTGCCCGAAGCCATTCAACAAGGTGGAATCGGCGATTGCTATTTCAACTCAGCACTCTCCTCACTGGCGGCAACAAATCCACAAGCGATTGCCGACATGATAAATGATAACGGAGACGGCACATACACAGTTACTTTCCCCGGGGCACCAGACGAACCAATCACAGTGACCGCTCCAAGCGAGCAAGAACTTGCGCTTTATTCGCACGGAACTGAACACGGACTTTGGGCACCCATCATGGCGAAAGCATACGGACAATACTGCCAAGAAAGCATCTTCCGCCGTGGTCCATTCAATCTCGGTGGCGGAAACGTTCCACAAGAAGGCAGCGATGGCGGCTCGGCAACAAACGCTGGACTGAGCATTCTGACTGGACGCGATGTGAACAGCGACAGCACCGCTTTCACTTCGAAAGACGATCTACACGAATCACTGAGTTCAGCCTTCAGAGAGGGTCGCCCCGTAACGGCTTACATCAACAATACGCCATTTGTCGATCGCACCGATGCAGGTTTGCCAGACGGACACGAGTACTCGGTCATCGGTTACAACGAAGATACCAAGACAGTCACGGTTCGCAACCCGTGGGGTCATGACGAACCCAAGAACGCCGACGGAACACCAAAAGATGGCAAAGATGATGGCGTCTTCGAAATGACTCTGGATGAATTTCACAAAGAGTTCAGCGGCGTCGCATACGCAGAATAAAGAAGCTCCGCAAAATATCGCTACTCAATGACAATTGCCAGAGAATTTGACCCGCAGCGTCTTCTTCTTAGCAGGAACTAACGGTACCGGCCCCGCCCAAGTGGGGAAAACCGTGGTGACACAACGTTATATTTGATTGACCATAAACCCTTGTAAAGGCAATGGAATTGGGGCGTTATGGGCGGTTCGTCGAACGAGCTGGGGATACCTCATGCTGAGTTGCTCTCACCGGAGCTGACAGCATATAAACAACAGCATTCTGCCGCGGACAAACTGCGAGCTGAGGCTGAATTGCTCGCTAGCGTGCCCGGAAATATTGGCAGCGGAATTGCAAAAAGTGCACAGGATGCCTGGGAGCACAAATGGCGTTCCGGCATCGAACTAGGCGCCGGACTTGTTCTCGGCTCCGCATTCACGTTGTTATCGAGAAATCCAAATAATGGTGTCAGATTCGCAACCACGTGGATGACGCGCGGATTTATTGCTGCTACCACAATTGATATTACATCTCGTGTTGCCAATCCGATGATGGCCGTTTGGGATAATCCGGAATCCTTGCATAGACAAAAGGTGCAATTAGGAAACGATCTCGGCGATGCTGCATTGAATTATGGAATTGGGATAGCGGGTGGCTTAGCCGGTGCAAAGTTCACCGAAAAATATGTAGCCCCCACGAAGGTCGGCAGTTGGTTGCAAGGCTTTAAGGAAACAACAGTAAATGCGCAGGAACTTGGTGCGATGGTTCCAAAGACGAGCGGAGCGGATTCGTCGAATGGACTGAAAAATTCTTTCGCAGGCAAGACCCCGGATGACATTCCAACTCCAGCATTCGACTTACCTGCCGGAAAAGTCAAATTACGCGAATTAGCAGACGGCTCCAAGATTGGTTCTATGAGCGACGGATCCGTTGTTGTGTTAACAAACGATGGAAGCGCGATGTATTTCAAAAACACTCCATCAATGTTCGGATTGAAGCGAAACCTTGAACTTGATCGCGTTGTACACGCAAATGGTACACGCGCCGACTTATCCGCCGCTTCATTGGAGGGCGCCAACAGACCTAACGGTTTTGCAGGCAGAGATCCATCCCAGTACCTAGACGGAAGCGCCCAGCCCGGAGGCGCAAAAGTGACGACGGATGCGCGCGGATCAATTCAAAGCTTGCAAACAGAATCAGGAAGTAATTTATACAAAACACAAAAAGGCGACTGGGAATACAAACCGAGCGGCACCACAGACACCACCACGGGGCTAGAACTGAAGATACCGACATTCAGTCTCAAAACTACAACGGACTGGTTCCTTGGTTACAAGCGAGGCGCTCAAATCGGAGTGGTATCGAAGATTCTGGAAAACATGAGCGAGTTAGGTAGCGGCATCGTTCAGCACGAAATCATTCAAAAGATTCCTGGCAAGAAAGCCGACGGATTACCCGAACCGAAACCCGGCAGCTAGCATTTACTTCGCAGCAAGAACTGCCAGCGAAAATGGCAGCGCAGGCTTCCAGGCTGCTCCGAATACAGCTATACACGGCGGGTATCTTGTAGCAGGTTGCACTCCTTGGACCGCCGGCTTCTAAGTGCAGCGAACTTGATCTTTGCCTGCGCAGACATTTTGTGCACCGAACGATTCATAAAAACGGCTACAGAATCTACGTGGAAAGCTAGATGACTAATAGCACGAATCCATTCGCATCAAATGCCAAGAGTTACTTCTACCGCCCGCCCATGCGGGATTCCGAGGACAAGTTGTCAGGCAGCCTTAAAGGTATACACAGATAATTGAGTCGTCGAGCCTGAAAGGGGATAATGGCATGTCGGGGTGGCCGCACGCTCCCGCGTGCAATGATTGGACCAAGTGGAAACTACAGAACACTTGAAACAAATCATCGAAACACAGTCCATGCTTGCCATGGCAGGTTTCGACCTCCAATCATTTATGGATACGGTTGTTGAGCGGATGCAGATTCTCACTCCTGCAACCGGCGCAGTGGTCGAATTGGTCGACGGCGACGACATGGTTTATAAGGCTGCCTGCGGAAGCGTTGCGCCTTACATCGGTCTGCGCTTGTCAAAGTTCACAAGTCTATCTGGAATGTCAGTACGCGACAGGGAAATGAAAATATGCCCTGACACTGCAAACGATCCAAGAGTCAACTACGAAGCATGCAAGAAGGTTGGCGCCGTTTCAATGGTCTGCGTGCCTTTGGATAGAGCGGGCGAAACGGTCGGTGTCCTTAAAGTCGTTGGCACTACTGTTAATGCATTCTCGGCTGAAGACATAGCAACACTCCAGCTCATGGCGGGCTTACTCGGAAATGCTCTTGGCCAACAACTAGAGATGGAAAATCGCAAAAAGCTGGAGGAGGCACTTCTCCAGCGAACCAAAGAACTCGAAGTGCTATTGGTTGAATTGGAACAGCAGCGCCGACAGCTCGAAGAAAAGAATGAGCAAGTCATCGAAGCAACACGATTGAAGAGCGAATTCCTGGCGAACATGAGCCACGAAATTCGCACTCCGATGAACGCGGTTGTCGGATTCACGGATATTTTATTACGCAGCACCACAGTCGAAAAGCACCGCGAGCACCTCAGCCTGATCAAGGAAGCAGGACGCGCATTGATTTCGCTGATTGGTGATATTCTCGACTTCTCGAAGATCGAAGCTGGAAAACTTACGATCGAATACATCAACTTTGATCCGGTGCAACTTGTGGAAGGGACGGCTGAACTTCTGGTCGGTCAATGCCAATCAAAAGGCATGTCGTTGCTCACGTACATAGATCCGACAATTCCTCGCCAGGTAACAGGCGATCCCGGCCGCATCAGACAAATACTCATCAACTTGATTGGTAACGCAGTAAAGTTTTCCAGCACAGGATCTATTCTTGTGAAAGTGGTGCGTGAACCGGCCGATGATAATGACTCATTAGTTCGATTCACGATCATTGACCAGGGAATCGGAATGAGCGAAGAAGAGATAGGAAAGCTCTTCCGTCCGTTCGTACAAGCGGACGGTTCCACAACTCGTAAATTAGGTGGCACCGGTCTGGGATTGAGCATATGCAAACGCCTTGTTGAATTAATGGGCGGTGAAATTAGTGTCAGGAGTAAGAAGGGCGAGGGTTCCACTTTCACTTTCCTCCTTCCGCTAAAAGCGTTGGAACCGGCACCCTACGCAGAAAACCATCAACAAGACCTATCAGCGAAGCACGTATTGATCGTAGACGATGATGCCGTATCCAGAGAAGTAATAGCAACGTATTTAGACGCCTGGGGAGTCCGCTACACCTCAGTCTCTCACTCATCGGATGCGCTATCGTTACTGCGAAATGAAGGCTCGGCGAAATACGACATCGTCCTTACCGATTTCATCATGCCAGAAATGAACGGTATGGAGTTGGCCAAAGAGATTCAGAATGACAAGAAGATAGCACCAGTGCCGGTGCTCCTAATGATGACAGCACTTGACCAAGCGGGGCAGGGAGAAACTGCAGTAAAAGAGGGATTCAGAGGGTATCTCAGAAAACCTATCAAACAATCGCAACTTTTTGATGTTGTATCCGGTTCTTTGAGCGGTGTCGATGCTCGATGCGCTGTCACTGAAACTGCATCAGAAATTGTCCAGTTAGCTCAGTGCAACGCGCAAAAGATCTTCGAAGGTGGACTTATTCTCCTGGCTGAAGATAATGTCGCAAATCAGATGGTGGCTGAACTTCAGTTGAATGAGCTGGGGCTATCCACACAAGTTGTTAATAACGGAAAGGAAGCCGTTCAGGCTGCAAACTCGAACAAGTTCCGAGCGATTTTGATGGATTGCCAGATGCCGGAGATGGACGGCTTTGAAGCTACCAGACAGATTCGCAGACAAGAAGTCCTGACTGGCCGCAGGGTTCCGATCATTGCAATGACAGCTCACGCAATGCAAGGCGACAGGGATGCATGTGTTGCCGCTGGGATGGACGATTACGTCAGCAAACCGGTTGAGCTTGAGGAGCTGCGCAGGGTGCTTGGATGCTGGCTGACGTTCCAAGATCATTCCAGTCATTCCACTGAAGAGAAGACGCAATCGCATGAAACAGCCAGGGCTGATGCTGAACCAGCAATTGATATTGCCGGTTTGGAAACAATGTTTGGCTCGAAAGCCGTCCGAAAACTGATCAAAGTTTTTCATCTAGAAACGGAGCAATCTATGCTCAAACTACTAGAATCCTTAGAGAATCGCGACCATGATGCCGTGCAGGCGACTGCTCATAAAATGCGGGGCTCGTGTGCCACCATGAGGGCGCGAAAAATGGCGACCCTGAGTTCGCAATTAGAACTGAACGCAGCTTCACAAAACTGGGATAATCTGACGCAGTGGGGACAAGAGCTGAAAAGAGAACACGCGAGCGTGCAGAACGAAGTGCTTGCTTTCATGAATAGGGAAGCATAATGAAAATAGGGAAGCATGACGAATATTTCCGTAACTGAATAATTACTCGGTTAGAATATGCGTAAAAAAACTGGCGGAAGAAAATGAAAATACTGGTCGTAGATGACGATAAAACAATCAGATCAATTGTTGAAGTGATTCTCGAGGACGAGTGGGAAGTTTTGCTTGCCGAATCCGGCGAAGAAGCTTTAGGAATCGCTGATGCGCAGTCTCCTGATTTAATTGTTGTGGACATGCACATGCCCGAAATGGATGGTCCAGCGACAATTGCCAAACTGCGTGAGAATCCAAAATTCGCAAAAACGCCCATCGTTTTCATGACAGCGGATGAGCACACGGCAGACCCGTCTTATTACGCAAGTCTTGGCGCCACCGGTGCGATCATCAAACCAATCGATCCACGCACACTCGATTCCAAGCTCCGCGCATTTTTATCCGATTCATAAATCATCAGCCGAGCGAGCCGACACGCGCAGCGAGTGTCAGCGCGTAACGAGCTCTGCTGGGACGCTGCTGGCACGCTAATGGAGCGCTAATGGGAGCGAGGGCATCCTGCCAGCTTCGAATGGACCTCCAAGAATTTGTACCAGCAAAGCATTTTGCCCTGCGAAGAATTTAAATCCGGAGGATGCCGCACGCCTTCTCAAGCTCGCCCACCGTAGGCAAAAATCCCCTCACGTCGTAAATTGCTGTCAGAATCGAGTTATAATTCTGCCTGCAGAGCGAGCTGTTGCCAAGCTTACGATGCATCCGAATTCCGGGAGCCCAGCTTGAGTAAAAGTACCAATCTACTGAAGAGATTCTACCTCCTGGGAATCTTCGCTCTTTCCATAAACAGTTGCTTAGCGCAATCCACTGTTCTGCCAACAGATATCAACAGACAAGCCAGCAACCAAGGTGGCTCGCGGCAATCGAAGAACCAACTCAAGCTGATCATGCTTGAGAAACTACCGGCGCCTCTCTATGTTGATACCAACGTCGAAACAAGCTTCAGAATAGAAACCAATCCCTTCCAAACAGCGACCAAGCGCAGTTTGTTGAGACAACTAGCGCCGCCTGGCACCGAATTCGATACCGCAAGTTATCTACAAACCGTCGATCAAATTCGCGATTGTAGCGTATTCAACAATGTCTTTCGCGTTAATCCGAACGTAACGGTTGGCTGGTCTCCGAGCGCAAACACACAATACTTCGTCAACTACTTCTATCTTCGCGATTCATTGATGCACAGCAGCAAACTCAGTTCAAACACGCAAGCCATCGGCATCGGCGCACAACACACAATTAATTTAGGGAAGAAAGTTTCTCTGCAACCGCAGATGCAAATGAGAGAGCTATTTCAAACAGAGCAATTGCCAGTCTTCGACTATTTACCTGCGGTTACTCTCACGGTGAACCACACAGATAATCTCACTTCTTACGTAAATGCAATGCTGCAAGCGCGCTTTAAATATTTCATGGGCGACCCGATGCGTGAACTTGATCCATTTATTACGTGGGGACACACGTATCAAAAGGGTCTTTGGTATTTATCAGCGAGCACAACATTCAATCAAAACTTTCGCCGCCAATTCGGACGCAATGCTGTGTTGCCTGTAAACAATTATTCGTTTATTTCTGATTTTGAAATCGACCGTCAGCTAAAAAACGTGCCCGGTGTGCAGCTCTTCGTCCGCGCCGAGCCGGTTTGGAACTTTCACTCACGCAAGACCACGGGACTATCTGGAATGGACTTCCGCTTGTATTATGGAATAAGAGTCTCTGCATCGAAGGAAGCGCTAACCGGGACAATGGATCAACTGCGTAAGAGATACACAAATGCCGCTAAGAAAACTACGCAACTATAAATCGCAGTCCGCCAGATCGTCATCGATTCGGATCGGACTTATGCTATTGCAGATTTCCGGCATACAGTTTTCTTGTGATGTGCCAGCCACTGCTGCTGAAGGAACTGACATTAGGACTTCAGCACCGGCACAAAGGCCGATTGCCAAAGTAGCGCCGCCGATCACGCGAGCTATTCCCGGACAGAGAATGAATGAAAGACAGTTGGCTCGCAGAAATCTGTGGTTTCCGATCTACGTCAGAAATCACACGCCCTTGAATCCGACTAAAACAAAATCCCTTGTGATTGAAACTCAAATCGCTGAAGGGACACCGATGAACCTGCCACCAGGTTGGGAGGATAACCTCTCAATAAGTGATGAGACGGTTGACTATAAACAGCCACAGTCCAACGAGAACATCTCATTAAAGGTTCATGAACTCACGCAGGGGAGCATCTTAATTCACCAGCAAAAGGATACAACAATCCATTCTGCTGGACATAGCATTTTCATCAAAGCAGGGTCCATTGTTTATTTGGTCAGTCTAAACAAAGAGCTGGCTTTATACAATCTCTCCGGCAAACAACAGCCACCTGTGACAATCAAATCGGACGAAGGACAGCGCAGCTATGATCTGCGTAGTGGAAGAGCAGTTTTTCTGATAGGCGAAAGTGATTTTGCAAATTCCAAACTATCGAAATTTATTGTGTGCTCGCAACCAGCGCTTCTTACTAATGACGGAAAAGTGAACGTGTACGAGACGAAGTTCTCATTTCTAAGCGCACTGGATCGCTGTCCGCAATTCCAGGGATGCGTAAATTCAAAGGACGCAGAACAGCGCCAGCTCGCGGACAAGATTCTGAAGATAAGTGCCGCACGAATAGTTGCAGAGAATCACTAGTTTGTTTGCATACCCGGCTAAAGCCAGGTTATCGAGTCCAGAGCCTGACTCATTAAACTGGATGTTCGAACTGCCAACCCAATCTTGCGTCAGCATCGGCTGCTAACTCGGTGAGGATATCATCGATAGCCGTAAAAGCTTCCCACTCTGGAACTTGCAACTCTTTCATAACGTAGTTGATCAAGTCTTTCTCTAAACTGCTGACACGCTTTCTTTTCCAAATCGTGTCAGCAGTTTGAACAAGTATGTCTTCTAAATTCAAGCTTTCGTCACGTTTTTGTCCATGCGTAACGGCGAACCTTGCCAACTCGAGAGGAAAACCAGCCTGTACTAACAGTGCCCTGCCGGCTTCTTCATGGCGATTACCGTGTCCGGTCAATTCGTTAGGATATTGAACTTTTCCTATGTCATGAGTAGCAGCACCAAACATAACAGCGGACTGATCATACTTCAGTGTTGGAAACCTTTTGCTGAGCCGCTCAACCAGGCACGCCGAAACGTCGTGAACTAGGCGCAGGTGAGCGACCAGCCGAGGCGATGCTTTCAATCGAGTCAGCAATTCGTTAATCGCTGGAGGAAGGTCGATCAATATCATTGCATGGACCCTAATTAGCTTGCACACTGCCTCTTAAGTTTTGACAGCTTACATCGCTTGCTTATTTTCGCTTGATTTGGCTGACTGAAAAGATAAACTTCCAAGACGCTTGTTGATCAAGAATGCAGCCATCATTGGCGCTCCGATCGCAATACCAACTGTTGCCACGACAATCGCCATTAGCACGTAAGACACGAGAGTTTGAAGGCGATCAAGACGCTGTCCAAGCCCTTCCAGCGGACCTGCGACTTCCAGAAGCGGATCTCTGATTTGTTCGATTGGCTTCTTTAGCTCATTAACTTGTGTGCGCACCGCAGTGAGATCGGAGCGAATGGACTTCAAGTCTGATCTCAGACCCGTCATCCCCTCTTCCATTTGCTTAACTTGACCTTCGACGCCGCCAAGCTGTCCATGCATTCCGTCCATTTTTTGTCCGACGCTCAACAGTTGATTCTGCATTGCATCCATCTTCTCGCCGACGAGCCCAATTTGGCTGTGCATTGCGCCCATCTTTTCGCCAACGCTGCCCATCTGTTTGTGCATCGCTTCCATCTTGTCGCCGACGGTGCCTAACTGCTTGCCCATCGTTTCCATGCGGGTGCCGACGCCGCCCAATTGTTTGTGCATTGATACCATTTGGTCGCCGACACCTTCCAACTGTTTGTGGGTGATGTCCATCTGCCCATCGACGTGCAACATTGTATTTTGCAACTGAAGCATGGTGGGCTGAAGTCCGGAGATAGGAACCTCCATCTTCTTCATTTGCTCATAGAGCCGCATGTTTATCGACTCGATTTCTCTTATTTCACCCATCGTTTCTTTGATGGGATGGAAGCCATGCTGGATGGTGGACTCGGGAAGATTAAGCTCTTTGCGAATCTCTGCGTTGGGATCCGGCTGTTTTGGGGTCTCGGAATGCTTGTGATGCGACGCACCAGGTGCAGCAGCGGCCAATTCCGCTTTTGTATTGACCTCCTGGGCAAGCATGGGTACGGCGGAGCCTATTGTCAAGGAAACTGCCACTGCAGCTGTAAAAGCTGCAAAACGCGCCAGAGCTAATGATTTCGCGACGATCAATCGATTCATGCGGGGGAGGAAAGTTCAAAGAAGGGGCTTACAAAGCTGAATTATAAGGTAATTCGGGCGGGAAAAGCCATGTAAGAACCACGTAGTCCGGCAAAATTCGAAGTATTAGCTCAATCCGTGCTTCACGGACATCAGATAAGGCTAAGTAGAAACCTGAATTTGTTGCCACGCACACCATTCCTTTGGCAGTATTCCATAAAGAATGCTCACTTGTTGCTCGTACAAACTTTCAAGTGTGGCAGCTGAATTCCCCTGCACTGTCAACGTTTGAACTGTACTCTGGAGGGTGCTCAAAGTACTTTGTTGTGCTTGTAGCTGAGTATTCAACGACTGAAGTGTTTGATTCAAACTTTTCTGGGCGGACAATAATTTTTGTTCCTCGCCACGGTTTTGCAGCTGCTCTTGCTTCGGCCATGAATTGTATTGAGCCTGCAAGGTGCTGATTGTTCCGAGTTTTTGTTGGACTCCACTAATTTGAGTTTGTAGGTTTGTGATCTGTGTCTGAGTGCTCGTAATTTTTGGTGTTAGTACGTTTATCTTCGCACCGCATTCCAAGCAGATTTTGTATTGCGCATAAGTATTCGTCACTGCCGCATTATAATTAGTGATGGTGACAGGAACTCCTACGTAGGTCCAGCCAGCTGGGGTCGTAAATTGGGGTCCGATGTTCAAGATCCCTTTGAGTTTTAAGTGCGATGTATTCCTAATTGTCGTCGTAGTAGGCACTAATTTGCCTATCGGCTGAAATCCGAACATACTTGTTCGTACGACCTTCGCTAATTCAATAGGTATAAAATCAGGATCGTCTTCGAGCGGTTCGTCCGGGTCGTCTTCGAAAGACTTATCAGCGGCTTCAGCTGTTTGATTGATTATTTGCTCTGGCTCGAGCATCTTCGGCGCCCCTGGTTCGTCGGTTCCCATTTGTTTTGGTGCTGATTCTTGGGAAATAATCCTGATAGTGTTCGGGCTAAGATTGTCGTCCGGGTCATTAACCGAGTTTGTACTATTTTGAGAGCCCGTGCCCGGATCTTGATCCGGCTGATTATCGCCACTCGGGTTACCGTTGCTATTTGCATCACCCGTCGGATTATCATCCGGATTTGGACTGTCCTTATCGCCGGTGGGTGGTGTTCTGTCCGGACTTTTCGGTCCGCCGGGTCCGAAATTTTTAACCTTGGACCAAATCTTGAGTCCTGTCGTGACACCAGTAACAAGGGACTTCCACTCCGCCGGACTCATGTTTTTTAGCTCAGACGGAGGATTGCTACTAACGCCCGTAGTCCCTGACCCTGACCCTGACCCCGCGCCGCTGGTTGTGTTATCGGTCGCCGTTCCGCCGGTGCCCGAGCTCCCGGATCCGGTGGTACCGGAGCTGGTGCTACCAGAACTGCTCCCTACGGTCGTGGAATTTGAAACGGTGCTGCTCATTGCCATAAAAACATTCTCTCTCGAGCGCTTAGCCCGAACTTGCTCTGTTTTTTTATCCGGTTGGCCGGTTGATTGCGTGGACGCCTGCTGCGCGTCACCACCTGCGGAAGCCTGGGCAGCTGTATACTTCAATAATAAATCAGCCGTCTTCCGCTGATCAGGAATCTTCGAATTTACAAATTCCTGAAATTGAGGACAATTGTCGAGGGCAGAAGAATAATTGAACTTGGCGGCAATAACGTTGACAGCGCCAACTCTTGCAAAATTCACCGCCGAATTCAAATCAATACACTGAGATACTGGGCACTTTTTGATATTGGAAGAGACTTCGCTCAAGATAACGGCATGTCCCAATGGAATCGGAATTATTTGAGAGCCAACCTTTGCAGCTACTGTGCCGGTCTTGTCACCGGTCAAATTGTAGACGGCTACTTCTTGGCCTATTTGAACCACAAAAGCAACGCTACCTTTGCTAATGTGCACATTGCCTTCGTTCGTTTGCAAAGAGACCGGGGAATCGTGCATGATGAGCAGCGAGCCTGGCTCCATTAGATACACCTGGTCTCCCTTATAAGTGCTGTTCAATGAATTTATGATTGTACGAGAACTGAGACTTTTATCTTGTACACCTGTGGTATCACTTTTTCCGCTAGCTACGGGCTGAGCTGCAGCGTTTCCTATTAGGAAGAAATGTTGAAGCGTCGAGCTTTGTGCTGCTCTCGCGTCTTCAGTTGGACGCGGGGTTGCGTTAAGGATATTCTCGTAGCGGGTGAACGGACCAGCTACTTTTCCGAGAGTGGACCCTTTTGACGAATTTAGCACCTGGTTCAGACTAGTGCCTCTTATAGGAACCGTCACTGTAATTCGATTCGGCAATGCCAATGTTGGTTGGCAAGCAAATTGCAAAGACAATGTTGCAGCCAAAACAATCTTGTAGACTGATCTATTTCGATGCATTCGGATTCCGCCTTTTCCAAATTTTTGCCAACGCCAGACTATTCGTTGGAACAAGGGGTCCACGAATACAAAGTCAAGAATAGTCTGCGCCAATTGAAGATGTGCCCACAGGCGACGGTGTAAAATCACCCCTCGACATCCGATTTTACTAAACTGCTGATTCTAAACACTGATCCGGGCTGAGCTGAGCTGCGCTTTGGCACTCTACAGTTCGAGGTTTACACTCCAAGATTGCTCCGCAGCAGGGCGGCGCTCAGCCGTAAACAACATATAAACAACTTCTCTGTAAAGTCCTAAATATGGACCAACCAGTGGAAGAGATATGTTAAACAACAGCCAAAACCAGAAAGCAGCCCAATGTTCAGTCCTTCTGACGAGCTTAATGTGCCTCATCAGTAACTTGCCGGTTAAAGCGGCGGACTTCGGCACTTTCAATTCAAGAGCAAGCTTCTCCCAGGTGAATACCTTCAGCTCTGGCACACGTACGCAGGCGCCGACGGGCGGTTTCTCCAATAATATTTCGACCGCGAGCATTTCGCCGGTTAGTACACAGACAGTCAGTACCGGTACTTTTGTACCGTCGGGAGCAGTTATCTCACCGATAACTTCAGTGAGCCAGACAGCATCTGTGACTCCCATTAATACCGCGGTTCTCTCGCCGAACTTGGGCTCGACAATATCTCCGCTGCAGGTTCAAGGAAGTGTTCTATCAAATCAGGTTTACACAGTCAGTCCTCTGAGCGGAGTGAGCGGTCTCGGCAGCTTCTCGAATGTAGGAACATTTGCTGGGACAATTGGCACTTCATCTGGTGGCAAAGTGACTGGCGGTTTAAACCAAGGTCTGGTGCAGACCTTCCACAATATTTCGGTGTTCTCGAATGCTGCTGTAAGCGGTCCGCGTAATGTAGCTTCAACCACAACTGGAATCATCCAGCATACAGGACAACGTGCAGGACAAGCAGTCTCAGCATTGGGACAAGTATGCGAGACCGTGGCTGATGCAAGTGCAGGCGGTGTCGGAACAGCCATAGCTCGCTTAACGGATGACAAAGAGCACCGGCCGGAAGACAGCGTTAATCCTTCTGTCATTCCAGGATTACCCGCGCTCGGTTCTGCACTACCAACGACAATCGGCGCTGTAACCAACATAATCTTCAGTGCTCAGCAACAAGCTCAACTCACATTATTCAGCTCCGCGAATCAAGTTTTGCAGGGCGGACGCGGTCAAATTATCAGCGGTGATGTTGGCACACTTCTGAGCCAAGAAATGAATACAATCATTCTCCATCGGGGAAAACTCACGATCGACAGCGGCGAAGAAATGACTACCGTCAAGACGGCGGCGGGTGATGTAAGAATCAAGCCAAGCACCATTGCAATCATCGACAGCCAAGCTGGCAAGCCTCTACAAGTGGTGGCACTCTGCGGACAAGATGAAGCAGTTTCAGTGACGGCAAAAGCAAGTCGCGGAGTCGAAGTGACAGCAAATGCAGGGCAGCAACTGCTCCTTCCCGATGAAGAAATGATTCCAGTAGATGGCTCACAAAATACAATTGCAGGCGGCGTCGAATTGCGGTCCAACGTGCAAAAATCCGATGTTTCTATAGACGAAGTGCTCCAGCAGTATCAACGTCGAGCAGGCAAGACAGCTCGTTTCGGCAATCACATCGCCAACCCTGCCGACACAAATGCCGCCAACAGCAGAAAACGTTTTAGAGCTGAATTCTGGGATTTGCTCGATCAAAAAGAATCGGTGCCAATGCAAATTGTGGTTCAACCAGGAACACAAGTTCAACAAGACAGCGATGGCAACACGAAATTGTTATATGGCGCACTCTTCGTTGCCGCCAAAGATGATACAACAATCAAAACACCGACCGCAGAAGTGAGCATCAAGCGGAACGGTCTCGCGATGATTGAAACAGACGAAAATATTTACCGCATCAAGTCATTGAGCGGACCAGGCGATGTGCACGTAGTCGCTGATGACTCAACAACAGAGTTAGCACCCGGGCAGGAACTGATGAGCTGCAATCATGAACCAAGCGATTCCGAAGTCATCCCCGCTGATGCAATTGCAAGAAGATTTCGTTCACAAGACGTTGTTGCTGGCAAGCACATAAGACACAATGATTTTTCGATGCTCTCAATGTTGCGTTGTCCCGGTTATCGCAAAATGATTGGCGAAGTCGATAAGAGCGGAAAACTTGCAGAGAAGATTCTGAAGACGGCAGTCGTAGTAGAAATGGTTACGAAAGGACGCGGACAATATGCTTACTCTTCACTCTACCAGCAAAAGGATGATCGCCAACAACTCTCAAGCGCAGCCCAAAATCAGAAAACCAGTCAATAAGGATGGGTATGATCGGCTCAGTTGTGAAAGTGGTTATATCACTCAAAGAGTTCAACGTGTTACAGTATCCGCTAAGCAAAATGAATTATGAACAAGCGTTGGAAATCGATTTTGCGGGTCATCGAAAGTCACTGAGCATTTGAAAATGATAGCTCTGTCATTGATAGTTAAGCAAAAAACGCATGGCTGGTTGGATCGCGAAAGAATTCCGTTCGCAACGGTTCGAGCCCTGAAATTACCGAACGCGTCGAAAGTAAAAGCGCTATTTGCAAGCATTTCGGTGGCTTTGATAATAACGAACGCCTGCGCGATCGCTGCAGCAGAAGACACACAAACTGAAGCTCAATTACAATCGCTGACAAACGAAATTTCGGTGCTTATCAAGCAAGAAGATTACCCCCACGCAATCGATTTAGCCAAGCAATCATTGCAGCTAAACCAAAAATCAGCTGGAGCAGAGGACCGTAGCAATCGTAAATACCTCAACAATCTGGGCTGGCTTCTTCAACAAGACGGCGATCTTGGAGCCGCGCGAAAGTTATTCGAGCAGGCGATCAGCATCTCGGAAGCGCAGCATTTGAAAGACAATGACTTCGCGTGGGCAATGAACAACTTAGCCACACTACTTTATTTGCAAGGTGATTTCGAAGGTTCGCGGCCATTATATGAACGTGCCTTTACCATTTACGAAGAGCTCGGAGACAATTCAAAAGCTGGACGCACATTGAGAAATTATGCAGGAGTGCTGGATGCACTGGATGAAGGCAGCAAGGCATTGTCCGCATACAGACGCGCGCTCGCGTTTGCAGAAAAGAACGAGGCTGATGCGGTCGAGCTTGCGCAGTGCCTGGAGAGCCTTGGAAGCAGCCTGGAAGACAAGCGTCAATATGAAGAATGCCTGCCGCTTTTCCGGCGCGCATTGGAGATAAAAGAAAAATCGCTCGGACCAGACCACATTGAGCTGGCCTCATTGCTAAACAATGTGGCGATATTAAATCTTGATACGGGACACATGGCAGATGCAAAACCGCTGTTGGAACGCGCACTCAAAATTAGCGAAAGAGCAAAAGGACAGTCGCATATAGATCTTGTTGTTCTGCTGAACAATATGGGCGACCTTCACCTTCTAGATGGAAACGCGAAAGATGCAGAGACGTACTACTTGCGCGCCGCACACATCGTAGACACATATTTCACAGAGCTACTGCCCTACTGTTCAGTCGCCGAACAATATGCCATGTACAAGGCTTATAATCGCGAACAAGTATCGCGCCTCTTATCAGTATGCAACGATCCTGACAAAACAAGAGCAGTCTACGAAATTGTTTTTTCCTGGAAAGGAACCTTGTTAGGCTCATTGGCGAAGCAGTCTGAGACACGGCGACGGGCAGCAACTCCAGAACTGAGAGCCGGTTTAGAAAAGCTTACCAAAATCAGATCAGAACTAGCAGCCTGGTATCTCGAAGCCGGCAACATGGATCTTGCCGAATGGAAAGAACGCAATCAGCAACTCACAAATGCCAAGGAGTCTCTTGAGAGAAAAATCGCCTCTAACGCTTCCGCATCGGCGTCCAATAACAAATTGAATCTTAAGAACTTTCGAAGTCTGCTTAAAGACAATGAATCTGTTATCGACATTTATCAGTACCAAAAGCTCATCCCTGGTGAAAGCGGAATTACACGTCAGCTTCGATATGCAGCAGTCATTACCAGCGGTGGCGCAGTTGAGAGTTCGCAAAACCTGGTCGATCTTGGCGATGCGAATACCTTGCATGCACAGGTGAAGAAGTGGCGAGAAGAAGTCACATCCTTCCAGGAATCCGAGAGTTCGTGGAATCAACTAGCACAGGGATTGAAGAAAGCTTTCATTGCACTTCCGGCACGGACAAACAGGGTTTGGGTTTGTCCTGATTCCCAGCTTGCCAGACTCCCATGGCAATTGCTAGCCAAAGCAATTCCGAAATTGGACTTCCTAGTAAGTCAAATCGATTGCTGCCACGAGCTGGTAAAAATAAGAGAGAATCCACGAAAGAAAGAAATTGCAGCGCAATCAATGTTTCTTGTAGGTAATGTGGATTTCAATGCCGGTCTTGACAAAACGGCAGCGCAAGGTGTGTTTCACTTCCCTCCTCTAAAAGGAACTTCAGTGGAGGCTGCTAGCATTGCCGCATTGGCCAAAGCTGACAACATCGCCCTCGTTGAACGCACAGGTCCAGCCGCAAACAAATCCGAAGTGCTCAAATTTCTGCCGAAATCAACCTATGCGCATCTGGCAACACATGGATTTTTCTTCAACGACAGCTGGCTCGACAAGACAAGGGCAGTGCAAAATCAATCTCGATCAGTGCAGCTTCGCCCTCGCTTTGACTCGAACTTGTCCAGACGCAATCCACTTCTTGAATCAGGATTGGCATTCGCCGGAGCAAACAAAGTAAGCAGCGACAAGAGCTCGGAAAAGGCAGGAATAATCACAGCCGAAGAATTTCTCGATACTGATTTGAGTCAGTGCAAACTTGTTACGTTATCTGCATGTGACACCGGACGTGGTGAAGAATTGGCTGGACAGGGTGTGATGGGATTGGGCGCTCCTATTCTAGCGGCCGGATCGCAAAACGTGCTTCTCTCGCTCTGGAGAGTACCAGACAACGAAACAGCTGAATTGATGAAGGAGTTCTATTCAAATCTCTGGGGTAAAAAAATGGGTCCAGCCCAAGCGCTCAAGCAAGCCCAACAAGATTTGATCAAAAGGCTCCCGGGCGGCTCAAGAAATACCGCATTATGGGGCGCCTGGATCTTGATCGGCGAGGGATGGTAATCAGACCGACAACAATAGCCATCTTCTTTAATGACACGGTCCGATTGTGCTAGAGTAAAGCGCTTTTGGAGATTGGTAGATGAAACGACTCGCGCTTGCTGCAGTTCTGGCAGCTTCGGCATTGATGATTCCTGAGGCGTCAGCCTTCCAGCCGGGCGAGAAAGTTACGGTGGATAACAAAAGCGGAACCGTCGTCGAAGATACAGGAAAGCTCGTCAAAGTACATATCGATGGATCAGGCTATAGTGCAGATGTTGGTCTGTGGTATGAGAAAGAGAAAGTTAACGCTGGTGGCACCACCGGTGCCAATACACCATCAGGAGGCATTAGCACGAGCGGTACCCAAATTAACTTTGGAAATAATGCAAGCGGCCCCCACAAGCCCGGCGAACGCATAAAGGTTAATGGTGCCTACGGCACTGTCCTCGAGGATACTGGAAAGCTCGTAAAGGTTCATATGGACGGATCAGGCTATAGTGCAGACGTAGGCCTGTGGTTTGACAAAGAACAGCTTAAGAATCCTAGTGGCGCGAGCAGTACCACCGCATCCACCGGAATCCCATTAGGTGGCACAAACGGAGGCATAAGTGTAGGTCAACCGAATCTGAGAAATGGTGCGGGCACCAAGACTGGAAATGCCGGCAGCCAGCCCCCTCGAAATGTCGGCAACCAAAACACAGTTACCGCTGCTCCAAGCGCACCGGCAACTGAAAAAGGTGTTGGCGCACCTCCCGATGGAATTTATACGTGCAACAAAATCTCTGGGCGAAGCTACATCCACATTGGAACTATCGAAATCAGAGGACGCACCTACAAGGGCTTTTCCAGCCAACAGGGAAGCTTTCACCCATTCACCATCGATGGATCAGGTAGCATCATATGGACAGGCGGTCTCACAAGCCTTCCTGAAGGTTGGACATTGCATCCAGCGAAATATGTAGGTCCAGATTACCAGGGACATCCGTTAATCCGGGTTTATTACACGAGCGCCAGAGGGGCAGCCGAAGTAATTGACGCCACGAAAGAGAAGTAATATCGTTGCAACTGCACAAGTTTGTAAGACACCAAAGCTAGTATCACAATTCCCGATTCAGGGTGCCTTCAATCCGAGAGTTCATCTAGCGCTTTTTAAGAACACTCACTTTTTCATCAGCTGCTTCAGCGTAAATTCAGTCGCATCAGGATTGTCAGAACGAAGATCTGCAGTGTTCAATCCTTTGTTTGCCACTAGCTCACCAAGCGCTTTTGCAGCGGCGAGCATGTCTTCATGTTTGTAAGTCGACCGTGGTTCTGCCTCGACTCCATACACGTGTAGCCAATCACCATTGTTGTTACGCGCCCGCTTATCTTCTAGAAACAACTTAAACTTGACTCCGGCAAGCTTGCACTTAAGCGTAAGGCGCTCCTTCATGTTTTCTTGGGTGGGCACTATTTTTGCGGTCGTATTTGTCAGTACACTTTTTACTTTAGTGGAAATTTCATTCGCGTTTGCATACCAGACTTTATTGAAATCCTCTGCCGCAGCCAATAACTTGGCACCGCCGATATCTAGATTTGCAAAATATCTATTGATAGTGCTTATTAACTGTTCTCCAAATGATTGGCTGCACTGAATCTGTTCAGCCTTCGTTCGCCGCACATATAGGGGGACACCCTGAACAGTAATTGTCTCCCGTTGAATTGGGTGCGAGAACTGAAGAAAGAGGCCATCCTCCTTGTTCTTTAGGCGCAGTTTGTAAGGAGTGGAAAGGTGCACGAGAACGAACGACTTTCCGTCAAAGGCGTCAAAGTAATAGTCCGTTCTTTTGGTCTCTTTCTCCCAGTCGAAGCCCCGCTTCAGTTTGTCGTATCCGGACTTTGAAATGTTGATTCCGATCTCCTCTTCTTCAGAAGATTCCGAACTTGGCACATTCTCGCCGATTGCCATTACAGAATACGCAAACGTCAGGATGCCAGCGATAAAAGTTGCGTAGATGGGTTTGAGCCGGAATGTCATGATGAGCAACAGCCCTGAGCTGACTGACAACGCGATAGTACGACGTCCGCCCCGATTTAAGGTTAAGAATGGCCCAGATGAAGTATAATTTCATTCGCTTTAGACGCCCGCGACTTCGCGACATTTCGCCGAGCCGCAAACCTTTGCTTGGGCATAAACGGGAGTAACATTTATGAGTTACGAATTCGGACTGAAGGAATGGTTTGGGCCCGGCAATGAGGAGCGTCGTTCGCTGAATTATCCCATTGGTCAAGGGCTGCAACTTGTTCTTCCCCCGGCTATTTACGAGGATAGTGCTTGCAGCACATCTGCTTTCGCGGCGAATGCTTCCTCGGAAGAAGAAAAAGACTCCAGCTCGCAGGAAAAAACAAAGAAACAGAAAGAAGCTCCGATTTCGCTCGGAGAACACCTGTTGCGCGATAAGGTCATCACAGCCGAACAGCTCGAGCAGTCACTTGCGCAGCAAAGCCGAACCGGCGAAAGCATGACGCGCATCCTTGTGCTGAACCGTTGCGTCCGATTAGCAGAATTGGGACCTTATGTGAAAATCGGAGACCTGCGCAAGTTCGCCGTGCTTGACCTGGAGAATGATTACTATCAAGGCACACTGCGAATCATGCTCATCCATCGGCGTAATTTCCAAATATTCCTGGGTGTATGCGCAGCGACCATGTTAGCTGCAGTTTGGTTTCATGACCAGATTCAGGGCTTGGGTTATCTCGTCGGTCTTGCCGCACTGGCGACGGTTTATCACCGCATTCAGCGCAGGTACTACGACCTTCAGTCATTCTTCAAGCAATCACGGACTACAGTATTGAATGCATTGGATTCCTGCGCGACCGTGGGCGAACTCTCGATGGTCAGAGATTATGCGCGTGCCGGTTTTGCGGCAGTCGTGCCAATGGGCTATCAGGACAGCTCTAGCAGAGCCGACAAGGGACGTCCGCTCGGCTTGCTTGGAATAGCCACCGTAGTTGTTTTTGTCCTCTTTCTGTTTCTAGGAATTATGAAGACACCTGCTGGGCTAAACTTCGAGAGACTATCTCAAAATTCAATAGTTGCACCATAACCTCTCAGCAGACTGTGCCAAAACTCGATAAGCTCGCATAGACAGCTCGACATTTTTTCAAACTCGATCGAAAATTGGTGAGCGATGACCGGCTGGTCAGCCGCTTGGTCCACTGTACAATAGCTTCTGTAGCGGTAAGTTGGCGGTTCTAATGTTCAATATCGCAATTGATAATTACAATTTGCTATGCGTACACGACGGACTTCCCAACCTATACAATGAATATTGCAAGCACGCGGTTCTCTCGGAGCATTTCAACATCACTGCTTCGGAAGGAAAGTCATGCTTTCTCGGCGTTGAAAAGGATGGCGGCTGGCCATTCCTCGTCATTGCTCAGCGCTTCGATGACGCTTGCAATAGTTTCTATCCTGGAGCGCTTCTCGTTACAGAAACCAAACTCTTGTTTGTGGGGGCTGGCGAAAGAATCCTCGCTTACAAGTTAGATCCACCAGCAAGGCTTTGGGAGGATCAGGCTAACTGTGGTTTCTGGAATTGGCAACGCTTCGGCAATACGATTGTTATGTCCGCGGAACTTGAACTGGCTGCTTGGAACATCGCAGGTAAAAAACTATGGACAATGTTTGTTGAACCACCCTGGGACTACACGGTTATCGATGGCATTGTCACGGTGGATGTTATGGGTTCCAAATCCCAATTCAATCTTGAATCTGGTCCAAAATCATAACTGTTTAGAAACAAGCCCTAAAGTGCGAAGATTGAACACCTTTCAAGTTGAGAATCTTACACCTACTTCTGGAACCCTGTCCAAATTGCACCGGTGTCATGAAATGGTCGTCGTAAACTGGATCAAGAAAAATGGATCTTAAACTTGATGGACAAATTGCATTTACCGCGATGGTCAATACTACGCCCGGTGGACCTCAAGCAACTTTCAGGTTTAGAGTTTTTATTGTAGATGCAGATGGCTCCAATTTGAAACGCATAGATCTGGTTACTGAAAACGATCATCCAGCAACTAGCGCCTTAGATCCGGAATGGTCTATAGATGGCTCCTTAGAATATACAATCTCTCGGTACGCTCCGGATGAGAAGAGCTATGATCCAACAAGATACAGAGTGTCATTCCCTGATGGAACGCAGACACAAACTGAAGGGCGAGCGCAATTTGATCCTTTGAACTTTCCGTGGAATTCTCCAGATGGAAAATATGCATTTCTGCTCTGGGATTACGCTGACAACAACGCTGGCTTCGCCCTTGCAAAGCCAGATGGAAGTGACGAAAATTATTACGCCGAGCATCTGTTTCATGTTCATGGAGCGTCCTGGCTGCCAGACAGTTCAGCGATTTTACTGGAAGCCTCAAGTGATGAATCAGATGACTTTGATCGAAAGAGCCTTTATATATTTGAAATGTCTACACAGAAGACCGTTCATCTTCTCAACCAACCATCGGTTGACGGCGTAAGGTGCTGGTCCCCGGACCTTCAATTTTTAGTTTCGGGAGGCGCAGCAAAAGAACGATATTGCGAAGGATTTTATTTGTTAAGCCGTGACGGCACATTTTCCAAACATCTTGCAGATCTAGTTGATGAATTTGGTGTTTTGAGGTTATCCCAACCAACATGGTCCTCTGATGGCCGCTACTTCGCGATTAGCACTGCGCTCTCTGAGGAAAGTTATGATTATTCACTTCTGCTATTTGACCGGGAGGGAGAGCGGCTCTCGACATTGAGTTGGCCAGGCGAACACTTTGCCAGAATCGATGACATTGCTTTGAACTTGACTTAATAGCTTTAGAGAAATTGCCACTAGGTCTACGTAAGAAAGCCTACTTGGAATTTCTGAAGCTTCTGTTTCTTTCTCTAAGTTCCACAATCACTCGTTCAGCAGCAAGCCCTTCGCCTCGATCCAACTGATCTAAACCCTTTTGGATCTCATGGCGCAAATCATCCCACTCCTCAGCGGTTCGCATCGCATCTAGAGCATCATGCAAGTCTTCATCGGTCGCAGGTTCCAATCCTCTTGCAGCACGTTCTTTGTCAACTATTTTTCGAATTTGATTCCATTCGTCGTCCAAGAATCGGAATTGAAGATGGCGGTAGAGACGAACTCGCTCTTCCGGCAGAAGGGCGTCCACCAGCTGCTGCACTTGTTCAAAAGAAAGTTTTTCATTCGGTTTGCGCTGAGCCATGGTTCCGTTTCCTCCCAACCCAATTATAGCGAAACTGGACACGCACTTGCTGACTACAAATGCGATTCTATCCAGGACGGATGAACATCGTTCCCGGAAAAGTTTGATCTTCGGAGAGAGTCGAACTCCCGATGACCTCCTAAGGGGAACTCAGGTCACGTTCTCTATTTACTTCCGCAATTGTGCGAAAGTAAACGTCTTTCAGCTTCCCGAGCTTTCCGATGGAGTCCTCAATAATTGACTTTTCCGTGAACCAACATCCGATTCCGCATTTTAGTTGTCGTCCCCATGGTCGATTAGGACTTTTATGAATTGAATAGAATCTTTCGCTCCAAGCTCGTTCAGCTTTTGTCCGAATTCAGATTTTTTCAGAATCGGTATGTCATCAACGTCGAAATCGAAGTTGTGGCAACTAAGCGTGTGTGCTCGTGCCTTGCATCCGGGATTTACCAGAATCGAGCAACAAACAGAATTAACCGCACCGATTTCCGCGCCAAGAGTTGCGCTTTCTCCAGGTTTTCGCAATTCAAAATCTTCCATCCGCACACGCTTTGCATAGCCATCGCAGGTAACAACCAAAACAAACTGATTAGATGATGGTTCGAAAACTTCAAACCCTGTGACGAAGGATTCATTCTCAAGATGCATCACTTTTGATCCAGATCCAACTTCGCTAAGCGTGAGAATTTGATTTTCGTGCATTCTAATGTATGTGCCATTAGAACACCCGATAAAAATGTCGGATTTCCCGGCGGAGGGAAGCTCCGTGCGAAGGGGAAAGCAGCAAGAGTCGAACTGCGGCTGATGGAATGTATTAGATACTTCAACTCGAAAGAGAATCAACTTGCCATTTTCAATGGTGAGAATCACAACATAATTGGCATCGTCGTTGATCTCTTTAATCCCATACACGGAGCGCTCGTAATCGTCAGCTGATTGCAGCACCTGTGTGCGCCGCGGATCACCTTGAGACTCCTTAAGGGCGAATAATTCGTCCCTCAGCTTATCCAGCGCATCCGATCGGGACAGAGATTTACTAAATTCTCTCACCCTCAATTCGATGAATTGCTGCACTAGATCCTCTAGGAAAAGAAGACGCAATCCGTTCTCTGAGAACGCAAGGATCAGTATTTGCAGAGTGATTTGAAAAGATGTATATCTAGACAGTTTTTCTATGAAGGAATCAATATCTGTATCTTTGAAAAGCCGAAGGACTATTCTTGTCGAGCGCTTGAGCTGATTCTTGACAGATTTGATCTCACTAAGTGTGCCATCAGCTATAAGCCTGTTCAGATCATTTGTGAATGATTGCCTGCCAATACCGTATGGAAGTGCCGCTATTGCAATTGTGTTGGTCGCCTCGACCGAATAGCTTCCACGGCATGTGACGAAGCCTGCACCTGTCATGTAGGCATTGCGAAGATCCTGCGTGTCAAAAATGCTACCGCCGTTAGGAAAATCAGGACCCTTCAGATAGTGCATTAGCTCTTTCGAGTCTAGTTTTGGATTCTCAATTTTTGCCACGAGCGTGTCCACAACTTCGCCGAGATTGTGCGATGGAATCCTCGACGCACTTTGCCCTTCTATGCCATGGGACCCGTTCAACAAAATGAGCGGAAGTTTCGAGCGCAATAAATGTGGTGGTGGAGCACAGTCATATATGAACCTTCTAGTTTTCTCTGGTTTCGAATCAGGAACAAGCTCGATGCAACCCATCGCGAAATTGCTGAGCCTTGCCTTGATGTACGCCATCGGATCAGGAGCTGTCTCGAAATCACCAAAGTTTCCGCTTCCGTCAACCAAAGGATAGCGACTCGATTCTGGCTGAGTCATTCTTGTAAGGAAAGTATAAATCGCCACATCGCCCATGGATAAGATCTGCATGACATTACCGATTATCGTTGAAGTGTGGCGAAAATTACAGTCAGCAAAAATACCCAATAATTGCATAATAGCCAATATTCTGCGCTCGACGACGGTCTGCCCATCTCGCATATCAGGAATTAAATGAATAAGTTCTGCACTATTTTTGTTCATGCGCAAAGTCGCCCCTCCGTAGGTGCTTTTGCCCACAGTGACCATGAAAAATGCATCGGCTCAGTCCGAGAACCCCATCCCCATGGTTGTACAAATACCGAGGTTAATGCGAGTTGCTCTGATAACAATTTACCAAGAAGCAACCACAATCAACCGCAAGTGCGCCGGCTGGCCCATAGCTGTCAGCGCTGGGATCATTTCATAAAACTCTCGAATTGAATCGGCATATGATTCCATCCATTCCACCGTAACCCCGCTTGCGCGCCAACTTGCGAGTCCACCGGACCAAGCACCACCAGGAAAACCCATTGGACAGCCCTCGAATAGGTGCGCAACATCATGTGAAACCATGCCAGTCTTTTTCATTACTTTGCTTGCTAGATCGAAATCCAATAGTTCCTTGAGCGAAAACCAGTTCAGAGAGGCAGCAGGATCATCTTCAAATTGAGGCAACCACTCAGCCAACTCGGGCGAACAATCTTTCGGTTTTCCACGCCGTGGAACAACAGGCGTGTAGGGCTCAGTTGCCCTTATTTGATTGCACGAATCAGTGAGAATGGCGGCGTACTCCTTAACGGTTGATTCGAAGATCGGCATGGGCATATAGTCAGGCAGCTCGCAATCATATGCGTAATCAGGATTCGGTGCGAGCCCACCGCAAAAATGCCAGCTTCCGTTTCTCTCTTGTTCTAGAAACACGTAAACATCGACGCCCATAGTTCCTTAAGATCACCTCTCTTCCATTCCGCGCTAGTTGAATGCATCCCATTTTACAGATAAGTCCCGACGGTGGGTGGTCAGCGAATCATTCTTTTCTTTATTCCGGAAGAACACAACACTAAAGACTTTCTGCTACCAGCGGAGCTTTCAAATCTACGTCAATAAGTAATTGAATTTCTGAACGCAGCAGTTCCGCGACCTCACTGCGAACGACATAAGGTTCTGTTTTATATCTCTCGAGATAAGTGCTAAGGTCAAAGGGCTTGCCTATTTTTATGAAAACCTCGCGTTTCCCTAGAGGCTCCGGACGATGCACGTTGAGCAGTTCTCGCTCCAACTTTATTACCATCTCCGCAACTCGCTCAGGTGATGGGTTCTCTTTTACATAATCAGGATGCCAGGCGACAAGATGCTGAACTTCCTGCAAGGTGGAGAGATCTTCCTTATATTCAGCTTGATGTTGCTGGCTAACTGTTTGGGATAACTCCTCCCTTAAATGCGCACTGAGCTGAAAAGCCTGGTCGATGGTTCGCGCATGCTCCTTATAGCTTCCTTTGTATTTTTTGCCTACTTCGGCTAAGAGCGCTGTGCGCAGATACTCAACCCGTCCGGCAACATCTCCTAAGTGTTCGGTTTCAGGAGCGATATGGTGCCGCCGTTCTTTCTCTGTGACCGCGTCATTCATTATTCCAGTCAATCTGCTTTCAGCCGTGCTTCCGCTATAGTGTTTTTCGAGATGCACTTCCATTCTTTTTATTCTTTTTTCGAGTTCTTTTTTTATCGAAACAACATAGTGATATCTAATGGACATCGGGATTAAGAACGTAGTCCAGCTTGGATCTGTGACCCGTTTATCGATGATGGCTTGCATCCCAATTTCTATGGCACCACTATGAAAAGGTTGAAGTGCTTGATTGAGATAGAAAATTTCTCCTTCTGGAAAAATCACAAGAGTATTTTTGCTCTCTTTTACAATGTCGATAGAATATTGCTTCGCCAGCGAATCATGCCCTCCCCTTTCAACTGAATAGGCACCAATTCGCTGCAATACCCAGCCAGCGAATCCACGCAATTCATGAAAAGCCTCGCGATTGCACATAAACAAAAACTGCTGTTTCGCTTTGCGAGAGACTTCGAAACAAAGTCGCGGATCTATTTCGTCAGCATGATTCGGAGTCAGTATTAATCCATGGGGACGCGGCAGATTTTGCAACTTCTTTACGTCTTCAACCGCCATATGAACCTTGTTGCGCCACGCCAGATCGAGCATTGAAAGATGCTGAACCAGCCAGATCATGGCGGCAGACGGTTTTGCTGGAATAAATTCGCGAGTCGCGGCTTTCTTATTCATCCTGATATTCTACAGGGGAGCAGGTCACCTCTTTCCTACGATTAATCCTTGTTTTCGTTGTCCTTTGTTTGGGTTTCTCGTTCCAATATCTTCTGCTCCAAGAGCTCAAATGCCATCATTGCATTATCCGGGTTTACCCGGGACAAAATCTCTTGAGCACGTCGGGTCGCCCGCTCTGCTTTATCACGGGCAAGCAGAATCTGTTTCTTAGTGTACGCTCTTTGAACAGCTCCCTCCAAATTTGTTAGCTGTTCGCGAAGTTGTTGTGTAGCGGTACGTTGCACTATCAATTGCTTTGAGAGTTCGTCAGCAATTTCTGCGAACTGTTGCTTTCTTTGCAAGGACTGACTCTCCAAAACTTGGTCACCTTGCTGCTTTGCCATCATAGCCCGGTTATGCCAGGTACTAGACTGATCTTTGTTCTTCTGGAACTGTTGTTCGAGCTGTTTATCGGCGGCTACTGCATGAGCTACTGCCTGCCGCACCTGGATCAAATCGTTTTGCAAGTCTTGATAGACAGCATCCAACATAAACTCAGCATCTATTGACAAATCATCGCTTTCTTCGGCAACAGTTTTCACAGTTGACGCACTGACCGGTGTCACAGTAGCTGCCACAAAGGACTCTAAACGATAGAGAAAGTCAGTCCAAAGCACCGTAACTTGCGATTTAATCTCATCTTTGGGGCATCCAAGTGCCCTGTAAGTGATTGATATTTCCGTGTCATTTCCAACCGCTGCTAAGGAAAGTGTAAGTACACCGAACGCTAGGCCGGTATCCCACATGCCAAAGGAACCTTCTAGAACCAAAAGCTGCGGTTTCCGAAAGGTCACGATAGTGGCAAATAGCGTTCCTTCACGGTCCTCTGGGATCCAACGCTCGTAAAGGCGTCCTCCAAGTTTCGCCTCAAGAACTAAATCTCTATCTTGAGATATGTTTCCGTGAATCTTAGAGGCATCTCCTAATGTAGGTAGCCGCCACCACAACATCGGTATATTTGTTAGAACCGAGAATATGATATCAGCAGGCATATTAAGCCGTTTTCCTACTCGAACCTCAAAAGGTCCGTCTTTCTCTATTGACCGTTCTGACATGCTGTTTTCGTAACTCCACATTCGAATCGTATTCTAGAATCAATCGTCACGATTGTCTTGATCAAGTCTATCTTTAATTTGTCTTGCAGAGATCATCTGAATAAAGCCATTGAAGTCGTTTGCTTTTTCCTGAACGAAAAACCATCAAATCCAAACTCACTAACGAAGCCAACCATGGTCATCCCTGTACCATCAAAAGTCATTTCCGTCTGCACCGATTCAGACGAGAACTACTTAAATTAGACCGCCCAGATCACAATTTCGCACAGGCTCAAATCCCGCTTAGGCATTTAGCAACGATTTGACCATAGTTCAAGGAGCCGACAATGAAATTCCTGCTGGTATCAGCAATCCCTTTAAGCATCAGCTGTATACAACTAGTTTCGGCAAAAACCAGCTTTGCTTCTCATTGTGAAGTTCAAGGGAATCAGCTGAAATGAAAAGAACACTGGGTAAATTCAGGAAAAGAACTCTGAGTAAAACTTTCCTACTCTTGTAAAAGCTTCTTCAAGTCAACGATCCATTGCGATTCGACGGTACACGTCGTCGTGTGGTTGATTTGTTTCGCGCGCAAGTTGCGAAATGCGATCAGCGATGGCAACCCTAAAGGCTCGTGCGGTCTTATAGTTCTCTTTGACCGAATCCAATCTTACGCCTCCGGTTTATATTTGGCTGCGTCAGAATCGAGAACACGAAGCATCCGTTTTTCCGCATCTGTAAGCCAATCTGCAGTGAGATCGCTTGGAGCAATAAGTCCGTGTTTGCGCGCGTCCTGCATGGACTCGATCAAATGGTGATGCTGGATCTTCTTTTCTACGGACAGATCCAAAATCGTCCGGATTGGCTTTGTAACAGGAACCTGCCGAATAAATGTAGTTTCAAACGGACGAAGATCACCGTAATGAAGTTGCAGCGCCGGTGGAATTTTACTCCTTCGGAAATCTTTCGGAACAGTCATGTGGATTCGTGAGCTAGTCCATGTCGATAGCTCCAGCAACTCCAGGGCGGTGTCATGTGAATACACTCCTTGTGGTTTTCCCTCACGATTGCACGACCACAAGTACCAAACCATCAAATCGTCAGGGCGCGGATTCGGGTAGTGCCGCAATCTATAGATCCCGCGCCATTCGCGAACCCAGTCGCCAGTTTGTACATGGTAAGTCTGCATCCGGTCGGAATAGCCAGCTTCTAATGCCTGCCGGGCTGTAAAATAGCCAGACTGGCTTTCGGCAACGTCATAAAGCTGGTCAGAACTCTCTCTCAGAACCTTTGGCATTATAATACCTACACTATATGTAAGTATTATACACATAAACCCTACATATAATGTAGGAATTGGGTCAAATCAGTCCCCCGTTGGCAGCAATTGAGATGAGAGAAGCCATGGTGCTGGCACATTAATGATATGGCCCTTGCGTGTCCGGGTAATCAGACTTGAAACGCCTTGTTATCATTTGAGCAGCCAGCAAAATGGATCAATCAGTATGAGCCCGATCCCGATAATGAAATTTCCGCGCATTCCCAAGCTTTCTGCTCGGTATGTTATCGTGTTGGTTTTGTTTGTATCAGCTTATGCCGTCTTCGAATTCAGCAGGGGGGCTGATTTAAGCAAGGCTCGAAAGAACTATAAGATAGCTAGAGATCAGAATGATCCGTCAGCCGTTATTAAAGCCATCGATGAAATCATGCGTCTTGATGGCAAAGCATCTGCAGGTTATGTAAATCGAGCCTATTATCATGCGGAGCTGGAAGACTTGCCCAGTGCTATTCAAGATTACAACAAAGCGCTTGAAATTGAACCCGACTGCGTCGACGCACTTACAGGGCGAGCACGTTTATTTTTTACCTTAACCCAATACGATAAATCAATCGCGGATTATTCGCAGGTTGTTCGTTTGGATCCGAATTGCCAGGTGGCTTATCGATTTCGCGGTTGTTCCTATTCAAGGGTAGATCAGATGGACAAAGCATTCGCTGATTTCAATGAAGCATTGAAGCTCAATCCGAAAGATGGACTCAGCTACTTTGTTCGAGGAACAGCTCATGAGAAAGCTGGGCAGAACCAATTGGCAGCAGACGATTATACGGCAGCAGCTATGGACAACACACCGAGACTTGCCAAACTCTGCTACGAGCTACGTGCAGGAATAAATGAAAAACGGGGAAAGGCACAACAGGCAAAAGAGGATCGAAAACTAGCAGACAAAGCGGCGGAAGCAGGGCATGAGCCTGACTTCGGATTGGATCTGCTAGACCAAGAAGTAATTGACGATAAGATTCTAACTGAACTCAAATCGCGAGGATGCGAATTAGACAAAGAGCAAAACATCGATCACAAGTTCTTTTGTTCGCGCACTAATTTAAAAACACTGATTGATGCACTTAAGAAAATCGGATTACATGTTGATTCAGAGCAAAGTACATCAGAGCCCATGCCGAAGAACTGGGTTTCAATTTTCGCTCACGAGCGGGCAATGCCAAATTACATGCCTCAAAGAACAGAGCAATTTATACGCCTTTCATATAAACTCGGTGCACAATATATTGGCTGGTCGGCGGAAATAAATTAGGATGTGACTTCTTCCATATTCGGGTTGATTGAGCCAAGCAATAAATTTCCTATCAGCGACTACCCTTGCGGCACTTCAACAGCAAAAACATCAAATTAAGTGAAAATCAGCACCAAAGTAAAGTGAAATAATCCATTTCAGCCAACGAAACATTACAAGTGATCGCCAATAGTATCTCGGTGGTTCTAGTCTAAACATTTCTATCTCTAAAAACCTAGCTTCTTCTAAGCTGGCATCGACTTTATCCCATAGATCTCTTTCGTCGCTAAGTGCTTCCTTCAATTTTGCCAATATCTGCTGAAGTAGGTCGACCACATTTTGTCGATCTGCTTGAACCAGCTCAAGCATAAAGGCGTAATCATACATTCCATCTAGTTTCTGCGGTTCTGAACAAACAAAATTGTTCTTGTTAGTCAAATCGAAAAATACGGTATGCTTTTGCCCGGCGCCCGGCAATTTAGTCGGTGGTGCTAAGAAAAAAGAATTTCTCAGCACACCACGTGCAATAGCATGACGATTAAGTTCCAGTATCGTGTCAAATTTTGGAACGCAATAGAATGGTTTCACCAGAACCTGTGTCTGCAACTTCAACAGCTTCTCGTTCTGTTCTTTCTTGATTTCAAATTCAAACGCAGGATCAATAAGAATTGCTCCTGATGGCGCCTTCTTATTGAGCACCCTGAGTAGTCTCTTCGCAGACAGTTTCGCTGTCAACTTGTATTGGAAGCAGAGTGGCGCCGCCTCAGGAAATGGGAACAGCATGTCGTAACCAAGCAAAGCTTCTTCTTGCCGACTCGGCTCGATTGCAAGAACAACCGATGAGAATCTGCGTATACGACCGTCCTCGACAGCAGCATTGAAGCGGCCCATCAATTCATGATGAACCGCATCGGAGTATGTGGACTCTGAAAATTCGGACAGAGTTAGCTCACCAACTCGTTACTACGGTTCGATAGTATTGTCGTCGATGAGAGTGATGTTGTCCAGGTAATTACCAAGCACCAATGAATGTATTGTCAAAATCAAGCAGGACTTCCGATGCTTGTTTCTCAAGATCGTTAGCTTCGACAATCTTGTTCCTGCTACGCATAAAACTAGCCTTTTGCCGAAAAATCACGGCTTGAACATCACCCCAGCAATAATCATTTTTTGCATGTTCAATTGCTTGGTCGTAAAGTGATTCGGCTTCTTGGTATTTTCCTTGCTTTGCACATAAGTCGGCAATGCGGGTCTCAGCCAGAGGTCTTAATTGATCGCCTCTCCACTCCCAGAACCTGTATGACCAGTCCAAAAATGCCATATGTTTACGGTGCTGCCATGGGTCAATAAAATCCTTTCGCGGATTTTCGTTTGGAAAAAGTGAGAGGTCCTCGACGCCCAATTTACCGCCTTTGTATAAAACGAGTGAAGGACCCGGCCAACCCCTACTAAACACCGGTTCAAATCGCTTTTTATCCGCTGAATTTTTGTATGTTCCGGGCGGGTCGTAATTTCCAGAACCGTAAAGCGCTTCGTCGTCGATCTCTCCAAGCTCTGGTACTGGGTCCAAAAAGAAAACGTACTCCCCGGTCTCAATATCTTGAAGAACCTTCCGCATCTGAGCTTCTGCATCTTCAAGACTGTTCTTCTCTAATACGAAAGCTTTATTGCCTTCCAACAGTATTTTTTCATCCATTACCTCGTAAGATCTGCGCGTTCGCGTGTAATCAATTGCCTTACTCAGGACATCGAGCGCCTCGCTCTGCTTGCCGTCCGCAAAAAACAGCCACGCAAGGGCACTTTGATATCTCAATCGTTCCAGACAGTCAGGATCATTCTTGAGTTTTTTCTCCAGATTGTCCTCGTACAATTTTTCTGCCCTGCTAAATTGTCCTAATCGCGCGTAAAGTGCTCCTAAGTAATCGCAATTCCGTGGAAGTCGATCAAGGTCGCGCGTTATTTGCAGGAAATCATCGTTTGATTCTGCAGCTTTGACCGCCTCCTGAGGGGATATCA
This sequence comes from Candidatus Obscuribacterales bacterium, assembly GCA_021732085.1. Lineage (GTDB taxonomy): Bacteria > Cyanobacteriota > Vampirovibrionia > Obscuribacterales > Obscuribacteraceae > JAIEPM01. Next base: position 77,294 of record JAKFVQ010000027.1, on the reverse strand, counting down.
TCTCTATTTTGTAGGTAATCGCGCTGGTTGGAAAATTCCTCTCTAACCTTTCAAACGATACCAAAGCGTGCTCATAGTCTTTTGACAAAACTTGCAGTTGGCCTAGGCAGTAATTAACATTACTCTGCTCAAAGTGAGAATCGATGCCACTCTTCTCTAAGTACGCTGATAGCTTTGCAAGGTTATCGATTGCCTTCCCCAACTCTCCAGCACGTGCGTAAATCACTGCTCGCTTCTTTTCAATTTCCGGAGAGTCGGGCAATTCTTGGTTTGTCGTTTCCTCGAACAAGGAAACAATTTTGGATCGCATGCCCGATCTCTCAAAAATAATTTGAAGATTTTCTAGAGTCCTGCCGATGAAGAACATGCTGGCATTTATTTTGCGGCGAATGCTGAGTGCTCTTTGTAAAGGAGCCTCAGCTTTTGGGAATTCTCCTGCAATTAAGTAAAACTGGGCTAGATGTGTAAGTGCGTTCGCAAGATCTGATTCATCGCCGCTCTTCTCACAACTATGGACAATTGAGGAAAATAGGCTTTCGGCCTCGGGCTTTTTGTTTTCTCTCAAGAGACAGTACGCCAATCCCTGCCGCAGTCCGATAGAATCCGGATGCAAGGCATCATGCTCTTCCTCGGCTTGTTTGAGCAGCTTCCTCAGAAGCGTTTCCGCTTTATCGTAAGATTTTGATTTCATATACATCCGCGCCAGCCCTGCTTGGGTGCGCATGTGCACGATGGAGCCTTGATCGACCTTTGACAGCGCTCCAAAATAAAGTTCTTCTGCTTTGGAAATACGTCCATGCTTGGCGTGAACATCAGCGATTATTGCAAGGTCCTGATCCACCAGCTTCGTCGCATTTTGGAATTGTGGCGAAGGTTTTAGTGCCAGATACTTACAAAAGGTGTTCAGAGCGCGATCAATATCCTTCTGCGCATAGTAGCTTTGCCCAAGCATAAGCAAGCAGTCGATATCATCTTGAGACTCTCCAGATAGCTTTTCCTGGACAAGCAGCGAAACAACCTTCGCGTATTCTCGCTTTTGATAATATTCAGTAACTTGCTTTTTCATGCTCTTAGCCAGTTTACCGGGGGCATTGTCTTCCATCTGGGCGCTCGTTCCACTCGAAGTCGAAAAGCAGATCAGAAGCGCCGATAGGAATAGAGATACAGTCGTACGTTTTTTGCGAGGCGGTGTTTGTGTTCTACGGTTGACCATGCTTGGAAACGACACCATAGAGTTTCCTCTTAAAATAAAACGGAACCTCGCTCCAACTTTCTTTTTGGCAACGAGAATTACAAGGAAGGTTCTATGTAGGACATATGTAGGACAGCGTATATACCGATCCCGGAAAAGCTCACCCTCGGAGAGACTCGAACTCCCGACACCCTCCTTAGGACGGAGGTGTTCTATCCAACTGAACTACGAGGGCTTGTTGGGGACATTATATCAAGTGAACATCACTTGGCATTTACTTAGTCGATCCTCTCCGAGGTCGTCAAGCGCACAGAGCCCTGGTCCCCATTCGCCAATCCGTCCTTGAATTATCTGCCAATACCCTCACAAATTCCTTATACCTTCCCGCTAGATTAGGGCATCGCCAGAAAAGGAGGTGCCGAGATGAACAGCTCTAACCCAAATCCGAAGAAATTGCGTAAACCACTACCGAAGATCAAGGTGCTCTGCAACAGTGACATGCGAATGAGGGGCGGCGCCGGAGCTGCAGCTCCTAACACCTACACGTGCAATCCGTGCGTACAAACCGAGAACGACCGGTGCTATTACACTAAGGGCATCTGCTAATTCTTTCGATTGCTGGTTATCCACACAGTGCGTTCACTAGAGCTACAACCTCAAACGATGCCATGTTTATTCTTACGCTGAACGCCATTCAACGCAAACTGCGCAGAGGTGCCCGAGCGGACCTCTTTATGGATCTCTGAAAAGATATCTATAACTTCCTTCACCCTTGGATGCGCAATACCTCGATTAGTCTCGACTATCTGTAACGCTTGCGGGTAGAGCTCCTCAGCTTCTTCGAATCTATTTTGCTCGACCAGGAGCAAGACCTTTACTAAAAGCACGTCGCCATAAATTGAGCTTTGCTTTCCAAGCTGGTGGCTGGATTCAATAAACTCCATAGCCTTATCCAAATAGCGTTCACACTCATCAGCAAGACCTTCTTGTTCGGCAAGAATTGCAAAATGCTTTAGCAGTTTCGCCTTCAATTCATCGGGTGTCTTTGGATCATTACAGGCCAGTTCCCATGACTTATCTGCTATTTGTCTCGCCATCTGCGTGTTTCCACTGCGCCAGTAAATCAGACTGAGTTGATGATAATCCTCTGCCTCTTCTACCAGAGAGCCCTCATCTGACTCATGGATTATCAGCGCCTGATTGAGAAACTGCTTTGCTTGTTCAAAATTTCCCAACGCCGCCGTAGACTTTGCTGCCCCCAACAGAGCGCATCCCTTTAGATCATCATCGAGCGCTTTATCATTGGCCAATTGAAGGGCGGAGGAGAAATGTCTCAAAGCCTGGCTAAAATAGCCGGCTTCATAGGCCATTCTGCCAACTGCCAACTTAGAGCCAAAATTTTTCAAGATCTTGGCACTATTAGAATCTGAAATCGTCATGAAGTACTTCCTTGAACTCTGTAGCTTCCAAAAATTTTCGATGCAAGCGCCTCACGCTTTTGTGAGTCGGTTTTCCAACCTAATTCATGAAAAATTTCAGCTAAATTTCTTTCTGCCACACCTATCGCCAAATGGTTTTCGCTCAGGTGGTTTCTAAGTATTTCAATTGCTTCTGAATAACATGTGCTTGCCTTAGCCAAATCGTTTTGCGCGACGGCAATATCACCTTTATGAATCAACCATAATGCATAAGTGGAATTTCTTCCGTGCACTCGTTTTATTAAATTCATAGCTCCATCGAGATAGCGCTCACTCTCAAGGTACTCACCTTTTTCGGCAGAGAGCATAGCCGCACACTCTAGCGCTTTCAAAAATTCGTCTGGTTTGAACCTTTGCATAACACCACCGTCCTTACATACTAGTCTAGCGGAGTGTAGGTTCCTAACATCAGCAAGGAGCATGAATTCTTACGGATTAGTCATCCGAAAGAATGATTAGTCCGAGGGATGATCCTTGGACCTGGACAATATACTTAAGACTCATAGGACTTAGTTGCCAATGAGTCAGATGACGCAGCTGGCTAACAAAATTGGCGCTGGATTAGGGGCTTCTTTTATCTCCACCTTTGCCGCCACCATCGGTGCCCTGTTTTTTCGGAGCTGGCATATTATCAAGTCCAACAATAGACAGGTTTGGTAGTTTTTCATCAATGCGCAACATCTTATCTACCCATAGATTTGCGCCTTTCTGAATATCTCTATTTGGATCCGCTGCGGACATTGCCAGCTTGGATGCAATAGCCTTGCGATCATCAGCAGATAGCGGACTAGCAAGGTCTCCGACTTCATGCTGCTTATCAGATCTACTGTTAAACGCTGTTCTTAATGACTCGAATGCCTCGCTAGACATCTTTGAGGAGGCTGAATCATCGGCACTCGAATCAGATGGGAGTTCACTTGATTCATGCGTTGGGATGTTTTTATTTTCGTCCATATCTACTTCCCGTGGGGACAACTGCCATAAATTTATTCGTTACTGGATTCAGAATCTGGTCAGATATTCGTCATTTTTGCGTCATGACTTAATCAAGCCAGCTGCACCAGCTGCAATTCTCGAAGCAGGTTCGAAGCCTGCGCTCCAATTGCACAATCCCATTAGCTGCAATTCTCAAAGCAGGCTCAAACCTTCGCTCCGCTAGCCGCTGGCGGTCCAATTATCACAAGCTCTACGAGTTCGCGACCCATCCTACCCGACGTCAATACATGTGTGTGCAGTAAGTAGTTCCACTGTGCACAGTGCCGCAGCTGCCAGCCCCCCGTACGATAGGGAGGCTGGGGTAGGCGTCCGTTCTTCGGATTGCCGTATGGTGGAGAGTCGCTCAGGCGACGCGATGGAATGAGTTCAGGGGAAAAAGATTCGCTACTTCGGAAGGGCATTCACGATGCTCTCGAAAGTGCCTTGCCAGATGATAAAGCCAGCGGCTCTGCTGCGAAGTTGCGTGATGAATTCGTTCGATATGGTACTGATTTCGTCAAAGCAGTCCCGCTCTTTGTGCCATCGGTCGGAAAAAATGTCACGCTATTGACTTACGGAGCGGCAGCCCTATTCCATGGACTGGATCAGGTCAAGGCAAAGGACGACTTATCAACACAGCTAACAGACTTCGCGCTCGGTGCTGCGAAAGGCATTGCACTGAAGGGCTCCTTCGACGCACTTGGGAGAGTGGACTTCACCAAGGTCAGCAAGCTTGCGGAAACGGGCATTGTCCCTTCAGCTCTCGCGGGTAAGCCGCTTGAGCTGAGCGCGAAAGCATTTAGTTTTGGCATCTCTTCTCGTTATATCGATGCCTCACTCTCACGAGAGACGTATCTGGACGCCACCGGTAAATTTGAATTGTCGCACGGAATGTCACAAGCATTCTCGCAGACTTTCAATCGCTCGGCATTAGCAACGGATCTGATCGTTTTCGGTGGCGCGACTTTCGCGTTGAAAGGTGTGAACATAGCCACTCGCGGATTACTAGATCGCAGTGCCCTGGCACAGACAATGGCGACTGGGGGAAGCTTCGGGCTGGGCTCAGGCACCGTGGCTGAAGTACAACGCCAAAATGCTCTCAACTCCACGTATGACTTCAAAGAAATTGCACTGCGCGGAATCTTGGAAGCAGGAGTCCATACACTCGCCGCGGGGCCGGGTGGACTCCGGGCTAGGCAGCTTTCTCATAGAGGTGCATTGAATAATTCCGATAAGCAACAGACAGAGCACCCCACCGCTCAAGCTCAAAACTTAGCACACACAAGCGAAAAATCTAGGGTCCATTCACTAGAAGCAGGCAGGCTGCCTGAGCTCCCAGAATCGCGGCTCTCGAAGCCGGTGGGTCGTGAGCTTTCAATTCTCCAAATTGCTCTCGACTCTCCACTTGCACGTCCAATTCGCCAGACATTGCCACCAGATAGAAATCCTTCATCCGCTCTTCTCCACGCAAATGAAGCGCCGGTAAATAGAGCGAATTCACTTCCGCTGACAAAGGCGGATGCAAACTTGGGATTGGACAAATCCATCCCGAACAACCTCCTGCAAATCCAAACGCTGACAGAAGTTGCAAAACACAACAACCCAGCAGAAGGCGCGCTGCATCAAGCGACGAAGTATGTCACAGGAAATGGCAAGGAATTCTGGCAACTTCAAGACGGGCGGATTTACTCAGAAGCGCCTTCCATTCAAATCACCGTACCGCAGATTTGGGTTCCATTCGGTTCAGGTCGCCAATCATCCGGCGAATTGGTTCCAGTGGTTCCGACAAAAGCTGAAACGAATCCCACTACTGCCGAGACTGCTCATTCAACCTCAGCGAAGCCTGCGGATACCCAACAAGCAGCAAGCAATCAATCCAAGCTAACACAGAATCCCTCCCGGATAATGTTCACGCTAAACGAATCCATGGGCCTCATGGTGAGTACAGACGGAAGGGCGCGCATCACTTCGACTGCCTCAAGCTTGGCTGTCGGAAATGTGGAGAAGCTCTCTGGAAAAAGCTTCAAACAAATTGACGAGCTTGGACAAAGCCTACCGAAACTCGAAGCTGACTGGCAGTCCGCAACAAGGATTCTGCATACAGCTCAGGGCAAGCCCTACGAGTCAAGCAGAGTTACGTTGAAAATAACGGTTGATACTAGCTCTGGTGCCCACTCAGAGAGCGGCGCGAAACAGCAATCAGTCACAATCGCAACTCGAACATATCGATTTATGTCCGAGCGCGACGCAGCGCGAATGAATGATCTGCAGCACAAAGTAAAGAACGGCGAAGCCAAAGCATCCGCCCTCGAAGCCTTCAGAAAAAGCGCTTGGGAAAATGCTCCAAGAGTTCGAGTTCCGGAAGACTACGCACAGAAACTCGATGCACTGCGAGAAATTCGAAAAACGGCTACACTCGAATCCGACCTATTGCCGCAACTGAGGGATGAAATCAACGCTGCTCGTCGCCAGCTATTCACGTCACCATATCGCGACCGATTGCTGCCTGAGCACACTCGTCAATTCATCGACACCTTGCCGAAACCGGAGCTAGTCAAAGAGATTCTACTTTTAGACGCACCTGCGACAAATTTCGGAGGACCGGCAACAACGAAGGCTGATGCTACGCCAAGTCGAGTGCGATACTTCGACTCCACACTATCTGCCGGAAGTGAATTCAGACTGATCACGACTCATGAGTGGTCTCACTTGCTGCAGTACAAAAATCCCAACTTGGTTGACGCGGCAGATGCCGCTAGTGTCATTGGTGCCCGTTTTGTTTCAAGACAATACGCCCTGAAAAACGCATCCGAAAACTGGGCGGTGAATCTCGGCGAAATGTTCCTGAATCCATCTCCCGATCATTTCATTACCTTGGCTCACCGAGCACCCTTAAAAGCTGCAGTGTTCGCGCACGCACTGGAAAGGAATCCTTCAACCGAGACCCACGACGCAGCCAGCATTCAAAGACGCATAGAATATACCAAGCAAAATCTTTTGCCCGAAGTAAAGAAACAGCTGGATGATGCCGTCACAAAAAGATCGGAATTATCGGTGTTAGCAGCCACAAAAGTAGTTAATGCACTTGAAGGCTTTGCTAAGGCGGAAAAGCTGGTTGACCTGACAGCGGTTAGAAGTAGAAGGGGGCAGAAAGCCGAACCTGAGGAGTTGACGCGCGAATTCCTAAACCGAGCTATTCTAAGGAACGAAATCCTGCGCGTCTGGGATCCTGTATCTTTCCAAAAGGGAGAAGCTCGCTATAACGACCAGATTGCCAGGGTTGCAGTGATCAATTCAGAACACCTAACTAGTGGCACACTCGAGCAGCGAACAGCGCTCTTGACCTTTGCGGATGCCATGCGTCAGTCACCAGATATGGCGGCACTGTTTCAGAGAATGTACAAGCTGACCGATTTCGAAAAGGCGGCAAAAGATACGACTCAGCCAGAGAATGCAGCAAAAGCCCTAAAAATAATCACCGACACCTACGCACTGACACAAAACGGATATGAGACCGTGCGGCGACTTGCCTCAGAATCGGGACCAACTCAGGTGAAAGCAATCGAGTATTTGATTTCGCTACAGGGAACAACCTGGCTTGCAAAATCTTACGGACTTATTGAAAAAGTGATCAGCGATAATCCCCACTCAAATACAGCCCGTCAAATAGTAACACTACTGAGAGATCGGCTGGTTGAGGTAGCAGAAAAGGCGCTCGGAGTAAACAAGCAAAGCTTTAATTACTTGATGCAACTGCAAATGCTCGAACACATATATAAACAGAATCCGGCGTTAAGAGAAACGGCGCCCGACAACTCGCAGTTACTCACTCGTCTTAGCAGCGATATGAGAAGAAAGCTTGCTCATTATTATGAAGGAAGACCAACTGAGAATCACTTCCACACGATGATGTCACTCAGAGGACTTACGGATTCGCAGAGCGTAAGCATGGTTGAGCTCAGCAGATCGCTGATCTCAGCACCAACACTTATGAGCGTGGTTCACGCAGCTGGAAAGAGCGCGCGTCCAGCACTAGATATTCTAAACACTTTGCACCAGGCACGAAGCCAATCGCTAATAGAAGAACTAGCGCACGGCCAGTCCGCGCTGCGAACTGACGCAATTGAAATCCTGCTCAATCAAAATGATGTCGCAAGTGTCAGGTCTGCAAGAAAAGCGATCGTGGATTATGCTCAAAGTGCCGACAAGGCGTCCAGAACTCAGCTTGTGCATTCCTTGATGGAATCGATTAGCAATTCGATCGAGCGCAGAGTCCTGACCCAGAGCGAGCTTTCTATTCTTCAAGCGCGAATCGCTGCAGCAGAGAGCTTAATTCGACCGATTCCAGCGGCGGAACGAGATCCATTTATGAACCACTTGCTCACAGAGATTTATAGATTCAGACTAAATAACAGCTAGGTTAATTTGCCTCGATACAGCCCTGCATGCACAAAGCAACGTTTAAGCTGCGATTTGAATTGCATCCAGAAGATAAGTAACTACGCTGCCATACTCCTCAGAATACTCAATGTAGTTGCCCAGTCTCAGGTCATTTCCGAGTTTGAAATGATAGCCTGACTGATCTTCAACAGCGAGCACTATACGATTCAAAGCTTCAATGCCCTCCGCCTTGTTGGAAGCCAACAGAGAGCCAATCATCTCATTCATCTGAAGAGCAAGACGTTCACCTTTGGTTTCGGTAGCCGCAACGGAGTGCATCACATCGAGAAGTTCATCCACGACCGACTGTTCGTCAGAAGAAAGCACCCAACCCTGAGGGATCGCGTACTCAGCTTTCCCCTGCTTTCCGTTTTTGCCAAAATGAAATTCTAGAATTCCCGTTTCTTGATTCTTATCGATGCTATAGCTGAGCATCAATCCTTCAGTATCGATATTCCGAAAAGCCATCTCCATCAAGCTCGCATTCAAAATTCTTTCGACGAATTCCGGATAGAACTCATAATTCGAAAGGGCTCGGGTCAAAAGCTGCTGGCTCAATTTGTTGCTGCCGACGCAGACTGCAGCAATAACATCGTTAATCAATCTAATTTCTAGCGGCGAAGGTTTCAGTTCAGCCATGCCTTTTAGAGAGAAGAAAGACCAGTCGGTGATTACGGCTTCGAGCTGACGGCTGTTTGCCTTCTCGCCCATCGGCTCGGCACCACTAACATTCAGCGAGATGACGTTCTCATCGGTAACAACGCTTGTCTTTACTGCATTCAAACTTAGCATCGTGATTACTTCCCCGACTTGTGAACCGACCCAACGAACACAGTATAGAAATTGGGATCTAACCCGGTCCTCGCTTCGACTTAGCAGCAAGTTAACAGCGCCCCAAACTGCCCGATTTAATCTTATCGAGCCGCTTTCGCCCTTTCTCCCGCGCCCTTGTTTCACAAGCATAGGCGGCACTTTTGAGCAAATTTTGATCGGGAACTAATATTTCACAAGCATCCCCTACTATAGATTCACCAGCCGCAGGAAGAGTGACTCAGGGGTCATGGCTGGAACGCTGCTGCATTGTTATTTTTGCAGGAATTCAGGGGTAAGGCGAAAATGAAAAGTTCCACCGTAGAGGCAGGAGTCCTGCCTGTTCTTGTTTTGGACTTGGATAACTCTCCCGAAATGGAGCAGGCTCAACAGCAGCTCCCGTCGTCCGAATTCGAGATTGCCAGAACCGGGCTCCAATCTCTGCTCGCGTCAATGAATGCGCCGGCACCGGAAACACACAAAATCGTAGAAGAGTACGTCACTGAAACCCAGAAAAGCTATGGATATGATGAAGTGGCTGCGCTCTTCAGCCGCTTCGCGTCCATTCTTAGCGAAGCCAAATCTCCTTAAGCCGCGGCGCCTACGCCATTAACCGAGCTCAGGGCATATCAAATGACGAATAGCTGGGCACAAAATCAGTAAGGGGCGCGGAGAGCTTAGATGTCCGATTTGGAAAAGACTGCTGTAAAGGACCCACAGCAGGAAGAAAAGACTGAAGATTTCAAACCAGAGGAACGGCAATCCCTGCAAACATGGGAGCGCGCTGTCCAGGAAATTCAGGGAACGCCTCAAGAAAGAATCAACAGAGCCTCAACCCCAGCGAGCGAAGCCGGTGTCAAATATTATGATGCCGAAGGGCGCCCGCTCAAGCAGCTCGACAATCTCGACAAGGACAAACCGCTGCTCAGCGTGACCAGGGACCGGAGCGGTCGCGAGGTCGTCTCCGTTTTTAAGGACAAAGAGGCAGCTGCGGAAGGAAAGCCCATCCTTCAGCAAGCATTTACTTACAAAACTTCTGGTGATAAAACGACCGAACACCGAGAAATCAAAGTACCAGGTCAACCAGAGACGCAGATTTCAACGACCTTCGACTCTGGAAATTACAAACTGCAGTTCGATGTGGAAAAGAACGGCGACAAACAGACAATTGTCCTTGATGGCTCTTCGAATGTTAGCCAATTCGACTTAAGCAAGCAGGGTCTTTCTCTGCGCTATGAAATTGAGAACGAAAAAATCGTCGGTGTTAAGGCATTCAACAAAGATGACTCTGAGGTGCCATTAGCAGAGAAAGACAAAGAGCAATTCATTCAAACTGCGGAAAAAGATCTAAAAACATTGCGCAGCCGGAATGGAATTCCTGAGCCAATCAATGTCGATAGAGACAGCCACGCTCAAGACGAGAGAAATCGCATTAACAGCTGGACAGGTGATGCTGGGCGGTCTCAGATACCCTCGTCAAATGATCAAACGCCGCTTGAGAGAGAGGTGAGTCAGAGAAACGCAGCAATCTGGCGCGATAAGTTATCGAAAGAAATAAAAGGTAAAGACTACAACGTCAATGATGCGGAATCATGGCGCCGGGACTACAACCAGGAAAACGTCCGAGCGCTAGAAAAGGTATTCGGGGGCGAACCATTAGACGAAATTCTCGGCAGGCACGGCATGGGTGATAAACCTGGTGGCATTGCTGAGCTTAGTGATCAAGAGCGCAACGCTTTTTATCTGCGGGAATATCTCCGCGCACAAAGTGATGAGAAGAGGAAAGCTGCCCTTTCTGGACTAGAGGATGAAGCTCTCGGCGGAAACAATCATTACGCAGGGGACATGCTCAAAACCCTTGCGTTAGCGGATGCATCGCGAAAACTAGATTCAGCAAAGACTGACTCAGAAAAGCGGGAAGCGCTGAAAGAATTAGCCGGCATAGAATTCTCAGATGAGGAAAGCAAAAAGCACAGAGACACTCTTCTAAATGCTTTTCCTAGCGATCAAGTTGAACAAGTAAAGACAGAAGTCGCGCTGCAGAAACAAGCGCAGAAATTAGAAACGCAAGTAGCCTTAGCCAAAGCGCTCACGCTCGATGGAGCAGAGCGAAAGGAAGCGCTGGCAGAACTGGAAAAGAATTGCCGGAAGTCGCTGCTGTCGGAGACTAATGATAACATCAGCGACCTGGGCAAAGCGATCCAGAAAGCAAAGACAGCAGATGCGGTGAAGAATCTTTCAGAAGCCACCACGCCAGAGAAGATGGAAGAAGCGTATAAGCAGCTACACGAACTTGCCTTGTCTGGCAATAAAGATGCAAAAGATATCGTCGAGAAAAATCAGCAGCAAATCACCTCGGCAAAGAACGAGCTTTCGAGCGGAGATTATGATTCGCGCCAGCGCGGATTCGAAACGATGCAGCAGGCATTTTCTGAGGCGATTTCGGTTGCAAAAGACTATAAGAAGTTGAGCGCCACTGAGCTTCTATATCAAAATGCAAAACCGGAAGAAGTCGAAAAAGCCAGAGAAGAAATCGCCGAATTTGCCAACCAGAACTTCCAGCGAGCTGATAAATATTTAGAGACATACTTGGATAGAAGCAGCAGCGCAGATCAACGCAAAGAGGCTCTCAAAGGATTGGAACAAGAATCGGCTCAGAGAATGTCCGTCATTCGCTCTGACAATTTCGCCCCCGTGGTAAACACGTTGAAAGCAGCCGAGCAAGTTCGAAATTTTCATTCTTCTCTAGAGTCCGCAGCAAATAAGTTGGCTGATAAAAATCTAGGAGAGGAAGAACGCAAACAAGCAGTCAATCAAGTCAAGCAAGAATTCGCTGAGATGATTGCGCAGAATAGCGACACAACCCGCGGTAATCCGGAGCTTGATCGCTTTTTGTCGAAGTTTAAGAATGAAGAGTTTGGCAAGCTTCTAAAAGATCTCGACAATCCGGATAAGCAATCACATGTTATCGACAAATTGCGAGCTGAGATTCCTGGACCGGATACTGCCTTGAACGAACTTCGCGTGGGACGAATTCTTCACGGCATTGATGGAAACAGCTCAGCCGGCGACTATTCTGACATGGTTGAGAAGCTAAAGAAAGAATCCACCGAGTTCGATAATAAGATAGCGCAGGATTGGCTAAAGTGGGCGGAACCCGCAGAGCAACTTGCGCTTCTGAAGGAAGCAAGCTCGCCGGAACAAGTAAGCGATGCTGTAAGCAAACTCAGTTCAATGGCACCCGACAATGCCCATGCAAGGCGCGCACTCGCGGCTTTCTTGATGTCCGATGCAAATGCTGAATCGAAATTAGATTGGCGTCGACGGGGATTCGGTTCGATCGATGGAAAGCCGACCTTCATCCCAGACCTTCAAGATCTTGAGATGCGCTTCACTAAGGAATTTCAGGAAACTAAGTTACAAGCGATCAAAGCACTTTCAGAGAGTAGCGGTGAAGGAAAAGCCGATCTCAGCATTGGCGAGACCACCGCTTTAGCAATTGCCGCCATTTCACATGCAGGCAAGCAACCTAATTATGACGTCGACCGCACAGCTCTAACGAACGCCGCGACAGAACTCTTACAGCGTACGATTGCCGACAAAACAACGGATGAGAAAACACAATTTAGATATCACTCTCCGGCTAGCAAGAACGCAATGCAATCATTGCAGCATGTACTCACTACAGATCTGCCGGGACGAGAGCTGTTGAACGATACATATCTTTCGTCAAAATCTGCTACGCATCCAGACTTCCAGTACGGTCTCGCCGAATTTGCGAAGAAGGCTTATGCAGAAGATTCGAATTCCATGTACATCCTTGCTGCGACTACAAGTGGTATCACAGGCGATGGAAGACAAACAAACGAAGCAGTCCAAGCGCTCGAACGCGCAGGAATAGACAATCGCAACAGAGCAACGGTAAGCGCTGAAATCTTAAGCGCCTATTCTAAATTTGGTGACAATGCAAAGCTGCTCTCTACTTTAGGCAGCATGGCTGAGCGCGATCAAAAAATCAGCCAAGAGATGCGCGAAGCGTTCAAGTCCGGCATTGAATCCACCTCCAACCGCACACATCAAAGTGCCGTGGATGGATTGATGAAAGCTGCCGAGTTCTGGACAAAAGACGATCTGGCAATCGTACAAGAAAATCTTTCGCCAGCGATGATAGCCGGGCTTGCCGAGAATGCCGACAAGATACCTGAAGATCTTCGAAATGAACTCATCAAAACTTGCATTGACAGAGCCAATCCAGCCAGGGAAATTCCAGGCAGTCCAAAAGGAGATCTCGCGCAACGCACCGAGCATTTCGCTAAAACAGAGAATTACACGAAGCGGGAAGAGGATTTTGCACAACGAGCCTCAGCGATAAAGACCATTGGCGCTCTTGGCAGATATGCGACACACGATCAGCTGATGATCATCGGCAAGATGGGCGATGCAGAAGGTCAAGACATCAAGAATCCGAAGTGGGCCGATGCCGGAGGAAAGAACGCAGTCGAAAAGCTCGGTTTCACAGATGAGCAAGCAAAGGCGCTCCAGACAGAAGCTGGCAAAGCCGTCCTTCAAATCATGGGGAAATCGGAGAACCCGGACACAAAAGCCGCAGCCTACGATGCTTTTAAATTGCTACGTTGGGATGGCGTTGGTCCGAAAAACATTCGCGATGCTGTAGTTGAGTACGTGCAAGGCAGAGGCAACCTATCCTTAGATCAGCATGATGAAGTAGCAAAGCTTGTTTACGACGCGAACATCCCTATGCCGGCAGCAGCTGTTCTACGAAATTTGGTCCCGGCAGAGCGAAGAAATGAGCGAACAGATGCGGAGTACTATCAGCGAGCTGAAGAAATTGCGAAATTCTACGCCACAAAAGACCGCTCAGGGGAAGCATTCATCCGCGACATTTCTACGAGAGCAGCGATGTGGAACTCGCTTGAGCAGTGGCAGAGAAGAGAGATAACAGGATCATCCGCCGACTTAGAGTCCGGCAAGAGTATCGGAATCAGTCCAGAGAATATGGACCACCGAATTTTTAACGCGCTCCCGCCCGCGATACGAAAGGAACTGACTGGTTCTGAAAAGAGCATCAGTCCAGACAAAGCTCTGCCCGATCTTTCTTACAAAGAACTTAGTGCGGCTTCCTTCAATAAACTCTCTCCCGAATTGCGAAAGCAGCTCACGGGCAGCAATGAAGACATTGATTTATTGCGCTTGCACGAGGTCTTGAACAACAAAGAGGTTCAAAATCGATTTCCGTTTTTGACAGCAAACGGCGTGAATGGACAATCGCTGGAGCAAGCAGTCAAACAACAGCAGAGCGATGCGGCAAAGCAAGTTGCAGATCTCGAACAAAGGGTCGATGATGCTAACAGACAGAAAAGTGACGTCTTAAGAGAGCTTGTTAAACAAACAAAAGATGGCGCCGGATTCCTGAATCATGCAGGTCACGTCGTAACCTTAGGCGGTTTGCTAACTGACAGCCCTCTGAATAACTGGGAAAAGAGTCAGAATAAAAAAGTCGGTGGAGTTCGTGAACAAGAAACTGACATCGACAAATACTCAGCACAGCTGTCGAAGCAGAGGGAGCGAAATGACCTCCTGAAATTCTCGACAACGATCAGTTCTTATCAGGCAGAAAAGAATCTTGGACATACGCGGCAAGCCGACCAAATTGCAATAGGCATGCTTAAGAATTATGGACCCGATATGATGAAAGCCTACGCGCCGGAAGCGTACCGCTCTTTGGTCACCCGCTCAGGAGAAGAAGGAAACGTTGGTCGCTCCGGGCTTCAGCGATTACGCGATAACAACCTTGCCTCCATACAAACATTTCCGGAATATTCAGACAATCCAGCAACTCGTGCAAAGCAAGGACTGGATTTCTTGACGGACAAGTGGCCAGCAAATACAAAATACGGCGACGATGTGGATGCTTTCAGGAACGCTGCACTAAAAGCAATCGATACTCATCCTGATCTAAATAAATTCGCTGACGTTGGTCGGGTCATAAACAAAAACATGACTGTGCTCAGAGATCAATTTCAAGCGGCGTCAGAGGGCACCGCATACGAAGGCATGGTCCAAGACTGTAAACTAAGAGCAAAAGAAATGTCCGAAGCTTTGAAAAACATCAAAGGCGAAGATGTGATTGCTTGCAAGCAAGAAGTCGATAAATTGCGCAATTCATTAGACTTCATCAAAGACCATCAGGCTAAACAAGAAGTATTTAAGAAGATCCAGGCGGCGGAAGAACTCCTCAAACTAGCTGATCCAAGTTCGCCCGATCGTAAAGCGCTCGACAAAATGCTAGGCGATGTTTTGAGCCGAGACTTCAATGCCGCGTCCGCTGCTAACTGGCTTAAAGAAAACGCACTTGTGATTGGTGCCTCTGTGATAGCCGGAGCAATTACAGTGGCAAGCATGGGCACTGCAAGTCCCTTAGCAGTTATTTTGGTATCCTCAGCGGTTGCCGTAGGAGCTGCGCAAGCCACAAAGGAAGTGCTCTTTCTAGTCAATCACCATATCGGAGACACCGGACTGGGTGTATACAACGAGAGATCGTACGCTGGTGCCTGGGCTTCAAAAACCTACGATAGAACTGGCGCATTCTTCTCCAGCATCGATAATCGCAGCACACAGCAAAACATTGAAGAGTTCGCAAAGCTACTAGGAACCTCGGAAAAGGAATTCCTCAATGATGTTCTTGCTCCTCTCGGTAAAGAGTACGGCATGAACGTGCTTATGGGACTAGGCTGCATAGGCCTTGGTCAACTTGGCGCCCAAGGTCTTAAAGGACTGAGCCCAAGCTCATTCAGTAAATTCTTGGTGAGCAGACAGAGCATGCAATTCGCCCAGACCATGGAACAAGTAACGGCGGAAGCTTCACGAAGCTCAGTGAGCAAAGAGTTTTTGAAAGACTGGATGGGCGCACTAAAAACTGAGTTGAGACAGAACGCCAAGGACGCAATCTTGGATGAGACTCGATCCGCAGCGGTAGATGAGGCACTTGGAAAATATGTCGGCAAAGGCAATTCGTGGGTTAGCTTTGGAATCTCCGGCGCAATCGCATTGAGAAATGGTAGACGTTCGCGCTCTGCGTTGGAATTTGGTGATAATGGAAGTGTAAAAGTTGCACGTGATTTCGAGAATGAATACATAGGACAACTGAAGAGAGACGGTCACACAGTTAGAGATCTCGGCCACGGACAGTACGACGTGCTTCCCTACAACGCTTTGAAAGGCGAAGCTCCCGTGCGCGTTCTAGCGGCCGCACGAGGAGATGGACAGCCTCCGCGAGATCTGACACACGACGGCAACCCAATGTTCAGGAGAAATGTCGGCGAACTCCCAGCCGAAATCTCGCTCGGGGATGTAAACTGGAAACAAGGACAATATGGAAAGTCCGCGATGCATTCCGTAGGATTGATGACGGATCACCTCGTCAAAGGAAACTATGAGGATGTTGTAAAAGCTGCAAAAGATACGTCCAAAGCCATCAATGTCACGGAAACACCAGTAACCTTTGATCTCGACGCCTTCCGTAAAGGATCGACCGGAAGCTTCGATTCTTTCCTCAAGAATATGAGCGCACAAGGGCACGCTCCTGATGGGAATTCAATGTCCATTCCCAAACCTGTCATAAAAGTGAACGGAATAGAGGTGGACATGGTAACAGGCAGGAGCACTGCTGGGAATTCCATCAAGGATCCAGCCAGAATTGCTGCTGCCGAACAAGAGGTCGCCAAATTCAAAAACAGTGTTAACGGTCAACGCATAATGGCGGAACGCGCGTTAATCGCAATTGAAGAAGGCATACATGTACGCCAGACCCAAGGCGGTGAGATTATATCTTCCAGCTATGCTCAATTTATTGCAGAAACCAAATCTGGTGCTGATGCAAATGCAGCGATGGATCCGAGTAAACGAAGCAAGGAGAGTTTAGAACAAGAAGTTCTCTTTGCATTACACGACAAAGGTTGGACCCTGGATCAAATCAAGTACCACTACGGACCTCACCACCAGGAGGCTCGGGCCGCAGCCTTCAAATGGCTGGAAAACCACGAGCGTTCAAGCAATATCGCCAAGAATCAGAAAGCTCTGGATTACGTTAACAATCAAAGCAGCAAGGTTGAAGCAGCTTTGACAAACCCAGCTTTAAAGGAACAGTCTTACAAGTCTCTGGATCATTTGAGCAATTTATTGAAGGACGGAAGGATCAGTCAAGACATGGCGATGGACATTGTCGATCTGATGAAAGATTCGGCAAAAACAGGTCGCGTTGTAAGCCCACATGCTATAGATGCGCTGGCTAGCCTGCCAAAAATTCCAGGGGCAGAACTCATCGAATTCACGAAACCGCAGCAAACGGTTCTAGTTGACATGCTCAATTCACGGGCTCTTTCAAAGGCTGACCTTACTAATCTCTTGCAAAAGACGGAAGGGACACAGCTACGAACTGCATTAGATCTGATGAAAGTTCAGCATCAATCTGGAACGAAAAACAATCGAAGCATTGAACAGGCACTGGAACTTGCTACAAACAAATCATCGGCAAGCGAAACAATCACCAAATTATTCCACGACAAAGACATTTCTGCGGAAGCGTACGATGCATTGGCAAAAACAATCTCCGGCAAGCCTACAGGCAATGCCGAGATTGACCGGGTTCTCACTCCAGAGCGTCTAAAAGCCGCGATGGAAAGCGGGGCAAAACTAACCTTCAATTCACAACTCAATGATCTTGGTTCTGTGCTTAGCGATTATCTTGCAGCCGAGCCAAACAGCTTGAAGCGATCGCCAGAACAGATTGGAAAACTCTTGGATATGCCACCTGGATCATCGTTTCAAACCAACGCACTTTTGAGAAGCAATCTATCCGATTCTCAACTGAGCGCCATTTTCGCTGATGTGCAATCGCTGAATAGCGTTACCGACCGTCATTCAAAACTGTCCCAACATAATGCACTACTTCAGAAACCGGAATTGCATTCCGCTATCTGCGAGATCCCAGATAGAAACCTGCGCAATGACCTCATTGGAGCTGGCGCCAATTCCTTTCTTAAGAAGGAACAGATAGCTTCGATCGAGAGTGCATTCAAATCCTCACCAGAAGCGGCAGCTGCACTACGTCAAGTTTTTGCTCTCTCTGCTGGACAAAATCCGATCGAGTTAATAAACCAGATCGCCGATGCCAAATTGAATCCATCAGAATACAATCAGTTAAAATCCTCTATTGAAACAGCTGCATTAAACCACGACAATTTGAGGATACTCTTGAGCACATTAGAATCTAAGCGACGAGTGTCCAATGACCACATCGCAGATCAAACGCCAGTCGACCGACCGCTCAGAGAAGGGCACAAGCTGGAGGTAAGCGAAGGCAAAGGACCAGCGTCGAGAGCTACAGCAGACCAAATCCGAGTCGAGGAAGCCTTTAAACGCTTAGACAGCATTGATGTATTTCGGTTTAAGGACAACTCTACAACGTCACAAGAAAAGATCATGAGTTTCTTGCGCCAAGCAGATGCAGCAACGCAGAATTGGAAAGATCATTCTCACAACTTCCAGAAAGTTGATGAATGGTTAATACAGAAATCGAATTTGGATGAGTCTTTTAAGATTGCAGGCAAGCATCTCCACGCAGAGTGTCCACCTGGAATGAAATTGGAAGAATATGCAGAATCTCTTGCGAAACGCGGCGAAGGCGATCCCAAGTTGGCACATCAATATTCTGAACTAATGAAATCACGTCCGCCAGAAATGGACATTGTCCTTGAAAGATCAAAACAGGTACAGGAATTAAGTAATCGGTTGTGCGATGCCGAAGGTATTCCAAGATGGGAAATAGGAGTTCTAAACTCCACTGATCGTGCCGGAGCCGAGTACTTACTCGGGGCAAACAAGATAAATTTACACCCCGAAGATTTGCTGGGAGCAAACAAAGAATTGTTCCCTTCACTGCTGCACGAATCTGTCCATAGGCAACAAGATGTGCAAATTATTCGAGCCCTAAGTGATGGCCTAAATGACGCTGGAGTAGACGCGTCGTCACCTCAATTCGCTAAAGAGTTGCAAAACTTGTACGAACAGCATACGGGTTTTGCCCTCGACGAAGGATTTAGAAAAGAGGTCCAAGAAAAATATGCCGGCACAAAACTCACAAAAGATGAATCAGATCATGCATTTGCTTTGGCAAAGCAGGCTAAGGACTTCTTGCAAGCTAACAGAGTAATAGAACTTCAGCAGCAGGAGATTGTGCAAGCTGCTAATCGGCTCGGCAAGAACCAAAACTTCAACCAATTTGCTGCAGAGATGAGGGCAAATCCAGATTTGGCAGAAAGACTAATGGGCAAGGATTTCGCTACGCAATTGGATAAAGCCGAAGGACTTAAATCACGTGGAGTTATTACCGAGTCGGAAGCTGCCTTCAAATTAATTGAAAGTATGGAGTCTAAACTCGATGAGCACAACAAGAAAGCAAAGAGTCTATACCACGCAACACTACACGAGACAGAGGCCTATCGTGCCAGCGCGATAATAGATGGTTTAGCTGAACAGATCGCGGAAGCAAAGGAAATGACTATAGGAAAAGTAGTAGTCTTAGACAACGATAAAGTAACATTTGTTCTGGATGGAATTAAGCACCGTGCCGCTGATGTTTTTCGACTTGATGGGGCTAATGATGGGTTACCGGCGGCTGCCATTGTGGAGGTTTCAGATCGGCCGCAACCAAGCAAACCTGTAGGCGCGATCCGCGCAACAAGGGAAGCGAAAACTGGAGTAGTCACTCCGCTCGGGCGGGATGAAGCGGGAAATGTTTATGTCGCTCAGAATGGTAGTTGGGTTTTTCAAAGTGATCTTTATGCGGTTCCCAAATCCCGCATAGTGGAAGTAGAAAGCAGAGAAGGTAATACCATAAAGCCATATGGAAGAATGCATGACCATATTAAACAGGCTGATGAGAAGATGAAGAAAGTAGATTTCTTGGATCCCAATCAAATTAGATCGGCAATGAAAGAAGCACCAGAGATTACCTTCTCGCCCCGCCAATTGGAAGAGTTCAATGCAAACAATGTGAGAACAACTTTCAATACCAACGGGGGTAATACCAATTGCATGGATGGGGTGGCCGCACTCTTTCGCACTCTGCAATCCGGCGAATTCCGAAGCGCGCCTGAGATCGCGGAGTTAAGGAGTGGACAGAAGCGCCTGGGACCCAATACTGAAGTAAATGCAGTGGATGCCGAACACGGACGCCAACAACAGATGGAATGGTTCAGAAAAGCAGCTGCTACACAAGGTGGCACCGCAGACGACTTCACTGCTTATGATCTAAAGCGCGGGAAAAACGCCGCGCCTGACTCTGACTTTGCAGTCATTGTTACTATAAGGGCAGATGATGAGAACCTCAACGAACATGTCTTTTATGGGCATACCGATAACGGCAAAGACTTCACCTTTTTCGACCCACAGTCAGGCGTTCGCTGGACACCTGACTCAATTTTGTCCTTCGATAGGAGCGCTCGTTTCCATCCCTTAAGGCCCGTCCATTCTGAATACGAGTTCAAGCGATCAAAATAAAATTTCGTTCTTCGGGACCATTAGCGATCAAGCCACTACTTCAAAATCAAATAAAGCGAATCGCCGAAGAACCTTTTGAGCTGTTCTTGCTCGCTTCCGATCATCGGAGCTATATTCGTTCCTTGCGACTGATTCAACAATCCGTCTATCGCGTAAGCGCGGCTATACGAATAATTCTTCGGATTCAAATGAAACGAAACGAACTTATTCAAGTCCCTTGCCTTATTTGCAACAGAAACATTCTCATACCCTTGGGGCTTATATTGATCGTTATAAATCCGTGCAACTAGCGCTGAATACGAGGCCGCTCGCAAGAACTTATTGTTGACCGTGTTGTGATGCAAAAGGTCAAGCTGTTTCTCACCCGCTAATGCACCATACATCAATACTGCACGAGACGCTTCAACTTGATCTCTACTCATCATGCGAGACTCAAGATCTTGAAGTGCAGCAGGTTTTATTTTGTCCTGCACGTATTGAATTCTATTTGTAAGACCAGCATCAGTTGCGCCGGCACCATTAAGCAGGTTATTTTCAGCCGCACGAGCCATGCCTTGTGAAAGCGCGACAGCACGCAATGGTGCACGGTGAACAAATTCTAGGAAATCGTAATTGCGCCCGAGGAAACTTGCACTATGCTCAGCCCAATTCTCGCCAGAATTCTTCTTCGAATAATCGCTGACATAGTAGCCCTTCTTTTCCAAAGCTGCAGCCACTTCGAATAAGGCGCGCTCCTTTGGCACTTTCGGCTCGAGCAAGTGCGACCACTCATGATCCACAATTGGCACCATGGCATCGTTCTTACCGCGGATATTCATAGTGATTTCGCCCGTCCGCGATTTCGCCGTCGCGGCGATATCCATAAATGGATCGAGATTGGCGCGTCTGTGCCAGAGTGTGTGCACGTTTATATCAGGGCGAACATCAACTCGCTTTATCAATGAAGGATCAGGAGTCTGCAAAAATGCCTGCTGCATTTCAATATAATGAGCAGCGCGCAACTCAGGAGAAACCTTGCTTCCGCTCATTAACTGAGCGTCAAGCTCATTGGCATAGTCCCGCTTTATATAAATCGGGCCCATTCTATTTTGAGCATCTTTATAAACGCGTTGCTGCCAGTTCTCTTTTGTGGTCGTCCAATAAAGATAAGCGCGATCGGAAAACAGCGGGACACTTCCCAAAGGAGTTGATTCTTTAAGCACCCGTTGCGGTTCGGTAACAAGCTGATGGACACCAGCTCGCTTGAGCAGCTCATAATCGCTAAGGTTCGGCCGATGCCTGGACAATCCTTGCCTATCTGCGCGTGGAAAGGGTTGAACGCGGAACGCATCATCCGCAGTTTCAGCTGTTTCATTTCGACCTTTGGAATGAAACCTCACCATGCGGGAGAGATCATTGGATGATGGTTGCTCGATGGCGGAAAAGCGAATTGGGCTTAATCCGGATATTGCAGCCCCTGTAAACGCTGACACCAGCCCGGCGTCGTTTCCTGCAGATACCAGTTCGAGCCCTTTCTTTCCATCCAGAAATGCATTGCTCGATCCCATTAGAAATCCGGTTCCATAGCCGCTCGTTACACCACCAATTACAAGTGCGGATCTTGCACCCAGGCTGCTAACTACTGATGTATCGATGACAGCACCAGTAATCTTTTTTCCCACAAATGAAAGTGGTACGTTCAGCAAACCAGCAAAGAGACCCGCCGAAGTTATCTGATACGCGCCGCGGGAAAAGGACAGCGAACCATCTTCACGATACCAACTATCTTCATTGAATCCGGCTTTGGCAGCGCCAAAGGAAAAGCCTTGTGTGAGCTGGGCGAAATTTCCGGTGTAGCGTGTCGAAAGATATCCTTCCGGTTGAGCCATCTGGGATATCTTTTTAAGAGTCGCGCCCTCTGCAAAATTTCCACCAAAAGATTTGAGATTCTCTACGATGGAATCCGAGGGACGAATCAGCAACGATGCACGCACGAGCCCGCCAGCAACCGCACCGTAACGAGGAATAATTGCCGCCGTATCGCCAACGGCTTCCGCCAAAAATTCGCGATATTTTGCTGAATCGCGCTCTTCTTCTGCGCTCTTTTCACGTTTGGTAAAAGGCAAGCTCTCATAAATCAAGCTAAGCGCTGTCGCGCCTATGCTCGGATGTTCGATCCGATTTTGATGAGAATCCATCGCGGGTATCCTGGAGTTTGGGCCAACGTAATTCTGAACAAATCGGCGTGCGGATTTCGTGCAAAATAGGACGACAGTAAGTGAGATATTAGTGGTGCATAGATGTGGCAACGTTCTTGACCCCAGACGTGCAGGATGGCCCATGCGTGCTCTCTCTTGCATTCCAGTTGCCGCCGAGAGTCCGGCGGTCTCAGAGAGAACACTTTCCAATGGAGAGAATTATCAATCCTTTGCGTGTGCTTCCGATGTCGGCGTGACGCCGGCGGTCCCAGGGAGAGCTTCTCGAAGCGGGCAAGATGCCCGCGCTCCCAATCCACGCCGGAATTTGGCGGACGAAGGAGTGCAACGCTAGTACCTTCAGATGCCAGCGGGTCGCTGGCGGTCCCAGAGGGTTGCCCACCAGCCCATGCGGCTGGGCCGGTGGTACTTAGAATATGGTCTTTTTGATTTGCACGGTGTCTACACGGGGGGCGCGTAGAATGGAATTCTTGGAATACGCGTTAGGCAAAATATATGGTAGATAAAAAATCGAATTCCACTTACGAAACCGTGGATAAAGAGTTCGTCAAAGCTGTACTCATTCGTGAGATGGCGGAACGATTGGCAAAAGACATTCGCTCGTTATGCTCAGCGATTATGCTAAAGAAAGACCGCTCACAGCGAAAGATTGCGTTGACAATCCTTGCGCAAACATTTGCGGAGCTGAAAGTTAGTGAATTGTCAGCGGTAACGAACGAACTGATATTTTCTGCTTTTCAAAGCTCACAAGACAGAAATGATTGGCTCATAGAAGAAAGCAGAAATGGTATCAATATCGTTCATGAATGCTCGAAGCAATCTCGCTTTTGGGGCAGTCTCATCCCATTCTCGAAGCCAAGCATTAACATCAACGTGCTCAATGACAAAGTTCTTCTGCGTTATCGCAATCTTTGGCAAGTAGAGAACATCACAATTAATCGACAGATAAAAGACTAAGGCTACGGGCACCGCTACTTACGAGATTTCATTTCGAAACTCGACACGAGAAGCATCATCAAACCAGTCATGAGCATTCCGACAGCGGCGATGCAAAGTCCCCAATTCAATACGAACGGACGGTAAGCCAAGCTCAAGGTGTGCTGACCTTTTGGAATTACAATAGCTCGATTCAATCCATTAGCTTTTAGAATCTGGACGGGTCGTCCATCAAGCTCGGCAATCCAGCCGGGATAATAGTGCTCAGCCATATATAGAAGTCCATCCTTCTCAACGAAACATTGAATTTTGAGTGTTTGAGAAGTTTGTTCAATTACTTCGCATTTATTCGGACTTGACTCATCCCCAATCTTAAATTGCTCATTGACTGCCTCAAACAATTTCTTGTTGGGGAAGAAATCTCGGTTAAGGACATACACTATTTGAGCATTGCCATCAAATGCCGCTGTTTGAGGCATCTTCTCTCGGGCAAGAATCACCTTCTTCAGATCAGCAAAAGACTCAACGGGAACGATCCGATTTGCAAAGAAGAATCGTTTTCGCGAATTTTTCACTCGAAAAATTCTAAAGTTTCGAGATTTATCTTCCTTGATCAACTCGAAGAGATCTTTATCGAGCGATGGAACAGGTTTTGAAAGACGTGTCATCTGCGTATTGACGAGTTCCGTAGCAGTTATTTGCATAAAGCGATGAATCGGCACATCGGACATCGTTTCAGGCTCAGCTTTGCTGTGCTGACTTGACCACACCATCGCATCGGTAAAGTATTCTTTGTAATCCTTAGTCTCTGCCGCCTCATAACCAAAACTTGAATATAAGGATGGGCAAATGACAATGTTATGCAACAACATTTCCCTGGCGTAAGAAAAGAATCGCTGATCCTTTCCGATCCGTGACGGATCGTATTCCGCCGGAACCGTAAGTGGATCGAAGTATAGATTCACCATCCGAGAAGTTGCTGGAAGCTGTAATTTCTTTTGGACGTTGTCTATTTCCTCTGCCATGAATGACGGATTGCTGAAATATGGTGCCCATCCGATTTGTCTAATGGAGAATGAAGCCCAAAGTAAATTTCCGGCTAATACTGCTGACAAAAAATAGATGCCAAACTGCGCAGCGATTTTCCCCTGCAGGCAACACCAAGTGACGACACATGTAAAAAGTCCCAAAAGCGCTGAATTTACAACAGCACCTCCGAATCCGATTCGTACCATCTGTGGAATATGTTCGGGAACTTTGCCAACGACAAGGTACTTAGCGGACAGCGGAGCAATCGCCGGGACATTGTACGCGATGGCTCCACCAAGTAAGAGTAGGCACCAGAAGGTTGCCACCGCTTTCGGTGCTCGGGCGGGTAGCTCGCGCTTCAGAATCAATTCGATGCCAAGCACCGCTAACAGTATTAATACCAAACACGGCACTATGACCAACTTCACGGGATAACGAAATGCTGAGAGCGCCGGCGACAATTTGATGATAGAAGGAGCGAAAGGAGTGGCGCTTCCTGAAGCCATCAGAAATGAGACCAGGAAAATACCAATAAGTACAAGCAGCAATTTTTTTCGCTTACAAAAGAACCCGAAGGAGGCAAGCGTGAAAACGATGGCTGACAAATAACTGCTTCCAACAAATGGAATGGACCCGCCCCGGCTCAATACCAAATGCCTCAGGTGGGCCGCATCAACATTTAATAGATACAAGGAGCCGAGCGGATTGGCTAAAACAGTGCCGAGCCAGTCATACCAATTGGCGCTCCAAAGAAGAACCCATTTGGCATCGAGACCTGATGCACGTGGAGAAAGAGAAGCCCACTCAATCCCTGGCAAGAGAATAGGCGCTGCAAGCAATATTCCAGCCAGCATTGATGAACCGACAACCGCTACTGCCAGGATTCGGATCTTAAAGTCTTCGCGAGAGTTGCTGAAGAAGAAGTGCGCCACCGCCAGTGTCGTCAGCAAAACAAGAGCAGGAACTCCAACTTCAGGACGACCACAATAAACGATCATGCTAGTAGTCAGAGTTAGCCCGAGAACATCGATCCACTTTCCAGGTTTTCTGGCTCGTTCGCCATGGGAGCTTCCAGCCTGCTTCGGATCGTTCAAATCTCCAACCGAGCCTCCCGTATCATCCTGCGAAGCATCGGAGCGCACGCTTCCAGCGGGCTTAAGATTGTCGGATGCAATCCCTGCGTCCACCCTGCGTGGCAATCGCGCAATCCCATCACAAAAATAAAGCGCCAGCGGCAACCAGCAGATTGTTGCCGGCAGCGTGAAGTTCTGAATCAGTGTGAAATTATATGCGCACAAGCAGAATGCCACGGCGGCAAAGCACGATGACTCAACCGCTGCACCCACCCGCCTCAAGAACAAGTAAGTCCCGATCGCCCCTATTAATTGATGGACGATCATATAGATAGATAGGCCGAGGCTAAACGGCAACAAGAAGAGAATGAAACTCGGCGGATAGAAAAGCGCGGGCGAAGGCACTGCCAGCTGCGACATCCCAGAATAGAGATGGGGATTCCATAGCGGCAGTATTCCTGCCTTTAGCTCTCTGCCAATAAACTGGCAAAATGGCTGGAAATAAAAGCTCAGGTCGGAGATAAAGAAGTCGCCGGTGCCAGCCAAACAAGGCCAGTAATAAGTCAGCAGAATCAAGGCCAACCCGGTCAAAGTCAACACAGGCGCCTGCCCGACCAACTTGCCGGCGGATTTCTGCTTTACGGACTCGTCGGCAGACTCGTCAGTCGCAGTCATATTTTCCGTTAGCCTTGTGAACTAGATTAGTATGTGCTGGAAGTAACGTCAGGAACTTGCCCCACAACAGAGCTACGATCTTTCGACGGCAAAGCTCCAACCGGCTGCCCGGGCGTCAGTGTGCTGACCGCTTTCGATGTGAAATCCATAATCGGATTCACGGCGGTGCTGGCAAAAACGATACCGAAGATGCTGATCGCCATCGCGAGCACTGGTCCCAATTGCGAGTCGGGTAGTGGGCGGCGGCGGTCAGGCAATGCAGCTACACTGGCCGAAGGTTCGGCAACAATCATCTTGATGGCGACTCTAGCATAGTAGAAGACCGCCGGGATTGATGTCAGCAAGCCGACTGCCACAAGAATGTTGCCCATAGTTGAGAACATCTGGATGCCTGAATAGAACACAAAAAACTTTGCCAGAAAGCCTGCTGGTGGAACCGGAAGTCCGCCCAAGTTGAGCAAACAGACGGTCATAGCAACGACAACCCATGGGCGCTTGCGGATAAGACCCGACCAGTTCTCCATGTTGTCAGTACCGAGTTCGTTCTCGATCATGATGGCTGCCGTGAAGGCACCAAGGTTCATGAAGCCATAAACGATGACGTAAAACAGCAATGCTGACAGGCTCGGTGCAGTGTTGGCGCAAAGTGCAATCAAAAAATAGCCAACGTGAGCAATCGATGAATAAGCAAGCATCCGCTTGACGGATGTTTGGCGCAATGCAATTAAGTTGCCTGCGACCATGGAAAGTACTGCCAGAATTCCAACCAGCGGAATCCAATTGTTGGCTGTTGAACTGAATACGACGCTGAGAAGGCGCAGCGCAACGGCTACGCCACCGAGCTTCGAACCAACGCTCAAGAACGCGGTAACAGGAGTAGGTGCTCCTTCATACACGTCAGGCGTCCACATGTGGAACGGCACCATGGACAACTTGAAGCCGACGACGCTGATTAAAAGAACAATCAACATCATTGCCACCAGAGACGGTGACTGCGCAACCTCATAGAACTTAGCTTGAATCTCATAAAAGTTGGTTGACCCTGTCAATCCATAAAGGAAGGTCAATCCATACATAAAGGTTGCGGTAGTTGCAGCGGTTGAAAGTAGATACTTCAGTGCTGCCTCATTGCTTCGCACATCGCGCTTGGCCATCCCTGTAAGAAGCACGCAGCAAATAGTAAGAGTTTCCAGCGCAACAAAGAGCATGACCAGGTCCGTCGTTCCCGCAAGGAACTGGACCGAGACAATTGCAGTTAAGAGAATTGCATAGTATTCGCCTCGGTTTGGACCGAACTTACGTTCGTAGCCCATAGTCATGAGGCACACTATTGCGCCTACAACAACAGAAATCAAACCGATTGCTATCGAGAGCTTATCGGCTGTATATAACTCGCCGAAGATGCGGACTGTCTTTGCATCAAACTGACCGATGTAAGTAGCAGCTGCAGCAGTCAAGCAGACAATTGCTGCTATCGGCGTGATGTGCTTCATGCGAGGGACAAATAGGTTCCACAGTGCTGCAATCACAATGCCAAAAATCACCCACAAATGGGGGAGCAGATGAGGAACACCGTCGAAGAATTGAATATTGTTCATGAATGGGAGGGCGCCTTTCTTGTTCGAACGCGCCTATTTTACTAATTCATTAGACTAATCTGCATATTTTGGATCAGCCCTATCTCTTGTAAAGTCGATGTTTCCAGGCTCCCAGCCTAAAAAGCGAATACTTAAAACTGTCCAAGCCGTAAATCATTTGCAACAGTGAAGTAAAGAAGAAGGTGCGTAAAGACAGCTTCTGACGGTATAATCCCTTTTGAGCAGGCGCCCCCAGGGGATATACGGCGAATACGTTCAAACGATATCGCCCGCCGCGAAGGAAGCGTCCAGCTTTCAGGACCCTATAACAGTCGTGAGTAAGATATATCGATGAACCATCCCCCCACGCGATCTGGATCTGCTCCAGGTGAACCTTGTCTTCTAGCACTCGAGGATGGACGCAGTTTTCTGGGGACGAGCTTTGGATCTCACGGTACGACTACCGGTGAACTAGTTTTCAATACGAGCCTGACAGGATATCAGGAGATCTTGACCGACCCGAGCTACGCCGGGCAGATCGTCACGATGACATATCCGGAAATAGGCAACTACGGAACTAACAGCGCTGATCAGGAATCGCGCCAAGTTTTCGCCCGCGGCATGGTCGTTCGCCATCTGAGCCGCCGTCACAGCTCATGGAGAGCTGAAAAATCCTTACATCAGTTTCTTCTCGATCAACAAATTCTCGGTATAGCAGATGTTGATACGCGAGCCATTACGCGCCATATCCGCGATAAAGGTGCGATGCGGTGTGCAATTTCGACCGAAATACTAGACCCGCAAGAATTGGCAAAGGTAGCTCGTGAATCGGCTGAAATGACCGGTGCGAACTTCAACGACGAAGTGAGCACTAGCGAAAAATACACAATGGGTGAAGGCACCTTCCACGTAGCGGTGATGGATTTTGGTGTTAAGACAAACATTCTGCGCAGCCTAAACATTGAAGGCTTGCGCTTGACCGTATATCCAGCCAATACAAAGGCATCCGAAATTCTCGCATCCAAACCAGACGGAATTTTCCTCTCGAATGGACCAGGCGATCCGGCAGCCTGCACCGATGTAATCGCAGAATTGCCGCAACTCATCCAAGCCAGATTGCCGATTTTTGGAATCTGCTTAGGACATCAACTTCTGGCACTGGCACTTGGTGCCAAGACATATAAATTGAAGTTCGGACATCGTGGTGGCAATCAACCGGTTAAAGATATGCAGACCGGAAAGATAGAAATCACATGCCAGAACCACGGATTTGCTGTCGATCTCGATAGCATGCCGAAGGATCTCGAACTCACTCACTTGAATCTAAACGATAACAGCGTCGAAGGATTCCGCCACAAAGAACTGCCAATCATGTGCGTGCAATATCACCCGGAAGCGAGCCCGGGCCCCCATGATTCTTCCTACCTATTCGCGCGTTTCCGCGGCTTGATCGAAAACGCGAAAAAACTGAGAGAAGCAAGTTGTACAAGTTAGCAATATTCGATTTTGACGGAACACTGGTCGATTCAGCGCCAGGGATTGTACAAGTAATGCGTGAGGTCGTTGACGAATACAAGTTCAGCGAGGAGACGCTAGAGCTCTGGTCGCACTTGATTGGCGTGCCTTTGAAGCGCCAAACGCAGATTCTTTTTCCCGATCACCCAAATGAATTTCACGATGAAGTGACCAATAGATACCGGGATATATACGACACGAAAGCACTGGAAATTTGCCCTCTCTTTCCGGGTCTTGAAGAAATGCTTCGAGAATTGGATAAAGCTGAGATTCTTATTACCATAGCTTCCTCTAAGCGAAGGCATCTGATCGATTTCGTCCTCGAGCACCACTCACTAGAGCACTACTTCAAGATGATTGTCGGTGCAGCCGAAGTCACAAGACATAAGCCGGATCCAGAATCCGTTCATATTACGATGGAAAAGCTGGGAATTGCGCCGGAACACACCGTCGTAATCGGAGACAGCAGCTTCGATTTGGAAATGGCTAGAGCCGCCGGGGTCGATGCCATCGGTGTTACAACAGGAATTCACACGCGCGAGCATTTAGCAAAATCAGAACCAGCTCACATTGTGTCAGGATTGAACGAGGTTTTACCGCTAATTCTTTCTGGGCCAGTAAGTAAAGTCGCGGATCAGAATTAACGGACTCGGCGTTCATTAGCGCCGTCCAATCGTAAATTATCAGAACAGACAAAAAGCTCAGCACTGCACGATCGTTTTGCAAGCGCAAATGTTCCGCGTTTGAAGCATGCTTTGTACAAATTTTTCTCATCAAAAACGCACGCTTAAGAGCAACCAATGACTACCTCCGGTCGTCTGCTATGATCAGGCGGTGCCACCTAATTGCAACCTGAGGAACTCCTCATTTTTCGGCACCAGCCTCGAACGAGATTCAGGCGCACTGAGCGTTTGAAGCAAGAGACTTAGCAAACAGGTAAATCAAAATGTTTAGCCAAAAATCAAGCCGCAGCTCATCAATAGTGATTTCACTGAGCGCCCTCATCGGGTTGAATTCATTTGCAATCGCTGCAATTGCAGCTGATACCACTGCAAATCCAGCCCCCCAGACTGCGGAACAAACTGCAACAGGCACAAATGCAAGCCCACCAACAACGAGCAATGCAACAGCCGGAGCAACGACAACAAGTTCCACAACCGCTGCTGCAAGCACGCCGGATGCAAATGCTACAACAGCAAAAAGCAGCGAAACCAAGCCTGTAGCAAAAACAAAATGGAAACCAGGCGAAGAACTGACAATCACCACCAATGCTGAAGACCTCGTCCCTACCGACGATGCCGACATGGCAAAGAAACAGGTAGATGCTTATCCGGATAGCCCTGAAGCAGCTTTCATCTATGCAGTTGCTCTGACCAGAACCAGCAAAGTTGAAGACGCGCTGAAGGAAGTACGTCGCGCTCGCAAATTGGCTGAGCAGAAGGGCGGCAACGCTTACTTCGATAAAATGATCACGACATACGAAGATATGCTCAAGACATATCCAAACGAGAACAGAGTTCGCTATGGATTGGCCTGGGCTTATTACATGAAGGCATATCTAGTCGCCAATTATTCGCGAAAAGTGGCAGCATGGAAAGCCGTAAATGGCGACCCGGCTGAAGCGCTGAAGAAGCAACAAGAAGCAGCGGCAGCAGGAACGTCCGCAGCACCGGCATCAGCCACAGCAACAGCTGGTACCACTGCTGGTGCAGGCAATACGAACGCCCAAATTGCAGCAGCTACTGGCGCATCCCCAGCAGATGTAGCAAAAGCACAAGCAGCACTGAAGACAGCTGTTCAACCTGGAAAGGGATTGGACCTCAACGCAGTCATGGGCGCAGTCGGCTCGCTCGCCACTGGAAACACAGCAAACCTGCCAAAGATTCCTTCTGTAATGGATAAGGTCGATCCGGCCGATATCCCACAAATCAAGAGCTACTACGAGAAAGCCCTCGGCAAGTTGGATGAGCTCATCGCTCAAAAGCCCGACGATGTCTGGGCACTTGTCTACCGCGCGCATCTCAAGGCTGAATATAATGGCAACCTCGACGAAGCCATGACAACCTGGGCGAGCTGTCGTGAGAAATTTCCAAACAATCCTGCTGCCTATTTCTTCTTGGGAGAGGGTTACCTGAAACAGGGCAACCTCAAGGAATCGCTTAACAACGTTTCCAAAGCTGTTGCACTGCGTTCGATGGGGTTCTAGGAAGGGATGTCAGTGGCAGTAGCTTCATTTTTTCACAGTTCCCATTTCAAGAATGCCATCAAGTTTGTGGTGGCAATTTCGATTCCCGCCTTTCTCGTCTGGGCGTTCAAAGCTGCGGAAGAGAATGCTGAAAGAGCCGTAAAGGAAACACAGAAACAACTTACGGATAACCCAATCCAGGAGGGTCAAGCAACCACCAACTTCGAGCTTAAAGAGCTCGACGACAACATGGTTACGAAGTGGCTTCTAACCGCCGAAAAAGGCCAGGCCAAGAATCAAAAGGAATACATGCTTGACAAGGTCAAGATGAAATATTTCGACGAGGGCAATGTCAAGATGGCAATCACAGCCCCCAAAGGTCAAGCCAACATGGATACCAAGTGGGTAAAAATGGAATCCGATAGCAGCTCACGTGTTAAAGCTGAAGGAGAGGGAGGCAAGAGCAAGTTCGAGGCAACGACGGTCGTATTAGAGAAAAAGAATCAGTTCTTGGCTACAGGCGGAGTTATCATAGAGTGGTCCGAGGTAGCCAAGGTGACTGGAAATTCCGCCACTGGAACCGTCGATAAGTCCGGAGTCAAAGACGTAATCGTCAGAGGACTCCCCGGGCAACCAACTCATGCGGTAATCACTTGTAAATAGGAATCAA
The DNA here is from genome assembly GCA_021732085.1 of Candidatus Obscuribacterales bacterium. Classification (GTDB taxonomy): domain Bacteria; phylum Cyanobacteriota; class Vampirovibrionia; order Obscuribacterales; family Obscuribacteraceae; genus JAIEPM01. Next base: position 44,964 of record JAKFVQ010000027.1, on the reverse strand, counting down.
TAGAAAGAGCTACCCTATGCGAATTGAACGGAATAAATTGATTGCGGTAACTGGACTGACGAGTCTCTTGACAGTCGGACTTGTTAACTTGGCATCGGCTCAAATGATTGGAGCACCAGGAGGACCTGGCGCAAGCGGACCGATTGATATCACCGCAGAAGAGCAGGAATTCTCGGGCGACGCAGTAATTGCCCGCGGTCACGTTCGCGTTCTATATAAAGACAGTACGATTCTGGCACCGCAAGCAACGCTATTCAGAGATGCAGGCGGCAATCCGAATAAGGCCATATTCACTGGGCACCCTCGTTTGATTCAAGGCTCCAACAAGATTGATGCCGAGAAACTGACATTCGAAATTGCAATAAATAAAATTGTCGCCGAGGGTAACGCACACTCAGAAGTGGATGTTCCTGAAGACGAAAACAAAACCAATGCAGTCGCTGCCACTCCCGTCACAGCTCCACCAAAGCCCGCCGCTGAAGATGATGAAGATGAGGAGGAAGCACCAGCACCGGCCCCGGTGGCATCAGCTCCGGCCGCTCCAGCCAAGAAAAAAGGTGGAGAGAAGATCATTACCGATGCAGACCGCCAAGAATACGATTCAAGCACCGGCAGATTCGATGCTATCGGACACGTGCGCGTAAATCATGGCGATATCAAAGTGATCGCCGACAAATTGCAACTCGTTTACGGCGCAAACAACAAGCCGGAAACAGCACTTTTCACAGGTCACGTTACGGCTTCGCAAAATCGCAACAGCACTTCTGCTGATGCCATTACCTATTCGCTATCGACAAAACGTATGCAAGCAACAGGCAACGTCAAATCGAAAGTCATCCAAGACAAGACCGACACCAAGAAACCGGTTACTGATGGCGAACCCACAGCCAACGCTGATTTCTTTATGAGCCCAGCTAACGCATCCGTATACCACGACAAGCATTTGCAAGCTGAGATCTCCAAGCCAGCGCTTGAAGGCAAAGCTGAAGACAGCAAACCTATTTGGATCTTTTCTGACGCTCAAGACTACAGCAAAGATACCGGCCGCGTATCCGCACACGGAAATGTAAAAGTCGTGCAAGGCGAAATGTACGGCAGTGGTCCATCCATCATTTTGACCAGAAAGCCTGATGGTAGAGCTGACAAAGTTTACTTCCAAGGGCGCTCACAAATATCACAGCCAGGTCGCCGCTGGATCGCTGACGAAATCACATTTATCGTCGACGAACGCCGCGTCGTTGCGCAAGGAAACTCAAAAGCAATGATCTTACAAAACCCCTCCGCAAGCACCACTGCGGTAGCGAAGAAGGGTCCACTACAAATCATGCCGGATATCAAACCGGCCACGCATACGAAAGAGAGGAATGAGCGGTTGGCGACTCCTAGAGAAAATAGGATAAGTGCCACCAAAGTAGAGGCAACAAAATGAGTTTAGTCGTCGAAGACATTCAGAAGTCCTATGGAGGACGACGAGTTGTTGATGGCATCAGTTTCAATGTAGAAAAGGGAGAAGTCGTAGGTCTTCTCGGCAGAAACGGAGCAGGTAAAACAACAAGTTTCGATATGGTTCTGGGACTGGTCAAGCCCGAAAAAGGGCGGATCACGTTGGATGGAAAGAACATTGCCAAAATGGCAATCCATAAACGAGCCCAACTCGGAATCGGCTATCTCCCGCAAGAAGCTTCTATTTTCCGCAAACTTTCTGTCTATGACAATTTGAAACTCATTCTCGAGTTGAAAGGCAAAAATCGCCGCGAACAGAAAGAAACGATCGATCGTTTGCTCGGCGAATTTGGACTTTCACATCTGCATGAAACAATTGCAGTGCAGCTCTCCGGCGGTGAAAGAAGACGTCTGGAAATTGCACGATGCCTTGCTTCGCAACCAGCTTTTATTCTGCTAGACGAACCATTTACCGGTATCGACCCTATTTCAATTGCAGATATTCAAGGTCTTATCCGACGCCTGCGTGACGAGTGGGGACTCGGAGTTCTTCTCACTGACCACAATCCGAGAGCAACTTTAAAGATCACCGACAGAGCTTATTTAGTCGACCACGGCAAAGTACTCGTGGCTGGAACATCAAGAGAACTGGCGAATAATCCAATGGCCAGAAAACAATATTTGGGCGAGGACTTCATTCTATGATCGGCGTCAAGATTCTTGACACATACATTGCCAACGAATTCTGGCAGCCATTGCTATTCGGTATTGGCATAGTCACGGGCGTGTGGTTCGGCGCGGACCAATTACGCACCATCTTCAATTTGATTATGCGTTCCGGTGTACCTATCGAAATCGCTTTCCAAATTATCGGTCTGCACCTTCCAGAAATCATCGTCATGACGATTCCGATCGGTGTACTGTTGGGTACGTTGTTGGTCTTCAACCGCTTGTCGGGCGACTCTGAAATCATCGCTTTGCGTACAAGCGGCGTAAGCTTCTATCGAATAATGGTCGCTCCTTTGCTATTCGGACTTATGACGAGCGTTGTCAGTTTCGGCATCAACGAGTATGTGGTTCCAACCGCAAACCGTACCGCCAAGAAGCTCGAATTCGTAGCAATGTATAAGATGCAGCTACCCGAAGGGCAAGCGAACTTCACTTACATGGAGCGCGGAAAAGACCTCGCACTGAGCCGGGTGTATTACATCGGCTTGTATGACAAGAGCACCATATACAATGCCATCATTTTGGATTTCACACGCGACAAAATGGTTCAGATCATTTCTGCTGCCACAGGCAAATGGAATCACGGAGAGTGGATTCTTGAGAAGGGAAGATCTTACGCCCTCGCTGGTGACAGCGACGTAACTAGAATTCTCAAATTCGACAAGCTAGTTATTCCTGGTATTCAAAACGCACAGAAGGCTCTTGATACAGGAAAGGTTCCACCGAAAGACATGTCGATCGGAGAACTACAAGCCTACATGGACGTTCTCAAACAGGGCAACACGCTGAGCAATGACTTGCTACTTCGCTACTATCAGAAATTCTCGCAACCGCTTGCTTGTCTCATAGTAGCTCTGGCCGGAGCCCCATTGGGCTTGCTTGCACGCCGTTCACGCAGCAACCTCGGTCTAATCTATTCAGCCGGCGTTGTCTTCCTCTACTACGTCCTGCAATCCAGTTCCGGTGCGCTCGGCGAATCAGGAAGACTCACCCCAATGATTGCCGCCTGGTTGCCTAACATCGTTATCGGCACGCTCGGAATGATAATCCTCTACTTCAAAGCGAAGTAACAGCTCGAACAATTACATACCATTGAGAAAGGCATTCTCGTGACTTCGCGATATCAGGAAGAAGTGTACGTTCCTATTGGGATTGTGACCTACTTATGGTTTGCTGTTCAATCGCACCACATTCCGAATGTGGTTGACTTATTATCCCGATCCGGCGTACCACTCGAAATTGCGCTGCAAATCATCGGATTTTATATTCCCGCGCTGATAGTAACAACACTTCCCACAACAATCCTTGTCGGATCGTTCTTTTTGGCAAGGCGATATGCGCTAAAGCCAAATTCACCGGGCAACCATGCTACCGAGGGATTCTTGTGGAAACAAACCTTGATTGGGTTAGGCATACTAGCCAGTCTCGCAAGCTTCGGAATCAACGAGTTCGTAGTGCCAGGCGCGAACAGCATGGGCAAGCGACTAGAATTCGTCTCAATTTACAAGTGTTGTGGAGGCGGCGGTTGGTCGCACGTGACACATATTGAGCATGGACCAAATCCAGATTTCAGTCGCATCTATTACATGGGTATGTTCGATGGCTCCGAATCTGACGACATCGTCGTAGTTGATTTCATCAAAGACCACGCAAATAAAATCATCAAGGCTGATTCTGGAAAATTCGATGGATCGAATTTGCACTTAAAATCTGCAAAAGTAATCACTTGCGGTGAAAAACATAGCAAGGTCAAGTTCGATAAGCTTACTGTAAGTGATACCGACAAGTTTCAAAGCTCGCTTCGCTACGCACACACTTCTTTGAGAGACATGTCAGCGCGTGATCTAGTCGATTACCTAACTGTGTTGGACGAAGCAAACACCAGGAATAACGACATACTCATGAGACTCTATCAAAAACTGGTATCACCATTTGACTGCCTTCTTGTTGCCATTTTAGGAGCACAACTTGCATATACTTTTTGTGGTCGTTCTAGCGGACTTGCATACGCCACAGCGATTTTGATTGTTTACTACGGTGTGCAAGTTTGTTCTGAAGTGATAGTACCAGGTAACCGACTCGCCCCATTTTTCGCTGCAGCGATGCCGACTATTTTTCTAGCACTAATAGTTCTACTTCTGTCTCTCAATTCGCTAAGGCACCGGGTCAACTCACCGCAGTCAAGTGTTTTCAAAACGGATCTTAGGTTCATCCTGTCTTTATTTGGTATGCTACCGTAAACACAAGTCCGTAGAGGTTTCAATGAGTTTTCTTGTCATTAGTTCGAGTTTGAATAAGGGCAGCCGCAGTGCGATTCTTGGTCGTGAATGCTACAAGCGATTACAAGCAGAGAATCAGAAAGTCGAATGGTTGGACCTTCGCGAAATGGAACTACCTCATTGTGATGGAGATAGTTGTTTCGGACATCCGAACGTAGCTAAAGTTGCCGAGCTAATTAGAAACGCAAGTTGCATAATCGTCGCAGTTGCGATTTACAATTTCGATGTTGGAAGCTCCGCGAAAAATCTCCTTGAGCTGACAGGAAAATCTTGGACCGACAAAACCGTTGGATTCATTTGTGCCGCTGGTGGCAAGTCGAGCTACATGTCAGTCATGGGAATCGCTAATAGTCTCATGCTCGACTTCCGCAGCCTGATTATTCCGAGATATGTATACGCTGACGGTTCTGCCTTCCAGGGTGATCAGATCTCTGACGATGCAATCATAAAACGAATTGACGAACTAGTGCACGCAGCAATGCGATTGGATAAAGCTCTCCAAGCTTAGACTTCGCGAAAAATTTTCAACCGCTAATTCTCAACGGGAACCAGGTAGCTTCTACTTCCCACGATAGCTCATCACAACAAGCAGACACGGTCCGCCGTAAATGACATTCAATCCGGCTTTCGTTGCTTTCGCGACGGCGAGTTCACTTTCCGCGCCTGGTTGCATCCAAATATTCTTGACACCAGCTTTGATGGCATCATCAACAACCTTTTCCGTGATGTACGGTTGAGTTATGACAGAAACTGATTGCACAGGCTCTGGCAATGACAGCAAATCCGGGTAAGCCGGATTTGCCAATAATTCAGTGAGATTCGGATTGACCGGATACGCCTTCAGTCCGTTGTCCAAATAACAGCGATAACACTTGTGCCCAAATTTGTAGGGCTCTTCGCTAGCACCAACAACGGCAAAAACGGGCGCCGCCAAAAACTGATCGATTGCACTATCCGGATCCATGATTCACTCTCCGATACTCTCTCAAATTATGGACGTCGTTAGAGAATCTATCCACAGGCAAAATACAAACAGAGTCGCTGGATACACTCTTTGCTGACACTTATGCTTCAACAACAAGACTGTTGTAATCAAGTGGCGCCCCGTCAAACTTCAAATAAACCAGAGATCGTTGCGCTCTAGAGCTTTCGAGCAATCAGCCAGAGTCACCGGACGACCCTTGACGACAGCAAAAGCGTTGTTAGACCATAGACCGACAGAACGTACTTCCAACGACCCGGCATTTTATTAATTGCAACTAACCAAGCCCCAAATCGGCGCCTGCTTAAGGACTTCGGCTGCGAGTCGGAGATTACGTATTGACTGAAGCTCGCGCAGAATTTAATGTTTGGCATATATCTATATATTCAATCGACTACTGAAAGTAACCGACCGCTTGCCGAGCAGAATGACTAATTCACCCGCAAACTTGATTCGTTCGAGAAGAACGCCCCCAGCTAGAGCTTGGGTGGTGCTCGGTGGAATTGTTGTAGTGGCAGCGACCATCCCGCTTTCGATGTCCTTACAGTCGAACTCCTTAATATTTCCTGACTTCGGCAAGCTATTCAGCGGCACTCAGCCGCAAGCCGTTGGCGGCGACGCGACTTCATCAACGAAAGCACAACTGATCAAGGTCCAGCTCCCAGGCAGCAACAACGACCAAGCAGCTTACGTAGAAGCGCTCGATCAAGCCACACGTAAACTCGCTGCTCAAATTGCAAAATCGCCTGCTGACCCTGCTTTGCAGAATCAACTCGGAATGATTTACCTGACACTGGGCGATTCAAAATCGGCAGAGCAGTGTTTCTCGACTGCCATTAGTCTCAGTAGAACTGAAATCGAAAAGTTCAAAACGAACGTCGAGAAACTGAAGAAGGCTCGCAAGATGAGCGACGCATCAAATGCGGTGTTATCAGCTTCGAAAATGACTGTAGAACTTTCGGCGGCGCATTCCAATCTCGCCCGCGTTTATGATCTCAGAGGCGACCGCCAGGCAGTGATCACAGAACTTGAAGAGCTGAACAAAGACGGAATGCTTTTCTCCGGATTTGCTGCAAATGGCAACGAAGTTCTTAAGACATCAAAAGATGGCGTAAGCCCAGAAACGGCGCAAACAATGGCACAGGCGGAGGCACTATTCCGTTCGAGCCAACTGCCTGCCGCGCTTGCCGTGTTCCATGGAATCGCGCAAAAGAATCCAAACATTGCATTCGTACAAGATCGAATTGGCCTGATCTCCGTGATGACTGGTGATGTGACATCAGGCATCGAAGCCTGGGAGCAAGCTGCCAAATTAAATCCGAGTTCAGCTTCCATCGAAAGTAATCTTGGTCTGGCTTATCACCAAATGGGAATGGACAAAGAAGCCGAAGGTGCGTTCCGTAAGGCTCTGGCCATAGACCCGGCGATGGAAGAAGCAGCACTCAGTCTCAGCGATTTGTTGTCTAAGAATGGCAGGATCGCCGATGCTACAACTGTGATGAAAGCCTCTGCGGCGCATAGTCCAAAATCTGCTCGCGCTCAGAATAATCTAGGAACTTTCCTGTCAATGTCAGGAAATTACGCAGATTCAGTATCTGCTTTCCATAAAGCAATTCGTATAGATCCAACGATGGCTTCGGCACACTACGGATTGGGTGTAGCATTGATGCGCACGCACAAGTACGTGCCTGCGATAAAAGAACTCAAAGAGGCTTTAACCCTCAACCCGAGACTCCAGGAAGCTCAGTTAAAGATTGAAGAAGCCCATAGGCTTGCGATGGGTCGTTAAGCTAAAAACGATCGCTATAAATTGCAGCTGTTATTCATAGATTGATGAGCATTTGAAACTTGCTTGTAGCATTGGTTGGACCATCAGGTAGTGGCAAATCTGCAATCGGCAAAGCCATTGCAGAAAAGATCAATTGGCGATTTTGCGACGCCGATCGCGAAATTGAGAAACGAATGGGACTGACGATCGCGCAAATATTTGAAACTTATGGCGAAGGCGAATTCAGAAGACAAGAGCAAAGTTACTTGCAAAGCCTCATCGCACTCAACAAGCGAGACATCATCTTGTCTACCGGAGGCGGGATGCCATGCTTCCAGAACAACTGGCAACTCCTCGAATCACTTGGCAAAATCGTCTACCTGACAGCCCCAGTTGAAGTTCTTGTTACACGAATTAAGTCCGGCGAAAAACGCCCGCTCCTCTCAAGCTCCGCCGCAGACAGCAAGAAAGCACAAGAAGAACTAAGCGAAAAACTTGCAAAACTCATCGCTGAAAGGGACAGATTTTACAACCGCGCCCAGTATAAAATTGACACTTCTGATGGCTCAACTGATAAACACGCAGATGAGATCATTAGTTTGTTAGCTCTGGTTTGATCGCTACGGCCAAGCGGGTAGGATGATCACACGGAGTAGCTCTCTAGGAGGAATGAGGCTTGACGGTTTCCCAAGAAGAATTGATGTTTCTGCAGTCCCAACTTGAGGGCTTGGAATCCATATTTCTAGAACTCATCCCCTTCGGTGTTGAGCTAAAGCGCCAACAGGTGCAGGACTACTACGAAAAACGCTTTGACCAGGCGACAAGACCAACCGCCAACGTTGCCGAAAACGAACTGAAGAGACAGTTCAACACCAAGGCGAACAATGTGCGTAACTTGGTAGATGCCGCAGAATCTCTGGGCGACGCCGGAAACAAGCTCAATTTGATCCGCGCAGCAGCGACCCTTCCAGACGAGCGCACGAAACCACTCAAAGGTAATATCGCAGCTGTTTGCCAGAAGCTCCTTTATGACAACGAGTTTGACCAACAGACACTAGCTCAAAACATGGCCGCCGGTGACCTGGGGCATGTCGAAGCTCGCGTCTTGCTAGGTTCTTTGATGTTTTTGATTGTCGACCAGCTAAGCTGCGGTGGCCAGAGTGTATCTGTACAGGAATTACTGGGCAAGATAATTCAATTCGTGACACAGCGCGGCATTCTTGCTAGAAACGATCCATTCCTGATCGAAGCGCAATGTGCACTCGAGGCTATGGCTGACGACTAGTTATGTCGGCTCGTCGAATACTCGTAATCAATGGACCCAACCTGAATATGCTCGGGCAGCGCGAGCCTGAAGTTTATGGCTGGCAAACTCTCGATGATATTAACGAGGGACTGAAAACCTTTGTCGAAAGGAATGCAGCCGAACTCGGTGCTGCCGAACTTCAGTTTGTTCAATCAAACATTGAAGGCGAGCTAGTCACCGTAATTCAGAGCGCGAAGAAACACAACTTCGCTGGAATTGTGATAAACCCGGGTGCCTTCGGACACACTTCAATCGCCATCCGCGATGCGTTTTTATCCGTCGGCGTGCCCTTTGTAGAGGTTCACATCTCAAACACATTTTCACGAGAAGAGTTCAGACACAAAAGCTATTTGTCTGACATCGCCCGCGGTGTCATTATCGGACTGGGCACGCAAGGATATGAACTGGCAATTCGTGCTCTCTTAAAGCAGTAGTGCGCCGTCGCCAAGCAAGTCCAAAGTATATAAGCCAAATACAGCAAACATCAAAGAAAACTCATATTAAGACAATTACGAATAAGTAATTATGTCGCTAAGCAAACAGGGGAAAACCTTTGAGGGAAAGGGCTTAGCAGCCTGGACTTTTTTCAAGATATAATTTGAGTTTGGCGCAGAAGCGCTTCTGTTGCCGTCGATCCTCTGGAGGTCAGTTTACAGATGACTAAGAAACGCAGTTCTTTTTGCCTAGAGCAGTGGCTGCTGGTCCCGAGCATCGCAGTTGCCGCAGCAATCAGCTTCAGCTTTCTTCCAAGTGCAGCGATAGCCCAAGACGACGCAGCAGCTGCAAATGAGACTGCCGCATCGACAAGCTCAGAGAGCGAAAAGCCAAGTAAGAAAGACAGCAAGAAGAAAGAGAAAGAGAAAAAGAACAAGTCTAAGCCCGTCGAAGGCGACGACCAACCTTCGGTAGTCAAAACAAAAGGAACAGACGGAGCTTTAGAGCAAAGCGATCCCGCCGAACCAGAAATCAAAGCGGACAAAAAATCTGATGGTGGCGGCGGCAAGAAAGAAGAAGCAAAAAATCAAGATCCATCGCGCCCATTCAATCCAGCAGCTGTGCGCGATTACAACCAGGGCGTCGAGCTCCAACAGCAAGGATTCCTAAATCAAGCAATTCAAAAATACAAGAGCGCCATCGATGCCGATGACCGATTAGAACAAGCATTCTGCAACCTTGGACTTATCTACATTGCCCAACGCAATTTTGCCAAAGCCAGCGATGCCTTCAAGAAAGCGATTGTTTTGAAGCCTTCCAATCCATTCTCCCTAAACGGCATGGGCAGCGTACTTTACTCAAAAGGCAAAGTCACAGAAGCGATGGAAAAGTGGCAAAAAGCAATCGAGGTCGACCAGAACTTCTACTCTGCGTACTTCAACATGGCCAATGCATGGAAGAACGAGAAAGACTTACAGAAAGCCCTAGAGAATTACGTTATGACCATCAAGACCAATCCAAACATGGCTGATGCCTACTACGAGGTTGGTTTGATTTTTGCAAAGCAAAAGCACTCAGCACAGGCCATGTGCATGTTGAATAAAGCGATGCAATTGCAGCCCGATGGAGAATTCGTCGCTGAAGCGAAAAAGCAAGTAAGCGCTCTGGACGGCTTGATGGGCAAGGACGATCCAGCTGATGGCGAAGTCAAAATGAACATTGTCGCACCAGCTCCTGCGCCTAAAGAAGAAACAAGCGACGACACCAGCAAATAATGGTTGAACTTCTCGGAAAACAAGAAGCTGTTGCAGGACTAATCGATGGCGAAGTGATCGATGACTCTGACCGGGTCGCCGTCTGCATAAAGGGAATCGTCAACGGCTTTCCAGCACGCCTTGAAACGTTCATGGTTGGTTTTCCATGGTCCGTTAGCTATGCGCTGGAAACAAATATCGTCGAGAATCCAGACGAAGATCGTTCACCCTACAATAAAGACCAAGCAAAAATAAACTTCGTGCCCCGCATCGGCAAAGGCATGTGGTCGATTCTATCGAGACTCTTCCTGTTCGAAACAAAAGGGCAGAAAGTGCACGATAAACAGCTTGAGAAAACAATGATTATCACATACGACAATCAAGAACCAGCTTTGCGCTTCATCAAGTATCCTGGTGTTTCCGAAATCCTTATGACCTTGCATGATGACTGCCACATGAAAGAGATGGTCGTCAAAACCGACGAAGGCATTTACTTCAATCAAGGCGTCAACTTCAAAGATATGGACATGGATCTTTGTCAGGCAACGTTCAAATACATGGGTGAACTTAGTCAGGTTCTAGCTGAAGCATTTTGATGTTAGCTATTGTTCCTTGATTAGCGGAAGCATTTTTTCCATACGAGCCTTAGCATCTGCCCTTCCAGCTGACGAATAAATGGAATGCAGCGAATCAATTTGTGCTTTGCTGCCTGCCTTTGCTAAGTAAGAGTGCTTCAATGGAACAAGATTACCGGCCAATTCATTTGATAAATCTAGAGCCGCAATATAGGCATGTGAGTTTTCCGGCGTCCACTTCTCAATGATCTGATCGCTTAGAGTCTTCGCTTGAGCTAAGTTACCTCTGCAAAATTCATATTCAGCGAAATACAGCAGACACTCGGAATAGATGGATGAATCGGCGCCAAAGAGATTTTTCGCACAATTCAATGATTCCTTAAAGCTCGCCTCAGGGTATAGCCCACTCTTCGCATCAGCAAGGCGCTTTGCATCATATTGAGGGTAAGCTCTTAACCAAGCAAAATGTAGCCTGCACAAGTTTTCCCAAACTGACAAATTGGTGCTGTAAATACTCTTCAAATCACGAAAGCATGCATCGGCCTCGTTCAACTTTCCTTGGGAGAATAATGAACGCAAACGGTACTCGTCCCGATACATCTGAGCAGGATTACCTACAGACTCTCGCTTAGCATCGCCATAGAGCTGAGACAAGGTAAAAAGCCACTTTGAGTTTTGAGCAGAGCTTTCATAAGCTTGAGCAAGTGACAGATAGATATCTTTCTTCGACTGAAGCGACCACGCTTGCGCGGCAAGCACCTTTTCCAAAAATGCAGCCCTTTGCTGGGCAGCTAAAGTTTGCGCGCATGTTGTCAGAGTAGAAACAAGCATTGCTTCTCGACTGTGTTCCAATGCACCTTTTGTAGTAAGAACGTCAAAGCTGATGCTTCTGGCCTCGTCGGTTTTTCCTTGCCGCTGCAATAACGCGGACTCAACCACACGCAAACCTCTCTGGTCCGCATGTATTCTGCCAGCAGTCTTCATCAGAGCCTTAACCTGTGCCAATTTGGTCGGGCATTCTGCCTGATCGGGATAAATCAAATTCAAAGCAAGAACATAGGCAGGAATATTTTCTACAAAACTAGCGACAGCTGCCTCGTCCAGAAATCCGTGATCAATACAATAAATAATCGACTTTAAAAGCTCATTTCCGATCGCTGGATTTGGCGCAAGGATTGATTCTTTAATTAGTCCCAGGAGGAGAAACGCCTCCTCTCTGGAGTTAGGATGATCGTGCGCGCCTCTATACCACGACTGCAATACATTTCCCGCCAGCGCACGGTCATTCTTCTGCTCAGCAACAGCCAGAGCATGAGCCAGAAGCGGAGTCCGCGTGGATCTCGTCACTGACGGATCTGCTAGCAAAGTAACAGCTTCATTTAGCGTTTGCTCATCAATTCGATGATTACTCTCAGTATTGCAGAGCATCGATTGGACTCTCAGTGAAATTGGATAGTCCAGTTCAAATCCGGCGATACCCAAATCTTCGTAAATCTGCTTTGCGTGCACAACCCCGTCAAATAGCCGTAATTGTTTCTCCAGCTTCGACCTAAGCCCATCGTCTTTGGAAAGTGCGGCAAGCTCAGCGCTCAGCACCAGATACGAATGAATGTAGCTAGTCCTAGAATAGACAGTGCCTTTCGGAGCCACCTTAATGAGCCCAAGAGCTGCCTGCAAGTGCTTGTAAGCAGATTGAGCACTGCCATGTTCAATTTCCCTCCTGGCTAGCAACAACTCAAGGGAGATAGCTTTCGGACGTGCCACATGTGCAACAGCAGAATTTTTACTTTTGCTCCAGTTGAGCAGCCTCTTCTCTGCAGCCAGGCCGATGCCTTTATCTACAAGTGCAAAACGTGCAGTTTCTTCGGACAACTCAATATCGGGAAAAAGACGAGCATTTTGCGCACTGTACAAAGTAGCTTTCCCCAAAGCAGCCTTATCCGCCTTGTTAATTCGATGCGCTTGCAGATAGTAATCCCGCATCATGTTATTAAAGTAAGCCGAATACCATGGAGAGAATGCAATTGCAGCTAATAACACAACCATTACAAGCTGCAACGCAATTAGAAGCAAGAAGAGTTTTCGCTCCTCAATTCCAGAACCGGCATTAACTGAAACAGACAAATGATTCTCCTCAATCAATCACTTCCACATTTATCTAACGTTTATGCATTAGCTTTGTGTTGTCGGGTCAATCGGGGAACGCAAAATGGAAACGATGAAGGAAAAGTTGGCGGTAAATCGCCCGAGCGCTAATTCCTCATTTAGAAAGAGCGGAAAGCGACGATCTTCAAGAAGTCGTTCGCAAAGGGGAGCCGCCCTATTCCTCAGCGTGGGCTTTACTTTCCTGGTATTTTTGATCACAGCACCGATCATTATATTCTTTGCCAACAGTTCGACTCAGCTCACTGTTCAATCTCAAGCTTCGCAAGTAGCATGGGAAACAGCTCAGATAGTAGATGAATATCGATACTGGCTAGAGGCACCGCGCCCAGGCTTTGAGCCGGCAAAAGCCGAAGCAACGGCAGCTAGCGCGGCCGAATATATGGGTAATGCGATTGGACTCAAGAACACGAAAGTGCGTATCACTTACGAGAAAGACAAAAGAGGAAATGATCTAACTGTCTGCCATTTAAGTGCAGATGCAACAGATAGATTTCCGGCAAGAGTAAATATATTCGGCTTTGACATGGCTAAAATTTTCTCCGCACAGGTTTCAGTTTCGGCGCACACGTCCCATTCTCAAATCAAACCGTATGCCTTGATTCACATGGATGCGCCCAGAAGGGAAGACCAATCCGTAACAAGGCCTCTCGGATTCAACGAGCGCGATGTTGCAGTAATACCGGCATTTGGCTTCTTTTATAAAGCTGTAGGTGGCGTCGGAGGTTCTGCAACTGCTTACGGCAAGGGGATGGCCAAGAACCTTACGCCTGAAAACTTCCGAGCAATGAATCACTACCATCTAAAGAAGACGGACATCGAGACAGCGCTCAGTGGAAAGGAAGTTCGCGGCAATAGCTGGAACCCGCAAAGGATGAATGACAATGAGGTCACTTACGTTCGCTGATCTGGCTAGCGTAGACGAAATCATAACAGGGTATTTAAGACCTATCTAGGCAATCATGAAAGCGACGCAGGCATGAAGCTCTTCCAAAAAGGGTTACTTTTAATCGGAACACCAATTGTCGCGCAGTTCATTTTCGTCATCGTCCTTCTAATTGCATACAGAGTCACTGAAGAAATGGCATGGAAGGATTTGCGGAATCGGACGCAGACCTCGCAGCTTATGACTATCTCGTTAGACGCTTATCGAGCGCTGGGGCTCTTAACCGCCTACGGGCTTTCAAACGATGAAAGCATTGCCAATGTGTTTGATGCTGTTGTTGACCGGCTTCATAGAAAAGTTGAAAACCTTGAGCAGATGGAGCACGAGATGCCCAATCTAAGATCGCTCAAGGCAGCTAGAAATTCAATCAACAGAGCGCTGGCAGATCTGGAAAGCGCAATGAAATTCCTAAAATTGAAAGATCTCAAACATCAGAACAACATGCTTCTAATGAATGAACTAAAAGGCGATATGGAAAAATCGCTTGAGGGTCTGCAAGATCTTATTGAAGAGCGATCAAAGGTCGATCTGGTCGACGCAGCTCAAATCGAAAAGCGCAGATGGATTTTTCTTTCTTGCGTAATAGGCGGATTTGCAGCGAACATGCTGATGTCCGCAGGTCTATTGGCGGTGTATGCCAGAGACTTCGGAGTTCGTTTTAACGTGCTTGTCGATAACACCAAGAAGATCGTCCAAGGAGAAACACTCAATCCACCACTTGCTGGAAAAGACGAATTGTCTGAACTTGATCGAGTATTTCACGAGATGCACAGAGATCTCAAGGAGGCTGAAGATAGAAAGAATCAGCTAATGGGCATGGTCAGCCACGACCTGCGGAGCCCACTGACAGCAATTACACTGACACTTGAAGTGTTGCGCGGAACCTTTGGTGAACTCTCGCCGGAAGACCTCAAGAAGCGCATAGAGAATATGCGTAGGACCGTAAGACGACTCATCAATTTGGTAAATGATGTCCTCGACCTGGACAAACTAAAGGCTGGAAAGCTTAAACTAACAATCGCACCGGTTGATGCGCTGGAAGTAGTTGCTGAATGTTTGAAGGAAATGGAACCAATCGCTCAAAATACAGGGGTGGAATTAAAATATACAGGTGGAGAGCGGCTGCTTGTAGCCGACAAAGAGAGATTGAGCCAGGTATTTATAAACCTTCTGGGCAATGCAATTAAATTCAGTCCTCCCAAGGGGTCAGTCGAAATTCGCGCCGAACAAATTAGCGACCATGTAAAATTCTCAATAGTTGATCAGGGCCCTGGTGTTCCCGAAGACTATCGCGAAACGATCTTTTTGCCCTTCGAACAAGTGCCTGACAATAAGAGAAAGAAAAGCGGAAGCACAGGGCTTGGCCTGCCCATATGCAAGCTTCTTGTGGAATTACAGGGAGGGAAGATTGGAGTAGACAGCAGCGCTACTGGAAGCTCATTTTGGTTTACAGTACCGCAAGCGGAAATAGAATCAGTGTGACAGGCAGCTAGTTATGGCAAAGATCCTTCTTGTTGAAGATAGCGAAGAGAACCGCAGCGCAATAAAGACAATCTTGGAAAGCGACAGGCATGCTCTTGATTGTGCAAGCAGCGCAGACGAAGGTTGGGGCTTTATCAAAACCTATACATATGACCTCATGATATTTGATTGGGAAATGCCAGGAATGAGCGGTGTTGAGTTGCTGAACAAATACCGAAGAGAGGGAGGAAACTGTTCGGTTATCATGCTTACTGGGCGCGATGCTACCCCCGACAAAATCACGGGTCTCAATGCCGGCGCCGACAATTATCTGACAAAGCCATTCGAGGGCGATGTACTGTTATCTCTGGTCCGCGCTACGTTAAGGCGCGCTCCGCTCGATAACCCAAAGGATATTTTATTTGCAGACCTTGTTGTGCGCCCCGTTTCATCTTCTGTTTTCTGCGGTGACAAAGAGATGGCTCTGTCGGCCAAGGAGATCGCAGTGCTGAGCTTGCTCGTACAAAATGCCGACCGGATTGTCAGTCAGGAGGAGATGAAAGCCACAGGCTGGAGCGATGCCAGCGAGCCCTCAGCAGGAGCTATGAGAGTGTTTCTAAGCTCCCTGAGGGAGAAGCTCGCCTCAATTGGTTCGACCATACAAATAATCAGTATTAAGGGGTACGGGTACCAAATTAAAGCCAAAAATTAGTCCGCTTCCACAAACGCCTAACGATCGTTTTGTACTTTATGTTCATGCGGTTGACGCATTTCTTAGGAGGCAGGGCAAATGGCAATAAGACAAACGAGAGCAAAACTGAAAGCGGTGAGAAATTCATCGGGCAGCGCAATTGTCGAAGGTACATGCGGCACAGTCTTGATTTTGGGAATAGCAGTGCCACTCTTCCTGTTTTTCGGCAACGTTGCCGCACAACTCAGTTTGCAAGCACAAGTCTCTCACATCGCCAATCAAGCCGCTCAAGCATGCGACAACGGAAGATACTGGCTCGGACAGCCTCGACCTGGTTTTACAGAACAGGTTGCATCAGAAGAAGCCACCGCAGTTGCGCAAGAGCTTTGCGAGCGAGTTGGCTTGAAGGGCGCCAGCGTCAACGTGAAATTTGAAAGCAATAATCCAAACTTCGATGTGACCGTATGCGATGTGAACGTCAATGCTGTGGGCAAGATTCCCTTCCGTACAACAGCGTTCGGGTTTGATCTGGCAAAGCTCTTTCCTGGAAATGTTTCAGCCCGCGGAGTAGCAGCTCATGCAAAGGTGAAGCCTTACGCACTCATTCACATGGATGCACCAACCAGAGAAGACCAAAGTGTTACACGACCACTGGGATACAACGAGCGCGATGTCGCAGTCATCCCTGCCTATGGCTTCTTCTACAACGCTTCAGCTGGAGCACCCAACACGATTGCCACGCCGTATGGCAAAGGTCTGGCTCCAAATCTGAGCCCTGAAAACTTCATCGCCATGAATCACTATCACTTGAAGAAAACCGACATTGAGCATGTTATGGCGACTGGTCAAGACGTCCCAATTTCAGCCTGGCATTATTCAACCAGATTCTTTAATCGATAGATAGATCATTTAGGTTCTAGTTCAGATCACTAAGTAGCCTTCCACACAGCCCCGCAAATACGGGAAGGATTTTTTATGGAATCAACTCTTGCAGAACGAGAAAAACTAGAAGATGAGCAAAGCAAATTAGCCTTTACAGAATCGCGGAATCATCCTTTCAACTCTGATGCTGCTCTATCATTCAACAAGAATACAACGGCCAGTGTATTGCCCAGCATTGAACTAGTCGGTCACATTTTGCCTGGCAAATCAAATCAAAAGGGCACACTGGAAGATCAACACTGGACCCTGCCTCTGGGTGCCAACTCTGACAATAAGAAAAGAGCTGTTCCGATGGAGGAAATGAACAAACCGGACGATAAACTTCCTAACGCATGGGAACAGCCGGCAGCTTCCTTCATGGATGGAAAGTGTGGCATTACAGGGGTAGCGAACCTGCTGCGATTCTACGGCGTCGAAAAGGATCCAAAAGAATTGGACAGCTATGACTACAGGAGCTGGGGGCCGGGGATGAGAGCCGATAAGTTCAAAGACAACATGAACTTACTTAGCGAGAAAAACAATTTTTCAGCCCGTTCGCTTTCCAAAACCGACGATGCACTGGCAACATTGCGAAAGCATCTGGATGAGGGCAAGCCCGTAGCCATCCAATTCATGACAGATCCAACCAATGCTCATTGGGTAGTTGTTTCTGGAATCAAGGATGAGAAAGGTGGTGCAGAGCTTGAAGTAATGTCCTGGGGATCGTATTACAAGATCAAATGGAGTGATCTAGAAGACCCCTGGAAGCGCGGATATGGTGGACCCTACCCGCACGTGGTCTGTGATAACGGATCCGAGATACTTAAGCGCAGAAAGAACTAGCATTTAGATAAACGAAGAATTAATGGCGGCAGCGAGAAACAACTGGACGCTGATTGCGAACCAGAATGCGACTGCGAACACTGATATCGAATCGATTTCCAGCATCTTCTCCTTGGGTGCAGTAATAGTTGTTCTCAAACGAATCATACATGTAAACTGAGCGTTCCTTCGAATCTAAAGGAAGCGGCTTATCGCTGGCCGGGCTCGTTACTATCATATAGGGCAGTTCGGTTTCTCCAGACTGACCGCGAAGAAATCCAGTTTCCCGCTGTCCGTGCGAATCGGTTCTGTATTTGGCTGCTACCGAAATCTTTTCCGATGCTCCGCGCGATGAATCGACAAAACTATCTTTCTCAGTTCCATTTCTATAATAGGTCCGAGCCATATCTTCGATACGACCTGCACCAGGTACGGTGACAGTCAAATTACCATTGAGATCCACTGATGCAGACAAGTTCTTTCTTGCAAGGCGCAGAGAGGCGTCAAGCTGAAGTGTTTCCAAAGATGATTTCTTGACACGTCCTTCATTATCAACTTCGTAGCAAGAACCTAGAAGCTGCGAATCACGAAACGGACTGCGATATTCTGTGATTCTATAACCAGACCCATCCGGCAAAGGCTCTTGCATTCTTGCATATGCGGTCTTACCTTCGGAGCTTTTCATTACGTCCCAATGCTTGTCACCGGTGGTAGTGACACTGCAGCGATCCTTCGCAACATAATTCGAAAAGCGATCACCACGGAAGAAGTTCGCATCGATCTGGCCTGGATGACGCTCCGACTCACCAGGGATAGTCAATTCACTTGGTCTGGCAACTGGTTTCCGGTAAAGGTGATCAGAAATATTGTCGGAGACTCTGATGGCAGGAGTTGGAAATGGCTCAATCTCATGAGCCTTCTCGTGCTTCTGATCCGCATCAGAGATATCCATGAAGCTTTCGGTGGCTGCCGCATGCGGTTTTCTGATGTAAGGCTCTGGCGAATGATTTGGGAAATTGTAATCGTGCAATATCTCGTGGCAAGCACTTGTTTGCACCTGATCTCCACGCTCGAGCGGAATTGCCGGTGTGCGCCAGGTTGATAGCACAGGAGCTTGCTCATCTAAGATCAATCCGCATCCAAACTGCTCAGGCACATTGTTGCTCGGGCTGGGGCCCATGCCCAAATCGCAACGGGTAGTTCCCCATCTATTCATATCGTGCCGGAAGGTCTCGTCCTGGAGAGGCGTTGGCTCGTTTCCATCCTGATTTCTGTCAGACCACGCATTCATTAATGTCGAATCCATTTTGATTACATCCTCAACTCTTTGCCGGCCCTGCTTCCAGCTCCTTTAACTTCTTAATCTTATGAATAAGATCGGACATCAAGGGGTCGTGTGTATGGCTTTTTTGGGTCGCAAGCTTAAACTCGCCGCCCGGACGGCTAGTCCCCAAGGCAACAGCAGCGCGGGGCTCCAGCATCGCCATCGACAAGAGGCTGAATCCCTCCCCTTAGATAAAGGGCGAAAGGCTGCTAAGATGTAGAAGTGCAGCTCGGACCGGCTCCCAGCTGCCAAGCAGAACTCGCCGAGCGGCATAAGCGTATCCCACAAAAGCTTAAAAGCCTCTTCTTTACGTCGAGTTTGCCTTCAAAATCGGATAGATATTGGGATGAACGAAGAGAAATTGACATTTAAGACCAGTGAAGCTGAGGAAAGCGCCATGCTTTCTATGCGCCGAGAAGCGCCCGTTGCAAAATCCGAACAGAGACCTAAAAAGAGGAAGAAGCGCATCGCCGCCCTCATGATCCTGGCTGTTGTTGCAGCACCGGCTGGTGCTGGATATTGGTGGTATTCGTCTCAACAAGATCAGATTCCAGCAAACGTTTCGAAAAACACCGCGATCGTAAAAACAGGCAGCGTCGAATTCAAAGTTACAGCAACCGGCGTAATCAAGCCAATCAATCAAGTAAAGGTGAGCCCAAAGTTCACCGGACTTCTTCGCAAGCTTTACGTCAAACAAGGCGATTTTGTAAAAAAAGGCCAATTGCTGGCCATAATGGATGACAGCAATTTGAAGGGCCAATTTCAGGCGGCCCACGGTGCCAGCAAGGTTGCAGAGGCAAACTTCGAAAAGTCCATGCACGGTAGTCGTCCGCAAGAGATTGCTGATTTGCAGGCGCAATACTCAAAGGCCCAAGGACTTGTCCGTTTTGCTACGCTATCTCTGGCTCGAGTCTCAGCAGATCTAAAAGCCGCACAAGCTAGTCTCAAACGTGACGAAACCAATGCAGGCAGACTGAGTATGCTTTGCAAAGCGGGAGCTGTCTCCGATCAAGAAGCCCTCAACGCCGTTACTGTTGCCGACGTCGCTCGCGCCAATTTGGAAAAATCGCAACAAGATTTCAAACAAGCAGAGGCAGCTCTTTCTCAAGCAAAAGCTGATTTGGACAGCGTAAAGAATCGCTTGAGTATGTCCAGAGAGGGCTTCAGACAGGAAGACATCAAGGCATCCCAATCGGCGTTGCTACAAGCACAAGGAAATCTGGCGTATCTTCAAAGTCAAATGAATGACATGAAGATTGTCGCTCCATTTGATGGGACCATCACTCAAAAATTTACGGACGAAGGTGCGATTGTCACGCCAACAACATCATCGGCAACACTTTCAGCAACATCCAGTTCAATTGTTAGTCTGGCTGGAGAACTAGAACTTGTGGCCTCTGTTTCCGAGACCGACCTGCAAAACATCAGGAAAGGTCAGACCGTGACGATCTGCGCAAACGCTTATCCAGAAAAGAAATATCACGGCAAAGTGACCTTGATTGCACCAGAGGCAGTGGTCACGCAAAATGTGACGAGCTTCGAAGTGCACACAACAATAGATGATGATCCGGAACACAAGTTGATGTCCGGCATGAACGTAAATGCAGATTTTGATTGCGGTAAAAAAGACGGCTGTTTGCTTGTGCCGACAGTGTGCGTTGTTTCCAAAGGCGGAAAGATGGGCGTCTACGTTCCCAAAAAAGACGGTTCGCCTCGATTCAAACCAATAGCTATTGGCCAGAGTTCTGGGTCAAACACAGTCATCACATCAGGTCTACACGAAGGCGACAAGGTATTTCTTGGTCTTTCAAAAGATCAACTCATCGAAGAAGGTTATGCCGAAAATCCCAACGATAAGTCCAGCCAGGGCGGCGGTGGACGCGGCGGTGGTGGCATGGGCGGAGGCCGCGGTGGCAAAAATGGTCCGCCGATTCCGCGTAACTTCGGAAAGAAAATGTAACTCAAATGAATCTGCTCGAACTGGTCGGCATAGCTTGGCAGAGCATTATCGCTAATCGGCTCCGCAGCACCCTTACTTGCCTTGGTATCATTATCGGCATTGCTGCAGTTATCACACTGCTCGCCATTGGTCAGGGTGCAAAGGTCGAAGCAGATAAACAGATTCAGGCACTTGGCACCAACATCATATTTCTGCGCGCAGGGGCGGCCAGCACAGGTCACGTCTCGATGGGAATGGGCACCGCTGCCACTCTTACGTGGGAAGACGGCAAAGCCATAAAAGAGACCTGTCCAACGGTGGACAATATGGCGCCAGGTAACATGACCCAGCAACAAGTGCAATTCGGTAATATGAACACGAGCACCACCATATGTGCCACCACACCCGATTACACCGATGTCCGAAATTTCAAGCCTGAGCAAGGACGATTTTTTTCCGAGGACGAGCTGGAGCACAATGCTCGAGTTTGTGTACTGGGACAAACAGTGGCAAGCAATCTGTTTGTGGATACTAATCCGATCGGACAAGAAGTGCTAATCCGCGGTGAAAACTTTCAAGTCATTGGCATCATGGAAAAAAAAGGTGCCACTCAGTTCATGGACATGGATGACCAGGTCTTTATCCCGCTCACAACTGGATATCATCGCCTTTTCGGACTCAAAGCTGTAACGGGGCACAACGTCAACTGGGTCACCATCAAAGCAAAAACAGATGATGATGTCATCCCTGCGCAATTTCAGATTACGAATGTGATGCGCTTGCGGCATAAAATCCGCCCGCCCTTTCAGGACGATTTCATATTGCGCACGCAGAAAGAATTCTTGCAAACCGCAGAATCCGTCACCGGGATCTTCACAGTTCTTCTGGGATCGACAGCCGGCATTTCACTCTTGGTCGGCGGCATCGGTGTCATGAACATTATGCTGGTTTCGGTAACAGAACGGACGCGAGAGATAGGTATTCGCAAAGCCCTGGGAGCACGTCCAAGCGATATACTGTGGCAGTTTGTCATCGAAGCAACGGTGCTTACATTGTCGGGCGGCTTAACCGGCATCGCAATCGGACTTGGGGCATCATGGGCGGTGAGCAACTTTGCAAAATGGACAACTGTAGTGACACCGGAATCTGTTCTCCTCAGTTTCGTCGTCTCCTTAACTGTTGGGCTGTTTTTCGGCATTTATCCTGCCAGAAGGGCCGCAAAGCTCGATCCAATTGCCGCTCTGCGATCTGAATAAAGCCCTTATCCCGAGCGCAAAATTTAGCTTCGAATCAGCCCCTTTTAGCTTCGGAATAGGCTACGTCGGGTATAAGATACTTGGTGCCCGAAATTCCCCCACTTTCGAGCCGGAGGTCCCCCTAATGGAAGCCATACCCTGGCACGACCGGCCAGCGCAAAAGCGCTGGAAGGTTCAGCTTGTCCACGCAGAAACTTCTCTCAAGGTTGATAAAAACACGGAAGAACTCTATCAGGATGCCCTACACCAAGCTGTTCAGCAGGTTGGACACGACCATCCCGATGTCGCAGAGGCTGCCACTTACCTGGCTGATCTCTATATGTACTTAGAACGCTTTACTGAAGCCGAATCCCTCTATCGTCGCGCTATAAAAATCTACGCTCTCACACTTGGCGACGACCATATGGTATATTCCATGTCGCTGCGCAATCTAGCTGCCTGTCTAGAAGCAAGAGGCAAAAGGACAGACGCCGAGAATACGCGCGTGCAGGCCAGAGGAATCTTCGGTTAGCTTTTAAGTGATCAATCTGCGCGACATTTCACGAGTGTATGAACTTGGTTCCGAACCAGTTCATGCACTGCGCGGCGTCAGCCTTGATATCACCGGCGGTGAATATGTGGCCATCATGGGCACATCCGGATCCGGCAAGTCCACACTTATGAATATCATTGGATGTCTCGATCAACCGAGCAGCGGCGTTTATTCGCTGGATGGGCAGGAAGTTCAAGATCTAGATGAAGATGAACTGGCAGCGGTGCGAAACAAGAAGCTCGGCTTTGTTTTCCAGCAATTCAATCTCTTGCCTCGCATGTCCGCAATTGAGAATGTGATGCTTCCCCTCGTTTATGCAGGAATACCTATCCAAGAGCGGCGCACAAGGGCAGAACGCGTATTGAGATTGGTCGGACTGGGGGGAAGAATCGACCACAAGCCAACACAACTTTCAGGCGGTCAGCAACAACGCGTATCCATTGCACGCGCGCTGGTAAATCAGCCTGCCATTTTGTTAGCTGACGAACCAACAGGCGCGCTCGACAGCGCAACCTCCTCAGACATCATGACCCTATTTCAAGAACTGCATAATGATGGCATGACGGTGGTGCTCGTCACTCACGAACCGGATATTGCATCATACGCAAAGAGATTGATTAAGCTGAAAGACGGCCTAATACTAAGCGACCAAACTCAGAGGGGGCTCGGAGTTTGATCGCTGTTTGTCTTACCGTTTAATTACCGTTTTCGGCCGTCACTCAATTCATCATCGAGTTGGCTACTCTGTGTTGGATGTTACTCCAGCTTGGAGCCCCAGTCTCTACTTCAGATATGCATCCAAGTTACGCATGCGGCTGTGCTTGCGCAGCTTGTACATAGCTCGTTGCTCTACCTGACGAATTCTTTCTCTAGAGAAGCCGAGAATCTTACCGGATTGCTCCAGTGAAAGTGGCTCTCCAGTCTCAAATCCGAATCGAAGTTTGATTACTGCGCGCTCGCGATCTGCAAGGCAGCTCAGCAATTCGTTGATATCTTCGCTCAGCAGGTGCGATGTTGTTTCAAGATCTGGTTGACGCGAACTTTCATCCTCAATGATTTCACCGAGGGTGGTGTCATACTCGTCACGATAATTGTTATCCAGTGAAACCAGATCGCTTGAAGCTTCGAGCGTCAGCAGGAGTTTTCTCTTGCTCCACTTGCTGGCATCAGCGATTTCATCAATGGTCGGCTGGCGTCCGAGTTTTTCGCGCAAATCTCGGATCATCTTCCGCAACTTACTCATCTGCTCGTGCATGTGAACAGGGATGCGAATGACTCGAGACTTGTCAGTCAATGCTCTTGTGATTCCCTGGCGAACCCACCAGGTAGCGTATGTGGAGAACTTGTAGCCCTTTTCAGGATCGAATTTCTCGACAGCGCGAATCAAACCCAAACTGCCTTCCTGGATGAGGTCGAGCAGCGGCAAACCCTTGTTGATATATCTGCGAGCTATACTGACGACCAGGCGCAAATTGCTTTGAACCAAGCGATTTTTCGCGTGGGGATCGCCGCCACGGGCGCGCCGGGCCAGCTCAATTTCTTCCTTGCCTGTAAGGAGTTTGTGGCGATTAATCTCGCGCAGAAAAGACTTAACCGAGTCGTCGTCCTCGCGGCGGCGCGTCTCCGTGGTCTCCGTTGCAACTTCTTCTGTCTGGGGGGCCAGTTCGCTAATCTGCTCTTCCCCGGACTCAAAGCCTGTGTTTCCATCGAGACTTAATTCGTCCTGAAACTCGACCTGTGTTGCGCCGACAGCTTTTTTCAGGCGGGGCGCAGTCTTCGGTTTTAATGCTCTAGCAGTTCTTGCCATAGTTCCCTGATTCCTAGATGCGCTTGAATATAAGTCAACCAACGGGGCGCCAAACAGCCCCCCGCTAAGCGGAGATACATTTATCGCATTACTTTTGATGTGTCACAGATCGAAATGACGGGTGGAGAGGGTTGAGGTTCCCGAAATTTGTTAAGGCAAGATGAAGACTTTGTACTTTAAGCGGTTGACAATAAGCTGCGTAAAAGCACTGAAAAATAGCATTTCGGGGCTTATCATCGTCGGCGGCTGGGCAAATCAATCTAAGAGTGGAAGATTATATCTTCGCTTGACGACATTAATGAGTTTCCGGGCTGGTTAAATTAAGAGATGGCCGAAGAGGAACTGACTCAGTTCGAAAAATTGAACAAGAGCGGAATCGAATTCTTGAATTCCGACAAACTACCTGAGTCAGAAGAGAAGCTGGCTGAGGCACTTAAAATTGCCGAAACGCCCGATCAAAGATTCCAAGCAATCCGGTCCTTGCTTAACCTGGCTGGCAAGTACATCAAGCTCAACGACACTGATCAGCCAAAGACACTTTACTTCTACTTGCAAACTGTAGACGTAGAGGAACGTACACGCATTATGGAATTGTTGGCCAGCCTCTATAAGCAACATGAGGATCTGGCAAATGCAGAAAGAATGTACGTGGAAATCTACGATCTTCGCGTACAGAGCTTAGGTCCGAACCACCCTGACACTATGGGCGTTCTACAAACCGCTGCCATGCTCGTTCAAATGCAAGGCAAGTCGCCGGAAGGTCTCTATGCCAAAGCCTACAATGCGACGAAACAGGCGGCAGTAGAGGAACGCGAGCGCTCACCGCACAACCATACTGAAGAAATCCCGATCATTAGAACCGGGTCGCGCACGCTCACCGACATGCAAGCAATTTCTCACCTCCTTACGGCAACTGCGAAGTTGCCGAGGATGGAGAAACCGAGACCAGCAGACAAGAAAGCCGACGAGTCCGAATTCAAAGACAGCGCGATGGCCGACACAGAGCCCTTGGACGCGCAACTTTATTTGGATGACCAACTCGAGAAAGCCAATAAAACAGCCCACAAACCTGTCGATACACAAGAGCTACCTCAACAGAATTTTGCGCCGGATCAAACTGATGAAAAAGCGGAGGAAAGTTCGGCCGCTACCGCCATCAAATTGGACGCGGCCAGGCAATTATTAGGTCTTGCAGCCGAATTAGCTCAATCAGCGATCGCGCTTTCAGAGCATTCAGCGCTCTTAGCCAGCAAAGGATTAGAACTGGCACAAAGCAACGATGCTTCCGCTGCGAATTCGGCAAGCCTTCAAGAAGAAGCTGACAAGGCGATGCAATGTATTACTTCAGCAAAAGAAAAGTACGAAAGCACACAAGCCAAATTGAGCGAAATCGAATCCACGCTTTCGGAAATTCAAAAAGGCTCGAATACGGAAGGTCCAAAAGAGTCAAAAGAACAAAACGCTGAGCAAAGCGACAACCAAGAGTCATCAGGCGGAGCCGCGACGGAGCAAGCACCGGACGCGACCGCTGGTGGAGCTGAACTGAACGTTACTCCGAGCGGGCAGCTCTTCCCACCTGGATTGAGACTTGCTGCCGTCCCGCAAAGAATTACGATTGCAGATATTCAAGCAGCAGCAGCAGCGGCTGCTGTCGCGCAGTCTGATCCGGAAGCTATGCGGGAAGCACGCGCGAACATAAGCCCGGAAGCTCTAGCAAAAATCAAAACAACATCATCTTCGCCTCTTTCAATGATTGACGACATGATGCAAGGCTCAAGCGCCTTCGAGCAGGACCGCTCGCTTTCTCTTGCGCCGGATGTCCA
Source organism: Candidatus Obscuribacterales bacterium (assembly GCA_021732085.1). Classification (GTDB taxonomy): domain Bacteria; phylum Cyanobacteriota; class Vampirovibrionia; order Obscuribacterales; family Obscuribacteraceae; genus JAIEPM01. Next base: position 18,509 of record JAKFVQ010000027.1, on the reverse strand, counting down.
ACCAGAAATCGTCACCAAGAACCTGTTGCTCGAACCTGGATGGCAGCAAATCATCATTCAATGGGAGCAGTTTTTCACCTCATTGAAGCTCCGCATCGCAGCGATCTATCAGCAGCAGATGCCGGTTGCATACAACGATGTTTTGAAAAAGAATCAAGAACTCTTCGAGAAAGCTTATCCGATTATCAAACAAATTGATTTTAGATTCGTATTTGAAGAACACGATCAGCTCGAAGATGAAATCAGAACAGACGTCGATATTGCTAATGCTTTCAAACGAATTTACTCCGCGTGGGATGGAAATGCAAGATTCACTCCGCACGAAATTGGAGCCACCTACGCGTGGCTTAGACGATGTGTAACGCTAGGGGCATTCCATCAGGACACACTGAGAAGCTTGTTCAGGCTCGGAATCATCTTGTCAGACAAAGCGATAGCGATTCCAAAGAGGGAGCCCGATCTCGGACTAAGACTAATGCGTTTTGTGCGAGCTGCTTCGGATAATCACCCGAAATTCAAAGTACTGGATCGAATCAGAAATGCGACGATACTTGCGAAAAGACTTCTTCAAGATAAGCAACCTGAAGAAGCGCTGAATCTCTTCAACATAGCCTATCGCGCTGCCAAAACTTGCGATGACGTCAGCCCGGCCGAAATGACCGATCTACTCAAGAACCTGGCGATGTGTCATGAAACCATGGGCAACTATCAAGGCGCAACTGATCTTTTCGAGCGAATTAGACGCGTGCAAGAGGCTATGTCTAGAAATTCTGAGGACCTGTGCGAAACGACAATTCACTTGTTGACGAACTATCGCATATTGAATAACGAGCAAGCAGCAACAGCATGTCAGCAAAGAATTTTGTGCGAACTCGATTGGTTGGAAAAGCCGAGCGCGATGAAGATCTTCGCAGCAACAAAGTGCGAAGAAATGGCGCAAATGGATCTAGCAGAACAGCTGTGTAAGGATGTGCTAGCGCAATCAGATGGTGATGAATCATCAGCATCGAGAGCACTGATTCTGTTGGTGAAAATTTATGAAAAAACGGGACGAGTTAAAGAAGCCGACCGGATTAAGATTGTTTTGTCGAGGACAGGCAAATGAAGTTGAACCTCGGGGCAATTGATGCGGACACATTCAAACGGATTTACCTGCCGATGCCAAATTCAGTGGCACGGCAACCAGCGGCGGCGCAAGCGATTGTTGCAGATCAAATTCTCGGACAATGCTTGAGCACTTGCGGCAAAGCAACAATTAAAACAAGCTATCTCTTCCCGAGCAAAAGTATTTTTGAAGCCGGTCATTATATTGATCCTCAATTTCACATGCTCAAGGAATGCGAGTCATTCATCCATGCTCTGGTGAAACCACCAACGATGGAAACCTATCCCTGGTGGTTGAAATTGGTATCACGCCCCACTTCCCTATTGCGAGGCGAACAACTAGCAAGATTCTCGCATCTGCTCCACGACTCAAAATTTGTCGAAGTATATTCTCAGCAGGCGGCAAACGGACAGCAAGCCAAAGCTGGAATCGAGCTATGCCTATTTCTCGATGAATCGGTGCGCAGAAACTGCTGGGTGTTATGCCAGCTTGAAGATCCAAACATGAACTAGCCATGGGAGCGCAAGCTTCCAGCCTGAAGAGTGGAAGCCTGAAGAGTGGAAGCCCGCAGAGTGGAAGCCCGCAGAGTGGAAGCCCGCAATGGAAGCCCGCAATGGAAGCCCGCAGAGTGGAAGCCCGCAATGGAAGCCCGCAATGGAAGCCCGCAATGGAAGCCCGCAACGTAGCCGAACAGGCGCGCAATGGAAGTGCAGACTTGGAGCCTGCTTCGAGAAGGGCGCGCCCTTCTTTCGCTCCGGAGGATCTACTTGCCCCAACGCGAGCAGTCCTTCCTGTCTGCGCTTAGACCGGAACGCCGGATCTGCTTGGTATTAAGGAGCAATGTTTTTCAGCTTAATTCGCTGGGATCTATTTTTGGCGATCTACTTACTAGTCTCATTTAGACTAGTAAGTAGATCGCCGATCAGGGATGCTTCTTTCTTGCCGACACCGCGGAAGTGAATAAAAAACAGTTGTCAAATATGTCGTATACGACATATCCTCCACGAATATGTCGTATACGACATAAAAAACAGTTGTCAATTATTCGATTTTGAGGCAACTCCAAAAGTGGCAGTCGATAAAGTTGGGTTCAACAAGAAGTGAGCCAAGATCACTTCACCACGAAAAGTCTGAACAGATTTCCAGCAAGATTTAATCTGCTTGCCACTGCGATGCCACTCCATCTAAATTACATTCTGCTAACTAAGTTATTACTGGGAATAGCGCACCGGATCTCCGCCAAAGATAGAGGTGTTCCCAAGCTTCCTTTTCATTCGGCGCACCTTCCTCTTAAAGGGAATGCGTCTTAATACAGAAACAAAAATGGAAAAACTGTTTGAAAACAACAGCCGCACGAAGACGGCTGATGATATGAATTCATCAATGCAAGATCTCATGGATCCTGCATTGAATGCGCGTTTCAAAATTCACAATCTGCCGAAGCAAGACAAGCCGCTAAATGAGAGCCTGAACGCTTTGCCGAAGATCGAAATTCAATCAAACAGCAATCCAGAGAAGAAAGCCAATTCGGGTACATCATCAGCTCCTCAGGAAAATCTACCTGATGTGTACCGTCCGCCGCTCTTCGACGATCCCCCCGCGAATACCCCACCGACGAAGCGGGAGTCGGATTCGAAACCTGACTCTAAGTCGGATTCGAATCCAGATTCGAAGCCAGACTCTAAGTCGGATTCGAAGCCAGATTCAAAGCCAAACTCAAAGCCAGATTCAAAGTCCGATTCGAAGCCAGAGCCAAAGCAAGACTCAAAGCCAGCCTCAGAGCAGAAGTCGCCAACGAGTTTTGAACCACCAAAACGAAGAGAGGCAATTCCTACAGATGGAGCGACCCTACCCACCCTGCCGACACTGCCACCATTTGTAGTGCCCGTGGATCCCGTGCCGAATAACAAGCCGACGAATAAACCGGCCGCCCAGAAAGATTGGTTCCCAACTCCAGATATTCAGTTAACGCCAGAGTCAAAAGTCTGGCCGAAAACTCTGACGCCTATAGTCCCACGCGATTACAGCGGAGACCGCCGCTCGGCTCCTGACGCACCACGAGACACAGCAGGGGCGGCATACTGGAAAGGTAAATCGATCTCAGATCCAGAACTAATCAGCAAGGGCATACTCGAACAGTCGTATGTGCGAGAAGTGATGAGCAGGCACCCGGATGCAGTGCTCATCGGCACAAACGGCAACATCCGCTACATGAATGCAAGTGGCGAATTCACCCTCAAAACAAACGTCCCACTATGGCTTCCACGCGCCGCCGGGCTGGCATTCCTTCGTGCGCAAGAGGAAGCAACAAGAAACGGCGTGCCAATACAACCTGAAAACGATGCGGGCAGTTACAATCCGGCCGGAAGAACAAATAGCCAGCAACAGTCGGCTGTCAGAACAGCACGCATTGCGGCTAGGGTGGGCGCTTCTCGCCATCAAAGCACCGGAGCTATGGACATCAAAAACTGGAACAACCCTATTGTCCAGCGGGCTCTGCGCAACGCTGGTTGGCAGCACGGCGACGGAAGGGGTCCTATCGCGAATGACTATCACCATTGGAGCTATGCTGGCGGATAACCGCAAAGTGCTTAGCAATCCGCACAAGACTAACTGCATAACTCAACATTGCTCCTAATCGAAATAATCAGAAAATGAGAAGTGGCGGAGTTGGTGCAATTATGGCAAAGATACTTTTCATTGAAGACAATGAAATCCTGACCGGAACAGTCTCTTCTCAATTGAGAAAAGACAACCACGATATCGAAATTATTCATGCCGGCGAGCAAGCCAGGCACTGGTTGGAACGTGGCTGCTATGACCTTATCATTTTCAGCTGGAAGGCTAACAGTAAGCAGGCGCTGTCACTTTTGAAATGGTACCGACAAAGCGGGACGGCTCCGATCATAGTGCTGACCCAATGTGCAACGATTGAAGAGCGGAGCGAATACCTTGATGCCGGCGCTGACGACTGTCTTATCAATCCCTTTAGTTTAAGGGAGCTGAGTTCAAGAGTGCGTGCCTTACTCCGTCGGCCGGGCATGATTTGCGATTACTACAGGATAGGAGATTGCGTCCTGAATCCAACTAGTCTTTCGGCAAATATTGAAGGAAAACAAGTTAAACTGCGCCCACGCGAATTTGCGCTACTGGAATTTTTGGCAAGACACCCGCAACAAATTTTCAAAGCGAACGATCTGCTCCTTAGGGTTTGGCCCTCAAACAGTGATGTAAGTTCGGAAGCTCTGCGCACAACAGTCAAACGCATCCGCCAACAATTGGGCGAAAGAATTATCGAAGTCATAGCCGGCGCCGGTTATAAACTTGGAAATTGCTGAGCCTGCAATTCCCAGCTAGATGGCAGCACCTTTACTTACGGCTTACGGCTTTACTCTCTTCGGCAGCAGAAAGGGAGTACGAATATTCTTCCGGCCACAAGAGAATTGAAGGCAAAGTCAAATTGCGAACGAAAAATGCAGGCGAACTATCGACAACCGTTATCCGCTCATTGGCTACTTTCCTGGTTGGGATAACAACTAAGGTGTTCTGGAACTGCTTTTTATCTACAGTTACACCGTCAGGTACAAACCATTTATCTGCATGAATCGATATCCGACTATCCGCTGGAGCGACAGCCATTGGAATTGTGGCTAGGCGGGAATTGGATTCCCTGAGATCTTTGATAAAGCTTTCAGGACTTTCCTCATGCTCACCGCTGGATATGCACATCAGCACCGGCTTGATCTTCAGCCCATCCGCCATATCGAGACAGGAATTGATGAAAATCTCATTGACGTGATCCATCGAAATCAAAATTGTCATTGAAGTCCAGACGCTGCACTCATCCTGCACAATCAGCAGAGGTCTGGGACATTCATTACTAAGGGCTTCGGCAATCGATAGTCGCATGAATTGTCCAGCGGCATGAGGCACCGCCGCATCCTCATTAGCATTAATCGAGTGCTCGACCGCACTATGCGAACGGTGGCCGATCACGACCAACTTATGATCACGGGAGCGCCGGCAAATCTGATCGATCGGATTACCTTCATCCACAATGCAAACGTCATCAACGCCGCGTTTCTTCGCTTCGCTTGCATATGCCTCAGCTAGTTCTTCGCCCAAGCAAAACAGCGATTTGCAGAGTGCCTGATACGCATTCAAGTACCTGTCTGACTTTAGATATCCAGGTTTTTCGTGACCAAGAAACTCCCAGGCGCTGTGAGAATCAACGACGTGATGCGCAGTAATCTTCGCCTGGAACTGTGTGGCTAATTTCCAGCATACCTCGGTCGCATATCGAGACTGTTGAGAGCCACTCAGTGCTAACAGTATGGATTTGCCTTTCATAAATGCTAACCCTCAAAAGCTCGCTGTCCTACTACCATGGATACCACGAGATTCTATACTTCCTTGCAGTCTTAAGCTCTTTCACCGGAATCCGTATAGCCGCATTTATACTGCCGCTGCTTTGCTAGTCCTGATAATCTCTACTGAACAAGGCGAACGACCAAGAACTGACTCCGCGACGCTACCTAAGAGGAAGCGGCTCATCCCTGTGCGCCCATGAGATCCCATCACTATCAGATCGGCTTGCCAGCTTTCAGCCTCATCGACAATGCAATCCCTAACGCTGCCTGTTACTACTTTTCCTTCGATTTGACTATCAGGAAAGGTCTGACGCAGCAAGTTTTCATATTCAGTTACCGTATCGAGATGGAGTTTATTCAGCGCAGATTGCGCTTCTTTGGCTGAATGCGCATATCCCAATTGCCAGTCACCATAGGCTGGAGGAATGTAAGGCACAACACTGAGGATCAGAAATTCCGTTTGCGGCGGCCAGGGTCGTGCAAGAACGGAGTTCAATGCGGAGCGAGAGAATTCCGATTCGTCGGCAGCTATTAGCACTTTCATAATGGCGGCTCCTCTCAATATTTACCGTCCTTCCTAATTATAGTTCTTCTGGGGCAAAAGCACTTCGACCTTCGACGTCGTCCGCTTCATAATTCCACAGTCATCGATCGCAATGCACGCATACTTTTCGCGTTGGTGGAAAAAATGCAGGGCCATTCGTGCATTCAAAAACTCGCACCGGAAATTCACTTAAATGATCTGATGTGGCGCTTGCGATCTTCAATGAATCTAGCTGATGGTCCAACGGCTTTGCCAGTGGTAAACGTAGATAAGACCGGCAAGATTGTGATGACTGAATCGACAAGAATGTTCAGACCAGTAATTAACGACAAGCCAATCGAAGGCGGCAAACAGGAAATTAAGCCTGGAGACAAAATCATATTTTGGGAAGACGTAGGTGATCGCGGACCAGATGTGATCGGGCGCATTTTGCCATGGGGCAAAACTGCTAGCGGAGTACCAACGCTAGATGGCAAAATACTTGAACCCGGAAGCCGATTTCAACTTAAGATGCCCACGTACGAGAATCATAGCCTAACTGATGCCCACTACTACAGAAGATATAGAATGGGAATAAAAGGCGAATTCTAAATCCACTTCTTCAATTTGAGAAAAGCCAGAATTGCAATCGAGGTGAAGACCATTAGTCCTATGGCACCGAAATAGCCGTAGTACCAGTTTAGCTCCGGCATATTGAATGGAGACGCTTCAGGATTGAAGTTCATTCCATAAACACCTGCAATGAATGTAGGCGGAATGAAGATGGTCGTGACTACGGTCAACACTTTGATGATTTCGTTCATTCGGTTATTCACCATACTCAAGTGAATATCCATCATATCTATAGTCAATTCTCGATACATCTCAACGAGATCGATTATTCGCGCGATGTGATCGTAGCAGTCTCGCAAATAAATTCGTGTGGTATCAGACAGAAATGGATGGCTGTCGCGCACAAGGGTATTGATGGCGTCGCGCAGCGGCCAAACCGCACGTCGAAGCGTCAGGACTTCGCGTTTCAATTTGTGAATTTCAGCAGAAATATCCCTGCGATCCGATTCGAGGATCTCATCCTCCAAACCGTCAATTCGTTCGCTGAGATTATTCAAAACAGGGAAATAGGCATCAACAACAGCATCGATAATTGCATAGCAGAGGTAATCGCTGCCTTGCGTTCTTATAGCCCCGTAGCCTCTTCTGATGCGGTCGCGAACAGTATCAAGGCAATCGCCGCCTTCCTCATCCTGAAAACAGAGAACGAATCTCTCTCCAAGAAACATGCCTAGCTGTTCGGTATGACCGGTCTCAACATTCAGCGGCATCCGCGTCACAATGAATAAGTGTGTTTTGTAATCCTCAACCTTCGAACGCTGGTGAACAGTAGTGCAATCCTCAACAGCAAGTTCGTGGAGGTTGAATGCAATCCGGAACTGATCAAATATCTGCGGGTCCTTGCAAGCCTCGACATTTATCCAATTTACGGGATATTTTGCCAGCTTCTCTTTTGCCTCTGCCACCGAACTCAGTGTCAGCTCTTCATAACCGTCGGGACCATATCCCACCCATGCAATTAATGAACAGTTCTCAGCTTTATTTGGCCCATTTGTCGCGGGGCTGTTCTCAGTTGACATCGTTTCCGGTGACCGGTAGCTTAACCACGTCAAATTACCACATAATTGCCTCTTTTCCGGGATGCAGGATCCATAACTCGGTATACTGGAAAAGTTCAAATTATTTGATGACCGGGAGGGAAGTCATGGACAAAAAGTTCTTTGTACTGGCAGCAATTGCGTCGCTTGCCATCATGCCCGCTGTCCAGGCGGACGAAGACAAGGCCGTTACTGACGGTGCTAAGGAGCCTGGAAAATTCAAGAAGGCAGTAGTCGAATTGAAAAAAGGCGCAGCCGTTCTTACCAAAGGCAGCGAAGCCGTAATCAAAGACAGCGCTAAAGGAGTTGTAAAAGGCACCGAAGCCACTGTCAAAGCAACCGAAAAGGGTCTTGGCGATGCAGCTAAGGGCACCGCTAAAGTTGGAAAAGATGTCGTCAAGGACAGCGCAGGCGTAACCAAAGACGTGGTCAAGGGTAGCGCCGGCGCTACCAAAGATGCCGTTAAAGGTACTGCTGGTGTCACCAAAGATGTGGTCAAGGGTAGCGCTGGCGTTACCAAGGACACCGTCAAAGGCGCCGCTGGCGTGACCAAAGACGTAGTTAAGGGCGGCGAAACAGTAACCAAAGATGCTGTCAAAGATACAGCTGGCGCTGGCAAAGCCGTCGTCAAGGGCACTGAAAAGCTCGGCAAAGACGCAGTCGGTAAGTAAGCAATAACGGTTACTTAAGCGATAAGCTAGATATACTATTCGACAAGCTGGCCGCAAGGCTGGCTTGTCGTTTAAATAGCCCTTTTTGAGGTGAATTAATGCGCGCTATCGTCATAAAGCGTCCAGGCGGGCCGGAAGTACTTCAGATGGAGGAAGCAGCAGATCCGCAGCCAGGAAAGGGTGAAGTGCGAGTGCGTGTTAAAGCTGCCGGCGTCAACCGCGCCGATTCAATGCAGCGAATGGGACACTATCCTTCCCCGCCCGATTCGCCACCAGATATTCCTGGGCTCGAGTTTGCAGGAGTTATTGACGAGCTCGGTCCCGGCGTCGAACACTTGCAGGTGGGCGACAAAGTGTTCGGCATCGCCGGTGGTGGCACCTATGCTGATTTTGTAATTGTTCATTCGCGTTGCGTGGCCCGCATGCCCGCTAACCTCTCCTTTGTGGAAGCCGCCGCTGTACCGGAAGTATTCATCACAGCATATGACGCAATGGTGAGCCAATGCGTCCTGGCCTCAGGCGAAACTGTCTTGATTCACGCGGTCGGCAGCGGTGTTGGTGTCGCAGCGCTGCAACTAGGAAAGCTATTTGGCGCACAGGTAATTGGTACCGCGCGCTCAGAAGAAAAGATCCAGCGCGCGCGAAGCTGCGGGCTCGACCACGGATTGATAATTCGCGACGGCAAGTTCGCCGAACAAGTTAAGAGCATAACCAAAGGCGCCGGCGCCAACATTATCGTGGAACTCGTTGGCGGACACTATATAAATGAAGATGTCCACTGCGTTGCGACAAAAGGACGAATCATCGTCGTTGGTCTTGTGGGCGGTCTGCATTGCGATGTGGACTTTGGACAAGTGCTTAGAAAGAGGGTCACGATTAAAGGTACGACTTTAAGGATGCGCCCGCTCGAAGAGAAAATCCTCGCAACAAGGACTCTCGAGAATCACATTGCCCCTCTTATTGAGAAAGGGCTCCTGAAACCCATGATAGACAAGGTTCTCCCGCTGGCACAAGCATCAGAAGCACATGAATTCATGGATAAAAACAAGAATTTCGGTAAGATAGTACTTGAGTTATCGAAATAAGGCATAAACTCATTAAGTGAGCAGCCAGCAAGAACCACTAAACAACGTATCGGCTAAGTCAGCGCCCACGACTCGCAACTTTAACCAAGCCGAGTTTGACAGCATTGACGATCCATTAATCGGCCAAACACTCGCTGACAAATATAAGATTATTTCGCTGCTTGGTCGAGGTGGAATGAGTTCCGTCTATCAGGCCGAGCATACGCTGATGAAACGCATGCTCGCTCTAAAGGTTTTGTTTTCGCATCTGGCGACGGATCAAAATTCTCTAAAACGCTTTCAACAAGAAGCGTGGATCGCAGGCACATTCTCACATCCGAATGTTGTACAGGTCCATGATTTCGGGATGGAGCCAAACGGACAAGTCTATCTGGTCATGGATCTTGTCGACGGGCGCAGTCTTCAGGACGAATTAGAAGTTGTTGGGCGCCTCTCTTACGAACGCGCGATTGATATTTTCATTCAAGTTGCATCCGGTCTGGCAGCAGCACATCATGTCGGAGTACTTCATCGCGACATGAAACCGAGTAACATAATGCTTTCAGATGGGCCGGACGGAAACGACTTTGCACGAATAGTTGATTTTGGGATTGCCAAAGTTCTTGATGGGGAGGATTCACTCCAACGTCTCACACAAACAGGTGAAGTGTTTGGCAGCCCGCTCTACATGAGCCCGGAGCAGTGCCAGGGAAAGACCTTGGACAAGCGCTCCGATATTTATTCACTGGGGACTGTTCTCTACGAATCGCTGGTCGGGCGTCCTGCCCATATGGGCAAGACTGCGATGGATACAATGCGCCTGCACATCACCGAAATCCCGCGTCCGTTTGGCGAGGTTGCACCACATGTGGAGATTCCGGCGAGGCTCGAAGAGATAGTTTTCCGGATGTTGGAAAAGAATCCGGCGGACAGATATGACGACCTCAATGATTTTATAGATGATATCCAGAAATTGAAATCATCTTCGACCAATGCCAATCCAAGCCTTAGTGGCCGGGTCGCCATGGTCAAAAGGGAATTCGCCCGGCGCCATCGAATTATTAGCAAAATGGTGACTTGGGGATTGATTGCTGCACTGTTGTTGGCATTTGCAGCAAGCTATGCGTACCCCACTTTCGTCAAATATGGCTGGCAAAAAAATATGTACAGCGCACAAGTGTTTTTCGATCGCGGGAAATTGAAAGACGCAGAGCAGTCCGCGATCAAAGCAATGGAATGGGCTGAGAAAACGAACGACGATGAAATGACCCAGAGCAAGACGCTTGAGTTGCTTGCCCGCATTTACAAAAGACAAGGCAACTACCTCGGAATGCAGGAAGCCCGACTTAAACAACAACGAATTATCCAAAATGAATTGACGCAGAATTATGGAGTTAGCAATTCCGAGTTGGAGCGCATGGCGGAAGCTGCTCTGGCTGAGGCACCGGAGCCCATGAAACATGGCGGAGATCCGGAGACATACGAACAGGTTATCTACCGACTCAATGCAGCAGCAGCATTATGCAATCAGCATAACCACAACGCGTTTGCAGAAAAACTGATCAAAAAAGCAATTGAACTACGCGAGTCCGCATCAGGAAAAAACGCAGCGGCGCTGCCTGCGATGTATGGACTGCTTGCCGCAACTTGCGTTCAACAACAGAAATTCAAGGAAGCAGAAAAATATTTCGCGAAGCAGCTGGAAGTAGCGCGCGTTTGTGGTGGCAAGGAGAAATCCGGACTGATTTTAGCTGAGTGCAATATGGTTCGCGTCTATACAGCGAAGGGGCAGATTGCCGAAGGCGAAGCCCTCGCAAAAGAAGCCTTATCATTGGCCGAATCCGAGTGCGGCAGTAATGGCGATCTCGTCAAAACATGCCTTGAAGATTATGCCGCGTTGCTGAGAGCCGCCGGCAGAGACGCAGAAGCTGCGCCAATGGAAAAGCGCGCCGCCGCAATTAACTAAGGATTTTCCGTGCAATTCGTCGAAACAGCAGATGGATCACTCAGCTTGCAAGACAGCGAAACTCGCGAGCTTTATCACAATCGAGCCGGCGCTTACACAGAAGCTCTGCTGAGCTATGTTCAAGCCTCTGGCGTTCTGAAGCACCTGGAAAGAACCGGGCATCTACATCTTGTGGATGCTTGTTTCGGCCTCGGTTATAACAGCTTTGTACTTCTGGCCGAAGCGATTGAAAGAAATATAAAATGCGCGATAACCATTGATGCAATAGATATCAATCCGGATCTAATCGAAGCACTACCGGTAGTGCTCCGCTATGACAAATTTCGCAGACTCGCAGAGAAATTCGAACTGCAAAAACGAGTTAGTTATGGCAACCTAAGTGTGGAACTGCGATTACACAATCGCTCCCTGCCGGATCAACTTTCCACGATGATTGCAACAAAAAGCTCCGACGAGGACTATGATCTCGTTTTTCATGATCCCTTTTCACCCAATAAAGTGCCCCAATTGTGGACCTTGGACATCTTCCTGCTTTATCAGAAGATGCTACTCCCAAAACAGGGCGCAGTGCTGACCTATAGTGCGGCAACTGCGGTTAGAGGAGCGTTTCTCGATGCAGGTTTTCAAATTGCCCGCACAGCGATTGTCGGAAAGAAAACAGGCGGCACCATCGCTTTCATTCCAAAACAATCAGGGCAAAATGATTTCGAATATTTCGATATGGAGGATGAGGAGATCGCCCGCCTGGCTACCATATCAGCTGTTCCCTACAGAGATCCAGAATTCACGCTGGACCGGCGAGCAATTATCAATCGGCGATACGACGAGCAAGCACAAAAACGTAAACTCGCACCGCAGTCCACCACCTGAAGGGGACTCTTGCAGGAAATCGGCTGAAAACAGCCCGATTTATCTGAAACTGTATCGCCACCTGGCAAACAGCGATTAACCCTCCTTTTTCCGGGGTACGTAAGCGCGTAGGGGCGCATGCGCGGGGTTCGCCGCCCTACGTCCGATAAGTATCACCTAGACAGTCAGGAATGTCTCAGAATGGAATTGGCAGCAGCAATAATAGTAGCCGGTGCAGTGGGCGGACTATGTTTCGTCATCATGCAAACTTTCAAAAAATACACCGAGTGGATGGAAGGGCAGCAGGAAAAGACTATTACTGCATTCAAAGAGACGCTCAATAGCCATCTTGAGCTGATGCTCGAGAGGCAGAAAGAATTACTCGATCAGCACAACTTGATCACGAAGAAGCAACAAGAAGACGCGCTCCGCGAGCAACGGGCTCTTGCTGAAATGCAATCGAATATCGCGCTTGAGGCTTTGAACAGCCAACTCGAACAGCAGTCGAAGGCGACTGAAGTACATATCGCTGCTCAACTGCTACCCCTTATCGGACACAATCAAGAAGCAACTAAAGCAATTGAGTTCGCGCTTTCGTTCATGAATGACGATGACATCGTCAACGGCGTTAAGCGAATCATGGCGAGCAATCCAAGTTCACCACTTCTGGGACGCACTATCCAGAGCGATATTAACATCAGAAACGACGCACAACCGACTGCCAAACAAGATTTCTTACCTTCGAGTTCGCAACCGGCGACGCCTGCAACCGGCGCATCGGCCTTTCCCGGAATGGAGATGCCCTCGGGTCCAGGATGGGAAGCAGTTCCAGTGCATCAGCTCGGTCAGAAAGTAGCCGAGCATAACAAATCCGATTCGGACGCGGATAAGGAGAAGGAAGAGGCTGAACGCAAGCGGCAAGCCGAAGAAGCCGAGCGCAAACGTGTCGCCGAAGAAGCTGAAAGCAAACGTCAGGCTGAAGAAGCCGAGAGCAAACGTCAAGCCGAAGAAGCTGAAAGCAAACGTCAAGCCGAAGAAGCTGAGCGCAAACGTCAGGACGACGAAGCCGAAAGCAAACGTCAGGCTGAAGAAGCCGAGAGCAAACGTCAAGCCGAAGAGGCTGAAAGCAAACGTCAAGCCGAAGAAGCTGAGCGCAAACGTCAGGACGACGAAGCCGAGAGCAAACGTCAAGCCGAAGAAGCTGAAAGCAAACGTCAAGCCGAAGAAGCTGAAAGCAAACGTCAAGCCGAAGAAGCTGAGCGCAAACGTCAAGCCGAAGAAGCCGAGAGCAAACGTCAGGCCGAAGAAGCCGAGAGCAAACGTCAGGCCGAAGAAGCCGAGAGCAAACGTCAGGCCGAAGAAGCTGAGCGTAAACGTCAAGCCGAAGAAGCTGAGCGCAAACGTCAAGCCGAAGAGGCTGAGCGCAAACGTCAAGCCGAAGAACGAATTCGGCAGGAAGAGGAGCAACGGCGCCGCGAAGAGGAAGAAGAAAGGCGCTTGCAGGAAGAAGCAGAGCGTCAATTAGAAGAATATGATCGGCGAATGAAAGAAGACGCCGAGCGGCGCATGAAAGAGGACGAAGAAAAGCGACAGACAGAAAGCGCCAGAGAACTCACAGAAGATGAATTGCGCGATAAGGAGGCTAAGGAAGCCGAGGCAAGATTATTTGGAAATCTTTTCGGCGGAGGCTCCAGCCATGATACGCGAAGAGAAGAGGAAGAAGCTCAGCAGCGCGCTGAAGAAGAGGCAGCAGCCAAACGTCGCGCTGAGGAAGAGGCAGCAAAACGCAGAGCCGATGAAGAAGCAGCTAAACGTCGTGCCGAAGAAGAGGCAAAACGCAAAGCTGATGAAGACGCTAAGCGAAACGCCGATGAAGAAGCTAAACGCCGCATAGCGGAAGAGGCTAGACGCCGTAATGAGGAAGAAGCCAAGCGTCGTGCCGAAGAGTCACAAAAAGCAGCGGCTGCTGCCGCTAGCGGTTCAGTAGACAGCAAGACGCTTGCTAAAGAAGCTGCTGAACGAAAGCTCGCTGCACTGAGCGGGATGAACAGACAGAGCAGTGCAGAAATCCAGAAGATAGATTTCCAGCGAGATGAAGAAGCGCGTCAGCTAATTGAAGAAGCCGAACGCGCAAGACCAGTCGAACAGCTCGATGCTTCGACAGAGCGATTAATGGAAATGGAAGCGAAGGGTCTACCTATGACTCCGAGCTTCGGATTCGATACACAAGCGACAGTGGAACAGCCATTCTCGGAAGCATTCACACAGGATGGAAATCGCCTCTATGAACAAGGCAAATATGCTGAGGCAGAAAAACATTACCGCGCGGCCCTTCCAACTTTAGAGGAAGTAATGGGTCGCGAACACCTTGCCGTGGTCGAAATCTTGCACAAACTAGCTTTAATTTCTGTGCAACGCGGTAAGTATGGCGATGCCGAGGAGACCTTTCAACAAGCGCTTGTACGCAGACTGATGGCACTCGGTCAGAACCATCCTGACACAGTAAACACACTAAATGATCTCGGGCAGTTGTACATCAGACGAGCGAATTACAAAGAAGCGAAAAGAGTTTTGACAGAAGCGCTCGAAATGCGGCGTCAGGTTCTGGGAGACGAGCACCGTGCTACCGCGCAGACTTGCCACGATCTCGGTCTTCTCTATGTGGCTCAAGGCGCGTACAACGATGCCACCATCATGCTTGAACGGGCATTCGGCATGAGGAAGAAGATCTTCGGTGATGAGCACGCCGATGTTGCACAAAGCAAAAGCGACATTGCTGTGCTGTATTTGAAACAAGACAAGCTCGCTCAAGCAGAGAATCTCTTTACGCAGGCGCTGAGCTTCCGCAAAGAAAGATTCGGCGAAGACCATCCGATCTATGCACAAACATTGCTCCACTACGGTACTTTGTTAGAGAGAATGGGACGCTACGCAGAAGCTCAACCGCTTCTTGAGCATTGCCTTTCAATTCGCAAGAAGACTCTAGGAGAACGCCATCCTGAAACTGCAGCAGCGTTTAACCAACTCGGCTGCCTCAATCTTGCACTGGATAACTTTGATGATGCGAAGCGCAACCTGAGCCAGGGACTCTTCATACGTAAAACGACACTCACCGAGAACCACCCGGATACCGCGCAATCAATGCACGACTTTGGCAAGCTCTGCTTCAAGAAGGGCACCATGGGTGATGACACTCAATTGGCAGAGGGATTGCCACTTATGGAGAAATCACTCAATATAAGAAAGAACATTCTCGGCGAATCGCATCCTGACACCCTGGAGTCGATGAACAGTGTCGGCGCATTATTGAATGCTTTGCTCAGCCATCAAGAGGCGGAAGAAATTCTAAGGACTGTGTTGGCAAAACGCAAAGAAGTTCTTGGCGACACGAATTTGAGCGTTGCTCAAAGCGCTCACGACCTGGCGCTTTGCTGCCTTGCTCAAGGAGTAACAGCCGATGCCCGGCCGTTATTTGAAGAAGAACTGTATATTCGCTCAATGGTTCTGGGAAGCGACAATCCCTTAGTCTCCACAGCACGACAAGAAAGCGAAAGACTGCTAGCTGCCTACTAAGAATAGAAAGTGAAACGCAAACATGACTAGCGAATGGAAATCCAGCCTCGGCCCAATGTTTTCTCGCATCACAGGATGTGAAACTCTGAACTATAGCCACATCGATTTTGGTCGAGATACGACACACGAGTGCATGTCTGTTATTCTCAAGGAAGCATCGGCGATTCAAAAAGCGCTTGCCGTATATTTCGACGATTCCCAGAACGAGTCAGGAGACGCTGACGATGCCGACTTCGACATCGAGGATATTCAGGCAGGGGAACGCCTTGCTTACAGTTGCCTTTCATTGATTCGATCCGAATTGCCGAAAGGTTTCGTTGCCTTCATGGGCACAACAAACTGGCTCGGACCTGATATCAATTCCGGAATAGAGATCGTTGTGGGTCCAGGAAATAATCAGTTTGATATCGTGCGACTTGCACGAACTGATGCATGCAACTACGACCTTTCAACAGAAGATATCATCAGACGTTTGCAACAATACGACAATGAATTCGGCATCGACATCTTTCATGCCGAAACTGACTTAGTAGAATTCGATTTGCGAACAGCACCTCGAGATCCCGCTACACTTGCGGCCGACTTGTATGACTTCTGTCCGGATCTAATCGATCAAGGTATGGGAGATTTGGAAGATCTCGCCCAAGAAATTCTGGAAGAGAAAAGAATAACCCTCTGGTGGGATTGAATTACCTCGGTCCGCACGATTCGGTAACCTAGCAGAATGGAACGTAATGGGAGATGCAGGCTTCCAGCCTGCTTTGATGGCTGCTCCTACTGGGACCGCCGGCGTCCCGCCGACTTCGATCGTCGGTTTGCAGTAGCAAATGGGTAGCAATCGGGCTTGATACGTTGTCTTGCATATTCAATGCCCCGTTAGATTGCATCAGCAGCCCGCGGGCAGCATCAGTTATCCATAAGATTACTGCGTACCTTCAGGTTTAGAACTTGCAGTTTGAGTTGATCTTTCAGGCACAGAATACGGTCCTTTTTGCCTATCCACAGCCATCAAAATGCTGGCCGCATTCTTCATGATTTGCGCAAACAGCTTCTTATCGGCTTGTGACTTGGAAGCTCGCGCCTCCCGTAGAAGCGGATGCCTTCCCATAGCTGAAAGATAAGAGAACTCAGACTCAACCACACTGAACTTATCATTGAAGAAGATGGTGCGGACATCTCGACGCGCCAAGCCATCGGACCAAACGAGCGCTTCGCCGTTCGTGCTTGTCTGCGGACTCGTCACGACACTAGTTTCAAGTCCCGGACGCAGTGTTGCGACGAACTTGCCTATGTTCACGGTAGTATCGCGCTTGCGGTCAACGAGATCAAGAACGCGAGTCACTCCTTCGGCGGCGGTGATTATAACTGCCGAATCGGTCTGGGCCGTAACTGAACAGTTCGGAGTATCGAATCTTACAGGACTGTTTGCTTTCACCATGATTGATCCACGGTCAAACTTATAATGATTCGCGCCTACCGGAAGCACCTGTGACCCGGGCGCAATATGGAATTGGTGCGGCATCGCTGCGGTTGTCGCCTGAACACTCGGTTTCAACTTTTGCTGCGGGCGATCATGAATCACGTTCCAGGTTTGTACTTGTCCTGTTAATAAAGGAACAGGCTCGGAAGTATCTGGGGACTGCGCAACTGTAGATTTCAGACATCCAGTGCAGGGCTGCACATTCGGATTCCAACTTGTGCGGATTGGTCCGGCAGCAAGCCCGCGTTGTGGACCAGGCTTCTTCTCAAGTTTGTTTCTGAATATGTGTGGCGTGCATTGGAATAATACGTTGTACTCAAGCAACTCAGGGAGATGAACAGCGACTCTCAAAACATCAACGGGGTAATTCGATACCACTGCTTGATGAGTATGTCTTCGATTTGCTTTCGCTTCGATGACAGCGCTCAAGAGCAGACCCTCACCAGCCTTCACGCCATAGGTCTGCCCACCGGCTTGAACGGCGACCCCTTGCGCAGAATTGTCTTCCAGAACAGTAATTTTCTCGGACTGTCCAGACTTACTTTCAACCAAAGCAACAGATTTCGGTTGGAGATGAATGTTGGCGAGTTTGGTTCTAACTTTTAGTCCATGCCGACCACCGCGAGCGACCATTTGTCCTCGCTGCAGTTTAATACCGTGGTCTTCAGCAATATCAACCTGCGAGTTAGCCTCAGCCTGAATGTAACTGTCAGGCAAGCCAACAATCATGAATCCAGCGCAGGAGTTCGGAATGATCTGCGGACCAAGATTCAGAATGCTTAGGTTATTGAAACTTGAGCCAAGTCCCAATGGACCGAGTGGTGCAGCGGGTACCGTTGGCGACGTTGGTGTCGTTGGCGATGTTGGTGTTGTCGGCGACGTTGGTGTCGTCGGCGACGTTGGTGTTGTCGGCGACGTTGGTGTCGTTGGCGACGTTGGTGTCGTTGGCGACGTTGGTGTCGTCGGCGACGTTGGTGTCGTTGGCGACGTTGGTGTTGTTGGCGATGTTGGTGTCGTTGGCGATGTTGGTGTCGTTGGCGACGTTGGAGTTGTCGGCGATGTTGGTGTTGTCGGAGACGTTGGTGTTGTTGGCGATGTTGGTGTCGTCGGCGATGTTGGCGACGTTGGAGTTGTCGGCGACGTTGGTGTTGTTGGCGACGTTGGTGTTGTTGGCGATGTTGGTGTCGTTGGCGATGTTGGCGACGTTGGTGTCGTCGGCGATGTTGGCGACGTCGGTG
>JAKFVQ010000021.1 GCA_021732085.1 Candidatus Obscuribacterales bacterium | reverse complement strand
CTATAAAGTCCAGTGTCATTTGCCCGAAGCTGGATTAGGCAAACGGGCTCCTGATCCACCCATCGTTGCAACGTTCGGCAAAGTGGACTTTTGTAGAGCCTATAAAGTCCAGTGTCATTTGCCCGAAGCTGGATTAGGCAAAACGGGCTCCTAATCCACCCATCGTTGCAACGTTCGGCAACGTGGACTTTGTAAAGTCCAGTCTCCACTGCGCTAACGCAAGCAAACCGGCGGCGGACAACCCAGCAATGCACAGCGCCGAGCACCCAGCAGTGCACAGCGCCGAGCGTCCAGCACACAGCACCGAGCACCCAGCACCCAGCACAAGTATTCTCATGGAACCATATCAATGCTAAGCGACGCGCGCGCAAAATAATCCGCTTCGTGAAAATCGCCAACTATTTTCAACGCGGGATTCCGGAAAGCATCTTACGAATTTGCCCACGCGTGCCACCGATTTGCGAAACTCTCGCCTGGGCCTCGAGCTCTCCGGCTTGGTCCTCCATGCCGAGTTCTCGATAAACATTTGCCAGTGCGTTCATCGCCGCGCCCTTTTGGATATAAGTCCTAGGCTCGTTTGCCTCATCAAGGATCAGCACGCCCTTCTCGAAATATGGTCGTGCTTCCTTGTATGACTTACGGTTGCTGTTCATCTGACCAAGCGCTATATAAACAGAGGCACTGTCGGCGGAACTAGCCTTTCCGGCGCCTTCCAACGTTTCCAAAGCTCTTTTGTAATATTCAAATGCATGATCGTTATCGCTTTGACTGGCTTCCAAATCGCCCATCCGCTTTTCAATCTTAGCGGCCCGTACGGGACCGAGCGCCGGGTCTGCCTTGCAGGCTTTAGCAGTTTCCTCCAGAAGGGTGATTTCGTCGCCGTACTGTTTAAGCGCCTCAGCGCAGATGACTTCAGCCTCTAACGCCGCCACCAAATTCGCCTTCGACTTAGTGGAGCGACGCCCTTCAAGAACAGCTTTGTGAAAAGTCGCGCGTGCTTTCTCATACTCATGCTTATCCATTGCAGCCTGACCTTCGAGCATGTAGCGATCAAAGGGCGGAGTACATGCGCCGACCGACACTGCCACCAAAAGCACAGCGAGAATTTTTATTCTGTTTTGATACATGAATGCGCCAACCTAAACCCAGAGGTTTCCAAGAAATTTGATACCGCTTTCGCCAGAGTCAAGATAATCTAAAATTTGTTGGGAGACCGGCGGATAAAGTCCGATGGTCCGCAACTCTTCTAGGGATTTAAACTCCAACCCGGCCAGGACCGGCTCGTTGCCCAATTTCAGTATGCCACCAACTGACTTTGCTGTCATGAAAACATTGACGATGTGGCGGCTGCGATCCGGCGCAATTGCTTCCGAGAGAAAAATGATGCGGTCTACTTCGACGTCAAGCCCCGTCTCCTCTTTGACTTCCCGCACGCCGCACTCGAAGAACGTCTCGCCGTATTCCATGCGCCCGCCCGGAAGCACCCAGTATTGACGCGGTCCCTTTCGATGTTTGACAAGCAGAATCTGATTGTCTGAATTAATGACGACTACAGAGACCCGGGTGTTTGGAACTGACCTGGCGCTTCTTCGTTTTTGCTTTTGCTTGCGCAATTTCCTGGCCTTGCCCGTACGGTACTGAACAGAATTCTAATAGATTGCCGGGATCACTACAACTTTTCGTAGCTCTTCAGATTAAACGATACAGGTGCGTGGGCTTTAATTTCAAAAGCGGGCGCAGCGCGCAATAGCGCAAGCCTTGATGAGCTCAAGGGATGAAGATGATGTATGTCGCTGCGGCGGAATCTGGAGCGGAGCGCTTCAGCAAATCAAATGGAGAGCACGAGCGAATTGCGCAATCCCAGATAATCCGCAAGTTAGCGCTTTTACATTCCACTGGCGCGGTCCTCAAGTGGCACGCTGCAACAGGATAATTTTTGATGCTTTTGGCAGCTGCTGCGATGTCCTGAAGATGACAAGCACCTATCCTGTATGTAGCCGAAACCAAAAGGAGACGCCAGTGAGTTCAACCGAGCTCCAAACTCAGCTTGAGGAAATAAAACGCCAGGGACTGGACGCGATAAACGCCGCCGGTTCCAGCACCGATCTTGAAGATGCACGCGTGAAGTTTTTGGGCTCGAAATCCGAGCTCAAGACAATCATGTCCGGCATGGGCAAATTGTCACCGGACGAAAAGCGCAGCATTGGACCACTCTCCAACAACGTAAGACAAGAGCTGGAGACGGCACTGAAGGATCGCCAGAAAGCGCTCTACAAGCTAGAGCTGGATAAGCGACTGCAGTCGGAAAAAATTGATGTGACGCTGCCGGGAATTGGTCGGCGCGCCGGACACATTCATCCGCTGACGCAAATGACGGAAGAGATCATCGAAATCCTGCAGGGCATGGGGTTCACGGTTGTCGACGGTCCGGAAATAGAGACGGAGTACTACAACTTTGATGCACTGAATACGCCGGACGATCACCCGGCGCGCGATTCGCAGGATACGTTTTACACGGATGCCGGCGACAAAGTGCTGTTGCGTAGCCAGACTTCGACCATTCAAATTCGCGCTATGGAAAAGATGAAGCCACCATTTCGCATCATTGCACCAGGTCGCGTCTACCGCAACGAAGAAGTAAACGCAAGAAAGTATCCGCTTTTCCATCAGATCGAAGGACTGCTGATCGACAAAGATGTGACCTTCGGACAACTGCGCGCAACCTTGGATGAGTTTTACAGGCTGCTATTCAAGCGCGAATTAAAGACTCGCTTCCGACCAGACTTTTTTCCATTCACGGAGCCGAGCGCTGAGCTTGACTGCCAGTGCCCGTTCTGCATGGGCGACGGCTGCCGTACTTGCGGTCAACGCGGATGGCTGGAACTGCTTGGCTGCGGCATGGTCGATCCAAACGTGTTGAAGGCAGTGGACATCGACCCTAATGTCTGGAGCGGATTCGCATTCGGCATGGGGCTCGAACGCGTCGCCATGTTGAAATATGGCATCAACGATATTCGCCATTTCTACAACAACGACATGCGCTTCTTGGAGCAATTCTAGGGCGGATGTTGAAGCGCCTGCAGCAGCACCATGAGAATGGATGTGCGCCGAAAGCAATCCGCCGATGAAAAGACGAGCGTGTAAAAGCAACGAAGATGGGAAGCTAAAAGCAAACCTTGATGAGAAGCCGAAAGCAAACTTGATGAAAAGCCGAAAGCAATTTGCATGAGAGCGCTGAAAGCAAATTAGAATAAGAATTTCTGAAAACGAATGAAATGAAAAGCAGAATGCAATCCGCCACTAAAAGCGCGACAGCAAGAAAAAAAGTTATTGAGTAAGGAACGATTGAGGATCTAAACGTGAAATTGTCATTCGATTGGCTTAGTGATTTTGTTGACTTGTCTGGTCTGACCGCCCAGGAAGTCGCAGACAAATTGACCATGGGCGCATTTGAAGTTGAGGAAGTGCGTGTGGTCGGTGCCGACATCGTCGGTCCGCTCGTGGTAGGGCAGATTCTCGAAATTAATCCGCATCCGAACGCTGACAAAATCCGCGTTACAAAGATTCGACTGGCTGAAGGCGAAGAGCCGAGCGAGATTGTTTGCGGCGCATGGAATATTGAGGTCGGGCACAAGATTCCAGTCGCGCTGCCTGGAGCGAAGGTGCTCAACCGCAAAGATGGAACAGCGCTTCACATAAAAGCCGGCGCCATCCGTGGTGTCACTAGCAACGGCATGCTTTGCTCTCCTTCGGAGCTGGGTGTGAGCGCTGACGGTGAAGGCATCCTTATTTTGGATCCCAAAACGCAAGTCGGAATCGATGCAAAAGAATTGCTGGGCATCACAACCGATTATGTATTGATCGTTGAGCCGCGATCGAACAGAGGCGATGCGCTTTCGGTGTTGGGGCTAGCAAGAGAAGTAGCGGCGCTGTTCGGGCGTCCGCTCAAGCAACAAGCTTGGCTGGAAGAATTTGAGGAAATGCAAAAAAATGCATCCAATGACTTGCCTACCGTCAGGACAGGGATCGAGTGCGGCGAGGATAGCCCATTCTTCTCGATTCGCACATTGTCTGGTGTCGCAGGTGGTGAATCGGATGGCATCATCCGGCGCCGCCTCGATGCAATTGGGGTGAAGACCGTAAGCAAGATTGTGGACATCACCAATTATGTGATGCACGAATTAGGTCAGCCTTTGCATGCCTATGATTTGCGCCGCTTGAAGGGACCCGTCTTGCAGGTGCGCCGCGCTAAGGAGGACGAAATCCTCAAAACAATCGACGACAAGGAAAGGAAACTTTCCGATGAGGTTCTGGTTATCGCTGACTCGGAAAAAGTGGTAGGTGTTGCCGGTGTGATGGGCGGTAAGGACAGCGAAATAGCCGATGACAGCAGCGAAATCGCGTTGGAAGCGGCGTCGTTCGTGGCGGCAAGAGTGCGACGCTCAAGCCGCAAGATCGGACTCTCCAGCGAGAGTTCATTGCGCTTCGAGCGTGGAGTTGATACGGCATCTGTCAGAAATGCATCTAACCGCGCAGCCTACTTGATGGTGAAACATTGCGGCGCCAAGCTCGGACCGCTAAGCACAGCGGGTTCCGACAATGTCGAAAGACCGAAAGTTAGAATCCGTATGTCCGAATTGAAACGCTTGTGCGAAATCGAATTGGTGGCAGATGCTGCCGGCGAAATGCTCGAACCACTTGGATTCAAATCTGTACCATCTGCCGATGACTACAACGCCGGCGTCCTAACGGTCAGCGTTCCGACTTTCAGAATGAAGGACGTAACCAGAGAAATCGACCTGGTCGAAGAGCTGACCCGTGTGTACGGCTACGAGAATTTGCCGGTCGAAATGCCATCACATACGGTTCCGGCCCAACCGCTGGATCGCATCCCCTATCAAATCAGAAGCAGTCTTGCCGGGCAAGGATTGTCGGAAGCTTGGCTTTCCAGCTTGACCAGCCTTTCGGATTTGAATTGCTTGAAGTCATCATCCGGAGCGAGCAACAACGGCAAGCATGATACTGCTATTGGTGTGCTAAATCCGCTTTCCGCCGAGCACCAGGTTTTGCGCCAAAGCCTCATTCCAGGCTTAATTCGCGCAGCCTCATACAATCAGGACCACGGTAGTCCGTCGCCGTGGTTGTTCGAGATCGGCAAAGCTTACTTCCACGCAAATAAAGTTCGTTCCATTGCCATGCAGCAAGCTAATCTTCCTGAACACAAGCGCACGAATGCCTTTGAAGAGCAAATGGTCAGCGCGATCATTGTCGGCGAAGCTGCGCTCTCTAACTGGTTGGACGGCAAAGTCACATTCAACGACGATTTGCATAGCCTTGAGATGCGACCATTCTTTGTGATGAAGGGCATCGTCGAGACGCTGGCGGCGAACCTGCGTATATCACCTTGCTCACTGAAGTATGAAGCTGACTGGCAGGAGAAGAGCGATTCGCATTCGTGGCTGCATCCGGGTCGTTCAGCCAGGATCGTTTTCGCGCCACCTGAAACACAGTCGGCAGCGGAAAAGGATCAGAACAAGAAGAAAGGGCGCAAAGGAAATCCGATCGTTATCGGCTACATCGGCGAATTGCACCCGGCTTTGGCAGATGAATTCAAGCTGAGTGGTCGGGCAGCGGTCATGGAACTCAGTGTCCAGAGCCTAAAAGAGTCAATTGCTGCTGTGTCCTTCGCGGAAATTTTTGTGACGCCTTCAATGCAACGAGATCTTACGGTCGACGTCCCCCGCGAAGTTAAGAATCAAGACGTGCAGGAATGCATTAAAGCGACTGGCGATGAGACATTGCAAGAGGTCGAGATCGTATCGATTTTTGCACTTTCCGATAAGACGAAGAGTCTGTCGTACCGCCTAACTTTCCAGCATCCCAGCCAGACGCTAACTGCAGCGGCTGTCGATGGGGTTATGGCAAAAATTAGAGATGCGTTGAAAGCCAAGTTACAGGCTGAATTCCGCCTCTAAAAAGCCGAAGACTTACAAGAAAGCGCACTCACCTTGCGCCCCTTGGAGGCTCGCTTCCATCCATTTTGCCAGCACAATCCAAAGTGGAATAATTGACAATTGATTGCAAATGTTCGATGAATGTTAGCGAGCGACTCCTGCGGATTGTGAACGCTGGATAGCAATCGTTTCGTGTTTTTGTGGCTGCATCCAATTTTTTGAAGCAATTTCGGGGTTGGTATTAGGTGGCGGCTTTGAATTTCGCTTTCAACACTCCACAAATCCTGCCCAACGTTTAGCAGATCCGCCATCCTGGAGTGTGCATGCCGAACGATCTTGATGATGCTCGATGGCTGGTCCCTTGCTTTTTGGAGGATTTCCTCACCATGACATCCAGGCGAATTTCTTTCACACTTCCCCAAAAGGCAGGCTGGTTATAGGTTCGCTTCTAAAAGTCTGAGCGTTGTCATGGTGAGAAAAAACGTACATCACCCTAGGCAGCTTCATGGCACCTGGTCAGTTCGGCTTCAAATTTCGCTGCTATCGTGCAAAACTCGATTGGATCGCTAATTCAGCGCAGTGATATTTCCAGGATCTGATAATCCTTCGCATGAATCAATAGCAATTCACCACTTGATGTTTGACTTTTAGTTTCGCTGGGTAGCGCATTGTCAGAATTTCTCAACAGCTGTCTCCCTCGCACAGAAAGCGGCTTTCGGCTCATAGATTCACTCACAAGAGGAGCGCGACAAGTCCTCCTCACTTTTTTACCGGACGCAAAGACCTGAAATTCTCCAGAAATCAGGTTTTTAAGAAGTTTGCTTTTCACTGCAAGGTGGTTTAATCATTTTTGAGTACGCTCGGCCCAAATTAACATGCCATGCGTATAGGGGGTAAGCCCGGATGTCCCGGGGTATATAACCGTATGGTTCACTTCTCATTCCCGCAGAAGGGTAGCAAATTCAATGTATAAACTAACTAGGCGCAGCAATCTTATTCCATTCATGCTCGTGTTGGCTGCTGGGATCGCCGCCTCGATATTTGTGCCGCAGGTCTTCCCGCAATCAACCGGTGACATTCCTGCGTTCGCACTGTTCCCAGGAGAAATTGCAGTTGCGCTGATTCTAAGCGTTCTGCTTTTCGAAAATGCATCGCCGGCGGAGCTCATCAAGATCGCCGGATTTATGCTGATAATCGCCTTTCTGGACGGAGCGTTCTGCAACATGGTCGGGGGCACAACCACTTGGTTGCCGGAAGCCACATTCAGACTCAACTGGGTTCAGCTCATCGCCTTCAACGTGACGGGCATGGGCGCGATCATGGCGTACTACACGACAGAAGGCGAGCCTTCACCCTACAATGCGGTACGTGATACGGCTCCTCCGAAAGAGACGCCGAAGATCGACTTCTCTCCTGCAGAAGAAAAAGAAAAGGAAAAACCACAAGCTGTCAGCACTGGCGCTGAAGCACAAGACATCTTGGGTTCACTCGATGTCGGTCGCATTAACCAACTTGAGCAATCAATCAGCCCCACTTCAGAAAAAGTTTCGCTCGAATCTCTCTTCGCTGAGGAAACGCAAGCCGCGTCATCCGGCAAGAAGAACGAGCCAACACCAGTTGTCGAAGCAGTGGCACCACCGCCGGCACCAGTCGAAGAGCCGATAGTAGCCGAGACTATCGTCGCTCCAGCACCAGGACCGGTCGCACCACCTCCGGCACCAGTCGAGCCACCACTCTCGCAAGCTGCAGAAGGCGACGCCGCAGCAGGCAGATTGTTCGGCGATGTAAGCAACGACATCGAAAACATCTTCAATGATCTGGTTGGCGCTGATGAATCACAAAAAGATTTCGCACCGGCAGGCAAAGAATCCGCCGAAGCTCCACCTGAAGATAAACCACCAGTGGCGCCACCACCCGGACCAGCCGAGACGCCGGTAGCCGAAGTAGTCGATGCCACACCACCAACTGAAGAGGCTCCGCAAAACTTCGGACCGCAACTTACAGATGCTGGTACCAGTGCTAAAACTGCAGTAAAAGAATTCGGAAAACTCTCCGCAGCAGCTCACAAACCAGACTCCAGCACCGGCACACTCAAGACCATTGGTCAGATGTTGCTCGATACAGCTGCCGTCGAAAGAATCATCAAATCAGCCGACAAGGTTCCTGAAGGTGGTTCGAAGTGGCGCGTTCTCACAGTAGACCGCGGCGCTGACTTGCAGAAGCTCATGGACAAACTGGGCTCCTTCGAAGGCGTCGAAAGCGCGCTTCTCTTCGGAAAAGACGGGTTGCTCCTCAGCAACACCGAATCACTGCAAGCGATGAAGTATGTATACGGGCCGCTATCACTGGCAATGCACAGCACCACGGGGCTGGGCACAGCGAAATTGCAAATGGGCGAACTGAGACAGTGCCTACTGCGCTCCGGCGAAAACAAAGTTAGCATTCTCACAGACGTTGGCTCAGCGATCCTCTGCGTATTTGCAGAATGGAACGTTGCTACCATCGATAAGTTGATGGAATTCATCGGCAAAGCAATCACAGGTTCCGATGCACTCGACGGCGAACTGCCGGAAGAGATGCCGGATCTCTCCGAAGCTCCTGTCGCCGAAGCTGCACCGGAACCGGTAGTCGAAGCAGCACCGGTTGCAAAAGCACCGGAACCGTCAGGTGGAGTTATGAATGTTTCGGACAATGAAATGTCCGACCTTTTCGATAACCTGCTCGACGAAGCTTCATCCGACAAGAAGAAAGACGCTCCGGCACCAGCGGCGGCTAAACCGGCTGCACCATCTGGCGGCGTAATGAACGTTTCCGATGATGAAATGTCTGACCTCTTCGATAACTTGCTCGACCAAGGTTCGGGCGACAAGAAGAAAGATGCTCCGGCACCGGCAGCAGCAAAACCAGCTGCACCAGCAGGCGGCATCATGAATGTTTCCGATAACGAAATGTCCGACCTCTTCGATAATCTGCTGGCTGATGGCGCCGGCGACAAGAAAGTCGAACCGAAGAAGGAAGAAGCTCCAGCCTCACCGGTAGCCGAACAAGCACCGGCAGCAAAGGAAGAGAAGAAGGACAAGAAGAAAGAAGGCAAGCCACCAGAGAAGATGAAAGAGTTCGGCAAGCTCTCGGCACAAGCCGCTAAAACTGAAGCCCCCGCGGGCGAAGGTGGCGCGATGAAGGCGATTGGTCGTCAGCTCATCGACGTGCAAGCTGTCGAAAACATCATCAAAGCTGGTGAAAAGCGCGAGAAGATCGGATCCGGTTTGACCACCGCCCGTGTTATCTCCGCCGCTCGCGGTGAAGGCATCAAGACCTTGCTCAGCCAGATCGATACTTTCCCTGGCGTAATCGGCAGCTTGATTGTCGGTCACGACGGCTTGGTTATTGCATCGACTCTTCAAAGCGGAATCGACAAGGATATGATGGGAGCGCTCTGCACAGCGATCCACAGCCACACCGATGTCGCCGCCAAGAAAGTCGAACAAGGCAAGCTGAATCAAATTGTGTTCCTCAGCGAAGACATGAAACTCACGGTCATGACCGGAGTGGCAGTCGGCATCCTGGCAGTATTTGTCGATAACTGCGATCTACCTGCAATCGATGGACTGCTCGGCGCAATCGAAACGACAGTGCGCGGATAAGGCGCGCAGTCTGGTCGACCGCGAAGTCGCGACGAAAAACGTAACGACGAAGGAAAGAAACCAATGGGAGGGGCGGCAGCGATGTCGCCCTTTTCGTTTATTTATCGCTCCTGCGGACGCTTCCGCCGCATTCGGCGTCTGCGCATCCTCTGATTTTAGATCGTCGCGATGACTGGATCGTCGCGATGACGGAATCGTGGCGATGACGGGTGCGGGGTGACATCGTTAACCAAAGCCGATCTCATATATGGTGTTTAAGCACCGTCTTGATCTCGTATGCGAGATCGGGATCCGCTTAAAATGAACTCAGATCTGAGATCAGGAATAGATTTCGATCTCACATACGAGCAGGTGCGAGTCGTTCAAGTTGTGCTTACTAGTCAATCGCAAGTGCTATAATCCATAGCCCAGCCGATTAAGGCAGTGCTATGGGAGGGCACGCATCCTGACTGCTCATGCGCTCTTGGGACCGCCGGCGTATCTCCGGCATCTATGTTTACGAAGTTCTGGGGGTGACCAGCCGCGCTCGTCAGATCAATCGATGAGCCAATAACCATCCACAAAGGAAAACGTCGGCAAAATAATTTGCAGAGGAAAGAACAATGACTAATTTTCAAACTGATGCTGGTGCGTCGTCGTTTGCACAACGACTTCGAAATTTGAGTCTTGCCGGAAGCCTATTCCTTATATTGTGCAGTTCCGCTCCTAATGCTTCTGCCGAACCAGCATCAGGCGAAGGCGCCGCACCGTCCAAAGAGAGTGCGGAAGCCCCGGCTGGCGATCCCGAGACGCAATTGAAGACACTCGAAGAGCAGCGCCGAGGTATAGAAGACCAATCGCGCGACCTCGAAGAGAAGCGATTAGTCTTGGAAGAGCCGCGCCAAAAGATCGATGAGCAAAAACAATCATTATACGAAAAGCGTTTGTTGCTCGATCAGGCATATCAACAGTTGCGAGAGAAAGAGCATCCACTGGACGAGCAGCGAATGAATCTCGACAAAGCGCGCCAGGGACTGGACGAGCAACGCATGGCGATCGATAAGCAGCGCCACGCGCTAGACGAGCAACGAATGGCGATCGACAAACAACGGCAGGTCATTGATCAAGAACGCATGGGGCTAGATAAGCAGCGACAAGCCATCGATGAGCAAAGTCGCCAGCTAGAATTGCAACGCTTGCCGCTCGATAAACAGCGCCTTCAATTCGATGGGCAGGATCGTAAGTTGCGCCTGCAGCGCCTGGGCGTCGATAAGCAACGCCGCCAGATCGAAGAGACCAAGCGCAAGAAATAGATGTCCAAAGCAGAATTTCAAAAGAGCATCGAGCCCCTCATTCCAGGGCTGATAGCGTACTTTAATCTTGCTGATGCTAAGCGCCGAAACTGTCATCTTGGACACGAGGTGGTCGATGCGGAGATTGATGAATTTGGCAGAGCATTGTCAGCCTCCGCCGATCTCGTGATGCGTATTGAAGGTAGCTCATGGCTTGCCTTATACAAAATCGGGTCGGAATCATCTATCGAATCATTCTTGAAGGCTGCGTACCAGGAACAACCTTTCACTGTAGGCTGGAAAGCTCATGGGCAGCGAAACGGAGAAAGTATCGAGAAAGAGGAGACAGTTAAGTCTTCCATAGTTCTCGCCTATCGCTGCATGTATGCACCGGTTGAGTCGACGGATTCAATAGCCAAACTGATGGATGCACTGACGAATGAGTATGTTGGGCTGCCAATCCAAATCGCCATTCCCTTTGCGAACCGGTCTTCATTTGAACGACGAGGGTGGCAGTGTGTAACTAGCTATCCTAGCAAAGCGCCAACCTGTCCCTTTTGTAGTGAATGCAAATTCAACTGCTTCGATGGGGACGGATCTGTGTTTTCTGGATTTGGTGAATGCAAAAAGTGCTCGGCAATTGTCGAGATCCGCAGTGTTGAGTACGTTCGCTAAACTGGAAGCACCAATCTGACACTCGATTGCTGAGCCCAACATTATCATGAGGACGAAATCCACTTTGCCTTAAGCTATGCGGCAACGGTCAGGGAGCAATATACCAGCGCTTACTCTACCAATACTTGCCGCCATCTTGAACGGTGGTGCCGCCGCTGCGGAACCTTGATGCGGCGCCGTAGTCGCCGTGCGATTCTGCGTCGCGAGCGCGACGTTCGGAATCTGAGATTGTATCGGGCTTCCATCCGCCATCGCTGGAACTTGGCGAAGAATGATCGACTCCGGTGTGGAAATCAAGTTGCCCGGACATCAGCATCTGCAGCGAATAAGCATCGGTGCGATTTAACTTGGCAAGATCTTGATCCGCAAATTTGTTGATATGAGCAAGCAGCGCCTTCGATTTCTGCCGGACTGTCGGCTGCCCGCCAGTCGTGCGCAAGCTCTGTTGCAAGTAAGTACGAGCATCGTGATAGCGCCCCTGCGAACATGCACGCGTCGAACGCAAGTAATACCAGGTCGGATTATTTGGCTCGATCCCTTGCAAAATCTCCCATGTCTTTTCAAGCATGTTCAAGTTCTCGGAATGCGCCCAGCCTTCGTAATCGCTAATTCGCTCCATGTCATTGCGCGCCGCAATGGTTAAACACGCAGCAGCACGACGAGCGAGCCCGGACTTGATTGCGTTGGGCACATTAGCGTGACGTTCGATAATATCGTTTTGCAAAATCGAATAATACTGCATCCCAGCGTTAGAGTAGTCGCGTTGGGCTTCCGCACTGCGAGCTTCCTTTACCATCTCCGTAAGCCGATCGTCGGCATCTGCCGGCATGTTCGAAACAGCGATCACGATGATCGCTGCGAGCAGTCCTTTCAATTTCGTAGGGATGCATTTACAAGCTCCAAATTTGTGCAATCTTTGGAGTGCAAAAATGCCAACTTCGCGGATGCGCTTTGTGCGGTGCCCGGCGGCATATACTTTTATGGCGTTCATCATCATGCCTCAATAAATCAATCGGAAATCGCGTTTCTTTTTGGGCCCCAACGCGGCGCGGCCGAGCGCTGGCAATGCGTACTGTTGGACTTCATCACCGGTTGCTGGAAGCGGGAAGTCGTTAAACAAGAGACTTTGCAAAGTTCCGGAGACCGGCACAGGCGGACCCTGTGGACGACTATTGGACGGCGGTGCATACGGATTGTATGCGCGCGTCGCTGGAGCCTGGTAAGAGCCGTTGTCTTGTGGCGAGGTTTGAGATGCAAAATTAGCCGGATTCCAGCGTGGATCGTACGCGCCAGGGACGTGTTGCGGAGCGGCATTCGGAGTTGGATTGGGCTTGCGCTGATTCTGAGCATAAGCACCGAACGCAGCAAATGCAGGGGCGGATGATGCAGAGCTAGCGATCTGCGGAGAGACGGGTGCGGAGCTCGAAGTGCGCGAATTGGCAGTGCTGAAATTGGAGCTGAATGGATTCACCGGTCGCGATGAGGATGAGTTGCTGTATCCGGAGGCAAGCGGTGAGTTGCTTGAACCCGATGAAGCCGCCGTCTTTTGCGGATGCACCACAGGTGAAGTCATACCCATCAACTTCCACTCAGTCATTCCATCCGCGCCCATTGTGATTAGGCGTCCGGCTCCGGGGAGGCTGTACGTGCCGGATTCGTTTGCGCGCACACCACGCCGGCGCCAGCGCCCAGAATCGGCGACGAGTTCACCTTCATCATCCGGCCCAGCCTGTCCGCCATTGAGGCGAAGCTTATAAACGCCATGTTGGTTGATGGACCAAACGGCGGGGACTGGACCTTGCGGCGTCTTAATCGTTCCCGTCCAGGTTCCGACCAGCGCGGAATCCAATCCGAGAGCGGCTGGGCAGCCGATCAAGAAGATGGCGCTTAAGCCGTTTGCTATTGAAATTGCTTTGAACTTATACATAGAACTTTCTCGGTCCGTAATTCATAGGTAGATGGCGGCTTCCGCTATCGCGTTCGATTCATTTCGTTGTGAATATCGAAAGACCTGGCGTAATGCCTGGGGTCCCCGATCCGTGGACTGGGGGAATGCTATCGTTCATTTTTGAGGAGAATCTGAAAGTTTTGACTGACATCAGAAAATCTCACGCGGATCGCACATCGTTTGCACTAGATTATCGTTGGGTTCGTATCTTACTACTTGATCGTTTGCTCATCCCCGAGGTCACTATGTGCCAATACGCAACGCTGTCTAAATTTCGAACTCGAAGAGCCTCACAAAGGTTTCTACGTGTGAACGGCCCGAACGAACAGTTCAGCCTGTTCGGGGAACTGAATTTTCTAATCAAACTCACCGCCAGCCTTTGGGTGCTGGTCGCGGTCACGTCCGTTCTGCTTGTTGTCGGCATGCAATTCCAGCCGAAGGTGCGCAACCACGGCGAGTTCCGCCCGGGCTCTCTGCTTGCAAGCGGCCCAAGCTGGCAACCAGGCGAATACCAATCAGGCGAATGCGGAGCCCTAGAGGACCGCAACATGCGCCGCGTCGACGGCGCCCAGTTATACCAACTAGTCGATAATCCGCCCCCCGGATACGACGTCCCATTTCGTCAGCCTTAGTAAGGGGAGAAGCGTATCGACTATATTTTTGACATTTTGACTCATCGCGCTTGGGCGGAATTCTTGTCGGCCACTGATACAATGGGCATTATTTGTTTGCTCCATTTATTGACTATCGGTCCCAAGGTATCCCGTCCGGCAAATGAACACAGAAAAGCTCTTCGCCAAGAAATCCGCTGTCGTCGCAAGCACTCTGGCCCTCCTGTGCTCGACTGCACAAAGTGAAGCAAAGCAAGCTTCACAAGATTACTTAATGAATGGACGACGTTCGCTTTGGATCGGCGATCCGCCCAGTTGGAAGTTTGATAGAAATAAATCTTTGAGACATGCTATTCAGCAGCCGTCGGCACACACGAGAACAGAAACTAACAGTGGCAACGGCGATATCCGAAGGGAAGCCGACTGTAGCGGCGATACGATTATCAATAAGCAGTCAGCCTTGAAAATCAGCGCAATCGAAGGTATCAACCAAACGACGCCAGCAGCTGATGGAGAAGACGCCGCCGGCGTCGATGGCTACACGCAAGCAATGCGCGAGAAAATTCGCGAGCGCTGGAATCCACCGTTCGGAACCCGTTACGATATCGATGTTCGCTTCCACATTCAGCCGGACGGCTGCGTTTCGAATGTGCAAGTG
The DNA here is from genome assembly GCA_021732085.1 of Candidatus Obscuribacterales bacterium. Lineage (GTDB taxonomy): Bacteria > Cyanobacteriota > Vampirovibrionia > Obscuribacterales > Obscuribacteraceae > JAIEPM01. The sequence continues at coordinate 355,293 of JAKFVQ010000021.1, read as the reverse complement.
ACTACACCGGGCGTTCCGCCCGAGCTAGCTAAATCACTGGTCGACGCGATCGCGTATTCCTCGCCACTTGACCCATTGCCCGATGGATGCGATTCAGATGGTATCAACGTCGATTTTTTCTTTGCAAAAGAAGACTCACCGAAGCATCGAGAAACGACGCCAACAAGCGGGCCGATTTATACGCCTTTACCTTCGACGGTGAAGGGTCCAACGAATGATTTGCCGTCACTGCCGGGCACGCATCCCTTCAGCCCGGATGATATTGCCGGCTCTGGAAGAAAAGTCGCAGAGAAATTGCAGACATATTTGGTACAAGGGAAAATGGATCCAGCCTTTGTGCAAGCCGAGCAGACGGCGGACGTGGCAGCCGGAGGGGCGTCCGGTGTTGAGCAGGGTCCACACGATAATTGCTGGTTCGAATGCTCACTGGCTGCGTTTGCACGATTTCCGCGCGGGCAACAAGTTATATCGAATATGATCAGCTCAAACGGAGATGGCAGCTATACGGTACTGTTTCCGGGCGATCCGGATCGCCCCGTGCAGGTCACCAAAAGTGATATCACTAGCATGAAGCTAAAAGACTCATCGGAGTGGGCACGCATAATCGAAGCCGCAGAAATCAAACTTTTTCCTCTGAATTCACGAACTGCTGTGACTGGCAGCAAGCACATTCCAGCGATAACGCGCGGACTCAATCTCGTCACCGGATCGAAAACAGCGTACCTCAATTTCGATAACTGCGGAAAAGAAGACATTCTGAATTTTCTAGAACATGGTTCCGATGGCGCTCATGTGATGGTGGCAACCAGCCAACAGGCACCGAGCCCTGATCGGCAGTATGTAATCCCGGACCATGGATTTTCAGTGATTCAATACAACGCGCAAGACCAGACGATAATCTTGCGCAATCCATGGGGACACAACGGGCACAAAAGCGAACGCGAGCATTGGCCGAATCTGCCTGCACCCGGGCAGGAATCGTTCGGTGTCACCAATCTCGGTGGCGGACTAGTTAAGATGGAAGTCTCCACCTTCGAACATCTCTATCGCAATCTCGCAATCGCCCGCATCCGCTAAACGATCACAAACTGCAGTTCGCAAGGTGGCGCTGCGCGCCCGTCGACACAGAGCTAGCACAAGATCGCAATCAGTAGAATACGTCAATCAATGCGGAATAATATTCAGGCTGTACCACGCTGGGACCGCCGGCACATCGGCCGCTAATCGCAATGCTAGATGCTACGCGTCACCGCTAACGCATGCATCATAGTACGCAATCAATTAGCCGCATTATCATTCTGCATGATACCAAAGCCGTTTCCTTCAGTATCATAGAAATACGCCATCCAGCCAACGCCACGAATCGCAACTTTCTCTTTCATCACGGAACCACCATTGGAAAGAACGAGATTCATCGTTCCCTCCAATGATTGAACGTTGACGGTGCACACATATGAATTCACTGGCGAACCTGCAGATGGCGAGCCCCCTTTGGGCCGGCGAGTGAGTCCACCATTGATGCCGAACTCGTTTTGCGGACCAGCCATTACCATCCAGTAATCATTCAGGCCAGTCCACTTCTCGAACTTCCATCCGAAGACTGCGGCATAGAACGCCATTGCCCTTTCCGGCTCATCCACGAAAATTTCGAATCTGCTAACCTTTGACATTCCTGCAACCCTCCGGAACTGTCATAGTATATCGCGAGTTGAGACTACAAAAAGTTGCCCCTTACAAAACTGTTGCGAGGCGTAGCAACAATGTCTCGCCATCGCCCGTCCACGCACTTCCGTGCATGCAAGCCAAATTCTTCGGCTTAGTTTCTGCGAGCCTGCGAATCATATCCCCAGCGTTGCGCGAATGAGAAAAATAATCCATCTTTTTCCGGAACGCTTCACTCGGCTCCAATATATCGGATTCGATTAGCGCCTTTTCCCCAGCGCCCGGCTGCGTGAATATATCACCGCAAAGTAGCGTGCTGGTTTTCTCATCAAATATGTATCCGGTTTCCCAACCGTGCGGGAGGTGCGGCGTGTCGAACCAGCGCAGCACATGGCGCCCGATCGGCAGCGTCTCGCCATCAGCTAAAATGCGAGGCATGCGGTCGGCCATGTCGTTAATTGAAACCATCGCTGCGATCCGTCCGCACAACGGCTGCGCAGTAGGCGCAACCGAAAGGAATTCATTGAGCGATCCACATTCGTCCGACTCGACATGCGACAAACCGATGAAGCGCAAATCCGCAACGGGCATCACTGCCTCAATTGCTTCGCGCACCAAGCCGAACATGCGGCGCGGCCCGGTGTGGAATAGCATAGGCTCATCATCGACAATCAAATATTGATTGAACGAAAAACCATCCGGTATCACATGCGGTGGCACAGGAGTATTGATCCGGTAAATGCCTTCGGCAATCTCTTCTATATTGGTTCCGAACTCGGTATTTGTAATCACTGAAACTCCCGTCAATCGGAAGGAAGGGCAAAGTGTCCGCCTATTCTAGCAAGGTCAAGCCAGGGGAATACAGCAGGGCAATGCGCGGCGGATCATTTAAGGTGGGCAAGCATAGCTACAGCACAATCTATAAGCGGATTTAACTTCGTCCTAACGCCTGGGAAAAGTCATCTTTGCCTTTTGAACATAGAATAAAATCAATCACCCAGTCGCTCAGGAAAATAGGCTCATGAAATCCAACGCTTTCCTCTTTATATCGTTAATTGCATTGCTTTCCCAAGCATCGACCTTGGCAGCGTCGGAGCAGCCTGCAGGGACAGGACAGAGCAAATCGAAAGTTTACTCTCACGATCAAGGCTTTCTCGCGGAATTCAAGAAGCCACTTGCGGTTGCCGGCTACAAGTTTGTACCAGGACTGACTCCGACATATCATGTGCGCTCCTATAAAATCACTAAGAGCGGAAAAGTTCTCGCAAGTGACAAATGCGAACAGGACGGCTGGGACCGCCAGTTTGGTATCGTTTTGCCGTTCGCGACAACGAAAGCAATAAATCAAATGGATCTAAAGTCGGCACGCTTTGCCAAATCGGATCCCTTCGACTGGTCTGAAACCGTATTTGGTGTCAGCTTATGGAAGGAAAATAAGCCCGTCCCAGGCAGATTAGCACCGGGCACCGATGTCACCGGCGACGGTGTGCCTGACCTCATCGTTGGATACCAGCCCGAAGGACACTACGGCTACAAAGCGACTATTTATTCCCTCGGGTCCAAATTCAAGAAAGTAATGACAGTTGAAGGAGAAGATAATCCCGTATATTTCAAGGACGTAGACGGCGATGGCTTGTTTGAAGTCCTGGCGGCGGACTCCACATTCAACGATTTCTACTGCGGTTACGCCAACGCGGCAAAGCCGCGAGTTATTCAGCGAATCAAGAATAATAAGCTTTTCCTCGCAACCGATCTCATGAAGGGTTTGAAGGTTTCTCCAAACTATCTCAAAAAGAAGGTAGCAGAAGGAAAGAAAATCTATGCTGAGGGATCAAAAGATGGACAGACCAGCGCGGACTTCATTCCTTTCCTCACCGTCGAGATGCTCAACCTTGTGTACACGGGAAATGCTGACTTAGCATGGAAGTTATTGGATCAAGTGTGGCCGTTACGGGCCGAGCAAAAAATGAAAATGCCAGGGACACTCGATCCGACGGAGAGAACGAAAGCGCAGTATTTGCAAGAATTTAAAGAGCGATTGAGCAAGAGCCCATATTGGGAGGGGCTGCAGGAATTGAATCCCAAGGAGCTTGCAAGCACGAAATCGCGGAAGAAGGTATTGGTCAAGGGCTGCTCCTAAGTATTTCGCAAAGCGATCCGAAGATTCAGGATGTTTTGTATAACAGGCTGAGGAGCTCAAGCTCTGACTTCTTTCCGGGCAAAAGCGCTCGCCACGATTATCATAAATATCTGATAAGAAGCTTGTCAACACCACACATGCCAGATACAAGATGTAAGCCATTTTGCAAAGTTGCTCAAAACGCGCACGCGTCAGATCGCCTGGTATTGAATACGGTGCGCGAAACATTGGATTAGGTCAGTAAGGCGTGGAACGATTCGAAGGCTGAACTACTCTTGAATAAAGGGATGAGAACTTCGTTGGACAAACACTTGGAAAAGTTTCTTGCACGTGCAAAACGTTGATAGTTATTGAACTCACAGAAAACTCAATACATAGTAGTTTTTTCCGGATCACCAAGCAGCTTGCGAATCAGCTTATCAATCACTTCCAGTCAAATGAACGACGGAGTGGGCGACGATGTCGTACTCATTGCTGGCTAAACAAGTTCTCATCGGATGCACAACCACGCAAGGACATTTGTCCTCCGGCTGGGCGACGTAATAAGCTCTCTGAAAAATTAGCTAAAACCAAGAAATCTTATACTCAAAAAGTCTACTCTGTATATCTTACAACTAACGGGTGTCAGTTTCCAAGAGCAAAGACGTTATGCCATTCATTAAGACTCTCCCACCGCTGACGGTGACGAACCCTGAACTTGCCTCTCAGTTTCATCCGACAAAAAACGGTTTGCTAAAGGCTTCCGAAATTACTAGAAGTCGGCCAAATGAGAAATTGTGGTGGCGTTGCCCAACAGATCCCAATCACGAGTGGCAAGCTTTAGCATCAGCAAGAGCAAGGGGTGCAAGTTGTCCCTACTGCACTAATAGGCGTTTGCGACCAGAGGCGAGTTTGGCATATTGCTTTCCTGAATTATCCAAGGAATGGCATGCGCAACTAAACGGTGAATTAAAACCCACAGATATTCTTGCAGGGACTACACGGAAAGTCTGGTGGCAGTGCAAGAAGCATCCGGAACATGAGTGGGAAGCGATGGTCGTAAATAGGACCTCGAAAGGAAAAGGCTGCCCTTATTGCGCCGGCAGAAAAGTTGATGACACGAACTCGATAGCTTCTTCGCATCCCGAGCTAGTTAAGGAGTGGCATCCCAAAAAGAACGGAAAGTTGACGCTCAATGATATTACCCCTGGATCCCAAAAGAGAGTTTGGTGGATTTGCTCGGAGAATAAAGATCATGAGTGGCAGACGGCTGCCCATTCTCGAATTGGTCTAAGATCAGGATGCCCGTCCTGTGCAGGACGAAAACTAAGCATCGAGAATTCACTTGCCGCAAAATATCCAGAAATAGCTGCTGAATGGCACCCCACTAAGAATGGGAAAACGAAAGCTCGTGATGTGCTAGCCGGAACACATGAAAAATTTTACTGGCTTTGTCCAAATTCGGAGCACCACACTTGGTTGCAGGCAGTTTCGGTGAGAACGTCCATGTCCGTCGGATGTCCATACTGCACCGGTAGAAAAGTAGCAGTTGATACTTGTCTTCGAGCGACGCACCCACTCGTTGCAAATCAATGGCATCCGACCAGGAACGGCGCTCTTAAACCCACTCAAGTAAGTTTCGGAAGCAAAAAGAAGGTTTGGTGGCGCTGTTTCAAGAAGGCGAATCATGTTTGGCAAGCAACCGTTAAGGACGTTGTGACAGCACGAGAGGATCGCATGACCACCGGATGTCCCTACTGCTATGCCGACGAATCACCGTTAGGCGCAGGACAACTCCAAAAGAGGGAGCACGTTGAATTTATCGAATCTTCTCCGAAGCGAGCGAGAAAGCGCTCTCCATTTGGGTATTAATTGCGGAGCGAGTCTGACTAAATGAGGCTGGAAATTATCTTACAAAAGGCTGCTCCGCCTGAGGGTCAAAAAGCTCGCTTGGTAAACTAGTTTAATGAAAACAGACCGGAGCAAAATTCCAATCCCGCTCACTGAATCTCATCCCGAGATTGCTAAGGAATGGCTTCTGAAAAAAAATGGTGGGCTAAACGCATCAGAAGTGTCAGCTGGGAGCGGAAAAAAGTATTGGTGGCAATGCCCCAAGAGTCCAAATCACTCTTATCAAACCACCCCGGCAAAACGCGCCATAAGAGGACACGGTTGCCCCTATTGCTCAGGTCACAAAGTAGACCCTAAAACAAATTCGCTTGCAGCAACGCATCCAAACATCGCTAAACAGTGGCATCCAGAAAAAAATGGCACACTTCTGCCTAGCGAAGTCACCACAAAATCGAATCGTAAAGTATGGTGGCAATGCTCAAGTGGAGGCACACATGAATGGCTGAGTGCAATATGTGACAGAACTAACGCGGGCACAGGTTGCCCTTGGTGCAGTAACAGGAAAGTCGCTCTAGAAAATTCGCTCTTGGTATTGGAGCCAGAGTTAGCTAAAGAATGGCATCGCAAAATGAACCGCACGTTGACGGCCGCAAATGTTAGCCCAGGTAGTAACAAAAAAGTATGGTGGCAGTGCCGCTCCTCAGAGCACCACGTTTGGCGAGCTCAAGTATGCAACAGAGCTTTGGGGAAGCGTGGTTGCCCGTTTTGCTCAAACAAAAAAATAAGTATAGATAACAATCTCGAGTATCTCGAACCATTGGTTGCTCAATACTGGCATAAAACGCTCAATGGCGATGTTAAAGCCGATCAGGTTTCCGTGGGATCCAGTAAGAAAAAATATTGGTGGCAATGCTCGGCTGGACATGAATTCGCTAGACCAATCTCAGATATGGTGCGGTCCAAGAGAGTATATGGAACGAACGGCTGCAAGATTTGCAATTACGAACTGAGGGCTGAGAATTCTCATAAGACTGACAAAGGTCGTAAAAAAGTGGAAAGAAGGCAAGCACATGAACAGGCTTTGCAGCGGGAAGACGATGACGCAGTTTATCAAAAGCGGTTGGATCGGGAAAAGAAGAATATATCTCCTTAGTAGGCAACCTATGGTCTCCAGTTTGCAAGAGTCGGGTCGCGTGGAAAGGAAGGCGTTTTTTCAAAGCTGCCAGATTTTGCCGGCGCAACTGATGCAGCGGGAATTAGTCGTTCAGGAGAAGTGAACTTTTTTGGATTACTACCACCCTTATTCGACTATCGCAAGCAAGGTTCGATAAAATCTCGTCGACGCGATCCCCGAGAGGTCCAATTTCGTTGAGATTTTAGACTCATCCGCAGATGAGGGAGGTCAACCGCGAAGGCCGTTTGAGCAATAACAGACCGCAACTATTTCTTCGTGCTCTTCAAAACTCTCGCTTTCAAACGCGCGATATCTTTATGCACCACCGCAGTAGATCTTTTCTCGCTTTTTTGAATTCCTCTTACGCTTTCCAATTGCTGCAGCGCCAAGGAGAGTTGTCCTTTTTTCTCGTATAACTTAGCCAGCTCACTATGGGCACCTTCCTGTGCACCGAAAATTTCCACCGCTTTTTTGAAATCGGAAAGCGCATCGGCATCGCGCTTGAGAGCGACTTCGACATATCCTCGATTTAAATAAAACGTGGATTCAACTGGCGGAAAAAATGTTCGGTCTTTCTTCAGCGCAAACGCTTTCTGAATATCTGCAAGCGCCTTCTGCGGATTGTTTACCCTGAGATAGCAATCGCTTCTGTATACATAGAGCTCGGGATCGTTAGGCGTTTTCGCAATCGCTTTTGTCATTAACGCGAGCGCTTCCTTATTCTTACCTTGTCCTAGCGCCATCATTGCGCCAGTTCGGTAGTCATCCTTGGCGTAAATGAGATCCGCAGACGCAGACAGGCTGCAGAGGAATGCGCAGATGCTCACAGTGGCTGAAATGAGTACCAGTCGATTAGATAACATACTTACTTCTTCGAACCTTTCGTTTTACTCTCTAATAGTTTGATCTCTTTGTCGATCAAATCGCTCGGAAGTTTCTCGCTTCGATAAATTTTTTGAGCGACCTTGAGATGCTGTAAAGCCAGTTTCGGATCGCCTTGTTTATCATAGAGTTTTCCAAGTTGCCACTGCGCACCTTCATTTGATGGATAAATTTCGACCGCTCGTTTCATATCAGCGAGAGCTTCTTTCGTGCGTTTCAACTCTACAAACACCGAGCCGCGATTCAAGTAAAAGAAGGTCTCGACTGGTGCAGGAAAAACTTTGTCTTTTTTCAATGAAAAGGCTTTCTCGATATCGGCTAAAGCCATCTTCGGATTATTGGTCCTAAGAAAACAAGTTGTTCGATTTAGGTAGAGAATGGGATCATCTGGAGTTTGCTCAATAGCCTTATTCATCAATGATAGCGCTTCCTGGTCTCTTCCATTCCGAAGTGCCACCATGGCTCCAGTTCGGTAGTCATCCTTTGCATAAATCAGGTCAGCCCACGAGTTCTGGATGCCACAAAGAAAGGCGCCCGAGAGAAGCAACGTAACTATCTTAAATCTATCGTTCATAAACGGAAAGAACCCCATCACTTCATTATGCTCGAAATGTGACTATGAATGTAAGCAGCCGTTTGAGGCATCGCTTTTGCAACATCCATACTCATTTGATTGCGAGCACCGACTTCGTAGCCAATAAGTTGAGCCATGGTTTCATTGCCTCCGGTCGAGGGGTTCGTAAATGGCGAACGCCCGTCTCCGTGGCCGTCGGTGTACCTCGCTAAGAGTAACTGATTTTCCTTACTCATGTTCTTTGTGTCAGCAGCGTAGGCATCCTTGAATCCCTGGTCGCCATCCACATTACTAGTTGCACCCATAGCATGACCAATCTCATGTCGACCCTGGGAATACAATTGCGAATCAATAGTCGGATTCATGTTCACGAAACCGCCTGGCTTGCCATTCTTCGCATCTGGTGGCACTTTTTCATATTCTTGGATGGAAATCGTTTTGCCGTCAGTATTAGCAAATGCCTGCGGCAGCGTCGTTGAATAGACCTCAGCAACGAATTTAAATCCATTCTTGATCAGCCAATCTTGTACGGCCTTCGATAAGCCAGCAATAAAATCTTCGACCTTTTTGACGAACTCCGGCGATGGAGTGTATTTTTTTCCATCGATGATCGAATCCTTTACCGTTGGCTTCAGTTTCTCCGGCACAGGACTTGTCGGAGTAGGTGGTTTCGTTTTACTCGGATCAGTAGGCTGCGGAGACGGCGTCGCGCTTGGGTCCGGCGGCAAGGTATCGCGGATAACTAAAAGGTCACCCGTTGCACCGACAACGGTTATGTAATCGCGGTCGATAACTGTGATTACAGCGGACTCCATATATGGATTTGAAAAGTTTGGATAGGATCTCTGTGTTGTCCCTGGGAATGGATTTGACACATAGTTGCCCTTGAAACGCATTTGTCCGACGGGGATGTAACCGTTGCCTTGATCGGCAATCGTAGCTTCAATCGCGGAGCCTGAATTTGCAATTCGCACTCGCGAAGAATGCGTGGTTGCCAGGTTAGTCAGGCTCCAAACCCCGTTTAGATCCGCAGGAGATACCTTCTTTCGCAGTTCTTCCTCAGCAGCGGCCTTGTCAGCAGCGGACTTGTCAGCAGCGGCCTTGTCAGCTGCAGCTTTGTCTGCAGCAGCTTGGTCTGCGGCGGCTTTGTCGGCAGCGGCTTTATCGGCAGCGGCCTTGTCAGCTGCAGCTTTTTCAGCAGCAGCACGGGCAGCAGACGCGGCAGCTTCGGCAGCGGCCTGCTCAGCCGCAGCTTTCTCGGCAGCCGCTTTCTCAGCGGCAGCTCTTTCCAGCGCAGCTTTCTCTGCAGCAGCACGCTCGGCCGCAGCCTTCTCCGCGGCAGCTCTTTCGGCAGCAGCCTTTTCAGAGGCTGCCTTTTCCGCTGCAGCCTTCTCAGCAGCGAGCTTGGCGGCAGCAGCTTTCTCCGCCGCCGCTTTTTCGGAAGCCGCCCTTTCAGCGGCAGCTTTCTCGGCAGCAGCTTTTTCCAAAACCGCTTTTTCTACGGCTTTCTCCGCAGCAGCCTTCTCGGCAGCGGCCTTCTCAGAAGCCGCTTTTTCAGTCGCGGCTTTCTCAGTAGCAGTTTTTTCAGCGGCTGGTTGGTTAGAAGAACCTGTTCCAGATTTGTTGTCGGATTGTTCGCCCGACTTACTCGATTCTTTGTTGGCATCAGGGTTCGACTTTGCCCCTGAAGATTGCGGGGATTGTTTCAAATGCCCGCTCGCGTCGAAAATCAGCGCGAGCGTTTGCCCCGCAGGTGGTACCACGAACGTTTGATTCGCGATTGTGATTTGCTTGCCAGGCACAGCGTAGATCACAGCAGGCCACGTATCCTTGTCTTTATAGAAGACTCGCGACGGATCGAATGGTTGGATTTGCACCGGATTTGCAACCATTGCAGTATTCGGAAGCGGCGTGTAGACGGTAGTGCCGTAGAGCGCGATGGCTTGTCCGTTGACGCTGATTTGCTTCACCTCGCCAGCAGCTGGCGTCTGGAAGAGCTTGCCACCGATGGTTAATACATCGAATGCCTTCGCATAAATCGCGGTCGGAAGCTCGTCCTTACCTCGTCCATAAATCACATTAGTGTGCGTCGGATCATGCGGGAACGAAGGGACGCCTTTCTCGAAGCTGCCAGACTTCGCTGGAGCGACCGACGCAGCAGGAACCAAGCGTTCAGGAGCCGAAAACTTTTGCGGATTGAAATGCAACCAATCATTTTGGTTGGCAGATCCCGCAGTCGATTTGACTGAGGTTTCCGTCCATCCCTCAGAGAGAGATAACGTAGCCGCCACAGTCAAAAATAGAGTGGCGAAAAGCATTCGTTTCCAAGACACATTAGTCGGCATCGAATCACTTCCTTGCGTAGGCAGGCTTGGACGGACAGAGATACAGTCGCTCATGGCAAGAGGTGGCGACGTGTCCGACGATTGGGGGCAATTTACCACCTTTAGTCGACTATCTCAAGGGAGATTTGGATAAAATCGGACGGGCGACGTCCCGAAACGCGCAAAGACGTTGAGATTTTACACTCATCCCTCGACCGAGGAATGCCCTTGGCTCGCGCAGAAATTCGGTGCCATAGACCTCGTCTATGCGGACCGTGAGCATCCATTTTTGGACGTGTTCATATCTGAGTCCAAAAGTTGCGGCTGGTCTCGAATAAGGGATCAAATCCGCGAAAGTGACCTCACATCAGAGGTCGCGAACGACTTTTGAACTCACATACGATCCGTCGCGTCCGCTGCCTCAAACTCCGCCCAAGTGAAGATTGACAAAATCAACCTAGAGAAATCTGCCGTTAACTTGATGTGATCTCGGTGAGAGTACTTCGTCATATTGTCCGTCTTAGGATTTGCCCAGGTGGAACTCATGCGAACGGCTGCGCCAAGGATGATCAAAATGGAATGCGACCAAAACTTTAACGCCAAACAAGTATTGCAAGATGCGCAGGAGGAGATATCACACTCGGTGGCACCTTTTGCCGTTTCCGAACCGATCAGCACCGCAATCGATCTTGCAGCAGCGATCCACGAAGAATTGTCGGGGAATCAATCAGCCGCCAGCGCGCTCATTGCCGACACGATTAAGAGCACCGAAAATTACAGCAAGATTGCAAGCACGCACGAACTCGAAGCCAGCGTTCAGTCTGCGTTGACGGCTGAGTACATTAAAGCCACCATCCTGGACGGACGCGGGCTTCACGACGAGGCCTCAGAGGCTCTCAAAAGTGCAGACAAACTGCGGACGAGCAAACAAGTAAACGGACTTTTGGGAATGGGCAGAGACGCGTCCTTCTTAACGAGGATCTCGTCGGATTTAGCTTACGCTGCACACTACGATATGGTAGGGGATTCAGAATATGCACTCGAAAAGATCGAAATCGCAGAGAAGATGATTGCTGACGAGCGCGACAAATGGTTCGATGGCGACGTTTATATAGAAACAGAATCTGCTGCCGAAGTCGCAGTTCATGGCGCTAAAATCATTCACTTTCTAAAAAATGGAAACAGCGATGAGGCGCATAGGGAATTGTCAAAATTGAAAGAAGTGACGGAGCAGGCGGCGAACAACTGGTACCTTACTGACGATGCGAAACTGAAAATACAAGCGGGATACGAGCTTCTAAAAGGAAGCGTCTCCAAGTTCGAGGGCGATTGTGTCGGCACTTCAACGGCGTACTTGCACACAGAGCAACTCCTGGCACAGCACGGCGACAAGAATAGTCCCGCCGCTCTTAGGGTAGCCGCCGCACTTAAGATAGCGAAGTCGACAGATACTTTTACTGATTCCGAGCTGGCGCTGACATCGCTACTTTTGAATCAGCACGCCATGCAATTTAAGCGCGTGCCTGGGAAGCGTCCAAGATTCGAACGCGAGGCGCTTTAAGGGAAGCAGCGGGTGGTCGACACCTTCCGGGCGCTCTATACGTGCGAGATAAAAGTGTGGATTCTTTGCTTTTAACAGTACGTTGAGGCCGCTAGATGGATATTCAGCGAAAACCGCGCCACATGTCACTGTATATGCGAAAAATATTCCGAATAGACGAACCGCCAGATTTACCTAACATTGTATTTGTAGGTATTTTCGCGGCATTCATAACGTGCTCAGAAACTTCGCCCTAAGAACCAAGTATACGTACGCGACATTAGCTCATGAGCGGCATCTAGGGACCCTTTCGGAAGTCCGTGCTGCAGCTGCTCGTTAGTGAATGCAAGTCGTCCACCGCCGTCCCCTCCCTTGAACTCTTTCATACGGTATCTTGATTCAAATAATCAATGTCTTTTTCCATGTTTCCACAAACTTTGCTCAAAGAGAGTAAATTCCAGTGTGGGGGGATGCTATGAGCACCTGGTTAAATCATTTTGGTGTTCGATGCCAAAGAAAATGGCATCGATGTGTGCAAGAATGCGGTACAACTAGGAGTGGTCAGTCGGACTGTGGTCACGTTAGTGGAATCGAAAATATGACAGGGAAAAAATCAAATGTCGTCAAAATCTCTGAGCATTTGACAAAAAAAATGTTCTCTGAGGAGAAGGTAAATGGCGATTGCATTGAATATGAGAAAAAGCCGATTGCTTACATGGGTGACGGCACCGTAATTTTTGAGACTGTAAGAAAAAAACAAAAGTCCGCATCGAAAAAAAGTGCAGTGGGCAACAGCAAGAAACAGAGCGCACCTGCACATCAATGGGCGTTCAAAGCTCGCTTTCGAAAAGGGGCATTCGGTTGGAAATCCGAAACGCCGATTAAGCGTATTAAAGAGGCCGTTAGTGAGATCAAGAAAGTAGCAAAAACTAGTCCTGAAACGGGCGCGGAAGGTGCGGTTATCTTCTTGGAACGCATCTCAGCGGCCCTTGAGCATGTTGACAGTTCGTCCGGTGCCATTGGAAGCGCGGTCAATAAAGCCATCGAAGAGCTGGTTTCAGTGATAGCTAATGCCAACGTTGATCGTGATGTTCGCGCAGCTTGGCTTGAACGTTTATGGGATGCCGTGCAGGATGATGATATTCCATACATTGAAACGCTGGCCGAGCATTGGGGCGAGCTTTGCAAAAATAAAGACCTGGCCACCGAATGGGCTGATGGTTTTGAACCGATAGTACAGGGGTGCTGGGGTGAGGACGGGGACCGAAGTTCAGGATACTTTAAAGGCATTCCGGCCTGCTTGAGCTGTCTTTATCAAGCCGAGCTTTTTGACCGGCTGTTCAAACTGCTGGAACGGGAACCTTACAAATGGTTGAGCCACCGCCGGTGGGGCGGACTTGCGCTTGCAAAGCAAGGCAAAACATGGGAGTCCATCGATTACATCAGGGAATGTACAGACAGGTTCGGTGGACAGAGTAAACTTTGTGAACAAATCCTACTCGAAGCAGGAGAACGAGACGAAGCATACAATCTGTACGCAATGGCTGCGAATTTGTGCAACACAAATATTGCAACCTTTCGAGCCATCAAGAAGAAATATCCCGAGCAGGATCCGAGTAAAATTTTGAAAGACCTGGTCGAGAATTCACCAGGCGACGAAGGTAAGTGGTTTGCGGCCGCAAAGGACGCTGGTCTTTTCGAATTTGCAATTCAGCTCATCGAGCAATCCCCCTGCGATCCGATGACCTTGAACAGAGCTTGCCGAGATTACCGGGAGTCTAATTCTCATTTCGCTTTGTCCGCAGGACTAGCATCTCTGAAATGGCTTGCAGCCGGCTACGGATATGAAATTAGCAATTACGATGTGATTGATGTATACAGAAACACAATCGCGGCTGCAACTAAACTTGATTCACAGAATGAGATTCAGGCGAAACTGCGGGATTGGTGGGAGAAACTGCCGAGCTATTGTTTTGTTAGGAATTCACTGCAGCATACAATCCGTTGACCTCTGAATCTTGCTCAAAAATTGCATATCACTATGCCAGGGTGTTTTCGCAATACAGGAAACGTCAATGTGCGATGATGCGAGTGTGCTCGGTCAATCTCTCGGTTTAGCATCCAAATTCTTGGGTCGCTCGAAAATTATGACTTTGCCACCAAGTTTCTTGATTCCTTTGTCCATCTCTGCCAGAGTTTCTTTTGAGCCCCCAAAGTCTCTAAAAAGCTGTCTTGCACCATTATATTTATCGATAGCTATAGGACTGGAGGGTTCGCATTGAGATTGCTTGCTACGAACCACCTATCTTAATCGGGCGACTTGTTTTGATTCTTCTTTTTTGCCGAATTTGTTTTCAGATTAGCCTGTCTCTTTTTTATATCATCAAGCATTTTCTGAGCTTCAACGCCATACTCAATAAGCCGCTGATTCTTTTTTACGCTCGAAAATTTTTCGTAAGCTTTAGACAAGCACACGTAGGCTTCATCGAATCGCTTCATTTGATAGAACAGTTTACCCAATTCGAATTGAGCCTCATAGTTGTTGGGCAACCTCGCTGTCGCATCCAGATATTGTTTGATAGAGTCATTGTTGTTTTTCAAGGCCGCATAGGCGCGAGCACGCAATAGTGATATCAGTCCGACATTACCATTGAACGTGGTTAGAGCGGAAGCTTGCTCAGCGTTAGCCAGCGCAGCCTTATAGTTTTTCAATTGAATCTCTATAAAACCTCTCGATATATAATGCCGAAAGGCTTTAGGATCAGCTTTGATTATCTCATTGTACTCATTCCGAGCGAGCTCCCATTTCTGCTCTTCTTTGTACTTGTTTGCTAGATCAATATGATCGTTTGTCGAAAGAAGCTCTTCGGTCTTTCCATTCACCGGAAAAGACAGCAGAACAAAAAGTGTATATGAGATACAAAAGACAAACGATTTTCTCAGCACTTCAACGCTTCTCCTTTGACATGAGATATTCGTAGCTGTTCTTAGCGACCTTAGCCAATTGATTAGGAGCAGTTTCGTTAGCGCCGAATATTTTTGCGACGAGCTCAGCCGCAGATTCCTCTAGACCTTTTTTCGTCGCAGAACCTTCTCTTATGTTCTCATTACTGTAATTAGATTGTCCATCACTATCGCCGGACTTGAGCCCTTGGAGAATCGGATCATCTTTTATCTTTTGCAAATCGGACTTCCAGGCCTCAATAAACCCGGGATCTGTTGAATAATTTTTATAGAAGTCCCAAACATGGCCAATTTCGTGCAGCAGTATTGCTGAAACGTCAATCTTATATGTGTCTTCTATAAAGGCTGGCATTCCATTGACAAACGCGTTCATTGTGACATGAATTACCTTGTTCTTCTTATCTGTCCACGCAAAAGACGTCTTTTCGTCCTCCGTAAATTCATCGTAACCAATTTCAATTGTGTATCCAGCTTCTCGTAAATACCTTTTCACGTCTTCTGGTAACCTATCATAAGCCGCCACCATTTTGTCGAAGAACTCGGGCTCTGGCCTGTTCCTTCCAGTAGCGGCTTTCGGTCTAGACGGATCGGTAGAAGTTGATACCGGAGGTTTTGGAGGAGCAGGTTGCAGGTTGATAGAGCTTGGGCTTGAAACCGGATTTGAAGAGGCAGTTTGGGGCGGCGAGGCATAGCGACTTAGAAGCAAGTTTCCAGTCTTGGCGACAATGGTGATATTGGAAGCATCAAGCACTGTCAATGTTCCCGACTCCCAGTACGGATTGGTGTAACCAACATATGCGCGCTGCACGGTAACCTGAAATGGGTTGGAAATATAGTCACCTTTAAATCGAACCTGTCCAGCTGGGAGATAACCTGAACCTTGGTCAACTATTACAGCGGTAATGTAGGTGCCAGCTGAATAATCAATCCTAAGCTTGAATGTATTGGATGTTGTTGTGTTTTTGGTGGTCCATTCGCCAGCAAGGTTGTACCTTTGGATAGACGTCGTAGCCGTGTCACCTGCGGAGCTCTGTGGCGGCGATCCAACATCAAGTGTATTGAAAGCTGTAGTTTGTCCGGTATCAAGTCCACCATTGAATGTTGCTGGAAGCTTTTCCGCACTGTCAGCTTGAGCTCCGCCACCACGGGCAGAGCTTTGACCCGAAGCTGACTGCTCCGAAGCGGCTTTCTCTGCGGCGAGCTTATCCGCAGCAGCCTTATCTGCAGCAGCCTTATCTGCAGCAGCCTTATCTGCAGCAGCCTTATCTGCAGCAGCCTTATCTGCAGCAGCCTTATCCGCAGCAGCCTTATCTGCAGCAGCCTTATCCGCAGCAGCCTTATCAGCAGCAGCTTTGTCAGCAGCAGCTTTGTCAGCAGCAGCCTTCTCGGCAGCAGCCTTATCCGAGGCAGCCTTGTCCGCAGCGGCCTTCTCGGACGCAGCGTTAGCTGCAGCAGTCTTATCCGCTGAAGCTTTTTCCGCAGCACTCGGGCTTGAGCCACCACTAGTTGGTGACTTATCCTGATCGCCGGATTTTGAATCGCCACCCGTAGAAGCATTCGAACTCTTTTGCGAATTCTGCCCGCCCGACTTCAAGTGCCCGCTTGCATCGAAGACGAGCGAGAGTGACTGCCCCGCCGGTGGTACCACGAATTTCTGATTCGCAATTACAATCTCTTTTCCGGGCTCCGCGTAAATTACTGCTGGCCAGAGATCCTTATCCTTATAGAAGATCCGCGAGGGTTCAAACGGTTTCACCTGGACAGGATTTGCTACCAGTGTCGAACTCGGCAGAGGGGTGTAGACGGTCGTTCCGTAGAGCGCGATCGCTTGCCCGTTTACCGAAATCTGCTTCACTTCGCCTGCGCCTGGAGCCTGGAATAGCTTGCCGGCGATATCCAAAACGTCGAATGCCTTCGCATAAATAGCGGTCGGCAGCTCGTCCTTTCCACGTCCGTAAATGACATTTGCATGTGTGGGATCGTGGGGAAAGGAAGGCGTTTTTTCAAAGCTTCCAGATTTTGCCGGCGCAACCGATGCAGCGGGAATCAATCGTTCAGGCGGAGTAAACTTCTGCGGATTGAAATGCAACCAATCGCGATGATTCGCGGTACCAACCGAAGATTTGACGGAGGTTTCCGATTCGGCAGATTGCAAGACGGCAGCCGACGCGACACTGCAAAGCAAGAAAAATAGTAAGCGATTTCGCGCCAATTTTGCCTGCACAAAATTATCCTGCTGGACGATAATAGCTCGCGCCGAATTCGCAGTTGCCTCGATGCAATTGCCAAAACGAATTCATGGTCGCGGACTAATTTCGTCAATCTACCACCTTTAGTCGACTATCTCAAGCAAGGTTCGATAAAATCTCGAGGGCAAAGTCTTCGAGAGTCCCAATCTCGTTGAGATTTTACACTTATCCCTCGAAAGAGGGATAGTCCCGCGAATGGGACCACGAACACGCCAAAGCATTGCAAAGGAACCAAGCCAGATCAAGAAAACATCGTCATTTCAGGAAGCTGCTTGAGCAAAAGTTTTTCGACAATCGATGCTTCCATAGGCTTGAGGAGTACTCGCAAATGTTTTTTGATTCGCTCATTCTTTTCCCGTTTCGAGTTAGCAGAAAGCGGGCGCCTAAGAGTTTTGATAAAAGCTATTTTGAAGCAACTCAGCGCCTCTCGAGTTTGGTCCAGGCGAGCGTAGCAACCAGCAAGCGTAAAGTAGAACAACGAACAATGTGGATATTCCAATATTGCTTTCTCGAAGTAAGCACTTGCGCGCGCGTATTTTTTCTTGCGGGCAATAGCAGATGCTAAATGCCAGTATGCCCAAGCTTTTTCGAAATCATCAGGATTTCCGACACCAGGAAATCGGGCTTTGCCTGGGCGGTATTCGGCAATATGTTCAAAGAGAAAATTGAGTTGTTTCATCGCAGATTCCAAAAGTTGATCGAGTGCACACTACTGTTGCTCGTCGAAATTTATTTGAAAAGAGGGCACGTTTAACCTTCGCTGCTGAGGAGTTTTCTTTGCTTCTGGCTTACGCCAAAGCGTAGTGAAAAGCGATGGCAAAATTTCGAAGCTCGATTCATTTGAATTTCAGATTCGATCATTAAGTTGCTTGTAATTTCCCTTGGACTTAGTAGTGATACCGGTAGGCGGGACCTCCGACTCTTCCGATTGAAACCGTCCGGCGCTGTAGCCGATTGCCTTCAGAACCGAGAATAGCCCCAAAGCACCGTCAGATAAGATCTCTAGGGCTTTCAAATATTTTTCAGAAATACCCAGTACAGTTAATCCCGGATTGGGTTAAGAACTCTAGAGCGAAGCCGGAAAACTGGTATGCTTAGAGAGTTTATAGCAGAATTTGGGAGATTTCCTGATGAATTCGAACTGGAAAGCCAAGACACTCACCCTGGCAGTGCTTTCGTTGGGAATTCTATTTCAACCGATTGCTTTTGGTTATGACCCAAATGCGTTCCCTGGAAAGGGAAGCAAAGCAGATTTCATTCGCTCCTGTCAAATCAGCAATGAAGGTGCAGCACTTCAAGCGAAAGGGAAGCAGCTGGAGTCAATTCAGTATTTCAAAAAAGCCGTTCAAGTTTATCCGTATTCGGCGGGGTTTCATTACAATCTTGGACGTGCTTATTCAAAAATGCAGGATTTTTCAAATGCCTTGAGCTGCTATCGAAACGCACTGAAGCTTGCCCCGGATTATGACAAAGCACATTCAAACACTTCAAATCTTCTGTATAAACTGGGCGATTACAGAGGTGCAGAAGAACATGCTCTAAAAGCCACTGCCATTAATGAAAGCAACCCGGTTGGTTGGATAAACCTGGCTCAAGCAGAAATTGGACTGAAGAAAGCTAAGTCAGCAAAACAACATCTACAAATCGCCAAGAGGCTTCCATCCGCAGGAGACTATGCAGGAGATGTCGCGGAATTGGATGCGAAGCTACAGAAATTAGACGTTAAAACTGCTGAGAATTAAAGCTATGGCGGACGACAAAACTGAATTATTCAACCCAAAGTTAACGGAAGTCGATCCAAAAGCAAAGCCAGTGCTGAGAGCTGTCGAGCCAATCCCTGCGATTCCGCAAACTCAAGCTCAACAAGATGCCACAGCGGCCGCTCGAAACAGAGAGTTAAACACAACACCGTTCAACCAAACATTCAAAGTTGAAAACGGCGATAAGCCACAGACAATTAGCGGAAAGGTTACGAAAGAGCACGACGGATCTTTCAAAGTCGAGTCGCCGGACGGAAAGCAATATCAAGTAACAACAAACAAAGACGGGCATGCGCAAAAACTAACGGAAATAAACAAGGAGACCGGTAAGCCGGTCGGTGAGCCTCAGAGAGTTACTGCTGAGCGCAACGGCTTACCGACTGCAGCTGAGATAAAGAAGAACGCTGAGATCAGTCAACCGAGTCAAACGACAAAACATGATTCGCATGAAGTGAAGGCGAACGAGCAAAAAGGTGCAAATCCAGCGGACGCGAAACAACCGGCTCCCGAAAAGAATCCACAAAACGAGAAGGCACATCCTAATTCAGGCACCGAACGTGGGGCTTCGCCTCGTGATGGCGTCGAGCCAAACAAGAGCCAAAGCGACAAGGGATTGCAAGTCGCTGGTGCTCAACAAACGGAATTGCAAAAGTCGCAGATGCGTCCGGACAATATTCAAGCATCGTCAAACCTTGCCTCCGAGAAACACATCGAAGCGCAAAGGGAAGATCAGAAAAGAATTGCCGATCATGCCGCAGCAGCTTCACGAGACGCTGAGAGTCAGAAGAAATTCGGCGAATCCTCGCCGCAGTTGAGTTCGACATACGAGCAGAATAAAAGAACTGCGGAACAAGTGCTTTCGAGAAATACATTCGATATTCCGGCGAGGCAAACAGCAGAATCCATCCAAAACAAAATGAAGGATGCCGAAATTAAGCGCATGCTGGAGATCGGCGAGAAAGGCGGTGGCACCGCAGATGGTATTAGAGGTCGTCACACTGATGTCATCGATAAAATGGATAATGCGACTTCAAAAGCTGAGGCTGCAAAATTCCTGGACGAAAAGATTGGACTACTTGCGGCTGGCATCGCAACAGATCGCGGTAACCGTGGCACCGCCTCGGACGGTAAATCCGGAGGCGGAGGCGGTGGCGGTGGCTCATCAAAGGGATTGGAAGAGGGATCGAAAGCACCGGGAGCCAAACCTGGCGAAGGGAAATCCTCAAGCGGCGAACGCGGGGTCGGTACTGGCAGCAGCGAAGGCACACGCGACACCGCAAGCGGTGGCAAGGATATCCTCCCAACTGAGCCGACTGGGAAATTAAAAGCTCAAATCGAAAACGTCGACAAGATGCCGACGCAGAAATCGCAGCTCGCTGACATGATTAGCAAATATTCCGAAGGCAAATTCGCGCCGAAGGGAGACAAGGAATCGGCGATAATGACCGCGTTCCAGTCAGTCAGATTTGACCAGTTGAAGGGACTGGGCGCGTGGCTCGAAGACAAGACTCGCAATCCATTCGAGTTCAAAATGCTCGACGGTCAAACCCAGAAAGCCGTATCGAGAATCTTCGAATTGGTGCTTGCAACAGCAACGGATCTAGCAGGAGTACGAGGCACACACCCCGCAGAAGGAAAGCAACAAAGCGCAAATGAGGGCATCAAGCCAAACACCATTCGCGATGATAAATCCGCCGGAATGCGCGCTGATGAAAAGCTCGGTGGCAAGCCGAGCAATGCCGAGCAAGTTGGTATTAAAGGAATGACTGCAGCTCTCGGCGAAAGAACAGTCAAGTTAGGCGGAAGTGCTGACGTACCCTCAAAAGATAGCGCAGCGATTCGCTCGATGCAAGGCCCAATTGACCGCAACATCGGAGCGCTCAAACAACAAGACGCTCAGGGAAAAGCAAACGACGCAAAGACCGATCGCCCAGGCGCAACACAGCCGCAAACTCAAATTGATCGAACCGCGAAACTCGACGGAAGCAAATCCGCTGATGCACGGATAGATGGACGCGCAACCCAACTAGATCCAACAGCGAGGCTCTCCGCAGACGCACAAAATTCAACACGCAAAATGGACGATACGCGCAGAGCAGACTCCACAGTCAAAATTGACAGCAACGCTTCATCGAACATCGCAGATCGCAACGCCCCTGTTCTCGGATCGAAAAGCGGACAATCAAATGACAGCTCGGCAATGCCATCGGACACGCGCAAAGTGGACGGGGATCGCATCGCTAAAACTTTGGGCGGCGATAAGATTGCAAACGAAGAACTCCGCTCGCAAACTAATCAACTTAACGATGTCGTTAAGCGCTTGGTTACAACCTACCGAGACGAAAACTTGTCCGCGACAATTAGCTCACACATAGCCGATTCGTCCACATCGCTGAAAGCATTGAAGCGCAAGCATCCGCCGGCAGAAATCGAGGCAGTTGCGAAAGACGAAATTATCGATGAAGACTCCGCGAAGGAAGAACTCGCAGAAGTCATGGCGCAGACACCGCAGATGGTGCTCCCTTCCGAGTTATCGGCAAAACAGTCGAGCGACACCGAGAACAGCGCAGCTGACTTGGAAGAGCAAACAAAGCTTGAGCGCAAGAGCGCGAAATTTAAAACGAAGGGTTTCACCAAAACAGGCACACACCGCGTAATCAAAGGCGACACATTCGCCTCCATCGCGAAGAAGTACTTCGAAACCGAATCATTCGCCGAGATCATCTTCCACTACAACAAGATTGCCGCCGACATCAGCCCTATTTTAGGAATGCCGGGCGTATGGCTCGCGATGCCGAAGATTGGCGCCTTCCTGAAAATTCCAAACAAGACGGCAGTATGGCAATTCAAACTATCCTCATTCGATTACAGCACTTATCGTTTCTGCGTTGAGCAATTCGCAAATGCAAGCGAAGAACTCGCCGCAGCACTTGGACAAAACTGGAGCGATCAAATCGAAAAGCTCCACGAAAACATCCGAATCGTCCAATCACAACTCGAAGGCGCAGACAGCCCAGCCGAGAGCATTTCCCTGCAAGTAAACGCAAGCGGCTTCTGGGCGAAGATCTACGAATACAAGATTTACGAGGCAGAAACTCACATCCTGAAGTACACGGTGAATGGCACTTTCTCCAAGCACACGAAATCGCTACCGAAAAAGCAATCAACCGAAATGGCATTGAACCACTTCAGAAACAACTACGCCGGTTTGACCTCGGACTTCGCAAAGATTTAGGGCGTTGGAGCGCGGGCTTCCAGCCTGCTTCGAAATGTTTTTCCCGCTGACACAGTCGTTTCGGGATTTATCACCTAATGGATGTTTTCGCAGTAAAATATGCAGAGCTAACTTAACGGAGGGCGATTATGACAGCACCGGTTCTTATTGTGGGTGCGGGTCCAACGGGTTTGACGCTGGCGGTCACGCTGCGCCAAAGCGGAGTCGAATGCCGCGTCATTGACAAGTTGTTGGAACCTGGTGACAAGTCGAAAGCTCTCGCCGTCCACGCGCGCAGCCTTGAGATGTTCGAGAGCCTCGGCGTCGCCGATGAGATGGTCGCGCGCGGCAATATCTGCGGCGGCTTTTCAATGAATACCGGCAAAATTCGATTGGCGCGCGTAAGCACCGCGGATGTCGAGTCGCCGTTTCCGTACATCCTTATGTTGTCGCAAGTAGAAATCGAGAGCATCTTGACTGAGAAGCTAATATCACTGGGCGGATCAATCGAGCGCGGCGTTGAGTTGACGAACATGACCGAAGCGAACGGCACGGTCACAGTCACGTTGAAACACAGCGACGGCAAGGACGAGACCGCCACCTATCCGTGGGTTGTCGGATGCGACGGCGCGCACAGCAACGTCCGCAAGCTGCTCAACCTGAGCTTCGAAGGAAGCGCGTATCAAGAACAGTTTGGTCTCGCCGACATCGATATTGAGTCGGGGATTGCAGAAGATGAGGTCTCGACATTCTTTCATGAGGATGGAGCACTCGTTTTCTTTCCAATGGGCAATGGCAGATTTCGCACATTAGCGAACGTCGAAGAAGCCACCGTCAGCGGTGACGCACCGAGCCTCGATTTCATGCAAGCTTTGATGGACAAGCGCGGTCCAGGGAACGTCAAGATTTTGAAAACGTACTGGTTGGCGTGGTTCCGAATCCATCGCCGAAGTGTTGCGAAATATCGAGTCGGGCACGCATTCGTCGCTGGTGATGCAGCACACATTCACAGCCCGGTCGGTGGGCAAGGGATGAATACCGGCATGCAAGACGCGCACAATCTCGCCTGGAAATTGGCGATGGTTGCGCGTGGCGAAGCCGATGAAACGCTGCTCGATTCCTACGAGGAGGAGCGGCATCCGATCGGTCAAATGCTCCTCAAGGGAACGGACATGGCGACGAAGCTGGCGTTCCTGCGAAATCCAGTGGCGAAACAAATCAGGAATCACATGATGAGTTTCCTTAGCCAGCAAGACTTTTTTGTCCAACGCCTCAGAAGTGTTGGCACGATGACTGCAGTCAATTACCGCAACAGCCCAATCGTCGGAGAGTACCGCGATATGGCGGACCTCCAGCTGCAAGCTGACGATAGCGAACGTCCATCGCTGCCCGCATGGATGGAGTTCGCACGTGCGCCGCTCCCGGGCGATCACGCACCGGATACGGTGCTAACAAATGAGTCCGGCGAACACATCCGCCTATACGAACTAATGCGTGAAGCCAGAGCCAATCTATTAATCTTCGACGGTAAGCCCACTGAAGAAGGCTACCGAAATGTCGAAGTCATCGCAAAAGCAGTCAAGGAAAACTTCGGCGATCTCATCAAGTGCCATCTCATCGTTTCTGGCGATAAGATTCCATCATCACTCAAGTTCGATGGTGGAGTCTACCTCGATCCGCAGCACACCGCTCACGATCTGTACGGCGCCGGCGCTGAAGCACAGTACCTGATTCGTCCAGACTATTACATCGGCTTCCGCTCGCAGCCAGCGAGTTTCGAGCAGTTGGAAAAGTTCATGCGAAAATTCACAGGATCTGCTCGAACGAAAGCTTCAACTGGTCGTAACTAGCCACAAGCTGACAGCAACAGGAAATAAGCCACCTGAAACAGACATTTTGCATCCGCGGCGTTATCGTCGCTTTGCTTGCCTTTGTTATTAGGCATCATTGAAATCAAAAACCGTTCAGCGATTTCATTTCATTGACCGCCCGCCAGTTTAGCCGTTCTTCAGGACACCTTCCAGCTCGTCGGCGATCTGCAAGAAGTTGTCAAATGAAGGACCTTCCTCAATTTTTCCTGCGGCAGATTTCTCTAAACCGAGACCCTTGAGTAGTAATTTCTCAATACGTTCCGGCATCCCCATCTGGGACGGAGGCTTTATCTCGAGCAGAGCCGCTGGAAAGTGATTCGCAGTTCCTTCATAACTTTCGATCATGCGAAGGAAAGAATCTCCAACATAAGTCTTGTCGAGTTGCTCGCGACTAATCGCTTTATGTTGAAGCGGGTGCGATCCCATAAAAGATTCCCACAACATAAGTCCGAATGCGAAAAGATCATTCGGCTCAAGCGTCGGGTAGTAGGCTGGAGATGTAATCGCACCAGGCAGCCGAATCTTTCCAATCCAGAACTTCTTTGAAAAAACTCCAGGCGAGACTAACCTGATCTGCGAAGAATCGCAAATCAGTACATGCTCAGGCTTTAGATTCCCCCATCCGGAAATTTCATGTGTAGTGGCGAGTTCCTGAAGTGTTCGAGCCAAGTTGAGCAAGACAGGCTTTGATTCCGGTGTAGAAATTATCGATCGAAGCGATTTGCAGGACAAATACTCCATATCATATGCGCACAAGTCAGACTCACTGAATGACGCACCGACATTTACAATCGCCGAATTGGGCACCTGCAAATTAGTGAGGCGCTCGTATTCCAGCTTAACTACTTCGTCAGGATGAGGCGGTCCCTCACCACACATGCCGATTGCCCTGCCAATCGCGGCGGTAGAATGCCAATTCTTCTCACCCAGATCATCGGAATTTCTGGAAACCTTTAGTGCCCTTATTTCATCACCAGAGCTTGCTTCAAAAATTCGCGAGAAACGGGACGCTGCAATTTCTCGGATGATTTTTAAACCACCGATACTTTCACCTAACAGTTGTGTTGTCTGATCTGTCATTTCTTCCCCACGGATTTGCAACGCTCTTTTCTCGCAATTGCTAACTCTTTCTGTAAAGCGCGTCGCGCTCCTTTACGCTGACTTTGCTTCGTTGCTTCACACTCTGATAATTGGTATAGATAGCATCAAATTTTCCGATCAATGCTTTTGCCGCAGCCTCATCTATTTTCAGTTTTGTGCGAACCCACTTGGTCAGTTCAGCTGCCGGAAGTGCATATTCTTTTGTCGGTATGTACGCTTCAGTGAAGAACTTCCTTTCGCTCGAGCTGAGATCGCTTGTGTCCAAAAATGACTTGAGTAAACCTTCATGCAATTGTGCTAAAGCCGCTTTGTCATGCTTAATTGTTGACAGATCCAATTCTATATCGCGCGCCGGATAAAGGTGATAGGTGTCGCTGCCGTATCGATTATTCCTAATATCGAATGGGACCGTTTGTCCCTCCAATTTTACCTCAGCCCAGGCATGATTTGGATACCAATCATATCCGAAGGTCGCGGGCGGCTTGCCACCATGCCCCCACACGAAGTTGCATTCCAAGCCAAAGTGATCGCAAAGCACCTTGAAAAACATTGCTTGTTGAAGACAAACACCAGCCCCTTTTCCTTTGCCTGCGAGATCGATGAATGTACCCAGAAGGAAGTCCTTCCCGTGATTCGCGTAAGCCATCTCGGTCATCGCCATGTCGATCTCCTGCTGGCTATAAGAACCAGCTGGAGTCATCTTCTCACGTGCATAATCGGCGAGTGCTCTGGCAAGTTGCTCGGGATTAGATTTCAGGCTTTCAAATTGCTGCTCGGCTTCGGCAACAGAGGCGTTCAGGATATGGTCTTGGGTGCGATCCAAAACCGTCGTAAACAGACGAGCGCTAGAATCTACGACTTCTTCAATTCCGTCTCCCGTTAACGTGACTTGCAAGCCATCGAGAAGCTTGTCTGTCAATTCGTATTCAGTTTTGAGCCTTTCCGCCTGCCGGACGGCGTCAGCCGATTGCTCCGCGTGACCCCGCCATTGGTAAATTTGCATCTCATCCGAAGACGGATACTTCAGCTCTCCACCAAATTCTGCATCTTTGTTTTCGTTCTTATGCTCACCGGATTTGATGAGTTTATCGAAAGCTGTGGCCGTGCTTTTCTCGTGGGTATGACTGGCTGCAGAGGATGACTCATTCGCAGGATGGGCATCAACTGCTACCGCACGCGGCGTATGCAGCTCGCGGGCGGAAGGAATTGGGTGCGTCGAAAATGTAGCAGCCGTTACTGCGGCGATACCGGCCCGTTCAATTACATAGGAAGATATATTCTCCAGCTTCATGTGTTGTAGAAACTCAGCCGCCGAAATATCGTTTTTGCCGAGGGAGTGCGCAATGCGTTGCTTTTCGTGTTCCACAGCTTCCGGAATCGCGGGCATACCCGAGAAAGACGCTGCGGCGATCCCATTGTGAGTTGCGTTTAGCAAATATGCTGAGATTTGCTTTTTGGCCTGAGCCTGTTGTTGAAGGTGATCGATGAACTCGGCACTGACACCATTGGCGCGCATCTGAGCGCACTTCGCCAGCATGTCGTCCGCATCTTTAACAGCAGCTCCCAACACTGGGATTTTATTTATATGCAAACCAATGCCGTGAGTGAATAGCGCCAAGCCTGTGCTGGCAGCTAGCTCGCTAGTTGCTTCGACGTTGTTCGCAGGCAAGACGCTTCCAGTTTCGCGCAGGCGGTAGCCAGCTTGGAAGAGTTCTGTTTGCACCACAGTTTTCGCAACATTTGAAGCTTTGATTATGTCGCCAGCTTCTTTGATTTGCCCGGCTGGAATCCTCATCGCCAGTCCTTGCAACGCGCCATCGCCAAAGTTACGCGCGGTTTGCTGGACGGTTTCAGCCGCAGTGTTCCCTTCCTTATATCTGAGCACCGCGTTCAGGGAGCCGACGGCAGTAGCTGTCGTGCCTAACGAGCGTGCCATTGAAATGAGTTGAGCGCCGCGCGCCACATTTGCTGCAGCAACAGGAGCTGCTAAGCCATCTGTAGCCGCAGTTGCTACGACAGATAAGGTTGTGGCTGCGCCCGTGATTAGACCCTCTCTTATAAGGGTGTTTGTGATTTCGTGTTTTTGAATCAGCTCCGCCGAACTCACTGCCGAAAGATTACTGTCCTTGAGTAACTGGCGAATGTCTTTATTCTGAGCATCGAATTTTGCTGCGTTGAAGTTTTGAGTGTCGAAGCCATGTGTGAAAAGGCTGTTGATGCTTTGGCTGTGTTGTACCGCCAGTGCCTTGCTTTTGTCTAGCGCAGAGTCGGATTCTTGATCGAGCCCCGCAGTCAACGAAGAAGAGACCACTTTATCGAACCAATTTCGCTTTGCTTCGGATTCTTGTTTCTGTTTTTCGACGATACGGACAGGCTCTAAGCTTGCTTTTGTAAGGTCTTTGGCGCTGACCAAGCCGCCAGCAACGCGCTCACCCGATTTGTTTATGTAGGACGAACCGAGCCCAAGCAACATATGCACGGATGGATCGCGGTCGCCTTCAATCTGGAACTTCATCAAGACTCTGTTTTGATCAGCAAGAGATGCGACCTTTTCTCCCTGAAGCTGGAATAAGTAATCAGGTCCTAAAACTCCACAAGGCGTTTTGCTTTCTGTCACACTCTGGGAGTTGTGCTCTACTTTGAAGAGCTGACCATGTTTTACTTTGTACACTTCGTCATCGATGCGGAGAATTCCATTTATTTTGGAAACGTTTGCAGTTGTGATTTCAGGAATGTGTGACTTGGTTTGTGCCGGTACATTTTTGTTGTGCGGAGCGGTGGATTCCGCAGCCTCTGGCTTATGGTGGTTTTTGCTGGGTGGGTTTAGTTCTGCTGGTCTGTTTACTGCCGGATCTTGGTCATTGGGTCTGGGCGGCCGCGCAAGCGTCGGGGCAGCTAGTTTGTCGGCAAAACTTGCAGCTTTGTTATCGAGAGCAGTTTGTTTATCGAGCGCCGTAAGTTTTGAAATATCCGCACGACCTGTGCGCAAGATTTCGTTTACCGTTGCTGTTGTCTTAGTTAGCTGTTGGGAAATTGCATCGTGTTCAGCGTAAACCTTCTTATCACCAAACAGCGCCCGTACAGTCTTTTCGAAGATTTGACTTTGGAACTGGGCATCCTTCGCTTCAGCGACTTTTCGTTCTTGCTGAATGAGATTCTGAAGATCTATTGTGGGTTTGTTCGGGTCTCCAGTGCAAACTCCTTGAAGGCGCCGGTCATCTTCAAACACTTGCCCTTTTATGTCGATATCAAATACTGCATTCTTGAATCTTGTATCTGTTAGCGAGACCGAGTGCGACGGGTCGTTTGCGAAGACAATTTTGCCTGGGTTCAACTTATTGCCTTCGTATGCTGGCGACGCATCAAAATTGCCAATTTGTTTTCCGGTATGTTTATCGATGATCATGCCCATGCGGACAATGCATTCTGTATTTTGATTAGCTCCATTCGGCAAGAAGAGCTTACCGTCGGGGAGTTTAGAAGTTGCAACGAAGTGGCGTGCCAGTCCATTCTCCGTGCCATCAAACTTGTACGCCCGGAACGCAACGTTGATGTCTTCATTCGCTCGTTGCGGATTGGAATTCGGAAATTGCAAGGTTCCGTCGGCCAATAATCGAGCGACAGGCTTGTGATCTTTGCCTAGAATCTGTCCTTTCTCAACGGGAAAGGAATGCTTGCCATCTGGACTAGTTAGCTTGCCAGAGAGATTAGACAATTCCTTCGATTCTTGCGGATGGTAACTCGCGCGCTCTAGCTGTTTTTCTTTTAACGCAGCGTGCTGGTCGGCAAGCACATTTGTCTTGTTGTTATCCTGTATTTTCTCGCTTGAAGTTTGATCTTTCGGTAGCAGTGAATCCGCCGAAGCCACGCCATGTTTGGTTGCGCCGCTCTTACGGCTAAGTCTTTTTTGCGTAGTCTGCTCCGATACAGCTTTACTTTGAGCCTCCATGCCAAGCTCAGCTTCATGGCTCGAATTCGCCTTGGCGCTCTGTTGGATTTTTTCAGCACGATTAGCTTGCGGCTCGGTTCTCTCAGTCGAGCCATGGTTAATGCCTGAATCGTGCGGCTTTTGGGTCATTATTATCGTCTAGGGCTAGCTCAAGCCATTATGGCAGCCGCTTTTGAAAATGAGTTGAAAGGAGATGGAGGGAGTTCCGTAAGTCCCCATGAGATCCAGAAAAAATTCTAATTGACATCGCGCGACGCCAAAGACGCTCGGGTTTAAGCATCGCTCAGAGAGCCAAAAATTGCTGGGAAATATCCTTTGGAGCCACTAGCAGGAATGGCGAACGCCCGCGCTTGACATTCCTGTTGGGATGAAGTGATTTGATTTTTAGATCAGGTTTCGCTATTACCGACCGTACCATATGGCTACGAACCATGAGGTCGCATGTTCGAATCATGCCGGGCAGGCCAATCAGAAATGAGATGGGAAGCGGTTCTTCGAAGAAGGAGCCGCTTCTTGTTTTTGGTGGATTTTCTGTTGATGGCCCCCAGTTGGCCCCTTTGAGAGAAATAAAAGACAACGGTTGGAAAACAGTGCGGGCATCTCTGAGCTAAAATATTGTTGGATGATCTGAATCAAGTTTATGACTACTAACTGGATAATCGCACTTCCCAGAGCCGATATAAATCACTGCCTGAAAGTTGGCATGTTTGGTTTGTCGAGAAAAAATGTTATCAACCGGGTGAGGAGCGGCGACAAGATACTTTGTCTAGCTACTGGTGGAGGCAACTGGTCATTTGTGGCTTCAGGCCATGCCACAAGCGACTATTTTCTAGATGTGGAACCCATTTTCTTGAGGGCTGATATTTTTCCAGATCGATTCAAGCTACAGGCAACGAAATTTCGTTCGGAGATTCCCTTTGCAAAAGTTGTTAGCAGGCTTGCGTTGATAAAACGACCCGAATACTATGCGGTTTATTTCAGAAATGGAATTGCAGAGATAACCGAGCAGGACTGGGATTGCATCATGGACTCCGTAGGTTAGAGTTTTAAGCCGGATAGCTGTTGCTTTGAAAGTGCTTTGTATGAAGCAACTAATTCAATGATCTTAAAAGACGTTTTGTATACTCCAAAGCTCGACTCTTCCTTCTTCTTCAGTACAGGAAATGAATCTAACACAAACGTGATTTCAGCATCACTCAAACCAAATAAAACAAAGTAGGCCGCGTCCAACTCATTGCGTAAAGACCAGCGTGATTCCTCATCCCATCCACGACTGCTTGCCTCTAGCCCACAATCAATCTCAAATGAATGAACACCAGCAGAAGTAGCAACCAGCGGCAACACTCTATCAATTATCCATTCACCGAGAGTTTTGTCCTTTTCCCATGGACAGGGTTCTTTGTAAATCCGTTTTGGAACCACCGGTAGCTGCTTGAGGATGTAATCAGAAAGATGAGTTCCAGCGACTTTTTGCCGCGCAAAAAAATCAAAAGCCATTGAATTGAATAATGACAAAAGATAGGCATGCTCTTCGGCCGTCGACTCATTTAAAAAGCCGACCCGGACTGTAAAGTCCGTTGCCGCGAAAGGAATGATTGACGAGATAACGGTTCTTTCGTCGGTAGATCTAGCAATATCACGCCAAACAAGGAACCACTTAAAATTCCAGGGAACAGGAAGGCGATTAACTACATCTCGCGGTTCAACCCAGTATTTGGAAACTACTATGTCGTCTGGAGTTCTTTTCTGTTCGGTTTTAATATCTGATACCTTTGTACCGGCATAGCTTGCAAATCTGTGATCATACTGGTGAAACAGTTTTGCCTCATACATGGGCACTCGGTCTTTCGACTCATTTGTTCGAGAACAGAGTGACAAGATGTCCTTTTTATTTATGTCAAATATTCGTCTTATCGTTAGGTTCCAACCAGCATCGCTAGCTCCTAAAACAGATAATCTCCGATAGCAAGCAATTGTGAAATCACGCTCGAATCTTGTTCGAAATGTTGCACAAGTCTTGGTGTCTGGATTAATTGTTTCAATGTCGGTTAATGATAGCCGGAAATGCTTATCTTCTGCGCTAAGATCCGCAACTCCAAGCGCGAAGAAAACAAAATCAGTTCCGCTGTCATCCAGTCCATTACCTTCGCCAGCTAGAGTTGTAAGAGCAAATTTGTAACTTCTATGCACCCCTGGGAAGATTCCTCTCCTGTTTTCGAAATCGTAGAATGACCGCAACAATCCGCCCTGAACCAAATCTTGAAATAGAACCTTTGTGGTGTCATCTGTAGCTAGTCCTGACGGTGCCACAAAACCTGCAAAGCCACTTGAATCCAAAAGATCTTTGATTGTTTCTGCGAAAATTGAATATGTGTTTATGTCACCTCTGCCTGCTAACGGAAACCGCCCACTCTTTCTAATGAAATGACTCTCTCCTTCAGATTTTCGAAGCTCTTTCTCGTATTCTTCAATCACCTCTTTGTTTGTAACGCGAAGTTCATTGATCAGCCGATCCCTTTCGGTCGAAGATTGTGCGCTTCCAATCTCAGGCACACGGGCGGCGAACCATTCATCTCGCTGCAATTTTATTCTTTCCCAGGGCGGATTGCCCAGCACAATATCAAATCCCTTGTTCCACCCGCAGTGAGAGGAATTGTCCTTAGAATCGTTTTGGCGAAAAAAGACTTCTGGAAATTCCAAATGCCAATGAAAAAATCTGTACTGGGAATGTAATTTCTCTACTTCTGATTGCAAATCCGGAGGCAAGCGCTGCCAATCAGTAGCCGCTAACGCGAACAGGGAGCGGGTTAAGGGCTGTGGTGCACCTGGATTAAGTGGCCAAAGGAACGCGGCGCACCAGGCGTCGCACAATAATCTTTCTGTTTTGTATTGATCACTATTGGTGAGTTCCGAATAGTTTTTCTCTTTATTTTTGACACTTTGTAGTGAATTCTCTTCGATTGATTCGACCTTTGCGATCTCGTTAGAAAGATTCCTATATTCACTTTTTCTATCGAGAATCGATATGTGCAGCTGTCCTTGTGATTGTTCTTTATTGGCCTTCTTAATTTGCTTCGCATATACTTTGTCATCACCCTCGATTGGGTCAAATGCCTCATCAGGAATCCCCCTCGCAATTAGCGAGGGGGTTGCCCCTACCAAGCTATTTCCGCACTTAATCTTGCTGTCTAGAAAGGATAATGGTCGCTCAGGGTCAACAGACTCCAGCCATAGGCTCACTTTACAGAGCTCTACGGACATTTCATTCAAGTCAACGCCGTATATACAGTGTGAAATTACGTCGCGAAATGCAATCCGATATGCTTCAGGAGATGGTTCCTCGTCTTCTGATCTGGCCGCTGCCAGAGCTCTAGCCAAGCGATTAGCTGCAGCAAGCAAAAAGTGCCCACTACCGCAAGCTGGATCGCAGATTTTTATATTCAGCAACAAATCTTTTGCGTTCGTCCTTTTTGAAATTCTATGAATAACGGGATTCATTGCGGAATCAATAAGGCATGCCACTATACTTGCGGGTGTGTAATAGCTTCCAGTTTTCTTTCGCTCACTTCCACTTGCGCCGAATAGCCCAAACTTGTTACTTCCGAGATCGACTTGGGGATGCATTTCTAGAAGTGCTTCATAAACACTTCCGAGCTCTTCTGTTCGCAAATTCTTAAAATCAACAGCTCGTTTTGATTTGCCCTCTTCAGTAAATGCCAGAGAAAAAACCGCGCTTAGGAAATTTCTATTGAAAAGATCACATTGCGCAATATCTTTTATTGACTGACTCGACCAGAGAAAGCTACCTAACGCTGGCAAAGCAAGTTCCGAGCATCCCTTTTCCAGCCCATTAAAGACCAATGCTTGCCGCTGCCATAAGTCATGATGATGGCTCCCCTTTCGCGTGCCGGCCATTTCACGAATGCGTTGGGTAGAATAGTAATCAGCATATGTGTTGCGTGCTTCGATTGAAGATTCTCGCCTGAGCAGCGCTCCACGATCTTCGGCAACGAAAAGAAAAAGTAACCGATAAACAGTTCTAAGAATTTGCCTGTAGTATTCTTGTGCCGATAACTTTCCTGATTTCAATTTATTTCGTAATTCGACGTTACTTGGATGTTGCAAAAATCCCGTACCAAGAACTGAGATCGCTTCTTCAACGCCTTTGCCAAGTTCTTCCCGGACTCGGACACCACTTAGCTGAGCAGAGGAAGTCCACTGCTCTAACCAAAAATCCTGGCTCTTTTCTTGTTCAACTCGTGATTGGTGACATAGTAAGTACAAAACGCGAAAGTCCGAGAACTGTTCGCCGTCCATCATTCCTTCGAGATCGAATTCGACAAAGGCCTGCCTGGTAAGACTGACATTGTCGCGCAGTATCCTGAGTTTTCTACCATTTGAGACAAATGCCCATAGGTGATCATCCGAGTGATTTAGGAAATCTTGTACCATTCCGTGCGGAGCAGATTTTGCCGCGCCTGCGACTCCAGCTGTTCTGCGATCAAGCTCTACATTGAATCCAACCAGATGCAGGGGTACCTTCTGCCACATATGACTGAGCTGGAAATTTCTACCATCAAGCTCAATCGATTTGCACGTTGTCAGTCTTCCGTAACCCAGTGCATCAAACAATGGGAGTAACCATCGCTCTCGTGTTTCTCGAATCAAAGGGTCGTCTTCGCTTGCATTTCTCATAGCCGATTTGAAGGAGACCCAGCAACCAAGCAGTCTGTCCCATGCCCGATTTATGGCCTCGTTGATCTTTTCATGTTCTACCAAGTGATAATCTGCCGGGGTCAGACCACTTATTTCTTGATCGAGTAAAGCCACTCGCTCAAGGAAATCCAGCGGCAGAAGTCCACCCTCAGAGCGGATTGTAATAAATCGGTCTTTCTTGGATGTTCTCATGATCGACCTCAGTTCAACGGAAGGAAAACGTAAAGTGCAAGGACGTCGACAGATTCTGAATGTACTTCGTACTTAATTCCGCGATTCTTGGAAGCCACGCGCACTCTGCGGTGTGCATCTAATAACTCATCAGCCCGCGCCGACATCACTTTCTGAAGCGCTGGTTCCAAAGCATCATAGGAATCAACGACCTCAGTGATAAACTCTTCGGCCAAGTCTGCTGCAATGTTTGCATTGACATTGGCGGTTAGCAGATTCTCTGCCAAGTTAGATTCAAGCCATTTAGGATTTTCAGGAGCACCGCTGAAGGCTGCAAGGATACAGTCTTCGGCTAACAATCGAGAATCACCCGATTGCTTTTTGGTGACAATGTGATAACGCCCTCTAAGCACGAGCATTGTCGTCCGGGTCGAAACGTCCTTAGTTCTTATGACACCAGCTCTTTTGGCAACTGCCTCTTTCAATGAATCGAGAGCTGAACCCATTACATAGTTCGCTAATCCTTCAACGACTGGATGTGTCCGACAAAGCAACAGCTCCTCACTTTCAATCGGCGGCTCAAACCTCCCTACGAAGTTTTGGTCTCTTCCGATGGACTCTTTTAGTGCTTGTGGAATATTTTGTAGGTCTACAGAAATCCGCTCTTTGCCAGACACGACAGCCTTATGGGCCATTAACCCATCGGTTACAAAGGCGCACAAATCCATACCAAACCCAATCGCTTTTCGTGCTGCCTCAAGTTCGCGAGATACATCTTCAACCTTGATTGTCTGCTGCGCAAACATACTCTGGTGTGAACGCTTTTCTCTTTCTGCTGCGACTTCCCACTCCTCGTATAAAGCCTTTTTCTGAGGCTCAAAGAGCTGCAGCTGGAACACATCCTCAGGAGCCGATCTCTTGTCACTGCGCGATTCCTTTGTGGGTTTGCCTCGGAGAAGGAGTCCTTCAAAGATTGCTTCTAAGACTTGATTTGTATCAGCCGGCACCGGCACAGAAATTCCGAGTGAACTTCTAATTGTCTTGTGTTTTCTAATGAGAACATCAAGAACAATACCATCGATTTTATTGTCAGTTCCGTAATAGGTAATCACCCTTACTTGTTCTTTAGGCTGTCCAAATCTATCAACGCGGCCTTCTCTTTGTTCATGCCGAGTTGGATTCCATGAGAGATCATAGTGAATTACAGTATCGAAGTCCTTCTGCAGGTTGATTCCTTCGCTAAGACAGTCAGTGCAAACAAGAACGCGCTTATTGGATTTGCTGAGTTCTGCAACTCGTTCCTCTCTGTCGACCGGAGGTAATGTGCCGGTGACAGAGCTTACCTCGACTCCTTTGAGACGTTTTCTGAGTTCATCAGCTACGTAGTCAGCAGTATCAACGAAGCGGCAGAAGACGATTGGGTTACACCCGTCTTTCAGAAGTTGCTCAAGTACACGCACCAGATTTTGCAGTTTTGTGTCCTTGCTTCCTTTCAGTTGCTCTGCGAGCTTGGCCATTTCCCGAAGCCGCCTCTTCTCCGGCGAACTGTTATCAGTATCGTCAAGAAAATCGCTGCCGGGGATACAATCCATTCGTTCTGCAGCATCATCTCCATCGAGATCCAAGATTGTTTGCCTGCCAACCTGGTTCGCTTCTTCCAGGGTAGTGGTTTCTGCAGTAGAAGCACGATTCAGCAATGTTGACATTGCGGCGGCCGGACTGGAAGCTAGTGAGCGTAGCAGAGCAAGTGCGGACCACCAGCGGACCCGCTGACGATGAGAGCCGTCTTGCTCATCCTGAACGGACTCCTGAGCATATGCCAGCACTTTGTCGAACAATTTCTTGTATTCATCAGAGAGCCTAAAGGTTTCCTCTTTTTCAATACGCTGGGGGAAGAGTGTTTCAGAACCCATGTAACTCTTGATGTCGCCACGCCTCCGCTGTACGAAGTATTGTGCCAAATTCCGCCTGTGTTCCACATTTTGTTCGCCGCTTAGATCTGACGGCAACGATTCGAAATTCGGATTGAGGATTGAAAGCAAAGATCGAAATGCATCTTCATTACCAGAGTGAGGAGTCGCTGTCACCAGAATCATGTGCCGATCAGGATTTTTTACAGAAAGTTCCTTCAGCAATTGGTATCGCTGATGCCTCCCGCCTCTGCCGCCGGGGCTGTATGCACACGTGTGTGCTTCATCGACAATAACCAATTCCGGGCAGCTTCTGACGAATTCGCTTCGTCTTGATTCGGATTTTATGTAATCCATAGAGACTATGACAAACGGAAAAACTTCAAACAGTGATTGACCCGGTGCGCAAAACCGTTCCAGCCTGGCAGCCGTGCTGGCAAGAACCAGTTCAGCATCAATATGGAATTTGTCCTTCAGTTCCAGTTGCCATTGTTCAGCCAGGTGAGGAGGGCATATCACGGCAAGCCGCCTTGCTTCTCCTCTGTCCAGGAGCTCACGCGCGATTAATGCTGCTTCTACGGTTTTACCAATTCCAACGTCGTCTGCCACAAGCATTCTTACAGGGTCAAGCTTCAATGCCATTAGGAGAGGTACTAGCTGGTATGGTCTGGGCTCAACAGCTATGCGTCCGAAAGAACGAAATGGACCAGCACTTGATCGGAACCCGATCCGCACAGCGTCACGTAATAACTTGCAGGACTTGAAGTCACCCAGATCTTTTGGACCTGGTAGTGCGAATTTTGCTGGCACCACCTCTTCAAGCGAAGTCAGAATACCCGTCGACTCATCTTCGGTTCCACCAAGTGGCCGCACAAGAAGCAGCTTCTCCGTGGATTCTGGCAGAACAACCCACTCTCGTCCTCTTGCTTTTACCAGACTTCCCACTGCGTACTCGGGCATTCCAATTTACCTCCTGGAACCTGTGAGCTGCTTTTCCGTAGTTTCTGCAGCGAGAAACTCGCTTGGTTTCCCAACCCAAGTAATGAACATTTCGTCACGCGCGCGTGTCGCACTGACATACAACAGATGCCGTTCTAGCTCAAGTGCGTCGCCACGGTCGTTTGGGTCTTTTGCTGAGCGAAGAGCAACAGGTAACGGCAGATTGTCTTTCGAAACGCCAGCAACGAATACAACTTTGTATTCAAGGCCCTTTGCTCTGTGCATTGTGCCGAGATTGACCCCTAATGCAGGCGTGTTTGAAGGTGCTTCGTTTTTCAAATGCCGAAAATCCAACTTCTTGTTTTTAAGGCATTTTTCTATTGGAGAAAGCAATTCATTCGTTCTGGCAAAAATTGCTATGTCCTCTGCTGTAACACCTTGCTTAACGATGTCGCTTATCGTTTTGCAAATAAACTCGGCTTCCAGATCAGCTGTTTCAAAGCCTTTAAGTTGTGGCTCTGGACCACGCAACAAACTTTTTGTGTCACCGCGATCCTCTTCGCCTTCGTCCATGTCATCGCGTTCAGATTTCAAAAGTCGCTCTGCAAATGAACGAATTTGCGCTGTCGTTCGATAATTGATCTTCAGGATAAAAGACCTTCCACGTACATCAACATTTAGAGCTTTTAAAGAAATTTTGCGACCATAGATTCGCTGACCACCATCGCCAAGCAACATAAGGCCATCTCTTTCATCCTTTGTCAACCCCGCAAGAAATCGGATCTCTTGCGGGCGTAGGTCCTGCACTTCATCAACAATTACAGCATTGTATTTGCTCTTGACCTTACCAGCTTCTACCAACTCCCTGGCTCGTAAGCAAAGCGACGACCAATCGCACATACCGTTCTGTGAAAATCGCTGCAATACCTGTTCGAAAACTTGCCAAACCAGCTTTCGATCTTTCACACCTAGCGCGTGCCCGCGCCCCTTGCGATTAGCGTCTCTGTATTGTTCCCAAGTCTTGATGCCTTGAGCTTGAATAAT
Organism: Candidatus Obscuribacterales bacterium; assembly: GCA_021732085.1. Lineage (GTDB taxonomy): Bacteria > Cyanobacteriota > Vampirovibrionia > Obscuribacterales > Obscuribacteraceae > JAIEPM01. Next base: position 317,279 of record JAKFVQ010000021.1, on the reverse strand, counting down.
CTCGATCCATTCGCTGTGTAGCGTTTTTGAATCTAAGGGGCAACCACCCCAATGGAATTGCTCTAGCAGTTTGGCGATTTCTTTGTCATCAACAATGTTTAGCTTCTCACCAGAAGATCTGATAAGCTGCAGCGCTTGTGCATGAACAGTGTCTACCGTTATTCGCTTTAGTTCTTCCGGACTGCATAGAAATTTGAGATTCTCCTGAATGTTGTCGCACAAAGTACCAACATAACTTGTAAGCAATACGTTCTTTCCTTGCCGCGCCAGATGACGAGCTCGGTGCATACCGACTACAGTCTTTCCTGTTCCAGCAGATCCGGTCACTTTTACAGGACCACTAAATTTTCCGGTAGCTATCTTTCGCTGTGAAGGATGAATAAATCCAAGCCACGTTGACATTGGTGCTGAAAGCATTCGCAGTAATTCATCACTATCTTCAACTACATAGAAACGTCTCTGACTATCCTCCGACGATATTGCGGGTGTGTCAGCCGAGATTGGCAATGGCGGCGCAACTGTTTTTCCCGCCGATAGGTCTAGTAGTCGTTCTGCAACTTCTTCAGGAAGATCTCCTAGTATTTCCAATAGCTGCTCATCTGTTTTCAGCAACCGAATTGTAGGCAGCCAACTCTCAGGAACTCCCAGGCTCAATAGATAATCATCTTTGTATGACGCAAACATTGCTGGCTGAGATTTAGGTGCTTTGAGTTCTGAGATTCTTTCGTTTACTGTCTCGGGTGCGACAACCACCTGTAGTGCGCCAGTTCGAGGATTTCGCTCGACTGAACGTCGGCTCGCCCAGGTATAGGCATCATCATGTTGGCCCACATAAAGAAGACTCCAGAAGTCTCCCTCTTTGTGCACAATTGCTCGCAATCCTTGATTAACTCTCGCTGACCAGAGATTCTTGTCCTTAGCTTGAGTTACGCGTTCTAAACTGAGTCCTGGATGTGCAGGATTTGCAAGGAATTTATCGACGAACTCACCTGCCAGCTTTTGTTCACCGCGATTCAGGTTGATCAGAGAGCCAAGAAAACTATTCGCCAAAGCAACAGCCATTATTTCTTACCTCCTAGATTCTTCAACACATCTTTGACGAGAGTTTCCTCTTCGCCAGGAATTACTTCCAGGATTACGGTACCGTTTTGTTTTAGAGCTTCTAGTATTTTGGACTTGTCTGGATCGTTTGCGTCGATGAGAAGTATTTTGGAATCGCCACCATTTGCGATTTCCATGTAGTACCTTCCGACAACCATACCTTCGTGCATAACGTCACTACCCGGTTCAATCTTATGCAATCCAGCATTTTTCAGGAGTTCAATCAACTTATGTAGTTGTTCGGGGAACAGGTCCTTATCAAACGATTCAAGGCTTTCTTCGATTTTGACAGCTTTCTTTGCCTTGCCAAACACAGATACCTTTGATGCAAATCCTTCATGCCAGTTCTCGGAGTGTTTGAATCTAAGGACTGTGTATCCTTCGTTTCTCAACGCTGCGCGCTTCTCTTCATCACGGATTTGCCGATCAGGATAGTCATGGATTGGACCGTCAACATAAACGGCGGCGAGTGCTTCTTCATAGAAGAAGTCAGGTTTAGAGCCGCATTTTTCAATGGATTTTTGAGCATGTGAAGGTAATCTATAGCCATGATGATCACAATATCTCAGCCATTCACGTTCAAGTTCTGAGTCTGTCAATCGCATCAGTTGCTCAAGGTGTTCCTCTCGGGTCAACTGTGCGGGGGCTGCATTTACCTGGCAAGATCGCAAGGTGCCAAGCAAATCTCTAATTTGTCCGCGATCCAAGAATAAATGATCTTTCTGATTGCGATAGCTCATCAGACAGTCGTAACATGCAGCTTCGCAGCGTTCCTTTGCTCGTGGATGTTTGTCTAAATCCTCCAGTGTTTCTGGATCGAAATGGCAAAGCTCCAGAGCCTTTTTGGCTACGTTTGAAAATTCTTCAGCGTTATCCAATAGCCGTCGGAGAACTCCAGCACCACCTTCGGCTGCTTCGTAAAACAACAAGCCATGTGCTTGTTCACGATCAGGCAAAGGTTCGCTTGCTAGTTCGCTGTCTTCCAGCTGATAGGTTACCTGTATTGCTGACTTCAACGCAGATTGAAGTGACGCAACTTGCACTTCATCCAGCTTCTGGTTTAGACGGAAAATTAAGCAGTTGCGACGATCCTCTACAAATGGCACGACTTTGCTTGTTCGCGTGCCCAGAGGATCTGAGTTATCGTCGTCATCGTTTGCGGCTTGATTCTGATCTTTCTCCCAAATACCTCGCTCTACATCAAGCACAAATCCAACATCATGCTTGTCTCGGCGTCTTGCCCAGCCAATGTTGATGCGCCACAATGTAGCACTATCGCCATAGGTCATACTTCCAATATCTTCGCCCTGGTGTTGCAGCGTCGCGATTCGGTTTGAAGGTCTGCCAGCATATTCAGCAAATCTGAAACCGGTTTTTAATTCGTAACCCTGTCTAACGCGCTCCTCTTCATCGCTACTTATGCGATCTCTTCTTCTGGTGACAACGTTTTCCAGCCTGAACATTCGGGGTCGAGCCAGCGGCAGTGATGCGCCGCATTGATTACAGAGATCATCACCAACGCCGTCTGTCACTGGATGAATATACGAGCAACGCTCGCATTGTTTTACATTTCTCAGAGGCAAATTTCCGTCATCATCCGTTGCAGGAAGAATGACTTTGTTAACAACATATCTAGCCCCCTCGTGGTAGATGATGCTTCGAGGACCGAATTCTGATATCGCAAGGAATCGTGGGCGCGAGAGGAACTCGTCCCGACCATCGTGCTTCTTCCTTGCTGGAATGAATGCCGATAGAGGTAGTCGAGGAAAGCTATAGCCAGGCAGGAAACCTTCGCTAGCAAAATATCGGTAACTATAGAAATCTGATTGGCTAACGTTGCTTGTATCGAGCAAGAGATCAATTTGAGACTCGGCTTCTCGTCTCAGTCGCTTTGCTGTGTCCTTGTCATATTGATTACGAAGATGATCAACAACGATTGCGTGTTGCATGTCTCGCTGATTGGAAGCCGCTCTGAAGAGAGAGCGCCATCTTTCGCAAGCCTGATCAAATCTTTCCAGAGCTTGTTTGAGAACAGAATCAAGCCACTGATCTGTATACCAATCGGATGATTTTATTTCATTTTCGATTGAGCGTAAAACGCTGGCGGCTCTCGCGGCGGCGTTTCTTTTGGCTGCTTCCGCTCTCAAACTATCAATAACACTATCTAGTAGTGAAAGGGATGGCTTCTGACCTCCCAAATCCAATATCTCTTTCAAGGATCGCTTCAGGTCTTGTTTCGTTTCGGCCAACCAAATTGAATGAATATGAGCTCGCACCAAATCCTCGTTGGCTAATTCGAGTCTTGGCGGTGTGACAACCCCCGATACCATTTGCTCTGGTCTACGATAGAAATATTGATCATGCTGACTGGTGCTGCTGCAATAGGTAAATACGAGCGCAGGCTGTCCGCTTCGTCCTGCTCGCCCGGAGCGTTGCGAATAATTTGCTGGCGTGGGCGGCATGTTTCTCAAGTTGACCACATTCAGATCTGCAATGTCGACACCGAGTTCCATTGTTGGGCTGCAGAACAAAATAGGTAATTCACCTTGTCGGAAAAGATCTTCTCGATCTAAACGTGCACCAGCATCTACCTGTGCAGTATGTTCTCTGCCCTCAAGACCGACTAAGCCCTTTGCCGTTTCTCGATAAAAGTCAACGAAAAATGAGTTGGGTTTACCGCCGCTTTCAGCAGGTCGTGGCACTCGTATTGGATCGTGATAAGCCTTTACTCCATCGCCAACCTTCCAAAGCATTCCGGACGAGCGCAGCTGATATCCAGGGACATCATCGTTGTCTCTTGGTTCACGAACCACTGCCACCAAACCAGCAATTTTGAGTGCATTCAATAATTGTTTGCAAATTTCCTGGACATCATTGGTGTCAAGTTTGTGGTCTTTCAGTAAACGCTGCAGCTTTTTCTTGAAGAATTGAGCGACTGCGCCACGCGGAGAGAGGTACACTGTGCCGTCGCCGTCCTGACCTCCGCGCGATGAACGCGGATACAGAATAGATGCACGAAGCATCCGCTCGTTTTCATCTATTGACCATGGCGCGCGGAGCCGGGCATTACTTTCTCGTTGAATGCGTTCTTGAAATTGTGGGTCAAGGTAATCTACCTGAATTGCAAGCTCGCGCCGCATGTGGTCCAGGAGAACTTTGCAAATTTCCATTCTGAGCACCGGTGGTGCGTTCAGAAGTACCGAATGAGTGTCCTGCCACACATCCTCGGCTTCCGTTACATCTTTGAGCGAGAGGTACTCAATTTCGAGCAGCCCGCATTGCTCCAGGTTTGGAGCGGTAATGCGCCATCCACGTTCGAGGTCTCGGTAAAGGCGATAGCCAAGCAAATCTCTGAATGCTTTGTCTGTATCAATCTTTGCTTGGAATCTTACGGTGGGGTCTAGAGAGTAAAATCGCACTGGTAGTTCAAGTGAATCAAATACTTTCTGGCAAAGAAGCTCATGGCTTATTCCGCTGGAACCAGCCTGCTCAACTGCTCGGTAAAGTGCGCCGCGCAACAGTCCTATCTCAACGAAGTCGTTGAAATGGCCGGCTTGGAGAGAAGCGTCTTGTCTATTGTCGGTAAAGCTCAATAGTTTTCGCGCGGTGAGAGGTAGTGTCTCTTCATTGCGCAGTTGTAAAATCGCGGACAAATTGAGAATAGTGGTTGCTGTGCTTCTTCCCTCGGAACTAAGCGTACTCAACTTTCCGAAGTCTGATCTCTGGCGGCTGTAAGTAACGCCACAATTCAGGCAGAACTGAAATGGTGTTGTGACGAAATGGTATTTCTGTCCGCCCGCAGACTCGAAGCCACCGGCGTCAAGCATTAATGCTTTTGGCAAGTATTTCTTTCTATCGCTTTTGATTCGGGCACCTTGCTTGCCTTCCTCTAACCATTCGTCTGGTATTCTGTCGGTCGGATCATCGTCCGGCCAAGGGTCGTTTTCATTGAAGTACAAATAGCCAGCTTCGCTGGTCGCGTCATGCGCCTGGTCCTGGAAAACGCGAGGTTCTACCGCACGCTCGCCAATCTTCGAATGCGTCTTGCGCCGAATGGAGTAATACTCTTGCCCGCACTCCCGGCAAAAGCACATTGGAAGTAGTATTTTTGTCCTGTCTTCCGGGGTGAACTGCTGACCGAACATGGTCAAATGCCTGGACTCGGCTGATTCTAGTGATGCATATACAGTGTCGCCACGGCTTATAAATTGATGGACACGAAATGCAAATGCAGGAAAACCGGTTTCTGGATTGGGCTCACATGTGTAACCAGCAAGCAAACCTCGCTGAATCGCTTCAGCGCAGACCTTATCATTCACGCCAGTAAGCTTACTAAGCTGTTTCGCAGCGCCTTCTTCGCCGGTAATACTTAACGGTGTGGTCCGCATCAATCGTTCACTGTTTGGTTCTTTCTTGATTCCAAAAGTTGTTTCCAGCCAGCTTGATAGTGGCTCTTTGACGAACGATTCAAATTCCGTGGGCAGTTTGTAATCTTCGTCTGATACGCGACGAGCGAGGTCTGTAATGACGGAGTTCTTGGTGAAATCGAGTTCCGGAGTCGCTCGTCGTAGAGTTTCTCCGATAACATTTTCCGGGCGGACTTCTGCTCCGAAGATCTTCGATGCAACGACGGCTACTTCCCGTTGCTTTTCTTCGTAATTGTCGCCACCTGCAAGAGTCGCAGAAGTACCGACAAACTGGAGTTTCTCCGCGCCAACGCGATCTGCGACTCTGCGAGCTAGCAAAGCTACGTCGGCACCCTGGCGACCACGGTATGTGTGCAATTCATCAAATACCAGGAATTTCATTCCTTTGGCCGCGGCGATCAGCTTTTCTTCCGACGGACGAGTGAGCATGAGTTCCAGCATCACGTAGTTTGTCAAAATGATGTCTGGGGGATTTGCGATGATTTCGTTTTTTTCTTCTTCTTTTTCTTGGCCCGTGTAACGCCTGAAAGTGACCGGGCTCCTCCCGTTTGGATAGCCATTGTGCAGAAATTTCTTCAGCTCGCCTTCCTGGCTGTTTGCAAGCGCGTTCATCGGATAAATGACAATGGCTTGAACGCCCTTTCCAGATCCGTTCCGCACAATATGATCAACTATAGGAACGATGTAAGCGAGGCTTTTGCCGGAACCCGTGCCAGTAGTTAGAACATAGTTCGCTCCGGTTCTCGCGGCACGCAATGCTTCTTCTTGGTGCTTGTGGAGCCGCAGCGGACCGCTATCTACATCTGCCTTCGGTTTCTTTCGGAAGATCTTGGCGCATTCCGGAGCGAGTACTCCTTCCTTTACTAATTCATCGATCCACATTCCTGGCTCGAACGAAGGGTTCAGCTGGATCAGAGGTTCCGGCCAGAGCAAGCCTTCTTCGAGGCTGGTTTTCACCTTGTTCTCGATGCGAGGGTCTTTAATCTGAAAGAAACTACCAATGTAATTGGCATAGTCATCGATAAGACTCTGACGAACTTCAAATACGTCCATAGCTGTTTACAACCCCTCGCGGACTGGGATGGATGCCGAGGAAAATAGACATTATTTTCCCATAAGCACGATTCGATTTCTCTCATGACAAGCATCCGAGCCAATGTGCCTGGATGATTTAACTCACCTTAGCAACGCACACCGCAACATATATGCACCGCGCGGTCGGAATTAATCTATTTCATTGAACTCTTGGCATGTTTTTTACGTTTATGAAAGTAGAAGGGTTAATTGACCGCGACCCGCATGGCAACCCAATTTCTTCTTGAATTCCATATTCATTTCGGAGGGCACGCATCATGGAGTCGCTCAGATTTTTTCGCCGCACTTATAAGGACCCGGTGGTTGAGTATTACTTTCTGCCCTGGCGGGATGACATTCGGCTGACGCGCCGATTTGAACGTGCGTTTGTTCATGTCAAGGTTTTTGACCCTGCCGCCATGAACCTGGTTTGGAAAGAAGTATCGCCAGGTTTCAAGTCGCTCCTACAGGCTGAAATGTTCGGACTGGCTCTATCCTCGAACTCGACGAACTCTCAATGTTCTTACCCTGCTCCCGTTTCTCCTCGAATAAATATGGGAAGAACTCAAATGTCCTTTCAATCTAGTGTTTGGCATTAGTCGTAATGACTGCACAACAAATCCAATTGCAGTTGCGTTACCAGGGCGTAAGAAGGAAAAACTTTCAGTCCGTAGGGGTGGGGAAGTAATGCCGTTATCGGAAAAGTTTAGCAAGCGATTGGCATGGCTCCAAGACTCATGTAATGGCTTTGCAACAGCACATGCCTGTTTGCAGGATTGGTATCACATGTGGGAATTGATTCTCACGTTCTCCAATGTGGCACTTGGACTACTCCTATTGACGTTCTCTCTGGCCGATGAAAAAACTATCCAGCCATTTGCAAACTTGTTTCCCCTTCCTCACCAGTACGATGTACCAACAAAAGTAAGAGTGTTAATGGCATTGCTTGCAGCACTGTCAGTTTTTCTCAGTCTTGTCGATTTCATAATGAAACCGGCTGCTAAAGCTGCTGGCCACAAGGCCGCAGTGGACAAGTATGTAGAATCAAAATATGCATTTCGAGAGATTGCGGAACTCTCAGGAAACAAAAATGACGAAGAAGTGCTCTCGGAGTATCGCGAGGCACGCAGTAGTTACTTGAACAGGGAAAACGTGCCCACCATCCCGGAGCTTTTGTTCCCAGTTCTTCGATTATGGCACTGTCTTAAAGCCTGGATTATTCTCGGTTTGGACAAATGTAAACCATCCTGACTGGCACAAAGGAAAAAAGAGCGAGGTTCATTCATGAGCAATCAAAAGTCAACCGATATGTGGATGACTATTTTTCTTCATTACTTGCGACTCGGACTATCGCGATTTGCAGGGCATTGCAAAGTTGCAGCAGTTGCACAGTTCTCATCTGTGGGTAACGAATTCCTTGTCTACGATCCCGACGAATTGCTTAAAACAGATGCCGACCTGCCGATCCTAGCAGAGTTTGACTCCGTCCAAGTATTCAAGACAAGGGGCGTCATAGTCACACACGGCACTAACAACTTTGATCCATTATCACTCCGAATATTTGCTCTTCCTCCAAGAAACTGTGACGCACTATTGCCAATCAAAACGTGGCTGGAATTCGGCACAAACCTAATGTTTACCTCTTTCAGGATGAGTCTGGTCGCGAGGCAATCCGTGCGACTCTCTATGGAGCAGTTACAACATTTCGCTCCAATGGTTTTATCACATTTGGTTTTTGAGAAGCTGGGTATACCAGCCGAAGAGCGGCTCTTTCCGGTCTCCGGTGCGCTCGATGCGATTGGGCGTATTTCTCGAACTATCGAAGAGGGGCATTCTCCAAAGGGGAGAATCTTGATTCCGCTTCGTGCAGAAGAATGTGAGCTATTGTTTCGCGAACCTATTCCGTTGCTCGACTCAAAGCATGTTGGCAAATTGCTAGCTCTGACCAAAGCTGAGGGAATGCTGGTGTCTGATGGAAACAATGTAATTGGTCTATCTCGTAAAATAACTGAGCATTACCTGCTTGCACATTTTTCGCGTGGTGGTGCCTTCATATTCTGTGGTGATGAGTTGTTTTGCCATATTGTAGGCGGCGAGTTTCGAAGTCGCCATAAGGATCACCGCTCAGTGATTGAAGAAATTACTTCTGGAGATGCACGACTGAAGACTGCAGCAAAACTTGCAGGGGAAATAGCTTTTCGTGCTGCTGAAAGCGGTTTTGGATGTACTTTGGTAATGGATCCTCGCGAAAAACCATCCGAAATAACAGGACACAAATTGATTTCGTCGGCAACTCTGGAACATTTTGAACTTGTATGCGGCATGGCAAGCGTGGATGGCGCAATTCAAATAGACGCGAAGGGACACATAACCTCTTTCGGTTGCTTACTAGATGGTCAGACCGTCGGTGAACACGAAGTTAGATCGCGAGGTGCCCGATACAATTCCGCATTGAGATTCAGTGCCAGAAAAGAGAACCATGAGATCTGCGTTGTGGTTGTTTCGGCTGATGGACCCATGACGGTTTTCTACCAAGGGAAGGAACAATATTCAGATCCCTGGGCTCAACCAGTTTTTTCCACAGAGCCACCATCTGAGCCATGGGCAGGCGAGACAGTAAAAAATGAATCTGCAGCCGCAAAGTCAAGTACCTAGACCTAACTCTAATTTTCAGAATCGTCCAATAAAATAAGGTTCTTCCGGCATTTTCAATTCATCGCACATGCGCCGCACATCATCACACCTATGGAGCTGGCGAAGCATTTCTCTGAATGATTCCGCGCGGTGCATGTGCACGGCTGTGTTTCATGCCGGAGTCCACGCGGGTGGCTGGGCACGTTTCATGGAGAATTGAAATGAGCAATGACACGAAGAAAGTTTTGATCGGTTTACCGAGCAGACTGCTTGCGAATATTGATTTGATGGCGAAGTACGAGTATCGCACTCGCTCCGATCTGATCAGAGAAGCCCTTCGACGATATTACGACATCTACAGACGAACTGAGTCGACTAGCGCTGAAGTGCAGCGGCTGGAGAACATCTACTCTGAAAATCAGTAGGTCGATTACACATGGGGATGGGCAATGCTCGTCCCCTCTTTCTCGAGGAAAATAGAATGGAAACTTACGGACTTCAACTGACAAATAACAGTAAGACCGGACCGGTATTCAGTTTGCCACGCGTTTCTTGCATCAACAAAACAGAAGCATGCTGGAAGGCTTGCTATGGTCACGGTATTCGTTATCAGAACGATGCGCAGCGTGCAAAGCGTCAACAGAACTATCGCACAGTGATGTACTTGTTAAAGCACGGCGGACCTGAGTTGCTTTCCGAGAATCTCACCACGCTTATCGATCAGGCACGTCCCATTGATTGGCTGACTGCCAAGATAAGTGGCACAGAAACAGCGATTCCATACAGCTTTAGAATCCACGATTTAGGTGACTTTGTCAGCTCTTCTTACGCTGAAGCATGGGCTCTGGCAGTTAGATCTCGGCCAGAATGCTCATTTTGGTTTTACACTCGATCATTCTTGGACAACGGGCTCTTTGCTGCGCTCACAAATCTGGCAGCGCTTCCAAATTGTCAGGGATGGCTGAGTCTTGATCGCGACAATTACTGCCGTGGCATTCTGGCATATGCAAGTGCAAGTCGTTTTTGGAAGATAGCACTTCTTCAAGAACAAGAAGAGTTGATGGCTCCAGAAATGATCGAGCACCTTTCGTCTACAGCAAAGCCAGGCGACATAGTTACCTTTCCAAAACATCATGGTGGCAGGCATGTGCCTGAATTGCTGGCGCCTAACTTTGTTGTTTGCCCGCAAATTCTCGGCGGCTATGCGCTTGAACGCAGCTCGGCTGAACCTCGTCCTTGCCAGTCCTGCAACTTTTGTCTGCCGCAATAATTCTGTTGGATAAATCGGCATAACATCTGAACACCGCCAGTAAAATGTTTGGAACAAATAAATAATGACTTGAAGGAAGGCAGTGATTTCTGTTTTCCTTCTTTTTTTTTCCGAAAGTAACTTGATTCCATTTTCCGAATCATGGAATTGTATAGAACGTCACCACGACCGGAGGCATGACGCCACTATCTGGGTAATGCAAGCTTGAGAATTTAGCTAGTCTATGGCTTTGCTCCAGTTACCTCATCCAGATCCGCCTCTGCTATAATTCGCCAGTTTGTTCAATTCCACCAATGAAAGAATGACTATGTCCTTAACGGAGAGCATGCTTAGAAAAGCGAAATTTCGCCGACGGCTTTGCCGGACCCGTTCAATGCGATCAACAGGGGGCCAGTTCCTTACGTTATTTCAGCGCCGTTTTTTCTTTGCACTTGATTAACTTTCACAGCGGCATCCTCTATCCGACACGAATTTAGATTGTTCGACTCTCTTCAATTGTCTTTGCTCCGCTATAGATGTTGATTAGTCAGCCTGCCCGGTATCCCTTCTGCGAAAAATTTGAATCCCGACTCGCACCAATAATGTCAACCAGATGAACGTGATCCATGCCATATCCCCTTTTGCATCGGCACTTCATGCAACTCATAGCCCTCAGACTACGCAAACTAAATCTGGTATCAAATTCAAATTCTTTAATCGGGATTGCCGCCTTTAGAATAGTTGCGCTCTTGATGATGCATTGTCGTTTGCCTCTTGATTGTAGAAAGTTTTTCTCGTATGTGTGCGAGCTACTGATTTGAATTTTGTCGTGGAGGCTCGCACTCACGAACAATCATCGAATCCTTTTCGATACTGTATATGAGGCAAAATCCTTATTAGGAGCGGCTAGCTATTTTATGACCAGGTGGTAGCAGCCTCCGACTATATGGTAGTTTCGGCTTTGGCAGTGGCGTCATCAGGACACACGGGAGAAGCGGAACACGGCGGGCAGATATTATCGCCGTCGATTTATTTAGCTCCCGTGCATCCTACTGCCGGTTTGTTTCTCGCCTCAAATTTTAGGAAGCCGTCCCGGCAGAATCTTGTCTATGCTTCGCTTGTTTGGCTGCACTCCCAATTAAATAATCTGCAATCTGACACCATATCTAGTGTGCGTGATCTGGAGCCATGAGGTGCACGAAGCACCGCTTCAAAAGGAGATACGTCATGAACCAAGTACATCTGATCGGCAATATTGGCACAGAGCCAGAAATCAAAACCTTCGCTTCAGGGAAACGCGTGGCACGCTTCTCAATCGCCATCAACAGCTATGCAAAGACCAAAGAAAAGCGCCTCACCACCTGGATTCCTGTCGAAATGTGGGATGCCGCTGTCGAAAGATTGATCAAGTGCAAAGAAAAGGCAGCACTGAAAGGACGCAAGATCCAGGTCACCGGTTTGCTCGCCTTGAACGAGTACGTCAAAACAGTCGGCGAAACTTCGCTTAACCAACGCAAGCTCTACGTTAAGGTCCTGTCCTTCCAACTCCTCGGTGGACTTGAGCAGACCGACGAGCTGCCGGAAGAGTCGGCTCCGGCTGAGGTAGCTGAAGCAAAGCCTAAGACGCGCAGAACTCGCAAGTCTGCGTAACCCAAAACAGAAGGCGCCGCACTCCGGTCGCGGCGCCTTCTGCTTTGACACACAATTCCGATGTGCCTGAAATGAGGCGCAGTGCAGTCTCCAGCGAACGAATTCGCCACTGTTGTCAGCAGACAGCTTTCACCTGTGGTTTCATTGAATTGACTCCCAATGTCAGGCGTGCTCCAAGATGGAAGGGAGAGCTAACGTCCACAAGATGCCAATCGAATCAACCGCGGAACGTGTAACTCGATGTAAGGGGGATAGAATTGAAGCAATGGTCCACTTGCAGGAATATCAGGTTGAACGCCCAATCGTCGAAAATAACTACTGAAAGCAAAGATTTTTACCAACAGCTAGTAAGAGGTCCTGCATTTCTTTTACTTGGGCAGAGCTATCTTGAGTTGCAAGGCAACAGCAATCAGTTCTTGAACGAAGTTGTTCGTAAATATACAAGTGAGACTGCCCCTGAAAGTTGTACATACAACGACATCCTTAACACCACTGCCTCAAAACAACCTGGAGCAGCTTTGGCCTGGATGCAGCAGCGTTCAGAGAGATTTACAACGCCGCAATGGCTAAATACCGTCGGAAGTTTTGCTTGGAATGGTATTTACTCCTCGACAATCGATGATATCTGGATACGTGCATTTAAGAACGACTGGCGAGATATCCATATGTTGTTTGATGAGAAATACAAACCCCTTGATCCAAGGAACAGACACAGGCTTCATTGCACATTTTTGTTCGGGGGGATCGGTGGTCCGGATGCCGGTGAACAGCCTCCTTTGACAAAAATGGAGTGGCTAAAACGCAAGCAGGTTGCCGTTGGTCTTATGCGAAGACTGCCTGAACTCATTTCACCACTTGGTGTACTCGCAATAGAAGGCTATGTACCTGGCAAAGATTGGCTTTCGGCAGAAGATCTTGCCCCAATAATTGATGATCTGGCTGACGGACAGGCGCATCTCTTTAGCATGTCTGACGAGATAGCACAGGACCCATATATCATTGCTCTGCGCGACTCGGGAAAGCTGGTCTTGCATTATGAATCATTGGCGTCTTGTTTGCAGCGCGGCGATGATGCTGGTTTCTTGCGGTTGGGAGTTCGAGCCGAAGAGGAGCGAAGTGAGAGTATCCAGCTGGAAGGGGAAGTTGTTCTATTACCTAAAGAAGTTAAGAACCAAGTCTCCAGGTCCGCAATAATTATAGATGACTTGGCGATCCAGTCTCCAAAAGCGCTTTCGGATGAAGCGCTGTATGTTGAGTTTCGAGCTTTTCTAGCAGAATCAAGTTCGAAACCGAACTGGTCAGGATATTCGCGAGGATTTGCTTTCCAGCGTCCTTTCGAGATTACATTGCATGCTGCGATGGAATCCAGACTTCGAGGAAAGGCTTCAGCAGATAAGCCAATAATTTTGCACGGACAAACTGGGACCGGCAAGACAGTCTGTTTGGGAGCGGTTGCTTTTAAGATTCGTAAGCAAGGTGTATTCCCAGTCTTATTTATTGAAAGGCGCTCTAAGAAACCAGTATTTAGCGATATTGAACTGTTTTGCAAATGGATCGAAGATCAGGGAGCCACTTGTACGCTGGTTGTTTGGGACGGAATGCTTGACGTTGGACAATATGATGAATTACTGCAATACCTTCGATCTCGCGGGCGTCGAGTGGTAGTAGTTGGAAGTAGCTATCGAGTTGATTGCCCAGAAGAGGAAAGGGGCTGCTTTATTGAAGCATCGGCAAAATTAACAACAGACGAAGTTTCTTCGTTGAAACATTTTTTGAAAAAGTTTGATGCATCCTTGGAAAGTCTTGTCGATAGAGAAATCGCGAGATGGGGTGATAACTTTCTAGTCGCCATGTACCGCTCTCTTCCGTACACCAGACGGGCCATAAGATCGGGATTGGAAAGGGAAGTTGGCTTTACTGTTCGAAAAATAGAGGATAAATCAAAGACAATTCGGCGGAGGGCAATGGCAACGACGATGTCGCATGCATTATGGAAAGCAGGTTTAATCGTCGACAAGCCCGCATTAGACATTTCAGCAAGTGATATAGATGAAGAGGTTAGCCATGCTAATCAGATTATTCGATTCGTGATGGTCCCAAGCCAGTTTGGACTCAAAGTCCCGTTGGAGCTGTTACTCCGTGCGTTGGGACAAGGATATTTTGAAAACTTCCATCATCTATTCCAGGATGTCGATCTAGTTCAGTGGGACGAGGACAATCTGGGTAATATATTTATCCGATCCAGAAATCCCTGGGAGGCCCGGCGAATTGTTGAAGCGAATTTGGGTGGCTACAGAGATGAGATTAACTGTATTAGCAAACTAGTTGAGGAGATAAAAGACGATTCCTCGTCGCTGGACAGTCCGGAAATCCAATTTGCTGTTGATTTGCTAAGGAGTGTCGGCCCTAACAGTGCAGTTGCAGAAAGTTATAAGGTCTACTTAGTGGAGATAGCAGATACACTTTTGCATCTCCGACATGAACGGGGGATCTCGAATCCAAGACTTATGCTGCAGGAGGCGACTATTCTGCGTGACATTGTTCGAATTGAGAGATACTCTCAAACATACGGACTTAGCAATGAAGATTGCGAGAAGTTGCTTTGTAGAGCAGAAGACGTATTGTCAGATGCGTTGGACGTAGTTTCCAGATCGCGAAATGACAAAATGACCAGCATGATTCTCGTAGAGCTTGGTGCCACCAAAGCAAGCAAAGCTCTGGGAAGCATGAGCGAAGCAATAGATGGAAGAGATTTGTTTTCTCAGTACAAACAATCGAGAGACTGTTTATTCAGAGCCCGCGGACTGGATCCCAACAATTTTTATTCGATTGATGCGCTTTGTTGGATTGCTCGCGAAATATTAAAGTCAAACACATTAGATGGCATTGAGAAATTGGAAATTGAAGCTGACGTTCTCCACGCATTCGAGATGGCAGAAGCAGAGGATTTCGAGTTGTTGCCCAAAGAGCGACTTAATAGACGGCGAATGGAACTTGGCGCAGCAATGGGAAATCTGGACCTTTCGGATGATGCTTTTGAGGAGCTGAAAAAGCTTGGTTCTGCCGCTGGATTTTATATTAGAGCGAGCGAACTAGCCGGCACCATCCCTGTCGATTCAGAATTGAGCGATTCAGATCGAGCGCGGTGTGCTTCTTCTGTAAGCTATCTTGAAAATGCTCGCGAGTACATAGTGAAAGACCCTCGATGCCTATATTTAATGCTGCGTCTCTGGTGGTTAAGTAAAACTGGAAAGCCCATATTCTATGGAAGCAGGCAAACTACTCCATTTTCGAAGGATGACTGGCAGTTTGTTTTTTCGCTTTTGAGTGAACTATTGAGTTTTGCCGATGTACACCAGAGTTCGTCGTTGAAATATCTCTATGGTTTGGCTCAGTTTCATCTGGGTGACGCTATTGGCTCCTTTGAAACATATAGAGAACTCTCAAGGGAATCTGAATTTCTGCAAGGAATGAGAAGAATCGCTCGTCGCTACTTAGCGAGTGATTCAAATGGAATCGCCATCAAATACGATGGCATCGTTCAATGGGCAGCTCAAGACACTAATAAAGGCGAAATCTTTATTAGCAAAATTCAGCGAAGAGTAGCATATGACAAAAGAGATTTCTTGAGTGAATTGCGAAAGGGACAAACTGTTAGCAGTGTGCACATTGCTTTTAGCTTCCTTGGTCCAATCGTAGATCCAGCGCTAAGATCAAAGTCGCATAAAGGAGAGCAACGCTAATGAACGAGGCGTCTCCCAAAGCAATAATGTATGAAATAATGCAGGTTCAGGAAGAGTTGGATCGGGTTGTTGCGAGACTCAGCAAGGATGGAAGCGGAGTGTTTGCTGATGTTTCTCTAAAGAAACCTAGATTCGAACCTGCAGAGCTGGGATTTATTCTTACCGTCAGCTGGCTGTGTGTAATGTACTTCGAGGCCGGCAAAGTTGACGTTTTATTCCTAAATCGGAAGCTCGAAGTTTACGGAATTGCACAAGACGGCTCGTGCGAGCAGCATTACGAGCTTGTTCGGCAGCTTAGAACTTACCATCAGCACAATCTAGATCTGACGGAAAATCGAAACCGGCAGATACAAGAAACGTGCGAAAACTGGTTGCGTAGCCAGTGTGGAAGTCCCATTCCGGGTAATGAGGAACAATGGGGAAAGTGCCTGATATCGATACTAACTGATGCAAGAGCATTCCTTAACTCGTTGCGTGACTGTGTTAGACAGATCGAAAAAGACGATTCGCGTGATGCAATTGTAGAAGAGTGGGACTGTCTCAGAAAAAGATTTCATCCGCCACATGAATTTGACAAACTAATTGAGGTTGTCGCAGCCGACATCGGAAGAGATAAATTGGATATAGTGAGATTCCGCAAGAAATATTATTCAGATTGGGTAAAGGAACTGGAACTGCTTGATGGAACCTACGATTTCAAGCAAGAAGGGCGCAGGCTGATCGAGCACGCTTTTATGGAAAGCCTTACTCCATCGCTTCCCATTACAGGAAAAGACATCATGAAAGAATTCGGTTTGGGACCCGGGCGTTTGATTGGTGATTTGCTAGAAAAAGCGAAAGCAGCCTTTGAAAAAAACGGCGGAACTGCACAAGAGTTGCTTGAATTGCTTCGAGCAGAACTGGAGCGAGAAGTTGACCAGGCTCCAGTGACGACGTAATCATGGCTGCTTGTTGATATTTTGAATAAGGCATGGCTCTCTCGATGTGGACATTTCGAAATCGCTCCTCTGGGAAGAGACCGAATGAACTTTTCGTGTTATCCCACTTGGACGCAAAATAATTTGCACTTATAAACGTTGCAGCAGTGCGCACGCAGGTCGCCGGTTTGCTCGCCTTGAATGAGTACGTCAAAACAGTCGGCGAAACTTCGCTTAACCAACGAAAGCTCTACGTTAAGGTCCTGTCCTTCCAACTCCTCGGTGGACTTGAGCAAGCCGACGAGCTTCCGGAAGAGTCGGCTCCGGCCGAGGTAGCTGAAGCAAATCCAAAGACCCGCAGAACTCGCAAGTCTGCGTAACCCAAAGACAGAAGGCGCCGCGACTCCGGTCTCGGCGCCTTCTTTAATTCATTTCGCACTAAGGCGACTTGGGTGTCATGAAACAACTAGTGCAATCGCACTCGCTCTGAAATCTATTAGTCAAGATTTCTTTATCGGCCAACGCATCGAGTCCCAAAATTACCGTTAGAATCAGCAAAAAACATATCGAGCATCCAGGGTTTTTCCTAGCACGAATCTATCCAAAATATTTATACACAAAATGTGAAAATCCGTAAATGCCGTCACAGCAGACATAGTGAGAGTGGTCATGCGAGCAACCATGACGATCGTCATGCGGAAGAATTGCGTCGGTTCCGTTTTTTATCGCTAAAGCATCCTTGTCGACGCAGAGTTCATGAGCATTTCCAGCTCTAACAGAAAATTGACGTAATATGGAGGAAATGCATTTCGATTTCGAAAAATTTCTATCGATTCAAATAGCACCATTGTAATGCACTGTGAGACAAGCGTTTCTGGGGCTCACAGAAAGTTGACGCTGTATGGAGGAAACGCGTCACGATTTCAATTCTTTGATCGTTCTTTGTGACCATTTACCAAAATTCCGGTCGCAATCACAACTTTGCACGAGTGGAGGAAGATACTTTCGATTCTCTTTCAAATAGCATCACTGCTGCAAGGAGGTATTCGATTTGATGATAGTAATCACCGGTGGACCGTCTGTGGGTAAGTCCACACTACTCAATGAACTTCGGATAAGTGGCTTCGCTGTCTTGCCTGAGCAGGCAACAGAAGTCATTAAAGAAGGCAAGATTCTACCCTGGGAAAATCGCGACTTATTTCAGCGCGAAGTGCTAAAGCGACAGCTTGAAGCAGAGGCACCATTCCATGATTCTAAAGACACAGTATTCGTCGACAGAGGAGTCTTCGACGGAGAGGCATACTACAAATGTGATGGCATCGAGTCACCGTCAGTGTTCAAGGAGCTGAGCGCAATGCAATATTCGAAAGTACTGTTACTTGAACCTCTGGGTGTTTTCGTTCAGGACGGAATTCGCTTCGAAAACATGGAATTTACTGTTCGAATAACGCAAGTTCTGCATGAGGTTTACAGCGCAAAAGGATTAGAAGTCATCAGAATTCCTGCCGAAACAGTCCAACGCAGATTGCAACTTGCACTGAGTTCCATCGGCGAACGGAATTGCGCCCTGAGCTTCGCATAAAGTGAGTTGCTACGAAAAGAAATACTCGGAATCGAGCACTTTCTCGATATCGAGTTCGCCGTATTTCTCGAAGCTCGGCAAATCGATTCCAGTGCGATCGATTTGTTCGTCAATGAATCGCTCCAGAATTGGCTGCTTGTACATTTCCAAAAACTGCTGACGAATTAGCTTGTTCATCACA
The DNA here is from genome assembly GCA_021732085.1 of Candidatus Obscuribacterales bacterium. Lineage (GTDB taxonomy): Bacteria > Cyanobacteriota > Vampirovibrionia > Obscuribacterales > Obscuribacteraceae > JAIEPM01. The sequence continues at coordinate 298,721 of JAKFVQ010000021.1, read as the reverse complement.
GGTACATGTCTGGCATGCACGCCGTAACTGTCATGCACAACAGCAATGTCTTTGACACCGACTGCTCCCAGTGCGTTCACCACTTTAATAAGGTGCGCAGCATCCATCGAGTGAACGAAATTAGCAATGATTCCCAACTCTTGCTTCGATTTATTCACTGGACGAGAGCCATCAACCGGCAGGTAATACTGCACGCTATACGCTTTCGTCACGAGTCGCTTGAACAGCGGCTTGCGATAATCCTGCACCACGCGAAATCCTGTCGGAGTAGTCCAGATGATCGGCTCTTCTTCCTTTGCCATCATCTTCGCTACTTTCTGCAACCAGTTCTTTACGTCTGTTGGTCCCTTCATCGCCTCAGCTAATGCATCGATAACCTTATCTCGAAGATAAGCAACCGCATACATGGTCGGATTATGCGAGCGGGCAGCAACTTTCATTTGTCGCTTAATCCCTTCAGGTGTCACTCCATATGGAGTCGTCATCACAGGTTTCTTAACAACGCTGCGTTCGATCTTCCCTCTCCAGAACTTCGCAAAAGTTTGAGTCTCAGGATCGTCATCAGCTTCAACAATCTCTTTGAGCTTTTCCGCGACCTCAGTGTAAATATCCTGCGGTGGACCATCGCTAATCACGTTCACTGCTTTCGCTGCCTGCGGATCGCGGCTCATTGCACTCAAGTGCTGGAGTCCGTTGCATCTGCCATCTATGAAAACAGGCAGATGTGATTCTTTCGCGCCCTGCTTACTTGCAACCCAGGCGCGAGCAGCCGAGAGAAATCCCCAGCGCTCATCTGCTTTCAACCAGAAATCCAGTTGGCTGAGCGGCTCCCGCACCAGCGCTTCAATAACCTGATAATTCTCATTGCACCAGGCATAACGCTTGTCCATTGTGTACTTGTTCAGTCCAAATACATTCGCTAAATGAATCGCTGTCCAGTACTCAGCGACATCATCAACCGGACCAGGATCCGCAAACTCAATTAGCGCCCGCGCGAAATCATCACCCTGGTGATTAATCGTCTGCGGCACCGCATAAACCCGTCCACGAAAATCAAGCTGATAAGGATAATAAAACGGCGAATCAAGAAGACTCACTGCCAAGTCAATCTTGCTCTCGATGTTCGCAATCTTCTCAGAACCAAGCTTCTTCTCATCAGCATCCAGAAACAGCTTCTTCGCATCCTTCGAGTCGCTGTCCCAGCAGCGCACATACATCTCAAACACAGGAGCATTCACACGCCATGGAGTATTTTGCAATGCATTCACAGCAGACAGCACCTCAGGCATCTGCTCAAGGTCATAGTGCTCGTCACCAATGAAATTCTCGCCGTTTTTCTTTACTAGAACACTTGGTGTTGCGAAGTATCCGCCGCCGCGCAACTCAGTCCACGGCTTCGGCGGCACGACTGTCGGCAAGTTAATCGGAATCGCCATCGTGCCAGTTTCGTGCAGATGCTTCCGCCGCTCATGCTGCTTCTTCGCGAGCCAATTGAGTCCGGCCGGCGTCAGATTCAAAACCGCAGTCTTCTTTTCAAAATCGACTCCAAGCGCTTTCCGCGTTTTGCTGAATAACCCGGTTGATTTAATCGCCAGGTCAATGAGTGCCGCGCCGACAGCAATCAATCGCGCAAGATTCCACCACTCATATTCCTTCATGGCGTCAATAGTTTCTTGAGTCCTTCTCGCAGCATTCCACTTGTTAGTCTGCCGAGCAAGAAGAACAACCTTGAGCCGGGAATCAACAGACAACTCAGGATCACCCAGCGCATGCCCAAGACCAATCTCATGGAAAAACTGATCGCGGCACTGCTCCCCAAGCTTCATCGCAGTCCGCCGGAATGTCGCTTCGGCTTCATGCCCTTTCTCATCAACGTCCTTGTGGCTAATCGACAGCGTATACATAATCGTCATCAACGTGATGAGTGCTAGGTCGTCCTCCGCAAGGGCTGCGATTACATAATCAGACAATTGAGCTTTGCCGCGCTCGTTGCCGATTTCCACCTTGCGTTCTTTAATCGCATCAGTTAGCGGCTGCAGAAACTCCTCCAGAAATCCCTGCTGAAAAGTGCTCAGCGTGGATTTCTGACGGAACCGTTCGGCACCAAGGCTAAACGATTCTCGTTCCCGCTTCATTTGCTGAAGCATTAGGCCTTCATCTAATTGGTTGGTCATTTCGCACCATTTTCAATACTTGACTTCAGTGACGCCAGCTTCCGCAGCGTCGATAACCGGCAATTGTGCCAATTGCATCAAGCAATCTCAACTCTTGACTTGCACGTTGGCAGCAGCCTGTTTCTTCTCTTCACAACCATCGAGACATGCACCCAAGGAGGTATCGCATGAAATTCAACTCGACCAGACGTTTCTATCGCTTTGCCATGTTCTCCGAAATCGCCACGTTCATCCGCAACTTCTCCAAAGACACAAGCTTCAGCGTCGCGCGATTCGTTTCTAAACCGTTGCCCGTTCCCGTCCGCGTGCGGCTCACGTCGCCCGTCCGCCTCCCCAAAACCCCAAACTGCCAAAACGGAGTGTGCTCAGTCGGAGATTGGAAACCAACCCGACCGTCGAGCCATCCGAAGCCGACTTTGCCGAGCATCGCGACTTCCCCGCTACCTGACATGCAGCCAAAAGCACAGAGCAAGGAGTAAATCCCAAAATGCAACAAGACCTCGAAAAAATAACATGCGTACATTCTGTCAGCGCGATTCGCTGCACGTTGTTATTCTCTGACCGCGACAAACCGTCTCATTGGTTTCGCGAGTATTTAAGAAAGGAGTTTCCGATTGAGCGCTGTCTGCCAAAGCAAATCGTCACCGGAACCCTCGAAGGATTTCGTCCGCCCCGGGCATTCTTTGATGCCGACGAAACCACCTTTGTCTGGCAGGAAGGCAGAGCTGTATTCATACAGTCAGAAGCACCGCACAACAGAGTCCGCTTTCTGCGACAGATTGATTCTGTTGTTCATGCCTGCGCAGAAACTCGCCCGCTGAATTCCGATCCGCTGCAACTTGTATTCATTGGCACGAACAGATTTCAATTTCTGCCATACAACATCGACCAATTTGATTTGCATCGCTATTTCGGCATCGTGCCTACACCGTCCCCAGGTATTCGGAAGAACGGAGTCTTCCTCATTGGGAATGACAATAGGCTGAAATACGCAAATCACGACGGCGATTACATTGAATTGAGCCTGAGGTTCCCATCGTATTCACCCAGCGGAACCACTGGATTCGTCGACCTTGAAATTGCAACGTTAACCCCAAGTGTCTGGTGGTTGGACACAACGAAGTCCTCCGTAACGAAGGCTTTAGACACAATGAACGAATTGACCCACGAAGCAACTACTAATGAGTTGCATCAGATTCTCCACTGGAACTAGTTCAGTCTATTCAAAGGAGCAAATATGCTACAAACCGAAGACACCATCACATGTACGCATTCTGTTAGCGTTGTTCAGTGTGGATTGTACTTCTCAGATAGAGACAAGCCGAAGCACGTCGACTTTCGTGACTGCTTGCGGAGCGTCTTCCCTTTTGAGCGCCGCCGACCAGAGAAGGCTCGTCGGGGCAAAGTCGAAGGATTTCGCCCGAGGCGTGCATACTTCCAGGAAGACGAATCGACATTCGTCTGGCAAGAAGGCGGTGCAGTTTACTTGCAATCGGAAGCGCCGTGCAACAAAGACAATTTCTTGCAAGCCCTGGAGGCGGTCATCAATGCGTGCAAGGAAACACGACCACTCGATTCTGAACCGCTGCAGCTTGCGATGACGGTTACAAACAGATTTGAGTTCACGCCCTATGAGGTGGATCAATTCGAGCTGCATCGATACTTCACCATCGCGCCGCAGCCTTCTCCTGAGATTCGCAGGCTCGCAGTATTCCTCTTTCAGGGGGAGCTGAACTTGCGCTATGGAGACTTCGGCGGTGACGGCGTCGACATGCAATTGAAGTTCCCTGCTTATGGTCCAGGAGGCTCACGTGGAATTGCCGACCTGACGATTGAAAGGCTGAATCCGTTTGTGGACGAATTGGAAACCACTATCCAAAAGGCTGCTAAGGAATTAGCCACTGTCGAAGAGCTTACCTTCGATGCAACGACCAAGGAATTGCATCAGCTTCTCAACTGGAACTAAGAATCACTCTCAATAAAATTCGAGCGAGTTCCTGTCGCGAGCGAGCCACCACTAATAGTGCTCGCGGCAGGTAGCTCCATACGCGCAAATCTTCAATAAGGAAGGAAAACATATGGACACATCTAAGAATCAACAGCAATCTCAACCGGCTGGTGCGCGATTTGAATCGGAACTGCTCAGCCGAAAGGAAGCTGCTGCATATCTCGGAATTGCTGAGCAGACGCTGGCTATCTGGCACTGTACACAAAGATATAGCCTCCCCTGCGCGAAGATAGGCAGGCTTGTTCGCTACAAGAAATCTGACCTCGACGCATTCATTGCAAGAAACATGAAGAACGAAGAGAAAAATCCGCGCTTGCAATAACTATCTGAATCCAAAGGAAACAACAAACATGAATCCAGATCTATCATCACCATTTGCCTTTGTCCAAAGTATCTTCATGGTCGTTTTTGTTCTGATGCTCTTTGTAGGAATCGCCGGCGGGAAACCTGAGAGTGTTCTGCAGCCATTAATGCACATAGTCGGGACGCTCATTTCAACGCTGCTGACCACGGGACTTGCGTTGGTCGCGGCTATCCTGCGCGGGGGTCTTTCGATTCTTCTTTCTGGGGGGCATGCACTTCTGTCGTACTGGAAGTCATCGAACTCACGTCACATAAATCACTAATACAACTGAACGGATAGAGCGTGCATTGAGTTGAACATAACAACCAGTGACTTGGTGCACGCCCATCTGTTCGAGCGCGGAGGAGGCACCGACGCGCAACTTAAGGTCCGAGTCCGAGCGAAGCGAGCCATTACGAATGGAGGACCGAAGGGACGACTATTCAGTAATGCAAGATAAAAGGTCTCTCTTCGTATCCCGAATGCCACCACTGGCGGGGCTCTATAGAGGAGATCAAAATGGCTCGCTCGTCGAAATCCACTGCTCTTATCCGCAAAGCCAAGCCCGCTCTAAATCAATAGAGGAGGACGATTAACCGTGTCCAAAATCAAGAACGATCTCAATACGAAAATTGAAACATATCTCTCAGCAGTTGATCATGATCGATTCATGTCAGTTTGTAAGCAAAAGAATTTAACAAGATCCGAAATTGCACGCGAAGCGATCCGTTGGTATCTCGACAATCAAGATGGACTTCGAGCAAACAAGAGTCAAACAGAGTTAGCTCAAAGCATCAAGAGCATGACAGATCGCATTTGCGGAATGTTAGCTCGCCAGGGCACCCAAACCGGAACTTTATTTGAACTTGCCTGGCAAAACCATGTTGAGAACAACATGCAAGATCGATTTGTTGCTGCGACAAATACTGTCAAATCCAATTTGCGAAAACGGCTTGAACAAGATGAAAAAGATATTGCCCTAAGATTAAAAGGAGTGGTTGAGAAGTGATTGTCATCCGCCACAGTTACATTTCTGTAAAACCTAAGGGAGTGAGAAACGGGGCTGCTGTAAAGGCAGCCCGCGCTCTTGCAATCGGTGCTGCAATTGGACACATCAAATACATTCAGCACCGCGCAGGGAAGGACAAGGAGGAAAAACAGAGAGATTTATTTACGGAGCGAGAGGATTCGGCAGATCCGAAAGTGCTCAGAGAAATTGTCAAAGATTACACCGGGCGGAGTGTGGTGGTGCACAAGCTGACTCTCGCACCGGAAGTACGTCCGAACAATCCTGAAGAATTCACAAGGGAAGTGATGGCACAGCTGGGCGCAGAGAAAGGAGTCGACCTTCAATGGTGGGGTGTCGTTCATCGCAACACCGATCATCATCACATTCACGTTGTCGTTCTTCCCAAAGATGCTAATGGGCGGCAGGTGAGGTTCGACAAGAATGACTATCAGCTGATGAAGGAATTCGGCGACGATTATCTCGAACGAACTCAATATGCCGACTGCCGAAGTGCAGATCTTCAACGCGAGTACAAACAGAAGGAACTAAAGAAACATAGACAGAAAGAATACGAAAGGCAAAGACAAGAACGAATAATGAACGGAGAAGAGTTGCCGGGGCTGCACAAGAAAATTGTGCGCGAGCAACTCGAACCATATTCGGAATGGATAAAGAAACAGCCGCCTGACTCCAAGAAATATTTCGAGTACAACGGAGAGAAATACAGCAAAGATGACAAACTTGAACGGCTTAATGGGCTGAAGCAGTCGCTTCGAGACAAGACAAAGAAAGAGGACCGCTTATCGAAAGAAGATTACATGCTTCTAGATAAGTGGATCGAGACAAAAGATAGAGCGCAATTCTCGGGGGAATTGCATCGGCAATTCGACAATGCACAGCAGGCGGCGGTGACTGCTCATAAACGAGCTAATAGCCCTGCTGCTTGCCGCTACGTGCATCCAATGCAGCAGCAGATGATGAAGAACCCTGTGATGGGATTGTTCTTTACTGTCGCCGGGCTAGCTGCTGAAGTCGTTCGTTCGATTCCGCTCACAGAGGATCCAAAGACGGACGAAGACAACAAGAACAAACGCAAGAAAGACAAAGACCGCGACCTCGACAACATGGGGTAAGAACATGCAAAACACAATCACTAAATTCGGCATCGTTGATACGACGCTTGAGAGTTTCCCGGTTCTGGCAGTGAATGCACTGGACAGACTTGGATACTCAGTTTCTAGAGCCAGCAAACAGCTGGACCAGGTGCTGGCAGTTGAACGCTTGGACGAGCAGGTAGGCAGAGACTGGTGGCGTCATGAGTATCGAGTGGCACTCAACTGGTCGCTGGCTGCCAGCGGTGGCATTCAGGCAGAAGTGGAAATTCGTGAAATTAAGGGTGGTGGAACGCAGCACGACTGCCAACGAAGGGCGGATGAAATCATCAACCGCTTGCAGACTGATTCACAGCGCGCACAAAGTGTCGCCAAAACCAAGAACTCATCCACTGCATATGGTGCCGCCGAATGGGGCGATGAGCAAGCGCTCCAGAAAGCTGGATACATAACCAAGAATCCACAGCCAACTCGATTAATCATCGGAAGGACACAGGACAATGAATACATATCGGTTCCAGAATTAGTCACAAACGCGCATGCGCTTGTTTGCGGCAGAACTGGTGTCGGCAAATCCAGAGGATTCTTCATCCCGAATCTGATAGAACGCCTCGGAACGAACATGATAGTCACGGAAGCAACCCCAGGTTACGAGCCTGGCGAACTCTACACGCTGACTTCTGGCTGGCGCGAACGAGCCGGACACAAGATCTATTCGTTCAATCCTGCAGATATGAGTTCTACTCGAATCAATCCAATTGACCGAGTGCGACTTGCTGCAGAAATCGATAAGGCGCGCGAAGCCGAAAAGCTGGCAGACCTGATTGTCCTCAACGGCAGTCAAAGCGGAGTGCGAGTAGACCCAACTTGGGACCGCTCAGAAAAGCAGCTCCTAACTGCTCTCATTCTGCACGCCGCTGCAACAGATCCAGAACTCGGCCACATTGGTGCGCTGAGATGGCTGCTGCTATCCGGAATCGGCAGAGTGCGCAAGATGATGGCGAAGAGCCCATCCGAGCTTGCTCAAATCGAGTTCGAAGGATGGCTCACCGCCACTTCAGAGAACTTCCGCTTCGGAGTGCTCTCTGGATTGATGACAAAGTTGAATCCGTGGATGACCGATCAGCTATGCGCGCTGACCGAGAAGACCGACATCAAATTCGAAGACCTGCAGAAGAATCTGTTCACCTTCTATCTTGCGGTGCCAAGCCGCTCGCAAGACAGCAAGCTAATCGGCTCGCTGCTGGTTAACTTCCTGCTGGACTTTCTGCTCGATAACAAAGCATCGATGAAGTATCCCACAGGAATGCTGCTCGATGAATTCACCAACTTCGGAAAGATCGCAAACATCGCCGACGTGCTATCCATAATTCGCAAGGCCAGGATAAGTTTGGTTCTGGGCTTCCAGAACTACCACCAACTTGAGCGCGTGTACTCGCCCAACGAGGCACGCATCATTATCGACCAGCCCGCCACACAGATTTACTTCAGGCAAAAGAACTTCCATGAAGCACGAGTGCTCAGCGATGCACTCGGCAAGACCACGATTGAGGAGGTAACCGTGTCCGATTCAGGACGAGTGCAAGAGTTCATTCAGGGCAGAGCGCTAGCAACGCCCGAAGAACTGATCAATCTAAAGGACCAGGTGATCGCATTTACAAACGATACCTGGCCGCTCAAACTTCCAGTAGCATCGCCGGTTGCATATCAACACGCGATGGATTATCCACCGCCCGAACGACCGATTCATCTGATTAGCGAAACTGTCCAGCGCAGAGGAAGGAACTGCGCACAAATGAACGAGCCTGCCGATGCGGAAGATCCAAATGCCAAGAAAGGCGGACGAAACAAGAAGGGCAACGGTGCTGGTGCAGGCAAGCAAAGCACACCGGAAGTTGATCCCGAGCTTGACCCATCTGTCCAGCCGTCAAACAACACGAACACAAACTCCAATCCCAGCCAAGAACGACCGGAGGTAGACGACATATGGTCCTATTAGGAATTGCGCTAGGTTTCTCAGCATTCTGTTTCTTTGGTGCCGTCATCGGTGAAGTTATTCTGCACAAAGGCGAAGCCGGACTCTTCCCCGGATTGGTCGTCGGTATCTGGGCCGCCTGGCCATGCTTCCATGCCTGGCTCGTAGAGCGGAAGCACTTCCTGCACCCACAGCCAAGAGAATATGAGATTCCCGCCAAATTCGCATTCGCAAAAATCCGCGATTTCCTGGCAGAAATCTCATACAACTTCGGCGACAAATGGCGAGTCGTAACAGCCGACACTCAATCCGGCCGAATAACCGCGAACCTGACATTCACCGACGAGGTGGTCCGATGCGAAGCAGATGCAAAAGGACAGATTCACACACGCAAGGAAAGAGTGCAGAGATTCATCACACTCGACGCGCTGGTAGCTGATACCGGCCGCGGCACCACTTCAGTGAAACTAGACTTCACCGCCAAAGCCGACGGCTCGAATCTGTTCGCCTGCGACTCAATCATCTCCAACTGCCAAAAATCAATTTCAGCCCAACTCGGCGGAGCCAAACAAGCCGACAGCCCAGCACCTGTAAGCAAGCTGTCAGCCCCGCCATGGTGGCTGCTAATCATCAGCGCAGTCGCTCTCATCACCTTCTACTTCGACATCGTAAAGGGAGTATCCTAATGAACAAAGTCCAAGCGGCGTATCAGAAACTTGGCGTCGCGCCAGGCTCATCGCTTGAAGCAACAAAGAAAAGATATCGACAGCTTGCAATGGTGTGGCATCCTGACCGGATGCCCACCCCCGAGGGACGCCGCACAGCCGAGGAGGAACTGAAGCAAATCAACAACGCTTTTGATTGCATCAAGAAGCACTTCGAATCCGATCACCGGCAAGGACCTGGATGCGAGTGCCAGCCATCAACACTCAACCAGCAAACCGGCAGCGGTCAAAAGCAGAACACAGGTTATGGGCACTCCGGTGGAAATGGCCACACTAGCGGCAGTCAGGCTAATTCGAATCCAGGTGGCTATCAGCGCGAGAAGACTACCTACGAGAAGTGGGCCGAACAAGAGGCTCTTGCAGAAGCCGAACGCCGCCGACGTGAAGAAGATGAACACGAATCTGCACTAAAAGAAGCTCTGGAAAGAGCAAGGCAAGCGGCACAAGCACAAGCACAAGCACAAACACAAGCACAAGCAGCCGCGGCAGCTGCAGCAAAGGCAAAAGCTCAAGCCTCCACAATGCCGATGACCGAAGGACAATTGCGCTGGAGAGTATCATTGGCTCTCGCCGCCATCTTCGTGTTTCTCCTTATCGGCGGCTTCAACAAAAGATATGAACCGAGTACCAGACCGAACTCCGAATTCTCAATGGCTGAGCACCTGCGAACAAGTCCTTTCTTGAGCAGTAACTAGAACAGAACAAAAATTACCCGCGTACTCTTATTGAGGCGCGGGTATTTTTTTGACCTCAATCCTGAACCGAGCATCATTAGTATAGCCTCCACTAAGTCGTAGCCTTGAGTGCCGGTTGACAAGCGCGCGGGATTTTGTATTGCCAATCCAACTCGGGGGATGAAAAAGCAAGTAAGTGCGCTGACGAATACTCGTACCGATGTTTTTTGCATATGCGTTAGGCCCATTATTGCAGCACTAGACAAGTAGCCTCGAAATTCCGATAATTTGAGCTAGAGCCCGAATCGGTGCTCGCTTGAATATATAGGGACCAACGGCCGATGAGTTCTGCCAGAGTCATCTTGCATCTGATGCGAATCTTGAATGATGTTTCCACCTGCACACGATCAACAGCTTTTGTTTCCAGCTTCACAGAGCTGGCACCCAGCCGCGTTAGTTCCGAGTAGCAAGATTGTCGCAGAAGGATTCGTAGAAACTTTAAGAAGGATAGAACTAGACCGAACTCGGGTCAAGCTGGCAACTCAGCATTACAATTCAATCAAGAATTTAATTGAAGAACGGCTCCCAAATTCGCAAGTAAGGCAAATTGGTTCCTTTCAACGACACACAAAGATCCGTCCCGTTAGTGTTGTAGATTCGCCAGGCTTCGATTGCACGCCGCCCTCTGCAGAGTTTAGTCCGATTGATATAGATGCCTTAGTTTGCCTTGGAGATGCTTGCAGTTTGGCGCAGCCTGGCTGCGGGCTGTTTCCAGTCGATGCACTGCAGCTGGTGCGTTCTGTTTTATGTTCCCATAAACAGTATCGACTGATGGAACCAAAGCAAGACAGTCCTGTTGTCGTATTGACTTACTCCGATGAATTTTCAGTTGAACTTGCACCATGTTTCCGAAACAGAGTTTCGGCCGGCAGCTGGTTTCGTGACCCTCCAAGTTATCTCGTTGGCGCTGGTGAAATGACGTGGCAAAAAGCAGACTATGACTTTGACTCCGCTTACATAACATCGAAAAATCAGCAATGCAAGGGTCGCCTCATTCCCTGCATAAAGCTCATAAAAGCATTTCTAAGGAATAAGCGAGTACCACTCAAATCGTTTCATGTAGAGATACTTTGCACATGGGTACTAAGTGCCTGGATCGAGGTGTTGGATCAAAGCAACATTCACTGGAGCTATGACCACGCATTTGCCTTTTTTCTCCGAGTTGTACCTTTCTTCTTGAACCAACCTGCATGTTTCCAAGGCAGCATGTCACCACCTTTACAGTTAACAGAAGCCGCAGTGAGCACCATTGATACTACCATCGAAAACTTCGCGCGCCTTGCAGAAAAATTGGGCAAACTGTCTGGTTATCCTGACGAATTGTCACTCTGGAAGGAGTTCTTTGGCCCTCCATTTCCCTCAGCAATCGAAAGTTAGGGGGACAAGTTCTTATGGGTGTAGGGGAAGACTTCAAGACGTTTTGCGACAACATAGCGATTCAGAACCAGGATTCGATTTCTCAGCGATATAAAGCAATAACCAAGCGACTGAATCTCGATTTTTGGGATAGCGACTCTGATGTCAGCCACAGCTTGTATGTGGGTTCTTACGGGCGAGGAACAGCGATAGACGGGACAAGCGATGTCGACATGTTGTTTTGGCTCCCGTCGTTTCGTTATGAAAGGTACGACAAGTACGCCGGAAATGGGCAATCAGCCATGTTGCAGGACGTTCGAAATTCTATGCAAAAGACCTACTCCTCATCGAAGATTGGTGCAGATGGTCAAGTCGTTGTGGTTAGCTTTACTGATGATCTAACCTTCGAAGTACTACCGTCTTTTGTAAACAATGCAAACAGTTTTACCTATCCGGATAGCAACAGCGGCGGTTCATGGCGCTCCACTAATCCAAAGCCAGAGATTGACGCAATGTACGAAAGGGACAAGGCTTGTAATTGGAATCTTCGACTTTTATGTAAAATGATGCGGCCGTGGAAGAACCTCTGGTCAGTTCCGATGGGCGGCATGTTAATTGATACGCTGGCTTACACGTTTATAAAGGACTGGGCCCATCGTGATAAATCGTATCTTTACTACGATTATATGACTCGTGATTTCTTCCAATACATGAGCGGGCAAAGTCCAACTCAAGACTATTGGCTATCGCCTGGCGCTAATCAGCGTGTTTACAAAGATGGAGACTTTCAGTACAAAGCGAAGCGGAGTTACAACATCTCGTTAGCAGCCATTGAGCATGCGGTAAAAGGAGAAACCTGGTCTTCCAGGCAAAAATGGAGAGAGATTTATGGTGGAAACTATCCCGACAGCTGAGAACGAAGATTTCGAAGCACTAGAATCTCAAATACGTGAATGCTTTGGGAAAGTCGTTTATACAACCAAGACACAGGAAAAGTCTGCGGACGAAACTTTGAATTGGTTCTCCAAGTTACAGTGGACTCAAATTGTATTGTCAGCGCTTAGCACGACCGGATTCATTGCCGTGCTCTTCAGTGGTGCACAATATAGTCGAATTGCAGCCTTGGTTGCAGGCGTAATTTCGGTTGCTTTGGTAATTCTAAACACCTACATGCAAGGCAAGCAGCTCGGTCAGCTTTCTGAAAAACATAAGGCGACTGCAGCTGCACTGTGGGATATTCGGGAGTCTTACCTTTCGCTATTGACTGATATGAAAAGTAAGGCGCTCACGATGGAACATGCTGTTGCTCGACGTGACGAACTGCAGAGCAGACTGGCGAAAATATATGAGTCCGCACCGCGAGCAAGTGGATCTGCTTACAAGGAGGCGCAGGCGGGATTGCAAAATAGAGAGGAGCTAACGTTTAGCGATGAAGAAATCGACAAGTTTCTGCCTAGTCCTCTGCGGAAACTTCCGGCGAAACCTGCATCGGCTGAACCGGCCAAGGCAATCGAGATGAAACCTGATCAAACGAAATGATCTTAAATTTCCAGGAGGCAAGCTTCTGGAACACAAAGGAGGACAAAAGTAACAGGCAATCAAATAATGCGTATGTGTATGATCAAGACTCAGAATAGGAGTGATAGATGAGCATTACAATAAGCACTGACAGTTATTCAAATGTATACGACCTGGCCGAACAGCTGGAATGCAGCGTTCCGACGAAACTCGCCTTTTTGCCTCGAAACTTCGAAACTGCAAATTCGAAAACAGAGCTATTGCAAGAGGATTGCGTGAGGACGTTGCGAAAGCGACTTCGATCAGCAGGTATCGATGAAACGCCTTTCGAAGGACTCGACAAGAGTTTCAATCCGATTGCTGAGCGTTCGTATGGTGAATCTGTTGCTTTGTTCATAACCGCTTCGTTGCTGGTTCAGAATCCTACCATGGTGGAGCTTGCAATGAATGTCGTTGGTAACTACCTTAGCGATCGTTTCAAGACTTGTGACAAGAATTCCAAATCATTGGTGAAAGTTGAATTGGTGGTTGAGAAGAAACCAAAGGCAGAGTACAAGAGGATTCGCATAGAAGCTCCCGCCCATTCTTTGGAAGGAATTGCATCTGTATTGAAAGAAGCCTTGAGAAATGAATCAGAAAACAGCTGAATTTATAGAATCCCTTGAAGACACGATCAACGAAGCTGTTAGATACTGCTTCGCAGTTAGATCAACACGTTTGCAGATGGAATGGGCCTTAAGGATAGACGAGCTAGCATCCACTGTCTCAACATTAAATGAAGAAATGCAGGAATGCTCCGAGGAGGATTCAGCAAACGCTCTTCTAAGTGTTGAAATGGGGCTAAGAGCGCTGAGCCATGAATTGCGCATGTGGGTATCTTTGAAAACGGAAAAAGTGCGAGAAGCATGGGAGTATTTCGTTTCGGCCGAAAGGAACGCCGCTAACGCTGTGTCCATACACCCTGTATCCGCCAAGCTTTTGGGGTATTTGGAAAGACTTAGACGAATTGAAAAAGTCGTTTTTCCGACTCAACTGTTTAATAGCGTTGGAATGATAGTAATTGATTCGCATTGCTCCATTTGCAAGCTGCCCTATGAAGAGTGTGATCACGAGAAGGGCAAAGCCTATATGGGTAAGTATTGTTCTGAGATAATTACCAACGTTGATTTGCGTGAGGTTTCAATTGTTGAGGAACCGCGGGACAAGCGATGCCGAGTATTCACAATGACCGAGAATGGTATTGAGATAGACACACTCACGTTGGATGTAGTGTCCCCATCTTATGATCATCCCACAGCCACAATTCATGACTGAATCACAATTCGTCGAGCAACCATTCGTCAAGAACATCGTGCAGGTCATCCAATGGAAGTTGCGTATCCATTGTGCCATAGTGCAAAATTACTCGCACATTCCCTTTGGGATGAGCTTTATTGGTCCTGCTGGCAGTTAATGCTCGATAATACGTCAAATGAATTGGCAACCGTCTTCTAAGGCTGTTTCGTTGTTCTCTATATTCCTTCAATTCTGGAGGGAGTTTGTCGATAACCTCGGGATGTTCTGGAGCACTCATCATGCGAGGTGGCTTGAGAATCAGCTGAAGTCTTGCAATGATCTTTCTGGACAGGTTATCCAAATCGATTTCTGCTCCTTTCGAGCCGACCGGAGGAGTATGGACTATTGTGAGTCCGCATGGGACCAGCAATGGAAACATCTCCGGAAATCTTGATTTGGCTGCATTGCAGGCCTCATCTACTCGCGCTATGAACTCATCTCCCTCGCCTTGTTTCAGTGCTCGCGTTCCGAGGTCGATACTTACAAATGGTTCGTTGATGAACTCGCGAACCCAGTCCGACATTGCGTTCACCAACTGTAGATCGCTTCTTGCACCAAGAAGTGCTTTTGCATCCAAGAGTTGACCAATTTGAATTTCATCCAATTGCCGAAACTTTAATATCGCTTCTTGAAGTTGGAATTGTGACATCCACGCCATAGGCTCCGCCGCCCGCTCGCCGAGAAGCTCAGCGATTGACGCACGGTCCTCGGTTAATTTCCGCCACTCCTCAAAAGCCTTACGCACATTTGGTCGTTCATCTCTTAAGCGAGACAAGTGCCTTGGCATGCGACGATAGAGTTTGAGATCTTGAAGGAAATCACTGAGTGCCTGCACCCGTATGCTGAGGCCTTCCTGCATCAATGGATGCGTATTCTCGAACCCGATGTACTGCCGGCAGGTCAGCAGTGAAATGTATTTATCGTCGGCAAGTAGCAGTTTGTCCCGGTCAGTATTGACTCCAGAAATAGGGGTTTGAAGCAAATCGAGATAATGCTTAGGCAAATGGTGCAGCCCAGTTGGATTCTTACCTGTACAGGTGAACGTCACATCAAGAACGACTTTACGTTTAATTGGTTGCACGTCCTGTGCAACTAACTGGGAAAGCAATTGCTTTTGGAAATCGACATCCGACGTTCGATTGTTCTTTCCTTTGCGGTTCAGAATCCCACTCCAAGTGAACAAAATTCTGCGACGTTTGCGTTGCCTATAGCGTAGTTTATCGAACTTGTCTGGATCATTATTATTAATCATGCGTGAAAACTCTGTGCGATTGCTTGATCACTCCTGTGTTTCGGACTGCAAACCAACACTTCGAGGAACTGAGACTGAAGCCTAGGACTATCTGGTTAGGCAGAGTTCGCGCTCAGCAGCGAGCCAATGATCAACATCTCGTCCGTGTTCCTGCGGGCAACTTTTATCAAATCGAAAGTAGGCATTTACCTCTATGAAGGTGCGCAATTCCTCCCTGCGCAGTTCTATTACTTGTTCATCGCTGAGTTCGATTTGTCTTCTCATCCACATTGCCCGACAAACTGACTTTGCAAGTTCTTCTGCAAGTTGCCGTTCGACGTAGCCCTCTGGTGAATCTTCGTCTCGCGCAATCATTACATTAGCACTCGCCCCCTTCAGCCGGGTCATTAAATGCAATAGAGGCAAATTGTCCATGGCAATGCGATTCAGAACATCTTGCGCTACCCTGACCTGTCCTTTCTTACCCCGGATGATTGCTAGCTGACCTAATACTTCATCCACAGACAAAATCCATTCTGGCAATTGGCTCTCTTTGTCCTTGAAAAATTCAATAAGCTTTAGTTCTGAACTAATTGATTCAACTAGCTGCATCAGTTCCGTAGTGCTTTTGAAACTCTTTGCTCCCTCAACGCGTGCTCGATCTCTTAGCGCAAAGAGAGTGGCATCACCTGGTAGCAGAGAGAGTTCGTAATCTGTAGTACTTTCAGAGCGTCTGTTAGGAACGTAGTCTGGATCCGCTTCGAATATCACTCTCGAACTTGAGTCTTTAAGTTCATTTGCGTCAGGCGTTTCAACCTGTAAGAAAAAGCCCCGCTGTAAATACAATCGTTTTACAAATGGAGGCGGCAAGATAATTCGCAGGTGATCAAATAGCCTTGGAATTGGGCATGAATAGACGGCACTGTCTTCAGCAAGACCGTTGCCCAAATTCGCAAAAAATACGGCAACTGAAGGATCAGTCGTGAAGTCGAGAAGTTCTGTGCGCATATCGTAATGCTGTGCTATCGCCAGCAATGCATCGTATCCGTCGAGCTGTGCCATGCCTGAAGCTTTATAGGCATGAAGCAACGAGTTGCAGAAAATTTCCGTTGCGCGAGCGGCTTCCTTACGTTGCTCATCAGAAAGATGATCGTGCTTAATAGATGGAACGAACCCACGGTGTGGTTTACTCTGACCACGGAAAACAGTTAGAGTAGGTCCCGACTGCGAGACTCCAAGAGAATTCAGAACGTCATTTCTGAAGGAGATCGTGTCGTCAGCAAGCAAGAATGATTTGGCTAGTAGAAACAGGGCGGCCTGCCATGGACAACAAGCACGCCACTCACTCTCCGAGACTCTCTCTATTGCAGCAACTATTTCGAGGAATTCCCTAAGCCTGTCAGCATTGTCTGGCTTAACTATGATGTGTGCTGACCATTGTCCCCGAAGATCGAGAATACTCGTGAATCTTTCATACGCCCGTTTGTGTGCATTGCAAGATGGTTTTGTCATAATCCCTCCGGCGCAACGAAATCTCTTTCTTGAAGAAACATTCCCATTTAGAATCGAATACACCCAGCTGAATTCCGCGCTACCAAAATGAGCCGCAAAATGAGCAGAAGTACTGTAAAGACCTGCCAGGAAGGTGTTTGACGCATTTTTTCTAGAGTTGAGCCGCAAAGTGGACGCATCGGCGCAAATCCCTGTCTATGACTGACATTGGGGAATTATGAGCCACATGAGCCGAATTGTGCAGGAGCCTCCGGCACAATTGCGATTTGAGCAGAGAAACTATCCCGAGCGAAAGTTTGCATTCTCAAAAATTGGTATATTTCAGGTTGACAATTTGAAGGCAATCCAAACTGCAGGGTTTGGATATATGGTACAATGTCAATCATGAGTGTACAAAAACAGTCAAAGATAAACCAGCTGCAACAGATTTTGCCTGAAGGTCTGCCCGTAGATTCGACCTGGCTTCAAGACCAGGGCTATTCACGGCAGTTACTGGCCAAGTACGTGCAGAACGGGTGGCTCATATCCCCGGTTCGGGGTGTGTTCTTTCGAAAAAGCGCTTACATAGACCAGAAAAGATGGGAATCCGCTTTGCTCTCAATACAGAACTTGCTGGATGTTCCGGTAACTGTCGGCGGACGCAGTGCCTTGGAGTTGCACGGATTTACGCATTATCTGTCAATGTCAGCGCCAGCTGAAGTTCATCTTTACGGAAATGAAATGCCACCATCTTGGATGGCAAGACTAAAATTAGACCGGCGGTTTGTCTTTCACTCGGCACTTCTATTTAAGACAGATTCGGTGAAAAGAAGTCAGCAGGCACATTTTACCGATCACAAATGGGGCGTGTCTGATTGGACCATGCGTATCTCAACACCGGAAAGAGCAATACTTGAAGTACTTGATGAATTGCCAAATCATGAGAGTTTCCATCAGGTCGACGTGTTAATGGAAGGCCTGAGTAACTTGCGACCGAAGTTCCTGAATCTACTTCTTTCTGACTGCCAGAGCGTGAAAACGAAACGACTGTTTCTTTGGTTTGCTCACCGACATAATCACGCATGGCTTAAAATGATCGACACAGAAAAAATCGACATCGGTAAAGGCAAGCGGATGTTGGTACCAGGCGGCAGACTTGATCCTAAGTACCTCATAACAGTGCCGGAGGAATTTGCAAATGGCCGACAGCACACCATATAGAAAACAAGTTGCACTTATTCTGCGCGTCCTGCCGATTGTCGCTCAAGAGAATTGTTTTGCCCTCAAGGGCGGCACTGCGATCAACTTGTTCATTCGAAACATGCCGCGATTATCGGTTGACATTGATCTGGCTTACTTACTTGTCCAACCGCGCGACGAGTCGCTCCAGCAAATTGACACGTCCCTCAAAAAGATTGCTAGCAGGATCGAGGAAACTGTTCTTGGCACCAAGGTGCAGACCGTTTTATTGCGCGGAACAGATCGAGTGGTGAAGCTTTTGGTCAACACGCACGACGCTCAAATCAAAATTGAGGTTACTCCTGTATTGCGCGGAACAGTATTTCCGCCCCAGACTTTAGCGGTTACCGAAAAAGTACAGGAACAATTTGGTTTTGCTGAAATAAAGGTCGTGTCCTTTGAGGATCTTTTTGGTGGCAAGCTTGTTGCAGCGCTCGACCGGCAGCATCCTCGCGATCTCTATGATGTGCGCTTGCTTCTTGCCAATGAAGGGCTCACGCGCGATCTCTTTCGAGCTTTCGTTGTTTATCTCATAAGCCACGACCGACCAATGTCAGAAATCATCGCTCCAAATCTCCGCGACATTCAGAATGAATATGAACATGGCTTTGCGGGGATGACTGTCGATCAAGTTTCTCGTGAAGATCTAGAAGAGACTAGAATGCTCTTGATTAAACTGATTCATGAAGCGTTCACTGACAATGACAGAGAGTTCCTTTTGTCAATCAAACAAGGCGAGCCCCAGTGGGACTTACTCGAAATACCGGGAATTGATCAGCTACCGGCCATTCGCTGGAAGGTGCAGAATCTGGGTAATCTCAAACCCGCTAAGCGCGAAGAATTGCTGGTTAGGCTTAAGACGGCATTGACTAAAAATCCATTTGAAGGCTAAATCACTATACTTGTAGAAGTACAGGAGGCAATCCATGTTATCTCATATTGACGTGCATCATTTGGCTGCAATCCTAACTCAAATTGGGAGTGAGTGGGGGGTAGAAATTGAATTGGGAGAAATGGTGGCAGACGTGATTGCCGAAAAGGACAGAGACGTTGATATAACTGTAAGATACAGGGATGCGGATGGCACCCTGAAAGAGCTTCACGGAATTGAAGTAAAGGACGAAGGGAGGCCGCTGGGTGTTCAGCCCGTGGAGCAGATTATTCTTAAACTTGGAGACATGCCGTCACTGACGAAGCACGCTTTGGTCTCTTCTAGCGGGTACAGCGACGGAGCTTGGAAAAAGGCTAAGCATTATGGCTTAGAGCTATACCATTTTCGGGATTGGGACGGAAAAGGCTTACAAGTGGATTTGAGCCAATTGAAATTTATGGACTCCGCCTCACAAGGCTGGGAAACAGTTGAAGCCATTCCCGTAGTGGACGGACCTCCACCTGCGGATCAACAACAGCAACACAATGTTTCACTCGACATTATGGTGAATGATCCATATTCATCAGGAAACTCCCGCCCGCTATTCGAAGTGATGAATCTAATTTGCAAAGATGCTCTGGAAAAGGTTGCCACTCAGGTTAATGCCAATCCAGATCTAGTAAACGATGACCGCTTTAACGTAGATATGCCTCTTCTACTACCGAATCCCATTATAATTACCCTGCCTGGTTCTCCACTAACAATTTGCAGTGCTCAAGTACGAGGTACGGCAATCATTAAGCGTCAGCGCGTGCAAACGGTTTTGAAGGCATTGTATCTGGATGGAAAAGAACTTCCGATTGCTGGCTGTGCAGTGGCAGAACTGCCAGACAAGAGCCTATGGGTAATGATGGCTTCGAGCCGCGAGGGTTCGCTAACCGCCAGAATTATATCGGTTACTGACCGCGGCAAGAATAAAATATACCAGCAGAAATTGGGAACCATTCCAATGACCGGTCCGGAATCCTTGCAGAGCTCGCCGGCGTGACAAATATGCGTCAATAGTCAGTTAGTCTTCAGTTCTGCAATGTTCACTGAATTGAACTTCGTAAATTTTTCCGGTTCTAACCATGCCAATTTCTCAGTGTGTGAAAGTAGATCAAGATATTGAAGTGTTGCATCTCTGAGAGCCAGTCCTTGAGGTCTTGAACATTCTTGCACTCTTGCAGCAAGGTTGGAAAAATTCACCAAACAAACAGCAGCTAGGTGAAGTGCTTTCTTTGAACTTGAACAATCTTCTCCATGGTGTACTAAGCGGTGACGCATCTGAAACGTTTCTGAAATTTTCAAATCATTCGTTTGTTCAGGACCAAGAAGCGCAGCAATACGTTCTTGAAGTCGTTCATAGTTACTAGCAAATGCTTCTGCCGACATTAGCATTTCAATCGCCGTAACTGCTGTCAACAGGCGTTCGTTTTCTGACCACTGGTGGCACGAATTTGCAAGGAACAGACTAGATGAAATAACAGCTTTTCGCACTTCGTTGGATGTTTTCTCGCTCGATCTATTGCACAGTATTTCAAAGAGAATTGATTGCTTGCTGTCCTTGAACTGGTTGCTTAACTGTTCTTTGCTACGAACTAGAGGTTGATTCATATCCATTCCAGCCATGGACTGAACTACTTGTGATTCTTCGATGTCGTATGAAATATTCTGTCTTTCAAAATTAGGAAGCTCGTCCGAGAAAGCGCATCTTGCCTGAGGCGAAGAATTTGTCATCGCAACGAAGTGCAACACTGCCAAATATCTCATAGCCTTGCTTCGTGCAAGAGCATTATGATTCGGCATCAATCCATTTACCGGAGCTTCGTCAGCATGATAAACGGGACTTCGGTGATTTACCGCTATACAAGCATCCCACTTAAAGCTGGACAAATGCTCTTCGATGTTCGGATTATAGAAACGAGCAGTCTTAATGTATTCCAGGGTTTGTGAAGGGGTCCATAAGTCCCCACTCTCAAATATCCATGGTTGTTCTGCCTGTGGCTCCTCAGATAGCTGTATACCTCTAATCGGAAAAAGCCAGACTGCTTTTCTACTAGGTTGTTTTTGTGACTGCATTCCTATTCCTAAGCCCTGTAACAAAATATGCCATGTTGCCATTAAGATCCTGCCTGGTTGGCTCTACGACATGTGCTTTCGGGTTAACGTGCAGTCAGCGACCAAAAAGGCAAGACCGAATAAAGTCTTTGGCCGCTAACCCTCCCAGCACATGCTCCAAGCCAATTACGCAATTTGAGTCACTTCCTCTAAAGCTTATCAATGTACTTTCTTACTTTGGATGCTATGTCGGCAAGTGAAGTTTGCCCAGCATAGTACAGAGCCGCCGTGCGCCTGTATTCCTTATCGAGTTGCTCGAATTCCGCTTTGTTTTCAAACAAGAATGCAGGGTTCTTGGCTATGCGCTGCTCATCGGCGGACGGAAAACGTTGCTTCTTTCGCTCTTCGTATGGTCCAGTACCGATAAATTCAAGAACGCTCGGTACATCCAGCAGCGAGCAAACATCACTGTAATGCCGAAGAAAATTAGAGGGCAACCTACCTGTCTCTTTGAATTTTCGATACTTTGTCGAAATCGTCTGCAATTTTTCCACGAATGTGTACTCCGGATTGTAGCAAAGAATTCCTTGCGCCTGATTATCAGCGAAGTCGGCTCCACTTGCGCGAGCAGCATCCAACGCCCAGGAGCTAATATCAACTGCTGTATTTGGAGTAGTGTCATCAAACCCCACTTCTAAGAGAACCGCCGGCTTTACACCTTCCAGCTCCTTCGTTCTCGTTTCGTATATTAGTAAAATTCCAGCATTGCGAAAACGACTGTCATCATATTCGGTGGCGCGAGAAACTGTCACATCTGGAATTTCGATTTCCTTTGCCAACCACTCATAAAACAATCTTCGGGATTCAATCTGCCGGGGACTATTCTGATTCTTTCCGGTCATTACCTCTAATTTTTCAGGTGGTTCAAATCGAATATCAATGTCTTCCGAGAATCGCTTGATGATTCCGAATCCTTTGGACAGCGAGGTCCCACCCTTCAATTCAAATTCAAACTCTTGCTGCTTCAACCCCCACAAGCAATGCGTTATCCAATAGTCCTTCTCGACTAAAGTTGTCGTGATTCGCTCTTTGTCTGCTACAACACTAAGCAGTTGATCAAAGTCTTTTCGTCTATGGAGGAAGTCAGGCATGGAGCCACTCTTTAATCAATTTTCTTGTGGAGACATTGCCATAACTGGTCGTTGCCTGGAGAAGCTTTCTGCGATTATAACTATGTGCTGTTCGCTGCGCGTTCTCCAACAGAACCTCGCGTTCTTCAGCTAGCTCTTCCAGGTTATTGAGCACGTCAACGAAGAGAAATTCTGGTGAAAGCTTGTGAGGAAACTTAGGCTTCATCCGAAAGTCAAAAGTCCGATTTCCAAAGGAGAACAAACCGTGCCGCTTATGATTATAAACAACGGTGCGGTTATAGAGTTGCGTGGTGCCAAGCCCAAGCGTGTTGTAGCTTGCCGGTGAGAGTATCAAAAAATCATCGTCACGCAGAAATGCTGCTACCAGCTCCTTCTCATCCGGTGGCAATTCGCCAAAGGCTGATTGTCGAGGCACATAGTAGAGACCCTGCGACAATTTTTTTACGCGACCGCTGGCTTGAAGCTGTTTCAGGTGGCGGTCAACAGCATTTGAGTTTACGGCAAGGTCTTCCCGTCGATACACGCCTCCAGCCCGAAGCCTACGTGATAGGCTCGATACGGCTGTAGTCTTGGTAGTAGGCGTCTGCATATCTAATGCCTGATATTTCATTGAAAATTCATGCAATAATTATAGCATAAGAATTGAGCCGCAAATTGTGCCGTATTGCCACAAAGTACCGCCACCACTACAGTTTGCACATTCAATACAAATGAGTCGCAAATGAGCCCGCATCGGAGCAAAGTACCGCCTGGACTGCAATTGCGCTTCCTGAGCCGCATGAGCCGCATTTGTGCAGGAGGCTCCTGCACAAATAGGAAATTGAGATTGCTAGAAGCAATAATCTATTGACGATTGGATTCTATCTGGCAGGAAGTGCAGGCTCAGCGTGTTCCGGCCGGCGGTGCCTAATCCGGATTCTTGTAATCGCAAATTGACAGACACTGCTCCTTAATCTGCGAGTTTCAATCCTGCCGAACCAGAATAGGCTCGATATTGTGATTCACGAGTGAGCCAAAATGTAACGGGCACGCCGAATGCTCTCTCAAATTTCAGGGCATTCTCCGGTGTAATTGCTTTATTGCCACGGATTATCTCGGTGATTATGTTCCTAGGTGTGCCTATAAGATCTGCGAAATCCGCCTGCGACAATCCATGCATATTCAACAGTTCCAGCACAGTTTCCCCCGGCGGCGAAACAAGGTCCGGCTTGTACGCGGTCTTACCAGTCTGACTCATAACCAACCACCTCGGCCAAACAATTGATGATTACCATACTACAATCATATTACAATTGAGCCGTCTTCCACAGTCAGGAAGCTAGTTCACGTCCCAGAACTTGAGTTACTAAGCTATTTCCTTGCAGATATCGCTTCTTCAATAATTCGCGCACTTGCTCAGTTTCCTGAAGTCGATCTGCTGCGTACAGCGCATTCTGGTATGCCTTATACACATCGCTGCTGCTAACTTCGTAACCGTATCCTTGGGCGATCCAGTGCAACGAACACAGCGCCGCTCCTAATGCAAAACGGGGATTCGTTTCAACAAAATCGCTGGCTGCACGATTCAAGGTGTCCGGCGCGCACGGACTACTCTGTGCCAACTGAAGAGCAAAATCCAGTTGCCCGATCTCCTTTGCAGTTGCAAACCACTTTCCTTCCTGCCCAGGAGTACTGTCAACCAAATCCACTAAAATTCTTTCCGGCTGAATGTGCGGATATTTTTTTGCAATTGCACGAAACGTGGACAAATATGTAGTGCCTTGATTCGCTCCAATGGCGTAATGCTGATACGCTTCTTCCTGAAGTCCGAATGAAAGCAGAATCTCCTCGCATACCGAATCCACATGTGAGCCGCTCGTGTTGAGCGTGGCGCGACAGATTTCGGCATGCTGCAAAGCTTCCTCTATTCTACCCAGAGCAGCAAGCGCTCGCACAGCGTATTGCTGGTAATGCCAAAATTTTATGGTATCAAGTTCGAGCAGCTTCAATAATTCCTCGTAGCGTTCCGCCTTACAGAGAGCACTAAGGCAAGCTGGTGCTCCTTTGAAGTATCCTCGCAATTTTGGATCTGGGCTCCAGGAATGCCTCACAATATCGATTAAGTCATCTGCCCATTTCGATGCTTTCTCCTTCGAAGCACAAAATTCGCCCCAGTAATCCACAACGTCATCCAGATAACCGTAACCGTCATTCTGTGCAGCATTGAACAGGCGCTCTAGCCAATCATCGCGGAGATTCTCATCAGCTGGTGCAGCAGCAATTATTGGAGCCAGAGTCTTGATTGCATTATTTACCGTAGTTCCAATCGAGCCGGAAGATCCGTCCACCTGTTCAATTGCAGGAACCAGGCGTTCAATAAAAATAACGGCTCCCTCCGCAGCCAGGTTGGGATCTTTCTTGGATACTTTCTTGATCTCGGCTACGGCTTCCTTGATTCTTGTCATGGCTGGTTGCGATTTCCAACCAAAAGCCTGCCGTCTAAATCTGAGCTTAAACTGCCATTTGAAAGGCTCGGCTTTTTCGCTCTTTGCCTTGGTGATTTCCACTTTCTGCCTTGCCATTTCTCCTCCAGCCGTTTTTAGATTCGCGCCGAAATAAATTCAGCTATTTCAGATGAGACCAGAAGCCAATCTTTCCGCCATGTGCAAGGCGCAGTTGCCCAGTGTAATCAGAATGGGAATACTGATTCCCCCATATATCAACTTTGGTAGCCATTGATCCGAGCTTCCTAAAATAATCTGCCGCAAGGTGATAAGCACTTTCTTGCGACCTATTCAGAATTGAGTCAATTAAAGCTCTATAGATCACACTTGCAGGCACGTAAAGTTTATTGGATTGCAGCACTTCAGCAACAGGAATTAAGCTGGCGAAATAGTTCACGTCTAAATACTTGGCTCTTTTCACCAGATATTTTGATGCATCTTCCAGCCGTCCGACTTGAACAAGAAACTTAAGATCGCTGATTGAAAACGGAGCGCTCTGATGTATCAGTTTGACTTCATCCTTGATGATTTGCTCCTTCTGGTCGTGTCCGACCATGGACAATAACGTCTCAAATGAATTCACATTCCGATCTTCATGAAACTGTCGCCAGGCAATATTGGAAGTCTCCTCTCTATTGTTGGTCTGCTTGTGTATTTCAAGCAGAAGTTTTTCGAATCCCCATACGTTTCGCGCATTTTGTTTTGGAATTCGACTCAGCCATTCCAGAGCACTGTCAGCATCACCGCATTGCAGGTAGACTTCCGCAACTCCCATCATGTTGTTTTGCGAAATTTCTTTATCCAATAGCCATGCGCACCTTTCGTAAAGTTCCGCATCCTTTATCTGTTTTGCCATGGATTGAATCATAATGATATGTCCACGATTCTCACGCTCAGCCATTTTCCCATTCGTCATTTTCAACAAGCGGGAAATAAAATGCCGGATCGAATCTGGCGTAAGTTGCAGTGTGTTGCTCATCAGCCCGAAGCGACAACCGTAGCCATCATCTTTGACGAGTTTCATGGCCACATCGAACACCCAGTCTTTGTCTTCGATTTGCTCGGCATAGTACCAAAACAAGTCACTCGCCTCATCCTCGAAGACAGCGCCAACCATGCCGTCATCGTCACAGTTCTCCATGATGTATCTATCGGATTCGAAGAATTTTGTTACCAGCTCAATACCTTGGCGCGGATCTGAAATAGACGACTTGATCTCACTCAACAATGAATCGAGTTTGCGTGAAAGTGTCGTCAGCCTCCGCCAGTCATAAAACTCTTCCGTGTCTTTGAACGCATCTAACTTTCGAACAATGCGATCAAATTTTTCAGTTGGTTTGGTAGTTAATCTGTCAATTACGTCCGCTGCATCGGGATTTTGTGTGGACAATTCAAGAAAAGCAGCTGCAAGCGAATCCGAGTCTAATTCAAGCAACCTCTTTCGTTGCTCAGCTTTGCTTAGTCCTGCTGGAGCAGAAGTCACTTGCCTGCTCGTGGAAATTTTTCCGCTTCTTCGGCCCATCTTCAATCCTCAATAAAATGCACAAAAGACATCTCTCGCATATCCGATGCATAGTCATTTCCTCTTTCCTAATTATCGAGCATTTGAATGCGTCTGTGATTGAATGCCTCTAAGCCGAAATGAACACGTATCGACTGGACATCCGTTTGACGCCCGCTCCCTCGCTTCCCGAAGATTGATCTGACCGCCGGGAAACAAAAACTGTAAAATTGAAGTAGATAAATAAGGTGGCTGGACTTGAACGAATATAACGACACTGAAATACAGGTGCTTGAAGGACTTGAAGCTGTACGTGTACGGCCAAAATTATGGATCGGCAGCACGGATGCCAGAGGCCTGCAACAGCTGGTCTGGGAACTCGTTTACAACTGCCTCGACGAACACAACGCCGGAGACTGCCATCACATTGCGGTTACATTGAACAGCGACGGCTCTGTATCGGTCGAAGATGATGGTCTCGGAATTACAACAGGTGTGTCTGAAAAAACGGGCAAATCTGGAGTCGAGGTCGTATTTACCACTCTGGGCTGTCCTACGGGATTTGCGATGGCTGTAGTTAATGCCCTGAGCGAAAGGCTTGAAGTAGAAAACTTCAGAGATGGCAAACTATACAAGAAGGCTTATCAACGAGGAGAAGACTTAGCTCCACTCGAATTCATCGGCGATACTGACAAGCATGGTACACGAGTTACAATACTGCCGGATAAGGAAATCTTTGCTGAAGTCTATGAGAACAAGGAGAATCAAGCATTTGAATTTGAGGAGCTTACAGGTCGATTGCGTGAGTTAGCTTTTTTGAACAAAACTCTCCGCATCGACTTGGCCGAACCCAAATGCAACAAGCGAGAAACGTTTCAATTCAGCGCTGGCATATCGGATTATCTCAGATGGCTAAACAGCAACCACGCCAAAGTAAATGATGTCCCAATTTGCTTCTCTGGTGAGTGGGAATTCTCAGGTGACAAGGAGCAACTGAACATTGAATGCGCCATACAGTGGACAGATCGAAAGGAGCGACTTTCACTGGTTTTCTTCAACAACGATCCCGTTCCCGAAAAATACTCGATACACGATTTAAATGCCGAGATAGCAAAAACGTTGAACGAATATGCCAGGGCGAATCATCTACTGGACGAGCACGAGAGCGACATTTCGGAAAATGAAATCAGCAAGGGAATTAGCACGATTTTGTCAACAAAATCTGGCATGAGGCTGCGCTCGTTGGAAAAGGAATACCTGGGAAACATAATCAAAGGTGTTGTACAAGAAAGCCTTAAGAAGTATTTGATGCTGAACAATTGTGTCGCCAAGTCTCTTATACAATCTTTGAAAACGAAACGTTCTGACGAATGACTTTTCGGATTGACTATACTTCTGTTTGACGCCGGGTCCCCTGGCGCGCGCAATTCTGGCAGGCGGTGCAGGCGACTGAGCGCGAACATTGACGCAGTCAAACTTGACGGCAAGCGCTCCGCTGCCTGCCCGGCAAAAAGCCTAGCGCACGCCAGCCCAGCGTCAAACAGAAAAATATGGATTCACGGCTCCGCACGCGTTCTCGCCTTAGGCTTGCAGCAGCTCTATGAGCGTCCTTATGCAGAATTCCATTCTTTGTTATCGCTTTTTGCGCCGGCGGAATGCCATTGCAACTCCATTACGGATACAATTCTGACAAACCCAGAATGCACGAATGAGGGTTACTCTTTTTGCAATGTCACCTTCAATGGTGACACCGCAAGTCCTGCTTCCGCACGTTTGAAGTGAGCACCTGATGCATGTTTTCGAGAGTTTCTTGCGGACTGCGCCACAGCGAGGGCATGTTTCCATGTTGTGTTCCTCAAAATTCAACTTACTTGCTCTTTTCTGCTCGCTTCTTTTCTATATCACTCACTTTGCCTTCGTCTTTTTTACTGTACTGCTTCATCAGCTCGTGCGCCTTTTCACGCGCATCCAGCTCTGCAGATCTTGCGGTCCGTACATATACATTTATCGTGGTCTGAATGTCTTTGTGGTTGAGTGCACTCTTGATCAGCGATACATCAGCTCCAGAATTCGCCATAAAAGATGCCAAACTTCTACGCAAATCGTGGATATGTAAGTTTTCAATTTGTGCTCGTTTCAGCAACCTATGCCATGCTCGTTTTGGTTCGACATAATGTCCGGTACTGCCGGCGCCGGGGAACACCCATTCTCCAAGTGTCCGCCTCTTCTCAAGCAACTCCAGTTCAGACTGGCTCAACGCTAATACAAGAGATTGACCATTTTTCATTTTCTCGCCGGGTATAGTCCAGGTCTTACTTTTAAAGTCAATGTCTGCCCATCGCATCGCCAGTACATTTGATTTTCTCTGACCAGTCCAAAGACAGAGATTAATGAAGTCCTTGAAGTTCTCGTCCGGTTCCGTCTCCACTGCTTCGAAAAATCGCTGCATTTCATCAGCCTGCAGAGCGCGTTCACGAGGTTGCTCTTTGAATTCAGAAATGCCAACTGCTGGATTCTCGCCTTTGTACAGGTGCCAATTGATTGCCTTGTTGTACGCAGCCCGCAAAAGATCGAGAGCTCGATTTGCAGAGTAGTGACCTCGCTTTTTCCCTAATGCTCCATGCAGGAGTTCAACATCCTCTCGAGTAATTGCGGATAATTTGTGATTCTTCCAGGGACCAAAATAACGCTCAATATTTTCTTGCTGAGCCTGCCACGTCTTCCTGCTCTTTTTTAGATGGCGCTCTACATACTCTTCGAATAGTTCACCTATAGTAAGTTCGGCTTTCTCAGCCCGTTTCGCCTGAGCAACATTCTTGCCTTCTGTCACAGATGCATGAAAGCCGCCAGCTTTCGCGCGAGCCTGTTCGATAGTAAGCTCAGGGAATCTGCCAAGCAAGAATAGCTCCGACTTACCCTTCACTTTGCGCCGCACGTAGAATGTCTTCACTCCGGCTCCAGTGACTAGGACAAACAGGCCTCTTGCCTTGGTGTCGTAATAGCGTTCTTGCCTCTTATTCCCGTCTGGCAAGCTGAGATCCTCCAAAGTTTTCTTGGTGAAATTGATTCGCTTAGTTTCTGCCATTCCTTTCTACTCCAGCATCAAATGTAGTATTTATCAGCGTTTCCATTCCTCTCTTCTTTCGCCATTTGCCCACATGGTTGGAATCATGCGGTCACGGACAAGGGGCCAACGGTCCTACGTGACCACATGGTTAGAGACCATAAGGTCGCGCATACTAAAAGTGTCGCGCAATTTTTGACCACGTGGTTATAAACCATAGGGTCATTTGTTGGCCCCTCGTTGGCCCCTTTTGGAGGAAAAATCGTGTATTTTTCGAACAATTGAGAAAATCTCATAATGCCACAAAGTCTTATTATATCAACATCTACGAACCTCTGTCCATCTCCAGAAATGCCCCTGGGAGATGGCTACGAACCACGAGGTCGCATGTTCGAATCATGCCGGGCAGGGCAAGTAAAGACGAATGCATAGCAACTCCAAACGATGTCGTTTTTCTTTTGGGGTAGCCCGATTCGTTCTGGGTCCCTTTCAGCGAGAATTACAAAAAAAAACACGGTTGCTAATTTGCACTTTTCAAGAGAGTTATCTTGCAAGCAAAAATCGGAATAACAATGACAGCAGCGAGCTGGTGATGGCTCCTGAACCCAGTGCCTGCGCTACGAAGAAAACAATGGGAGCAGCAAGTGTTGAAAACGGGCATATTAACAGCTGCCATTGTGGTTTCACTTTTCCAATCGCAACCAGTACATTCCGAACGAATCAATTTGCAGGCAAAAGGGTCAGACAGAGTGATGTTCAATGTAAATTCACTCAAGTATCACATCCCAAGCTGCAGCGCTGCCAAACGCTGTACTCATTGTATTGAGATAACAAGAAAAGAAGCAAAAGATAGGGGTGGTGTAGCCTGCAAACTCTGCGGTGCAGGCGAATAATATTTTAGTGGCATGGGTCAGCGCAGTGAAACCGAACAGCGTTCGCGAAGCGATATTAATCCAAATAGTGTTGGTGCTTGTTTTTCAGAATGAATGTTTGGCGCAAAATGTTCCAGCCATGCCAGACATTCCTCCAAACATAACGCATACGGCATCGCAATTCACAATTTTTGAGAGGTTATCACTTCTGGAGTTGGACATTCTCGGTAAATCACAACCTAAGAAGCCAACGCTACAAAGACTTAGTATTCTGGAAGATTCTGTTTTTGGTGAAGGCTCAAACAAGACTGGTAACTTGAATGACCGTCTCAATCTGGTGCTGCTGTCCCTGCGCCCGTCGGATGAATTAGTAGCACATCTGGTTCAGGAAAAACTGACGGTGCCAAATTGGTCGACTCAAAGGGCAAAACCATGTTGGCTGAATACGAGCTTTCAGCTGGTTTCAATGGTAGAACTGAACTTGTTGGGCAAGCTTAACTCAGGACTACTGGTTGACCGAGTTCATTCTCTGGAAAAAACAATTTGGCCCGACAAGACTCCTCCAGTCGATGCGGCCCTTTCTGATCAGATCGAGATGATTTTAGAAGCAATCCAGCCAAGTTCAGAGTTTGCAAAAGTAGCTGAGGAAAAGCTTCGCAAAAAAGGCATTATTGGAAATGATGATTCAGCATTACTCAAAGCTGTGGGTAAGGGAATTAAGAAGGCCGGGAAAAGCGTCAAAAACTATTCGCAACCGGTACGAGGATTTCTGAAGTCACCAACATTCTGGCTAGCGCTTCTGGGAGCAGGCTCAGTCGTGGGACTCGCATTTGCGTCAAGAGGTTCGAGCTCTACCTCCCGTCCATTGATTTACTCAAACCATGCTTGCCAGGGCTCGCAAGACTGCAACAAATGCACAAATTGCAACGACTGCATCTGGTGCAATAATGGTGGCAGCCCAAAATGCAACAAGTACGCATTCCGCCGACTTTGATTTCAATACCAATCGCACACCAAGAGAATAGGAAGCAGGGCAAGGCAAGGCAAGGCAAAACGAATCAAATATTGAAGAATATGATACTGAACTATGGAGCATTCTCAAATATCTAGCTCCGTAAAGGGGGTCATCCGCGAACTCAAAATTGAATCGCAGATACGCCACAGCTCACGAATTCACAAAGCGAGCTGAGCAATTTCAAAAAGATCACTTGCCTTGACGCCTTTCACCTTCGCAAACCTCCAGGCATTAACGGCTCAATATTATGAAATTTCAACGTCGAAGAAGATCTTATGAATTGGCTTAGCTCAAAAGAAAGCTCTGGGGTAGACTGGTCTAATGAGGTGGGATCCGATCATGGAATACATCACGAGCTGGGAACGTGCGGGCGGATTAAAATGTGCCCGTGAAATGAGTCAGGACCTTTTGGCGAACCGATTTGTTGGAATCGATAAGAAGATTTTGGAAAGAGTCGGTCAACTATCGATTGACCAGTTGCACAATCTGCCAGGAGCAATATACGATTTCACTTCGATAGAGGATTTGCAACATTGGTTAATAGCCATGAAATACGTCAGAAAATGGGAACGCAATAAAGGCTTAGAAATTGTGCAGCGCCAGCTGATCAAACGGCTAGGAAATGAGTCGATAAATTATGGAATAATATGCAAGCTCTACCGATTAGAGCCCTCTGAGGTGGACGATCTTACTGAAGCCTTATTAGATTTCCAGGACGTTGAAGACTTAGAATACTGGCTTAGCCAAAGCAGAATTGTCTACAGAGACTGATTTTGGTGGCATAGGACGCTCGCCATTGCGTGCTCATGCTTACTAGAGAAGTGCGTTCTATGTTCTAGAATATAGAACAGGCTCCTTTCTGTTCGTTCCAGAAGAACAGTATCCTCGGAACATCCTTGCGAACATGCTCAACCATCTCGGAATTCGCCGGGTGAGCGCCCGAACTCCTTCTTAAAAGCCTTCGCAAATGCGGCTCTCGAAGTGTAGCCAACGGCGCTACCAATGTATTCGACATTGGCATCGCCATCTCGAAGGAGAGATACCGCCTTCTGCATGCGCCATGAAGTGAGATAATCAATCGGCGTTTCGTTTACCAACGATGCGAAGCGTGTTGCGAAAGATGTACGCGACATGTTCACGGCATCAGCCAGGCTAGCCACCGTCCACGGTGCCTCCGGTTTCTCGTGAATCAAACTCAACGCTGAACCAATCTGCGGATCTGCGATCGCCTTCAGCCAGCCGGGAGTTTCCTTGCAGTTCTTAATTTGCGTAATGTAAGCTCTGATTATTTGAACAAGTATCGCTTCGGACAATCGACCCACGAGAATATCTCCACCAGGTCCGTTTCCTGCGACTTCAGAGGTTAACAATCGAATTGTGGATTCCAGTCCAGCTTCAGATCCCACATGGTCCGAATTAAGATGAATCACATCAGGCAACGAAGCGATAAATGGATTTCGCTGATTTGCATCCAAAGTAAAACATCCGAGCATGAGCGAAGTCACCGATTCAATATTAGCGTCACCATGCGCAGAACCAGGATCGCCACCAGCCGCCCCCGGCTCAACATCATGACGATGCCCACCACCGCCACAATCCGCAGAACCAGATTTGGCAACAGACTCACCTGGCTTACCATCATCGTGATGCTTACCATTCGCACCATTACCGCACACAGTTGAACTACGACCACCCACCCTCAACCGCTGCCCACGCGTGGGCATATTCGAGCACAACTCCTCGATGGGCATAACGATGCTTCCCCGCGAA
Source organism: Candidatus Obscuribacterales bacterium (assembly GCA_021732085.1). Classification (GTDB taxonomy): domain Bacteria; phylum Cyanobacteriota; class Vampirovibrionia; order Obscuribacterales; family Obscuribacteraceae; genus JAIEPM01. The sequence continues at coordinate 265,644 of JAKFVQ010000021.1, read as the reverse complement.
TCCATAAACTCGCAAACAGCATCCTTCTTCGCCAACAAAAGCTCCCCCGCCTTCACGGCAAGCGCATCGGCCTCGCCAACAAATTGGATGATGCATTCCCCGCGCACAACCATAGTCAAGCGGATATGCCCTTCCGCCCGCGGCATCCGAAATCCCCAGGGCGCGGTGCAATCAATCAGTCCGTACATGGCGCCCTGAAAACGCACCGAATTCAAAACATCAGAAAGTGTATCCATGAAAAGTCCCGCCAGCGAGCCCTTGAACGATTGAGCACAAAAACCGAACTTTCGAGCATAGACCGTTCAACATTTTCATCCTACCATGAGTTCAGATGGACAAAACAAACGGACGCCGAGTGCGCCGCGACTGGAGGACAAATGAGCACACTTCTACATATCGATTCAAGCGGAAAGAGCGCGTTCTCGGTAACGCAGCCATTGACTGCGTATTTCGCCGAGAAGTGGAAGCAGGCGACCCCAGGCGGAAAAATCATCTACCGTCATCTGGGCGATAGCAATCTGCAATTTCTCAACGCGGAAGTCATCACAGGATTCAACACTCCAAGCGAAAAACTATCGGAAGAACAAAAGTCACTCCTCAAACAATCCGATGAACTGCTCGCCGAACTAGAGGCGGCGGATATCTACCTCTTCGGCGTCCCGATGTACAATTTCTCCGTACCCGCAGTATTCAAAGCCTACATCGATTTAGTAGTGCGCGCGAACAAGACGTTCTCCTTCGCTGGTGGCGCCCCAAAGGGACTGCTCGCAAACAAGAAACTAGTGGTCGTCACCGCCAGCGGTGCAGACTACAGCTCGGGGCTGGCAAAGGCTATGGATTTCATCGAGCCATACGTGCGCGCAATCATGACTTTCATCGGCGTTACCGACATCACATTCGTCAAAGCTCATGGAACCAATCCTGATGCGATTAATGCCTCAAGCGAACAAGCAAAACGCGCTATCGACGAGCTAATTCCTCAAGCAGTTGGAAACAGAGCCTAGAACTTCGTTCATTAACGGCAGACGATTACACCCTGCGTCCCCGACTTCACTTTAACTCACTCAAAGCCTTCGCATTATGCCGAACGCAGTCCATCCTGCCTAGGGCAGGATTATCGAATTGGCTTCGGCGCCGAGATTTTTAAGCACACGCTAGGCAAACACTCTTTACCGTGCGGAAATTTTTTCAATAACTACTCACTCATGCCCGACTTTATTGCGGTACGGTAAAGTTGAACAAAACCAGCATCAGCTACACAACGGCAACATAGTCCGGCTTGAGCCAAAAGCTAGCATCCAGCGAGTTCTTGAACTAGCGATTAACGAACGGATAAGAAAGTTGTAAAATGAGTATGGTCCATCCATCTCCGGCATCTTGTGTGAGCCAAAATGCGTCGCCTCTCCAGAAAGAAATCAGCTCCAAGCGATGATCCACTTGCTATCGAAAATGTGATCGAGCCGGTGCGTCGAAAACGGTCGCCGACTTTCTTGGAACACCTTCCGGAAATAGCCTTGGAGTGGTGTTACGCACAGAATTGCGGTTGGGGTCCGGAGGATTTCACTTACGGCTCCAAAGTAAAAGCATGGTGGACTTGCCCGCAGTGCCACAACAATTTTCGGCAATCTATCAAAATGCGTAGCAGAGGAGAAGGTTGCCCGTTTTGCGCTAGCAAGCGCGTGTGCGCTGAGAATTCTTTCGTCTTGCTTTATCCCGTAATTGCAGCGGAGTGGCATCCGAAAAAAAACGGGAAGAGGAAACCGGCAGAATTCACCTACCGTTCAAATCACGCAGCATGGTGGCAATGTCCTAAACATCTGGATCATGTTTGGCAAATTAGCATCGGTGCCAGAACCACGAGCGAATCCGATGTTTTAGGATGCCCCTATTGCTTGGGTCGTCAGGTCTCTGCGACAAACAGCTTGGCTAATACGAATCCTGAGCTAAGCAAGCAATGGCATCCGACAAAAAACAAGGATCTGAAGCAGGACCAAGTAACGGCAGGCACCAATCAAAAGTACTGGTGGCTTTGTGAAAAGGGGCATAGCTGGCGAACTAGCCCAAATGAAAGAAAGAACAAGGGCTGTCCATTTTGCGCAGGCAAGAGGGTAGCAGTCAATAACTCTTTGGAGGCGGTACATCCAAAGTACGCAAAGATGTGGCATAAAACGCTAAATGGAAGAATGAAACCAAAGCATTTTTGTCCGACCTCCAGCAAAATGGCCTGGTGGCAATGCCCCGAAAACGAATCACATTGTTTTCAGGCCACCATCGCCCAAATTGTCACAAAGAATCGAGTATGTCCTGACTGCAAAGAACTCAGAGCGAAAGAACTCTCTTTCGCCAAAATCTACCCAGAGTTAGCCACTACTTGGCACCCGACCAAAAACGGAAATCTCACCGCGAACGATATCGCTCAGACTTCGCATAAAGAAGTTTGGTGGTATTGTCCCAAGGCACCAGATCACGAGTGGTATCAAACACCAGCCGATCGCATAAAGACTTCTAGATGCCCTTTTTGTAGAGGCGGCAAAGTATCAGCCAGCAACTCGTTAGCAACAAAGTTTCCAGAGATCGCCAAAGAATTTCATCCTTCCAAAAATGGCAATTTAACTCCAGAGACGATAACCGCTTTCTCAAGTCGAATGATTTGGTGGCAATGTTCAAAGAACCCATCTCACGAGTTTGAACGAAAACCCCTACATCGCACCCGCCGAAAACGTTCATGCCCTTTTTGCATGGTGGGGTGAAAATTACTCAAACTTGAATTCACCTACAACTGCGTCAAGCATTTCCGTGTCTAAAAGATCTGCTTGATTAGTCTCTCTGACCGTCCTCTGTCACTGGAAATTGCGCAGAGGACTGTTGTCCTAATTCACATGGAACGTGGGTAAGATGGAAATTCATAACTTGCATTTGAACTCTTTTCAACATTTCGGCGTCTTTAAAGAAGATAGGATCGCTGGAGTATCATATGCAAAATCACAACGAGCTATTTATAGAGTTGATTGATGAACTGTTCTTCGAACTACTAGACCTGTTCTTTCCGCCCTATTTTATGCAAGGGCTGGACAGATCCTCTCATGTCGAGGTGGACAATAAACTGCCTCCCGAGTTAGACCCAGGAGTCTCCGATAGAGTAGATATTGTTTTGAAGGTTAATCGGCTGGCAAGGAGAAAGCCGCTATTGTTTCACATTGAGATGGAGCCAAACAGCGGAACCGCGTATGCGGACAGGATGCTCTACTATTACACGGGCCTCAGTGACAGGTACAAACTCGAGATTGTGCCCATCGCCATTCTTGCATTTCGGACACCACGAAAGCCGCAACAATCGAGTGTAGTTAAAAAATTTGGAGAACTAGAGATACTGCACTTCGGATTTAAGCTAATTCAACTCAACATGTTTGATTGGCGTGACTTTCTGTACATACAAAATCCAGTTGCGCCCGCACTGATGCCCCTTATGGATTATAAACCTCGGGAACGGGTGGAGGTTAGATTGAACAGCCTTATCCGCTTGGCCGAAATTGCCGAATTAGCCGAACCACAACTCACTGCCGCCCAAATCTCCATTGTTTGGAAAATGATAGATGCATACGCCGGACTTACAAAATCCGAAGCGCACCGATTTAATGAAGAGCTTGCAAAACTCAAGCCAGAAATCCGAAGCGCCATCGCGACTTACATAACAAGCTGACAGGAATGGCCGCCAAGCTGCAGATATTCTGCAGTTAGAACCGTTAGACTGAAGAAATACTAGCTAACTAGTGGTTACACGATGCCATGGCCCCTCGTTTCAAATATCTTTCAAACAAATGCGTAATTATCTAGACGTTCGGTCGGACGGGCGAAAACGATCCGAAGGAATTAGTGTACGAATAGCCGGCTCCGCCGGGTTAGGTCCACACGTCCAGAAAGCCCCTCCAACTGCACAAGGTTCTTGCAATGCTCTCATCAGTAACTATAATTGAACAGACCGATGCGACACCGGCTGTGAACCTCGATTACGCTACACTCGAATCTCTGCGGAAGAATCATCCAGCTTGGCGGCTATTGTGTGCCGATCAGGCGCCGCTTATTGCCAGTTTTCTGCACAAGGTTTTCGTAGCGCCAAACCTTCGTGTCATCGAGCAAGCGACGCTGATAGAAAAACTGGAAGACGAAATTTATGTACTTCACGAGCGCATAGGCGACAATGTCTTTCCTCGTCCAGCGCGCGAATATCTCGACATATGGACGGCTCCAGACAAGGGATGGCTTCGCAAGCGCTACATTGACGGCTCTGATGAACCTCATTTCGACCTCACCCCTGCAACAGAAAAGGCGATTGCTTGGCTCACAAGCTTAACAGACAAATCTTTCATCGGGACAGAGTCTCGATTGCTCACGCTGTTCGAAATTCTCAAGCAACTAAGTGAGGGAACAGAATCAAACCGAGAGATGCGCATCGCAGAACTTGAGAAAAAGAGGGACGAACTCGATGCGCAAATCGAACGCCTTCGTGACGATACTAATGAACTCGATCTTCTGGGCGACACTGCTATTAAGGAACGCTTTCACCAGTTTGTTATAACTGCACGTGAGCTTCTGGCAGATTTCCGACAGGTCGAACAAAATTTTCATGGACTTGATCGCCGCGTTCGCGAAGACATCGCTCGCTGGGACGGACAGGCGAAAGGCGCACTACTTGATCGGGTGATGGGCGAAAGAGATGATATCTCGGATTCCGACCAGGGACGAAGCTTCAAAGCTTTCTGGGATTTCCTAATGTCGCAATCACGACAAGAAGAGCTTTCATCATTGCTCGAAAAAGTACTGGCTTTGCCACCCGTGATGTCGCTCCAACCAGAGCCTCGGCTAAAGCGCGTTCACTATGAGTGGTTAGAGGCTGGTGAGCATACTCAAAAAACAGTCGCCCAGCTTTCACAGCAATTACGCCGATTCCTTGACGACAAAGCACTTTTAGAGAATCGAAGGATTATGGAGATTCTTCGAAAGATAGAGAAGAATGCACTGGATCTCCGCGGAAATCACCCAGAAGGTGATCTAATGGAAATTAATAGCGCTGTCGCAGATGTAGAACTACCGATGGAGCGTAGGCTATATTCACCCAAGGTCAAACCGTCCATCAAGGAAAAAGCGCGCAACGCAGACGAGACTGATGTTGATCCGACAGCCCTTTTCTCTCAAGTCGTTGTGGATAAAGAAGTGCTTTCAAGACACATTAGGCATTCGCTGCAACAAAGATCCCAGATTACCTTGCAGCAACTAGTTGAGCTAAAGCCTCTCGATCAAGGATTAGCAGAACTGCTTGCCTATCTGGAACTAGCAACTAACTCGCCTCTGTTTCAGGCGACTATCGATGAGGATGAAACTGACAATATATCTTGGAGCAGCGAGTCAGGCTTGGTACGCGAAGCAGAAATGCCTAGAGTTATTTTTGTGAGGAAATAAGTATGGCTGAAACGCAAACGGAGCAGACACTGAACGGTGCTGCCGACGGAAAAGAACTTCCATTTTTGGTAATTACGCTTCTCAAAGGGGTCATCTATCAAGATTCCGATCTTGTATTGTGGGTATTGCTCCTTAAGCTACAAGCGGCAGTAAGAGATTACGTCAGTGTTCTGAATTTGGAACTAGTATTGGATGAAACTGAGGGCTACGCCTTCTTGCGCTCTCGAAACGAAGATGATCAAGAGTCAAGCGAACGCAACATTCCAAGACTGATGGCCCGTCGCCCGCTCACATTTCAGGTGAGCTTGTTGTTAGCATTACTTCGAAAGAAGCTCCAAGAGTTTGACAGTGTCGGCGGCGGAACGCGCCTAATTATGACAAGGGACGAAATTATTGATTTGATCAAATTGTTCGTACCTGAGAGTACAAACGAAGTAAAAATTGCGAACAAAATAGATGCCCACATCAACAAAATAGTGGAGTTAGGATTCTTACGCAGACTGAAAGCACAGTCAACAAAAGAAGATACATTCGAAGTACAAAGAATATTAAAGGCTTTTGTCGATGCTCAATGGCTCGCCGAGTTCGATTCACGGCTAGCATCCTACAAAAATCGCTACATGGAAGAAGTCGGAGAAACACAAGATGACTGACATTCAAGAAAGGATACAGAATAATCAACTCAGCATCGACCTGAGTTCCATCGTTGACCAGACGTTACCTGGTTTCAGGTTACAGCGCGTAGAAGTGTTCAATTGGGGAACCTTCGATAAACAGGTTTGGAAACTATCGTTGGACGGACGAAACGGTTTGCTTACGGGTGACATTGGTTCAGGTAAATCAACAATTGTGGATGCAATTACAACATTACTCGTTCCACGTCCTGCGTATAACAAAGCTGCTGGAGCAGAGACGAAAGAGAGGAATCTCAAATCATATGTCCTCGGCTACTACAAAAATGAACGCAATGAAATTGCTAGTGCGACCAAGCCGGTCGCGCTGCGGGATAACAACCACTTTTCTGCCATTCTTGCGGTCTTTCACAACGCTGGATACGGAAGCACAATTTCAATCGCGCAAATATTTTGGATGAAGGATCCCAGCCAAGCACCTGAACGTCGTTTCATAGGCGCCGACCAAGCACTTTCCATCAGCGGTGACCTTTCTGACTTTAAGGGTGACGTTGCAGCATTGAAACGCAAACTCTTGGGAAAAGCGGAAATCATTACCGATTCCTTCAAAGAGTATAGTGGCTGGTTCCGCCGCAGGCTGGGAATTGAAAATGAGCAAGCGCTAGATTTGTTTCATCAAACAATATCCATGAAATCCGTCAGCGATCTTACGGGATTCGTCAGAACCCATATGCTTGAATCATTCGACGTAGAATCACGAATAGTGGGTCTGATTCATCATTTTGATGATCTAACATCCTCTCATGATGCGGTCCTTAAAGCAAAGCGACAAGTCGCTAGTCTTGCTCCAATAGTGGAAAATTGCAAACAGAGTTTCAGCTTATCGGCTGGACGAGATGATTTGAAGGCATGCCGCGATGGACTTAAGCTGTACTTTGCAGAGAAGAAAATCGCGTTGATAGAGGAACGCATCGCAGCCTTACAGCTGGAATGGTTAAAACAAGATGCAGCAACAAAACGATTTGAATCGGAAGTCCAGCATCTGCGCCAAGAAGAAAGTAAACTGCGAATAGACATTTCTCTCAATGGTGGCGATCGCATTGAAAAAATTCGTCAGGAAATAAGCCAATGCAGGAAAGATCTTGACCTGCGCAAAGATACAGCCGCTCGATACGAGACGCTGGCCAAGATACTGGAGGAGCGTGCACCAAAGAGCGAAGAAGAGTTTATCAATCAGAAAGATACATTCTCTCAGAAACTTCAACAGGCAAAGCTTCAAGAAGCCAACGTCGAGAATGAGCATACCGAACTCGAGGTAGAGCTTCGAAGTTACAAGAAGGATCTTGCTACAGTAAGCAGCGAAATCCAGGATCTTCGTTCGCGACGCAGTAACATTCCTGCAGATCGCGTTAGAATCAGAACTATAGTTTGTGATGCGCTTAAGATCAATTCCTCAGATATGCCATTTGCGGGGGAGTTACTGCAAGTTCATGAGAACGAGCGAGATTGGGAAGGAGCTATCGAACGGTTGTTGCGTGGATTCGGCACATCCATGTTGGTTCCAGAGAAACATTACGAACGTGTTTCTCAATGGATTAATAACAATCACCTTAAAGGACGTGTGGTTTATTACCGCGTTCGTGCAAAAGCAGCAGCCGTAACAATAGACTCATCGAGAAATTCTTTAAGCAAGAAGATCTCAGTTAAGCCAGAAAGCGAGTTCTATGAATGGTTAGAAAGGGAAATCTATATCAGGGCTGACCTTGTATGTTGCGACTCAATCGATGAATTTAAGAGAGAGACAAAAGCAATAACACGTGCAGGTTTGATAAAAAAAACAGGAGAGCAGCACGAGAAGGATGATCGCTGGCGTATCGATGACATAAGCCACTATGTTCTCGGCTGGAGCAATGAAGCCAAAATAAATGCCTTGCAGATCCAGGCAAACAAGAGCCAATCCACCATTCAAGCACTCGAAAATGAAATCGCAAAACTAGCGACAGAAAAGTCTCATCTCCGCGACCTAATCAAAATATGCGAGCGCATTGATGAGTACAAGAGCTTTCAAGCACTTGATTGGCAAACATTGTCGAAACAAATAGCAAAATTAGAGAAAGAGAAGATCTCGATTGAGTCGGCGTCTAATCTCTTGCAGAGATTGAACGAACAACTTGATGCAGTCTTGAGTGAAATCACAAAGAAAGACAACGCTGCAAAAGAGCATCTTGTTAAACGAACAAGAACTGAGAAGGAGAAGCAGGATCTAGAGCAGAGCTGTGCAACCCTGGCACAGGTCTGTGCCGATTCAGATAGAGAAAGTCATGCCAAACGATTCGATGAGTTATTGGCAATACAAGTCCAAACGATTGGCGAACAACTGCTTACACTCGATACTTGTGACAAGACCGAACGAACATTACGTGACCGCATAGACTCGCGCATAGAATCTGAGCAGCGCAAAATTGAAAAATTGAACACTACAATTGCGCAGGCAATGACAAAATACAATGAAGACAACGTTTTAGAGACAAGAGAAGTTGATGCAAGCATTGAAAGCGCTGATGAGTACGAACGCATGCTACATAAACTGCAGGCTGATGATCTGCCCCGCTTTGAGGAAACCTTCAAAAAACTACTCAATGAAAACACCATCAACGAGATAGCAAATTTCAGATCCCAATTAGATCGTCAACGCGAACTTATTAAGGAGCGCATCGAGCGCATTAACGAATCGCTGACAAAGGTTCCATATAACGAAGGCCGCTATATTCGACTAGAAACGCAACGTTGTACTGACAAAGACATCGCCGATTTTCACGACGACCTCAGGGCATGCACTGAAAACACTCTCACAGGATCGGAAGACGCCCAATACTCGGAAGCAAAGTTTCTTCAGGTCAAACAATTAATCGAAAAATTTCGCGGAAGAGTCGGAACATCTGACCACGATAAGAACTGGACGGCGAGAGTGACAGACGTCCGGAATTGGTTTACATTCGCGGCTTCAGAGCGATGGACTGAAGATGATACTGAGTATGAACATCATCCTGGCACAAGCGGCAAATCAGGCGGACAGAAAGAAAAGCTTGCATATACTATTTTGGCTGCGAGTCTAGCTTATCAATTCGGTTTAGAATGGGGAGCTGCACGATCCAGGGGGTTCCGTTTCGTTCTAATAGACGAGGCGTTCGGCCGGGGCTCTGATGAATCCGCTCGATATGGTCTCCAGCTGTTTCAACAGCTTAACCTTCAGCTTTTGGTGGTTACCCCTCTACAGAAGATCAACATTATCGAACCATTCGTTGCTAGTGTCGGATTCGTACAAAATGAGCAAGGCAATTGTTCTAAATTGAGAAATCTAACCATTTCGGAATACCAGGAAAAGAAGGCCGAGTTACTTAGACTATGAGTTGGTCCACGCAATCCGATTTCAAAATACAATTGCAAAGGTTGTGGGATCGCGGAGAAATACTTGCCGAGCTTTGGGGCGAGACGACCAGGTTCCCGCTCCGGCTTACTTGTAGGATACCAAATTCGAATGAAATCAGCGAGAATTTTGAAGGGGTGCGGAAATGGATCACAGAGCTAAAAGCTCTGAAGAACTGTCGCATCTCTATGAGGGAATTTAACCACAAGTCGTTTGGGCGGAACTCGATCCCTGACGAGGTGTGGATTGACACCGTGGATGATGCCTTGATCTGGATCAATAAACGCAAGGACTATGCCATTTTTGATTCCTTAATCAAGCTAACACGCCAGGAAGAACCCGAGCTCCTGCAGTTCTTGAGAGCTGAGCCCTTTAAGGCCCTGGCCGCATCCAATGACTGGACGAAATTTCTAGCCGTGGTTGCTTGGATGAAAAAGAACCCGCGTCCGGGAATTTTCATCCGAGAAGTTGTGATACAGGGTATTCATAGCAAATTCATTCAGGAGAATGCCAAGTTAATTTCTGAGCTACTGGACGTCACACTCCCTTCAGACGCAATCAATGAGTCCATGACTGGGATAAAGAAGTTTGCACCGCGATACGGATTCTGCGAGGAGCGTCCGCAGATTCGTTTCCGGATTCTAGACAAACGTCACAATCTTTTTCCCATGACGAACGATCAGGATATTTCATTAGACTGGGAAACATTTTCTGAACTCAAAACCGACATCCGGCGAGTATTCATAACTGAGAATAAAACAAATTTTCTAGCTTTTCCAGAAACGCCGGACAGTATGGTGATCTTTGGCTCTGGTTACGGGTTCGAACATTTGGGGGCCGCCAGTTGGCTTTTTTACTGCAACCTCTACTATTGGGGCGACATTGATTCGCACGGCTTCGGAGCGCTGAATAACGCCAGAAACTATTTTCCCCACATACAAGCTCTCATGATGAATGAGAAAACACTCCTTCTATACAAGCATCTAAAAGGCAATGAGGTAACCGCTCATGAGGCCGATTGGTTAGAGAACCTCACAACTGAAGAGCAAGACATTTTTCAAGGTCTGAGAACTAATAGATGGGGAGAACAGTTCAGACTCGAGCAGGAACACATCGACTGGGATTTCGCAAAATCTTCTATAACTGCGGCGATTTCCAACGAGTGCCTGTCTCAGAGAACGTCCCTAGAACCGTTATTAATAAACAACCGAGACGTCATCATACAGTTAACACCAGAACCATGCGATCTCAGGCTGTTTTTGTCGACCAGGGAAAAATTCAGCGACGATGCTAGTCCTTATACGGAACTCTTGAAGAGTTTCCGGGATCGAGCACTGTCACGGCAGCGCGAGCAAGCCGGAGAATTCACGGATTTGTTAGAAAGCAAGGATGATGAAGCGCGAATTCGATCTACGATCGATGCGATCACAAGTGGGATTCCAGTGATTTGTAATCCCTTGCTGCACATGCAGTGCCGCATAGCTGGGGTGCCAGTGGTGGTGCGCAGCGAAATTGACTTTCTTGTGATGCAGGAAGGCCAATATGTTGTACGGCAAATTAGCCCGAAGCAAGCTATTGTTCAAGAATCTGAAAGCAATCTAGCTAGCTTTACGCAGGTCAGACTTTTTTCATGGCTTCTGCGAAATTCCCTGGGGGTGGTGCCTCTTCGTATGGAAATAATTAGCGCAAAAAACGAAGTTATCCAAGTGATGCCTGACGACGCATCGGTTCTTCGGATTCTGCATAAAGCACTGTCGGCAAAATATGCAAGCAATGAGTTATACGTCCCCGTTGGTTGGAGCAAATGCTCGGGCTGCGGTTTCAATACTCGCTGCTGGAACAAAGCAAGATCTTCGAATGATATCGCACAACTTCCCGGGTTGGATCAAAATCTAGCGCGCACACTTAAACACGAGGGTATCGAAGATATAGCGACCCTTCTTGCCACATTCGATGAGCAGAGTTTATCGGCGCGCTCTCGCAGAGTATCTGGACGATCACTGCGGGTGGGGAAACAGGCCAGAGAGATCCTTGCTCACGCTCATGCATTTGAGAGGCAAGAGCCGTTCTGGCTTCAGCAGCCCGTTCTTCCCTCGTCGGCGAACTACGCAATACTCGATTTCGAAGGAGCCCCTCCTCATGGCGACAAGCCAGAGATACTTTTTCTATTTGGCTTGAAGGTCTTCGGCACTAAACCCAGTGCCTATGATTATTCAGAAGGCGGATACGGCTTGGAAAATGAAAGTCATGCATGGGGAGAATTCCTGAAGAACACTAAAACCATTTTCAGCACTCATGGAGATGACATCCCTTTCATCCACTGGGGACACTATGAAAGAACCATGCTGAAGAAGTACGTAGACAAACTAGGAGATGAGGATGGGATAGCAAGTAAGTTGCTCAACAATCTCATAGATTTGAGTATTCTTTTGCAAGAATCGGTAGCACTTCCGATACCAAGTTATAGTCTAAAGGTCGTCGAAAAATACATTGGATTCCAACGGCTTCGCCCCGAAATGAACGGAAGTTGGGCGGCTGCACGTTTTCTTAAAGCGACGGAAATTGCGGACCCAGCAGGACTGGCTCAGATACTCAATGAAATCAGATCATACAATGAAGAAGATTTGAACGCTACATATGCAGTTTTTGATTGGCTCAAAAATGGACGCCAACCATAATCAAATCAACCAAATAAACTGATTTGCTGCTCGCCCCTGCCAATAGTGGATTGAGTCGAGACTTCGAAAACTTTATCTACTGCTGCTCTCTGAGTTTGTCGGCTTTTACCCAATGGTAGCGCCCCATCTTTCAATAGGAGCCTATTTCCAGCCGCAGACTCAGGCATCCCTTCATAGACGGGGGCAAACAAAGGTTTCTTCATTTCAAGGCAAGTTCGCCCGGCCGCGATGCTACCACCTGTAGTGCCCGCCTCAATTAAAATCATCGCATTGGACAATGCACAAATAACTGAATTTCGAGCCATTGCATTTTGAACACTCCAGGAAAGAGTCGGTTCAAACTGACTGACAACAACGACGCGATTCCAGTCCCAGAGATGCTCAATTTCTTGCTTGATACGGAAATGCAAGATTCCCTCAGGTAAAACAAAAACAGTGTTTCCGCCTGCAGCAAGGGCCGCTTTGTGCGTAGTAATATCGACGCCGGCCGCATATCCAGAAACCACAGTGAGTCCGCCCCGCGCAAGTTGCTCTGCACAATCTCGCGCGGTTTCAATTCCTTTTTCGCTAGCTTTGCGCGAGCCACAAAATCCAATCGAGTCTGAAGATAGTAGCTTAAGATTGCCACGGCAATAGAGTAAGGGCGGCGCTTTCGCCTTCATTCCAATTTTCAACTTGCTCGGGTAGCCTTCATCAACGGCCGATAAAAGATGTACTGATGCATTTTCCAAGCTAGTTTCCAAAGCCTTCGAAATTTCCTTCGCCTGAAAGTCCATTAGCTGCTCACTAGTTAGTCTTTCTTTTAGCGCTTCTTGATTCGAAACGACTTCAAACAACGAACGACCCGAGTCCTCGCACCAACGCAGCAATGAATTTACTTTTGCAGGTCCAATTCCGGAAAGTTGCAAAAGCCGCATAATAACTAGTGAATCCTTGGTTCCTATCACGCACCACTCCTCATTCAGTCCTGATTACTGCATGTCTTTTCGCAAGCCAAACCATATACACAAGAGGCACCAGCGCCCAAAAGAACCATCCCAACATAGTTCATTGTAGTGCCTGATTGATAGAGGCAATTAAGATACGTTTCCCCTTTACAGCGTTTTCATCGACATTTATGGTATCCGTCAGCTCCGCAAGTCGGTCAACTCTTTTTGCACTTTTCACGCATTTGAATTATGCGGTGAATAGGTCGAAGTCTAACCCGCCTCCCGAGAGGCTCCTCTCAACGAATTCCCAGCGATAAAGTAAGCAGCGCCACCCGCAACGAGCACCATCATACCTTGCAACACGAGCCGCTCCCAATCGATTCTTGTCGCGCGCACTTGTTCCTCAACTTCGAGTTTCAAACCGAAGAGATTTATACCTTGTTCTTGACTCACAACGGGCGGATGCCAGATCGGTCCATAGCCCATCGATTGACGCGCGCCATCTTCGGTCAGGTGCATCCATGGTGGCAACAAAACCATGCCCGCCAACACTGCCACAGAAAGAACGATGATCGAAACTTGAGCCTTAGTCATAAGTTTTCTCCGCTTGGTCTTAGGCTTAGACGAAACTCTGTCAGACTAGTGCCCACTATGAGAGAAATTGTTTCAATCTATCTACCGAGTGATTAGTAGCAGCTCCTGAGTCATTTTACACTTACGGGCCCGGACACATTTCCTTCAGCCACTTCGCCATTAGAATACAATCCGCGGGGTACGGTGCGGACGTTCTCTATCGATTCAACTCGTCCAGAATCTCTTGATCGAGATCAGGACCTTCGCCTCGAATAGCAATTGCGATAAAATCATATCCGTGCCTGGCGGCAACCTTGCGCATAGCATTCATCAACACTCGCTCGTTTGCAGAGCGTTGCTTATTCAACGCAAACAACTTTGCCTTCGTCTCCTTAGCGAGTTCTCCCAAGAACTCAAACGTTTTCTGCTTCGCCAGCCTCGGGTCGCGCCGTTCAAGGGCAAGCAAGCCCGGACTGTCTGCTGCCAACTTTCTATCGGCTTCATCGCAGATATCTCTGTACATCTGCTCGAATGCGAGGTTCGATTTTGATCCCCGCAAAACAGCATTGATATCAGCACTTCCAATTCGGTATCCCTTACGCTGTAATTCAGTTTCCTTCGCTCGCAAGTCCGCGGCTTGAGCCTTTTTCGCTCTTGCGATTTCACGGTTCATCGTGTTTTCGAGTTCCGCTTGCTGCTCGTTCGTATATCGAGTGAATCTCCGACTCAGAAAATCATAAGCCAGTTGCCGGATGGCGAACTGCTGTTCCCAGAATAGTTCTTCCACCTCTTTCACGGCTGCAGCATCGTGAGCCGAAGGACTCACAGAAGAATTAGAAGAATTAACGGGTGCCGCAGAAGAAATACTCGGAGTCGCAAAAGTGCTTGTTCCGGTAGTAGCATCATTCGGGAAAGCCGAGGCTACCGAAGGGATACCATTGCCAGCGGTCAAGGCTTGTCCTGTGGGCAGCGAGAAAGGATTCAAACTAACGGAGCTGGCACCACTGCTTCCGGAATCTCCTCCAGCAGCTTGCTGAAACGACGACGAATTTGAAACCGCATTCGGTGGCGTGCCCTGACTAGAAGAAGCTGGTGCTTTTGCAAGCGACGCATTTAACTCCGCACCATTATTTGCTGGCGCGTTCGCTAATTTATTGAAGGCAGACGCGGAACTCGTAGGCTGCGTTCGTGGGGCTGCCGTCCCGGACGGTGACTTTGTGCTTGTAGCAGCCGGTGGCAAATTGGAGCTTCGCCCTGCACCACTTCTTCCCACGCCGGGCACCGCCCTTGGTGTACCATTCGGGGCGCCCACGCCAGGGTTCCCCGAGCCTGCAACCGGCGTCCCCATGCCGGCATCTGAAGGCTCAGACCCACCGCTGCTCACGAGCGAATTTCCACCTGATCCAATCTCATCCACTGGCGGAAAAATCACATTCACAGCTAGAGGCTGAATCGGAGCTGGTGTTGTAGATATCACCCCAGCCGGAACTGTGCTCGGAGTCGGACTGGCCGCCACCGCCGCTCCTCCTGACGGAACGTAGGTCCATTCCAAGCTAAAGCCTGGCGATCTTGCGAACTCTGGAACCGACGGATCGTAATTTCTTAAGCCACCGGATGTGGTGACCGCCAAGCCAATAACGAATTTCTTCCCGAGGGCAGTCCTAACCCCCTGGAAGCTAGGCCGATAGGAGTAGGTGCGCGTGGCTACCTTGTTAAAACCAGCCTGAGTATTCGCCCGCCCAGCCCGGTTATCCTGGCTGGAGTTGTGCGGCATGCGAAAGGTCTCGTCGCGGTTACGTGAATATGCGCCAGTAGTAAACTCTGCTAGCACTGACGAATTGACATTCCCAGAACTGTTGGTTTGATTCACTTCGACAGTCAGAGGATAGTCCTGCAAGAAGTTCCACTTTTCTGGCGGCTCCGTGAATCGGACCGAGAAATCAGCATATCCCAAGAGCTGTTTGGTATTTCTGTGAAAAATCTCCTGCCTCACAGCGAGACTACCATCTCTGGCCGTCACCTGACTCAGACTGGCCGGACAGGTATAGTAATTCGGATCCTTCGGCTTAAGCTCCGGTCCTGTGCGCACCCAATATTCACCAGCACCTTGTGGTGCTGCGTTGTTCTTCACTTCAAAGTAGCACGCGCCTGTCTTCTTCGCGCATTTAAATCCCAGCCCATAGTGGAATGTATAAGTGCCTACTTTGCGCGGGCTGACCGTCCAGGATTTTGTAATTCTTCCGCTTGCGCGCGAAACAAATCGCTCGTTTACGACTTCTCTCATATTCTCAGGTCCGGCAAGCATGGCTGACTCTTCAATTTTTGCGCGCTCATTATCGGCGAGCCCCGCCAGTGCGTATTCGACCGTAAGTGTGTAGGCACCGCCGGTGGGACCGGAGGAAGGTGTGACGTTCGCAGAAATCACTTTCACATCTGGCGCGCCGTCCGGTGCTTTCGGCATACCTGAAATTCCATCTATATAAGGAATCACGCACTGGTACCAGTTAGCAGGAACTTTGTTGGCGCCAGAAAGCACGTCTGCATATTTGGCGTACCAGGTCCACTTCTGCGGAAAAAGTTTGTCCGGATCATCTTCGATAAACACAGGAATGTATTTCAGCGCTTGAAAAAAGGAAGACCCGGCGCTGCCTATTTGGTCCGGCGTCCGTCCTTGCTGCAACAATAAATACGCATTCAACAAGGATTGAAGAGAATCCCTCACGGTCGCGATTACCAGCGCGCGAGTTTGCTCGGGGTTATCGCGCATTCTAAAATCGCCGTAGATTTGAAAGACATCCCCATTGAGATTGCGCACGCGCGCGCCCTTGCTATTGAAATTGTCGTGAAACTTGTTCTCGTCTGCTGAGGCAAAATCATCGATATAATTCACTTTCCATTTCAATGTGTTGTAGCGCGTCGTTGGCCAATCCGAGATTGCCGGCAATTTATTGCTCAACCTGACTATACCTTCGGCATTCCTGCTAGCACCGCCCATGGCCAGCACGTTACTCATCCAGGCAATCGGTGCCGAGTTTTGCTCGCCGCTGCGTTTGATTGTTGCCAATGATGTGCGGTCGCGATTCACAACAGCGTGCCCGAACGAAAACAAATCCGTTAAGCTGTGCAGCGCCGAAGCTTCGTAATGAATCGCCGTCACCCAATGGGCAGGATTGCTGCGAGCCTTGTTCACATAAAGCAGTGCGAGCCGGTGCAAACCGACGTACCAAGCGATTGCGTTGCTAGAGAAGTGCCAGTCGTTGATGGCGGCAACGCGCATCATCTCGTCGCCCCACCAGCCGCCTTCATCGTATTCGTCTTTCTTCGCCGTGTACGAGATTGCGTTTCCGAGACTACCGAAGGGAGGCACCAAGCCTGATGCAATGCAGCGAAGGAACTCAGCGGCAGGCATCGGATGCGGAGCATACGCTTTGTATGCCCCATTGCCTCTTTCGAAGTGAATGTTCGCTGGAAGATCGGCGTTGGACAGATAGCAAATGCCACCATTAGGAGCCGCAACTACCGTGCGCCGATAGTCGCCGTAAAACGAAACTAGTTCCCCGAAGGAAAACTGGCTGGGCGTCGCTGTCACCTGCGTTGGAACATACAAGATGCGAGAAGGTCCCTGAGACGCAGGCGGAATCCAAAGCTTGCGATTGAATGTGTACTGCCTGAAATTATGATAGTAGTAATTGTCTAGAACTTGTTTCTTGTTCTTGTCATAGTCGCTTTCGTTGTTAGTGGCAAAGCCTTCCGCCAAGATTTTGGCGGCAGAGAATGTGCGCATGTAAGCTCCGGGATCTCCAGACCGGAAATCCAAACCGGGCGGCAGTTTCACCCCAGGTGGAACTCGAACTTGGGAGGCGCCTATGTCAGCAAAGAGTTTATGTTCTTCGGAGTTGTATGCAGCCGCTATCTGGGCTTGCCACCCTCCCGCTATGATCATGCCAAGGAGAATGCCGGCAAATGCTTGATTGAATAATCTGGCTGCCATGGTCTTACCTGTACACGCCCCTGCTTTTTATCAGATTCCAGCAGGCACTGCATTTACAAGATTTCAGGACGAAGCAAAAGTGATTTAGAATTCGCGGAAAGACTTTCCAAGGTCAGCGTTAATGGCGAAGGGTTCAGGTCAAAATGCTCAAATTAATGACGAGATGGATGATACTACAGGTGGTGCGTACCTCCGCCCAGAGAAAGTCTTCCCACTTTCCAACCGTTCTGAAAGCAAATGCAAATTTATTCAAGAAGAAATCAATCATACTCAAAGTATTAATTAACCTGTATACCCAGACTGGACTGAGCTGGACTGCATTCGCGCGCGCCAAATCTGGGCGGAGCAAGCCTTAAGGTGCTATGATAGGGATAGATAGTTTGTAGAAGTGTGCGCTGTTGGACCTGAGAGCCTTGTATTGCCACTATTTACACTCAGACGGTAATCAAACCGGATATGAGGTGTCAATGGCAATCCAGTTTAAGTTCGACCACTTTATTGATGATAAATAGATTCTCGGCGTGAGCAATCGCATCATATTGTCGCTTACTGAATTTCAGCGTCTGAAGAGAACCAAATTGTAGGGCTCAAACCCTAACGATCCTTTCCTATTCCGCTTAGTCGCCAAAAGAACAGCATCAAAATGCTGCGCTCTTCTGGCTCGACAAAGAGCACGCTTCATCTTTCATTCAAACCACCACCAAATGACAAACTTCGAACTAATTTCATGGGGACTGCTCGTCGCTGCAATTACAGCAGCAGTCGTTTTACTGCCTGCAATTACAATCGCAGTTTGCTGTGGCGTCATCGAATCCGAATAAGCCACTCCTCACTTGGGCTCAGAATTGACGTTCGAATCTGCTCCGCAAAGGCGAAGCAGCTACTTCGAGCCTGTACATTCAAAGGATTATATGGACCTGACTTTCTTCATCACAGCTTTTACTCTCTTTTATATTTGGCACATAATGGGAGTGACGATCGGTTATCATCGCTTGCTATCGCATCGGTCGTTCCGTTGCCCCAAATTAGTTGAATACTTTTGGGTAGTGGGCGGTTACTTGGCCTTCGAAGGGTCACCAATATGGTGGGCGACAATACATCGTGCGCACCACCGCTACACAGACGAACCACTGGATCCGCATTCCCCCAGAGACGGCTGGCTTCGGGCATACTACGGTTGGATTTTTGGTGCTGGATATCCTGATCATATTTGCCCGCAAGAACAGGCAAAGGATCTTGTCAGCGATCCCCTCTACCAATTTTTGGAACAAAATGGCAGATGGCACCGCGCGCATATTCTTGCCGTTCTACTAGGAATTGCATTCAGGCTAGCGCTACTGCTTTGCTTTGGTTGGACCATTGCCCTTGCAAGTTTGCTTGCCGGAGTCCTTGTTCAACAAGTACCGCTCCTTCTCAATGTCGTATGCCACATGCCGAAGCTCGGTTACAAAAACTACGCAACAAATGAAGACAGCGTCAACGTATGGTGGGTCGCACTTCTCACCGCTGGGGAAGGCTGGCACAAC
The DNA here is from genome assembly GCA_021732085.1 of Candidatus Obscuribacterales bacterium. Taxonomy (GTDB): domain Bacteria; phylum Cyanobacteriota; class Vampirovibrionia; order Obscuribacterales; family Obscuribacteraceae; genus JAIEPM01. The sequence goes on along the minus strand of JAKFVQ010000021.1, from coordinate 246,431 downwards.
AATCATCACGCATTTCCGGGTTCGGCACGAAGCGGATTTCGCCGCCTCGAAATCGATCCGTCTTGGTTGATGATCAGATTCATGAAACTTTTCGGACTGGTTAGCTGGCTCCGCGAGGAGACGATTGCATCAACATTCAAGACAAATGAAACTCCAATAGCCTCGAGGGCACAATAATGAACGAACTAAACAAACAACCAGAAAAGCTTGCCGCTGGCGAGCTTTCATATCTATACAATTTCATCTGCGAGTGCCCAAATCCGCGCATTAGCGAAGCCATTAAGAGACTGGTGAATCACTGGCTCGAGAAAACGACTACCGTTCCACAGCTCTCCGAAGCAATGAGGAGTGAGCTGGAGGCAACCAATGAAGAGGTGGTCGAAATTTGCTGGCTACTGGCTATCAATCCTAATACACCGCCATCGGTGCTGAACGATCTATCGATTGGAGCCAACAGCAATATATTGGAGCGGATTGCAGAAAACAGCAACACTGGCTTTGAAACACTTGCTCAACTTTCATATCAAGCTGTCGCCGAGATTCGAATTGCTACGGCCAGCAATCCAACCACACCACTTGCATCGATAATGATGCTAGTTCAGGATGACAATCCTGATGTCAGGTTCAGCATTGCAGAAAATCCCAAAGTTCCTGCGGAAGCCTTACAAGCGTTGAAAGACGATGACAATCCATACGTTAGAATGCGTGCAGTAACGACCCTTGCGCGGATTGACATAGAACGTAATGTTTTCGGACCTGCCCCCATGGTAGAATAGTCCGACCAAGTCACGGTGTCGACTTTCGCGCAGTATGCCGAAGTTGATTATTCAAAGTCTGATTAGTTTCATGAGCTTTAACATCAGGACGGTTCTCGGTGGAGGCAACACAACGCCCCATTGAGATATCCATAAACACTAAGGTTGAAATTTAAATGCAAAACAAGTTATTCGTCCGGAATCTTTCGTTCAACACGGAGGATACGGAACTCAAGGCGCTTTTCTCACAGTTCGGCGAGGTCATCTCAGGCAGAGTCGCAGTTGATCGTGAGACTGGAAGAGCGCGAGGCTTCGGATTCGTGGAAATGACAAATGCTGCTTATGCCGAAGCAGCAATCCGAAACCTAGATAATACGCGTTTTCTTGGTCGCACAATTCATGTGGCAGTCTCAGAAAGGCGAATGCGAACTCCGAACGCTGGAAATTGGTAGTTAGCCGCTCTCTAATAGTTTAGGTGAATCGGATACCGTGCAGAGTTAATCGGCACGGTATCCGTTCGCGTAGCTTCCCCATTTGAATTGAAGATTAAATCCATAAGATTGAAGTATGGGCGACTGATTATTCGAGCTGGGCGATGAAAACGAGGGAATTCACCTCCGACGAGCTTTTACAGGTTTCTGCAGCGAGCCAGGCAAGCAGCAAATGGCTTGCCGAGAACGTGTGGCAGCCGTTCGCCAATGGCACCGGCGTGATCCAGGTCCACGATACCTTTGCCAGCAAAGCGATTGGCACATATCAGGTCCGTCCGGCGGAAACGTTTAGCGTTGATTGGGGGGTGCAAACACTCTCGGGTGCGGCAGGGGCGATCGTCCCATTCGTGATTGCGGGAAAAGCGACGGGTCTGGGATTGCGTGCTGCAGGTGAAGGTCTTGGTTTGCAGGGAGCGGCGGCGCGCCTGCTGACGAACGAGACCCTCGCTCAAGTGGCTGGCGCGGGGCTATATACATTCGCGCAAAAGCCGATGGAAGGGCAAAGCCGGCTCGCGAACGCAGCCGGAACGATGGCAGGCTTTGCGGTATTCTCTGGCGGGAATGCGCTACTAGGTCGCGGCACATCAGCACTTGCAGAGTCGTCGATCAAAAATTCTGCCCTGATCAACAATGCGGTTGCATCTGCGTTGGGAAATGGAGCAGGGCGATTCGCAGTTGGTGCAGTCGGCGGACTTGGCGCGTATGAAGCGACACAGATCGTTGGGCAGATGCAAGGGAATACTCACGTCGGCAATTGGAATGAACGATTGCATGCGATGGCGTCGGGCGGTTTTGTAAACTTCGCACTACCAGCGGTGCGCGAAGGTGCAAACAAGCTAATCGATGCTTACGATGCACGTCCGGCTGGAAGGGGATTGCCGATCGATCGCGATCTCAAACAGCAGCAGCTCATGCAAGCAGAATTGAAAGAGTTTGCACGTGAGAATCCTTTGGCGCGTGTTAAGCGCGTGGGCATGGAGCATGATGCGCAGGCGCGGCTCAAAGACAATACGGTAGTGATACCAAAGGGCGAAGGTCCGGCGAAACTTGCGCATGAGTTGAGTCACCTGAGTTTGGCGAAGTTTTCCGAGCCGCATTATCAGGCGATTGCAAAGTTGATGAAAACGAATCCGGCAGCTGCGGAAGACGCATTCATGGCTTTGCGTGCGAATATGGAAGCGGCGGCGCGTTCGGTTGAGAATCGGATTATTGGCGACACCCGAGCCAGCGCAAACATCAGCGCGGAGAAGATTCGAAGCGGACAGGATGTCCGCCCTCCCATTAGCCCCCGAATCGAAGATGCAAAATTGTTGGGCGGGCAAATTGCTACGCAAGGAAAAACATATAACGACCTCTGGCGGGCGGAGTGGGCGAAGTTCCGCGAGAATCCTGAGTTCCGGCCGGATGTGGAATTCGGGGGGCTGCGAAGCGTCGTCAAAACGACCGAAAAATACGAAGCGTGGATGAAAGAGCACATCGACATCGTCAACAAGGATCTCAAATTCAAACACGCGGAGCTGGCAAGTGATCCGTTTAAGTTCCTGCGGGGAACATACTACCGCTGGCTAGAAACATTCCCTGCCGAATTGCCGAAACTCGCAAGTGCACCACGCGTCAAATCCGTCGGCGATTTGCACGTCTCGCAATTCAGCACCTGGCGCGATAGCTCACGCCGCCAAGTATGGGGCGTCAATGATTTCGACGAGGCAGGATTCCGCCCTTATACAAATGATCTCGTCCGTCTTGTCACCAGCGCGCGATTGATGAACAAAGAAGGCGGCTTAGAAATCGGTACAAAGGATGCTGCCAAAGCTGTGCTCGACGGATACACAAGCGCACTGAAAGAACGCGGCGGACCAATTGCGGTCGGGCAGCATCCCGTCTTGCGCAAACTCGTCGCTGAGCAAGCCGAAACACCGAAGCATTATTGGGATAAGTTGGATTCGCAACTGCGTCCGATGAAGACGAGCGAGGTTCCAAAAGCAGCAAGGGAAGCGTTGGAAGCATGGCTTCCGCGCCGCGATGAACCGATTACTTATGGACAGCGGCAGGCGGGCGTCGGCAGCCTCGGGCGCGAGCGATTCGTCGCCATTCAAGAGCGCAAAGGTAATACATTTGCTGCCGAAGCAAAAGCATTCTTGCCGTCGGCGGACCACTTCCACAGCGGTCGCGATGGTTTGCCCTTCTATATGTTCGTCGCTAAAGGTGGACCGCGCTCGGCGGATCCGCAAATTGGAATCACGAAAGGATTCGTTGTGCGTCGACTCGGACCGGAGCACACGAAGGTTGATCTTGCAGATGTGGCGAAGGTTGCGGATGAGTCGCGTCTTCTCTGGCTGATGGGATACGAAACTGCGAACATTCATATGGGCACCAAAAATGGTGCAACGACGATATTGAGGGATTTGGCTTCGCGCGATCAAAACTGGCTTGTGGATGCTGCTAAGACCATGGCAAAGAGTACGAATGAAGACTTCAAAGATTGGAAGAAACACTACAACGATTAGTGCGGATCAGTCAATGAGACCGCCGAATGTCTCGCGCATGACAACGATTCGGTCTTAAAGATTAGCAGCCTTAAAAGCAGGACGGATGCCTGCGCTCCCACTTTCTGCCATCAGACGCCGGCGATCCTTGGGAGACCATTACAAAAACACAGCGGCAAAGGCATTCATTTATTGCTAACATAAGCTCCATGCCGAACTTTCGTCACGTTTTAGCCGCAATCGCCATCTTATCCGCGCCAATGATGTCCGCGAGTTTCAGTGGTTTGCAGATGGGCTTTCCGACGGCACATGCAGCAGCCTGGAATGACGAAAACGATTTGGGATTCATTGCCGGTCGCATTTCCTCGGAGCCGGTGCCAATCCATCTTAAAAAGAAATCGTGCTGCTCCATTGTCGGACTGATACCGCAGCCGGTGCTAGACAAATCTCCAGCAAACAGAGAAATGACTGGATTCATCGCGCGCACATTCGACTATCTTTATCGCAACGATTTCATGAATGCATTCATCGAAAGTGGTGCCGCATTGAAAGAGTTGCCACAGAATGCAATATCCCACTATTTGCGCGGCGCAGCTCTAATCGCTCTGTTGGATTTCGCAGAGGCTGGCAAAGAATTTACTGAAGCGCTGAACCTAAATCCTTCTTCCGCCGACGCGCACTTCATGCTTGCTCAAACGCAGCGCCTTCGCGGCAAGTATGATGAGGCGATAAATGAATACAGCGCCGCGTTAAAGGAGCGTCCGGATTTCGCTGCGGCTCGAGCGCTAATCGGCGAGTGCTATCGCATGCAAGGAACGTTATGGCGCGCCAGCTCTGAATGCAATGAAGCCATTCGCACCGATCCCAAACTTCCACTTGCGCACACTATTCTTGCAAATACTTTGTTAGCGCAGGAACGCACTGAACAAAGTCTGACTGAATTTCAAAACGCGATTGAATTAGCGCCCGAAGACGCATATGTCTATTTCCGTTATGGTCAGGCGCTGGCTTCGCTCAAACGCTGGCCGGAAGCGGAGACGAATCTGCACAAAACGATGGAACTTGATCCGAAATATGCCGACGCAGCGATGGTGCTCTCGTGGGTCCTGCTCAATCAGGATAAACTCTCGGATGCGCTGTCCTACGCTAAGAAAGGCGTTACGCTCGCGCCGAACGATGTGGACGCACACAATGCACTAGCGCATGTCTACATCAAGATGAACAATCACGAGATGGCCGTCAAAGAATACAAAGTTTCACGAAGCCTGCAACCAAAGAATTCCCGCATCCAACGCGCTCTCGCCCTTGAGTTAACGAAGACACACAGCGTGGACGAAGCGATTGTTGAACTTTCGCTGTCGCTGCAACAGTATCCGCTTGACGAAGAATTAAAGCTAGCGCTCAATGCATTGCTTCAACTAAAGCGAAAAGAGCGCGGCGCCGAGTTGAATTAGAGTGAGATTACCCTTCCGCTTTCTTCAATTCGTTATACCGCTTAGACCACTTCAGCACCTTTCGAACCTTTGTGGCATCGGCGGCACGTCCGGCTTTAATTAGCCAGTCGCCATATTCTTTCTTGAGAAAACTAGATGCCTCAGGATAGCCAGCATCCTTCTTCTCACATCGGGCCAAAACTTCGGCCGCATCCTCGAATGACTTTTCCGCCTTGGCCACATTGCCATCGATTGAATGAATCGTCGCTATGAAAGTCAAAACGTCTGCATAATGCGGACTGACCGTTCCATAGTAGTTTCGGCGGGCAACCAGCGCCTCTTCAAATGCATTTTTGGCAAGCGCAAAATCACCTTTGAGAAAGTAAATCCGCCCTTGAACGTATGACATATCGACATCAATTAACCGGCTGCGCTCTTTGTCAAATCGCTTCGAAATTGCAACTGCTCGATTTAAAAGAGCTTGCGCCTGCTCCGGCGAAGACGCAGCGGACAAGTCGCTCGTTTTGACCAATATCTCGCAAAGTAGTTGATACGGTTTTCGAATCTGACGCTCGCATAATTTTAATGCTCGCAGACTTGGTTTGACATGCGACTTCGCGCGCGCGATGACGTTATATGCAGTCGCCAGAGTAAGGTCGTCAGGCTCCTTTTGCGTCTTGTCTTCGCAAATTTCAATTGCCGATCTTGCAGTTTCAATTGCTCTATCTTTGGTACCCTGCGCCTCATAAGCCACCGCAAGTTGCGCCTTGCAATCAGCGACCTCCTTGCTTCGAGGACCGATCAATTGTCTGAACATTTGCCAGGCGACCCCGATGTTCTTTTCAGCAAGCCCAGCATCATTCGAGCACAAATATGCCCGACCCAATTTATAGTAGGAGCTTGCCATCGCGGGACCAAACAAATCAGCTGATTTTGCCTCAAATTCGAGGGATTGCTTAAACACCGCAATAGCTTCGCTAAAATCGCCCTCCTCAAGCAGCACTGCACCATAATTGTGTAGACATAGTCCCCTAACAGGCGCGTTGGCAGGAAGCGCCGCGTCGACTAAGTCCTTAGTCTTTGTCACCAAGATCCTAGCCGTATGGTAATCACCCATGCTCAATAAATTCGATACCTCATCGTTAGCCTTTTGGCACAACGCCGTTATCTTGGTGGTCTCAACAGCCTGACCTGCCTTCGATTCAGAGGTCGACTTTTCTAAAGCTGATAATAGCTCTGATGCGGTCTTCCCCTTAGCATTTACAGAATTCGCAGCTTCAAGCAACTCGGCCCGCCCCTTCAAATCTCCGCTTGCACTAGCCAGATCAACAAGTTCATTCAAACTAGCGATTTCAAGTTTTTTGTCCTGCGAAGATCGGGCGAGTTTAAGAGCAGCATCAAACTGTTTCTTAGCTTGAGGAAGTTCTCCCTTATCATAATTTTCTTGACCAGCCACATCAAGCGATTGCCACTGGGCAAGGACTGAAGCAGATGCTGATTGTTGCGGCGGTTGCTTCAAAACAAAAGCAACAATAACCCCAAACACAATTGCATCCACGAGTACAAAAAGCACGAACGCCAGAAGCATCGTTTTGTCTTCTACCAAACTCTTAGGCATCATTTACGTCTGCACTCTTCTATAACTGCGGTCAGGCGATTTTTAGATCCGAGCATTCGGATTTGAAGGGTTGTTCTAATGAACCTGTTATCCCAGGTTGCAGCAGTGGCTAATAAAATGAGCCCAAAATCCGTAAGCACTGTTCCTAACATAGCACATGGACACAAATGCAGTCGCCCATAATTGTTGTTCGTCCTGCTCGCCATCTAGACCTGAGCAACTAGCAAAATCGCCGCAATTAAGAGCTAGCAGTTTTTCGGCGCAAGAGACGAAACAAACCGAAGCAACTCAAGACGATGAGCACCAATGGTACTATCAGTATGGCTGCCCATTTCGGTGAAAGCGATGAAGCGAATAGCAAGTCAATGAAGGCAGATGAGTAATCTCCAGTTTTTGAATACTCCCGAGCCCGATTCGCGTACGCATCAGCACTGCGCCTATCACTGAGACCAATAGCTCTCGTCAAATCAAGAATCGCTTGCTGGTGTTTGCCTTGGATGCTATATGCCTGCGCCCGATAGAAAGCAATACCGTAACTGGTGCTCGGATCAGGTAACAGACTCCCAGCCTTGTTAAAGTCAGCCATAGCTTTATCAATATTATTCAAAGCAAGCCAGCACTTTCCTCTGTGGAAATATGTCAGTGCGTTTGTCGGCGCGAGTTCCAAGACTTTGGAATAGTCTTCGACAGCATGTTTGTAATCCTTTAGTGAGACGTATGAAGCGGCGCGATTTAGGTAATAATGGCTGTGATCCGGCACATGCTGAATCGCCTTAGAGTAATCCTCGATGGCTGCTTTGTGGAGTCCTCGCATGGTATTGCAAATCCCCCGAGTAAAGTATGGATTCGTCAACATTATAGCCAAAGTGTTATGGTTTTGAAGCTTAGGTGATTCGAGCAGAGCTATCGACTTATCCGCATCCGCCTTCGCGTGCGTGTAATCTTTCAGCTCCAAATGCTGCACAGCTTTGTTGGCATGAATTAGTGACCTGCGGAATGCGATGTCTGGACTTTCAGCATACAATTTATTGGTCGCGGCAATCTTGTCCATCTCAGCAAGCGCAGAAGCATAATCGTTAGTGGATTCCTTCCATTGCTTGTTCCTTTTGTAGGCCTCCGCTCTTTCCTGAAATGCGTTCTGCCCGGATTCAATCAATTTAGAAAAGTCATCTATAGCGTTTTTCCAATCGCCCTTCTGCATATTCACCCGACCTGCAAGCCAGAGTGCGCCTTCAGACTTTGGAAGGCTTTCGGGAAACTCAATGAAGTTGTTTGCTGGATAAGGAAGAGCTGCGCTAGATCTATCCAAATCAATTGCTTTTTTGTAGTTAGCAATGGCATTGTCATAATCATTTGCAGCTTCGAAAACTTGGCCCCTCAAGACATAGGACTGTGCTAAGTGGGGGCGAAGAGATATCACTAAGGAAAGATCTTTCAACGCCTTCTGAAGATTTGCATTTTTCTCGTTTTGATCCATTGAGTATATTGCCGCATGCCTATATGCGGCTATTCGATTAAGATAGGAAAAAATATTCTTTGGGTCGAGCTGAATCGCCTTGCTGAAATCTGCAATGGCCTCATCTCTATGCCCAAATACGGAAGCAAGCGCTTTCCCTCTGGCGTTGTAAGATAGGCTTGAAGGACGGAGAGAAATCGCCTTGTTCAATTCTCCAATTCCTGACATTTCACCTAATCTAGCGGTTTTTGCTAAACCAGAAGAAATGTTCGCTATGACAGAATTCGGATTTAGAGCTAAAGCCTTTTTTGCGCAATCAAGCGGACTATCAGAGCAAAATGTCATATAGGCCCAAAAGTCGGCGTTGTTTTGATTCGCATTCAAATCTGATTGCAGGATTTTCGCCACAGAAGAGACATCACCATTGCGGAGATTCTTAAGAATGAGAGCTTCATCAAATTGGCAGCGTAATTCTTGTGTTTTTTCCGAGCCGAAAGTTGACAAGCTAGCAAGCGGAAAGCAGCACGCTAAACAAACTAAAAAGGCAAAGATTCTGTCGGGCTGGTTCATAAGCGACTTCGATTTTGCGAATCCAATCTTTACTGAGTCCTAAATCCTTGGGGTCCCTGACTTGGACACTGCATCTGACCTGGCAGCACTGTTCTAATTTGATTGCCCACGACTTGAGAGTAATTACTTGGAATAATCTGCCACCCTGCCTGTGTTCGGGAGCTTGACAAGCCTCGGTACTCCTCTCTCCGAGCTTTCTGGCATCGACCTCAAAATAATAGTCAGACCTTCACACCAGTCAAGTAACCGTCTTTGGCGTAATCTAGTATTCGTTGATCTCGGGTCAATAATGCGTTTTGTTGAACTCGAGCACTTGCAACTATCAAACGGTCGGCAGGATCGCCATGAAACCCTCCTGGCAAATTAGCACTTTCAATTGCGATCTCTGGCGTAAGAGGAAGGAGTTCGATAGCCGGCGCTTCCAGTGCTTCTTCGAGCCAGTCTTTTGTCGGTTTCGAAAGAATGATTCGTCCCGAAGCACTAAGCATCGCAATTTCCCATAAGGAAATCGCCGGAAGCATAAGCGGGGCTTTTCTGACGTGGGCGTCAATCATCTGTCGTGTGCGATCCGACAATTCCTTGCTGCCGTTCATAAGCCAAATGAACACATGCGTATCCAGAATGAGCGGCTCAGCCATCGGATTCCCAAGACTCCTCAATTGGAGCTATCAAATCACCTTTTACGACTACCGTATCCTTCAAATAGCCAAATAGAGCGACATTTAAATCCTCTACTGGGACCAGCTTAGCGACGGGAATTCCCCGCTTGGTAATAGTAACCTCATGCTTAAATCTCTGAACCTCATTCATGATTTCTAAGCACTTGCTTTTGAATTCCCCAGCGGCAATCTCTTTCTTCTTTTGCCGAGCCATCTGATTAAACCTCGTGACTATAATTAATAGTCATAATATCATATTACGCGTCGATGCCGCGCTCCAGCACGCGCATGTAGCCCTGGTAAACGAATATCCGCCCGCGTTGCTTGCCTGTGACTTCCTGCACGATTTCGAGGCGGATCAGATTTTGCAACGCAGCGGTCACGGTCGGAGTCGTCAACTTTAAGGCTGCCACCATTTCCGGTATCAATGCCAAAGGCTTCTTTTCCAGATAATTGAATACCTGAAGCGCTGAGCCAGCCGAACGCCCGACCTCGGCTATCTTGGCGCGATCGGCTTGCACCAACGCCAAAATATCGCGGGCCGCTAAAGTCGCCTGCTGCGCAACCTCTATGACCCCTTCGAGAAAAAATCGCAACCAACTTTCCCAGTCTCCAGTTTCGCGAACCTGCTGAAGGTGCTGGTAGTATTCCTGCCGATTTTCCTTGAAATAAAGGCTGAGATACAAAATAGGAGCCGACAATACGCCGGACTCGCAAAGCAAAAGTGTAATCAGCAAGCGGCCTAAACGACCATTGCCATCGAGGAACGGGTGAATTGTCTCAAATTGGTGGTGCACCAGCGCGACGCGGATAAGAATCGGCAAGCGCTCCGCACGGTTATGAATAAACTTCTCCAGTTCGCTCATGCAATCGAGCACCTTATCCGGCGGCGGTGGTACGTGATGTGCGGACGCTGGACCGCTTCCACCAATCCAATTTTGGCTGCGGCGAAATTCGCCTGGCGATTTGCCACCACCGCGAACTCCCTGCATCAACACAGCATGCAACTCACGAATCAATCGCAACGAGATCGGGAAACCGTCGCGCAGGCGCTCAAGACCATAGTTCATCGCCGCCACGTAATTGGAAACTTCCTGCACGTCGTGAAGTGGGACGCCAGGCGCCTCCGCACTTTCGTAGAGGAGGAGATCCGATAGCGAAGATTGCGTTCCCTCAATTTGGGAAGAAAGTACCGCCTCTTTCCGCACGTACATATAAAGGAATAGCTGGGTATTTGGCAGCACGGTAGACAACCCGTCCAGGCGACCGAGAGCCTGGCTCGCCTTTTCAACCAGCAATTGAATATCGTCCAACCTCAAATCCAACGGCGGCAAGGATTTCGGGACAAGCGCCCAATAGGGTTCGTCGCTGCCGATTGAACAGCGCAAACGCTCACCCAGTCTTAATTGAAGGTCAATTTCCATCTTATTAAAGGTTGCTTTAACAGCGGGCTCGCTATTAAAAATTGGGGTTTATCTTTTAATAAGATACCATGTAATTAAAGAGAGTGGGGTTAAGCTTTACTACGGCGACCGCGGCGCAAAGAATCTGAGGATCAAGCAGAACTCCAATAGCGAATGGTACTCTTTCTTGCCACCATAGGCTATGACAAAGTTGCAGCAACCCTCTTTGCCATCGTAGTGCACCACCCGGCAGCACCAGCGGTACGTCTTTTCCAAGAACAAACCCTGAACTGCTAACCCTAGCCTGCTGACCTCGACCGCTCGACGGGTGCTTGGGGAGAACAATCAGCTTTCACATACTAGTCTCAATTAGACTAGTACGTAAATTGCCAAACGAGTATCCCAGACCCGCAAGTTTGACAAAGCGCAAGACCGGGGAAGGATCGACGAGGCAGGGATAGAAGACCGCATTCCATGGCGAAGAAACAAAAAACGAACGAAAAAACAAATGAGGAATGCGGCACCGAACAAGAGTGCATCACAAGCTGTCCTTTATGCAAAGCTCAGTTCACTGTAACCCAGCTGCTTGAGGCATGCACCGTCGCTTGGACAAATCAGGAGTGGATCTACTTCATTTGCCCAGAATGCAAGGGGCATAGCCACGTAGCACTGCGTCGCGGAGGAGAATTCGCGATCGGATACATCGATGGCGGACCCGGTCCTTGCTTTATCGAATCAGAAAAATACTGCGTTCCGAACATGAAGTTCAGCATTCGCAATGACGCAATCACTGTTCGAATTGACGAGAAGATATTTCGCTTCACTGCAAAGCTTTGAATCCACACAAAGTTCGGTTCTATCCGTTTCTTCGGCCGCAAGCGAATGTTGTGACCCATGAATCTATGCGCGCAACACGGCATTCATAAAAGCCTCAGCCGCCAAGCTCATCCGCTCCGGCGTCCCGCCAGCGCGCGCTCGAATAGATAGCCCATGCATCGTTGACACCATTAGTAGTGCCGCGGACTCGGGCGTCAACGCCGCATTCAATTGATCGCTATGCTTTTCAAAAACTCGGCGAAAGAACTTATCGGCACCATCAATCGAATTTGCCAACTTTGCTTTTATCGTTTCTGATTCGCAGCATTCTTCGGAGAGCAAGCAAGCAATTAAACAGCCCGGCGGCGTATCATTCTCAAGGACGACCTCACCGATGTCCGCAAAAAACGCGCTCAGCCCATCTTTCAAGTTCCCGCATTCAGAAAGCTTCTTAAGCGCTGGAACCAACATCTTCTCGCGATAATGATCCACAACTTGCAAGAACAGAGCTTCCTTGTCTCCAAATGCTGCGTAGAGACTGGGCTTGTTGATTCCGAGCGCATCCGTGAGATCGTCAACTGACGTGCCCCGATAGCCGTTGCGCCAAAAGACAAGCATCGCGTTGTGCAACGCCGTTTCGCTGTCAAATTGTCTTGGCCTACCCCGGCTCATTAAATGTGTACCATTCGGTATACAAATCACTTGCTCTACCAAGAGTTTATTATATACTGATTAGTACAGAAATACAATTTTGGAGGGAAAAAGCCCATGCCTGTTACACAAACAGCCGACATTCGCACACGTAGCGGGGAGAACTTCCGAGTCGCTCACACTGGCCCGCTTGCCGAACTCAACTCGTACAAACTGGAAGTACCCGCGCTTAACCGCACAGTCAACGGCAAATTATTCGTCAAACAATTTCTCGGATTGACGGGAATGCAGATCTCAATGAACAAACTTCCAGCGGGCGCTGCCGTTCCCTTTTACCATCAGCACAAAGAGAACGAAGAAGCATACATTTTCATTGGCGGCAAAGGACAAATGCAAATTGATGGCGACACCTTCGACGTCGAAGAAGGCGCAATCGTGCGCGTCAGTCCGAATGGCAGTCGCAGCCTGCGCAATAATTCAAACGCGGATCTCTATTACATTTGCGTTCAAGCCAAGGATGGCTCGCTCAATCTTGAGACTTTTGAAGACGGTATCAAATCCGACAAGCCAGTTGAATGGCCTAACTAACTAATAAGTTTGACCACAGCAGACCCCAAGCAGAGCCGATACAATGCGCAAGCGTTGCGGCTCTGCTTTTTTTCGTTTGCAGACTTTCATACGTTGCGCTAAGAACACTATTCGGAATGAAAACCGGGGTAAATAAATGCTCCTCGAATCAAGTCGGCATCACGTTCACTAAGCCCCGGGACACGAGCCAATCCATACCAATCCATACCAATCCATACCAATCCATACCAATCCATACCAATCCATACCAATCCATACCAGCGGTCCTTCACAGCGTTGGTATCTTCAACAGAATATTAGTTGCCTCTAGCTGGCTCAAAGAAAATGCGAAGCCTCAGATAGAAGGTTGAAAGCGTTTGCAAATCGCCCATTGCTTCCACAGTCCAAAGCCAGGTCACGCGCTCAGTTGGCACCGCCAATGGTGGCGTCAAATCATGCGCCGGCGACAGCTGCCAGTGGCGATGGAAGGCAATAAAAGCGTGATTGCGGTACCTTCATACCGCAGAGGCGCGCCAGTTCAAACCTACAATGCTCTACGGATTCGATAGGCTGAAACGAGTTTTGCTAGCACCAGCCTTCTCCAAGCCATCAATTACAATCGCTTGCGTAATCACTTCCGGCAAAAGAATCGGATTATTGGGCTTGCCCGCTGGATAAATTACATAGGCAGGAACACCTGAGCGGCCAAACTTCTGAAGCAACTTGAATATGTCAGGATCCTGCGCAGTCCAGTCCGCCTTCATCGGCACCACATTTAATGCCTTCAATTTTTCAATAACTGGTGCGGTATTAATAACAGTCTTCTCATTAGCCTTGCAAGTCAAACACCAGTCAGCGGTAAAGTCTATGAAGATTGTTCTGTCTTCCTTTTGCTGCTTTGCCAATTCATCGAGAGAGAAATTCACCCACTTAATTTCGCCATCGTTACGCGAATTATTAGCAGCCTTAGCCATCGCCGCATTGGTTGAAAGAAGGGCCGGGAACGGCTGGAGAAAAACAAAATACCCACCGGCGACAGTTAGTAAAGCAACCGTCCAAACTGCTATCCGACGTTGGGACGTGGAAGTGAGATCGAGAAAACTTCCCACAATCCATGCCGCTAGTGAAAGAGACACGAGAAATCCAACAGCCGCCATACCAGCATCAATACCTACTTGATTAGCAAGCACCCAGATAAGCCAAACGGATGTGGCAATCAACAAGAAGCCCATAGACTCTTTAAAGCGCTCCATCCACGTTCCGGGTTTTGGCAAGAACTTCATCCAATCGGGCCGCAATGCCAGCACCAAATATGGTGAGCTCATCCCCAAACCAATAACAAAAAAGACTGTTAATATCTCCCACCATGGCTGAGCAAAGGCAAAGCCCAATGCTGTTCCCAGAAAAGGCGCCGTACAAGGAGTTGAAAGTACTGTCGCAAGCACACCTTTGAAAAACGTGCCGGTCAGCCCCTCGGAGCTTGCCAGTTTATCTATTTGTTGCTGGCCGGCAGAGACATTTACGAGGAATACTCCAAACATTGATAAAGCGAATAGCGTCACAATACAGGCCATCGCAAAAACAAAAATTGGATATTGAAACTGAAAACCCCACCCAATTTTTTGCCCTGCACCCTGGATAGCAATTACAAGACCGCCGAGGCTGAGGAAGGAAAGCAAAATGCCCATCATGAAGGTGATGCCTTGCTGGAAAATACTTTTGGAATCATCACCTGCTTGCTGAATTAAGCTAAAAACCTTGATTGAAATAACCGGGAGAACGCAAGGCATAAAGTTCAATATGAAACCGCCAATGAACGCAAAGCCCAAGTAAGCAAGCAGCCCCGACTTCCCGTCATCCGAACCTTCGATCTTATATTCGGCGGAAAGCACTTCACCTGCAGCTCCACTTGCAGCGCTTTTGGAATCTGTTCCAGTTTCAGTTGCACCACCAGCAGTGCTGGTATCAGTGGTGCTGGTATCAGCGGTGCTGGAACTTGTCGCGGCCGAACTTGTAGATGCAGGTTCGCCCCCAGGACCGCTTGGTCCCCCGGGTCCACCAGCGTCGGATTTGCTGGCACCGTGTCCCCCATCTTCTTTAATGCCATCGGTCGGTCCATCGAAATTTGATTTTGCAAACTTCGCTTGGTTAATCAGGTCTGCTGCTGCGCCACTTGCGGCAACCGGTAAAGCAATCTGCACCATGGCAGTTCCAGGAACGCAAATGTCCTTGCAGGAAAGCCACTTGACCTTCGCTTTGATGTCAATTTTGGCGCCTTCCTTCAATGTGGCAGGAGGCTGAATCTCAGCGGAGATCAATGTGTAATCAGCATAGCCGAAGGTGACGATGCCTGAATCGTTGAACTTGTGAGGCTTCTCCCACTTCAAATCGGAAGCCTTGAAGCCCTCGGGCAACTGCCATTCAATCTTCGACGGCATGCCGGCTTCGCCGCTATGTTTGTAATAGGTATGCCAGCCCGGCTCCATCGTCAATTCGACGCCGAGTCGAAAAGGCTTGCCAGGAATGATCTTTTTGCTGTCGGAAATCAAGTTGCAGTGGACATAAACCGGAAGCTCATCCTGCGCTTGGACAGCTGAGGATGTTAGCCTACCGGCTCTTGATATGCCCTGTCCGCTGTCCGATCCCGCGAAAGGTAGATACCTCGCGCCGTCAGACACAACTGGGTCGCCAGCAAATAATCCCAAAAGGACTGCTAGGAAAAGAGTTAGCGCGTACGAAAAACGCTGAGTTTGTGCCATAAACCACCCAAAAACCCACAAGGCTTATTTTACAGCACTGGCGGAAAAGCTCGCTAAATCTCAATTGAAGGAATCGGAGGCTGTCCATGCGTACGAGGAGCTAAAGACCGAAGGAGCAAAAGAGCAGCTGAGCCTTGTTGGCATCCTTATGAGCGTGAATCCTCAGGCGCCGGCGGGACACCGCTCCCGGCGGCGATTTAAGCAGCTATCGAAGCAGCTGGAAAGCCGAGGCTCCCTGAAGCGAACGAAGCGTCAATTCGACGCAGCTCTGCCGTCCCTTAAGCGCTGAGCGACATTTGAAGCGGCATTCGAAGCAGGTTGGAAGCCTGCGCTCCCATAGACCAGTTATTCGATGGTACGAGGCTGCTGGTTTTGAATTAGCGCATTCTTTTCAGCGATCTGTTTGTAGATGTGTGCGCTGCGGCGAAGCGTTCGCTTTAATGTCGGATAGCTAACGCGCACCAGACCAAAGCGAGCTCGCAGCCCCTCTGCCCATTCAAAATTATCGAGCAGGGACCAGTGCAAATATCCTTTGACGTTGGCACCATCTGTGATGGCCTTGTAAAGCGAGTTCAAATGCGAAGTTAAATACTTGACGCGACCTGTATCCTCCAGAGACCAGTCACCATCTGCCAGATCCGCCTCGTAGATATTGGCATGACCGTTCTCGGTGATATAAATCTCGCGCAGATTGCCTTTGCCGTCATAGCGATAGCGCTTCAAATCCCTTACCAAGAGGTCGTAGAGCCCTTGCGGATAAGTCTCCCAGCCGAGATCGGACATTTCGTCGACGGCTTGATCTGACTTGCAACCAAAGAGTTCGGCTGGCCACTTGTACTCGAACTGACAGAACTGGCGAGTGTAATAGTTGATGCCGATGTAATCCATCGTATCTTTGAGCCCAGGCACGTCGCCTGCCAGGCTGCGCAAGCCCGGATCCAGCATGGCAGGCCAGGGGAATTTCAAACGCCCGGTTTGCATCGCATCCATGAAGCAATGGTTGAAAACCGAGTCGCGCATGTAGGTTACAAGCTGGTCGAACGGGCTGAACCTATTCTTCGGCGCGAAGCTCATCCAATGGTGGGTGATGCTAACCTTAGCGTTCGGCTGCAGCGCATGAATCGCATGATATGAGCGCGCATGCCCAATAAGCAAGTTGCGCGTGCAATTGAAACCACCGGTGAAGTTCCGCTTATAACCTGGCGGCCAATCGCCGGAAATGTAGCCCTGGAATACATAAACCAGAGGCTCGTTTATCGTGATCCAGAAATCGACGTACTCACCTAGCTCTTTGGCTACGAATGCGGAGAACTTCTCGAACTCAGTTATGGTAACTTCGTTATTCCAACCGCCAATTTCAGCCAGCCAATTTGGCAAGCAGAAATGGAACAAAGTGACGAAAGTCTTGAAACCCTTTGCCTTCAGCATCTTGAGCATGTCACGATAGACCTGCAGGGTCGGATCATCGGTGCTGTACTCGTGATTCGGACCTGGGCACATCGCAGGCCAGTTAAGACTCAGGCGAAAACTGTTGAGGTTGAGCTCTTCACAAAGCTCAATATCTTGAGCGTATCGCTCAAAAAATTCACAAGCCTGATCGGCTGTCGATTTGTCGAGTATTCGCCCTTCCTCAGTTGTCCAACGAGCCCAATCAGACATACGAGCCTGAATCTCGCCTTTATGCCCTTCGACCTGAAAATGCGAAGTAGCAACGCCCCAGAGGAACCCCTCCGGAAACTTAAACTGCGATTTGCTCCCATCTTTAATTTGCGTAGGCTCCATCTTGTGTGGATCCTGATTCAAACCATTTTGAAACATATCAGTGTTTGGAGTCTTGTCACATTGCATAGCGGTCTTTGCTTCGATAATCAGAGTTTCCGTCATCCGAGGTTAGCTTCTCTATGAGCTCAGCGCTTATATAATGAGTGCTTCCCATTCGTCTTGTGAGCTGAGGCTAATGAACTTAAGCCTCCCTATTGTCATCTTACTACTGATCAATTCAGTTTATCAACGTAAAATGACTACACACATGAAAAATAGTTCCCCCGTAACCTTCGCTGGCTGAGGGTTGCGAGTCGTCTGAGTCCGACCCTTAATGGCACCTATTTCTGATTCTGCAAAGCAAATACGCTTTTTGTCCGCTATTTTTGCGGTTCTTGTCATTATTGTCACAAATGCGGTTTGTTTCAGTCGCTCATTAAGTGCGTACTTCCTGGCAGACGACTTTGTACACGTCGCCTACCTGGCTGATGTATTCAACGGTCATCCAGAAAAACTTCTCGAAAATTTCACGGGCAACTGGATGCACGCCTGGGGCACGCAATTCTATCGACCATTCATTTCATTAACTCTCGCCCTCGATTATGCCATCGGGCAGGGAAACTCATACGTCTTCCACATAAGCAACCTCGTTTACCAAATAGCGTGCAGCCTGCTTCTCTTTTTCATCGCGCGGCGCCTCTTGGTCGGCTTTTTGCCCCAGCAGCAGTTTGTCGGCGCTATAGCCGGTGCCCTTTTCTTCGCAATGTCGCCGCTGCACACCGAGGTTGTGAGCTGGATTATCGGGCGCGTCGACAGCGTTTGCCTGGCGTTCAATCTCGCCGCTTTCTACCTATATTTGCGCTATCGCGAAAGCCGCGCCATTTCCACATTCATCGGCAGCATTGTTTGCTTCGTCATCAGTCTTATCTCGAAGGAGATGGCAGTCATACTGCCACCGTTAATAGTGCTGCATGAACTATTCTTTGGTCCTGACCCGAAACTCATGGATCGCGTAAAGTCGGCTCTCTCCGAGAGCAAATGGTATTTCGCCACCCTCCTGGCCTACCTCGGGGTGCGCATCCTGGCGCTAGGGACATTGCAGGGCGGGTACGGCGGTTCAATCGGAGAATCACTCAGCAACTCGCTTGCTAACCGGCTGGCATCCTTGAACAAGTTGTTCTTTCCCTTCAATCTAGAGGCGATACCCCCGTCCAACCGCCTGCATAAGTTCGTCCTCAATCTCTACAAATTCAGCGCCGCGTTATTGCTAGTTCGCTTTCTGCTTCTCCATCGCGCACGCCAACAAGTTAAGCTCGTATTCTTTGCGATACTCTGGACGATTTTGGCATTGCTGCCGACCTATCAAGTCTTCAACATAACAGACACGCTGATGTGCAGCCGCTTTGCCTACTTTGCCACAGCCGGACTCAGTCTGATGTTTGGCTTCCTCCTGGCACCATTATGGGAATTGGATCACGAAGAGCGCAAGATAAAGAAATACATGTGGGGCGCCCGCACATCCTTCCTTCTAATAGGCTTGTGGCTTGCGGTCTTCGGCATCATAACTATGCGCAACAATATTCCCTGGGCTCATGCTGGCGGGCAGGTGCGCAGCTTCCATGAAGCAGTGAAGAACGAATGCAAAGATAGCGATAAGATAATTGTGCTGAATGTCCCGCAACGACTAGCCGGCGCCCACTTGATTTACAACGGTGCAATGCTATCCGTGTTGCTCTCGAAACCGCTTTCAGACCCAGAGCTGAAGGATCGCGTATTCAATTTCGAACCTGCCACTTACGGCGATTCAGATCTGATTTCAATTTCTCGGCTGCGACGACTCTCTGCGAAAAACGAGGAAAAAGCAAAAATCCTTTTCTGGGATATGGAGAACAAACGATTCATTCCTCTCAAGTTAAACAGCGCGAGCCCATTCGACAAAACCTTCGACCTGGCTGCGCTCAACGAAGCATTGAAGGCACCTTCCAACGATGTCTATCTAACAGTTGAGTCCCCAGCACTGGGAATTGAATCGAGCGCCGTTGACTTTATCGTACTGAAGGTAAAAGTCGAAAAAAATGCTATACCGGAGAAAACACCGATCATCCTTGCATGGTGCGGCGGCAGTTTCCCGAAGTTCAGTGATAGCGATCGCCGCATTTTCATGCCGCTAATCATCGATGGAGAAGAGCACGAATACTGGTTTCCAGTTTCCGAACATAAGACCTGGCTATCCTGCCAAACGATCGATCGAGTGAGATTGCAAATACCCTCGCCCGAATTGAAAAACAAAAATGACAAGGTTCATTTCACAAGCATTCGCTTTGTATCAAATGAAAGACTAATGCCGGCGCTGACGGTGACGCCCGGCAGCGCGCTAGGAGAAGGAGTGGATGGAATAAATCGGCCCGTCGCGGCGGATTCATTGTCTGTCACCCTGGACGCATCGAAAATCCCCGGCTGTAAGAAGGTAGCAGTTGAATTGTCCAAACCCAACTCCTGGTTCGAACATTACACGGGCACTATGAGAGTTAAGAACTTCTCGAAAGAAGCGGCAAAGACTTTCGCCGGGGACGGGCAGAAGCTGGACGTAAAGCTGACCAAGCGAGATTTCCCCAGTCCAGCATTCTACGAGCTTCGGGGATTCGCCCTCGATGAGAACGGAAAGGTCATCGGATTTTCATCCGATCCACTGCTGCTACAAATTGATTAAGCCTCCGCGGTGGTTGAAAAATCCACAAACTAATGGCATAAAGTGAACATGAAGGCGAACAGCTCAGGAAACGGCGCTGATGGAAGAACAACATCAAGTAAAACCCGAATCCGAGGACGCGCTCAACGCAAGCACTGCGATCGAACACATGCCTCAAATTAAGGACATCGTTCTCGAAAAAGAACTCGCGTCCGGGCTCCTTGCAAAGGTGTATAAAGGTCACCAAACCTTATTGCAGCGAACCGTAGCAATGAAGATTTTGTCAAAAAAGGATCTGGGGGATGATGATTCCTCACTTGAGCGATTTCAGCAAGAAGCTAGCCTTGCAGCGAATCTGGACCATCCGAACATAGCTAAAGTATTGGGCTATGGAACTGCATCATCGGGAGATCCTTATTTGACGATGGAATACGTCGATGGCGTAACACTCAGAGAATACCTCGACTCACATTCGCAGCAAGAACTATCGTTGAAAGATTTCAAAGCGATCTTCCTACCATTGCTTTCGGCACTGGACTACGCACATGAGAAGGGAATCGTACATCGCGACATCAAGCCGGGCAACATAATGCTTACGAAATCAGTTCACGATGAGCTGCTACCTAAGCTGGTCGATTTTGGAATTGCAAAAGTTTTTATCGAATCTAACATCGAACAACACCATACAAAAACCGGTACAGTTATAGGCACACCGGCATACATGAGTCCTGAACAGTGCTTGGGAAAACCAGTAGACGGAAGATCCGATCTATACTCAATCGCGTGTGTGATGTACGAGTTTTTATGCAGCGAAGCTTTGTTTAAAGCTGAAACTCCGCTAGCACTAATGGGTATGCATGCGCAGGCACAGCCTCCGTCAGTTAAGGAATTCTGCCGCAAATCGATGCAGTCATCAAAGTTGTGCTCAACAATACTTTCAACGCTTCAAAAAGATCCGGCGGAGCGACCGAAGACGGCAGCGATATTATCTGAGAAACTAAGCAATGACCTCGGGAATCTCGATAGTTTCAATAGTAAGAAGCAGCATTCATCCGTAAAGAACATGCTTGCCGCAGGGCTAATCATCCTACTTCTGGCATCAGTCGTAACTGCACTCTTCAATTTGAACAAATCAAAAGCTGTAACTCAGGTGATAAATGAACCCACAGGACGCCAACTCAGTGAACTAAGAATAGCCAAAGGAGACAGCCGTAATGTACGCAAAGTCTTATCACAATACCTATCACTTATTGAAACGCTGAGGAAGAAGGAAGATACCAGCACAAGGGAACTTGCCGAAGCATACAGCACAGCCGGTGAATTAATAAGTCTTTTGCTGAGTCAGAATAAGACGAGTCCAAAACAACGCAAAGATTTGGAAATGCAGGGACTAGAGCTAGCACAAAAAGGAGTGGACATATCCTTGCAAGGAAACATGCAAAAGTTCTTCTTTCGCAATACTAGAAATGAATACGAACTTCTCAAAGCAAGCAAGGATGGAGAAAAGTCAATTATAAAACTGATCGAAGAGGGCAATGCGCGCTGGCCCACCTCCTCGGAAAATATTGAATTCATTTTTGATGGCATACTTAACTCGCTGACACTGAACAATACGAAGCAAGCGAAATCATTCCTGAAGCTTCTCAGCAATCAACATGGGGAGGAAGCAGAACATATTAGATCAATTTGGCTGCGGGCGGCTGAGGCAAGGATCGCGATAGCAGAGAATGAGAAGAAGAAGGCTCTCGCCATAATTAAACCGGTGCTGAAAGAATTAGACTCGGGCATATTCATGAGCCAAAAATCAACAATTGCTCTGCTTCAGAAGGCTATAGGACCCATTCTGATAAGCGCCAACAGAGCGGAGCAATATACTGAGCTTCTAAAGAAAGAAGTTGCTCTGCGGGGAGAAATATATTCTTACGATGGTATAGCCCAACTATACAAAATGATCGCAGAGTCGTATCGCGTACGGAACCGAGAGGAGGACGCAATAGACTACACTGAAAAAGCTCTGCACCAATATGAGATCAATAAAGGCGACAGCTCGATCATCTTGGACCTTTGCCAAAGACTAGTGCAAGAAATTAGCGATATGAAAGATCCAAAATACTCAGCAAAATTGGCTGCTTACAAGGCTAAGGTGGATTCCCTGACCGCCATGGCGGGCACAAAGTAACATAGATGAGCACGCCGGCACACGAAATATTAAACGCTGAAGCTCTGGCTTCGTCGTTGCCCAGTCGGTTCGAGGTAGTTAAAACACTCGGGGCAGGGGCAAGCGGTTTAGTGCTGCTCGCCAACGACAAACTGCTGGGCAGAGAGGTAACCATCAAAATTCTGCGCTCAGCGGAAATCGCCGGTGAAGCCGAGCATAAGCGTTTCATCCGGGAAGCCAAACTGCTTGCCACAATCGACCATCCCAATATCGTAAAGATTCTAGCCTCCGATATCACCACAAACGGATATCCGTACCACGTTATGGAGTATCTGAACGGCGAACCTCTATCCGATAAGCTCAGGGGACAAGCACTCCCTCTAGATCAGTTTTGCGAAATCATGATGCAAGTCTGCGCGGGATTGGAATGTGCGCATAATGCAGGCATCATCCACAGAGATCTCAAACCAAGCAATATATTCGTTTGCATGGAAACAGACGGCAAGGTCCCTGTCAAAGTTATCGATTTCGGAATGTCCAAAGCGGAGGAAAGCAGCCCCGAAGCGAATGTGACAAGGACGAACGCGGTGATCGGCAGCCCAACTTACATGAGTCCCGAGCAGTGCAAAGGCAAGCTTGCAACTGCGGCATCGGATATCTACTCTCTGGGTTGCATCATGTATGAGTGCACAACTGGTGCGCCACCATTTCAGGCAGAAACAGCCTTCGAAGTTATGTACAAACACATAAACGAAGACGTGAAGAGCCTGAGCTCCAATTCGAAACAGGCAGCCGCCGAGAGCTTAGGAAAGCTGATTGATTCGTGCTTGCAAAAAGATCCCGCTCAACGCCCTACTGATTTGAATGCAATCAATGCTGAACTTGCACAGATTGCAAAGGCTGAAATAAAGAACCAGGAACTTTTTCAAAAGAAGAAAGAGAGCAAAGTGATTTTTTTAGTCCTTGCAGCCCTGGCAGTGCTGCTGGCGCTGGGCGGAGTAAATTTTTACGTGACTCATAATAAGTCGGTGGCTGAAGCTGGCAAACTCGAAAAGGAAATGGAAGCAGTACAGGATCATAAACTCGACCAAATAAGAGAACTGATCGAAATACAGAAGCGCAGAGTTGAAAAATCAGAGAGCCTGGACGAGCGAGGCAAGAATGGATTCCAGCTCATAGAGAGCTACAAGAGGCTTTACGAGCAGATCAAGCGCAATAAAGATCTCAACGCTGTCGATGGACTGGAATATTTTCGCGCTCATCCTGACGATAAGAACTATGTGGCAACCAAAACAAAAGCGCTGGATGTTCTCGACGAAGCTTACATATACTGCATAAAACATTCGCCTTCTGTGAAGATGCGCGAACAGTTGCTTCGGCGTAAAGCAGACACATTGATCGAATTGGACAAACTTGACGAAGCCATGACATACGCAAATAGAGCTCTTAAGGAGGGCGGCGACGTCAGGACTCTTGAAGAATCAGAAGTGCTGAGCACACGGAGCTTGATATACGTCCTAAAACGGGATTACAATAAGGCACTTGCAGACATTGATTTCGTTGGCACACTCTTCGCAACAATTTCAGCCGGCAAGCAGGAAGATCTTCGATATCGAAATCAGGCGCTCAGGCACGGGGTCTTGCTTTCTCCGGACCGGAGGGGCGCAGTATTAGCAAATACAGCAATGGCGTTGAAGCTGGAACCGCCTAGAACCGTTGACGAAAAAAAGAAGGCAGCGCAAATCTGCTGCGAAGTAATCAAAGCTTGGGGGGAGCGTGCTCAACCAGATCCTTCAGCCTGCTCTCGAATTTTGCAAATTGCCAAAGACAGTCTTGTCGGTGTGCCAGCAGCAGAACAAGGCGATCTACCAAAGGAAATCAAACAGCTAAAACGACAGCTGGTGTTTTGAGAAGGCTCAGCATCGCACCGGTGAATTGCGCAACGAAACAACAAGGTCCGAGAACTTTTTCCCGCAACGCCATTGCAATTGTGGGGGCAACTGCAACGAATTTATTCAGCACAAAGAACACCAGCACGACGCTGAGCACAAATGTAATAGTGGATAGTTTTTCGTATCCCCCGCCCCGTAAATAGGAAGTTGCCCACAGGAATTGGCTGGGTAACAAACCTTAGCTACTTATAAGGATAGGAGATGACGGCATGGACAACCGCAGCTAATGGAGCTAATTGAAGCGCGGACATCCTGTCCGCTCCGACTGCAGCTTCGGGCGTTCTATGGATATTCGAATTGAGAATGTCTGGTCATATAGAATTCCCGGGCAGCATTATGAGGGGGCTGGAAGCCCGCGCTCTTATGAGGAGAGGCTTCGCTCGTGGGCGAATTACGCGGGTCTTAATCTGCCATGACCATAGTTTGCCAAATGCCATGCATCATTCTTATAGGGCAAATCCCGCTAGGTTACAGCCATGGAAAACTTTTCGCGTCCATCAGCAGATTCTCCTTCCCAAAATCAAATGGAGAAAGATTCACAACCCGGCCTGGTCGTCAGACCAATAGACAAGTTAGCTCAGCTGGATCCAAAAATCGCCAGAGAAATCAAAGAACCCTCGCTTGCAGCCAAGGCGGAAAAGCTATTGAACATAGCGGACATAGCTATTAGCGACCCATCTAACATTCAGAAAGCAAAGGCGAGGAACACGCTGCAAGAAGAATGGAAAGCAATGCATTGCATGGATCAGATACACGTCGGAACGCTTATGGAAAGGCGCAGTGAGCTAGACAAAAAAAGAGATTTACCATTTGCCGAATTCAAAAGCGACGGCGATAAATTCACCAGCCTTGAAATCAGAAAGAAAGTTGGAAGCAAACCAGGTTTCTTGATGATACCTGAAGATGATTTTCGGGGCGTCACAATAACGAATCCCTTCGTGCGCTGCTATCCCGAAAGTTTTACCTTGTATGAGTAAGCCGTGACTGCGCTTTTGCCAAGCAATTTGAGCAATCATTGGTTTATTGCGGGACAAGCGCTAAAAACAAGCGCTAAAACAAAAGACCCTCGATTCAAAAGAAAATCCAGGGTCTTAGGTTCGGATTCTACACGTACACGTACAAACAAACTAAACTAACTGCGCGGGGCGTCCCCATACTGATTGCAGTGAAAGCATTTGCTTTTGCAGCTCGTGTCGCGCACGGCGATCTACACAGCCATTTGCCTCCCAATAAAGCTGCCACCATCTACGGTGAGCCTTCTTCTTGCCTTCGTGAGCTTCTTCCTCGCAAATCTCGTACAAGCGATCAAGGAAAGAAACAATCTCTTCGGCACTAGCTTCAGCTTCCTGCGGCTCGCCGTGGAAAAGCTGAGGCGAAATATTGTGGCGATCTTGCGCGAAGCACCAACGCAAAATTGTGATCATCGAAGGGTCAAGTCGTTCAATATAGGAACGATATGTCTCGAACCTTCTCAAAATCTTCTCTGGATAAAATTCAATCGACCCATGTTCAGGCCACGCGGCACCATTTTCCAACGGTTCAACGCCATCGACATCATAGATCAAGAAATATCCGGAGAAGCTTGTCACCAAAACCTTAAAAAGCTGATCTCGCACGCGGGACCAGGCTTCGCAGCTTATGTGTGAAGGGACTCCAGCCATAGAAAGCTCTTCGTCAGAGCTGAGCGCAAGGTCCACCGTATGGATGGCATTGCACACCTTGAATAAGGCTGGTCTTTCCAGCTTTAACTCAAGGCGCCTGCAGTAGATATAGGCTTCATCGAGCGGCATGCTCCGTCGTCGTTCTTGTTTAGCCATGGTTGTGCCCAGAAATGAAGTAACGATGGCTTTATACCCAAAGTTGCCAAGATCTCCTCAAAGGAAGAAAGATTAAACTGAGTGGGGCAAAAATTCGCTAACCCGGCAGCCTGCTTAATTTATCTCACTTGTCGCCTGTGCTATTTTGAATTGCGCCGCACACGATGAGCAAGACGTGACAATTTCCCATCAAACAGAAACGCAAAATCAGCCTCTAGAGCGGAAGTTGACGCTCAAGCCAGCGCGCTTAGACTTTCTTTCCACCCAAACACAGATGGTTTTCGCTGGATTTCTTTCGTTATTCGTTGTGCTGATCGCATGGGCACCCTCGCTGCAATGCGGCTTTCTGCTGGATGACTTCCTTCACCTCGATTATATTAGCCGCGCTTTCCATGGGGATTGGAGCGACTTTCTAGGCAACTTTTATTCCAACTGGGCCGGCTCGGACATCATGAAAAGCTACCGGCCGTTGGTATCACTGTCCATATTTACCGATTTCATCTTCTGGAAAGCCAATCCATGGGGCTACCACTTAACTAATCTCTTGTTGTTGGTGGGATGTTCCGCTTTCACGGGACTGATAACCCTTGAGCTGACAGGGATAATGGGAAATCGACTGAAAGGAGTTGCCGCGATATGGACGGCGCTGCTTTTCGCGATTTACCCTCTGCAAACAGAGTCGACCAGTTGGATAATCGGTCGTGTCGATCTGCTTTGCACACTCTTTTATCTTGTTAGCGTCTTTTGCTATTTGCGCTTCCGCTTGATTCGCGAAAAGAAGTACTTCGCGCTCTCGCTAGCAGCTTTTATCGCCGCCATTCTCAGCAAGGAAATGGCATACACACTGCCAGCTGTTATTACAGCAGCAGCGCTTCTTTTGAAAGAACACAGCCAAATATTGGCGCCCGACGAATACAAACGAAAACTGCGAATACAAGCACAGACAGCAGTTCTAACCTATTGGACTGTGGCAGGCATCGGATTGATGTCGAGATTTGTCCTGCTCGGGACCTTTGTCGGCGGTTACGGCGATGGTGGCGCCGGCGGTTCGTCCGGGATCGCCGGCGTGCTCAGCTCGCTTCGCAACTTCTTTAACGTGGATACCCTAAAACAAATTCTCTTTCCAATTAATTTGGATCTGATCGCTCGCGCCGGAGCATACGACGCGGCAAATTCTATCAGCAAAATTCTTAGCACTGCATACACCGGCATTCTGGCACTTGGGCTGACGCGTCTGGTCATGAACAGCTTGAGCAAGAGAGTCGTTGCCTTCCTTGCAATTTGGACTGTCGTGAGCGTGCTGCCCGCTTTTCAGATCTGGCATATCAGCCCAAATATGGTTGGCAGCCGACTGTTCTTTTTGGGATCAGCCCCCGCAATAATGCTCCTCGTGCTCCTTGCGCTTCCTGCAATTGACGCGATGAAACCAGTCTTTGCGAAGGTGTTCGCGACAATTGGTGGATTGCTTCTATTCGTCGTTCTTTCTGTGTGGACTGTTTGCCTTCAGCTAAATCAAATATCTTGGTTGCAAGCAAGCCATGAAGTAAGAACTTTCATTGATTCAGTTGCAAAAGCAATCGCTGCTGCGCCAGCGCACCAAAAGGTGCTGGTATTGAATTTGCCAACCGATTATTCCGGCGCGGGAATGATCACGCGACCCCAATATCTTAAATACGCGTTGAGTCTGCCGTATTTCCAAAATAACGATCTAGCTTCTCGTGTTTTGACGATTGAGCCGCCAGTAGGAGGAAGCCACGAGTTTGTCTGGCCGAGCACCTTGATGAAGTTAAAGGAGGATAGCTCCCGCTCCTTTGTATGGAAGGAATCAAAGGGATTTCCGGCAAGCAATCCCATTCTCTTGGGACTCCTGAAGCCTGAGCAAAACAATGTCGATTCTGATGGCGCGCTTCTGAGTTGGACTCTTGAGCGAACAAAAGATCCTCAAAATCCAATCGCCCAAATCCAAATTCCTTTTTCAAACTTTAGATATGTCCAGGGTGCCGATGCAAGCTGGACGAGCAAAGAAGCACTCAAAATAGAACCAATTAAGCGCACTGAGTGGACCGTCGCACATAGCGACGGACAGCAGTTTGAAGAAATTACCGACGGATTGATTATTCGCCCCGGCACTGCCTCTGGTATCACACTTGTCGCTGACTTGACTGCCGTAGATAGCGCCGAGCTGAACACAGCAAGAGTCTTATGGAAATGCCTGTCGGGCACTTGCCCGGGAATACAGATCGCGTGGAGCGGCGAGAAGAACGGCAGCGTTCAAAGCGGGGCGTTACCGATCAACTTATCACTGGGGCAGGCTAGCGACGTCCGAACGCAGGATTCGATGCTCGGACGCTACTCCCAAAATATTGTCTGGTTGGGGCGCTCAAGGGCATGGTCGCTGGCGCCAACTTTCAACAAGATAGCCTTGCAATTTCCTCCGGGTGATTATGCAATCTTATTTAAGAGCCTCGAAATAATCCCTCAAAAAAATCTATCACCAACAGTTCGCTTCGAAGCCGAGAGAGACGAATTGGAATTCGACGCTAGCAAAATATCCGGATGCACCGCCGTGCAAGTCATAGCCTTAGCTCCGAATCGAACTTTCGATGCGGCTCACCCCGGTGAAATTGCCAGCGCGCTTAGCTCACAAAGCGGTGCGCCAGCCTTCAAGAAAACCCTAATGAAAACGTCAGCTAAAATATCTGGAGCAGAACTAAATCCCAAATGCGACATTGATTACTACGTTCGAATTCAAGCTCTGGACGCGGAGAATAATGAGCTTGGACTACCATCGGAGCCAGTCTTGATTGTGAGGAAAAATCTTGCCGAACGAAGATAACATTGATGCAAGTGGCGCCGAATCGGAAAATGATACGCCTAACTCAGCGCAGTCCGCACGTCCGCTCCAAAAGGAGCGAGAGCTTTCGGAACTCGATGCATTACTTGAGAAGCAAGAACTTGCCGATTTGAAGAAGCTTGAAATTGCAGAGCTAGCAAGTAATAAACGTTTCGCTGGACGTGTGATCATTTTTTGTACGCTCGTCACCGTGTTCGTTTGTTTAGCTCAATTGGCAGTTGTTCTCAAGCAACTAATTATCGATGTTCTACTCGCGCTGACTCTCGCTTCCGCGATGGCACCAATGGCAGAAATTGCCGAGCGAAAGAAGATCCCCCGCGCAGCGACCGTGGCAATCATCTATGTATTAGTGGTTGCGTTTTACGCTGGAATTGGATTTCTGGTCTACAAACCATTTAGAGAACAGGTGATCGTTTTCATCGATCAACTTCCTCACTACGTTGATCAAATTCACAATTACTATTTGAAAGCGCTCGACCTAGCTGGCGATTCAGCCACTTTATTCAAAATCGAACCATCGTCGCTCAAAGCTGCTGGTACGAGTGTTTTCTTGAAAACGATCACAGCAACCGGCGCAGTGTTCGAGATTGTTCTGAATACAATCCTCGTTCTCTTCCTTTCCGCCTTCTTCGTCGTTGATGCGAAGGATATTTGGACCGGACTACTTAAGTGGGTTCCACAAAAGCACCGTTCGCGCGCCGCAGCCATGATTACTCCTCTAGAAAGCCGGATGGGAGGCTACGTGCGCGGGCAAATATTGGTTTGCACAGCAGTAGCTATATTCTTCTCCATTGGCTTCACAGTCATAGGCGTTAAATACGGACTCGTGCTCGGCTTGCTCGCGGGGCTGCTGAACCTGATCCCCTTTGTTGGCTCCATGTTGGCGACAGTGATAGCGCTATTCATCGCCACGACGCAATCCGTCCAGATATTCGTACTAACCTTATTGCTCTTTGTCGTTGAGCAAGCAATCGAGAGCAACTTTATCGTGCCGCACCTTTTAGGCAAGCAGGTGGAATTGCATCCATTGGTTGTGATGTTCGCGATTCTAATCGGCGCCACTATAGCCGGTGCCGCCGGTGCAATCGTAGCAGTGCCGACAACAGCGGTCGCACTTTACGTTGCGCAAGAGTTCCTGGTTACGCCGGACGAACATCTGGCAGAAGCTGCGACAGAAGCTAAAACTACAACGACAACTGCTAGCTAGGTTGCAGGCGAAAGCCGTCCACCCGCCATTTCACCAAGCGTGGTGCCGCGGGTTCTGAGGATCGCGGACAACTCCTCGCATATTTGTTTGGCACAAGACGGTCCGAGGTACACGAAGCCAGTGTACACCTCCAGAACGTGAGCCCCCGCGCTCAAATAATCGAATGCATCTTGCCCCGAGCTGATACCACCGACTCCGATGATAATTTGCTCCGGCGATTTCAAGCTAGCGATCTTTCGAGTAAGCTGCAAATTCAGATGCTTGACCGGCTTCCCACTTAGTCCGCCCCAACCAATTGCATTCAGCCTTTCGGCATTGGTGGCGAGATCCTCACGAGTGGTCGTTGTGTTGCCGCAAACATAACCCGAAACTTTCTTATCCTTACAAATAGCGACGACCTCTTCCAGAAATTTTTCGCTACTATCCGGAGACAACTTCAAAAGAATCGGCAATTTGCGATCATTTATTGCATTCACCCGTTCCAGCGTCGCGGCGAGCACACTGCTTTCCTTCAAGCAACCTTCAGCTGTATTAGGGCAGCTGGCGTTGATCGTGACAAACTCGACGGGTAAATTCTTGACCAGCGAAAAACTATATACAACATCTTCGACCGCATCTTCGCCGCTTATCGCAGGGTCATTGGTCTTTGCGATATTGATGCCACACGGCAAAGAGAATTTCTTTCCGGATAAAGCTGTGACGATCGCCTGGGCGCCTAATCCATTCAAGCCAAGCCGATTGATCAAAGCCTCATCATCGCTAAGGCGAAATAATCTTGGGCGCGGATTGCCACCATGCGGGCGAGCGCACACCGAACCAATCTCCATGAATCCGAATCCCAACCCGCCAAGAATCGGTGCAAGTGAACCATTTTTGTCAAAACCGGCCGCCAATCCAATTGGATTAAGAAGTTTTCTACCAAAGAGGGTAACCGAAAGATCGCTGCCCGAATAGCGCAGGGGCAGAGCGTTCACGATCGGTCCTGCAGTCAAGAGCGCATGATGAGCCGCCTGATGTACAGACTCTGGGTCGAGCTTGAACAAAAGCGGGCGAATCAACTTTTCGTAGAGAATGTCCTGTCCCATAACAGTGCAATGCCAAAAAGTTCGGATCAAATCAATAATAACTGTTAGGCCGTCAGGAGCTCATTTTTCGTCCACTGTTGTAAACTTTGAGCTGTTCCCTCGAGTGATGTCAACAGCCATGCAGCGTGCCTATGCCTTATCCTTCCGTCGGACCCAATCGCCCTGCCGTGAGATGGTCACAAAGTTTGGTGGGCAACCGGTTTGGGCGGGAGAGCCTCAGTGGCCAATAAGCCGATCGCTAGGCGAACAAATGACATTTATATGCCAAATTGTTCTCTATCCTGAAATATTCGGTCAGACGGTCGGCAAAATGGCCTACATCTTCATGACTGACCTTGAAGAAAAAGTCGTGCCGGCGTGGGATCCCGACGCCGGCGAGAACGCCGTGATCATTCAACCAGGTCGTCTGCCAAACATAAAAACCCTGACAGCACCGATTGGACCAACTTTATACGAATACTTGGATGTGCCGGGACAAGAACAAGCGCAACCACGCCCCTGCGAATATTTAGTAGATACGATCAGGCGCACGGATCCAGTTTTCATGGACGAAGCACATCGCCAGGGGATGGACGATCAGTCGTTCGAGCAGTATTCAAAGGCGGTCGAAGGAAACAAAGTCGGCGGTACACCAGCCTTTTTGCAAGAAGATGCGATGCCACCAGGCGGCAAGCTTTTGCTCCAACTCGATTCTGCACAGGTTCCATTCTATGTGAACTTCGGAGACTGCGGGCTCGGCTTTGCTTTCATATCGCCAGATGGCTCGCAGGGCCGCTTTCTATTTCAGAGTTATTAGAACTAGAACCTTCTTTGAAAGCAAGACAAGTTGGCTGCGTCTTGTCCGAATCGCATTCTTCGACGGGAATCTTACCTGTCGAAGAGTTTTCGGGCGCGTATATAGCAAACAAGTAATCATGGTGGTGGTTCAAGTTTCTGGAGGATTAGCTAATGGCTAATGATTTTGCGTTGCCAATTTCTGAGCGGGACGCGCTTAAAGTGGAAAAAACTTGGACCGACAACGAAGTATTCAACTTCGGCAGGGGGCTTATAAAAGGAGGCATCGAAGATCCCGTCAATGGTCTTGCGCAGATGGCAGGATATCTATCGGGCAAAAAGATTCCCGAACTACATTTAGTTGACGAGCAAAAAGCACTCAGCACCACGGGCGGTGCATTGGGAAATATTGTCGGGAAGGCGGTTGATTTTGGGGCGCTTGCCCTGGCAACAAAAAACATTGCGCAACCATCATCACTGACTGCTTCAGTTTTGCGAGGAGGCACGCTTGGTGCCATTTTTGGAGGGGTACTCACGCCAACAAAAGCTGACAGCGAAAGCTTCCTTCTGGACAGAGCCAAGAACGCAGCAACAAATTTTGCAACGTTCTCAACTATGGCTTATGCCGGAGCAAAGCTGGATGCCACCGGAATATTTGCAGTACCAGAAGCACGAACGCTTCTCGGCAGCGTGGGCTACGGCGCCGCGACTGGAGCCGCAGGCGGTGCCGTTTACTCAGAAGTCGATGCCATTTTGAACAAGGGTCGAATCCTCCCAACGGGGAAAGACTTCGTCGATAACGTAGGCAGCTGGGCTACCTTCGGAGCCGTCATGGGTGGCGTGAACTGGGGCTATCATCGACACACTGAAAAAATAGTCGAAGCTAAAACGACAACGGCTTCCGATGGCAGCCGTGCTGATGTAAAAGTTCAACTTGATGCGAACGGACGCCCTGTGTTTGTTTCGCAATACATAGAAGTTGCCGACGGCAGAAATCATTACTGGTCTTCCACCCTAAAAACAAATGGCAGCTGGTCAGACAGGGGGCAAGGTGAGTTCCGCACGCCAGCTCTGCAGCAGGTCAAGATCGATGGCAATAAAATCATAACGCTAGACGACTCAGGCATCCATCGGTATTACGAGAAGAATAAACCATTTGATAGCGACCGGTTGAGAGCGAAGGTGCTCCTGGCAGAGCATGAGAAGGCCGGAGCGCCGACAGGGTATGACGGCACTACGGGCGGGCGAAAAGCGTACGACCATGTCAAAATAACAAACCGTGGATGGATCGAATACGATTGGACTGGAAAAGGCAATCCGCCAACATTCGTGCATACAGATCTTGGTCTGGGATTCCGTAAGTATGATGCTGATGGACGCCTGCTAACAATACGTCCGGAATGGTCGCCCAAACTCCAGGACAAAGGTGGATACGGTGACTTCAGACAAAACGCCGATGGCACCTTGAACAAATTGTCTGTGGCAAATCCGCCCAGGGAGGGAAAAGGACCGAACTCATATTATTTGAGCCAAACACAACCTGGGCTCTACGAGATGAGGCAGAACGAATCGCTATATAAGGTTGAGGGCCAGTTCAAGTTGAACAAGCCTGCGACGCCAAACGGCATTGAGCAATTGGAATTTACAAGTAAGACTGGTGCAAAAACAATTCTGCCGGCAAGCGAATTGACAAAGATCGCGCAAATCATCGAACAGAACACGAAGCTTGAACCGGGCGCGACTGGCTTCTCATACGTGAGAATGGATGACAAAGCAGGGACCGCGAAATTGTTTCTGAGCAAAGACTCGGCGATGCTAGTTAATGGCGTAAAACAAGCTCCCGGTAGCGAGGTGTTACTGAAGCCAGGGGATCAGCTCACAACCACTCTCAGGCTCGGCATTGTTGATAAAACATTCAACTTTGATTGGGTGAAAAATGCGTTCGGAAATTCGATTGGAAACTATCCGGCATTACCTAATGCAGTATTCGATCTAAAGACGCGCTAACTGTGCGCTGCTTTCGGGAGCGCCAGCAACCGGCTCGCTTAGTGCTGCTAACGGAAGCGCGAGCATCCTGCTCACTCATGCGGTCGCTCCTGATTTTTGCTCACGCGCCCAATCCGCGAATGCCTTGCCCTGCCAAAGTTTTGCCAAAAGTGCATAATTGCGTAGCGCGAGACCGCGAATTCTACCAAGTAACAGCGCACAACAGTGCCATCTCGCCAGTGCAATTCGTGCAAACTTGAACACAGTATCATGCGCTGCACCGATCCCGAAACTGCAGTCATAGCGGACGAATTGCCGCATGAACTTATACGTGCTCCCGTCTATTATTCGAACTGTTTTTGTCCAATAATTACTAGAAATTGAATACATCCATTTACTAAATTGAATTCAAGGCCCCACACCAAATAATTCAATTCCGCAAATTGGTTGGCAGCACATCAAACATATAGGCTGGATGTATTGGCTGCGTATTCTCGAATTCACTAGAAGCTTGCTGGTCGAATTCAAAACACAGAAAGGCTCAAACACCGCAGCTGCGTATAGGCTGCAACCTGGTGTTGTCTTTTATTTAACAAGAGGCTCAAGGTGCACCGCCTGCAGTGCATCTAGATTGCGCTCCGATTTGAGGGAGTTTGACCATGGCTGATATTTCCACCGATCGTACAGAAAACGAAAAAATAGAAGATAAAAAGAATCCAGCAGGCGAACAGAGTTCCGAAAGTAGAGCGGAGCCGGAAAACGAGCGCGGCAGAAAGTCATCGCCCTGGGCAGAGATTTCGAACGAGATACTGAATGCTCGTATTAGAGGAGCTCTTGAGGCAAACAAGCCTGGCGCGGATCAAAACGATCCTACATTAAAGGCTTTGAGAAAAGAAATAGCGATTCACGAGCAATCAGACAAATCGACATCATATCTAGGCAAAGTTTTCGACTATGTTTATTCAAAGGATCAGAAATCTCTTCAAGAATTGAAAACCTTATATGAGGATTACGGTCAAGCTCAAGTAAAGGGCAATGCTGAAGAGATGGCGGCGATGCAAAAGAAGATTCAGGAAAAAATTGCAGAAGACATGAAGAATGTCGGCTTCCAGGAAGAGATCAAACAAATGGGAAGCACATTTACAAAAATGATGTTTCTATTTGTGCAAGGCGGAGTTGGTGTAGCAGGCACCGTAGGCTCCTACGCACTGGACCAAGCCAAGCCTTCAGATTCTATCGGCACACAAGCAGTAGATGCCACGCTGGGCGCAGCCAAAGGATTGGCAATGCGTCAATTGGTGCAGGTGCTCGGACAGTCCGAATTGCCACTTGCAGTAAAAGGCGTTTTGATGGGCGCGACAAACCGCATGTTGGATCAAACTCTCACACGTGAGACATGGCAAGACCAAGAGACGGGCGACTTCGCTCCGGGAAAAGGTGTTTCAACGGCACTTCTCTCAACCTTCGATCCCAAAGCGATGATGCTCGACGCGGCAATCTTGTCTGCAGCCACCGCACTTACATCGGGTGTCAACGCCGCAACGAACGATATCCTCAAACGCAGCCCATTCATGCAAATGGTGGCTGGTGGTTATATCTTCGGCACAACGGCGGGCGGATTGCAAGAACTCGGGCGCCAGCAACAGGCGGGCGAAAGCATCGACGTCAGTAAGGTTCTCTGGGAGAGCCAAAAGATCGGTGTACTCACAGGTTTGGCTGCCACCCTCGGTGGATTGCAAGCTGACGCTGTTCTGCGCAGACAAATCCGCGAGGCATTCACCCCAGCCAAGCCAGCTGTGACATTGGAAAAAGCAGACATTCAAAAAATTTGGGACAACAATCCAAAGAGCCTCGTAAGCAAAGGACATTTCGAAGTCAGATCAGAAGTAGTGAAACCGGAACAATTCCCCAAAGGGAAAGTTTACTCAACTACAGAAGCTCAAATGATTCTTCAAAAAGACGTGACGGTGCCTGGACAATTCGGTGCCGACGGAAAACCCTTGGTGCTGAAAGCCGGCACGGTACTCCCGAATGGAGTGCAGTTCGCGCCACAAGAAATCGTTCCACAAGGAAAAACCGTGGATGGAGATCCTGTGCGCCATCTCTCAAACACTCGTCTTATCACACCGGAAAACGGCGTCAAACTTGCGGATGGGACCGTCCTCAAAAGCGCCAACGTCAAAGAAATCACGGTCGCCAGCGGGCAGGAAGCAAAGCCTGGCTCGGTAATGATCATCCGCGATTCAGTCGACTACAAAACTGGCGGGCACCGCATCGATACGTACCATGAGAAAGCAGAAAAATTCGCAAAAATGTGGAAAGAAGTTCCCGGAAAACCGGGCGTCTACTCGCCAAATTTAGAGCATTTCAAAACACCGATGGAAGTCGTCCAAGTTCCAGAAGGACAGGTCTTTCGCTTCAAAGCCTCCTACGATCCGGACGGTCCGTGGGTATACGCAAAACCAGGCGATTTGATCAAACAAGACTTCGCCGCCGACGGAAAATTCCAGGGCTTCTACCGAATCAGCGCGCAAGACGCACTCGAAACACACATTCCGAAAAACACACAAACAGCGGCGCGAATGGATCTACTCACAAGAGAAATATATCAGCGCTCAGGGGCAGTCGTAAATCGAGCCCAAACAGGATCCGCAGTGCTATCGCCATTCCTGAACGGTGCCCTCGAACAGGTCCGCAAAAATCAAACCACTAAGCCACCACAAACATAATAAAGCTAACAAAGATGTCACTCCCGCAAACTGAAATCGATAACAAAGACTCGCACAAGTCTTCCGCCACCGAAAGCTCCAGCGAAGCAAGTCGCCCACTGCAATCGGAAGTTAACGACTTGCGCGCGTCGGGTGCCGCGAATGACAGCGGTTTGCGCAACCCTGCATCGACCGATACAAAACTGGCACCGCTTCAGATCGTCGATCAGAGCAAAGATAAAGAAGCTCCCTGCCCAGATGCATCGCTGACTCCGAAAAAAGATGCAGGTGATGGAGTAAAGAAAGAGAACACTCCGTCCACCGATTCCTTCGATAATCCATACAAGCACGTCAGCATGGCAGGCGAAGCGATGAGAGAACTCAACGCCCTGGTAAACCGCAAAGACGACGAGAAGCTGATCATCACCAATGAGAAGGGTGAGAAGAATGAAAGCACCGTTAAAGAGCGTCGCGAATTTCTCAACCAGGTAGCACAAAAGGAATTCACTGCTGCCATCGGAGCGGCCGACAGTATCAAGCAAAGCAAAGTCGAAGCGACGCTGTTTGAAGTGCGCGGGAACTTGGAGAAAGCGGTTGATGAAGCGGAGAAGAAAACGCTGCAGGAATGCGAGACCGCTCTTGAATCACTAAAGCATTCTCCTAGCGCCACTCGCTTCGCATTTGCGATGTTCAAAGCCGGGAACGGACAAGCCGATAAAGCCATGGAGCTTCTAAAAGAAGCCGAGGACAAGGATCCTGAAGCCGCCAAAGATGCCAACTTCGCTCAATTCAAAAAGGATTTGGAAACAGCAATCGCCGACGGTCGCAAGACCATCATTAACAAAGAAGAGTTCATGCTTCCTTTAATCACCATGAATCTTGGTGACAATGAAAGACAGCTCGGTAATAAGGTGAAAGCAGAGCAGTTCTACCGGGACGCAGTCAAGCAAGCCGACGCGCTCGATCAAAACGAAGTGAAGCGCCAACTCGATTCACTTGCTAAAGAACGAGCACAAAAAGCAGGCGATCCGGAAGCACTCAAGGAATTGGAAGCTAGAGAAATGGCTTGGGCTGCTGTGGCTCATGCGCCCGCGCTTTCTCGCATAAACTTTGCTGATTTTCTACTCTCGCAAGGACGTGGGCAAGAAGCAAACGAAGTTCTTAAAAAGGTTCAGGAGCTTGATCCCGAACTTGTAAAAGACAAAAAAGAATTCAAGGATATGCTGGAGCTTTCGGAGAAAGTGCAAACAGCTGCCGATCTCAATCCATTCCAACATCTAGAGAATTTCAAGAAGGCTCTTGAGAAAAAGGATATCGATAAAGCACGCGCCGAATTGCAAGCGGCGGTGAAAGCGGCAGACAATATTGATAGAGACCTGGCAAGAAAAAACAAAGAAGTAATCAAAGACCAGATGATGAAGGTTGAAGCAGATCCGAAGATTCGCGAAGGACTCAACCAGGCTTACGAGATTTACGACGCATTCGAGCATGCGGCAGCATTCACCAGAGTTGCGCTCGGTCGCTTCGAACTGGCTGCCAAAAACTACAACCAAGCCAAAGAATTATTCACAGAAGCAAAGACACTGGATCCGGCTTTCGTTAGCAGAAAGGAAATCGAGATCGATAAACTTGTCGAATCAGCAAACGAACCAAGCACCTTCCAGAAAATATTGGAATTCACCAAAAACCTGGCGAAGGAATTGGTGGCTGATGCCGCAGCAATTCTTGCCGGAGCAGCGACCGTCGCCCTGACTGGTTGGTCCGGACCGGGCGCCATCGTCGCTGGTGCGGCAGCTGGTGCTGCAACATACACCGGTGTTAAATGGTTGATGGGCGATGAGATTCACTGGTACACACCCATCTGGGGAGCAATCGATGGCGCGACAGGCTCGATTGCCGCGCTCGCCAGGCAAGCTCTCGTTGTCGAAGGCGGCAAAATAATCAGCAAAGAAATCGCCGAGAAAGCAGTCCTCAAAACAGGCGGAAATGTCGCAGCCCTCTCCGGTCTGGAAGGACTGAAGATGACGGAAGCTGCTCAATCGATAGCATCAAGCGGGCTCAAGGCAATGGGCAAGGACATCGGCCTGCTTACAAGATTGTCCAGCTCGATTCCATTCATCGGAACCGGCAGCGCCGAGTATCGCTCAGCGTTGGCAGCTTACAGAGCTCTTGCATACAGTAACCTGGGCGTTCATGCAATGGTCAACGGTGGCACAGCCGCCGCAGCATCAGCGGTCTATCGCGGCACACATGAAGGCGTCAATTACTACGAAGGCAAACACGAAAACTTCGGTGATTTCGCAAAAGCATACGGCCGCTCTGTGTTGAAAGACACAATGACAGGCGTCGTGATGGGTGGCTACGTCGATGGTTGGACAGACGGATTGGCAATGTCCACAGTGGTAAACGGAATGTCCACCGCGATGAGCAAGCCGAAAGATACACTCGATTTCCTCAACAAATTCGGACAAAAAACGAGCACAGACCTGGCATTCGGCTCAGTCGCCTGGTTAGCCGGTATGGGCGGATTCGCCGCTGATCGCTACATTTACCGCGGCATGCTCCCGACACTGAAAACATCATTCGTCCCATCAATCCCAATTTGGTCGGAAGCATATTACACTCGCGAAAGCATCAAAAACGTAATCGGTCCGGCGCTGGCCGCTCTACAAAAACCACCAACAGCTGAAGAAATGGAAGACGCCTACCGCCGCACTCCAGGACCTAACCGCGTCCCGACCACAGCGTGGACCGGCATCTAACAAGTCTTGAAGCAGAACGGACCTTTAACATTGGCCTGTTAACTCGCGGTGATCTCGACGCGAGGACAATGACATACAGGCTCCTCTAAAGTGCTCCTCAGGAATGAAGGGCGCACTTGAGTTCTGAGCTTTACTAGGTTTCTTACCAAATAATACTCCAAGCCCAATTTACGCCATTGCACTGCGGCTCCGTAACGAGCTGTATTCGTGCATAAATCGCTTACTAAAAGAAGAGAGAGCGCTGCACCACATGCAGTGCTTCTTCCTCCAGCAGAAATTTAGAGGTAGATATGGCTGTCAGACAAACCAAGAACGTACAAGAACCAGAACGCAAAGTTGATGCATCGGACAACGAAATTTCATCTAAGTCTTCACCTTGGGCGAACGTCTCCAATGAGATCTTGAACGTGCGTATCCAAGGAGCGATTGACGCTAACCAGCCGAAAAGCGATCCTAATGACGATCCTGTGCTCAAAGCATTAAAGAAAGAGATCGCGTTCCACGAGGAAGTGAATGATTCAACCTCGTATCTCGGAAAAGTTTTTGACTATGTCTATGCAAACGATCAGAAGTCTCTCGAAGAACTAAAGACAATGTACGAGGACTACGGGCAAGCACTCGGAGAGGGCAACGCCGAGAAACTTACGGCAATGCAAACTCAGATTCAGCAAAAAATCTCCCACGATATGGAAACGGTCGGGTTCCAAGAAGAGATCAAGCAGATGGGAGGCACGTTTACAAAAATGATGTTCCTCTTTGTGCAAGGCGGAGTCGGTGTAGCAGGGACAGTCGGTTCTTATGCGCTCGACCAGGCGAAGCCCGCAGACGACATGGGGACGCAAGTTCTTGATGGTACACTCGGCGCCGGCAAAGGATTAGCAATGCGCCAGCTTGTACAGTTGGTCGGTCAAACAGAACTTCCATTTGCATTAAAAGGCGTATTGATGGGAGCTACAAATAGAATAGTTGAGCAAACATTGACGCGCGAAAATTGGCAAGACGAGGATGGCGAATTTGATGCTGAAAAAGGACTATCAACAGCCGCTTTGTCCGCATTCGATCCGAAAGCAATGCTCCTCGATGCCGCAATCTTGTCAGCGGCGACTGGACTAACATCGGGCGTAAATGCTGCCACTAACGATGCTCTCAAGCGCAGTCCCTTCCTTCAAATGGTTGCTGGCGGTTACATTTTCGGTACAACTGCCGGTGGACTGCAGGAATTGGGACGCCAGCAAGGGGCAGGCGAAAAGATCGACGTCAGCAAAGTTCTCTTCGAGAGTCAAAAAATTGGCGTGATCACAGCGCTGGCGGCAACGGTCGGCGGCATACAAGCAGATGCCGTATTGCGCAAACAAATTCGTGAAGCGTTTACACCAGAGAAGCCCGTAGTTACTTTAGATAAGGCTGAGATGCAGAAAATCTGGGACAGCAATTCAAAGAGCCTCGTATCAAAAGGCAGCTTCGAAGTCAGAACAGAGGTCGTAAATCCAGAGAAATACCCTAAGGGCATTATGCATTCGACCAGCGAAGCACCGCTAGTTACGAAAAACGATATCACAGTACCTGGGCAGTTCGGTGCTGACGGCAAGCCGCTGGTCCTGAAGGCAGGCACCGTGCTCCCGAATGGCGTTCAGTTCGCACCACAAGAAATCGTGCCACAAGGAAAAACAATTGACGGAGATCCGGTTCGCCAACTTACAAATACGCGCCTCATTACCCCTGAAAACGGCGTAAAAATGCCCGACGGAACAATACTCAAAAGCGCCACACTGAACGAAGTCACTATTGTTAGTGGTCAACTCGCAGCTCCAGGTTCATATCTGATATACCGAGATTCAGTTGACCTCAAGACAGGTGGATACCGACTGGATACGTACAACACCAAGGCAGCCAAATTCGCGCAGAACTGGTCAGAAGTGTCGGGGAAATCCGGTGTTTATACACCGAACATGGAAAACTTCAAAGAACCAATGCAAGTAGTGCAGGTTCCGGACGGAGTACAGTTCCGATTCAAAGCATCTTACGATCCGGAGGGTCCGTGGGTTTACGCCAAACCAGGCGACTTACTTAAGCAGGACTTTGCAGCAGACGGCACATTGAAAGGCTTCTATAGAATCAGCGCACAGGATGCATTGGAAACACACATCCCGAAGAACGCGCAGACAGCAACAAAAATGGAGGACCTGACAAAAGAAATCTACCAGCGTTCGGGCGCGATTGTAGCACGCGCACAAGCGACACCCAACGTCTTAACGTCATTCCTCTCAAGCGCATTAGAAGTAGAACAAGTCCGCCAAAGCTAAACTACACCAACAACAAGAGTGCAATCAGAATTATGGAACGCCCGCAATCCAAGATTCAAAATACCGAAGCCAGTAGCATACAAACAGAGGACAATGCTGCTGGTCTCCGATCTTTGCAAGACGAAATACATTCGTTGCGCAATTCGCAACCGAGTTCAGACAGCAAAGTAGTTCAAAATTCGCCAGCCGCTGCGCAGCTTGCTTCGTTAGAAATAGTGGATGAACGCAAAAATATGGCAGAGCCGGTAGAAACGAAACCGGCTCCCCAAGAAGTTCAAGCTGCTCCAAGCAAAGACGCAAGCGACACGATAAAAGAAGAGAACACCCCGGCAACGAGTAGCTTCGATAATCCATACACTCACATCAGTATCGCTGGTCAAGCTATGAGAGAAATTCAGGAGCTACTAGCCAGAGATGGAAATGAGCTCCTGATCGTCTACAGCGATAATGGCGAAAAAACTGAACTCTCTGTAGCAAAACGCATAGAATTACTTACGCAATCAGCAGAACAGGAATTCAAAGATGCAATCAAAGCTGCAGATGGTATCAATCAAACTAAGGTGGAAGCGACTTTATTTGATGTGCGCGCGAGAATGGAGAGCACGTCGACAGATGAAGAGAAAGCAGCGCTTGCCGAAAGCGAAACAGCGCTTGAATCCTTGAAGCATTCACCGAGCGCAACAAGATTTGCATTCGCTATGTTCATTGCCGGGAACGGGCAATTGGATACCGCCTTCGAACTTCTAAAAGAAGCAGAGAGGAGGGATCCGGAAGCGGCATTGGATTCCAACTTCCTGCAATTCAAGAATGAACTTGAAGCGGCAATAGGCGACGGTCGCAAAACGATGATCAACAAAGAAGAGTTCATGTTGCCTCTAATCACTATGAGTCTCGGCGATGGCGAACGACAAGCCGGAAATGTGGAAATGGCTGAACAGCATTATCTTGATGCTATCAAACAAGCTGACGACCTCAATCAGATGGACGTAAAAGATCAGCTCGATCAAATTGAGCAAGAGAAAGCTGATTTCGGAGACGATCCAGAAGCACTGAAAGAACTGGAAGCCAAAGAAATGGCGTGGGCAGCCGTAGCGCACGCCTCTGCTCTTTCCCGAATTAGCTACGCTGACTTTCTGATTTCTCAGGGAAGAGGAAACGAAGCGCACGAAATACTTCTGAGAGTTCAGGAAATAGATCCGAATTTAGTAAATGACAAACAAGAATTCAAAGACATGTTGGAGCTTTCTGCAAAGGTTCAATCAGCAGCGGATCTCAATCCATTTCAACACCTAGAGAATTTCACAAAGGCTCTAGACGATCTGGACATCGACCAGGCTAGAGCGGAACTAAAAGAAGCAGTAAATGCTGCGGACAATCTGGACAGAGATCTGGCCAGAAAGAACAAAGTTGTCGTTGCCCAACAGCTTAAAACAGAGACTGACCCGACCATCCGCGATGGACTTAGTAAAGCTTACGAAATCTACGATGCATTTGAACACGCTGCCTCCTTCACTCGGATAGTCTTGGGCAGATTCGAATTGGCAGCAAAGAACTACAATCAAGCAAAAGAATTATTTCTAGAAGCGCAAGAAATGGATCCGAGTTTTGTCGCGAGAGAAGAAATAGAGTTCGAAAAACTCATGGAATCAGCAGAGGAACCAAGCACATTCTCAAAGATATTGGATTTCACAGCGAATCTAGCAAAAGAACTGGTCGCTGATGCAGCAGCAGTTATTGCTGGAGCAGCCGCAGTAGTCTTGACTGGCTGGTCTGGTCCCGGTGCCGTCGTGGCCGGAGCGGCTGCCGGTGCCGGCACCTATACTACGGTTAAATGGCTAATGGGAGATGAGATCTACTGGTATACGCCACTATGGGGAGCTATTGACGGTGCG
Organism: Candidatus Obscuribacterales bacterium; assembly: GCA_021732085.1. GTDB lineage: Bacteria > Cyanobacteriota > Vampirovibrionia > Obscuribacterales > Obscuribacteraceae > JAIEPM01. Next base: position 202,819 of record JAKFVQ010000021.1, on the reverse strand, counting down.
ACCGGCTCTGTCGCTGCACTAGCACGGCGCGCGCTTGTCGTCGAAGGCGGAAAACTAATGAGCAAGGAAGTGGCGGAAGCCGCGGTCCTGAAAAGTGGTGGAGAGATAGCCTCGCTATCAGGGCTCGAGGGATTTCAGATGGCCGAAGCCGCACAAAAAATCGCATCGAGCGGATTGCGGACAATGGGCAAAGATATTGGACTTTGGTCCAGATTCTCCAGTTCAATACCTTTCATCGGCACAGGAAATGCTGAATATCGTGCGGCGCTTGGAGCCTACAGGTCCCTCTCTTATAGCAATTTTGGTATACAGGCTGGCGTAAACGCAGGCACAGCGGCCGCCGCTTCGATAGCCTATCGCGGCGCCCATGAAAGCATAAATTACTACAATGGGATGTATGAGTCTTTTGGCGCTTTCGTCAGCGCATATGGCGAATCAGTCTTCAAGGACACTTTGACCGGTGTCGTCATGGGTGCTTACGTCAACTCCTGGAAAGATGGAATAAGCATGTCCGCCATCGTAAACGGCGTATCGGCCGGACTGAGCGATCCAACAAGTGTAGTAGATTACATGAATAAGTTCGCGCAAAAGACCTCTACGGACCTGGCATTCGGCTCTGTCGCCTGGGTAGTTGGTATAGGTGCATCTGCTGCTGACAGATATCTGTACCTTGGTGCCTTATCTGCGGTCCAGAACTCTTTCTCACCTTCCATTCCGTTATGGTCTGAAGCATACTACACACGAGAATCGATCAGAAACGTGATTGCGCCAGCTCTTGTTGCATTGCAAACTCCACCAGCTACAGCAGAAGAGTTTGCACAAAACTATGAAAGCACACCAGGCTCCGAATGGGTGCCGACTACCGCTTGGACAGCGTAATCGTTGCCCCTGTGCAAAAAAAAGTATATGGGCCGGCTAGTTGTGGTTAGCCGGCCCTTTTTTAAACCTTGTTGTTACCGTCGCATCGAGTAAACTCAAGCTGGGTCCGCCTGGACATCAATCCAGAGCGGGAGGAAGCCCCCCGGGGCATCCACGATGAAATTTAGGCACACTCACGAAGATAAGGAAGAATCTGCTTTTGTATCTTCATGCGAGCACGAGCGATGCGTGATTTAACGGTTCCGAGTTCGGTACCGGTCAACTGCGCAATCTCTTCATATGACAAACCTTCGACGTCACGGAGAACAGCAACTGTTCTAAATGGCTTCGAGATTTTCGACATAGCTTTCTCGAGAACTTGTGAAAGCTCTTCTGAGAGTAATTTGTCGTCGGGCTGTTGTGAGCCGTCTTTTACGTCTCTTGTGCCAGACTCTTCTGGTGTTTCACCAGAGAATGGCTCATCCAGCGAGATGATCTGATAATCGCGAGGACGCTTTCTCAGCTCATCATAGAAGACGTTGACGACCAATTGATTCAGCCATGTTCTAAAAGAATCAGGATTTCTCAGCTGACCGATGAAGCGCCAGATTCTAATCTGTACTTCTTGCTCGAGGTCGCTGGTATCTTTCCAGTCTGGCGCTAAGCGATAAAGCTTATTGATGATTGTCTTCTTGTGGCGCCGGAGAAGTTCATTAAGCGCTTGCTCGTTCTTTTGCTGAGCAAAACGTACGAGATCTGTGTTGGAAAGTTCCCGCCAATCTACTCTGTTTATCGTAAGGCTCTTCATAACATTCTCCACATCAAAATAGCTTCGACCTGCTGGACCCAGCACATCTACCGCCCATTGCAAACTCAATCTTGAATAGCATTTCCTTGGGGTGCTGTTTTAATTCTTCCATGCAACATTGACTACCGCAATTACCGGTAGCCTTAGTTAGGGTCGAATTTGTATATGGTTTCCCGAGTATTTTGCAGACTAAATACTCACCGTGACCAAAAAGTTCGAAAATAGGCTCCAAATAAGCCTTTTCCAACACGCTTGTGGAAGCAAATTTTGCGCTTTTCCAACAAAACTGTTGAAGAGTTTCGTCTTTCTATCGAGATTTCTTCTATATGTATGAACGCATAAACGCGTACATTTATATAATTAGGCGGACGGAAAACCCTTAATGCATAGTGGTTTTCGGCTACGACAAAAGCATTCGTTGTCGACGCAATAGTGGTGGAATTACGCAATGAGGTGCGCAAGCATTCAAGAGTAACAATATTGTTGGACGAAGACACTCATAGTCTCGCAATGCTTATGCGGTGAGGTGAGTTACCTATTCAAGCAGAATGTCTCATTGCCATACGAATTATTTTCAGGCACCAAGTGTGATACCACGCGGCTGCCTAGTAGCGGGCACATTCTAGCGAGGATTGACGAGGCGCATTCCGCGAACAGTTGCTTCGTTGCCTAAGTGAATGCGGATTCGTACGAGTCTTCCATTGCTATCTCGTTCTGCAAGAACAGGGAAGAACCCGTCTCCCCAGCTGGTCATGAAACCACATACTTGGGAATCGTTGACGTCGATTACAGCTGCTTCCAATTCTGAATGATAAATCTTTTCGAGCAGACGCCAGTGGTCGGAGTGCGGACGGAAATCGGTCGCAACAACCATGCGATGTTTATCGATGTGTTTTTGAACCTGAATGCCTAATTCGGCGACTTCTTGGATCTTCTTATCCTGCCAGCCGTAAACATTGCGCTCCAGATGCGGTGCCTTGAACTTTTGCGCCAGACGCACAGCATCGCGGCCCCAGAATACGAAGTCAGCCATTCCATCGATGCTGTCATTATGACACCAGGCCCCAGCTGCGTTCATATCGCAGAACATTAAGCGCGCGCGGTCAACAGCAACGTGCCCAATCAAACTCGAAGTCGCAACTTCTGCTGTCTCATCAAGGATTAGCGAAACTTCTTTCCAATGCTCGGCAAATTCTTCCTCTTCCATCCGCTTCGCCACTATGGGCAGTGGTCGGTTCTTCGGAAGGTTGGATACGACTACCGCTTGAACGCCATGAAAGAAGACCTCTCCCAAACCTTCGCGGTGCGCCAGAATTTGATTCACCCGTGTCCGTGGCGGTACGCGCTCGAACAATTCGATCAGATCGGCCTCAAAGCCTTCCTCATCGAGTAAGCGCTGAAATCCTTCCTTCAATTCCTGAACGCCATGGCGCGGAATATCGTATATGTACAGCGGGTGAGGCTGGCGCCCGAGACGCCGGCCAACTTCAAGTGCATGAGGTCCGTCGATGAAGAAATCAGCCCCGTCGTTAGCCGACTTGAGCGCTTCTTCTGATAGTATGCCCTCAGGGATTAATGGTGGACGATCGTGCGTCCATAAATCCATCAATCCGAAGTCGACCAGCATCATGATGCCGGAGGGCAAGGTCACTTGCCCGAGGATTTGTTGTTCAGTATTCTCAACCGACTGCACGGTATTCCTAGACTTTCTGACGAGGACTTAGTGGATGTGGATATTCGCTTCTTTGCGATACTCTTCCATCTTGTCCCATTCCAGAACTTCAGGACGTTTCTTTGTCAGTTCGTTCCATGTGATGTGCGGACGTCCAGTATCAATCGGCACCATCGTGATGCAATCGTCAACCGGGCAAACCTTAGAGCACAAGTCGCAACCGACGCAATCTTCTTCGCGCACAACTGGCTGTAGTGTTGCAGCCATATCGCCGTTCACGCGCATCGTCTTCATGTCGATGCACTGGTGAGCAGCGTCGTTACATGCGATGTAGCAGAGATTGCAGTGAATGCACTTATCCGGATTGATGCGAGCAACGGTTTGGAATCCGAGGTCGAAATCGCCGAAGCTCGAGATACGCGGCAGCGACTTGCCGATGAATTCATCGCAGGTCTTGAAGCCTTTGTCGTCCATCCAGTTGGACATTCCGTCGATCATATCTTCGACGATACGGAAGCCCCACTTCATCACAGCTGTACAAACTTGAACAGAGGTCGAACCGAGTAGCATGAATTCAACTGCATCGCGCCATGTCTCGACGCCACCGATACCGGAGATTGGCAAACGCGCGCGCTGCACTTCCGAATCACTAGCGACGGCGGAGAGCAAGTGCAGGGCAATTGGCTTGACCGCATGTCCAGCGTATCCACCGTGACCGCCTTTGCCGCCGACGTTCGGTTTGATTTCGAAGGAATCGAGGTCAACGCCCATGATACTGTTGATGGTGTTGATCAATGAAAGCGCTGATGCGCCGCCTTTAACAGCAGCTCTTGCAGGCACTACAATATCGGTGATATTCGGCGTCAACTTGACGATAACAGGCTTGGTGGCAACTTCCATAACCCACTCGGTGACCATGCAGGTGTATTCAGGAACTTGTCCCATCGCCGATCCCATGCCGCGCTCGGACATACCATGCGGGCAGCCGAAGTTCAGCTCGAAACCATCGGCGCCCGTTTCTTCAACTCGCTTGACGATTTCTTGCCATGCTTCTTTCTTGGACTCAACCATGACTGAAACTATTACGGCATGGTTGGGGAAGTTCTTCTTCGTTTCCGCGATTTCGCGCAGGTTCAATTCGATTGGTCTGTCGCTGATCAACTCAACGTTATTCAAACCAATAACCTTTTGACCTTTGTAATCGATAGTTCCATATCGATTGCAAACGTTCAGAACCGGCGCACCGATCGTCTTCCAAACGGCTCCGCCCCAGCCTTGCTCAAACGCTTTCTGCACCTGATAGGCAGAGTTAGCGGGAGGAGCTGACGCCAACCAAAATGGGTTCGGCGATTTGATACCACAAAAATCGATCTCGAGATTTGCCATCTCTTTAAGCTCCTCTTTTCTTATACAACTGGAGAAAGAACGGGTTCAATATGCTTTTTGTTGGGCGAAGGAACGCCAACCAATTGCATGTGGATGGCGGCAGCAGCAATCTTTCCATCCTGAACTGCTGCGACTGTTGATGCTTCGCCTTTACTGCGAATGCAATCGCCGCCTGCAAAAATCTTCGGATTATCCGAGCGGCACGTTTCGGGGTCAACCGAAATGTAGCCGTTGTGGGTAGCCTTTACGCCTAGTTCGCCGAGGGCGTTCATTACTTCGGACTGTTTCTTCTGTCCGATTGCAGTGATGACCATGTCGCAGGGGATGACGAATTCAGATCCTGGATTAGGTACTGCCACGCGGCGTCCCGATTGGTCTGGTTCGCCGAGGTCCATGCGCATGCACTTAAGCCCTTCGACTTTTCCATTCGATCCAACAACTTCTACAGGTTGCGTCAGGAACATGAAGCTGACGCCTTCGCCCAGAGCAAATAGATATTCGAAGTGGTAGGCAGGCATTTCTGCTTCGGAGCGGCGATAAACGATGGTTACGCGCTCAGAACCGAGGCGACGAGCGATTGTTGCGCAGTCGATTCCGGTGTTGCCAGCGCCGATTACAGCGATGCGCTTTCCGAATTTGATGGTGTCGAGCTTTTCTGTTTTGGTGGCAGCGATGAATTCCAATCCATCAACAACACCTTCAAAGTTTTCGCCTGGAATATTCATCGGCGGGACGGAGCCTAGACCGACGCTGACGAAAACAGCGTCGTACTTGTCGACGATTTCTTTGAATGTAATATCCTTGCCGACAGTGACGCCGGTCTTCATTTTGACGCCGAGTTCTTCGACCATTTTCACTTCTCGAAGGCTGACCTCGACCGGTTCGCGGAAGACCACGATCCCATAGGTATCGAGTCCGCCTGCCATTTTGTTCTTCTCGAAGCAGGTCACATCGAAGCCGAGTTTGGCGAGCTCACCAGCGCAAGAGAGTCCGGCAGGACCGCTGCCGATAACAGCAACTTTGTATCCGTTCGGCTTACCCTGATGGAAGAACTTGATGTTCTTATCCTGAGCATAATCCATCGCATAGCGCTGGAGGCGACCGATCATAATCGGCTTGTGATCGTGCTTCATGACGCAAGCGCCTTCGCAAAGCTCTTCAACCGGGCACACGCGAGAACAAGTGGCGCCGAGCAAATTTGCCTCAAGAATAGTCCGCGCTGATCCCTTTGGATTTTCTGTCGCAATCTTGCGGATGAAAGTCGGGATGTCTATGTGCGTCGGGCAAGCCACCATGCACGGTGCATCGTGGCAGTAGAGGCAACGATTTGCTTCGAGGACTGCCTCGCGCTCTGACAGCGGTGGGTGATACTCCTGAAAGCGCTCCTCAAGAGTCATCTCCCAAGCTTTGTACTTAACTGGTTTGTAATGCTCGGCCATTGAGCTTTTCCTTTAGTTTGACGAAATCACTAATTTGAACTTCAAGAACGCACATATGGAATGGGGAGGGCGATAGCATGCCTGGCAAACTTCCATTGTGTTTTTCAAACAAGGACAATGCATGAAGAATGAATTCAAGCATTGTCCATAAATCAGATAATCGGCTCGACCAAATTCCTCTTGCGAAGGAGCGAGAATGAATCGCTCATGGTCGAGCCGATCATCTTTCAGCGTACTTTAGAGCTTAACCAGCTCGTTGTAGGTTTCCGGACGGCGGTCACGGTAGAACTGCCATGTGTTTCTGACTTCGTTGATTTGATCGAGGTCAAGGTCAGCAACGAGCAATTCTTCTTTATCGCGCGATGCTTGAGCGATGATTTCGCCGCGTGGATTGCAGAAGTAGCTTGAGCCGTAGAACTCACCGATGCCCCATGGAGCTTCGGTACCGATCCTATTGATGGCGCCGATGAAGTAGCCGTTTGCTGCAGCGTGAGCTGGTTGTTCGAGCTTCCACAGATATTCCGAGAGACCCGATACAGTTGCTGAAGGGTTGAATACTACTTCAGCTCCATTGAGTCCTAGTGCGCGAGCGCCTTCCGGGAAGTGCCTGTCATAGCAGATGTATACGCCGACTTTGGCATAGCGTGTTTCAAATACTGGATAGCCGAGGTTGCCTGGACGGAAGTAGAACTTTTCCCAGAAGCCCGGGTTAACTTGAGGAATGTGGCTCTTGCGATACTTGCCGAGATACTGTCCATCAGCATCGATTACGGCAGCGGTGTTGTAATAAACACCAGACTGTTCCTTTTCATATATAGGAACGACGATAACCATGTTGTGTTTCTTAGCGACTTCTTGCATAGCCTTGGTTGTCGGGCCGTTCGGAATTTCTTCCGCCAAGTCGTACCAGCAAGGATGCTGTTCTGCGCAGAAGTACGGTCCATTGAATAGTTCCTGGAAGCAGAGAATCTGCACGCCTTGCTTTCCAGCGTCATCAACCATTTTCAAATGCTTGTCGAGCATGGCTTTGGCAATCTTATCGATTGTCGCCTTGTCCGAACCGCCAGCCGGCGCCACCACTTCATTCTTAGCTTGAATGACTCCACATCGTATTTTACGTGGCATTGATTAGTTTCTCCTATTTCATTCACTTATGAGTTCTGGAACAATTTTTTCGCGTTCGGCTGCAAATCACATCTAAGTGTTTCACATTTCCCGCGCAAAAGCTTAGGCAGGGGCACCTACTTTGGAAACGGCTTCGAGACCCTTTCTCATAGCCGCGAGGCATCTGTCTACATCTTGTTTTGTGATCGTCATTGGTGGCTTGAGTCGAATGGTGTTGCCCCACAAGCCGCCCTTTCCAATCACAACTTTGTTTTCCTTGGCGATTTCAACGATGCGAGCACATTCGGCAGGCATTTGAGCTTTCGTTTCGGGATCGGCAATTTCGATGCCGAGCATCAGACCTTTACCGCGAATATCTTGCATAATCGGATAAGTCTTTTGCAGATCCTTCAAACCTTCGATGAGATAGTCGCCAACAAGCTTGGCGTTTTCCATCAAGTTCTCTTCGATAATGGTATTGATGACAGCCAATCCGGTTGCGCTTGAAACAGGATTGCCACCGAAGGTGTTGATCACTGATTTCTGTGCTTTGTCTGCGATTTCAGGAGTGGTGATGCATGCGCCGATAGGCAAGCCATTGCCGAGACCTTTTGCCATGGTCATCATGTCGGGCTGAACATCCCAGTTGCTGATACCGAACATATGATTACCAGTGCGACCGAAACCGGTTTGCACTTCGTCTGAAATGAAGAGAACCCCGTGATTATCGAGGATCTTCTTCACTGCCTGGAAATAGCCATCCGGAGGTGTGATTGCTCCGCCAACACCTTGAATCGGTTCGGCGATCATCACAGCTGGTGCTCCGCTGGTCTGGGTCTGGATGACGCGCTCGACGTCTTTCGCACATTCCATCGAGCAATTGTCCGGGGTCTTCTTGAAGGGACAGCGATAACAATATGCATTCTCGGCAAAAGCGATTCCGGAAGCCGGCATCGTCGCTTGTCTGTAATTGTGGTTCGAGGTCAGGGAAGTGGCAAGGTGCGATTGACCATGATAGGAGTGTTTGAGAACGATTACTTCGTGGCGGCCGGTCGCAATTCGCGCCATGCTGATCGCAGCTTCATTTGCTTCGGTACCCGAATTAGTGATGTAGCTCTTGCTCAGGTTGCCGGGTGTTATCTCGGCAAGCTTTTCAGCAAGATCCACCATCGGCTGGGTCATGAAAACAGTCGAGGTGTGCTGAAGCGTTTGCAACTGTTTGACGGTGGCTTCCAAGACTTTCGGATTGCAATGACCTACAGAAACTGTGACGATTCCTGCGAACATGTCGAGGTATTCATCGCCTTTGTCATCGTACAGAAACTGACCTTGACCTTTGACAAAGTGAGGCGGTTCGGCATAGAGATGCTTCATCCCCGGAACCATGTATTTATCGCGCTTGGCCTTGAGTTCTTCGCGTCCCAATGTCTTGCCCACAAGCCCCTCCAGTTGAGTCTTTGTACGATTCTTCGGTTTCCAAAAGGGAGTCCTGATCGTCAGGGTGTCATACCACACCCTAGCGCATGTTCAGTACCCCTTCACCTAAAGTTACAAATAGTACTCATCTGGATATATAGGCGTCAAGAAAACCGCCCAAATAAGAGATTAATGCTTACTAACTTTGATCTGCCCATTGTCGGATAGAAAGGCATTTTTCGGTTTGTGATGAACTTGCACAGTCTGGTGATGGCACCATCGGCGCTACCATTAGTTTAATTGTTGAGTCCTAGGGGAGCGCAGGTTTCCAGCCCGCTTGGAAAGATTGAATTTACAGAAGCGCTTGCATTTTGGCTAGAAGGAATTTCTTTATAAGCAGGCTGGAAGCTGCTCTCCCACAGCAGCAATAGTGTTTGGATAGTGATCGAAGTTTGGAACTGCACATCTATTGTTGCTCCTTTATTCGTACTTCCCCTCATCATTTTGGCGGATACTTTCGATCTCATTCAGTCAACACCGCGCAAACTGAATCCCGAGAACGATTTGCCCACACCGTTTACATCCCAGCAGCTTTGTCATACTGTCGAATAACATGAACACAAGTTGCACACAATTGCAAAATATAATCCTGATATAGAGCAACGTTCCCGAGGCTCAGATCATGAAGTCGTTTTTTGGCGCAATAACGGGGAAACCCATATTTGCTGCCTGCGCTGTATTCGTCTTGCTAACGCTTGGCTGGTTTGCTTACCAGAATCTTCCGCTTGAGGCGTATCCTGACATAGCAAACATGCAGGTCAGAGTTATAACGCAAGTGAATGGAAAGGCTGCCGAGGAGGTCGAGCGCTCGGTAACTTTGCCGTTAGAGAAAGAACTAAATGGTATCCCCGGCGCACGACCACCGCGATCAGTTTCCATATTCGGACTCTCCGTCATTACAGTCGTATTTGAAGATGGCACAGAACCAAATCTGGCTAGGCAACAGGTTCTTGAACGCCTCGCACAAGCTGACATACCCGACGGCATCAAAGCACAGCTCGATGCAAATGCATCACCTGTTGGTGAAGTATTTCGCTACACAATCGAAGGAAAAGGCTGGCCGGCAAGAGAACGAAAAGAAGTACAGGACTGGCTGATTAACAGGCAAATCAAATCCATTCCCGGCATCGTGGACTCAACAGGTTTCGGTGGTCCCACAAAAATTTATTCGATTGAACTTGATCCCAACGAAATGAAGTCGGTTGGAATTTCACTCGACGAAGTAACTCAGGCAATCGCGCGCTCCAACGGCTCGACCGGCGGCAGCTTCATCGTAGATAACAATCAGGATTTCATGGTTCGCGGCATCGGTCTTCTCACATCAGTGGACGACATCAACAACATCATTCTCAGTACAAAAAATGGCGTTCCAATCAAAGTATCCGACATAGCCAAAGTTCAAGTTGCAGACGGAATTCGCAAAGGGCAGGTTGGAAAAAATGGTGACGATGATGCGGTTGAAGGAATCTGTCTAATGCAGCGAGGGAACAATCCCTCTTTCACCATCGGCAATTTGAACGCAGCCTGGCCGCAGATAGTTGCGAGCCTCCCCAAAGGAATGCAGCTCGAGCCTCTCTACGACCGCACGGCACTGGTGACAAACACGATGCATACGATCGGGCATTCAGTCCTGGAAGGAATCGGCCTGGTCCTTCTCGTGCTGATTGCCTTTTTATTTCAACTGCGCGCAGCTCTTGTTTGCGCACTCGTGATACCTAGCGCGCTCTGCTTCGCGCTTGTGCTGCTAAACATCTTTAAGATGCCGGCCAATCTGCTTTCACTCGGAGCAATCGATTTCGGGATCTTGGTTGATGCAGCCGTTGTGATGATCGAAAGCATCCTCGTTCAGATACACAACACGCCCGATCTCGACACGAAGAAGTGCATTACGAACGCCGCACTTCAAGTCACCAAACCAATTCTCTTTTCGACCGTCATAATCATTCTGACATTCCTTCCAGTTCTTACCTTTGATGGAGTGGAAGGAAAGTTATTCCGCCCTCTGGCTTACACAATGAATTTCAACTTGCTTGGCGCCGTGCTGGCAACGATGCTTTTCGTTCCGGCGATTGCATTTCTTGTTTATAGAAAGAAACCGCCGGCCCACAGACCTAGCTTTTTAATTTCACTTTGCCAGAACATCTATCAACCGTCGCTGGATTGGTCGCTGCGCAATCAGAAAAAGCTTGTGGCCGCCATTGTGCTGGTCTGTTCTTTGGGTCTTGCAGTCAGCCCGATGTTGGGCTCGGAGTTCATTCCCGAACTTGAGGAAGGCAACATCTGGTTGCGTGCCACAGCATTGCCAACAAGTATTTCGCTAGAGAAATGCGTAAGCATCGCTCACGAAATTCGCCGAATTATTAAAGCCTATCCTGAAGTTAAAAACGTCATCAGCCAGATCGGCTCGCCTGATGACGGCACGGATCCCAATCCATACAGCAACATCGAAATCCTCATCGATCTCAATCCACAGGAGTCATGGCGCAAAGAATTTTCGGAAAAGCAACTGCTCGTGCAGGACATAAGTAAGCACTTAAATGAGGAAGTCCCGGGTGTCCTCTACAACTTTTCGCAATACATCAAAGACAACATGGATGAAACCATCGGTGGTGTGAAAGGCGAGTTCGGCGCCAAAATATTCGGACCGGATCTGCAAACGTTAACAAATCTTGGAGTCAAAGTTCGCCAAACTGTTGCGAAGGTCCCCGGCATGGTTGACGTATCAGAGGACCAGTTGCTCGGTCAGCCGCAAATGCTAATTTCGATTGATCGAGGAAAAGCAGCGCGCTACGGAATCAACTCGGATGACATTCTCGATGTAGTCGAAACATGCCTTGGTGGAAGGGTCGTCACTCAACTTATCGAAGGCGAAAGACGTTTCAATCTGGTGTTGCGATTGGGAAGCAAATACCGCTCAAAAACAGAATTGTTGGGAGATATCTTGGTCTACACTCCAACAGGACAATCGATTCCTCTGGCTGAACTTGCCACCATTAAAGAAGCTCATGGTGCAAGTGCTATTCTTCGCGAGTCCAATCAAAGGCGAATTGCAGTTAAGGCAAACATTCGCGGACGGGATTTAGGCTCGACTGTCAAAGAAGCACAGCGAGCTGTTGCAAAATCAGTCGAAATTCCTCCTGGTTACAAAATAGTATACTCAGGCCAGTTTGAGCGCGCCCAAGCGGCAATGGGGCGCCTGGCCATCGTCGTTCCATGTACCATGTTATTGATCTTCGTCATTCTATTTGCGGCATTTCGCTCCGTCCAAATAGCACTTATTTGCATGTCGTGCGTGCCACTGGCCGCGATGGGCGGAGTTGTGGCTCTCTACCTCACCGGAACTCACCTCAGCATATCTGCCGGTGTTGGTTTCATTGCCTTGTTCGGAGTGTCCATTCAAAACAGCGTCGTGATTATGTCCGAAATAATCACTCGCAGTAAAACATTAACATCACCAGCCGAAGCGGCATTCTCTGGCGCACTGGCAAAGATGCCACCAGTAGTCATCGCCACTATTGTTGCCGCAGCCGGTTTAGTTCCAGCGGCGATTGCAACTGGAATCGGTTCACAAAGCCAGCGTCCACTTGCAATCGTGATTGTAGGCGGCTTAATCCCAGCAACTCTGCTCACCTTGTTTCTCCTTCCCGTTTTATACGCGTGGTCGCAGTCAAGACAGAGATCCAACATCACATCCAGCCTTTCACCGGAGACACCGGAGCCGAAAGACAACGTACAGGAGCCAGCAATGCATGAATAGGAAAAGACTTGCCCTCATCGCCCTTGCGCTGGGAATCGTGGCGGCATTCGTTTATTACAACTACATGAAGCATGGCAAGTTCCATGTCGCTCCTAGCGCACACGCTACTGCAGCACTGCACGAAAGCATGGGCGACTGTCAATTAGTCAGCATGTCACCAAAAGCAATTCAACTGGCAAAAATCACATACACATGTGCCAAAGAAAAAATTGTGCCAGTGACAGTAGAAGCCACTGGTGAAGTATCACAGAATCTGAATACGGTTGTTAAAGTCAATAGCCTGGTTTCAGGTAGTGTTGATTCAGTATTAGTCAACGTTGGAGAGGAAGTTCAAAAGGGGCGCATGCTGGCTAAAATTCGTAGCCAGGATGTGGAGCAAATCGAATCCGACATGCTGCAACAACGCGCGCAAGTGAAGGCGGATTTGTCACAAGCATTGCTCGACATCGACTCGCAAATTGAGTCGCTGAACGCGCAACTAAAACTCTCAAACAGTTCTTACGAGAGGGCAAAAATTCTATTCGACGAAAAGATTGCCTCTCGCGCCGAAATTGAATCATCCAAAACGAATTTGGAAAAGAACAATATAGATATAGCCACTCAAAAACAAAAGCGCACAAATTTAGTGCGCATATTCGAGGAAAAGTTGGATCTGGTAACTGAGCCCGTGAAACAAAAGCTGGCATTGCTGGGCGTGTCAGCAAAGCAGGTCGACAGGATAATTGCCACGCGAAGAATTGAGCCCGTTGTGGAAATCGTCGCACCAATGCGTGGGTTACTCTCGCAACGGCTATGTAATCCCGGCGAGCTGGTTCAGGCAGGGCAAAACCTTTTTACCGTTGGTAATTACAAAACTGTTTGGCTTTCGGCGCAAATTCACGAGAAAGATATTCACAGAGTCAAGCTAAAGCAACCCATACTTTTAACTTGTGAAAGCTATCCCGACAAGACATTCTCCGGTCACCTGAACTATATAGCCGAATCAGTGGATAAGGATACGCGCACATTGCTTGTTCGCGCTGAGGCGGTGAATCCATTTTTATTGCTTAAACCGCAGATGTTCGCCAATATGAAGATCATAGTTTCGGACCGCAAAATGCTCGTTATTGATCGTGCCGCTATTCAGGATGCTGGTGCCGAGAAAGTAGTATACGTCGCGTTGGCGGATGGACGCTTCCGAGAAACTCCCGTCAGCCTGGGCACACAATGTGCCGACCACGTCGAAGTGGTGAGCGGTATCAATGAGGGCGACGAAATTGTTTCAAATGGCAGCTTCGACTTAAGGGCCGCCTCAATGAAAAATTACGAGAATGGAAAGGAGTGATTCCTTGTCCAGGAATTTCGAATTCCGTTTACATGCAACTGGGAGAAGTTTAGCGAATTCGCGACTGCGAGCTAAACACGGAAGTACAGAATCGGACAGCTTTCACCTGTCGAATTCCACAGCAAGCGCTGCACGCAACCACATATGGTGGCACATTTAATCTAAAAGAATCAAATTTCTTTCCAATTTCGGCCCAGCGCGGATAAATCCTCATACGCCAATGAGGATCCAATTTCTATGCCAGCAGATAAAGCTCAGGATAAGTTCGAAGACAGACGGGATGCTGAAATTTCCCAGCCTTCCCACACCGAAAAATTACTATCAGAAGCTCAGTCCAGCGCCAAACAGCTATTCATAAAAGAGCTGGAACAGCGCCCGCGCACGTCAACTGTTATGCAGAGAGAGAGCCAAGAGCAGATCGAAATTAAGCCCCTTGACGTTCTTGAGTGCAGCACAGCTTCAGGTGAATGCGGCACCGTCTCCCCTTTTGATAAACAAAGGAAAAATCCACTCCATGATATGGATCCTATTTTGGGAACCACAAAGGCTGTGGGTGAGGAAGGCTTAAACCCGAAACCAGACGTAATTCGACCTACCGATATGGTCGGCGAGGGCGGCGGTGCACCCACCAACAGATTTGAAGAAGGCGGGCCAAGCCCACGTCCCACAGACATGGTCGGCGAAGGCGGCGGCGCACCGACCAACAAATTTGAAGAAGGCGGACCAAGCCCGCGCCCAACGGACATGCGCGGTGAGGGCGGCTGCGACCCAACCAATCGATTCGAAGAGGGTGGAACATCCACAAAGTGGGAAGAAGGTGGTCCAATCGAAAAGCCTCCAATTAACACGCTGGTGGATGGTGAAGGCGGAACATCCACAAAGTGGGAGGAAGGTGGCATCATCGAAAAGCCTCCAATTAACACGCTGGTGGATGGTGAAGGCGGAACATCTAATAAATGGGAAGAAGGCGGCATCATCGAAAAGCCACCCGTCACAACCATGATGGATGGTGAAGGCGGAACATCCAGCAAGTGGGAAGAAGGTGGCATCACTACAAAATGTATGGATGAGGCTGGGCCAATTAGAAAGCAACCACGAATAGAGGATATGACCCTGGTAAACGGTGAAGCCGGCGGGACTAACAAACCACCTAGAATTGAGGATACTACACTTGTAGTTGGTGAAGGTGGTGGCAGCAACAAGCCGCCAAGGACGGAAGACACCACTCTGGCAAACGGCGAAGGCGGCTCGTCTCAAAGACCGCGCATACAAGACTTTGAAGGCTTTATTCCTGGGCATCAAGGAAAGCTGATGGGAAGCGGTAAAGGACTCAGATCCAAACACGAGAAATAACGCGTTAACCAGCAGCAGTCCTGTAAGAAAGGTGTCCCCGGTAACTTCGGACGGACAAGTATCTGTGCACAAGCCCTCCCGAATCATCTGACGCACCGCTTTGCGTTGGGACCGCCGGCGTCCTGCCGGCATTTGGAACTCCACCTCTATTCCGAATAGCAAATTGTCCGGTGCGAAGTCGGTTTCCCAGTGACCCAATGCCTTTCGGTGCAGGCGGGACGCCGGCCGTCCCAGCATCCAAATGCCTAGCGTAATTACACCGATGACAGGGGCACCCCCCGAGAGTATCTTGAACTCATGATTGGGGGGAGCTTCATGTTTAAAGATTCGGGCAACGCAGATCGTATTGATCAGATTGATCAAAAGAATTCCGAAACTCAAGAAACGACTGCGCACGATCGCTTCGCTGCGGAAGCTGGATTGTTTGGTCCAGATGCAAGCAAGAATCAGGTCGCGAAGATAGAAGTGCGAGTAGATCCGGGAGCCCAAGCATCCGGCGAGACGGAAGTGAAAGTGGCTGACTCGCCAGCAAAACCAGAATCAAAAGAAGCCGACGAGAAACCAGGAGAAGATGATGACGTCTTCGTCCAAGAAACGCTCAAGTTTCCTGACGGACATAAAGAGAAATTGGCTGGGCTAATTGATGCAGAGAAAGTCATGCCTATGCTTTCGCCAATTATGGAAAATCAAATGGACGACGTGATTGCCGATGCCGATCAAAATGGTGAGGAAGTCCGTCAGCGATTGAGTGACGACCTCGAACATTTCGATGGACAAGCAAAGCTTGATCGCGCCGACAAGGCGTCGAAAGATTTTTCTACTCTGTTCTATGGAATTGATAACAAAGCTCATAAACAGGCTATCTACAAGTACATGACGACTGGTACAGGCCGCGTGGAGCCTAAAGAACTCGCCGAGTATCCCAAACTCAAGACAGCAATGGAAGAATGGACTGCCTCGCAAAAAGATCCGGACTTTAAGAAAGCCGCAGAGATAAGAACAGAAGCGCACGATAAATTAGAAGCTATCGCTGCGTTGAAAGAAACCTACGCAAAACATTTAGCAGAAACCGAGCGTGCTGGAAAGGCGTTGGTCCTGATCGTTCAGGCGAAAGAAATTCGCCGAGAAATAAATCGGCGAACCGAGCAATAATTCTCAGCCTTATTTCAATACTTCTGAAAAATGCCTTTGAAATTGCTGCTTAGCTTCGGATTGTAGGCTTTTCCAACAGGCTTGTTAGGGCAGCAGCTTAACAACACTATCCCGAAAGACTTTTGTATGTTTATCGATGTCACCGGATGCGGTGGCAGGCGAAATCAGCGCCATGTTATGGAATGGAGTTAGCAAGACGCCACGATTCAACGCTGCTAAATGCATATATCGGTCGAGTGGGAGGTCCGCAGCGGCAGCGGCTTCAGCACCATTCCTCGGTTTCTGCGAACAGAACCAATATTCAGCACGACAGCCGAGCTGGTTTACTATCCACGGCAAAGCAAACTCATCTATATTATGTTGCACTCCATCCGTAAAACGTTTTGCCAGAGGGATGGTTTTCTCATAAGCATCATCAGTGAGAACGTTTTGCAATGTGGCTTTGATGGCTGCTAAGGACAGTGCGTTTCCTGCAAGCGTGCCTCCTATGCCGGAGGTGTCTGTATCATCTATCGTTGTCTTGGATTTGATTCTCTCAGCCAATTCGGCACTGACACCATAAACCGCAGCTGGTACCCCGCCCGCGATCGGCTTACCAAGCGTAATGATGTCGGGCTGCAAACCGTGCGCTTTTGTATATCCGCCCGGACCAGTGCAAATAGTGTGCGTCTCGTCGATGATCAAAAGAGTGCCATACTTGCGCGTCAAATCGCGCAATGCCTGATGATAGCCCGGGTCCGGATGGATAATTCCAATATTCGTCATTGCCGGCTCAGCCAAAACGCAGGCGACGTCTTTTGAAGCCAATGCTTTTTCGAGCGCATCGAGATCGTTGAACTCAATTACCTTCGTTGTTTTAGCTGGATTGACGGGAGGTCCAACGTTCCCCCGGCGGGGCAATACTTCGCCCTCAACTAAAGTCGCAAAGGTTTCATCAACAGTACCGTGATAGCACCAATTGAAAACCAGAACATAAGGACGTTCCGTTATATGGCGAGCAAGGCGGATCGCAAATCGATTCGCATCAGTAGCAGTCAAAGTCATTTGCCAGAAAGGCAGACCGAAGCGTCGACCCAGTTCGCGCGCAACCCAAATCGAATCTTCCGTTGGCAACATAAATGTTAGCCCTCGTCCGGCTTGATGGCGAATTGCTTCCACAGACGCATCAGGCGAATGCCCAGCCATCGCCCCCGAGTCGCCCAAACAAAGGTCTACATACTCGCGTCCATCAACGTCTGTGAAGCGCGCACCTTTTCCTTCCTTAATGAATAAAGGAAAGGCTCCAGGCCAGCGGGTCATCCAATTCATGGGGACTCCGCCTAACAGGCAAGACTTTGCTTGCTCGAAAAGTGAAAAAGAAATTGGATGATCGTTATTGAATCTTTCTTCCTCTTCGCGAAGGCAAGACTCAAGACGCTTTCTATCGATATCACAGACACTTTGTTTCATTCTTGTTATTGCCTGACAAGGGAGGAATGATTATAAGGCCTTGCAACAATCCTTGACACCCCGCAAGGCAGATTGATAGCATGGTCTGTACTGCTGTGCGCCCGTAGCTCAGTGGTAGAGCATTCGGCTTTTAACCGATTGGTCGTGTGTTCGAGTCACACCGGGCGCAAGTTGTTAGAGAGCGAGAGGTTTCGACTTCTCGCTCTCTTTTTTCATTTCAAAAATTACCAGGGGAAGTTAACGCGCACGAAAAGAGGTACGCTCTGGCTTGCGATCCCATTGGCGAAATCAAGCACGCCGACTTGCACTCCACGCTCTTCAACTGAAGTGGGATAGAGATAAAGCGCAGCACTGAATGTCTTCAGCTTGGCGTGATTGGTTAACCCGTTGCCAAGCCAGAACACGGCTTCAAGACCACGCGGGGATTTCACAGGGCTTTCAAGTTCGAAATACTTTTCGAGCAAGCCATCCTCACCGTACGGCGGCGGCTCTTCCTCATCGACGACAGTGTGGCTGTACCATTTCCACAAGACCTCATCGGTTCCGGACTTCTTCAACGTTACTTTCAGTTGAGGAAACCAGTCGTCATGAGTTACTGCTTCACGAAAAACTGACAACCGCCCTCTGGTCAAAAGCGGACGGTCGTAAAGCATTTGGCGTCCAACTGCGTCTATTTCGTCCATTGAATACCTCCAAGAGACCAAAAAGCATAGCACTTAGAGCAACAGCGAGAGTGCTTGCGTTAAGATGAAGAGTAAACTTCTAGGATGTGGATTAGGGTGATTTGCTAAAAGGTTTGCAAGAGGTGCTTCGAAACTTTCTCTTTTTAATACTGCCATTTGTGTTACAGGCTTTTTGTCAAACTGCGTTAGCGCAGTCAGACGAAGAGCATAAGCCTCGCAACCTCAGGGTTTTGAATCACCTGACAGGTTGGAGCCTGGACTCCAATGGTTATCATCCAGCCGTATACATGCTTCTGGAAAACATTAGCGGACGGGACCTTTCCGGCATTACGATTAAAATGCAAGGGAAATTCACTGACATCCACACGATGGAGCCCTCCACTGCTAAAACGGAAATCAGGCGTGCTTTGAAGCCGCATCAGCAGTTTCCAATCGCCTTGCTGGCACCGCAAGGCTTTGAGTTGCCGAGGGATCCGAACTTCTGGCCGAATATGGATTGCAAAGTCATGATTCGAGTTGGCTCAGTAGCAGACGAGGGGACTGAGTATTTACTGGTAACAAAGGTGGATTCAGTAACGGCAACACAGGAAGACTCATTCCAAAAACTAAATGAGGTAACAAGCTACGATCGCTCCCATCATCAGCCGGCGTCGAGCACGCATTTCCCGCCTCCGCATCGCCATCCGAATGCACACGTGCCTAGACCTGGAAAACCGAGTGCCAAGCAAGAAGCGCCAGTTGAACCACTTGTGGCGACAGCAGGAAAGCTCGGCGCACCGCCTGCAGTACCAGCGGGCAAGACCAAGTTTGAAGTGCTGACAGATAAGTCGATGCCCGGATTGGGCTCGGACTTCTATGAATTCGAGAAATCCTTTGGTATGCCCGCTGTCACCGACGCAAAGAAAAAGGATTACACCTGGGCTCGCTTCCGGCATCAACAGTCCGGAACGGATATCGTCATCGCATCAAAGGGAAGCACCGGCAAGGCGGATCTGATTGCGTTCATGGTTCCAAAAACGGAGGCGACACCCGATCAAAGAATGCTCGACCGACTGAAGGTTTTTGCCGGCGCCAATAAATCGGCGAAACTGTCCGGTTTGAACAAATCCGTTCGCTACTTGCCGACCGGACGCCTTGAGCTGGCCAGCTCCTCGGCTCCAGGATTGAAAATAATGTGCATGTCGGTACCTGAATCAGGGGACCATGCAGCCGGCACGTTAGTTATGATTACCAGGCTCCCAAGCGAACCGGATGAACTTCTGCGCAGCCATGTTTCCGGCAACGAAGTTTTGAAGACTCTTCCCCTTAGTGAATCTTCCAATTAGAATGAATCAGTGGTGATTCGTCTCGGTCTAACTCTCTTATGAGGAACAATGGAGCAAATGCAGCCAGCCGACCAACGAATTCCCCCTGAAATGCAGCAGAACTTGCTTCCAGGCGAACAAGTTCTGTTCGTTGCACATTCAGATCTGAATCAAGTGAGATTGTTCTTGATAATTTCGCTTGCATTGTTCTTTGTTTTTTGCGTCGTCCTGCGTCTGATAGGAGCACCCGATATCAGCTTTGGTGATTATGCAATCATGCTTATGAAGAGCTTCTACTTTCAGCTGGCATTTGTGCTGACGATTTTCGCCCAAATCTTTTTTTTCCAAATGCAGAGAAGTGTCGTCTATGTGATTACCAACAAGAAGTTTCGCTGGGGTTATCGGATCTGGCGAACCCAAAAGTATATAAACAATACGGCAGAAATTGAGCCACGCGCAATTGCCGAAGCTAATGGCAACATACTAGTGTTCAGCTCACACAGCAAAATCTTGAGATTTGGTCCGATTAAAGACGCCTCTAAACTTGCTCAAAACCTTAACGCTGCAATTGAGAATTCCGGTCAGTTTGATGCGTAAGTTCGATGCTAGCTGATTGCTTGCACCTAGCTTTCGTCATATGCCTACATATGTCTTAGATTTCAGCTTTTTGGTTTGGGACGTATTGCTTGCATAAAAGGTACAAAGAATTAGGCTCGCCGCTTTCTGTTTAGACTGAAATACACAGAAATGAGAAAAAAAGAAGCTAAAACCTAATCCTTTTTAAGTCCAATTTGGCTACGATTCCAGCTATTAGCAACTATGAACAGTGATGAAACTCCGACAGAGTCAGCCCAGACCTCAAAGGAGTTTTCAAAACTGAATTCCCGTTCAATCGCCAATGACTTTCTATAATTAGGGTGAGCCTTACATGACAGTCCAGTCGCCAGTGAAAGAAACTACAAGCCCAACGAACTATAGCCAGCAACCAAGCAACCCACAATTCTCGATTGTGGACACCATGCCTTTGAAGCTGGTCATGATGTTAGCCGCTCCGTATCTGGCTGGAAAGAAAGCCTCGGACGCGCTCGACAAAGCCCACCAGGTTTATCGCGAGAATAGGTTTGCATCGACAGTCGATATTCTAGGTGAAGATGCCACCAGCGCAGAGGACTGCGAACGCTCGGTTCAAAACTACAAAGAGTTGATTGACCTGATTGCCGCAAATCCGGTGCCGGTGTCGAATCCGCTAGCACAAGCAACTGTGTCGTTTAAACCTTCAATGTTCAGCATCCTTTCGCCAGCCGCCGAATCAAGCCAGAAGCAAGCGGAATTGGACAAGGCTTACAGCCGCATCGAGGCAATCGTTGCTCATGCAAAGGCGAAGAATATTCGCGTCACTCTTGAAGCTGAAGATCACAACTGGACTGACTTTCATTTAGAAACTTACTTCAGCTTGATTAACGCTGGATATCTGAATTGCGGCACGGTCATTCAATCGCGCCTCTTCCGCACCAAGAATGACATTCGCAAATTCGACGACCGCATGCGCGTCCGCATGGTAATCGGAATTTATATTGAGCCTTCAAGCATTGCGCTTACTCAAAAGCCGGACATGAAGAAAGTCGCTGTCGACTACGCAGCCGAATTGCTCAGTCGCGGAACCTATGTCGAACTTGCGTCACACGATACAGATTGCATGCAGAACTTTATCGAGAACGCTGTGCTCCCCAATCGAGCTCCAGCCGACAATTTTGAAATTCAGCATTTGCTCGGTGTACCGCGCAAAGAGATTCAGCAAGCTTATGCAAGCGGCAAGCATTTCATCGCCATGGCAGAGACGCAATCCGGCGCACGCCGCGAACATCTTGCGGATCTGGCACGCAGCGGTGCCCTGATTCGCATGTACTTGCCCTTTGGCACTGACAATGTTGCAGGACCATATTGCAAACGCAGATTGAAAGCCAATCCGAATATGATCGGATTTGGTATCAAGAATTTATTGCACATCAAGTAATTGAGAGTGCACGTAATTGGGAGAGGGCTCTTCCCTCCTGCTTCGATGACTGGGACCGCCAGCGTCTCCCGTTATCTGACATTTGTTTTCATTGCCTATGGTCATACAACAAATTGGTTTATCCAAGGAACTATCAAGCCCTGAAACTCTGACCAGGACTAGCCGGTTATTTTACTTTTGTTGTATGACTATACGCAAGCAAAATACATCCGCCAGCCGGACGCTTAAGCCTCTCTGGATTAAAAAAACTCGGGACCGGGGTGCGGGACCGGGAGGTGTTGCGGGACAACATTTTTCCTTCGCGAGTTTTTTGCTTCTCGTAGAACCTATTCTTTAGCCTGGCTTTGCTTGCTGAGACTTCAAGAATTTATAAGCCGATTGAGAGGCTTTCATACTTGGAGGATAGCGCTGGCAGCCTAGGGCATCATAAAACGGCTACACATCCAATAGCTGCCTGCAATTTCACTTTCGTTTTCCTTGCCGTCAATTGCAGTTAGAAATAAGCGACGATTTCTCGGTGAACGGCGGCGGCGCGTCTGGCGATGCGTGTTTGTAGTAGCAAACATGCTCATGCAAATAGGAGAACGAACTGCACCACTCTCGGTGCCCGAGATTTTGTCGTTATTTTCCATGCCAACCACTCCCACGAACTCGAACTTTGAAAGTTGAATCTTAGATATCCGAACCTGCCGTAACAACATTTTCTTTTGTCCTCACCTGGATAAGTTCCTCACGCATTCGTCGCTCAATCATGCGCTTGGTCACCTTGCGTCTGACGAACAGATCTTCGTCGCGCTGCAAGATTTCCAACGTTGAGGGGAGAATCCAGGGCGTTGCCGCCAGGAGCATTCGAATACGCGGATTGGGATCCTTAGCCATCGCAGTTAGAGCCACAAACGGCGCGTGTGTGTTTCCGATGATCGAGATTTTCACCTCGTCATTTGGATCAGAAGACATCAGGTGGAGGGTTGCCGGATGTGTATTGGGATTCGCGGCAACCCTCATCCTGACTTCAGGTGACTCATCGGAGGAAAGCTGTTTAAGTAGATCCGCAGGCGTCGACAAGCACGAGGCGACATAACCGCGGACAAAGCTGCTCGTGCTGCTGGCGAACTCGCGAAGAGTTTCATCATCGATCGAGCTTTCATCCACCTTTTGGCGGCGAATGAATATATGGGTGTCTTTGTGCAGAATCTCAAGTGCTGCTTCCGGCGCCCTGGGATTATCTGCAACTGATTGACGTACTGTCAAATCAAAATCATGTGAAAGCATAATCAGAAGATCAGGCAAAATGCTTTCGTTGCGTGCCAGCCATGTGCGAACTTTGACTGAATCATCAAGTGCAAGTTTCATGGCAGCATCTGCAGATATCGATTCAGTGCGGGCCAAAGCAATGCGAATTGTCTCTTCGGGATCGCTTGCCAGGGCGAATGCAACTTCGCGCGGGCGAGACTCGTTGATCGCAACAATCATGCGAGTGAGAATGTCTGCGTCATCAGCTAAGAGCGCGAAGGTTTCGGCTCCCGAGCTTGTGTTCTCAGCAACAGCTCTTCGGACGTAGACATCATCATCTTGCGCCATCCTCCTCAGGACAGGCTCGGGCGTATTTGGATTTTCCGCCACTATGCGTCGCACCGAGGGCTCCGCATCTTCAGACAAACGAACAAGTACAGCTTGCATAACACCAATATTGCGGGCAATCGCTTGACGCACGAACAATGATTCATCTTGCGCCAATGTCATTTGCGACGGCTCAGGTAAGCGTGGATGCGATGCGACATGGAAGCGCACTTCCAATTCAACATCCTCAGATAAGATACGCAGAGTTTCAGCATCGGCATCGGGATTCGAGCCGACTGCCATACGCACGGCTGAGTCTTTTTCCGCACTCAATATATGTAATAACGTCGCCGATGTGTTTCTATTTGCGGCAGCACTGCGGCGAACCAACAAGTTCTGGTCGCCCGCAAGCTCATCGCAAGCGCGTCCGGGAGTGTTGGGGTTTGCTGCCACCAACTGCCGGACATTCGACTCGCGATCACGCGCTAAAAGTTTGAGACAATCTTCCGGTGTCCCGAGATGACCGGCAACGAACTGCCTCACACTGGAGCTCTCATGCATCGCCAAATACCAGAGCCCCTCGCCATTGATTTCATCGCTTTCTTCTGAGGCTAACTCAACAGATTCATTGTCTAACTCGCAGGTCAATCCCTGAAAGTTTTCGACAAGCCAATGAAGTTCCGCATCGAAACGCCATTCGTCCGGACCTTTATGTCGGTCCGTAAAATCGAATATGGAACTAAGAAACTGTTGAGAAACGCTCACTAAAACATCCCCGCCAGAACGCTAACCGTGAAGCCATAAAAAATCAGTGGTCAATGTCAAGATAATGAAACATCGGAGAGGGCGCGTCTACAAAGACTTTTCTCATCTGCCTTTCGAGATTTCGATGCTGAGAATGGCGTAAGAAAGCGCTTCGCCAGCGCCTACTCTAGCTTCGCGCCGAAATGCAATCGCAAAAAGAGCGCGCAGGATGGATTTTCAAGTGTTCCTTCCCATCGTCTTCCTACGTGATTCCCACATTCTTGAAAGCCGAAATCAAGCGCTGGTGAGCCTTCCAGCCTTCATATCTGAGCGGGCTATCATGAAGTGGCTATCATCGCCTTGGCCGTTTCGGCTTGTTCTTCGGCGTGATAGCTGCTGCGCACGAGCGGACCGGAGAATACATTTGTGAATCCCATCTCCATTCCGATTTGATGATAGCGAGCAAATGTTGCTGGCGGCACCCAATCCTCTACTGGCAAATGATCGAGCGTCGGTTGCATGTACTGACCGATGGTGACCAGGTCGACATTGGCTTCGCGAAGGTCTTTCAGCAATTTGACCACTTCGTCTTCTTGCTCGCCGAGCCCAACCATAAAACCGGACTTAGTTACGAAGCCGGCTTCCTTAGCCCGAGATATGAGTTCTAGACTGCGCCAGTACTTTGCTTGCGGACGCACCTTCAAATAGAGACGCTCGACCGTTTCCATGTTGTGATTGAGGACATCAGGCTTGGCGGCAAGCACCGTATTAAGTGCGTCCCAGTTTCCGCAGAAGTCCGGAATCAGCACTTCTATTCTTGTCTTGGGTGAACGCTCGCGCACGCAGCGGATAGTCTCAGCCCACACGCCCGCGCCGCCGTCTTTCAATTCGTCACGATTGACCGACGTGATCACTGTATATTTCAAATCCATAATCTCAACAGCTTCAGCGACGCGGCGCGGCTCGTCGAGATCTAGTTCAGTGGGCTTGCCTGTAATCACATTACAGAATCCACAACTGCGTGTGCAGACATTACCAAGAATCATCAATGTCGCAGTTTGACGCGACCAGCACTCGCCGCGATTGGGACAGGCGGCAGATTCGCATACGGTATTCAAACGATTGTCGGAAATCAAACCCTTAATTCGTTTATATCCTTCACCCGTTGGAAGACTAACTTTTAGCCATTCTGGCTTGCGCGGGCGTTGAGGTTTTGCCGACGTCGTCAATTCCACCGCCACAGCTTTTACTTCGCTCTCACAGCCGATCGCTTGATCGCCGCAGCCAGAGCCGCATTCAGACTCATGATCGTGGTCATTCATACGATCCACAGCTTCAGAGATGTCAGCAATTTCTTTATTGTTCATTCAGATTTCCGCTCTACAACAGCTTGGGAGCCCGATTTCATTCGACAAAATTTTCGTTTTTGATCAACGTAAATATGACACAATGAATGCCATCCAAACATAAACACACAGGTTTTCTTCAGCTAATAAACAGGACATCAAAGCAATGCCAAGAACACCGATTGATATTCCGCACAAACTTGAGTATCTCTCGATACTAAGCGAGAACGGCGAAGTCGACACTAAGCTCGAACCCAAAATCGAAGCCACAAAGCTCAAAGAAATGTATCGCTGGATGCTTTTTGCACGTCGCGTTGATGAGCGCTTGTTAAAGCTTCAACGCCAGGGAAGAATTGGAACCTTCCCGCAAGCCTCGGGTCACGAAGCAATCAGTCTTGGCTCTGTGGTCAACCTCGAAAAGGCTGACTGGCACGTTCCGGCATATCGCGAATTGGCGGGTTTCCTGTATCGCGGTTGGACTCTGGAGCAAATTCTCATTTACTGGATGGGTTACGAAGAAGGTGCAGTCCCTCCGGAAGGCACTAACGACCTGCCAATCTCGGTGCCGATCGCCAGCCAGTTGCTGCACGCTGCCGGTATCGGGATGGCAAACAATCTCAAAGGCGACAAGAATGTCGTCATGACATATTTTGGAGACGGTGCTTCATCTGAAGGAGACTGCCACGAAGCAATGAACTTCGCCGCTGTCTATCAAGCACCGGTTGTGTTTATTTGTTTGAACAATCAATATGCAATTTCGGTGCCGCTGACAAAACAAATGCGCAACCAAACAATTGCACAGCGCGCATTGTCTTATGGAATGGATGGAATCCGCGTCGACGGCAACGATGTCCTTGCTGTCTACGCAGCTTCAAAAGAAGCTGTTGAAAAAGCGCGCAATGGTGGCGGACCGACTCTAATCGAGTGTCTCACTTACAGATACACACCACACACAACGGCCGACGATCCGACTCGTTATCGCTCGACCGAAGAGTGCAACACCTGGATGGCGAAGGAACCGCTTATTCGCTTCGAGAAATATCTCAAGACGAAGAAAGTTATGACGGACGCCGATTTCAAAACAATGGAAGAAGAAATCGACGCTCGCATCAACGAAGCGATCACTAACGCAGAAGAAGCTTGCAAGAAGCCGCCTCTGTCAGATCCACTCAAGATGTTTGATTACCTTTATGCCGAGTTGCCATCCAATCTTGTCGAGCAGAAGGAAGAATTGGCAAAGCACTTGGGCATTGAAATCACAGAAAAAGAAACCAGAGATGAAGCTGGTGCAGTTGGGAGGGGTAAGTAAAAATGCCTGATATCAATATGGCTAAAGCCATCAACATGGCTCTCAACGAGGCGATGGAGCGCGACAATCGCGTCGTCGTCATGGGCGAAGACGTCGGACCGGATGAAGGCGTATTCCGCGTAACCGAAGGCTTGCACGCAAAGTATGGCGACAAGCGCGTCATCGACACACCGCTTGCTGAGTCCGGCATCGTCGGCACCGCTATTGGAATGGCGATATATGGATTACGTCCGGTCGCTGAAATTCAATTCTCCAGCTTCGAGTACTATGCATATCACCAAATCGAAATGCACGCTGCTCGCTTCCGCAATCGCACACGCGGAAGACTGAGCGTTCCGATGGTTCTTCGCTGCCCCTCCGGCGGCGGCATCAGAGCCATCGAACACCACAGCGAAAGCCGCGAAGCTATCTACGCACACTCGCCCGGCTTGAAGGTCGTAATGCCGTCCGGACCACGCAGCGCGCGTGCTT
Organism: Candidatus Obscuribacterales bacterium; assembly: GCA_021732085.1. Classification (GTDB taxonomy): domain Bacteria; phylum Cyanobacteriota; class Vampirovibrionia; order Obscuribacterales; family Obscuribacteraceae; genus JAIEPM01. The sequence continues at coordinate 175,610 of JAKFVQ010000021.1, read as the reverse complement.
TGTTGCATGCTGCCATCCAAGATCCGGATCCGGTTATCTACTACGAACCGAAAGCATTATATAGATTGTTCCGCGAGGACGTTCCGGAAGCGATTGAGACCTACCCAATAGGCAGAGCCCAAGTCGTTCAGGAAGGCAAAGACATTACGCTCATCTCATATGGTGCCACCGTTCGTGCCGCCATCGATGCTGCTGAAATCTTGGAAGATGAAGACGGTCTCAAGCCGGAAATCATCGACCTGCTGAGTATCGCTCCGTTGGATACCGATACCATCGTCAACTCCGTTCGCAAAACAGGACGCGCCGTCGTCATCCACGAAGGACCACGCACCTGCGGTATCGGTTCTGAAGTTATCGCCCGCATCAACGAGCACGCAATCGAATATCTGGAAGCGCCTATTAAGCGCATCACAGGTTACGACACGCCAATCCCATATTTTGCGCGTGAGCGTGCCTACATCCCTGACGCCGACAAGATCGTCGCAGCAGTCAGAGAAGTTCTCTCCTTTTAGTTCTACTCGGGGCGCAGAAATGCGCCCCACTTGCTTTAGCCCGAGATAATTTAGGAGCATAAAATGGTTTTTGAATTCAAACTGCCAGACGTTGGAGAGGGTATCCACGAAGCTGAAGTTCTTTCGATCAAGGTAAAAGTGGGCGATTCTGTTAAAGAGTACCAACCGATTTTCGACGTTGAAACGGACAAGGCAGTTGTGGAAATCACATCGCCGGTTACAGGCGTTGTCGAAAAGATCGTCGTCAAAGAAGGCGAGATGGCGAAGGTCGGCAATGTGATGATCACATTCAATACCGCCGGCGCCGGCGCGGCTCCTAAGCAAGGCAGAGCGGAGAAAGAAGAGTACGGAAAAGAACAGCAGAAAGCTACGACTGCTAGCACCACAGCCGGTGCAGGCAAAGTTGCAGCCGAAGCTGGAGCAGGTTCTGCAGCCGGAGCAGGAAGCAATGGACGCAGCAGCGCCGCAGTGGCAGACATGCCGAAGAATCTGAGCGGACCAGTTCCTGCAGCACCGGCAACACGCCGCCTCGCTCGCGAGATGGGTGTCGATATCAAATTGGTAAAAGGCTCGGGGCCAGCTGGACGCGTTCTCAAAGAAGACATCAGAGCGTTTGCCGAAGGAGTTCCTTCCAGCGTACGCGGCAATGCAAGTGCAGCAGCTCCAGCGACTTCCGCGCCCTCCACTCATCGCCATTCACCGGCAGCTCGCGGCGGAGCTACGGGAGCAACAGCTCAGCGCGAATCGTCAGAGTCGTTGGCACGCGAACCCCTAACTGTAAGCCCGGTCGACTTGCCGGACTTCACTAAGTTTGGTCCAGTCGAAAGAGTACCACTTCGCTCATTGCGCCGTCGCATCGCGATCAACATGACGCAATCATGGACGCACGTTCCACACGTTGCGCACTTCGATCAAATCGACATCACCGAACTGGAAGCATATCGCGCCAAGCACGAGAAATCAGTTGCGCAAAAAGGCGGCAAGCTGACTCTGACCGTTCTGGCGTTGAAGGCGATTGTTTCTGCATTGAAGAAATATCCGCAATTCAATTCGAGCCTCGATGAAAGCACCAGCGAAATCGTCTACAAGCGCTACTACAATGTTGGCGTTGCAGTGGCTACAGAGCGCGGCTTGATTGTACCGGTCATCAAAGATGTGGATAAGAAGAGCATCGTTGATATCTCGATCGAGCTTGCCGACATCGCGCAAAAAACACGCGATGGCAAAATCGAACTCGACAAACTGCAGGGCGGCACATTCACCATCACCAATATCGGTGCCATCGGCGGCACCGGCATGATGCCGATGGTGAACTATCCGGAAGTCGGCATCTTCGGAATGGCGAAGTCGAAGCTGACTCCAGTTGTTCGCAACGGCGAAATCGTCGTACGCAATATATTGAATGTCACCCTCTCGTTCGACCACCGCGTCGCCGATGGTGCCGAAGCCGCGTTTTTCGTCAGGCACGTATCAGAGTGTCTTGAAGATCCCTTCAAACTTCTACTGGAGGTCTAAGCCATGGTTGTTGGAGAAATGGTCCAGGACATTCATCTCGTCGTAATTGGCGGCGGACCGGGTGGATACACCGCAGCATTACGCGCAGCAGAACTGGGAGTCAAAACGATTCTCGTTGACGGCAGCCCGAAGCTAGGCGGCACCTGCTTGCACGTGGGTTGCATCCCGTCGAAGGCATTGCTGCACGCAGCTGAATTGATTTCGGAAACGAAGCACGCGGCTGAATTCGGATTGAACTTCGGCGCACCGAAAATCGAAATTGACAAACTGCGCACTTGGAAGGAAAGCATCCTCGACAAACTTGCTGGTGGTATCGCGGGCAAGTGCAAGAGCGCAGGCATCGAAGTCATTCACGGAAACGCTATATTTAAAGATGGACGCAGTATTCGCGTCGAATCCGATGGCGAATCAGCTGTGCGTATCAAATTCAAACAGTGCATCATCGCAACTGGTTCACGTCCTGTAGTGCCGAAGATGTTTGATATTGGATCTGATCGCGTGATGGATTCGACTGGCGCGTTGAAGATTCAAGACATTCCGAAGACACTGCTCATCGTGGGTGGTGGATACATCGGACTGGAAATGGCGACAGTTTACGCAGCACTCGGCAGCGAAGTTACCGTTGTGGAAATGACAGACGGATTGCTTCCTGGCGTTGACCGCGACCTCGTTCGTCCGCTTCAACAGCACCTCACATCCACGCTGAAGAACATCTATCTCAGCACCAAAGTTGCGAAGATCGAAGAGAGCGGCAAGGGTATCAAAGCCACGCTCGAAGGAAAAGATGCGCCAAAGGAAATGACCTTCGATCGCGTTTTGGTATCAGTGGGGCGCAGACCGAATAGCGACAACTTGGAACTAGAAACATGCGGAGTCAAAACTGACGAGCACGGATTCATTCCAGTTGACCACGAATGCCGCACAAACGAGAAGCGTATATTCGCAATCGGCGACGTTTCCGGTCAGCCGATGTTGGCTCACAGAGCCATTCGCCAAGCCTACGTTGCCGCCGAAGTCATCGCAGGGAAGAAGTCATCATTCGATAACCGCGTGATACCAGCTGTTGTATTCACACAGCCGGAAATCGCGTATGTCGGATTAACCGATACCGAAGCGAAGAATCAGGGCATTGAAGTTGCATCAGCAAAGATGCCGTGGTCAGCGAATGGACGCGCGCACACTCTTGCAGATCCAGCCGGACAAACGAAGGTCCTATACGATCCTGCCACCACTCAAGTTCTCGGAGTCGGTCTTGTTGGCGCGCGCGCTGGCGAACTGATTGCCGAAGCTGCGCTTGCAATCGAGATGGGCGCTGTGCTCGAAGATCTTTCGGTCACCATCCACACCCACCCGACCTTATCCGAAACCATCATGGACTCGGCACAAGCCGCACTCAGCCGCATCGAACGTCAGGCAAAGAAAGAAACCAGCAACGTCTGATCCATAGACCGTTGAAATTTGGATTATTTTCTCACCATGACAACGGGCTGCAAATCTGTCTAAAAAGCTGAGAAGCCAGTGGGGACGGGCATCGTTAAATTGCGGTGCGCATGTTGTCATGGTGAGAAAATCGATGCATCAACCATCCGTGTCATAATTGTTTCAACCAACCTCCGATCAAATTTAGTCAAGGATGAGCTTGGAAGGGTTTCCGTCCTTGAGATAGAAGTCGTTCTCCTTTAACGAGGATGAGATGGGATACTGGAGCGCTTGTTGGTTGCGCAAAAACAGCATCCCAGCTCGAGTAGTTCGCAAGAATAGCAGCGAAGACTAGCTGGCCAGCAATCGAGGTTAGGAATGGGACACCGAGCTAGCTACGCCATCAAAGAGAACGGCGAGGTCAGCTATTACTATTCCCATTGGGGAGCTAAACGTATTCAGCAGGATTTCTTCTTTGGTCCTGATGCGGCGCTGGAGCTTGTTCGCTCCACAAGAACACAAGAATCGCTTTTAACAGATCTGTGGGGGGAAGGTGGAGCATGCATCGATTTGGATACAAAGCATTTGGTTGTATGTGGGAGCAAAGATACCAAAGCCGGGATTCGAAATCTGTGGCTAGAACTGCTGCCTTTTGCATGGCCAGGCTGGACGGTTTCATGGGCGGAGTATGGAATGGTATCGCTCGCCGATTACCTGCAGATTCCAAAGGAGCAGGTGATCGAAATGGATTCGATTACTGACGAATACATTCAACTTAGCGACGAGACCGAAGTAGTTGATCTAAATGATCCCGACCACTGGATTGATACTGTTATCAGCATCAAATCGCAAGATGGAAGCATCTTGGACGTAGTTAGCGATCACCCGCCCGATTTTCTTCTAGCATCAGGTGAAAGTGCGCTGCTCAAATATCTTTACCGCTGCCCGCCATACTCACCAGACAAGCACCCCGTATGTTGTCTAGACTCAATTTATATCGACCTGAAACAGAAGCTACTCATTGCCACCATGGGACTTCGCGACACGATTGATTACACGATAGAAAAAGCGGTGAAGTCCATCTGGTCTGACTGGGACGTTCAAGGGCACTGCCAAGACTTAGAATATCACTGGAACCTAACTGGTAGAGATGCCTCATTTCTGGCAGTATCATTGGATGAGCGAATTTCGAGACTGAGGGAAATAGTGCTTTCAAAAGATCATCTGGATCCGCATGAATTGCATTGGCGAATAAATGAACCAGAAACAGAATCGGAATCAGGATCAAAGGTTGAAATCGTCAATCCATATTTTTTCGATACATACAGCCTAAACCTAGATCCAACAAAGCGCGAGCAATTCTTTGAAGCAGTTCTCGCTCAATGGAAACTCAGCCGGTCATGAACGCATTGCGGCGGAATGCCCGCCGTGTTACACTGTAATACAGATGAAAACAAAGTACAATAGATCAGCCTTCAAACATGGAATGTCGGAGGCCGAAATTGAAACGGTGTTGCAGTCAGCGTCGACGGAAGAGTTTGATGACGATTGGGATGAATTCGGCCGTTTTTGCATTATGTTTGTGGGTCTCAATGAAGACGGACTTCTTCGCGAAATTAAAGTTGCCTTCGAAGTCGATCCTCAATCAGAAGAATGCACTGGGAATAGGGAAATTGTTCACGCGAACAAAGCTACAACAGAATCGCAACGGCTCTGGAACGAGCGAAAGAAAAGAGCATGACAGAAAGAAAGCGGCCAAAAGGTATTGAAAAACAAATCAAGGAGTTGAAGGCCGAGGCACACAGTAACGTGTCAGAAAGAGGCACCGTGCAATTTCGCCTCGATCCAGAAAACATGAGTCGCCTTCTTAAGGAAGCGGATCGCAAGGGCACAGGCTATGGCGTACTTGCCAGACAATGGACGCTTGAAAGGCTTAGTGCGGATGAATCCAAAGACCTTCTTCAAGACAGGTTGTCGTCTATCGAGTCTTCGCTTAAAAATTTGGAATCGCAAAACAAAACTCTTCTAAAATATATGGAGCAAATGGCGCAAGCTGGATATTTAACGAGCCCGCCCGCTCCTGTTGTTAAAGAAGCGCCAAGCGACAGACAAAGTAAGAAAGGCAAGTGATCGACGTTGAAAAATAGACTGTTGGCTTTACTAATTGCAAATTGGGTGGTGGCTATGCCTTCGTATGGAGAACCGGCGCAAGGAATTGAAATGGCAAGCACAAGCGCAGCAGCGATAGCTGGTGATTGGAATGGCAAGCTTGAGATAGGGCAGGGGATGACGATGCCTCTCGTTTTCCACTTTATGCAAGCGGAATCTAATACATATAAAGGATCGATGGAAAGCCCTTCGCAAAGTTCGAAAGCAACGGAGTTCGACGAAGTTGTGCTCTCCAGCGATGGCAAAATCACAGCAAAGATCGAAAAGCTGAAAGCTGAATTCACAGGCACGCTCAACAAAGAAACAGGAAAGATTGATGGCACCTGGAAGCAAGGTAGTTTGTCGATTCCACTAACAATGGAACGTGGGGCATACGCGGCTCCGAAGCGGCCGCAGGAACCAAAGCCGCCATTTCCATACAAGAGTCAAAATGTCACTTTCAAAAATGGTGACGTTGCATTGGCCGGGACACTGACCACTCCAGAGGAGAGCGCGCCGGAGAAGGGATTTCCTTGTGCGATTCTTATCCACGGTTCCGGGCCGCATGACCGCGACGAAACGATATTCAACCACAAACCGTTTCTCGTAATTGCAGATCACTTAACGCGCAATGGGGTGGCCGTTCTCCGCTATGATAAGCGCGGATGCGCAAAATCCACAGGCGACTACAAAGCATCCAACAGCGCTGATTTCGCATCAGATGGAATCGCTGCAATCAATTATTTGAAAAGCTGTCCAGAGATTGATCCCAAACGGATCGGCTTGATTGGACACAGCGAAGGCGGCGTGGTGGCGCCCATGATGGCTGGGCAGAATCCCGATGACGTGCGCTTTATGGTATTGCTGGCAGCCTCCGCAATCAATGGCGAAAAAATACTGCTCTCACAGATAAGAGACCTCGGCGGAGACATTAGCACGCCGGAATCAACCAAGAAGGATCTTGAGATCGCCAGCAAGACTTATGCAGTAATTAAAGCCGAACCCGACAACGAAAAAGCGATGAAGAAGATAATGCAGATTCGAAAAGAGATGGGCGTAGATAAGGAAATAGCTGACGACGAAGAACGAAAACAGAGAGACGATAACATCCAAGTTAGCATCGATATGATAACGGGACCATGGTATCGTTTTTTTCTCACGTATGATCCCGAACCGAATTTGCGGAAAGTAAAATGCCCTGTTCTGGCAATTAACGGGGACAAAGACGTTCAAGTAGCCGCTGACGAAAACCTTCCTGTCATCAAAGCCGCCCTTGAAGCCGGAGGAAACAAGAATATTCGAATCGAAAAGATTCCGAACATTAATCACATCATGCAGACAAGCACAACCGGACACCCGAACGAATATTCAAAAATAGAGGAAACAATTTCGCCCAAAGTTCTTCAGCTAATCACAGAGTGGATTGGCGAAGCAAGTAAGTAAGTAAGTAAGTAAGTAAGTAAGTAATTAGCGAGCGCGAGAATCAACTGTAGAACTTAGGCAAGTCCGTCTCCCAATCGGTAGCCAAGCCGGTAAACTAAGAACTGAACCCTGTAGGCGATTCCAATGCCAGAGTCCTCCAGCAAGAGAAAAAACATTTGGTTAGGCGTTTCGATTAGTGCCCTGGCGGCGTGCATATCCTCATGCGTTGTGGTGCCATACAGCGCCGATGATGTGTTAATCGAATGGAAGAAAACAATAAACCAAGCGCGGGCGAAGCAAAACACGAAGGATTTCAGCAACGCCGAAATTGACTTCCTAAAAGCACGCGACTTGGTTAAACACGATCGCAGCCTCGATTTATTCCAAGGACTGACGCTTCGAGAGCTGGGGCTATTGGAACTCGACATCAAGAATGACAAGCTAGCCAGACAGTATCTGATGATGTCGAATTCGTTATTCGAATCGGTTCGCTACAAAGATGCGGATGCATACAGCATTTATGCGCAAAAACATTTTGACATTTTGTACAAGCTTGGGAACTTAGAAGAGCGCGCAAATAATCTCAACGAAGCCGAGCTTTATCTCAAGGCAGCGTTGAATACTGCTGAAGGCACAGAAGCCGAAAAGGAAGCTTGCCGCACAGACTTACTGCTTCTTCAGGAAAAGCTCAATCGAGACAGCCTCGTTGTAATTCCTGACGCAATAGCTGCGAAGATTCAAGCACTGGCAAAACTGCATCCGCAGCCGATGGACCTAATTAGTACTGTCTACCAAACCGCGCGAGACAAGGTATTTATTGAGGAAAATATAAACGAAGGACGCCAACTAATGGCGGCGTTGATTCAGCACTTTAAGGCCACAAACGACAAAGCATCAGAATTGCGTGCCTTGAGCTATTTTATTACTTTCGCTTACGGTGCAGATGACCTCACGTTGGCAAACGCATTATGTCAAAGAGCTCTGGCAGTCTGCAAAGCCGATCTGCGATTTGCAAACATGCAAGGATTATACATGGCCCAACAATCGCAAATATTACAAAAGCAAGGAAATGGTGAAGCCGCATCAAAACTTTTTCTGAAAGCCCGCAACCAAATTGAGGGTGACCATACTAATAAGGATATTGCCGACACAATGATCGAGATGGGTAATTTCGATGCTGAAGGCTCCCGCAAAAAAAAGTCGGCGAAGAAAGCATACAACAGGGCGGTCGAGTTGCTGTCTGATTTGCCGGCTTATCAGGAAACTCTGGATACTGCAAAAGTGAAGCTCGCAACAGTAATGGCGAAAGGCGAGGACTTTGAAGACTCACAAAAGATGCTGCGTTCGATCAACCCAGCAAAGCTTTCGCTCCCCAATCGCTTTGTCTACTACGTAGCTCTTTCAGCAAACTATCGCGATCTGGATGACTATCCCAATGCAATTTCTGCAGCAAAGAAAGAGCTGGAATCTTCGAACAGTTCCTCATCAAAACTGCACGCCCTCCTGCATGTCAGCGATTTGTATAAACAAAGCGGCAACAACAAATCCGCCGCCGAATATTTCGACAAGGCAAAGTCTTTCAAGGAAACATACCTAAATGAGATAGCAAAGAACAGCGGCAACAGTGCAGAGACAGTTTCTTTGCCACGCGGTCTCGATGGCTTCTACCGCAGGGTCGAGGAAGACCTCAAAGAGCAATGAGCAAGGTCTAATCAAAAATCGGCTAGTTTTCCTCTGTGGCGCCCCGTTGGACGTTGTCATTCGGGAGCGCTCAGTATATGCTGTTGTGGCCTGAATCAGCTCTAATTGACAGGCAAAATAATCAGGAAACATATAGACAAGTTCCGAGTTCTCGAGTGGAGGAATTGAAATGGTAGTTTCGCAAAGCAGTGCCGTTAAGACCTGCGACTTATTGGCGGGCGGTAAATGGGTCAGCTCGAAGGCGACCGAATTTAGCAACGTCTACAATCCATCCACAGGCGAACTTATTGCAAAAGTCCCGATGTGCAAAGCGGACGAAGTCGACATGGTCGTTCAGGAAGCGCAAAAAGCATTCCCGGCATGGAACGACACACCAATCGTAGAACGCACCAGGGTCATGTATCGCTTCAAGGGGTTATTCGAGAAACACTTTGACGATATCGCCAGATCAGTCTCGCGCGAACACGGAAAGACATTTGCCGAAGCAAAAGCCTCAGCCTCCAGAGGTATCGAAGTAGTTGAGTTTGCACTCGGCATTCCAAGCCTGATTATGGGCGAGTGCATGGAGAACATTGCGACAAACGTTGACTGCGAAACGATGCGCCATCCGCTCGGCGTCTGCGCAGGCATCACGCCATTCAATTTCCCGGCGATGGTACCACTATGGATGTATCCAATCGCCATTACCTGCGGCAACACCTTCGTCCTCAAACCATCTGAAAAAGTTCCGCTGACCAGCATGCTGATTGGTGAGTTGTTGGAAGAAGCCGGACTGCCACCAGGCGTATTCAATATCGTTCACGGCGGCAAAGACGCAGTAGACGGATTGCTCACGCACCCGCTAGTCAAAGCAATTTCCTTCGTCGGATCAACCGGTATCGCCAAATACATCTACGAAGTTGGCAGCAAACACGGCAAGCGAGTGCAAGCTGCCGGCGGTGCAAAAAATCACATCATTATTATGCCGGACGCAGACATGGACCTCACAGTCCAAGCCTTGCAGTCCTCAGCATTTGGATGCGCCGGTGAGCGCTGCATGGCAGGAAGCCTTGCAGTACCTGTCGGTGAGGCAGCAGAAGAATTGATGCCACGCCTTGTTGAATCCACAGCAAAAATGAAAGTCGGCCGTACTGACGGTGACGTCGCTCCAGATATGGGTCCCGTTATCTCTGCAGATCACCTGAAGAAGGTACGCTCTCTCATTGACCTTGGAGTTAAGGAAGGTGCAGAACTCGCTTTGGACGGGCGGGACCTCAAAGTGGCAGATGCGCCAAACGGATACTTCCTCGGACCAACGATTTTTGACAAAGCAAAAGCAGACATGTCCGTAGTCAAAGAAGAGATCTTTGGACCGGTACTAAGTGTGGTGCGCGTTGAAACTATTGAAGACGCAATAAAACTCGGACAAGAATGCCCTTATGGCAATGGTGCCGTTATCTACACAAACAGCGGAAAGACGGCTCGTCAGTTCAAGCGCTATTTCAACGCAGGTATGATCGGCATTAACGTCGGCGTCCCGGCACCGATGGCATGGTTCCCATTCACCGGGTGGAACGCATCCTTCTACGGCGACTTGCATATACAAGGTAGGGAAGGTATCCAGTTCTACACTCAACAGAAGATGACTATGACTCGCTGGTTCGATAGCAAGTCGAGCGGCAAGTTCCAAGATCCAATCTGGAAGAGCAAGAACACAACGAAGTAATATTGCCCGCACATACGTGCGAGCAAATATCAAACATAAGGTAAAAGCCGGCCGAGATGTCGGCTTTTATCGTACTGCACATCATCATCATCAATGATTACGCCCAGGTAGTGCGAATCTGCAAGAGGACTTGCTGGGCAGTTGCGAAATTTCCGATAGGCAAATACAGGAAGCACAGCTGCTAACTGGGCGCCTGTTCAGGCAACCCACTGCAAACGAACCGCATCCCTGCACAAACTAACCGAGTCCACTTATCCGCTCGAAGAGTTCTAAATGCCCACTAACAGAAAGGGACGCCTATTGACGTCCTTTTCAAATTATCTGTTGGATACAGTGTTCGAAACGAGCAGTTACTTTTTGGCTGCTGTTTCCAGTACCTGAGCCGGAGCTACCGCCGGAGTCGAAGCGGGAGCCGAAGCCGTTTCTTCGTCCTTATCTGTCACTAACTGGGAAGCATTGTAGGCTTCTTCAATATCGCCAGGAGTAAATTTCGCTTTCGCCTGGGCGGTTGTGTGATAGAGGCTCACGTTGTGGGGAACTGGTACGAGGCGCTTGGACAGCGCGACTTGCGGATTCGGTCTTACAACATTCTTTGCCAAACCGAGAGCTTCAAGCACCACAACGGTAAGCCAGGTAATATCGAATTCGTTTCTGCCCATTCCATGTTGTGCCGATTTTGGCATTGCATGGTGGTTATTGTGCCAACCTTCACCCATTGAAAGATAAGCTACCCACCACACATTGCGGCTATCTTCGCGCGTTTTGAAAGTACGATAGCCATGGTTTTCCATGTGGCAGTAAGTATTGACGAACTGTGTTGCCCAGAAAACGGTCACGGTTGCCAGCACACTACCGAGCAACGCAGCCCAGCCAAACAGAGCAAGAATAAGTAAGCGGGAAGCTACAACAAGGGAGAGACACAACATCGCTTGCCCTGGCTTGTGGTCAGAGCCAAGCGCGCGGTAAACAGGGTCCTTCATCAGGTCGACGCAAACGGCTTTCACTTCGTCATCAGATTGGTACTTGTTCATTTCGAACATCCACTGATAAAGAGCGTGCGTAAATCCATCTCTCGGAGAATGCGGATCGCCCGGCTGGTCAGACTTCAAATGGTGCAGGCGATGCACTGCTACCCATACAATGGGCGAGCCCATCAAGCACATATAACCACCAGACACGATCAGGTATTCAAGCCATTTCGGAACCTGCAGTGATCGGTGAGTGAGAATTCGGTGATATCCGAGTGTAATTCCTATGCCTACATAGTAGTACGTCAGGAGAAACGAAACGACGCCTGACACGAGCGCGTAGTTTGTAAAAATAGAGGTATCCAAAAGACTAACTCCGAAAGGTGCTCTCTTGCCATGTTAGCACGTAAGCACTTAGGCGCCCCAGCCCTCAGGCTGATCAAATAGATAATCTCGACAACCATCGCTTAAGCGTGATTCATGCGTTAAAGTGATAACCGGAAAGCAGGTACTGATGAGCCTCGCGCATTGTCAAGAAGATTTGGCTAGCACATAACTATTCGATTTTGTTTCTGACTTTAATCCCTTTAAGTAATATCTCTTATCGTTGCGTTGGGGTTCGTCTGCTATGATTGTCGCCTCGGCGAGCGCTGCAAGGGACTAATGTCGCCTTAGAATTCGGCTTTCTGCATCAAAACTAAAAGACTGCAATTCACGTTTAGCCAAGGGTTTCCAGAGGATGATTAGCTCCTCTTTATTTAGAGTGACGGGAAGAACCGAAAACTTCAACGTAGACAATGAATTCTGTGCAGACCTTATCAACACTTCATAAAGTGATCCTGCGACCATTCATTTTTTCGTTGACACTGCTAATAGTGGCACCGGCTTTTGCCGCTTCCAGTGAGCCTCCGACAGCGCCGGATGCAGTCATAGAGAAAGGTAGCAGGAACAACGAAGCTCCCTCATCGCCCTCAAGCATCGCGCAGAAAGATTCTTTTACTAATACCACCCAGGCAAACTCGGTCGAAAAATTTGCACCTAATAATCTTCGAGTCGGTCTAGCATTAGCAGGCGGAGGCACACGCGGATGTGCTCACATTGGAGTGATTCGGGCGCTCGAGAAGGCTGGCATAAAAATAGATTGCATTGCCGGCACAAGCATGGGTGCAATTGTCGGTGGCTTGTACGCATCTGGTGTCAGCTTGGACGACATACAAGAACTCATCATGTCCAAGAAGCTAGTTCACGGCTACGACACAGTACCGATACCTGTTAGAGTCGCTGTCGTACCCCTCTTCGCTATCCCCCACCTCTTTGGTTATCATCCATATGACGGACTCTATCGCGGTGGCGTGTTTGCAAAATTCATTCGCAAATCTGCACCGGAGGGCCACCGCGAAATTGAAAAGTTTAAGATGCCTTTTGCGGCTATCGCATCGAATGTGTTGGATGGAAAAGCATATCCTATAAAGGAAGGCTGTATCGGAAAGGCTCTACAAGCCAGTTCAGCCATCCCATTTTTAAGAAGACCAGTCGAGATCGGAGACAAACTTTTCATCGACGGCGGCATTGTTCTGAACCTCCCCGTTGAGGAGGCTAGAAATCTTGGCGCCGATTTCGTGATTGCCGTAGACGTGGATGACGACCTGAAGAAGATGGATAAAAAGGATTTCCGGAAGATTGGTAGCGTCGCCACCAGAGCCCTAAATATGCATTTGTCCACTATAGATGAAGAGCAAACTCAAAAGGCGGACTTTGTAATCCATCCCGACGTCACTGGCATAGATCTGCTGTCACGCAATTTAAAGGATGCCCGAAAAGCCATCTCCTCAGGGGAAAATGAAACCGACAAATTGATGGCGGCACTAAAGAAGAAGATCGAAGAATCTCAGGTATCCATCGCGGACAAACGGTCAGAAAAAAGCACCGTGAAAGGTGAGCAAATCCAAAATGACTGATCACGACATTCACAAGGACGAAGCGATTTCGCAGATCACTGGTTCAGTAGATGAAGCTGACAGAGCTGATGGTGCCAAGACCGATGATCCTGACCGCGAACTTAGCTATGAAGAAATCCAAGGTAAGTGGTATCGCGAGGTCTACCAGGGAGACAAAGTTCCGCAGCTGACATTGCGCGCAGTAATCATGGGTGGAATTTTGGGCTCACTAATGTCCGTATCCAATCTATATACCACCATCAAACTCGGTTGGGCGTTCGGTGTTGCTATCACCGCTTGCGTTCTTTCTTTTGTGATTTGGCGGGCTTTTCGACTCGTTATCCCGGGTCTTTCCCAAATGACGATACTAGAGAATAACTGTATGCAATCGACTGCATCTGCAGCCGGGTATTCGACAGGAACAACAATTGCAACCGCATTCGGTGCCTATCTTTTGATTACCGGCAAACAAATCGGCTGGGAGATAGTTTCAATCTGGACGCTGGTTACCGCACTGGTCGGCGTTCTTCTGGCTGTTCCGATGAAGCGCCAGATGATTAATAAAGAGCAGCTAAAATTCCCGAGCGGACTTGCCGCAGCCGAAACCCTTAAGAGTCTATACGGCGGATCCAAGGAAGCCGTCATACAAGCTTATTCCTTAGTTGCGGCATTAGTAGTTGGTGGACTCACTGGTATTGCGGGCAAGGGCGACTTTGCATGGCAAAAGGCGATCGGTTTCAAATTGCCGGAGATGATTCCATTTGCATTCCAATTTCAGGGAATGAACATGGCGAACTTTCGGGGCTTTGCTTTCGAGCCGAGCTTGTTGTTGATCGCTGCAGGTATGATCGTCGGGATGCGCGTATCGCTTTCGATGTTACTTGGTGCACTGATTCTTTATGTTGGATTCGGCCCATGGCTTGTTAACACCGGTGTCATTCCTAATGGAGGAAAGATCATCTCAGGATGGGCGTTGTGGACTGGCAGCGGAATCCTGGTCAGCTCAGGGTTGACCGCATTCGCGCTGCAATGGAAAACCATCGTGCGCACTTTCAGCACTGTCGGAAAAATGAAGGGCGATAGCGCAGCCGATGACACAATAGCAGGCATGGAATCGGTAGAAGTACCTACAAAATGGTTCTTGATAGGTATGGTTCCGCTCACGATTATCCTGGCGATTCTTGAATATCTAGCCTTTAACATCTCAATTCCATTGGGCATTTTTTCGGTAGTCATGTCATTCTTCCTGGCGCTTGTCGCCAGCCGCTCCACCGGAGAGACAGACATTACACCGACCGGTGCGATGGGTAAAATAGCCCAGCTCACTTTCGCATTTCTCAGTCCGAAAGACATCACGATCAACCTAATGGCTGCCAGCGTTACGGCGAACACGGCTATCGCATCGGCGGACCTTTTGACCGACTTAAAGAGCGGCTATCTTCTCGGCGCTAATGCAAGAAAACAGTTCTTCGCGCAAGTAGTTGGAGTCTTTTTCGGAACCGCTGCTATTGTTCCAGCCTGGTATCTAATGATCCCAAATAAGGAAACGCTGGAGTCCTACAACCCGCCCGCGACTAATCTATATAAAGCCGTGGCGGAAGCTCTTTCCCATGGCATTCAGTCACTCCCAATCAGCGCCCAGTATGGATTGATGATCGGGATTGGAATCGGTTTTGTTTTAGCCTGCTGCGATCACTTCTTTCCAAAGTCTAAAAAGTTCTTGCCCTCCGCGATGGGGCTGGGGCTCTCCTGGGTTATGTACTTCAATGCAGCTTTGGGATTTGCGATCGGTGCAATCATTGCTTGGCTCTGGAAGAAAGTTAACGAAAAAAATGCCGAGAATTACACCATTCCGGTCGCATCGGGAGCTATCGCTGGGGAGTCGCTGGCGTGCGCATTTATCGCTATCGTGAATGCATTGGAAGCTCTAAATAAAGTTCCCAAATAAAGTATGCACTTCCAGGAACTGCGAAATGCTCCAAGTCGAAGAGAAAAAGAAAGTAACTAAGTCTATCGGCGATCTGGGGCGCCGAGTCACCGCCGCTGATGTTGCGACAAAAACTGGTCTGCCGGTGCTAGTTGTTTCGGAAGCGTTGAACCAGATCGCTTCAGAAACAGGCGGGCACCTGGCAGTCAGCACCGGTGGCGATGTAGTCTATTCATTCGCGCCAGGATTTTCAAATACATATTTGACACGCGGAGTTGCTCGTTTTTTCGAGAGATTCTTCGAGGAACTTTTTAAGGTTGGCTTCTACCTGGTAAAGATCTCGTTCGGGATAATGCTGATTCTATCGCTGGCTATCATCATTATCACGATCATGATTCTGTTCTTTTCACAGAAAACCTCGCAAAATCGGCGCAACGACAACGACGATTTTCGAATCAACTTCAATTTTTTCGACTATCTGATCTTCCGCGATTTGCTCTATTACTTTACCTACCGAGCACCGCACACTGTCGTTTATGACTACAACCGCCCAACTGTGCGTAAGCCGAGCAAATCTAACTTCTTGCTCAACTGCTTCTCCTTTCTCTTTGGTGATGGGGATCCAAACGAGGGACTGGACGAAAAACGCTGGCAGCTAATTGCCAAAGTGATCAAACAACACAATAACGTCGTTACGTCAGAGCAACTGGCTCCGTATCTGGGCTCTGATCCGAAAAACGAAGATGCTGTTCTTCCGGTCCTCGTGCGCTTCAACGGCAAGCCTGAAGTCTCCGATTCGGGCAACATCATTTACACATTCCCCTCGCTGGCAAACACGGCAGGTGGAGTTCACAATGAATTAGCACCGCCTTTTCTCAAAGAATTTCCGCGAAAATTTACGGAAGTTGAAAGCGGGGGGCTCGTACCTGTTTATATTATTTCCGCGATAAACTTCGCTGGCGCCTGGTTCCTGTGGTTCTTGCTGCACAGTTCATCCGCGCCGAACATTTCACTTTTATACAATGCGCTGGCCGTCTACGGAACATTATTTTTAGTCATTCCGCTTTTCAGGAAGCTCTGGATCAACGCGGAAAACAAAAAAATCGAGAAGAGAAACAAACAACGCGCCGAATATTCAGAAGCGCTTCGTTCACCGACCCCTGAATTGAAGAAAAAGATCGCCGAGTCGCGAGAATACCGCATGCGAGATCAACGTATTACGCAGGGGTCGGTAGTCTATACAACGGAAAAAGAATCGCTTGATCAAGAAGATGATCTTGAGCGGAAGTTCAAATCAGGTGAGTTCGACGCAAGTCCTTAGTGGCTTACTTACTCACTCACTCACTTACTTACTCATCATCGATGTAGCGCAGGGGCAAAAGGATTCTTCTTATAAATGAGGCTGCTGTCAAACTCACTTTCTTTCATTGTTTCCTCCATCCGTTTCTTGACGAGCTTGCCTTGCGCCGCCAACTCCGGATGCTCATCGCAAAAATTGGCGATGTAACGTTGAACGAGAAATAGATTGTTATACCGATAGGATACGTGTTTAAACGTCTCGGCATAGTTTATGGCATCCGCCTCCCATTTCTTCATGAAATCGATGGCCGCAGATTTGCCGTCTAATCGATAAACAGCTTCCATCAAACGGGCTTTGCCCTCCACGAATTGAATGGGCTCATCCGGCTTTTCCCAGAGGGACCTTGAGTGTTCAATATGCTTGCGGGCATTCTTGTAGTCATGAAGCAAAAAATAAGCAGTGCCTAGCTCATCCTGAATACGCACCATAAATCCGCGAGGCTCAACAGCATGGTAGTTATCCGGAATATCCAGCAAGTAAAAGCGGTCTTCATCTTTATCGAAGCGTTGATGGATGGATGCAGCCTTCAATAGATTATCCAGAGCAAGTTTATACTCGCCCTTCATCGTGTAGTTGTCTCCAATATTGAGATAACACTGCGAGGCCTGCAAGCATTGCTTCCCTCCTTTATCCTTACAAAGAGCAAGAGCGGCACGATAATTTGCAATGGAGTCATCATATTCGCCGGCGGCACGATGGGCCCGTGCCAGCCAAACATAGACGGCATAGCGGTCTTCCAAACTCTTAGCTACTTTAAGCAGCGAGTAAAGCTCCGTCTTGAAATGCATAAACTCGTTTTCGCCAAAAGCGTGTCCGTTTCGCTGCCATGTTAGGAAGTCTCCAGCAACACGTATGATTCTGGCGGGCAAAGATTTTGGAGCAGTAGCTGCTAATCGCCTCGCTTTTACATTTGCATCTGCTGAGGCAAGGTTATAACCGTTGATCAGTTTTGACGTTTTCTGTGAATGATCAAGTAATGCCATTGTCGCCAAAACGAATATAATGACTGCAGCTGCAATGATGCCGATGGCTAAGTGGAAACGTTGGCTTTTTGCTTCTCCTGTTGGTTTACCAGTAACGCGGGTCGCGGTCCTCAATGACAGGATGTAGCGCAACTTTTCAGCAAACTCTTTTGCGTTGGGTCGGTCTGACACATTTTTCGACAGCAATTGCTGCATCAGCTCTTGCATCCCATTTTGGAACGCCGTCCCTTCATAGAGATCAGGCAACTCAGGAATTGGCTCCTTGGTATGTTTGTAAATAGTTTCCATTGGCGAATCACCACGAAAAGGCGGCGAGCCTGTTAAACACTCAAACAAAACACAACCTGCTGAATATATGTCCGATGCCGTAGTAAGACCTCGTCGCTCGCATTGTTCTGGACTCATATAAAGCGGTGTGCCTTTAAGTGCTGTATCCGCTCCCAAAGTTAGATATGTACCGGTGTTCTCATCCATCTTGCCAGCGATGCCGAAATCCAATATTTTCAACACGTCACTATCATCAATGATTATGTTCTCTGGCTTTATATCGCGGTGAATAAGATTCTCCGCGTGAACATAGGCCAGAGCCTCAAGTAATTGCTCGAAAAAGTATTCAATCTTCGCGGCGACCAAAGGTCCGTTTAACAAGTGAGAACGCAATGTGTGACCATCAACAAACTCGTACACCAGGTACGGTGTCGCGTCATTCAGAGTGCCAACTTGAAGCAATTTCACAATGTTGCGGTGATTCAAATCAGCGAGCATCTTCGCTTCATCAAGTGAAAGATTGGATTGCGCCATCAACTCTGTAGAGGAGCGCAAGACTTTAATCGTAACAACCTGGTCCAGAGTCTGATTGCGCGCTTTGTAGACGAGACTTGCACCCTCTGTGGATATAATTTCAAGGAATTCAAATCCAGCCGGAATGAAATCCACTGCAATATTAGCAGCGGAGGAATCAGATCGATTTTCAAGTTTGTTGTTTCGAAGCTCTCCGCTATCCTGCAAGATTGTGCCGCCTCAACTTACCAATTATTGATCTGTTCCCGCTGCCGAGCTTGCTAATCCCTTGCCGAGCCAATGCGGACCTGTGAAGCGTTTTCGTTCAACGAACAGGTACCAGAGGGTCAGGAAGGTGAGCAGTCCAGCCATTGTTTTGCCGGCGAGGAAGTCGCCTGCGATGCTGATGACTGAGCATATGAAGATGGTCCACAGCACCGCCACGAAATTGATGAGCTTGCTGTACTTTCCGAGATTCCATGGACCTTTTACCAGCGGCGTGCTGTAGTGACCCCGCCAATGGAGAAAGATTGGTGTCGTGTACGCGAAATACAAACAGATCGTGCTGATCGATGTGACAACCTGGTAGTTGCCACTGCCTGCGACGGCGATAAAGGCGGTAATGCAAGTTACCCAAATCGCTACAACCGGAACATGATTACGCTCATCGACCTTTTTAAGGTGCTCAGAAAACGGCATGCCACCATCACGAGCAAAGGCGTAGATGACCCGGGAAACGCCGGTCACAGCGCCTAATCCGCAGAACCACATTGCAATGGACGCGATTACGGAGATCGCATTTCCGGCACTGGGTCCAAGCGCGTGACTTAAAATTGCAACCACTGCTGGAATGGCATTGCCACCAGCATCGGTGGCGGCAATTACTTTATCAATATCATGAATTGAGATGGTCAACGCCAGAAGCATGATGTAACCGAATATCGCCGAAACCACAACCGAAATAACCATGCCCCAGGGCGCAGTTGTTCTTGCGTCGACGGTTTCTTCCGATACACTGGCGCAGGAATCATATCCGGCGAGCGTCCATTGAGCCTGCAATAATCCAAGGATGAAAGCGCCCCAGTAAGGAATTTGTTGCCCGGATTTATTCACTCCGACAAAGAGAAAATCAATCGGCTGCTTCGGTGCAAAAAAGAGCAAGACCCCTATGAAGACAGCTAAGCCGACAATGTGAACAGTAACGCTCAAGTCATTGAGAAAAGAAACCAGCTTGATTCCATACTGATTGATTAATCCATGCGAAACCAAAAGCAAGCCAAAAACCATCAGTAAGTTGCTGGGGTTTGAATGGATTCCCAGCATCGGCATCAGGAACTGCGCACAGCCATAATCGATCGCAGCAAGCGCACTTATGTAGCCGACAATTACAAACCAGGCAGTGAACCAGCCCCAGTTCTTTCCACCAAGTTCGCAGGACCAGTGATATGTCGCACCGGACGTCGGCAGCGATGACGCTAATTCAGCCATACTCAATGCCACGAACATGGTAAAGAACGTGACGATCGGCCAGCCAAAGGTCATTTCAGCCGGACCGCCCATCTCCAAGCCGTAGTCGTAAAGCGTGATCGCGCCGGTCAACACGGATACTACGGAAAAGCCAATAGCAAAGTTTGAAAAGCCGCCCATTGTTCTGAAAAGTTCTTGGGCGTATCCAAGGCGGCCTAGTTCTGTATCGTGCTCGGAATTGGCGCCTGCCATTGCAGCTTGAATTGCATCAGGCTTAGCCCCAGAAGAGGCACCGGCATCAAGGCTCGGCTTCAACTGCCCACTTTCAGCAGACCCATCGCTGCTCAATTCTTCTTTCTTATCTTCCATTTGCGGATCCACAGTGAACTAGCAGCCGTATGAGCAGACGGGAGGCCTGCGTTCCCTTGTCGGGACTATCTGAGTTTGGGAAAATGCTTTTCAAGGAATTTCTCGATTCCTTGAAAAGCCTGCTCAAGCTTATCCTGTTCTACGCAAAAACAAAAGCGAACCCAATCTCCGGTTCTTGCCCACTCGCCAGGATTGGAGAGTATCTTCTGCTCCTTTGCCAGGTCTGCTGAAAGTTTTCCCATTTTAGCCAGAACGAATAACGCGCCGCGTTTGGCATCATCCTGCCCATCGTCAAGCTTGTATTTTTTCAGAATGGCAGTTAGCCTCTTTCGGTTCGTGGTTAAGCGCTCGCGGACTTCTTCCAAATACTGTTCGACTTCCTTTCGCTCTGATTCAATATCAATAAGTTGATGCGGCGAGCTCTCCAGGAAGACGGAGTAGAGCCGATCCCACGCTCGCAAAATCGATTGAGGAATTGGACTGCAATAGCTACGCATTTCCTCCGCCCAACCCCGATCCGGACAGAGAATAAAGCCGCACCGCAAGCCGCCCGCCGCGAATGCTTTGGAAAGCCCATCGGCAACAAAGACTTGCTTTGGCAAATTATCTTCAGCTAATAGATTAGCGAAACTCAAATTCGCCGGAGTCCAGGCGCCAAGACTGGCGTCACTTAAGAGGAAAAATATTTCGTCTGAACAAAGCAGAATCGATTGTTCCGCACAATACGTTGTCAGCTCGGCGAGCTGCTCGGGCGTAAGAAAAAGCCCACTGGGATTGGCAGGCTGAGCAAGCAGCAGCAAGTCCGGCTTGCGGCCCAAATCTTTTATCAGCTCGACGCTAATGGCAAAAACATTTGATTCGTCGGTTTTAATTAGCTCGACCTCAGCTCCGTAGTAGTGCACCATTGGAAAAATCGGACCATAGGTTCCGTTGGCGAGCGCGACTACGGGCGTCCGCCCTAGCCGGTCACGAAGAACTTGTATCAAGTTTCCAAACAGAGGGAAAGTTCCTTGCCCTAACACAATGGACTTGTAGTCAACTTCAACATTGCGAGTGAATTTGAGATAAGCCGCAACTCTGTGCTGAACTATTGGATAGAGATCTTCCGAGCTGCTTTCGAGAAAGCCCTTCACGAGCCCCTTCAAGAGCAGGTCAGGCACATCTGCCTCAAACTCTCCATAATCTAAACGCAGGAGCCCATCACTGTTCAGACTAATTGGTTTGGGATCAAAAACTGGATCGACCGCGATCTTCTTGAACGGCTCAGAAAGACTCAGCCCGGAAACGCTTTTGGATTCAACTTGCGGCTCGCTTGTCTCGGCGAATGGGAATGACAGCAGCTCTTCAAACAACCACTCATAGTAGAGTTGAACAATATGGGAGATGCGCGAATAGCTCAATTCAGCACAATATTCCAATCCGTCCACCCATTCGCGCGGAGCGTTGAGAAGGAAGCTAAGTTCAAAATCGGGACATACCGTGTTCTTGATCAATCCATACAAGAAAACGAGGTTTGGCGGTGGCTGCTTCTGCGCAAGCAAACGCATCAAAAGGTTGGATTGCAGTTGCGATCCAATGTCGAAATTGGCGGAATCATCGACAAGATACCAACGTTCCGGATGAGCGCGAGCATGGGCAATCAAACTATCCAAGACGAGGGGCGAAAGCTCGTTAAGCTGATGAGGTGAGAAGATGGAAATGCGCGGCTGGAAAGCCGAATCCAATTCCAACAGTTCATCGAGATCGTTGTTGCCGAGTACAAGTTCGGCTGTCTGTTGCCTTAGCACCTTTCCATAAAGAGCTTCCAAAGACGACGACAGTAAAACACGATCATTGGGACGCGACACCATTTTTAGTATCATTCCCATAAGCTGCTGGCGCTCTGCACCAACGAAAAGATCCTCTGGGTGAACGGGATAGTGGCAGTAAAGCGCGAGAAAGCGCGCCAACTTCTCACGAAAAGAATGATCACCCTTTTCATGTGGGTAAGGAATTCTTTTCTTCGATAATAGTTCAGAGGTCAAACGCTCAAGAAAACTCAGTTGCTCATCGCTGGCCCTGGAGAAATCGAGTTCTTTCCTCAAAGAATCGAGCCCCAACTCATGAATGTTTCGCACGAAAGCAAGGGTTGGTTTCTCAAATTGAGTTTCTGCCTGGTAAACCAACAAGTCATGAAAAATTTTGTGACCTAGCTCTTGCAGCCCGACGGCAGTCGCGGCCGGCACAGATTGCCGGGACGTCGGCGACGAGAAGAAATGGAATTTTATCCCATATGCTTTTTCAAGCTGAACAAGTTGGATGAGATCAGTATCATCAGCTTGCTGAATTCTGCGCACCCAAGCGAGCTGCGGCTTGTATCCACGACGCTTGAAGACTTCCTCAATTGCATGTTGCCCAGGTCTGCCACCGAGAATAAAAAGCAGTTGCCCATTCGGGTTCAAACAAAGCTGTGCTTCTTCAAGAGCACGCGCGATCAATGGCAAACCGAAGCGATCCTCCAGGATTCCCTGGTTAAAACAGTAATTACTGAGATCATAGAGATCTTCGTACGAGAGATCATCACCTTGCTCAGCCTTCTCTGGAAGCGGATGCAAAACCTGGGGAATACAGCCGATAATTCGATCAAATTTGCTTCCTTGAGTTAGCGCATATCCGAGCAAGTCGGATACCTCTGCGCGAAAAGCTTTCGGGATTGGTACACCAGCCGCTGAATAAACAAAGCTGCCATCGGCTTTGGTGCCATTCAGCCACTTGTTCAGGTTGGCAAGCAAAACCGCAATCGGATTAATGTCGAGGCCCAGAACGCGAGTGGTGAAAGTGCTTTTCAAAAGTAGCAGCGATATCCATCCGGACCCAGTTCCTAATTCAACAGCGCTTCTGCCGGAAAACGATTCCTTGCTTTTTAGAATTCCCTCGGCAAAGGTTCGCCCCCAGAACTCGGGCGTGAATACTGCCGAATTGAGAAGAACACGGATCGGCTCATCGTTGCCAGGAATCCGGAGCGTCTTGATGAAAAGATTTCTCCTATTTGCGGCGACCGAACCGTCATCCCGATGCTTAGCCTCATGCTCAAGAAGTGCGGCTAGCTCGTGTAGAGCCCGTACAGCAAACTTGTTATCAGCGGGACCTTCCAGCTCACGTAGGAGTGAATGCAAGTTATTCGTCGTCTCATATGAATCAGTCGATTCAAAAATGACTTTGGCAAAATCAATTGTTGATTCACTCATGGAAATTCCTAAATCATAGAGTCGGAGAGCGGCTGAAACAACGGCTGCCAGCACGCTCTCAGTTCACCAATAGTTTACTCTAACAGCGCTCTCATTTATACACTTTGCCACCAAGTGCATATCCCTGGTGCGTACTTTCGCTTGTGAATGTTGTAGATACGCAAACGAATGTGCCAAATTGTGAAGCCTGAATGGCAGATTAAAAATACATATTGGAATCCGAGACCCTGCTTACAACAAAGGTTTTGGAACGACCGTTCATAAACGCGCGCATCTCATTAGTAATAACCGTAAGTGCGGTTCGTAGCCCACTATCTATCATACCGCCATGCGCGACGGCAGGGTCAGCCGCCATACATGGCGCAGCCCGGCTTCAGCCGCACACGATGTTGGTGTCCTCATATGTGATACCATGCCAGCGCCTCGACAAATGTTCAAAAACATTATCAGCACTTCCTTGAGAGACTAATAGACTGATGAAAATGATACAACGCATATCCAACACACAAGCACCCAGATTTGTGTCGATACTTAGTTCGCTGTCTTTTCTGGTGTCATCATTTGTGACACCGCTCTCAGCTTTCGCAGACGACCCAACTGCGGCAACTAACCCGGCCAGCGGTGCCACTACAAGTGGCACGACAACCGTGCTGAACGCAACTCCAGGCTCTGGGCTAGATGTAGCTCATGGAAATGTACTTGTCATCGATTTCGGGAGCAGCGCTCTCAATACAACTTTGAATGACGGGCTGAATTCCAGCACGCTCAACATTACGGGCGGCCACGTCAATAACAATGGCACCATTTACCTTCTCTCATCTAATCCAAATATCCAAACCGGTATTTTGAACTTAGGTGGAGCTAACTTCAGCAACTACTCGCTTGTCTCTTCAAACATACCGACATCCGTTCTGAGTTCGCTGAACTTGACCAATACTGTAAGCAACTTCAACTTCAGTTTCATCAACGTTAATAACTTCCTGAATGCAAGCGGCGCGTCAATTAACAGCGCCGGAAGCATCGCGGTTAGCGCCACCAACATCACAAACCAGGGCTCTTTCACTGCTCAAAATCTCAATTTGACTGCGGCCAATATCATCAACAATTCCGGCATCATGCAAGCCGCTCAGAGCGCCGCAATGACCGCAGCAAACATAATTAACAGCGGCAGTATCATCGCCAACGCAGGCAACATCAATGCCGTCACTGCTGCACTTCAGAATTCAAACCTGATGCAAGCGCTAAACGGCAGCATCAGCATCCGCAATACGCTTGGCAGCACGTTGAACGTCAACAATACGGTCGGCAGCATCATTGCCCGAGATCAAGTATTGTTCGAAACACTCGGAACTGTTTTCAGCCCATCGGGTTCAGTACTTGAGAAAGCGACCCTCGATTTGAGTGGCGGATTGGTCCAAGCAAATGCCATCAATTTCGTCAGCCCATCAGGTATGGTCAAGGCTGATGTCGACTATCTCAACGGTGACGTCTCGGTCAAGGCTGGTGACCTCAGTGTCGCAGTGCGCAATGGCGGACTGAGTATTTCAAACTTGGAGTTGACGGGCGACCCTACATTTATGGTGAATGGAGACATCAACTTTGGACTTTGGCCATACACAGGCACTTCTATCTTCACGATCTTTACCCCGGTGTTCAATACAAACGGTGGCGTATTTGTAGCTTATGCAACTGGTGACATTTATTCGCATGGAATTTTAGATTCCACCGTTGGTTCTCAAATAAATACGCAAGGTGGCTTGGTCGATTTGCGTGCCGGTTACGACTGGCAAAACGAGAAGAACTCCAGCACAGGTGGAAGCATCAGACTAGGACATATCAGCTTCGATACAGCTGGTGCGACGTTTAATGCATCAGCAACAGCAGGAAGCAGCTCAACCGGCTCAATTTCACTCGGCAATGTTAGCACTGTGCCAAGTTTGGCGGGAGCTAATGGCGCAAATGTCACGATAAGCGCCGACGGAGCAATCACAGTAGGCAACATCTACGCAAGCGGTGCCAGCGGGAACGCAAGCAGCAGGCAAGGTGGCGCTGGCGGAGAAATCAATATATATACGAACTCGCTTGCAGGATGCAACGACATCCGCACAGGTAATTTGATTGCCCTCGGTGGCAACGGAGCAGATGGTTTTGCCGGAAAGGGCGGCATCGGCGGCACGATTTCTGTGAGCAATAAAGGCACTGGCGACATATTTCTGGGTCTGGTAAATGCAAGCGGCGGAATCGGCGGCCGAGGAAACACAGGAACAGCCGGTTCGCTTGGCACTGCAGGCAAGAATGGAACTGATGGGCTTTCAGGCTTGAACACGGGAACGGCCGGGCAGGCTGGCGGCAACAATGGATTGCTGGGAAGCAACGGTAGCAACGGTGCAAACGGCATCGGCATCGGTGCTAACGGCGGGGCCGGTGGCAATGGCGTAAGCGGTGGTTCCGGATCAATTGGCGGTAATAATGGTCAAAGCAAAAGTGGCGGCGACGGCAGAGATGGAGGTCATGGCGGCAGTGGTGGCAATGGTGGCAACGGCACCAATGGCACGAGTGGCGGCCATGGAAGTGATGGAAGTAATGGGACGGCAGGTGGTTCCGGTGGCACAGGTGGTGCCGGCGGCGCCGGCGGCAATGGTGGCACAATTAAAATCAGCTCAAAGAATGGCAAAGTAGAATCATCCACGTTATTAGCAGAGGGTGGCGCCGGTGGTATCGGTGGCACAGGCGGTGCTGGCGGCGCTGGCGGCCGCGGTGGCAATGGTGGCGCTGGTGGCAATGGTTCACGTGGCGGCAATGGTGGAGCTGGCGGCAATGGTGGAAACGGTGGAGCTGGCGAAAGCGGTTCTGGAGGATCGCTCAGTCATCTAAATGGTTTTAATGGCGGCGACGGTGGCAATGCAGGAGCTGGTGGTAATGGCGGCAACGGCGGCAATGGTGCCAACGGCGGCAACGGTGGCAAAGGCGGCAACGGAGCCAATGGCGGTAACGGCGGTAAAGGTGGTGCTGGTGGTGTCGGTGGCAACGGCGGTCAAATAGTTGTCGACGCGACGGGTAGCATCAAAATAAGTGGAAATGTTTCAGCTGCCGGTGGTAGTGGTGGTCTGACAGGATCAGGTGGCGCCGCGGGCTCCGCTGGTGATGCCGGTCTTGGAGGAGCCGCCGGTAAAGGCGGAGCGGCTGGTTCTGGCGGAGCTGCTGGTAACGCCGGTTCAGCTGGCAGTCGAGGCAATGGCGGCTTAGGCTTCCTCCTTGTTTTCGGAAAAGCAGGAAGCAACGGTTCGTCTGGCGCAAATGCCGCCGGTGGCAGCGCAGGGAAATCCGGCAATGCAGGCTTAGACGGAAACGCTGGCGCCATTGGCAAAGCAGGAACAGCAGGCAGTGCAGGTTCAAATGGTTCGTTCGGAGCCGGCGGAAACGGTGGCAGCGTCGAACTACTTTCCACAAGAAAAGTAGAAGCTGGCGATCTGCTAAGTATGGGCGGACTAAGCGGAGCTGGTAGCGCATCACAGGGTTCCAAGGGGGGACCAGTAACAATACAGGCAGGCGGACTTATTGAAGTCACAAATATCAACGCAAGCGGCAAGCAATTCGGCGGGAACGTAATCGCCACCAGTAGCGGTGGCATGAATTTCAACAGCATCAATACGTCAGTTTCTCAAGCCAACGGTAGCGCCGGGCACGTGACCATAACTCTAGGTTGTGACGTTAGTGGAAACAGTATCAATACAGAAGCTAAAGGTACAGATTCTGTCGGCGGCAACATCATCGTCAATACGAGCGGTGAGGCAAACATCGGAAGCTATTCAACTAGAGGCGGCATCCGTACTGGCGATTTGAAGATTACAAGCGGCGGAAGCCTCACCTTCGGCAACATCGACTTGCAAGCGTTGCAATCGGGTGGACACTCCGGAAACTTATTGCTCCATGCAGGCGGCAGCGTTCGAACGGGCGATATACTGACCGCAGGCAAGTCAGCTAGCAAAGGGAGCGGTGGCGAAGCCGGTTTCGTTGATATCTATGCCGGCGGCTATTCTGGCGTCAAAACCGGAAGCATCAACACATCGGGTGGGAACGGTGCCTCAGCCTTCAGTAGTGGTGGCAACGGATCTAGCGCAGCAAATGTTATCGTTGTCGCAGCACGTGGTTCTATCGACACAGGCGCAATCACTGCCAATGGTGGCAACGGCGGCGGCGGACTTGTTAGCGGCGGTAATGGTGGAGCAGGCGGCAGTATCAATCTCGATGCGCGCTACAGCATTGAAGCATGCGATCTAAGTTCAATTGGCGGCAACGGTGCAAGCTCGATTGGAATCGGTGGAAATGGTGGCGATGCCGGTTCGATTCGCGCTGTATCCTCGAGATCCGGACTCGAACTCGGCAACGTAACGAGCCAGGGTGGAAATGGCGGCAACGGTGCTGCACTAGCCGGAAATGGTGGCAGCGCCAGCTGCATCACATTGCTTGCTGACGATGACGTCGAAGCAGGCTCAGTGCTAACCCACGGTGGCAATGGCGGCAACGCAACGTTGAAAGCCGGAAGCGGTGGAAGTGCCGGATCTATCCGCATTGAATCTTGCGATTCAGATATTGAACTGAGCGAAGTGGCAAGCATTGGCGGCAATGGTGGCAACGGCAGCGTACTTGGTGGCAATGGTGGCAGCGCCGGTTCAATCAGAATGCGCGCAGATAACAGCATCGAAGCTTGCTCGGTAGTTACACAGGGCGGCAATGGCGGCAACTCAGCAGCTCTTGCTGGGAACGGCGGCAGCGCCGGTTTAATTCGAGTTGAATCACGCAGATCGCGAATCGAACTTCATCAGGTAAATGCACTAGGTGGCAACGGCGGTAATGGCGGACTTCTCGGCGGCGCAGGTGGCGACGCCTGTTCAGTAGAACTGCTCGCTGATGAAAGCATCAAGATCAGCTCAGCCATTTCGCAAGGCGGAACCGGCGGTAATGCTGCTACAAGCTTGGGTGTATCCGGACGCGGTGGCAATGCTGGCGGGGTCACGATCAAATCTGATGACGGAAATATTCGGGTCTATGGCAACGTGGCGAGCATCGGCGGCGATGCCGGCTCAGCAAACGGCGCACTTGTCGGGTCTAACGGCGGCTCAAACGGTGCCGTCTGTATCGTTGCCCGCGATGGTTCCGTAAAACTCTACGCAGATGTTGTCTCTCGTGGCGGCAGCGGTTCATCCGGACTTCTGGTCGGTGGACTGGGCGCCGACTCCCACTCCATCCATATATATGGATCGCGAGAAGTCAAAGTTGCCGGTAGCATCGTCACTAGCGGCGGCAACGGCGGATCAGGCGCACTGGCTGCTCGCGGCGGAAATACCGGACGAGTTTCAGTTGCATCAAACGGCGATGTGACAATCGGCGATCACTGTGAAGGCGGCGGCATCATCGCAACAGGCGGAAATGGTGGCAGCGGAGCTGTTGCCGGAAGAGGCGGTGACACCGGCAGCATATCAATCGCAAGCCGCCGTGGTGATGTCCGTACCTATGGCAACATCACAGCAACAGGCGGAAACGCGGGCGACAGCCTGATCAATGGATCCGGTGGTGCACGCGGCGGAGATGTCGGCTCAATCAAACTAAGCAGCGAACGTGGCGACGTTCGCAACAATGCATCCATCACCGCCGCCGGTGGCAACGGCGGCAATACGGTAATCGGAGCTGGCGGCCGCGGTGGCGATGTCGGCAGCATCAAATTCACCTCATCGAGCGGACAAGTTCGCAATTACGCACAGATTAGCGCGACCGGCGGCAACGGCGCTAATGGAGTTCTCGCGGGCGGACGCGGCGGCAACGCTGCCAATGTTGAACTCAGCTCTGGACGCGGCAATGTTAAAAACGAAGCATGTATCAGCAGCAACGGTGGAAATGGTGGCAATGGTCTTCTGGGCGGTTCTGGCGGCAAAGGCGGCAATGTCGAATTCAACTCTGAGCGCGGCAATGTAAGAAATGAAGGACGCATCACAAGCACCGGTGGCGATGGCGGAAATGGTCTGGCAACTGGAGGAGCCGGCGGCAGGGGGGGAAGTATTGCCCTCAGCTCCGGACGCGGGGACGTTTCAAACGAAGGACGCCTGGCGTCTGCTGGTGGAGACGGCGGAAACGGCAAGCTGCTTGGTGGACATGGTGGCAGCGGCGGCATTATCGAACTGAGCGCTGGACGTGGCGATGTTAGAAATGGAGCACGCCTCAGCTCATCAGGTGGAAACGGTGGCAACGGATCACTAATCGGCGGACGGGGCGGCAATGGTGGCAGCATCGAACTCATAGCCCGCCTGGATGTCGATAATTGCGCAACTATCAGCACCAAAGGCGGTAACGGTGGCGTCGGCATCTTCGGAGGCAGGGGCGGCAATGGCGGTAACATCAAACTAAGCTCATCGCGAGCTTCCGTTTACAACTACGGCAGCCTGCGATCATCCGGTGGTAATGGTGGAGCTGGCATATTCGGCGGACGCGGGGGCAATGGTGGCACTATCAAACTCAGCGCTGATTGCACACTCAGCAACCGTGGCAACATCAGCACTACAGGTGGTGATGGCGGCTATGGCAAGCTAATTGGTGGACGCGGTGGTAATGGTGGCGCCATCAAGCTGAGCGCCGGGCGCAGCCTCACAAACCGGGGCACGTTACGGTCCATTGGTGGCGACGGCGGCAACGGTTTCTTACGAGCCGGAAATGGCGGCAACGGTGGTCGCATTGCACTGAGCGCTGGACGCTACTTAAGTAATAAAGCCGGCATTTACTCGATCGGTGGCGATGGCGGCAACAGCATCCTTCGCGGCGGTAACGGTGGTAATGGCGGTCGCATCACACTTTCAGCAGACTGCTCGCTGGCCAATCGCGGCTACATCAGATCTGCAGGCGGCGACGGCGGCAATAGCCTCTTGCGCGCAGGCGATGGTGGCAACGGTGGAAACATCAAACTTCTTGCTGGTAACCAACTCAGCAACAGCGCAAGCATAATCAGCATCGGTGGCGATGGCAGCGGACTATTGTTCAGCGGTGGAAAAGGTGGCTACGGCGACGGTGAGGGTTACGGAAAAGGCGGTAAAGGCGGCAAGGATAGTGAATCCGGGAAGGGCGGAAAAGGCGGCTACGAAGGGGAAGGATTGCGCGGACCGTTCATCGGTGGCTCCGGAGGCCATGGTGGCGGCATCAAGATCAGCAGCGGTGGCAGCCTCGAAAATTGCGGGGACATAGCAAGCCTCGGTGGTAATGGTGGCATCGGTGTGTTAGCTGGTCGCGGCGGTAATGGTGGCAGCATTAAATTGCAAGCCAGTAGTCTAAGAAATCACGGTGGCATTAGCTCCACAGGCGGCAACGGCGGCAATGGAATATTTGCCGGACGTGGTGGTAACGCCGGCAATGTAAAACTGCTAGCCAACTGCTCCCTGGTCAACACCGCAGACATCAATTCCAATGGTGGTAATGGTGGCAGCGGATTCCTTCACGGCGGCAGAGGCGGCAACGCCGGTAACGTCAAACTCAACAGCCGCGGCAATCTCTATAGCTCCGGCAACATCGGAAGCTATGGTGGCAATGGCGGCTCCGGCGAGGTCAAGGGTGGCAGCGGCGGCAATGGTGGCAACGTAACAGTCACGGCAAAACGCGACATCAAATTGTATGGAAGCCTTCAGAGCTTCGGCGGCAATGGGGGCTGGGGTATCTATGGCGGTGGCAACGGCGGCAATGCTGGTGGCATCACACTGGCCTCGAAGCGCGGGAGCATTCGATTTGAAGCTCCGATCGGCACTCTTGGCGGTAATGGTGGCGGCTCCATCTATGGAAGAAATGGTGGCAAAGGTGGCAACGCTGGCAACATCACCATCACTGCACGCAAGGATATCTTGAACCGCAACGCGACCTCCATCTATGCGCTCGGCGGAATGCCGGGTTCATACGGCAAGGAAGGCGGCGGAATCGGCGGTAATGGCGGCAACGTAAACATCACCAGCAGCAAGGGCTCCATCAAGCTGAACTCCTGCACCAACATTTCAACTAATGGATACGGACTCGGCAAATCAGCCGGCAACATCACCTTAACCGCCGCGAAGAATATCCGAGTCGGAAATCTAGATGCTTCTGGACGCTTGAGCGCCAATGGTGGCAACATCACAACTCTCAGCAAGAACCTGCAAGCCGGATGCGGCGCCTGCAACACCGATTCGGTGACAATGGATACATCAAGCTATCTGACACTTGATCGCCAGGGCTATTGGGAATATGTCGGACCTCGCGAGGGCGAAGGTAACGAACAAAGCGAGGGTGAAGGCAACTGGAGATGGAATCCACTCGGTCGCTATGGCGGTGGCAGTGCGGGCACCATCAAGATCACCACAACATCTGATCGCACATTCCACATCGGCGGCAACAGAAGCGTAAACGGTTCAACCGGATTGCTTCTGGCAAATGGATTGAATGGCGGGCGCATTGACTTCCAAAATTCAGGCGGTGTGTATGTCTCCCAGCGCGGTGCGCTTTATGCAAATGGCACCGACGGTGAAGGTGGTCGCATACTCTTCTCCAGCAAGCCGGGACAAAAGCTAACAGCTGTGATCGATGGATTCGTTCAGGCTACAAACAAAAACAATACCTCTGGTCGTATCGGATTCCATTCGGGGCCGAACCTCGATCTCAACATCAGCGGCAAGGGAAGCCTCTTTGCTGGCGAGTTCGTAGCTGTCGGTAACTTGAATCTAGAAACGCTGGATCTCGCCAGCCAGAACGCTGGTTACTTGAGCCCATATCCATTTGCACTTCTAATTGTGCACGGAGCATTTAAGTGTAACGCGATCAACTGCTTGCCTGTTGCTGAAGTCTCCGCGCTGGGCGTAAAGGTTCTAGAAAATAACAACAATAATAACCGGATCTTCACAACACCATCATTCTTTACGGGATTGCCGCCAACCGACCTGACCCGCCGGTCAATCCCAGTACAAGAGCACCGACAAGACTCACCGCGTTATCTTGCGCAGAGACCGGAAGAAGCTGGTTTCAAACACTGGATAACTTCGCACGATGCCGGCGAACCGCTGGGATTCTTGGGCGATCCATCTACGATGATGCTTGCATCACCAGGTAGCGTGTTCGCTGTGACGGGTAACCACACACTGACATTGAAAGATGGTCAGCTGACAGTATTTGCGGCCGACGTTCCGGTAATCATCAACACTAATATGGGACCGGTAACCGTACCACCGAATTCAGTGGCATCAGTAAACGCGAGCAGATTTGGTCAAGTTGTGATTTCTTCTTTGTCTGGTAAGCCAGCCTCGATGAACGTTAATCACGGCGGCCAAAATGCTCCATTGCAAATTGCGATGGGTCAACAAATCACGCTATCGGATAACAAAGTTGCAAGTCTAGGCACCTCCGACTTTATCATTCCATCCAATTCGCAATCAGGACCAGTTCCAGGGCTGCTTATGAATACAAATACGAACGATGTATTCAACTCGGCCGCAGGCGACGGACTCGAGGGCGCAGAAAAGAATCGCATGACACCACAAATGTTGGGCGCCTTCCACAATTTGATGAATCAACTCCTCAACAACACCGGCAACGGTACTCCTAAGGCAGAAGCTGGAGTCGAAATCACAGCACCGCGCGCCTATCGTGAATCTAACGACTCACGATACTTCGTCCCTGTTGCGATGAAAGATCCGATCAAGCTGACATCAACCGCGCCTCAAATTCACACAAGTGCATCAACTAACTTCGTGTACAAGTACTTGAACGGTACAAAGGTGAAGGCTGAGAACGAGCGCCACATCAGCTTGAAGAGCGGAGAAATTCTCGTCAATACAATAGCGCCGACAACAATCCAGGCTGGACGTTGCGTGATTGAAGCGAAGAAAGGTTCGATGCTGGCAATTTCGGTGAAGGGTGACTGTGTGAAAGTTCGAAACATCTTTGAACCGGCACTGTCATCCGTCAAACTTCATGTCGGCGGACGTAACCAAACTCTGTTTGCCGGTCAGGAAGCGGTGATTGCAACAAGCAGTTCCGAGGTAGTTCGCGAAATGCACGCAGACCTACTCGGCAGAAGAAAGATGCACTCTGTTGATTTCGAGAAAGAACATTTCTCGATGACAACCGCAGAGTACTCAATCGGCGCGTTGATGCAAACAAGCAACCTGCTCAAGCAAATGTACCTTAGCCAAGACAAAATCGACAAAGTCCTGGTAGGCAACATGATGAAGATGCACGCCTGCTTACATCAAGTCACAGCCGGCCACGGCATCTTCCAACAAGTCGCCTCCAACGGCAAGTTGTATTAATCGCCAGAACTAAAGCTGTATCGTTGCGTCGTCGATTTTCATGAAGGTGGACCTTCGAAACTTTCCACGCAAATATTCGCATCCAGAAAAATAACCAACGGCTCACGCGAGTGAACACGTGAGCCGTTGCATTGAGCTATAGAAGATTACTTCTTGTCTGGACCGCCGGGACCACCACCGCCCATGGGGCAGGCGCCTGGTCCGCCGTGCTTGCGCATGCCGCGGTGCTTGAACTTCATCATGTGCATACCTGCCATACCGAAATCGGCTCGTTTGATGTAGTTATGACGAACTTCTTTGCGCTGCTCAGGAGTGAGCACCGCCAGTAGTGACATGCGTTCATCTAAACGCAAGTTGGCAAGATCAGCTTTGGCGGAATTGATTTTGTTCTGCATCGATTGAGCTTTTGACTTATCGAACTCCGGCTGCGTCAGAAGGTCACGCAAGTTGCGCTCCAGGGACATCATCTCCACAAACTTTGGACCGGACTTGTCCTGAAACTCGGATTTGATTTGATACATCTTTTCGAGCTGTTCGTCGGAGAAGGAACTGTCGGTCAGCGAGCGAAGCAACATAACATCGCTGCCGCCGTGATGGAAGGCAATTAGATCTTCTGGACCTTCACCACCAGGTGGAGGCAGAGGCATGGTGAAGGGCGCACCCATTCCTGGCATTCCCATTCCTGGCATTCCCATTCCTGGCATTCCCGGGCCTGGCATCTCACCGGCACCGACAACACTAGCAAATCCAGTGAACGGCGGAGGCGCATTTTCAATCGCGATATCCACGCTCTCCATTAGTTCAGTCTCGGGGCCTGGGGGCGGGCCTTCTTGGGAGAAAGCAGGCATCAAAGTGCCAACTCCTGCCATAAGCCCGAGCACAATGCCGTAGCGACTCAGTTTTTTCATACGCAACCTCATGAGGAGAAGAATTTCGGATTCTGCCGATATCTTGTATGACGACAGCTACAAGAAAAAAGTTCAAAAGGACAGCAAAGCCGAACCTTAACTTTTACTTACCCGCTCCCGATTGCTTCTGAGCATCGTTTTCCGGTTTTGGTTTTAATAGCTCTTCCAGATTGCCACTAATGGACACCAGCTTGTCATGAAGAGCCAACGTATGCACCGACATCCCTATTTTGTCCCGTAAATAGGACGCATTGGTGTAATTGGGATCCGACTTGACCGCTTCTTTGAAGTTCTTGACCGAGTTGGTTTCATCGCCCTTTGAAAGGAATGAAATGGCCAGACCATAAAAATCAGCAGGATTCGGGTTCTTGCTCTTCAAAATCGCCTTTTTGAAACTGGCGATAGCCTGGTCAACGTTACCCGAATCGAACTGCACGCAAGCCAGAGTGTTTACGTATTCAGGTTCTTCGGGTTTTAATCTGAGCGCTTCCTTGACTTCAGTCAGAGCGTCTTCCAGCTTCCCCATCCTATATAAGGTCCAGGCCAGACAATTTCTCGCTTCGGCATCATCGGGAGCAGCTTGAATGGCAATGCGGTAGGCTGCAGCGGATCGAGCCATCTGTCCGGCTCTGTAAAAATCATTACCTCTATTGATGCCTTCGCGAACGCTGGCATTTTTGCGCACAACCGCCTCATCAAGGCGGGATTGGCAGAAACTACAGCTGGGATCAATCGTCAAAGCCGTTACGAACTGGGAAATAGCACCATCAACGTCGCCCTCCTCGTCCAAAAGCAGCGTCCCCAGGCGGGTATGCCCATCAACCGAATCTGGCGACTGCTTCAACCCGCGGCGGTATTCAGCAATGGCTGCGTCAACGTTACCGCCCATTTCGTACTGCATTGCCCGACCGAAATGGTAATCACCCTCGGCAGCCATGGTCGAACTTGGCAACAGCAAATAGAAAGCAGAAAGAAAGCAAAGACTGCTTTTGGTGATTCGGCTAAAACTGGACTTAAACGTGTTCATTCCTTAGTTTGCAGACGTTTGGTTAACGACGCCGTGCTGAACCTTATTCTAGTGTATTGCGAGGAATATCGGGGTCTTTTTTTCTATCTGCACAAGCAATCTAAACCATAGCGTGGCAACGTTCCCGGATCGGGATGCGAAGCATCGTTGGCCATCACGAAGCATCGTTCGCCCCCCGAAATGCAGCCCGGATGCTAGCGTACCGTATCGTCCGACCCTCTCACAGCGCGCCCATCGTGTCGAGTTCATTATCCCGATTCGCGCAAACGAATCGTGTTATCGCCCACAGCAAATGTCATTGCTTCATCGAAAGCTCATCGTGCGGCGGCGCACATGTCAGCGATTAGCTTAGCGTTTCCTGCGCGTTCGGTAAGCTTGCCATTCGAGATCAGCCCGCGCTCTTCAAGCCACGCTTCAAACTCCGGTGCAGGTCTGCATCCCATCAATTCGCGCAAGGACGCCACATCGTGATAGCTGCTGGACTGATAGCTCAGCATGACGTCATCGCCCATCGGAACGCCCATAAAGTAATTGACTCCCGATGCCACCAACAGCACCGTCAAGTTTTCGAGGTCATTCTGATCCGCGTCCATATGATTCGTGTAGCAAGCGTCAATCCCCATCGGCACTCCAAGCAGCTTGCCCATAAAGTGATCTTCCAAACCTGCGCGGATCATTTGGCGTCCATCAGCAAGATATTCAGGTCCAATGAAACCAACAACATCATTCACGAGGAATGGCCTAAATGTACGCGCAAACGCATAGCAGCGAGCTTCCAGTGTGACCTGGTCAGCGTCGTTATGCGAGCGCGAGGACAATTCGCTACCCTGTCCGGTTTCAAAATACATAAAACTGCCACCATCGACATTGCAGTTTTTGGAGCCGAGATCGCTCGCTTCCTTTATCAGCGAAATGTCTATCCCGAACGCGGCGTTTCCGGCTTCAGAACCAGCGATGCTTTGAAAAATCAATCCAGCAGGGGCACCATTTTCGATGGCTTTCATTTGTGTGGTTACATGGCTCAAAATACAATTCTGAGTTGGTAACGACAATTGGCGAATAATTTTGTCAGTGGCGTGGAGCAAGCGCCCAACAGATTCAGGTGTGTCATAGACCGGATTGATACCGATCACAGCATCGCCGATTCCGTATGAAAGCCCTTCGTATAGAGAAGCTGTTATACCCGCTAAAGAATCGCTGGGATGATTCGGTTGCAAACGCGCCGCGAGCACGCCAGGAAGACCTAATGTCGTGCGCGCCTTAGCAATTACAGTGCATTTCTTGGCAGCCGTCATCAGGTCGAGATTCGACATGATCTTACAAACAGCAGCTGCCATTTCGCCGGTCAAAGCAAAGCGAATCTCTGATACATCATCAGCACCAGTATCTGCATCAAGCAAGAATTCACGCAATTCCGCAACAGACCAATTCTTGATTTTTCCGAATGCGACACCATCAAGCGAGTCATCGATTAGTCGCGTGATCTCATCCTTCTCATAGTCAATCACCGGGTTCTGCCGCAGTTCGTCTAGCGTCAGTTCGGACAAAACCTGCTTGGCGGCAACACGCTCAATCTCAGTTCTAGCAGCGATGCCTGCTAAAACGTCGCCGGATTTTTTCTCATTAGCTTTCGCCAGCACTTCTTTAACAGAAGCAAAGGAAAACTTTTCAGACCCTAATGTCGTGGAGAGATTCATTCTTCAAAATATACAAGATTCGGCAAGATTCGCGCAGTTATAACGCATAATATATCAAACCCGCTTGCCAATATGACAAGCAATCCAATGGAATACGCAAATGAGCACGTCAGACATAAAGGAAATCACGCCCGCCCGACTTGGAGTCGGACGTTCCGGCGCCCGCCCTTTGACTGCTGCCATGTTGCAGTTCCGCGCTGACCATGCACGAGCACGCGATGCCGTGCATTCGGAACTCTCCGAAACGTTCATCAAAAATCTGGTCGAAAACGAGAAGGCTTTAGTTCTCAAAACACTCTGCTCCGATAGATCGGATTTCATTCTCAACCCACCAAAGGGAAAGAAAGCCGACGAGAAAGAGATTTCCAAACTCGGCGAACTCGAACGAAATATGGATGTCCAGATCGTCATTTCTGATGGGCTCTCTGCCGCGGCAGTCGAGG
The DNA here is from genome assembly GCA_021732085.1 of Candidatus Obscuribacterales bacterium. GTDB lineage: Bacteria > Cyanobacteriota > Vampirovibrionia > Obscuribacterales > Obscuribacteraceae > JAIEPM01. Next base: position 137,785 of record JAKFVQ010000021.1, on the reverse strand, counting down.
CGAACATTCCTGATTTGCTGCCGATTTTGACAGATGGACTTGAACTGGAAAGGATCAGTTTTGGTCGTCCTGTGATTGTGCGTTTTGGCAGAGTAGCAATCGCTGACCAAATTTCGCACCACGTTCATGCAAAAATTGCGTTGAACTTAATCGGCGAGCGCCCAGGGCTGAGCTCCGCACAGAGTTTAAGCGCATACATCACGTACAATCCTGGTCCGCAGACGATTAGTTCAGACCGCACTGTCGTGTCAAACATTCATTCGGCAGGAACGCCACCATTGGAAGCAGGGGCCTACGTTGTTCAGCTCTGCAAAAAGATTCTCGACAAAAAGATGAGCGGCGTGAAGCTACAGAAAGAGATGTAGTCGCGTATGTCTCAATCATCGAGCATTATAAGCATCGGAATAGACATCGGTACGACGACGACTCATCTAGTTATTTCCGAATTGGAACTAGCGAATGTAGCAAGAGGAAATGAAGTACCGAAACTTCAGGTGGTCGCGCGAAAACTTCTTTACCAAAGCCCTATTCATTTCACACCACTTGATCAAGCTGGAGCAATTCATGCGCATGCGGTTTGCCTCCTTGTGGAAAAAGAACTGCGCAACGCGCAAGTAACCGCTAGCGAAATTCAAACAGGCGCGGTAATCATTACGGGTGAAACAGCAAAGAAGAGAAATGCGGAACAGCTCGTTAAGGAGTTAGCAGAATGCGCGGGCGACTTTGTTGTCGCCGCAGCAGGACCGAATCTTGAAAGTATGCTATCCGGAAAAGGGTCCGGCGCCGAAGCTTACTCACGTGACAATTCAAAAACGATCTGCAACATTGATATCGGTGGTGGCACAACCAATTTCTCCGTATTTAAGAACGGCGCCTGCATTGATTACAGTTGCCTGGGAATAGGTGGACGCTTCGTCCAACTTGATAGCGACTACATGGTGAAGTCTCTAACTGACTCGGCAGAAGACTTTCTCGACGGTGTAGCAAAACTGAAGCTCATAAAAGTAGGCAAGCAACTAGAGAAAGACGCAGCCCAACTGTTCTGCAACCTTCTTTCTGAAGTGATACTGCACGCCTGCACGCGCAAGAAAGCACCGCAAATAGTGCAACGTTTACTACAAACGAATCCTCTGAGAAACGATTATCAGATTGATGAATACTGGTTCTCGGGAGGAGTTTCAGAGTGCATGTCCTCGCCGCAACAAACAGATATTCCGTATGGCGACATGGGCAACTTGCTTGCGCGGTCATTGCTGAAAGCTCTAGACGAGCGTGAACTCGTTTATAGAATTTCGCCAGATGGTATTCGCGCAACCGTCATCGGAGCTGGTAGTCACTCGCTGCAAATTAGCGGTCACACAGTCACAGTTTCGTCAACGGACTGCCTGCCGCTCCGAAATATTCGCATTCTACGTCCGTTCGGCGAGCTCTCTGCGGATGCTAGCGCGGAAGAGATCGAGGCGCGCTTGCGCGATGTGACAACAAAGATTCCTGGACAGGAAGATCAAAACAAAATAGCAATTGTGATCAACGATCTGTCTCGTGCAAGTTACGAAACGCTCAACCGTTGGGCAGAGGCATTTGCCAAATCGGCACAAGAAAACGCATGCAAGAACACTACGCAAGCACTGATTATTCTCAGCGAGCAAGATGTTGGGCTCGCTTTGGGGCAGGCAATTAAGCGAAAGAATCCCTACCTGCAATTACTGATATTGGACAACATCGATCACAGTTACGGTGATTACATTGATATTGGCAAGCCCGTTGGTGCCAATAGCGCTCTGCCATTGACGATCAAAACCCTGATCTTCAATGCGTGAATAAGAGCAAAATCGAGCGAGCTTTCAAGAGGTCGTAAAATGACACTCTGAGGCGATCTCAGTTCTAATACACAGCAATCAAAAATAATGTTACCTTGAAGGAAATAGACGTAGCGATCGGGTTTCCAAGCGCATCTTAATCACGAATGCCATTCACCTTTGCCCACCCTGCGGCAGTCCTGCCACTAAAGAAATTCTGTCCCCGGCTTAACATGCCGGCGCTGATTACGGGCAGCATCACTCCAGACCTTGGCTACTATTTGCACAATTGGATGTGGAGCGTTTCCGGGCATTCGTTTCATGGCAGCTTGACATTTGACGTACCTGCCGGATTGATATTACTTTCAATTTTTTATCTGTCGATCAGATCCATTGCCAGGCTCTTGCCATACCCGCACCGGGAGGCATGCAGTGAAATTTGTCCCAGCCTCAGATTGCCATCGCTAGCATCCTTAGCTAACGCCTGCCTATCCATTCTGATTGGTGCATGGACTCACATAATTTGGGACGGATTTACGCATGCAAACGGATGGTGTGTGCGTGAATTCGCAGCGCTAACTCCAACAGTATTCACCGTATATGGTTACAACATAACAGTATGGCAGTGCCTCCAACAGGCAAGTTCAATTTTTGGACTTATCCTTCTTGCCTGGGCATACAAGAATTATGCCTACGGAAGAAGATTCCTGCGTCATAAAGACTTTCTTGGTCCAGCAGCACGCATGGGAATAATGCTTTCAATCGCCGTACTACCTGCGGTGTACGCCATTACGACGACGGCGAAATCCGTCCTCCATGGCAGTTTTAGTATGCATAAGCTTGATCTATTCAGCTTCAATGCAATAGTTCTCTACGTCAGCATTCAACTGCCTTTGCTCGTAGTAACCGGTGTTCTCATCAGCATCTATGAATATGTTGCTATGCAATTCCGAAAACCGGTGCCTTCTCAAAAATTTGCAAGTACAGCTAAGCCGATTCAAGCACCAGTACTTACCATCCCGGTTGAGAATCCAGCCTCCGCAATCCTTGGCACTAGCGTATCCACCGCCGTCCGCCCCAGCGCTGTCAATCTTAGCGCGTCAGGTAATCACGCGAATTGAGCCCGGCGCCAAAGCAAAGGTTTTATTTTGGTGTGTTCATTACCAGCGCTATTTTGATGGCGTTGCAGTTACTGCAAGCTCGCATATTTTCAGTCACGACCTGGTATCACATCTCATTTCTTGTTATTAGCGTGGCTATGTTCGGGTTAACGATGGGCGCGCTGCATGTTCACGGCGGCAACGAGGAAGAACAGAGAACAAACTACGCAAGCCTGATGGCAGAATCCGCGCAATCGTTCGGCATGAGCATGTTAATGGCATTAGCAGCGCAGTTGTTGATTCCTATGGTAATCGTGGACAATGTATTCTTCACACTCCTGACACTGCCTACGGTATGCTACTTCATAGTCTGGCCCTACTACCATGCCGGTGTAGTTCTCAGCCTCGCAATCACGCGAGCACCGTATCCGGTGCCCAACACGTATGGCGTTGACCTGATCGGCGCAGCAAGCGGCTGCCTCTTTTCGATTCTGCTGATGAATGCGATGGATACGCCAAGCGGTGTGCTCATGCTTAGTTTGCTGTCCCTGCTAAGTAGCCGTTGCTTTGCTCAACCGAAAAATGAACGAAAGGTCGCTGCCGGAATCTTGTTGGCACTTCTGGCGGTAAATCTTTTACTGCCATCGCGCATCATTTTTCCATTATGGATGAAAGCGCAAAAAGTTATCCCAGCGCAAGATCTTGCTCTAGATCAATGGAACTCAATTTCCAGGGTGACCGTTTACAACGAAAGGACCAATGCGCCGCCCTACCTGTGGGGGCCGTCCAGCAAGGTGCCAAAGGATTTGCGGATTCCATATTATGCATTACAAATTGATGGATGCGCAGAATCTCCGATTTACAGGTATGCCCCTGGGATGAATCTGGATTTTCTCAACTATGACGTAACAACACTGGCGTACGCTTTGCCTTCCTTGAAAAGCGCATGCATAATCGGTCTGGGCGGTGGGCGTGATGTGCTGAGCGCATTCCATGCCGGAGTGAAGGAAATTACGGCGCTCGATATCAACAATATCCAAATCGATTTGCTGAGCAAGACAGAGCCATTTGCATCATATGCAGGTTTGCAAACAATTCCAGGATTGAAACTAATAAACAATGAAGCACGCAGCTGGCTAAGCAGCAACACAAAAACATTCGACATTATCCAAATGAGTTTGATTGACACCTGGGCAGCGACCGGTGCTGGCGCTTTTGCCCTTTCGGAGAATGGACTGTATACATTGGAAGCATGGAAAACTTTCATATCGCGATTGAACCCACACGGGGTTATCACAATCAGCCGCTGGTATCTACAAGAAGCACACAGCGAAACAGAACGGCTATTCTCCCTTGCAAAAGCTAGCCTGCGGGACTCAGGTGCCAAGAATCCCGACTCTCATCTGTTTATGGCAAGCTCAGATCATTTAGCTACACTGGTACTTGCTCGAGATCCGTTCACCGCAGAACAGTTAAATGCGCTTGACGAGCGTGCAAAAGAAGAGAATTTCGAAATTCTTTTTTCACCACGAATTGGTGCAAGCTCGGAAGGATTAGAATCATTACCGAGCGCAAATATGGATAAAGCTTTTGACAGCAGTGCCGCTACGGATGACCGTCCATTTTTTTTCAATCAAGTCCGATTGACCAATCCTGCAAAGGTGTGGGAACTGGTGCTGGCAAATAGCGATAGCGCCATCATCGGGCATGCGCGCGCCATCTTCCACCTCTATCTGATCATCGTCTTTTCGATAATCATGGTTGTTGCGGTAATTATTTATCCACAGCGCAAAGCAGTCTTGGGAGCCGAAAAGAAATTAGCAATTGCAGGCAGCGCTTGGTTCCTGTTAATCGGTCTTGGATTTATGCTAACGGAGATTTCGCTGCTTCAGCGAATGAGCACATTTCTCGGACATCCTTCTTATGGGCTGGGCATCGTGTTGTTCAGTTTGATACTAGCCACAGGAATGGGAAGTCTTCTATCAGGGCGTATTGCCCTGGACAACATCGTCAAGCAGCTAATGTGGATTCTGCTAACCTGCGCGGTTGCCGCCAGCGAGCTGTATTTTATCAATCAGGGATTCATACATTTTGCCGGTGCAAATTTGGCGACGAGAGCCGCTCTTTGTATTGCACTTATTTTGCCTCTCGGGATTCTCTTCGGATTTGGCTTTCCGACTGGCATGCAGCTCTGCCAGAGGGGCGGCAAGAACCTGGCAGCTTGGTTCTGGGGAATAAACGGCGCAGCCGGAGTTTTAGGCAGTGCAATTGGCGTTGCTATTAGTATCGCAGCGGGTTTGAACGCGAGCTTGCTAATTGGAGCCCTCTGCTATGGCTTGTTGCTGATACCGACCTTGGTGCTCAATAGTACGAACGGCAAAGCACCAACGGTTTAAATCCACCACCTATTCAGATGCTGAACTGAGGGCTAAATTTATGCCTGTCGAAATACTTTGAAGAAAGTTCTCGAAGGCCTCAACAATTCACTTTTTCTTTTCTACCAGACCGTCTGCCAGGGTCTTTAGCCGTCGTTCAGTTTCAAGAAGTGCTTGCTCAGTTTCTTTTCGAACAGCAGTCTCCATTTGATGCGCGATCAAAATTGCGGCTGTATGTGTGAGCAGCGATGCCAACTCCAATTCTCTTTCCGTCGCATCGGTGGGATGCGGAAAGTAAAAGGCAAGTGTTCCGACGAATTTTCCTACTGTTGTTCGAATCGGAAAGCTCCAACAAGCACGATAGTTATGCCGCCTTGCCATATCACGCCAGCGCTCCCAGAGAGGCTCTTCTTCAACATCAACAGTAATGACTGGGGCTCCGGTGTGTGTCTGAAACCCGTCAACAGCAGCTGCAGAAGCATCGGACATACCGACAAGATGGTGGAGGTTACCGTCAGAATTAGCCAGGTAGAAAGCTGCCTGCGTTCCAGCGCCCAAGGACTGAACAGCACAACGGATTAGCGCCCCAAGTGATTCAGGCAATGTCCGCCCGTCAAGGGCGGACTCAAGTGCGTGACGCTGACAGCTAAGCCAAATCTGCCGCTCCTGCAGAGCCTGCTCAGCAAGCTTGCGAGCAGTTATGTCGGCAAATGTAATTGCAACACCGGTGCTTTCGGCTGCATCTTTTTTGAATGGACGTATATGACGCTGATACCACTTACCGTTACGGCCCAGCGTTTCTCCTTCCTGCACTTGACCGAGAAGCATGACCTTTTCCACGTCAGGCAAAAACGTTTCATCGTTAAACTTCGGATAGAACTCAGTAATCTCCCTACCAATGTCAGACTTGCGCAAAGGAAACAACTCAGTGATCGCAGGCGTGAACCAACGAATGCGCCATTGCGCATCAATAAAGAGCGTCAGGACGCGGCCACTACTGAGCACATCACTCTGAGTCTCCAGCTCACTTATTTTTGTGCGAAGCGCTTCATTGACTTTGTTGACCTCCTCATTGCTTACATTGAGTTGCTCGTTTACAGCCCTTAGCTCTTCATTTAGTGCTTGCAATTCCTCTCGTGAGGCATCCAACTCTTCAATTGACAAACGCAGCTCATCCTGTCCCGTTCCTTCAGATTTAGCGACCGAACTATCTAGAAAGCCGTGATAAGTGACTCCCAAAAAAGATATAAGCAAACGATCAATTTTCCCATTCTCCCGCGCAAGTGGTGTCACTCGAAGTGTCAGCGCGTCATCGAAATCATCTGAGGCTCGACGCACCGCACTTGCCGTTTGTCCGTCTTCCACGGCTCGCCGGACAACGCTAGCTACAAGTGTGCGCAGTTGTGGGTCCAGAACTCTGTAAAGATCGAGGCTTGGCTCGCCTGCGGGCAAGCGTAAGAATTCATTGGTATCACCATAAAGGCGCAAAATATTTAATTCCGTATCTACAAGAACGGAGGGCAGGTCAAGCCGCTCCATTAAGGTCAAATGTGTAGTTTCGCTGACTTTTTGCTGAGCCCTGCCTTTTTCAATTCTCTTCGAGAGATCAATCTTCATGCCCTCGACATCGCCGATCTTTCTATAAATTCTATGTTCTGCGGCAATGGCCTTATAACCACCTTGCCTTGGTGAAAGCGATTCGGAGTTTCCCAGAAACAGACATCCGCCCATGCGAAGTGCTGTATGCAGAAGCCTAAGAACATGCTGCTGAGCCTGCGGTTGCAAATAAATTAGCAGGTTCCGACAAGTAACAAGATCCAAGTCGTTGAAACCGTGATCGTGCAGCAGCCGCTGTGGCGCGAATACAATTTTCTCTCGCAATTCTTGCTTCACGCGGAAGCATCCGTCAACTCGGTAAAAGTAGCGGTCTCGTCGCGCTTCGCCAAGTGATTCAATTGCCTTGGCAGAGTACTGCCCGCGAGCAGCCTTTGTCACAACTTCCGGCAAAGCGTCAGTAGCAAATATTTGGAAATCAATTTTCTTTCCATCGGCGTGAGTGCAGTTGTCCGCTAGCAGCATTGCGATCGAGTAGGCCTCTTCGCCTGTGGAACAGGCAGTGGTCCAGACACGGATCGGTCGGGTTCCGTCATTATTTGCAATTAGGGGTTGAATCACTTGACGCTCTAATACAGCCCACGCTTTCTCGTCACGGAAGAAGGAAGTAACGTGTATTGGCAAGCCGCGTATTAGTGATTCCAATTCGGCCAGGTCGTCATGCAACAGATCCAGATAGTCTTTGATTCGAGTTATGCGCCGGGTGGCTAGCCGCCTTTGTACGCGCCACAAGAGTGGAGTTACCTTGTAGCTAGCAAAATCGATATCTGCATGCCGGCTTACTAGAGCAATGATTTCGCGCAATGACTCTTCTGTTTCATTAGTCCAATTCTCGACCGCCGGCGTGGCGTGTTCCGATTTAGCCACAGCAGCTAACAACTCGAGAGAGAGCGCTTCAATAGGCGCAACATGATCGACGACGCCCATCGCGATCGTGGACCCAGGCATGCCACTATGGGCGGCGCTTTCGGGGTCCTGTACACACACCATTCCACCTGCACGCTTGACCTGCACCGCACCAGCAGCCCCATCAGAGCCGGTCCCCGAAAGTACGACAGCTATCCCCTTTGAGCCACAAGCTTCCGCAAGACTTTCGAAGAGCGAATCAATCGCGTTCGTTCTCGTAGTGCCTACCTGTGGACGGCTTCGTATGAACCCATTTTCCAAGCTTATAACTTGCCCAGGCGAAGCAACGTATACGGAATCGACCAGCACTTCGGTTCCATCAGCTGCCTTATGCACGGATAATGAAGCACGCTTGGCTAGAAGATCGACGAGTATTGAAGGATGGTCAGGCGAGAGATGCTGAACTACGATAAAAGCGACGCCCGTGCTTGCAGGCAGTGCAGAGAAAAAATCCATCAGAGCCTGAATCCCGCCAGCGGAAGCTCCGATGCCGACAACAGGGAAAGTCCAGGACGATTTATCGTCGCTTACAGGAAGCATGCCCACCTGCCAGGTTTAGGGAATTCTATACCGCTAATTGAATTCTATACCCTAATCGAATGCAATTGGGTGTTCGCTTTCAGCTTTGCATCAGATAAGAACATATCAAGTTGGACACGCTGCATGAAACCAACAAAACTCTACGTTTTGCTTGCTGTCTTCTTAATGAAGTCAACAGCAAGCATTGGAGCTTTGCCCTCGTACAAGCTTTCATCCGCGTCTTTGGTATCGGAAAATACGAATTCTACGCATGTGATCGGACAAGTTATGGACAAGCTCGGTTTGTTTCCATACCTCACGATTGACCGGCCGAACAATAGCGATGCTGGCAGTATAAGAATCGTCGATCCCTTTAAGGGTTGTAATTAGGCTTCAGCTTCGAAGCATGTGCGTCTTCAATCGTCAATAATTTCTCTCTCAATGACTTCAGGACCGATTTCAATTCAGCCCGGCTGGAGAGGGCCAGGTCGACATCTGGATTTGAAGCCAAACCTTTTTCAATCAGAACTTCTTCTAGTTTTGGCGCGCTGCCTCTGGCAAAGCTTTGTTGCATTTGCAGCCCAGCGCAAATCTGCTCGTCACCGATGCGGCCGGTTGCTTTCAAGAATTGCTCAATTGGTGGAATGTGCCTGGATTGCATTTCTTGCGCCAACTTTGCAAAAGAATCTCTACTCATCGTCGTTAAACTTCGTCCACCAAGATTCATCTCTCCGCTGCGCGCGGTTTCGGAAAATACTGTGGTATTAATTTTGGTGAGACGCCCGGCCTCCCTCGCGATCGATTCGGAGCTAATCTGCTCCCCTGTAATTGCTGCGCGTGATCTGAGCTGCCGTTCGGCAAAGCTGGCGATTGTCTCGTCAGCCAAGCCAACAGAGGATTTGGGCAGGGTCGCTAGTTGCAACAAATCAGAGGCGTATGCTTCTTTTGCTTTGGAAGCTATGAGGTTGCCACCACTTAATTCTTTCAAAAAAGAACGTTCAAGTCCGGCGGCAGCGCGTAATTCGGAATTACTTGCCGTCGCTTCAGCGGCACTTGCTAAAGTTTTTTCGGCATGGCGAGCAATAAAACGCCAAGCAACAGCTAATCCTGCAACGGTTGATATTGCTGTAACCGGATGCTCTTTGACGAAGTTCACCACCGGCAGTCCATAATCGGCCACGAAGCTGGTCTTCTCGGTGTGAGAAAGCAAACGCATTTCTTCGTCGGAAAAGGATGGTCTATTCCAATTCGCAGAAGAGGAATCCGTTTTAGTGGCTGAATCGAATTGCTCAGCTCTATCATTCATAGGCTCACCTTGAACATTTTGCGGGATTAGAAAAGCATGCCAGCAGGCAGCTGAAAAATACCTGAAATCCCAAAGTGATCAGATAGGAGAGCCTTCGGTTTTAACAGGCTTGTATTGACCGTGCGAGTTTGTGATCATATTGACGATCACGGCTGTTTTCATTATCTTGTTGGCGAATAATCGTCCTTCGCTGTTTTCACTCTGGAGAACTTTCCGAAACTCTAGATTACTAGCCAAACAATGTGGAATTGAAAACTCCGCCTGGTACGCTGTAATATTTCCCGCACCTATCTTTTTGACGTTGCGAACGGCAACTCTCGGCAAACTGTCCTTATGCACCGAGGCAAAAGTGGCGTTGGATTTTGAACTCAATACTACCTCATCACCTGGATGGAGACGAACAGAGTTTCCTGCGACTGTAAGACTTACTCCACCGGATCTTTCGTCGTGGAGATCCAAAATCGACACTACCCCGTCTCGTTCAATAACTAGAGCCGCCGAGCCGGACGACACATCGACGCGGCAAAGTCCAGAGCTCCAGGTTTGCGGTCCCATTCCCAGAAGCAACTTCGAAAATTGATCGGCGACCGCTCGAGTCCGCTTCTTTTTTTCGTCGGCGCTGCGCTTGAGATTCTTTGGATTCTGAGCGCCTTGACGGTTCGGCTTTTGGGACTTAAATCCTCCTCCTCCTTCGCTATCCTCGCTCGGCTCATGCGGCTGAATGTCATGTTCGTCGAATGCCTCTATCGATGTTTCAGCATCTATCTCTGGAAACACCAGGACTTGCGTAATATCAACTGCACTTACCGAGCCAAAGACATCGACGCCTTCGTTCACGTTATCAACGAATCGATTTAATGCTGCTTGCTGAGGATTTTGTCCCGGAAAGGCACTTGCTTGAGAATCACCGAACTCTCCAAAATGGTAAAAGTCGCCGAAAGCGAAGTCGTCATGGAAGTCGCCGTGGAAATCATCTGCAAAAACGGGCACAGTTGGGAAAATGAAGCAAATTAGGAGAGCGGTTGTCAGGCTGCGAACACTTTGTGGAAGCTTTCCATGGCAAAGCCGAAAACTTTGCAGCATCCTTCCAAAAGCAGTTTTCATTAGCCAGACTTCCAGCTTCCGTAGAACTTGAGAATAGCAGTTCCTGCAGGTCACAACAACATATTCCCAGTTTCCCACGAAGTCCTTTGAGGCAGCATCAAGATCTTCGCGATTAAAAACCCGCTCTAGCCAGGCGGATATTGATCATTAGGGTTTCTAGAGATTCCTTTAAAAGCTGATTGTACTTGCACGGCTGGACCAAAGAAAACCGTACGTGCAAAGCCGATCACAATTGCAAGTCCGATAACACCAACAAAGAAGCCGATGAAGATTCGAGCGATAAGCTCGACTTTTGGTGCGAATATTGCCAGCCATCCAAAAGGCGTCAAGAACGACATGATGGTGATCAACCCGAGCAATCCCATGAACCGCGGGAACCTGGATAACCCCACTCCGTTGCAGAATACTATCGAGCCCGCTCCCATAAAGGCGAGTCCTACAGAGCCAAGAACAAACAACGGACAGTGAACAGTAGAGCCCGGAATGTTAATAAGACCAGTTGCCACCCCAAAAGGAAAGGCACCAGCTACGATGAACACTAATCCAAACAGCGCAGGAACGATATTTGGGACCGATCCCGCCGAAAGTGGAGCATCCAGGTCCTCGTCGAAAACGCTCATTGAGCCTCTGTTTTCGCTGGGCCCCGTAGGCGGTTGATACTCAAAATTTCTGCGTTTCGCCATTGAAGTTTCCTGCTTTGCAAATTTAGAACACCCGCTAATGCATCCAGCGAAGCCGGAATCTCGCATTGCTTCCCATAATACGTCGAAGCACGCACATTTAGGAGATTCGGAGCGAACAAACAAGATCTTAGCTCACACTTCAGGCAGGATATTGGAGCTAAATTGGCGGCGAGCACGGGCACTTTAGGCTCATTCACGGGTCCTATAAAAAGGATCTTTTTTTGCGCTATGACAAGCTCTCAAATTTTTTACGCATGAACCGAAAAGGCTGACATTCCGGCTCTTAATTATCAAAGAGGAGTGCGTTGCCAAGGCGTGGAAAAAGATCGCTTTTAAGGGGTTGGAAAAGTACCTGTCGATCACAACGCGAGCGCCAGTGAACTGCAACGCCCAAGCCGGAAGGCGCCAATTGTTACTGGAGGCTCACGCTGATAGTTGTCGTGCCGTCATTTCCGCCACTGATGATGCTCACATTGATTGCGCTTTCACCTTTCTTGGCCGAGACAAAACTCATCTGCCCTGCCATCGCATTGTCGATTGTCCATCCCGCCGAGCTGAGTTTTTCTTTGTAGAACGCCAGAATTTTATCTGAAGAATCTGTCGTCTTTAACATCGCCATCGACTTGCTGCTTGTATTGGCACTGGTATCAGCAGCGGTTACAAGCATCTCGGAGCCAGGATATTGAGGCACTGGCAAGTCGGTCGGATACGGCGTTTTCGAGCCCGCCTTTGCGGTGACGTTTCCGGTAGTGTCCTTGATCGTAACTTCGTCGCCATTGTAGCTGACGTTTGTACCAGGTGGGCTGCAAGCTACCAGTGCCATCAAACAAAGTCCAGTAGCGAACAATAAAGAAAGATTAGAACGCATGAGCACCTCGCAGTATTTCCTAGCTTACTTTTCAATGAACGAAATTAGCAGCGAACGAGATTAAGACGTGTCTGCCGAAAGGCTCCAGATTTCTCCGGAGCCTTTGGCGAAACACTAATTAGAAATCAGCGCTCTTTGGCGTGCGCGGAAATGGTATCACGTCTCGAATATTACCCATGCCGGTTGTGAACTGAACGCAGCGTTCCAAACCTAGCCCGAATCCTGCGTGCGGCACTGTTCCATACCTGCGCAGGTCGAGGTACCACCAATATTCTTCTGGATTCAAATGGAAGTCTTTCATCCGGCGCTCAAGAATTTCGAGATTATCTTCGCGCTGACTTCCTCCAATAATTTCACCAATCTTCGGAACGAGCACATCCATCGCCCGAACAGTTTTACCATCCGCATTCATCTTCATATAGAACGCTTTAATTTCAGCTGGGTAGTCGGTGAGAATTACCGGCTTCTTGAATTTCTTTTCGGTTAGATACCGCTCGTGTTCTGTTTGCAAATCGATTCCCCACTTAACTGGGAAGTCGAATTTCTCACCACTCTTTTCCAAAATGCTAACAGCTTCCGTGTAAGTCAGTCGTTCGAAATCGCTTTCAACAATTCCTTTCAAGGTGCTGAGAATGGTGTTGTCGATTTTCTCATTGAGAAATTCCATATCGTCAGCGCAGTTGTTCATAACATCGGAGAAGATCGTCTTCAAGAAACTCTCGGCCAGGTCCATGTCACCTTCTAGATCGCAGAATGCGACTTCCGGTTCGATCATCCAGAATTCGGCGAGGTGACGAGTTGTGTTGGAGTTTTCAGCGCGGAAGGTTGGTCCGAACGTATAGATGCTGTGCAGTGCAGTCGCAAAACATTCGCCCTCAAGCTGTCCGCTCACAGTCAAATTTGTAGGCTTGCCGAAGAAGTCTTGTTCAAAATCGATCTCAGCTGGATTATCAGCTTTACGCGGTGCATTCAGGAGATCCAGCGTGCTCACTTTGAACATCTGCCCGGCGCCTTCGCAATCGGATGCAGTGATGATCGGCGTGTGAACGTAAATGAATCCTTGATTCTGAAAGAAGTTGTGAATCGATCTGCAGATTTCGTTGCGAACTCTGAACACGGCACCAAATGTCATAGTGCGCGGACGCAGGTGAGCGATGCTGCGTAGATACTCGTAGGATGTTTCTTTTTTCTGCAAAGGATATTCGTTGGGGTCCGCGTAACCGTACACCTTAACCGAGAGTGCCTTAACCTCAGTTGCTTGTCCTTTAGCCGGGGAGGCGACGACATCACCGATGATCTCGACGCTGCTGCCGATTCCGCATTTGAGAATCTCGCTCTCGTAATTTTCCAGAGCTTTTTCAGCAATAACCTGCACACCTTTGATGCTTGTGCCATCGTTGAGATCGATGAAAGAGAATCCGCCTTTAGAATCTCGACGGCTGCGAACCCAACCTTGTAATAAAACGCGCTTACCAACTGACTCTTCAAGCCGTGCTTGTTTTACCTTCATTTTGATTGCATCACCAGTTGCTGTGGTCATTTTTAACTCTCCGCTAATTGACTCTTCATTTCTACTCAAGAAAACTTTCTTTAGCGCTTACGCACCATAAACACACCATCGCGAATAGGCAGCAGCACGCGATCAACGCGCTCATCATTTGCGATTCGATCATTCAACGCCGCGATTGCCGTCGAGTTTTCACATTCGGGAGCCACAACCTTTCCACTATAAAGAACGTTGTCGATCAAAATGAGTCCGCCCTGGCGCATTAGTGGCAAAACAGCTTCATAGTAGTTTGTGTAATTGGGTTTGTCGGCATCAATAAACGCCATGTCGAATGGACCCTTAATCTTCTTCAAGGATTCAAGTGCTGGACCTTCCATGACTATGATTTTCTTTCCATACGGGCTACGAGCATAGAAGCTGCGGGCAATTGAAATGCAGTTCGGGTCGAGATCGCAAGTAATTAATTCACCGTCGTCCGGCATCCCCTCGGCCATTGACAGCGCCGAGTAGCCCGTAAACATACCGATCTCGAGAACGCGCTTGGCACCGGTAAGCTGAGCCATCATTTTGAGGAATCGTCCCTCAAGTGGTCCGGTCAGCATGATTGGCATAGCCGTATCACGTTCTGTGACTTCGACTAATTCCTTCAGCAAATCGGATGTAGGCTCGCTCTTGGATACTGCATACGAATCGACCTCAGGTGCGACCAACATCAGCTTCATGTCCGTCCTCCGCGCAATCTAGAACTCATGTTTATACCAGAAAAACCGCCTCAGAGGCTGCTCCTTGACAGCAAATGCAAACAAACAAAAGAATTCTGAAATCCGTGATCTGGCAATCTGCGGAGCTTGCGGCGATAATCGTGCTAGCCTATTAATAAGTCCCAGCGTGGAACAGGGAAGAACTTTGAGACTCGAAGCAGACTACATAAGCCCCCTCGACATTTTCAAAATTGGTGTCGGTCCGTCAAGCTCACATACGGTGGGTCCGATGGTTGCGGCATTAGATTTCCGAAAATATCTAGACGCGAACATCGAGCAGCTGTTGTCGGACAGGACCAGGGGCGAAGACTCGGCGCCTGAGTTGCGTTTATCTGTCGAGTTATATGGCAGCCTTTCAGCCACAGGATTAGGACACGGAACAGATGGAGCTATCTGTGCTGGGCTAAGCGGACTGCATCCCAGACATGCAGATCCAGATGAGATTTGGGACGCAATGCCCAAATTGAAACAGGATCCCCATATCCAGCTCAATAAGCACAGTTTGCTATTTGATCCGGACAAAGACATTTTGTGGATGGCATGGACTATTGACGGAAACTCGCTTCCTCATCCCAACACTATGCGCTTTCGATTGAAATCCGGCGAGCAAATCATTGCCGAACAATCGTTGCTTTCAGTTGGTGGCGGCTTCGTCGAAGAACTTGATTTGGCTACCGGCAAACGAAAGAGTAGCGGCGATGACGATGAAAGAAAGCAGCTGCCTTATCCTTTCAATACGGCAGTCGAATTCGTAAAACAGTGCGACGACAACAACAAAGAACCATACGAGATTGTAATTGCAAATCAAGAAGCTCTCGGACTTAGCGAGAAGATGGTTCGAGATCACATGGACGCAGTTCTCGACGCTATGGAAGCCTGCATAGAGCGCGGACTTGCTACTGACGGAATTCTGCCTGGCGGACTGAATGTGAAACGCAGAGCAAAGAGTCTTTATGCAAAATTGAAAGATGAGAATCCGCAATCTTGGTATACAAATGATTTGCGCCCGTCCGTTTACGCTATGGCAGTTAACGAAGAAAACGCCGCTGGCGGTCGCGTAGTAACAGCTCCCACGAACGGAAGCTCCGGGCTGATTCCGGCAGTATTCAGAACCTTGCGTGAGAATAACAAACTGGATCGGCGAACGATGCAAAACGGATTGATCGTTGCATCAGTAATTGGCGCACTTGTGAAAACACATGCCTCCATCAGTGGTGCCGAAGTCGGCTGCCAGGGTGAAGTAGGAACGTCTTGTGCGATGGCCGCAGCAGGAGCCGTCGCCATGTTAGGCGGTAATGTCCATCAAATGGAACAGGCAGCAGAGATGGGCATCGAACACCATCTCGGCATGACCTGCGATCCCATAAAAGGATTAGTACAGATCCCGTGTATCGAAAGAAATGCAATGGGAGCAGTGAAAGCCTTGAATGCAGCAGCCCTCTCACTTGCGTCCGACGGTGCCCATTTAATCAGCCTCGACCGCGTTCTCAAAGTAATGAAAGAAACCGGTCTAGACATGAACCAAAAATACAAAGAAACATCCACGGGCGGATTAGCCCTGGGCTAGGGTGAATAAAAAGTCCCTTTATCGAGCTGTTGTCGTGGGGGGCAGCTAATGGGAGCTTCCAGCCTGCTCATGCTGCAGCTAACCTGGGACCGTCGGCTTCCAGCCTGCTATGCTGCCGTTAAGCCGGGACGTCGGCGTCCCGCCGGCTAGCGCATCCTGAGACCGCCAGCACTCAGCAAATCCTTCAAAGTTCTACCTCTGCGAATTCCCTTCCGCACCACAGCCAGTACTACAACAACCCACATAACGAATCCGCGAACGACACTTCCCCTCACTGCACAAACCCACAGTTGATTCCGACAGGCGTTTCAATGGCTGCTTATACACTCCGCCGAAAATTCGGACAGCCCGCAGCGTAATCATACGAAAAAAAATTATCTCTTGACGGTTTCTACGGATTCGAAAACATGCACCGTAGCAGTATGGTTGAAACTAAGGGCATTGCGGATTCGTTGAGTGGGCGAAAAAAACCACCGACAATTCAAGGAGATTCGTCATGCCTAGTCCGCGAAGTCTAGAAACCGCAGCGCGCGCAGCCGTTGGTGCTGCCGACAATGTAGCCGAGAGATTGCTCGGCGAAACAGCAACAAGTGCTGCCGGAAGACTCGTAAGCCGAGTTAGTGAGAGAGGAGCATCTAGTGCAGGGTCTTCAGGCAATGAAGCACTGAACCGGCACTTGCGCAACTCACTGCTTGGAGAAAAGAATCGTGAAGCAGCTGCAGGAACCGTCGAAAGACAGGTCGCCCGGATTGTTGAAGCGAATGCAAAAGGCACACGCCAATCAACTGGCAGAATACAAGGCGCAGCATTCGATGAATGGGGCGAAGAGGTTGTTCGCACTGGTGGACGCAAAAGTTTCGATGTACTGACAAAAGGAACGAAACCTGGATCGATTGCCGAAGAAGTCGCGAAGAAGGCAGGTCAGGCTCAAGGAGAAGTCACGAAGGACGCCGCAGCAATGACCAGCGGCAAATCCGAAAAGATTGCCAGTCCATCAATAATAAAGAAGGCCGACGAGCCATTGATGCCGACTCAGCGATTTGAACTTCCGAACGAGCGCAAGATAGTAACGCGACAACCTGATGGATCGATTCTGACTGAGTATCCTGGCGCACCACTTCCATTCCGTATCCAAGGAACCAGAGGTACAGGCGAAGTTGGCGCATATGGCGAATTTGCATCCTCCGTGAAACAGTTAAAAGATGGCTCCGTAACACTGTCAAATCCGGAAGGCTTCGACAAAATTGGCAGAGCTTTCGAAAAAGCATCAAACACCCTCGGACACAATCAACCAATGCTCGATTTCAAATCGATGCCAAACTGGTTCAAAGGACAGTTCGAGCAGCTCGCGGACAAAGGCGTCCCTGCCTGGTTCCGCGGCGACTCAACGTGGCTCTACGGGCAAGCGAACGCGTCGAAGATCATTAAACCAGTTGATGCTAATTTCACACGCTCCGGATTGCAGCAATTGCGATACGAATCACCTACCGTAATGAAGGTCGGACCATTTGAAGGACTGACCGGCAACGCCGTAGGAATCACGAAGACGGGCGAGTCCGTCCTCGTAAATACAGAAAAGTTGATAGGTGGCTCCCCACAAATGTTCACCTACAAACCAGGAAGCGGATTTTTGCAAACCACTCGCGAAATCGCTGAGGCGGGAAAAACAGAACTCCGAAAGGTTCAGGTTATTCCTGAAGCGCTTCTTGGCCGGGCGAAAGGAATATAAGGAGATACGCCAATGTTTGGACGGGGAAATAAAACAGAGGAAGCACCGAAAGAGAAAACGCAAGTCGACATCTATAAAGAGCAAAGCCAAGAGCTAACACGCTTATTGAATGAAAGGTTGTCTGTCTCAGCGGCCGACTATATGTGCTCTAAGCCCGCTCACCAATGGGAAGACATTGCTCGATATATGCTGGGCTACACAAATGGAACGAAGCTGCTGAACGATGGTTCATTTGAATTCTCGATATACGAAACCGGCCGTGACAGAGCTGGGATAACTAATCTTACAATTTCAGCAGACACCTGCGCAGCAAGAAAAGGAAAGCGTTAGAAGAGAACATCGATCACTTCATGCGTTGCTCCAAACGATCAATATACAACTGCACCTGATCAGTGTAGCCGGTCGGATCCTGGCGCATCGTCGGACCAGCAAGCTCGATTGTCTTGCGATAATCAGCAAGGGCTTCCTGCGAGCGTCCCATCTTTTCAAACAGGATTCCACGAGCCCAGATCAACGATGGATCTACTGGATTCATTTTGATTCCATCGTCGTAGCAGCGAAGCGCATCTGCATCTCGATTTAGCTTTTCGAGTGACCATCCTTTGTACATATGTGCACCGGAGAGATCCTCCGGACTGCGACCATGGGTGCCGATAATCTTCTCGCACTCACGAATGGTGCCCTGGTAATCTCCGGTCATGTATCGCCCGTATGCGATGTAGGACCAAACCCAGTCGTTGTGGGGCGGATCTAGTTCCA
Organism: Candidatus Obscuribacterales bacterium; assembly: GCA_021732085.1. Lineage (GTDB taxonomy): Bacteria > Cyanobacteriota > Vampirovibrionia > Obscuribacterales > Obscuribacteraceae > JAIEPM01. The sequence continues at coordinate 119,188 of JAKFVQ010000021.1, read as the reverse complement.
TCGCCTTTACCAGATCAGCAATAGCAAGCGTAAATTGCCCTGCTTGATGATAGAACTGACCGCGAACTCGATAGGCATATGCTTTTTGTGGAATTGTCTGAGCAGTCTCAATTTGGTCTGTGAGTTCATCAACCTCCTTGCTGAGCGCAGTCGCATCCTTCGGTTCTACAGCCTTTTCCAGCGTTGATAGCTGCTCTCGAAAACGAACATTTGCAGGGTCGATTTGGCAGGCTCGTTCGTAATGTTGAATAGCAGTGTCTCGCACATTCATTGACTCAAAAATACCTCCAAGCTCAAAATGTGCTTGAGCAAAATTCGGGAACATCCCGGTTGTTATCAGCAGGCACTCGATAGCTTCCCCACGGCGATCTAGCTGGTCGAGCGCGCGTCCTTTGGTCAATAGCGCCCATGACATTAGCTCAGCATCAAGAGTGATGACACTTTCAACACGCCCGTTTTTGTACTTTTCCTGAACGAGGTCTTTTCCAGAAAGTGACGAAAAATTCTCGATCTCGTCCGGCAAAATCAATTTATTCAAGACCACATCGCAGTCATGCAAGGCTGCCAGATATTGTCCAAGATGTATGTAGGAAATTGCTCTGCGCAAACGAAGATAGGATTGATCTGTCGCGAACTCCATCGCACGAGAATAATCACCGATCGCGAGATCGTATTTAGCATCCGAGAAGTAAGCATCACCGCGCTTGAGGTAAGATTTGTCTGTCAGCGGGTCGATCGTTATTGCCTTAGTGTAATATGAAATAGCATCCTCCGTGGCGCTGAATTGCATTTGGTCGAAAAACGAAATTGCATTTTCGCTTTCTTTGAATTCAATAGATACTTGTTGCCCCAGCGCACCTAGCCAATCGACAAGGAGATCTATAGTAAAGTTTTCCACTCGGGCTCGAGCTAGATCTGAAATTCGCGGTTGCGTCACACCCAAGAATTCGGCAGCTTGTTTTTGCGTCCATCCTCGCTCATCAAAGATACGCGAAATTTGAATCATCAGCGCTTCGCGCAAGGGGTAACTATAACTGGAGCCACGCTTCTTGGTCGGAGCTGAAGGATCGCGGACCTCTTCTTGCGAAGTTCTGAGCTCGGCCCTAATGACTCCGCCGGTAATACCAGGTGGAATCTTTTCTTTGGTCAAATCGATCTTCATCACCGGAGATTTTTGCGGCACTGGCTGGCTACCTTTGTCCGCATTGTTTTTCGGCTTAGAACGCTTCTTCTTCATGATAAATCCCCTTAAAGCAAAGCCCTGCCTGATTAAAAACAAACGGGCGCGGCAAAGCTTCGCTGTTCAGCCAAGCAAGGTTAGTACGAGTGACGCTCGGACTGTTCAAGACCGCTGCAAATCTACGACGCTGGTAAAGCGCCATAAGCCCTTCACGCACATCGTTATACAGTTATCCTGATAATATACAATATTCCTGATTTGGTCAAGAGAATAACCGGATAGAAGCTCCTGGCGCACGTCTCAAAGGCTTCCAGGGCTCGAAGCGGTCCAAGGAATCTTCATTGCGCTGCTTCCCTCCTTGAAAAAATAGGTTTATCGTTTATCCGAGAAGAGAGCGGCTAGTTAAGAGCGGGCATATAACTTCCAGCCACTTACATGCTGGGGGTTCGATGCTCAAGAAAGCTGTTGTTGTTTGCATCTGCTTGATGTCTTTTGGATTTGGTGAATTTGATTTTGCATTTGCGCAAGATCGACTACCGCCACCACAGAATGGACAACAAGCGTTCCCTCAAGCAGGAGGTCCTGGTAACGGACCCAGCGACAACTCTATGGCCGGCGGTCGCAAGCGCAGACGTCGCCGTGGCATGCGCCGAAGGAAGATGATGGGTCAAGGCGGAAAAAACGCTCAAGGCAATCCCGGCTGGGCAGGCACACCGGGCATGGGCAGCCCGCAAGGACAGGGACAGGGGCAAGGAAACGGCAAGAAGCGCCACCGCCGTCACCGCAAGAATCGAAACGGCAATCCAAATGGTGGCAACGGCAACAGCCCAGCAAGCCCGAATCCTAATTTGTAAGAACACAACAACGCCCTGGACGGATGACACCAACAGCACCACGCCTGGGGCTGAAAAACCGCTGTCCAAAAAAGGTCGCGACTGTATAAACCCAGACAAGGGTCCCACTTCAGGCAAGGTTTCCATAGACACGATTTCCCTCCGCTAGGGGAAGTCTGCTCCGTTTGAGCATATGGGATAGCTGAAGTCTGGGAGACTATATTTATGGCTGAAGTAGATACTTTTTCCATTTTGGAAAAGGGTAATGGCAGTAAGGAAGATGTTGGCTTCTTTTCGCAAATCGCGGATTTCGGAAGAGGCATAATAAAGGGTGGCGTTGAAGATCCGGTCAATGGCTTGATTCAGATCAGCAACAAAGTATTCAGCGCTGAAACACCTGAACTACAGATTGTCGACAAAGAGAAGGCATCCAGATCTGTTGGTGGATTACTCGGTAACATGACAGGCAAAGCCGTGGATTTTGCAATACTTTCGATGGCAAACTCCTATCTGCCAGTGCCGAAATCGACTACAGGCGCAATTTTGCGGTCCGGTACAATTGGTGGCATATACGGTGGCGTACTAACGCCGAGCGATCCAAACAGTGAAAGTTTCTTTCTTGATCGGGCAAAAAATGGTGCCATTACATTCGGCACATTCGCAGCAATGGGCGCCGCTGGAGCAAAGCTAGACGGCTTTGGACTGTTCAACGTAGCGGAAGGCCGATCCTTACTCGGAAGCATGGCATACGGAAGCTTAACTGGAGCAGCAGGCGGGCTGGCAAACGCGGAATTGAATGCCATCCTGAATCAAGGGCGAATTCTACCAACGGTTGAGAACCTGCTTGTGGATACTTTATCCTGGTCAGCTTTTGGAGCGGTATCCGGCGGCGTCAATTATGGCTTCAATCAATACAGCGCCAAACACCTCCACGCAGAAACCACTGCGGGACAAAATGGCTTTAAGGGCACCATTGACGTGCAACTGGATAAACTGGGCAAGCCGGTGAAAGTGTCCCAATATCTCGAAGGCGGCGAATATGGACCATACCGATGGGATTCACAGTTACGAACCAATGGCAAGTGGCATGACACCGGCAGCGGTGCCTATCACACCCCCGACTTAACGGGCATCAAAATCGAAGCAGGCGGAAGAATCATCACGCGAGACCACTTGTATAATCATCGATACTACAAGGATGGCGCACGCTTTGACAGCGATAGAAGCAGAGCGCAAGCACTAGCTGAAGTTTACGCAAAAGCTGGTGCACCGACCACTTCGGTCTATCATAATAGCTATGAGTCGCGCGCGCCGAAAAATGTCAAGCTGACAAAGACTGGCTGGGTTGAGCATTATCCAGACAAAGGCGGCATCTACCAAGTTGTAAGAACTGATAACAATCTTGGACAACGTATCTATGATGCAAAAGGGCGAATCACAAGAGCCGTCCCTGATTGGAAAGTCGGCAACACGGTGGGTGATAGCCATTGGCGGTACAACGGCAGTGGCAAAATCCAGCTATCATACGGATATGACGACGCCGGCGCGCTCAGTAAGATATCCGTGAAAGATCTGTATGCCCGTCAAACGGGTCAAAATAAATGGGAACTGAGACAAGACAATTCCGCTTTCAAAATTGAAGGAAAATTCGAAGTACTGAAGCCGACAACGCCGAACGGAATTGAGCAAATAAGTTTCACCAACAAAAATGGAGTCAGAACGCAAGTGGCGGCAAACGACCAAGCCGGATTGAAGACCATCATTCAATCGAACGCAGTGCTAGATCCAGGGGCAACAGGATGGAACTATGTCAAAGTAAGCAACGACGGAATTCCAACTCTAGTCACCAACAAGATGTCCTCTGTGACTGTCAACGGGCAAAAAATTGCAAACGCAGCTGAAGTCGCCCTGAAGCCCAATGACACCGTGAAGATCACTATGGACGTCGGCGATAGATATCCCATTTGGAAGGACTTTCACTTCCAATGGGTCAAAGATGCGGCACAAAACAATCTAGGGAAATACAAAGTCGAAGCTGGAAAAACCTTCGAATTGATCACAGGCTACTACGATTAACGATTTCAGTCGCGCAATAGATTTTGCGCGCGGAAGATTTTTTCCATCGGCGAAAGCACCGATTGATCAACCAGTTCAACTGCAGAACCTCTGCTACGGTCAAGACCGTCGAGCATTCCTTTGAGAGCCGCCTTGGTGTTATTGAACGTCGGGATGGCCTCAGCCTGCTCGAAATGCTCCGTCGGAGCAGTATGCTCTTCGACGCCAAAATACAGGCGCTCGGAAGCATCATTTGCAGATTGGTTTTGCGTCAAACGTTCAGAATCATCACCGGGGCTAAAAAAGCCTTCAGACCCAGACCCAGCCATATAAATCCCCTCGGTTCCTATGAAACGAGCCTACCCAGCGAACCTATGAAAGTGTAGTAAAAAACAACCCAAATAGCATTAAGTCCGACGATAGTAATGCAAAGCCCCTGCATTGTCAAGCGGGCGACGTTTTATTGAAACTTGAGGTCGGTCGAATCTTCCCCTGAGGTTATGGCCGGTCCCACCGGCCACCAGCCAATTAAGCGCAAGCGCCCGAATCGGTTATGAGAGCAGAATCTTCAGGTTTTTCGAGGTCAGACGCTGCGGCCGGTGTGGCCGGCCATAGCCCCCGGTCGGTGCAAGAGGAGGGGGATCCCATTCAGAAAAAAAAGGATCCCCGCTGGAGGTGAGTTCGTTTGCCGCTACTGTCCTACAAATTTGCGCCTCGATAAAAAAGTTCGCCAAACTTCAAAGGTGCAGCGAAACTGCAACTGAGTTCGCTGAAAGTTTTCGCTGCACCTTCCCCACCATTACTTGCGCTGATTCAATTTCACCCAATCGATGAACTGCGCCGGCGTCATACGCCGCTCATGTCGACGATCTGGATTCCGATTGTCCACATTCTTATCCAGAACGCTAACAGTTCCATCCGTGTTGCGATGAATGTCTTTCTCGACTACAGTGCCGTCCGGTAGACGGAATCCTTTAAGAACAAAAAACTCCTTATCACGCCCAGGTAGCGCTTCGGTCACACGCGAAACTTTTCCACCATCGGGAAGAGTGATGCTGACTACTACATCTCTTCGCCGCCCGCCAAAATCAAACTTCAATTCCGCATTCTCAACTTTCTCTGTAGCCGCTTGTGGGATTTCCGCCTCGCGCTTCTCGCCCAATGTCAATTTAGGTAGCGCCTCGCTAACATTGGCCGAAAGCTTTTGCAAATCGTTTTTCAAATTACGGCCGCCTAGAAGTCCTCCCATCAACGCCGCTTTCAAAACAGCTGAACCGGCTTCTCCGAAATCTGTCGACCCACTTCTTTCATCCCTTTCGATCTTGTCTGGCATCCCCGTTCTCCTTCATCTAACTAAGCCCGTGTGCCAAAGAGACTAAGGCCCAAAGTTGAACGAAATCTGAACGACAAAACCGAGACTCCCATTTGGCGCATGCGCAAGAACACATGCATAAACAATGAAGTGGGCTTTATGCGCCCCGCTGCTATGGAGAACAATGAGGATCACAACAGCAACTGCGACAACAAACAAGAAGCGCGTGACATTTCTGCCACGCGCTCCAAATTTTATTTGATCAAGTCAGCTTATTTGACTGTGAAAATCATTTCGTAGCTGTCTTTTTCCATCTTCGGTTCGTAGTTGAAACCGAATTCGTTAGCAATCAATGTCCAGCTTTCTGCACATGCCTTGCCCATTTTTTCTTCTTGCTCAGGGGTGAACTTGCCCATCTTTTCGCAAGCTTCCCACATTCCGCAGCTGAGATACTTCAAAGAAGCTTTCTTGTCATCGCCATGGATTTCGATTTGGCTGCCGAAGATGTTGTGCTCGGTTTCAGCGATTGCGCGAACCATGTCAACTGGGGTTTTGATGTTGAGGGACTTGTAGTAGTTGAGCTTGTGTTGACGAGCAACAGCGCCGAACTCTTCAAGAGCCTTATCGCCGTACTTCGAGAGAACTTCGTAAGCGCTCATCCAAATTGAAGCGAACATGTGGCTGGAAACTTCATGAGTTTTCTTAGCATCCCACTTGGTTTCGATTTTTGTAACTGTAATGGTCATTGGAATAAATCCCCCAAACTTTAATGCACTCATTGTACGAGGGCAAAATGAGAGAGAACTGATCTTTTAACAGTTAATTCTGTTTGTCGATTTAATGTTCCAAGCGAAATCTTCATCATTCAAGCGTTTGAAAATCCCAAATCGTGCGCTGCCGGTCAAAAGATTGCATCAATGCAAATTTGTGTAATTGCATCAGCTATTTGCGCAATAATGGATATAGAGAGCACGACAATGAAAAACGATCAACACCGTCAAGAGCTCATTCACATTCTTCAGATGGCATATTCAGGAGAAAAGGCAGCAGCGCTTGCCTACGCCGGGCATTGGCGCAGTGCCCACAACCTAGAAGAACGCTGTTCAATCGCACAAATTGAGCGCGACGAATGGGAACACCGCCAAATTGTTGGACAAATGCTTAAGCAATTAGGCGCTAGCCCGCAGCTTTGGCGAGAGCTGTTAATGAGCACCATTGGCGGTACCGTGCTTATCGCATGTTTTCTAAGTGGCTGGTTCTTCCCGATGTACTTTGCCGGGCTGCTAGAGAATCAAAACGTAGACGAGTATTCGCGCGCCGCCACACATGCAGAGTCCTCCGGCGAAGAAAAATATGTCGAGCAATTGAAGCTGCTGTCAGCAGTAGAACAGTTGCACGAAGAATACTTCAGAAATAAGGTTCTCGCACATAATTGGACTGATTTGCTCGCGCTATTTTTCAAATGGGGCGACGCAAATACAGCAGCAACGCCTTCCAAACATATTCATAGACCAGAGCATTCAACGACGCCTGCGGAAATGGCATATGTTCGCGCAGTCTAGTTAACCTGGTCATTGGAAGCCAATCATCTCGAAGACAAGTTGAGACAATTGTGGCTGCAATTGAAAGATAATCGCTTGCAAAAAGATCGCGCGCTTGCAATATCAAGTGCGCTATTTAAAGAATTGCAGGTGCAAAGCTTTGACAAAGAAGAATGGACTACACTTTACCGCTTGTGGTTAAAACTGCGTATCGATATATGGGAAGGCGTCTCCAAGATCGAGAGCAAAGCAGGTTAAAATTTTCGGGAAGACTCAGACTTAACGCACGGAGTAGTCACCCCGCAAACCATTGCTCCTAGCGCAAATCGGACTCTGATTGTTAGCAAAATGTCCAAGGTTCGCCTCTTCTTGACAAGGGCCATTTTTTTCTTGCACGAAGATTGCACGTCAAGCTGGGTTTAATACCTGTAGGCATTAATCTTGGCAGGGGACTAAACAATGGTTGAAAAAGACGCTAACACTCAATCTCAGGAAGCAAATAACGAAGGCGCCGAGTCGAAGCAATTAAAGGAAACCGAAACCAAAGGACTGGTTGACCTGTCAAATAAAGAAGAAGCACCAGTTGTAAAACAAGAAAGTTCGTTAGATTCGTCCACCTCGCGCGTTGAAAAAGCGAAGGAAGCACTTCGAGGCGTTAGTGGTAGTTTCGAAAACATGTCTATCGGCGAAAAGCCAGCTACTTCTAGCAAAGAGATGCAAGAAAAAGCACGCCCTTCCGATAGCAGAGCAGCGGCGCTGGAAAAGGTAGCAGCAGATCTTCCGCGAGCGATCGCTGCAGGCCCGTCAGAAACAGCAAAATGGGCAGCCGAGTTTGGTTCAACTGCCAGCTATTTGCGTGGTACGGAAATGCCCATCGATGGCAACAAAATTGTTCAGCAGCTTGAACAGGCCGGCTATAAAACGGAAACCGTTGTTGATGCGCCCGGCTCCAGAAATAGTCAAGAAAGCCTGGCTCGCTACATCGTCGGAAGGCAAATGGATGCACTATCGTCCGGCAGTGCAAATGAGTTAGTAATATTCGATAATGCAGAACTACAAAGCTGGGATAAAGCAGCAAAAATCGATCCTTCAATAAAAGGAGTTGTTTACGCGCATGCAGGCAGCACATTTAACGAAGTAGCATCCGAAGCGATAACAAAAGCAGAAGAACGCAGTGGCAAAATTGCTTTTGAATTTAACGGAACGATAGTGTCTGCAAATCCGGGTGACTCCGCGGACAAGATATATAAAGATTATCAGGCTGGATTGAAGGAAAAAGCAGAAGCCTACAGAAATTCGCCGGAAGGCATTGCCGCTAGAGAAGCCTCCGAAAAAGCACGGGCGGAAGAACAACGCGTAGCCAAAGAAGTCTATGACAAACTACCGGAAACAATGAAGCAATACGTGGAGCAGGGACCGAGCGAAGAACGCGGTTTGCGCCGTTCGATCGCAGCAGGTCTTGATTGGATTCAAAAGAATCCTGGCTCCAAGCCCGAATGGGGAACGGGCGACATGGGCGCAACACCTAAAAATGAAGCTGCGCGCCAAGTAGAGCAAATTATGGAGAGAGCTTACAACGGACATAGCGGATTCTCCTTCAACTGGTCAGTCCGCCAAGTGGAAGCCTTCCAGCAAGCAGGCATGGATAAATTCAACGAATTCGTAAAAGCAGAAAGCGAAGGACGCACCCTCGATCTCAGCGCAGCTGAGAAAACGACATCAACAGAGAGACCCGTTACGGAAGAAAAACGTAGCGCCACCGAAATATACAACGACTTGCCCGAGAACATGAAGAAGTACGTAGAGCAGGGCGGCATGGAGCGCACTTTGAGGACTTCTATAGCAGCTGGTCTGGATTGGTTGCAGAAGAATCCCGATGCCAAACCGGAATGGACAAGAACCAGAATGGGCTATCAGCCACAAAATGAAGCGGCACGCCAGGTTGAGCAAATTATGGAGCGCGCATACAACGGACATAGTGGCAGTTCATTCAGCTGGTCGCTAGGCCAGGTCCAACACTTCCATAAAGAAGGAATGGATAAGTTCAATGAGTTTGTAAAAGCGGAGAGCCAAGATCCAAGGCTTGCAGCGGACATGCCCGAGAAACAAGCTGCCCAAGAAAGAGCTATGGCAGACGAAAAACGCAGTGCCGCAGAAATATACGACAAGCTGCCAGAGAACATGAAAAAATATGTGGAGCAAGGCGGCAGTGAGCGCGATCTTAGAAGCTCCGTTGCAGCAGGTCTAGATTGGTGGCAAAGGAATCCGGATGCTAAACCAGAGTGGACAAAGGGTAGTCTAGGCTATCAGCCAAAGAACGAAGCAGCAAGACAAATCGAACAAGTCATGGAGCGCGCATTCAATGGACACAGCGGCGCATCATTCAACTGGGCGCTGGCTCAGGTACAGGGCTTCCACAAAGAAGGCATGGATAAGTTCAACGAATTTGTGAAAGCAGAGGGAGAAACAAAAGAAGCTCCCGCTGAAAAATATGCAGAGGACAAGCGCACAGCAAAAGAAATATATAACCAGCTCCCAGAGAACCTAAAGCAGTATGTGCAACAAGGCGGTTCTGAAAAGGATCTACGCAGTTCTGTGGCTGCAGGGTTAGACTGGTTGCAGAAGAACCCCGGTGCCAAGCCTGAATGGACTGAAGGCCGCTTAGGTGCTCAACCTAAAAACGAGGCCGCCCGGCAGGTCGAACAGGTTATGGAAAAAGCCTTTAATGGTCATAGCGGAGCATCCTTCAACTGGGCTCTAGCTCAGGTACGAGGCTTCAATGCCGCCGGCCAGGATAAGTTCAATGAGTTTGTGAAAGCTGAATCTGAAGGACGGAAAATTGACGTCACATCAAACGAAAAAGCCGGCTTGATGTCACGCCTCCGTGATGCTGTTAACTCAACAATGGACTCATTAAGGGGCAAGCTTCCTCCTCTGGACGCTGATAGAGTCAAATCTCTAGCTTCTCAATATGTGGAACAAGGTCGCGGGCTCGAAGTCGGTCCGAGAAAGTCGATTGCAGCCGCTTTAGAATGGATGGCCGCAAATCCTGAGGCATCGCCAAAATGGGGTATGTCTGCCACGGGAGACAGGTCCATGATCGCCAAAAATGACGCAGCAAGGCAATTGGAAGCTGTGATGGACAAGGCTTATGGCGGGCACAGCGGGGCGTCGTTCGGTTGGGCGGTCCGTCAAGCGCTAAGCATCCAGGCAGAGGGACTCGATAAGTTCGCAGCACACATAAAAGAAGACGCACAGCGCTTACAGCAAGAAATCGCAATCGGTGAACAAGCCCGTAAAGAAGGACGACTCAGCCAAAAAGGTTTAGATGTCCGCGGTATGGGTCCTGAAGAGCTAAAATCTGTAATCGAACCACTAAAAATGGGCGGTGTGCAAGAGCGCAGGGCATACGATCGCCTCAATTCAATGCTCACGGAAATAAAACAAGCTAGCGATGGCTCCAATCCTGCCCTGTCCGAAAAATATGCGAAACAGGGAGGCACGGAACGAGCATTGAGCGATGTAAGGAGTATGATCGACAGCGAAGCTATGATTCAGGACATGAAGCATGAACGGGCCCTCAGTGCAATCCAACAAGGCAGCCCACGAACACTCGACCTTGCTTCCATGAGCCTTCCGCAAATCAGGCAGGAAATCGCACGTTCAGGCCTGGAGCAGAGCGATCCGGAGAAATACAAACAACTGATGGCTGAAATTGCCCAAGTTGAGCAAGTCAGTACCAACAAGGATGCAAGCAGAGCTCAAATCGAGGCAAAGCGCAGCAACCTGGAAGCAAAACTTGCAGGAGCCGGTGTTCTCGGAGCAATGTTGATGGTGGGAACTGCGGCCGCACAAGCAGCGACAACCCGCCTGAAGAATAAAGACTAGATAATAGGCGGATGAGGGAGCACGCAAAGAGCGTGCTCCCATTCCCTTCTGTGCAGAAACGCCGCATAAAAGGGAAAAACTTAGTATGGTAACGTTTTTTTGGTAGGACTCCCGTTATTATGGGTGAGTTGGCAGAGCAAAAAAGTGCTCCAGAGCGCTCCGTAGATAAGTCTGCGGATTCGTCCGATCTCGAGATCAAAGACTCATCTGCTGACGAATTGAAGGCGGCTCCGGAAGGGATTTCACCACGCTCTCAGCAAACACTCAACAGCTTCATCAGAACATTCCTAGAAATTGCCGGGAAAGATAACGCCGATCCCAATAAGAAGGTTTCAACGGATGATTTGGATAAGATCGAGAAAGAGATTTTCGAAGGACGAATCGGCGAAAAAACTCTGACGGCAACAAGGACAATAGCGGATTGGCTCGGAAAGTCGGCTGTGCCCAAAATCCTGCTGCAACTGCAGCAAGAAGGTGTAGACATCCCCCCTAACGGACCCTACACAATACCGGAGTCATATAGAGACGGTAAAAGTGGCGCTGTAAATTTTCTTCGGGATCTCAGCGAAGGAATCGCTAACAACACTTTCTTCGACAAAACAAAGGAGCAGGACGCGCTGCGCCTGGACAACTCATTCATCTCCAAGCTTAGCAGAGCCGTAGAATGGGTCTCTGAAAGTAATAAAGAAGTTCACAAGTCACTTGAAGCAAGGAAAGAAAAGCTCTTAGAAAATGAAATAGTAAGCTTGTTCACCGACGACAAAGGATTCGTCAAAGAACCTGAGAAATTAAGAGCGTGGCTGGATAAGTCTTCATTCTCGGAGGGAGACTGGGCAAAGCAAGCGAAAGAGCGTTTAGATCTAATTCACAAAATAAAGGACTATGCCTACGCACAAGCGATGCTGGCGTCCACAAATCCCAAATTGGCTTCCGCTCCGCCTGACGGAGTGAAAGTAAGCAAAGCAGAAAACGGTAACTTCAAAGTAGATATTGAATTGGCACCAAATATGGTGCCCGGCCGCCCCGAGTTCATTTCTCAATCAGAATCTTGGCAAAAATGGCTAAAGGAAAGAGCGCCGCAGATTGATCAAATGCGCAGCGAGTATCTTATGGCTATGAAAGACTCAAGTGAAACGAAGGGCATGCAGTATGTGCTCTCCTTCCAACTTATGCCTGTGCAAAATGGTTTTGTTCGTGTGAACAGCAAGAACGAAGTCGAGCAATTGTTGGCACCAAATGAAGTGAAGGAAGGCGACAAAAAATATAACATTGCTGATACTGATATGAAGATAAGAAAGGGTTATGACGAGAATGGTCAAGAAACTGTGTTTGTCAAACCCCAACTGCAACTGCGGGTCGGTGGGGCATTAAACTATCTTGATGCCTTTACTGCAGCTGTAGGGCAACCGATTGATCTGCCTGAGCGTAGATATAAACCTGATGATTTCGTGATGGTAAATGATGGCCACAAGCCACAGTTCATCCAAGCTAAAGACTTGGAAAACTGGCTGAGCTGGCAGAAGATTTTTCATCGTTCAGAAAAAGTTCTTACTGGGGCGATGGATGCAACCATGTTAGCAACAGGAACAATCGAGTTTGCTGGTGCAACGCGAGTCGGTAGTAAAGCTGCCTGGCATATGGTATCAGGTTTGTATCACGCGTCCGTTGGTGCGTCCGGTGTCATAAATAATGCATACTTTAGAGAATCCGAAGGTGGTCAGTTCGCCAATGAGGCTCGAGGCTATCTGTTCCTTGCAACAGCTTCACTCGACTTGACGAGACTATCTTTGAAGGCTGCAAGCAAAACCGTCTTAGGAGCATCAGCTTCCGGCACAAAGATAAGTGAATCAGCTATGGCTATTCAGAAAGAGTTAGAAGCAACGAAGTGGGCAGCAGTTTCTGAGCAAGCTGGAAAGGTGGCGACATGGTCAGGTGCGGCATTCGTACCGATCATGTACAGAGGTGCAGAGCATGCAGTGAGCGATCTCGTTGATGCCATCAACAAAACCCCTGATTCATTGCAGCAAGCCACTAAGTACATGACACCCAGAGAGTTATCGCTCACCTCTGGCGATGGCATTAACAGTACATCTTTGACAGACTTAAATAGAACAGCCAAGCAACTCGAAAAAACTCTGCCAAAAGAAGCACTTTCCTTAATAAGCAAAGCTGCAGAATTGAACTCATCCGGAGATGCCAAAGCTATTGACGCGTTCAAGATCAGTTTGATGGACCTCTTCAAACCAAATAGAGACAAAATCGTAAACATGGGAGTCAACCGGGAACTGGAAGGCGAGCGCGCTTCGTCTTACTTGAAATATAGATCGCGACAAGACCAAGATCGCCAGCTAGCTGCTGCGATAGCGTTAATTCACCTTTCTCGTAAGCCCGACGGAAAAATAGATGATCCCCTCGTTGCAAGAACTATAGATCTACCTTCTTACATGCGGCACCAGGAAACAAAACGGTTCTATGAACCAGTCAAGGCTGAGCGCGAGCAACAACAAATAAAGATAGAAGATTTGAGCCGAATCCTTTCAGCAGCTACAAAAAGAACCGAGAATGAGAAAGACGCGATTTCCGCCATCGCTGCCGGTGAGCTGCTTCTCAACGTGCAATCATCTTCTGGATACAGCGCAAGAGATTATGCACACACACTGAGCAAGATTGCAAGCACAAATGCGCTCCCTGAATCAGCTCGAGCAGAAGCTTTGGTGCGCATAGGAGACATTGCAGCCGCCTTTGCTACACGGGAACAGAACGGCGAAAGAAAACTATCGTCAATCAGAGAAATAAACTCTGCCTCCTTGAACCAAGCACTGCACAAGATCGCCAATGACCATGCCACATCAGAGCCGCTGCGAATGCTGGCGGCCGGCATCAGCTTTGCAAACAGGGCTGGCTCTTCCAACGAACAACGGGCGCAATTCAGAAGCTACTTCGCTGATAGCTTTTCAAAATCACCAGCAGACTTTGCGCAACGCTCGCAGAAGGATTTGGAAGCGCTGATTGCAAGCTCTAAGTCAGCATTGTCGACAAGAGTGATTGCCGCTGAGACTCTTCAAAAGATTGGTAGACTGGATGCTTATCTTGAAAAAAACAAGCAGAACGATACCGTTCAGTCGATTGGTGAAACAGCAAAAACACTTGATCGCAGCCGCTGGATAGCCGTCGCCGACAAAGAGCGCTATCAAACAGACAGTCTGGCTGTTCAATCTTGGAAGGAAACGAGAAGACTCTTTGATAGCCCCAAGGCCCTGGAGATTTTGGACAAGGCAGAGCAATTTGCCTTGGCAGGGAGCGATCAACAAAGACAGAATCAGTTCAAAGGAGAGCTACTAGGCCAGATATTCCCGGACGGTAAAGAGCTAGCCGAGGGACAGGTTGGCGTACTGGTTCGCGACAAACAGGCACAAGTTGCCGCCTTGCTGGCCCTATCGCGCCTTTCGACAGAACCATCCAACGGACTAGTTGCAAAACGAACCGTTGAGGTACCTGCAAGTGAAATGAAAGTTGTAGAAGATTGGGGCAACGGTCCGGAAGAAAAAACCTTCCTCGTCCCCGCCAAGACAGTTGAGCAGAGCCTGAGTACAGCCGAACTTAGTAAGAATATCGAGGCATTATTGTCCGATCAAAGCTCTCGAAAATCCAATTTAGCTCTAGTCGAGACACTCCTCAAATTGGGTACTTACAGCGGGCAAGAGTTGGTTGGCTCACTGCAAGACATAGTTAAAGACGGTGAACCGTCAAGTTCGGTCGAAAAGGTATTGTCCTTAATGCAATTGGCGAAGATCAGTTCAAACGCGAAATTGCAAAGCGAATTCAATGATAAGAGCACTATTAGTGGTTCCAGCTCCGCCGATATTGAACGTTTTATTCGAGAAACACTAAGAGTATCATCCGATCCGAAGGTCAAAGCAGCGGCTGCCGGAATCATAGCAGTTCTCTCTTACCCCTCGGCAAAGGAACGCAACGAACTAATACAAAGTATGCAAGCTCTCTCTCTTTCAGATGCTAAGCAATTCTCTGTCGGCATAGAACGAATGCTAAAAGAGGATGCAAACTCAAATTCTGAATCCGCTGTCAAAGCAGCCTTACTGCTTAAAGATCTGGCGGACAAAGGAACTAATGCAGAGAGTGAAGTTATGCAGCAGCTTGCAGAACTTGCAAGCATAAAGCCGCTATTGAAAGATAAATCAAACGCCATGACAGCGATTAATCTGGAAGACATGAGTAAGATAAGTACCGGGCCGAGACTTCATCTAGCTGAAAATATTGTCCAAACAATGAGAGATATATCCTCCCCAGGATCCAGACCACAAAATGCCACTGAGACATCTCAATACATTGATGCAATAGCAAAATTTGTGCCATTACTTAATGGCGATCAGCGCTCTGAAATTGAGCAGAACATGATCAGCATCGCGGATTCGGAAAGCCAGCATTCTGCTGAAACCAGAATCACCGCAATACGTTTCCTGCAAGAAATGGGAAGCCAATCATCAATTGCTACTCTAGACAAGTTGATCGCTGGAACTCCCGCACAGCCGGAATTCAGGTTAATTTATCACGGATTCAAATCAATCCGCAAATAACTCTTGGCTCACTCGTCCAAGAATAGGCTTTCGCTCTCATTCCCGAGAGCAGAGTGCACACACCTCTCAAGTAAGAGAGGTTATTTTTAGCGCATTCATTGCGCAGTTTCTTTCGAGGATCCTCTAATGAAAAACTGGAAAAACGATCACATTTTCCGAATCCTTTCGGATCCAAATTCCACCGAAGACCAATGGCTATCCGCAATTGATGAACTTGGTCATAAGGACATTGAATCAAAAAAGACGACTCGAAAGAACCAGCCAGAGTCTGAATCATGGGAGCAGGGAGTTCTTGGTTTCTTAGCAGGGATCTTCGTTACAGCGCTCGGATTCGTCTTCTTGCTTATTGCTGGATTCAAGAAAGACATGCTATTTGTTGGCATTGCCTTATCAGTCTTACTGGCCATTTGCCAAAGGAAAAGCTGGGTTTTCTCGACAGGGTTTAACGCCGGAATTCTGTTATGTGTTTTATGCATACCAACACTATACGGATACTGGACGTTAGAAGAACGCGCCTGGCATAGTACAACATTTATTTGCTCACTAATTGCTTATGCGGGCTGGACTTTGCTAACTCACATTCCACAAAGCAAGATTAAACCTACAGAGCAACCTCTCGAAGTGAGTGAGAACAGCAAGACGGGCCTGAGCACAGAATTGAAGAAATCCGGGCCGCCCCCACTGCCTTTAAGGACTCCTGCAAGCGACTGCAACATTGTTCCTCTATCACCAATACCGAATACAAAATCGAACAGGGAAAGAAGTTCCGTCATTCCATTGAGAGTTCCGGGTTCACCTTATTTAGTGGCTATCGAAAATTTACAAGAGCGACCGGTCAATTCTGCGGAAAGAATCCATCAAATTAAAACACCACGGTTAGAGGAATATGAATCCGACTGATGTGGCTGCCAGAGATGGAGTAGCACACGAAATTGTTTGGATTAAACCCAGACACAGAACTCTCAACAAAACCTGTTTCAAGACGAACTCCATTCAATGACTTCAATTGGGCAACAAAGACTACTAATAAGAAAAGCCACCGCGAACGGTGGCATCTAATAAGTGTGCAAAAAGCAAAAAACGAGGCGCAATGCCTCGCTTCACTTTAGAATCAGAGTTGAACCCTGATGACTGAATAGCCAATAGATCCTGTTTTAACCTCGGTGCATCTGGCGATTTGAGTAGCTCATATTTCTACTACCAGAAGACGTCAATGGTTCCGACCTGTGAGATAGTGCATTGAGTAGGTTCGAGAACTTACTTGCTTTCGACCCGTGAGAGTCTAAGCGCACCGTGTTGGCATCGCACCCTATACACAGAGGGGCTTATCCAATATCTCCCTAGAAAGGAGGTGATCCAGCCGCACCTTCCGGTACGGCTACCTTGTTACGACTTCGTCCCAGTCACCGGCCCTGCCTTAGGCGGCTGCTCCCCAGAGGGTTAGCACACCGACTTCGGGCGTGACCAGCTCCCATGACGTGACGGGCGGTGTGTACAAGGCCCGGGAACGTATTCACCGCCACGTGCTGATTGGCGGTTACTAGCGATTCCGACTTCACGCAGGCGAGTTGCAGCCTACGATCTGAACTGAGGCTGGGTTTGGCGGTTCGCTCCACATCGCTGTATTGCTTCGCATTGTCCCAACCATTGTAACACGTGTGTAGCCCAGGGCATAAGGGGCATGATGACTTGACGTCGTCCCCACCTTCCTCCGGTTTGTCACCGGCAGTCTCGCTAGAGTGCCCAGCATTACCTGATGGCAACTAACAACGGGGGTTGCGCTCGTTGCGGGACTTAACCCAACATCTCACGACACGAGCTGACGACAGCCATGCACCACCTGTCTTGCAGCTCCCTTGCGGGCACCCTCTCGTTTCCGAAAGGTTCTGCAGATGTCAAGCCCTGGTAAGGTTCTTCGCGTTGCTTCGAATTAAACCACATGTTCCACCGCTTGTGCGGGCCCCCGTCAATTCCTTTGAGTTTCAACCTTGCGGCCGTACTACTCAGGCGGGATACTTATCGCGTTAACTGCGGCACTGCAGGGGTCGATACCTGCAACGCCTAGTATCCATCGTTTACAGCTAGGACTACTGGGGTATCTAATCCCATTTGCTCCCCTAGCTTTCGTTCCTCAGCGTCAGTTACAGCCCAGCGAGTCGCCTGCGCCACCGGTGTTCTTCCCAATATCTACGCATTTCACCGCTACACTGGGAATTCCACTCGCCTCTACTGCACTCCAGTCTGCCAGTATTCAATGCACTCCCAGGGTTAGGCCCCGATCTTTAACATCAAACTTAACAAACCGCCTACGAACTCTTTACGCCCAATAAATCCGGACAACGCTTGCATCCTACGTCTTACCGCGGCTGCTGGCACGTAGTTAGCCGATGCTTCCTCTGCAGGTACCGTCATTTTATTCGTTCCTGCTGACAGAGCTTTACACCCCAAAGGGCTTCTTCGCTCACGCGGTGTCGCTACGTCAGGGTTTCCCCCATTGCGTAAAATTCCCCACTGCTGCCTCCCGTAGGAGTATGGGCCGTGTCTCAGTCCCATTGTGGCTGATCATCCTCTCAGACCAGCTACCGATCGTAGCCTTGGTAGGCTTTTACCCCACCAACTAGCTAATCGGACGCAGGCTCATCCAGGGGCGGATTACTCCTTTTACCTCACGGCATATGCGGTATTAGCTAACCTTTCGGCTAGTTATCCCCCACCCTTGGGCAGATTCCCACGCGTTACTCACCCGTCCGCCACTAGGTATTGCTACCTCGTTCGACTTGCATGTGTGAAGCACACCGCCAGCGTTCGTCCTGAGCCAGGATCAAACTCTCCGTAGCTAAAACCAAATGGAGTACACTTGGCTCTATGATTGTTTGATTGCCTACTCAAATTCTTTGACAGGATTCGTCTTGGCTATTCAGTTATCAGGGTTCAAAATCGTGTCCGCGACTCAAAGCGCCGCTGACGAAATTTATAATACCTAGAACCCCGGCAAGTGTCAAATCGGTCAAAACACTGATCAGATGTCTATTGATAGAGAAAACAGCCCAAAATGCATACAGCTTTCCTTAATGATCTTTTTTCGGGGAATGCAGAAGTTCCACAAATCATGGGCTTTTCGGAGGATCTGAGCCAATTTAGAATATCCGGGAAAATATATCTGATTGGATCCGATATTCATCGAATTACACCAAAACACTGCAATTAGGCATCTGTACATTTCGTAAGATCCGGTTTTCAAGCCGATCTTCGCGCTCATATTCAGATTGAAATTGACAAAATGGCAGCGCTTTCGCTGGAAAGATTCGCTTTCAACTATTCGAATCCGCAAATTGCACTCTTCAAAAGAAGCCCATTCCAGCCAGGCTCAGCAAAAAAGTTCCTCTATATAGATCGCAATGAAATGATAGGCGATTCAGATTTTGGGAATAGCAATCGAGAGTAAGCAAACGAACTACCGCCAGTAGAGCCTTTTCCGAGCTCACAAGCATTTTCTGAGTGCGAAGCATTCGCTTCTCGTATTCATATATATGGATATGAATCAATAAAGAGTCAAATGCGATTTGCAATTCTGAACGTCAGATCACAAAGCCATCTAGTGCAATTGTCGTGCGAGCATTCCTGGGCTGAATTTCTTTCGCGCTCCGGAAATCACAATCAACTTCTGTCCATTCAATTGACATAGAAGGAATGAATCAGAGACGCGGCAAAGCGCTTCATTGTCCGTGCGCTGCAGGACTTTGTTACTCATTGCGGTGATGTTATCTACATATGATTTGAATGACGACTGTGCAAGAGTCGCGCTTTTGTAATTGATTGCCAATAAACCTAAACGCTCAGAGATTGGCGAAGCGAATTGGTAATCAGCGTGCGCAGCCCCGTCGGAGCCGGCCAAGTAGAGCGTCTCGATAAACGGCACGTTGAGATAACGATGAGCGGCTTCAGTGCCCATGAAGAACTTCTCACTTCCCTTCACCTTCTCAAAGCTCGGGAGAGAACGCAAAACAAGCGGCAACTCACCGGTTCCCTCTATGCGTTTTACAAGCTCATCGGCAAGTTTCGTCAGAGCTGATTTTGCTTCCTCATCATTTTCCGAATTGGCTTTCAGCTTAGCGAATACGCTGCCCTTCCAAAAGGAAATGCAATTGTCGTCCTCTGACGAAGCCTGTCCTCGCAAAACGATATTGGAAGATCCTTCGCGCAAAGTAGAGTAAGCACCATAGGCACCGTCAGCCTTGGCGAAATGGTAGAGATCGACGTGACAAGAAGCGCCTTCTCGGTGAAACGATCTGCTTACAAAATCGGTGCAGCCATATTCGAGCAACAGCGGACGCGAAGCACCAACGCTTGCTGGAACGGTAACGCCTTCAGGAGCAACGAGAGTTCCCTTAGTTCGCGTCATCCAGACAGGAGACTGTGCTTCCCATCCCGCTAATGAAAGTGATGAGACAGCGCCGAGATCGTGCTTAAGATTGCTCTGAATAAGGTGCTCATCGTCAGCTGGATTCGGTGTTTGCGCTGCGACAGCGGGAACAGGAGCTCCGTTTTGATTTGCTGGCGCGGCCGAACTAGGTGCTCCGCCTGGAACAGGCGCTGCAGAAACAGCGTTCGGATGTGGATGCGAAGCGCCCGGTACCGGAGCTGTTGGAGGAGCCTCATGCAAAGCCTGATTAACAGCATCAGGAGCAAACGGCGGATTGGAACTGGTATCGGCTACAGGATCTGGCGCGACAGCATCAAAAGCCGCCCAAGAAGTCCCAGCGCAAACAGTTACAGCGACGGTGCCAGCGACTAATACAATCAGCGAATTTCGAAAGAACTTGTTTGCCATCTGCTCAACCAGAGAATCGAATGATTGTATCCCAAACAAGCGAACTCCGTCCATGCAGCCCTCATTACGTCTCGAGCAAGGCGGTGGGTAAGTCTCTCTTCGAATGAATCACTCTAATAATCACGATCTCATTCTCGGCATGACGGTAAATGATGATGTATTCACCCTCTGTAAGACTGCGGTAACCAGAGCGAATATCATCTCGTCTTCTTCCCAAGCCAGGAAAATCTAATAACTGATGGCATCTCTTCATGATTTGCTCAATGAATTTTTGCGCTGCCTGCAAATTTCTTGAGCGATAAAATCCGCTAAATCGCGAAGGTCATCTTCAGCTTTAGGAGCTAGATACAAATGATGGCGTTTCACAACTACTTGCTTTTATAGCGGTCCTGTAGTTCCCGAAACGCCTCATCAGCACTCTTCAGACCTCGCTCCTGAATAGAGTCCTCCCCTTCTTCGACAGCCCTACGCATCCATTGCAATTTGATTTCGTCTACCAATCGCTCTTGCTCAGCTGGCGAAAGTTGGTCGGCCAGGTGAAGCACCTGGTCGAAAGTAACTTTCTCATCTGGTTTCTGTTGCATGACTCTGGGCTCCTCGTCTAACCAGTATAAAGCCTGCGCACCAAAATTGACACAAAGCAAATGCCAGCCCCGACGAAAGGCTGGCTCTGATGTTCTCTATTGGTGGGATTGGCTTGGCTGGGACTATAACACAGAGAGTCACGAGAACAATGACCTTCATGCACTTATAATCGCCGACAATTTTGAGGAATTTTTGAGCGACGTAGCTAATTTCAACACTAGTCCAGGAATCGCGAATGCAACTTTGACATTGCTACTTCGATTCTAGTCGATAACCCAATCCATGAACGGTGGCAAGAGCTGATTTCTTCTCGTCACCCTCGGCAATCTTCTTGCGTAGCGCCTTGACGGCTGTGTAGACAGAAAACACGGATGACTCCGACTCCGAACTCCACACCCGCTCGAGCAACGCTTCCTGGCTGAACACTTCGTTCGGATGCTTCATAAAAAACTCGAGCAATGCGTACTCTTTTGGCGTAAGCGCAATATCCTTATCGCCCTTCGATAGTTTCTTCGTGTTCGTATCGAGCTTCAGACCTGCCACTTCCAATACGGCACCAGTCATGGTGGCAGGACGGCGCAACAGTGCACGTATACGAGCAGAAAGTTCCTTCAAGTGAAATGGCTTAGTCAAATAATCATCGGCGCCGGCATCGAGCCCCTGCTCTTTATCGCTGATTTGCCCTTTACCTGTCAGCATGATGATTGGCGTCAGACCTCCAGCGGCGCGATATCGTTTGCAAACTTCAACTCCATGCAAGCCCGGCAGCTCCCAGTCCAATACAACCAGATCATATTTATAGAATTTCAGACGGTCGTCGGCTTCCTTGCCATCGCCGACCGATTCAACAGTATGTTGTTCAAACTCGAGCCAATCGACAACGTCGCTTAGCAAGTGCGTATCGTCTTCAACAATGAGAATTTTCGCCATAATTTTCAACTGCCTAGCAACGCGGGAATATTACCACATCTGAATTCTTTGATGATAAAGCGGTACAAGCTCGTCATAGGGATCATTTGCAATGCGGCGCCGCCCGCTCTCCCTTTCGATCACTTCCGCAGCGCCGGTTCGTCCCACGCCGCGTAGCGCCCGGCTTTTCAAAATCCAGCACTCTTGCCTGAACTCATCTATCGGGCTGTCCTCGAGAAGATCTAAAGCTTTGTCGACGGATTTAAGAGCATCCGAATACTTACCTTGCTTGAGTTCGGCGAAACTTTGCAAGCTATAAATCTCGGCCCGTTCTTGATTGCTCAGCTCTCCTTTGTTCGACTTTAGCTCATCGATCATCTCTTTGGCCTTGATGAATTGTTTGCTTTCAACAAACATCCTAACTACGGTCGCATTATGGCCAAGACGACCCGCAACCGGACCTTCATCGACACTATCCAGCGTGGCAGTTGCCTTGTCATACTTCTTCGAAAGAAAATACGATGCCGCTAATGCGTCAGTAACGGCAAGTTGTCTCTGCCGCGAAGACATACTTGCATATTTACTGTTTGCTCCCAGCAATTCGATTGCTTTGTCGTAATTTCCTTGCAAGCAATGGATTCGAGCCAACTCGCAGGAAAGAAAAGTCATTAGATCGAAATAGTCAGACGGATTTTTATTTGAATGCGCCTCTAGCTTTTTCAAAGTATCTGATAACAGGGTTTCAGCTTGAGGCAGCTTCTTTTGGTCGCAGAGCAGGTCGACATGGTGCGCAAGCACCATCATCAACTCGGGACTGGCATCAGCCCCTTCAAGCTCATTCTGAGCCAGATCCATTCGCTTGCCGGCCTCTTCAAATTTCCCCTCAGATATAAATATGTCGCCAAACATGAGCTGGGCACGCGAACGAATTATCCGATCCTTGCTTTCCTTGAGAATGTTATCCAGCATTTTTACGGCATCTGCGCGTTGACCATCGTGCATCATACATACGGCAATTTCGATCTGAATACGATTGCGTGCGACAGAATTCATAAGGGGATCGAGCGATTGAATATTCAACGCTTGTTCGTATTCATTTCGCGCATCACGGAATTTGCCTACTCGTCGATAGACATCTGCTAGACCCTGGTGTGCGATTGAAAGTATTTCCCGATTCTGCGCATCTTTATCAGCAAGATCAGCAGCTCTTACAATAGCTTCCTTATAAACAAGGGCAGCCTCGAGATCTCGCTTCAACATGCGCAGCTCGTCCGCTTGCCGCAAAAGCGCCAGCGGCGAGAGTCCAGATATCCTGCGCGTCAAATTCATCTTCGCTTGCTGACTGATCAGCTCATCTGCTTCGCTAGTTTTAGATTTCCGAACCCAACCGATAAATCCTAGTGATACCACAATTAGTGCCAGCAATAATCCCGTCGCTAACTTACTTTGAATTGGACTGGGCAACTCAACATTTGATTTCGGCGGAATGGAAAGCGGTGGCGCACCGACAGTGATAACTGAAGTTGATGCTTTCGGCTTTTTGCCCTGCTGCATTCTGAGAAGATCGAGCTTAAGCGCATCCATGCTCTCGTAGCGATCTTCAGGCTTTTTCGCCATGCTTTTAAAAACAATCGCCTGAACCTGAATTGGTAAATTGAGCTGAGGACAAGCATCATTGAAGGAAACTGGAATTTCGCTGACATGCTTCGCCATCGTATCAATAATATGGTCGCCTTTCAGAGGGGGACGACCAAGCAATACTGCATACATGAGGCAGCCCAAAGAATAAACATCGGAACGCCCATCGATAGTCCGTCCGAGACATTGTTCAGGGCTCATGTAGAGCGGACTGCCGATTACTGCTCCTTTTTGCGTCAATTCTTGAATTTCCTGCCCGGACGACGGCAAAAGCTTGGCCATGCCAAAATCCGTGATATGAGCGACCTCCTTCCCCTCGTCATTCTTGCTGATTATGATGTTTCCTGGTTTCAGATTTCGATGCACGATCCCTTTCTGATGAGCATGCTCAATTGCATCGGATATTTGGATAAACAACTTCCATGCCCGGGGCAAAGTCAGGTTCGTTTCGCGCTGCAATATCGAGGCAAGTGTTTCGCCCTCGACATAATCCAGAACTAGAATCGGCTGCTGTCCTTCCTCCGAAATGAAGCGGCGGACTTTAACAATATTTGGATGTTCAAGCAAAATGGCAAGCTGGGCTTCTTGCTCGAAACGCTTCAGAGTGTCAGCTTTCTGAATTAAATACTGGTGCAGGATTTTCAAAGCGACTAATTCGTCGTTTTCTAGATCCTTTGCCTTGTAAACGACGCTGGTCGCGCCATGCCCTAGCGCATCCAGAACCTCGTATTGCCCGGCGATAGTTTCACCAACTAGCGATTTCACAAGCACCCCCAAAGACTCATTTTCCCTGCGCCGAGGGCAACAAACCGAGAAAGAGGGTAAATATACTACGGGGAGTATCGGTCAAGGAACTCAAGCTTGCCCTAGTGGCTTGAAGTGATTAGTAAAAGTGAGCTGCGAGGAATTTATGGAGGAGCTGGACGACAGGCAAGAAACTGTTGTTGCGCTGCCACCGGAATTCGAAGTTCTGGGTACACTGGGACAAAACAGCAAAAGCATCATTTATGAAGCTGAGCTGCGGATGCTTAAGAAAACCGTTGCTGTGAAGGTGTTCACCCAGCTCAGCGCCGACAATGATGTTTTGGCGCGCATGAAACGTGAGGCAATGAACCTTGCGAAAGTGGACCATCCGAACATTGTGAAACTGCTTCAAGTTGGGTTCCTTTCCGACAAGAGTCCTTTTCTTGTATACGAATATTTGAAGGGCATAACTCTGGAAAAGTCGCTCAAAGCTGGGAGGATGAGCCTCACAGATATTCAAAAAATTTTCAGCCAAATCTTGGATGGATTGGATTGCGCCCACACGAATGGATTAGTTCACCGGGGTCTGCGCCCAGCTAATATCATGCTTTTGATGAAAGGCACGACGGGCAAACATCATCTAGTAAAGATCTTGGATTTTGCATTATCTAAAGAAGAAGGAGCGGTCTCTAATCAATCCAGTGGAAAAACAACCATTACTCCTTTTGCTGAATTGACCGCGAACCCAAAATACCTGAGCCCCGAACAATGTTGCGGCGCGCCCGTTGATGCCAGAACCGATCTCTATGCAGTCGCCTGCATGTTATATGAGTGCATAGAAGGCAGACCTCCGTACGATGGAAGTTCGAGCGCCGAGATTATAAGACAGCATCTGCAAGCCGAACTGACTCCCGCTGCGGCAAGCGACGTGGCGGGCTTCAGAAAATCTATCAATACGCTGTTCGCCAGAGCATTGGCGAAGTCTCCAGAACAAAGATTTCAATCTGCTTCAGAATTCAAGGACAATTTGGAGAATGCATTTCGGTCAGTATCATCCAAAGACGAAAGCACGAAAGAAGACAACAGCAAGAAGATCATCATAAGTATTGGTGTAGCTTTGATAAGCATAGCGATAGCTGGCATCTCGATCCGAGCATACGTAGATAAGAAAAGCACAGAATATCACTATCAGCCGATCAAGAAGAAGGGCAGCGAAAAGAAAACCCAGGGACTTAAGAGGTATGGAATATTTCCGAAATCGCAACTTGGCGGTCTGGCAGGCAAAATCAATTATCTCTGCAACAACCACAATCTTACTCTTCAAACTACCAAGGAACTTGAAGCTGAGCTAAATAGCTTACTTGGCGAATTAAAAGAGAGAAGAGAACGATTCATTATTTATCGTCTTCAATACAGGTTATTCAGCACGTTATCCGATCAGCCAGAAAACTGTTTAGAGTCGTTGCTCAAAGCACTTGACCAGTGCAAGCTTCCCGATGGCAGAGAGACAATTGAAGCGGCACAGGCACACTTCGATGCTGCAATAGTTTACATGAGCACTGGCAGAAATGAGGAAGCGAAGGGAGAACTTATTAGAGCAAAGAAACTGCACGACAAATACAAGCAGGACCCCGGAATGGCTCCTAATTTGGATCTCACCGACAATTACATCAACTTATCAAATAATGGCGATCTAGATTGGTGCATTCCTTTGTATCTTGGCCGTTGCTTATTATTGTTAGATGTTCATTCTAAAGAAGGGCTTCAATATCTCAAACAGTCTGCCGATATAGCTCAGACGCCACTAGATCGCGATGCCGTGATGTCTTTGGCTGAACTAAGCATGAAGCTGGGAGACAAGAAGGCTGCATTTAGCCGGCTGCGCGAATATCTAAAGAAGGTGGAGCAATATACACCGCACCCGGCCAAAGGCTCTCTGGACACGGTCAACCTCCTGGCCTATGGCGCCGTCGGCACAACATACCTGGCATTCGGGGAGAGAGCAGAGGCGCAGGCAGTATTCCGGAAAGGGATAGACTATTCAAAAAGGATTCAAATGAAAGCGCCGCTCATGATGAATGAGTTTCGTAATAAAGCGCTAAGCGCTGGTCTCGATGAGACGGAACTAGAGGCGCTAAAACAAAGGATTAAACGAGCTGACGAAGAGGACGCGACCTCTATTTTGCGTGAGTCAAGCCGACCTGATCCTTTAGCAAAGAACGATACCAATCGATCGTTTTAGTTAGCCCTGTCTTGAGGTCAATTTTGGGAGTCCAACCAAGTAGCTTCTTCGCCTTAGTTATGTCAGGCAAGCGTCGCTGCGGATCATCCTTAGGCAGATCCTTGAACTCGATTGGAGATTTCGAGCCAGTCAATTCTTTGATAATTTCAGCAAGTTCCATAACCGTCTTCTCATCTGGATTGCCGATGTTCACTGGCTCATGGTACTCAACGTCCATTAAGCGGCGAATTCCGTCGACGAGATCCGAGACGTATTGAAAGCTTCTTGTTTGCTTGCCGTCACCATATGCGGTGAGCGGCTGATTGGTCAACGCTTGCTTGATAAAGGATGAAACAACTCGTCCATCATCAGGACGCAAGCGCGGTCCATAGCAATTGAATATGCGAACTATGCGCGTATCCAGCTTATGTTTATTGTGATAAGCCATTGTGATTGCTTCGGCAAAGCGCTTCGCCTCATCATAAACACCACGTGGCCCGATTGGATTCACATTGCCCCAGTATTCTTCCGGTTGTGGATGAACTAATGGATCGCCATAAACTTCTGAGGTGCTCGCCAGCAAATACTTGGCGTTCTTGGCCAACGCCAATCCAAGAGTATTATGAGTGCCCAAAGAATTGACCTTGAGCGTTTCAATAGGCAGCTGCAAGTAGTCAATCGGGCTGGCTGGACTAGCAAAGTGAATAACCCAATCAATATCGCCGATCAGGTGGATATGATTGCTGACATTGTGATGTATAAATTCGAAGCGCGGATTTCCTTTGTGCCCTTCAATGTTTGCGAAATTGCCGGTTATGAAATTATCCATAACCATGACGTGATGCCCTTCTTCGAGGAGTCGGTCAGTAAAATGCGAACCGATAAATCCTGCGCCGCCTGTTACAAGTACTCTCACACTCCAATACCTCTGTATACGAAACCTGCGTTTGCCATGTCGTCCTGCAAAAGGAAATTCCGTCCGTCGATCATCAACGCATTTTTCATCGTGCGCGCAATCGAGGACCAATCAACTCGGCTGAATTCGGCCCATTCTGTTACCAGGACAAGCGCGTCAGCAGAGTTGGCGAGTTCTTCTACGGAATGGCAATAATCGATTGCCAAACCAGGATGCAACTGCTTGCAGCGTTCTACGCTAACTGGATCATAGGCACGCACCTGGGCACCCATCTTCACCAGTTGCGCTGCGATCGTCAGGCTGGCTGCATCGCGCAAGTCATCGGTATTCGGCTTGAAGGACAGACCGAGCAAGCCGATTGTTCGTCCTTTGATGATCTTCAGTTCTTCTTGCAACTTCTTGATCGCAACGTGACGCTGATTTTTGTTCACAACAATTGTGGACTCCAAAAGCGGAGTCGGAGCGCTGTATTCGCGCGCAACTTCGATCAAAGCATGGACATCTTTGCCGAAGCAACTTCCGCCCCAACCCACTCCGGCATTGAGGAAAGCTGTGCCGATGCGTTTATCCAAGCCTATGCCGCGAGCAACTTCTTTGATGTCGGCTCCGACCTTTTCGCAAATACCAGCCATTTCGTTCGCGAAACTGATCTTCATTGCAAGGAAAGCATTTGCACAATACTTGATCATTTCAGCCGAAGCTAAGTCTGTCACCAGGAACGGTACCACACTGAAACCGGATGGACGTGGAGCCTGTTCAGGAGCGGAGAAGGACTGTTCGATCAGTGGACGATAGAGCTCGCGCATGCGATCGACAGCGACTCCTTCGGGACTACCGATGACGATGCGATCGGGATAGAAAGTATCGTGCAAGGCACTGCCTTCACGGAGAAACTCGGGATTGCTGACTACGCTGAACACAGGAGCATCAGCCTTACTAGCCCTTGCAGGGACGGTCTGCATCGATTGCACACCTTGATTAACCAACATCTCAACCCAGTTACCGGACCCTACCGGAACAGTAGACTTGTTGACTACAATGCGCTTCCTGGTCGAATCCAGACTTGCACCAATCTCTTTGGCGACGCCAACAACTTGAGACATATCGGGCTCACCGCTTGGCAAAGGGGGCGTGCCTACACAGATAAATATAATTTCTGAATTACGAACTGCATCCGACAATGAATCGGTAAAACTCAGCAAATCCGTCCTGGCATAGGATTTCAGCAGCTCCGAAACGCCAGGCTCATAGAAGGGACACTCCCCAGCCGCCAACGTGGCAAGCTTGTTCTTGTCAGCCTCTACAACAGCGACCCGATGCCCGAGATGAACGAGACTGCAGCTGGTCACCAGACCAACATAACCTGCACCAATTACGCAAACATCCACAGCAAAATTCCACCAGATACCTAATACTGCCCCAATATAACAATAAGCAGCCCTAAATGTCAGGTCACTGAGGCTTGTGTTAGCCTGTTTGTAATGGGAAAGTCCATAGACGAATTTAAGAACACAATCGCAAGATTGAGAGCCCCCGACGGTTGCCCGTGGGATCGCGAGCAAGATCATCGCTCGCTGGCGCGTTATCTGTTAGAAGAAGCATACGAAGTGCTCGAGGTTATCCACGAGGATAACCCAGCCAAACTCTGCGAAGAACTCGGGGATTTGCTACTGCAAATTTTGCTGCACGCGCAAATTGCCAGCGAAAACAATCAGTTCGATTTCGAGGATGTGGCAGCCGGAATCAACAAGAAGATGATCGAGCGTCATCCTCACGTGTTCGGCGAGAACAAGCTGGATTCGGCTGGTGCCGTAGTCACTCAATGGGAAGAATTGAAAAAGCTGGAGGCAGAGAAAAAAGGCAAAACAGAAGCCGAGCAATCGATTGTGGACCGCGTGCCAAAAGCGCTGCCGGCTTTATTGAAAGCCTTGAAAGTTTCGGAGAAAGCAGTGTCGGAAGGATTCGAATGGAAGGATTCTGATGAACTCTGGCAAAAGGTCCTTAGTGAAATTGATGAACTCAAAGAAGCACTAGATAGTGAAGGTGAAAACCGGCAAGAAGAGGTCGAGCTTGAGCTTGGCGACGTGCTCTTCTGCATGGTCAACGTCGCAAGATGGAACAAGCTCAACCCGGAAGAGTCGCTGCTCCTGGCTATCGAAAAATTTCGTATGCGATACCGCGCCATGGAAAGTATTTCCATGCGTCCACTTAAAGAACTAAGCAAAGACGAACTCGCGCAGATGTGGGCGAAGGCCAAGGTTCAAACAGCTAAGCGCTGAAAAACCTGAGGCACCCTACCATTTGCTCGGGCACTACTTCTTCTCTGGAGCTTTCCAATATTGCTGGTCGATCTTAGTGGCGTAAATAGGCTGCTTGACGCCATCCTTCTCGAACCAGAGCAGAAAGGGTTTATCCATTGTCAAATTTTTGTCTTTGTCGAAAGAGATCGATCTGGATGTTGCGATCGCCAGACCCTCCTTAGCCTTGAAGCCCTTCTCATCCATCTGCACCATCGCCTGTGCCAGAGCTTGATCGATGCGATGCCCTGAGGAGTTGGTCATTCCTTTCAACCAATTGAGTTCGGATACGCGATTCATGTCCACTTTTGGCATGACAACGTGAGTGTAACCTTCAGGGTTTTGAACTTTCGGATTGTTTTCAGGACTCAACTTACTAGCGACATCAGTGGCGTCCAGACCGTTGAGGTTGCCATCATATGGAGTGGCATAGACTCTGATACCATCCTGCTCATAAAGCTTTATCACCGGCTCCTTACGCCCGGCAACCTGATAGATTTCATCAGTTTTCTTCTGAAACGCTGGATATTCTTTGTCACCAACTTTAATCGGTGCGTAATTTTTTGCGGCCCACTTGCCCTCGATCTCGATTGATGTCACAACACCGACGCCATCGCCTTGTATGGGTTTCAATTCTATTGAATAGCCCTTAATTTTCAAAAATTTGTTCAGCTCGTTGTGATCTTTAGATGCAAGAGCATCAAGCATCTTCGGCGGAATCTTGTCCAGATCACCTTTATTCTCGCTGATGAACTTAAGCGCTTTCTGCTGCGTATCACTGCTGGGCGTCCACTCACCAGGAGCCAACTTCGCTAGTTCTGTGAAGGCTTTTGTAAGTCCGTAACCGCTAGCAATTGGAGCCGGATCGACATCTTTCGTCAGCTTGCCGGTTTGGACAGGCTTATCGTTGGTCTCAAGTTTGAACGTCACAGGCTTTGCAATGTCATGCAGTTTCCCGTCGTCTGTCTGTGCTTTCAACGAAAGCGTCGCCATCATCTTGTCGTTAATGTTAATTGTCGGTCCAAATGGTCCCACTACTTTGTCATTGGCGTCGTTAATCAACTTATCGACACCGTTAATGCCATCATTCTTATAGGCAGCCTGGATAGCTTTTACAAAACCGTCTTTTCGATCGGCGTTATCGAGCGGATTGTTATTTAACCCTTTTACGAAATCATTCCAACCAGCATCACCTGGCTTCACTCCTTTGACTTGAGCAAGCTTATCGAGTGCCTGCTTGCCCTCCATGATGGAACCTGCCATCTGCTCGGGTGTTAGGGTAGGCTTCTGAGCGTCGCCGAAGTTTAAGAGACCACGCTCAGCCTGAGGATCCTTTGGTCTGTCGATCTTGCCTGTCTGCAAGTCTTGAGCTGAGAAAGGATTCTCGGGTCTGTTGTTGTTTGTCTCTTCTGTCTTCTTCTCTACCGTTTCAGTAGCGCGACCTGTCTCAGTCATGGTCGTTCCCCTTATTAAATCAACCCATTGACAACTGCATTCTGGTGTCCCGTTCTACTGTGCCCAAAATCAGCCATTCCGAAACCGGAATCAATGAAGAGTGCACAGAGGGGGCGTTTTGCTATGTGTCTCCCCAATGCTCCTTCTTGATAGGCGAATCGCTTAAATATAATCAAACGGAAGGATCGTTCTAAACTTTGGCACCGAATTTGATACCATCAAGGTGGCTAATTAAGGCCAGATTTAGTCCGATCCGAAATGCAGTTAAAGTTATTAGCCCGTATCAACTATACCTGCGGTCATAGGCATGGACCTGGCGTACTGGTTGGCCGTTTCGAATTGCAGATCGGCTGGAACGGGTTACTTCTTCTTCGGACGAGGAGCGTCCTTGAAGCCTGGCTCTCGTCCAATCTTTTCAAAGCTTACCTTGCCTATGCCCTTTCCTTCAATCGTAATACCGAGTGCGCGTCCTGCCGCAGCAGACAAATCAATACCTCTTCCTTTTACATAGGGTCCGCGATCCGTCAGGGTCACATCAATAGATTTGCCTTCGTGCGTGACTCGAATGACGTCTCCATCTTTCAATCCCAGCCCCTTAGGAAGGTGCGCAGGATTGAAGGCCGCAGTCATCTCATCCGGACGGAAGTACCGGCCGCTAGCGGTGCCTTGCGGTTGCGCGTAAACAGACGCAATGGTCTCTACCTTTTGTTGAGGTTTATCGACTGGGACAAACTCACTACCTAATGGTCCAACCTTTTTTTGTTCAACAGGGGGTTTGTCCTTGTTGTCGACCGGCGGTTTGTCGGCTTCCTCAGGTCTTCCATTCGGCGCAGGCTTTGGAAGATTTTCTCCCTTTGGCTTGTTGTTATCGCCAGGATTTTCCTCTTGGGCCGGCTTCTTCTTCGCTTCAGGTTTGTTTTCTGTTTCCGGCTTTACTGGTGCATCTCCGTCAGCTTTCTTGCCAGTCGTAAGCACCGCATCATTCTTCAATTCCTTGGAAGCTTTTGTTCCAGTGAAATCAACTTCCTTACCTCTTGAATCTCTTTGATGCGATACCTTTCCATCCTGGCCGACAAGTCCACGAAGGACCGGCATGAATCCATTCTTTGAGTCTGTTGTTGAAACAACAACACCTTCACGGTCTCCATATTTTTGACTAGAAATTCTGTATTCGCGTCCATCGTCGCCTTTGAATTTCGTCTCGCCGTTCTTAGCCATATCTCTGGCAGCGCGCAACTTATCTTCGGCAGAAGACTTCGGGTCCTTCAATATTTCAGAGGGCTGTCTTTCTGCGGCAGCTGGCTTTTCAGTGCTTTGTTCAGCTGGCTTTTCAGTTGTTTGTCCAGCAGGTTTTTCGGCTGTAGCATCTACGACCGGCTTCACTACATTTGCATCAGCTACTGGCTTCTGCGCGGGCTGATCCGTTACCGGCTTCTCTGCATTTGCATCAGCTACTGGCTTCTGCGCCGCCGGATCCGTTACCGGCTTCTCTGCATTCTGATCAGCCACTGGCTTCTGCGCAGGCTGATCCGTTATCGGCTTCTCTGCATTTGCATCAGCTGCTGGCTTCTGCGCAGGCTGATCCGTTACTGGCTTCTCTGCATTTGCATCGGCCACTGGCTTCTGCGCGGGCTGATCCGTTATCGGCTTCACTGCATTTGCATCAGCTACTGGCTTCTGCGCGGGCTGATCCGTTACCGGCTTCTCTGCATTTGCATCAGCTACTGGCTTCTGCGCAGGCTGATCCGTTACTGGCTTCTCTGCATTTGCATCGGCCACTGGCTTCTGCGCGGGCTGATCCGTTACCGGCTTTTCTGCATTTTGATCTGCAGCTGGCCCCTGCACCACTCTATTTTCTTTGTTAATCCCACGCGCTCCTTGTGCTGGTGGCAGATCCGCAGATCCACCCTGAGCGCCCAGCGGCTCCTTCTTCTCATCAGCAGGTGCCTCTGAAGATTGCTGATCCTTCTTTTCAGACTTAAATCCGGCGACGACATCGTTAGGATTTTGTCCGTTGGTTGATTCTGCTTTGACTTCTGCATTAACTTTGCCGGAATTCAAATCAAGCTGATCATTCATTGAATAGGTCACAGCTTTTCCGTCTTTCTCAAGACTAATGCTGTTGTCCTTGGTATCGACTTTAATACCACTATCTTTAAGGCTTTGACCTAACTTATCGCCAAACTCTCTAAACTTAGATGCGTCGCCCTTCGCTTGCTCGAAGGCGTTCTTGATGCCACCCTCAAGTGCAGCGGAATCTCCATTCTTCGCCGCGGCCGATGTATCGGCTATGGATTTGTCGCGTTCGGCTTGTGCTTTAACTTGCGAATCGGAATTATCGCTTTGCTGCGAAGCTTGCCTTTCCGTGCTGCTGTCCCTGTCCTTGAAGAGCTCTTCAGTGCGTTGATCCTGCAAGGCATTCGATTCTTCTCGATTGCCTAGGTTATTCTTTTCCGCGCCAGAATCCGAAGGTCCTTTGACCTCCTCGACATCATTATCAGGCATTTCAGACCCCTAAATCTTGTGATATGAACCGAATCGTTAGCCAGATAAACTGGAACGCGCAGCACCGAATTTGACTAGTAATATCACATTCATTGCTTTAGCAATGAAACCCCTGCGCTGCCAATGCAACGCCCCCAGCGAACGAATTAACGATATCTCACAAATATGCGCTTGTCAACCGTTTTGCTTCATGTCCTCCCCGATTTGCAGCTTCCGACAGATTTCCCAACACCCTAAAACCGTTGACAGAATAGGCTAGGTGGGGATCCGAAAATGAAAGATAAAAGATCAGGCGAGCAAGCAAAGCTCGAAATCCCTGGGCCGCAATGAACTAGAGAAGCCACAACAAATTGAAAACAAGACAGATTTCGCGTACGCGAAATCGTGTATAAAGCAAACTGGCTTAGCCGCCAACTACATAGGAGTAGTTCCGGCACCAGCGATAGAGGATGGATCGTTTGAATTCGTTGTTACACCATGCGTCGCCGTACTTGCTCGCATAGAGCGCTCCACAGATGGTGCGCTGGCGCTGGTCACCGCAGACGCCGGAATATTCAATACTGTTCTCTTCGGTTCTTTTGAAACCTTCAAAGGTACGTTGCTATCTAAACTCAAATCAACGTATTCGATATTTTCTTTAGTCAGATTAGCCAAAACAGGCAGTACGGAAGGCAGTCTTGATAGACGCTTCGAGAGCAGCGAGTCAGCGCTTCCCAGACGCAGATGTAGCTCGCCTGAATGTACCTGAATATCAGATATTTTTCTCAGATCTACATAGTCCACAGGGGTGGCGGTTTGAGTCGAAATGAAATTGACCCAATTGGCCCACAAGGCAACCTCAGCTTCATTGAAGTGAGTATGTGTCGTTCCATATATTTTCAAAGGCGGTTGAGGGACGCTCGGAAACTGAGCAATCGGCACCATTCGTCCAGTTTGCGAAATAACGGCGGTTGGAGGCTGCTCCGGTCCAGGAGAGAATGTAGCCCACGGAAATTCTTCCATGACATTGACGACCAAATGCGGGCGAGGGAAAAGATAGCGGCGCACATAAGCCTTTTGGACATCCGGCAGTGATTGCAATTTAGCTTCGAGCGCTTTCGGGTCGAGCGTATAAATAGGTTTATGCAAGAACGGTAGCAGCGCATGTCGAACTTGCCCTGAACTCACGACGCTATTACCGAAGACCTTAATGTCGGATTCAGGATCGACAACACTCCACGAGACGCGGATGAAACCGGCGACGCCGATGAACATCAAACTAACAAGAAAGCCATAACGCAAAAATTGGCGACGTGTACGCGAGACCCGCGCGTGTTTGCGCTTCTCGCGACGTCCTTTGATTCGCCCTTCTCTTTGATCCAAATACTCTCTCATCAGGAATTATCCTCCTGATGGCAGCGCGAATCTTTTTGCATCGGCAGTTTGAGGGTGCGCAAATCGATTCGCCCGTCAAACACTACTGCAGCAGGACCTGTGATACGCACGTGATCATCGCTCTCATTCCATTCGATCTGCAAGCTTCCCCCTGGAAGTTGGACTTTTGCATTTCGCTCCGATTTCTTTTCCAGAACAGAAGCGACCAATGTAGCAGCCGCGCCGCTGGCACAGGCTAAAGTTTTTCCGCAGCCGCGTTCCCAAACGAGAATTTGCAGATGCGTTTCAGAGATGACTTTTACAAACTCGACGTTAACACCTTGAGGGAAAAATAGATTGGCTTGTATTTCAGTGGCGATAGCAGCCAACTTCTCTTCATTGCGCAAATCATCCACATAAATGATGCAGTGAGGATTGCCCATATTGACGCAAGTTATTTTCAGCTCGCCACCAGTGTTCGTTTTGAGCGTTTGCGCAATCACCGGTTTTTCGCAGTCGAGGCCGCCTTCGGTTTTTGTCGGAATCCAACGCGCCTTCAAAATGGGAACGCCAAGATCGCTGGTGATTTTCTCAGAGCTTTCGAATTCTATTTCGACGTCGCCGGCACCAGTTTCTATAATGAAGTGATCTGCTGTTGTCCAGCCCGTCTTGCGCAACCACAAGCCGACGCAACGAACTCCGTTTCCACACATCAATGAGGAAGAGCCGTCGCTGTTGATGTAGGTCCAGGAATATTGATTTTCCGCGCGATCGCTACGGCGCACCACGATGAATCCGTCGGCACCGACAGAAAAATGTCTATCGCATATCTTTTGGGCCAGGTTAGAAAGAAAATTGTTGTTAATCTCAAAGCCGCAAGCACGAGCAATTACGTTCAGTTCGTCTTCGGAAACGACGACAAAATCATTGCCCAGCCCTTGCATTTTGCTGAAGCGCATTGTGTATTGGGCTGCGGAGCTCTGTGATTCAGAGCTTAACTCTGGATCAACCATGAGCATAAAAATACCTCAGCTTCAAAAACAATCGAAAACCTGCCAACGCCTTGAAATAAATCGTTCTACTAAATGCAACGCTGAAGAGATTATAACCGCGCAGAGTGCGCTACGACCAAACCTTGACATTTATTCACCTGCCCAATTAGCAGTAAATTGCGCATGGATTGGGAATCCTCCCATCTGATATAGAATAATGCCGTCGCGCAAAAAAATTTTCCTCCAAGAATTATCAGATCGGAAGCATAGCCATGAAGATATACATCTCGGCAGACCTCGAAGGTGTAAATGGAATCGTTCATTCATCACAAACTCAGCCAGGTGAACCAGGCTATGAACGCGCGGTCGGGCTGATGCACAAAGAAATCGCCGCCGTAGTGGGCGGACTTGCAAGTTCTGGTGTGACGGATATTTTTGTCGCGGATGCTCACTGGGATGCGCGAAATCTTCGCGCCGAACTTCTTCCGCCGGGAGTGAAACTAATATCCGGATGGCAGCGGCCGTTTTCGATGGTTTCCGGAGTCTCCGGACATATTGGCTCGAAGACGCTTGTTGATCATGGATTCGATGGCATATTCCTGCTCGGATACCACGCCAGATCCGGAGTAGCTTGTGGGGTTCTCAGCCATACGTACCGGGCTCAGGTTTATTTTGATGTAAAACTGAATGGGGTTTCGGTGGGAGAGACAGGGCTCAATGCGGCTCTTGCCGGCTTCCATGGCGTTCCTGTGGCTTTCATTTCCGGCGATGATGCCGCTTGCCACGAGGCGAGGAACCTTATCGGAAGCCTGACCTGCGTGCCCGTTAAGAAAGCGATATCGAGATACTCAGCAGTCTTTTCACCGGAGGCGGAGGTGCTTGACGCTTTGAAACAGGGCGCCAAAGAAGCGATCGACAAACGAGATTATTGGAATCTATTCTGTCCACCAAAGCCTTCAACCCTGACGCTGACTATGTTCGACCCTGCAATGGCTGATGGTGCCGAACTTATTCCTGATGTTAAGCGAGTTGACGACCGGGTTGTCGAGTTTTCCCACGATGACTTCAGTGTACTTTTCCGCGTATTTCTAGCTATTGGCGTCCTCGCTGCCAACAGAAAAGATCCACATTTCTGATTAAAATTTGGCTTTTTACTACTTGACATGAATACCTGGGCTTTTTGCCGGGTATTAAGACTTTGTCGAGGAAATTACGCAACTGTGGCTCCTGTAGCCGTAGGACGGGTTAGAGTCTATGCCAAGCCAACCAATGGACGAAGGTCAAATGTTCCCCTCTTCTTCTCAGCAGCTTTCGCTGAAGCAGCAGGTGATTGCCCTTAGTCAATCTTATCCATGCCCCCGCTGCACGCCGGGCGTTTTAGAACCATACGGACACACCGAAACAATGATGTGCGCCAGCTGCAAACGCAGTTTCGTGCCCTTGCGCGGTGGTCGCTTGTTGTATCCCGCCAATTCCATGGGATTCAAAATTGCACCGACATTCTGGTGGGACGGCTATCGCTGGCACTGGGGCGGCACTACCGCCACCGCCAAGCAACTATGCGCCATTGTCCTGCTGAGTCTTCTGCCGGTTTTCGGAATTCTTCTGGCTTCGAAAGTATCCACCTTCGAACCATTCTTCAGCAAGTGCTATCCAGCGCTCCTGGCGCCGCTTGTTGGACTGCTTACTATGCAACTGATTTACGCCTGCTGCTGGGACTTCGAGTTCTGCTCGACCAAGCGCAGCAAGCGTCAACGGACGACCTGATCGTCAACTCTAGACTGGCTGGGTATTAGAGAGACCCGCGCGTTTTGCGCGGGTCTTTTCTTTGGAGTGGCTCCGAAGCTCGCAGGTCTGCCTCCCCCCGACAACCAAGCACGCGCACCTACCTGGGAAGTCCACGTATCAACGGACTTTCGCTGCCCAAGACTTGCCAATCCCATCTTTCTATTCTGAGCTTGCTTGCCAATGAGGTGCATTGAATATGAAAGAACTCGAGAACGATAAACTCGACGAATTGACGCAGAAAGCTGAGCAGGGCAAAGGCTGCGCCATTTTTGATGCGATCAACGAAATGAGTTATGAAGAGCGATTAGCTGCTCTAAAGGGAATTGCTGACAGGAACGACAAGCGATTCTCGAGAAACCTCACAGAGACGGAACTGGAATTCAGAGTCTGGGACTCTCGATGGGAAGGCTTCAAATTAAGCCTTGGAATCAACAATGGCACATGGAGCCGGCAAACGCATCTATACAACGACGTAATGCGTCCGGATGCCACACATAAGGGGACTTGCGAGGATCACGTTTTGGGCGCCAGGAAGAAATAGTGCGGAATGAGCGGTTCAAAACCACACAAAGTGGTGCCTGTTGGGATCAACTGACAAAAATGACTTAGAGACCTCAAGGAGCTTGCATCGTGAGAGAACTAGAACCCAATACAATAGAAGAACTCACCATCCAAGCCGAGAAGGGCAATGGCTGTCCGTTCTACAATACTGTCAACGAGATGGGATATGAAGAACGCTATGCAGCAATGCGGCTGTGATGAAAGAGAATGGTCAGCGACGCGCCTCCGATAAAACGACGAATGGCTCATGTGGGACCTGAAAAACAATGGCTCCGAAGCGTACATAGGAATACTCAAAGCCTCACCGGACAGCCTGGGCAAAATTCTTTATGAGGACAGACACGAGACTTATAGTGGAATGCACGTCGGGAATTGTTTTGATGGAAAATAAGCCAAACGATCTGCAATAATCACAGACGAAAGAGCCCTTCCAATAGGATTCAGACCGATTCCAGAGGATTTCACACATCAGTCAGTGATGTTGCACGAAGTTATCGAGCAGCTTTCACCTTCTGGCAACAAGATATATGTAGATGCAACTGCCGGTCTTGGCGGGCATCTATCTGAAATAGCAAAGCGCCTTGGACCGAATGGCACCGCCGTCGGTATCGACCAAGATGAGCAGGCTTTAGGAATGTGCCGAAAGCGACTGACTGAAATGGGTTTCGACTTTAAGCACCCTCGAATCGAGCTTGTTCAGGGAAACTTCGGGGATATACAAAGCATATGCGATCGATTGGACATTGCCTCCATTGATGGTGGCATTCTTGCTGACATCGGCGTCTCATCGATGCAATTAGACGATGTCAGTCGAGGATTCAGCTTTCTGTACGACGCGCCGCTCGACATGCGGATGAACCGCGATCCCTCGATTGAAACGGCAGCTGATCTTGTGAACAATCTGTCAGAAAAAGAGCTTGCAGATATCTTGTACAAATACGGTGAGGAACGATTGAGCCGGCCGATCGCTCGGAGAATCGTGTCATCGCGTCCTATAAATACAACGCTAGAATTGGCTCAAGCGGTTAGCTCGGTGATCGGCCGAATACAAGGCTCTAAGCGGGGTGGCGACAGATCGCACCCGGCAACTCGAACTTTTCAGGCATTGCGAATTGCAGTTAACGACGAATTATCTGTATTAGAAAATTTCCTGAATAGCTCAATTAGAATTCTTGCACCTGGCGCACGGATCGTTGTCATAAGCTTCCACAGCCTTGAAGACAGGCTTATTAAGCAAATTTTCAAGGAGTACGAAATAAGTTGTATTTGTCCGCCAAAACACCCTATTTGCACGTGCTCCAAACGAAAGGAACTAAAAATAATCACCCGCAAACCTTTACAACCAAGCGAAAAAGAAACACTTGCCAATCCCCGGAGCCGTAGTGCTAAACTACGTGCAGGGGAAAGAGTTATGGTCCAGGAGGTGTAGATGTCAGCAGTGCAATCAGTGCTCGACAATGAATCTTGGAACGCAGGAAGTTTATCTGTCTCTCTACCACCCATGGTGGCAGCTCCTAAACCAGTAGAATCTGTTCAGCCTCGTGAATTGCCTGATTGGGCACCCCGTTCGCACAGCCGTCATGTTCCTTTCATGGTAAAGATCAATCGCGTTTTGCGCGCGCTCTTGATCGGATGTTGCGGGCTGGCAATTCTCGGTTACGGGCTGGATGTCGCATCGTCCGCCGAGGTCAGCAAACTGCAAGAGCAGGCTCGCCGCCTCAGCGAACAAAACACTGAACTTTCGGCACAATTGCTGCGGGCCATTTCATTCCAAGGCATCCAAGCAAGCGTGGTCGGAAGAGCAGGGCTACGAGTTCCGGAGCGAGTAATCATCGCGAAAGAAGTTAAGCCACTACCTGTGACACCATACAAAGCTCGCAAACATTTCCTTCCTCTCATGTCTGGGTATTAACCCGCTGGTAGCGTCCGGATGTCCGTCAGAGTCCCTCCACAGCAAACGATGAATAAGTATGCCGAAAAGCGTCGGCAGCCACGTTCTCCACTATGGCGCCTGCGAGTTTGGCAGCTGCTGATTGTTGTCGGATTGGTGCTTATTGCAGGACGATTGTATTACCTGCAAATTATCATGGGACCCGAGCTGGCAAAGAGAGCAGCTATTCAGCGCGAGAAAACGAATCTGCTGATCCACCGCGGAGCGATTACAGACCGCCACGGGTTGCCGCTGGCGATCGACACAACTCGCTACGATGTCTTCGTCCACCCATCACTATTGAAGGTTTCAACAGAGCAAGCTGTTTTGCAGTTCGCAGAGATTTGCCATCTTGATCCGAAGAAAGTCGAGCGCTTGCTGACTAGTGATTGGCCGGTCGTCACATTGGCACGGCATCTTAACCGCGAAGAGATTGATGAGTTGCAACGATTGAATTGGACGGGCATCGACATCGTACCGCGTTCATTCCGTCATTATCCAGAAGGCAAACTCGCATCACACATTCTCGGTTACGTGAATATGGATGCAGAAGGGCAAGGTGGCGTGGAACAAGCGCAACAGAACTTGCTCGAAAACACAGGTGCGATCAAACGTCCGCAGCTTGATGGAAAGGGCCGGGAAATCTTAGTCGGCAACAAAACCCCGGTACTAGATATAACACCACCTATGGGGCGTGACGTCGAACTTACAATCGACAATTACCTGCAGCACCTTGCGGAAAAAGAATTGAGCGCGATGTGCATCCACTCGCAAGCGCAGAAGGGATGCGCCATCTTGATGGATCCGACGAACGGCGAAATTCTGGCATGGGCTAATTATCCGAATTACGATCCCAATGATTACACTCACTACAAATACGAACAGCTGAAAAACTGGGCGATGGTTGATGTGTATCAGCCTGGTTCGACCTTCAAAATCTTGACGGTGGCATCGGCGCTTGATCTTGGTGTGATAAACCAGAACACAACGTTCGTCGATAATGGAACCTTGGCTGTCGGTAATCGTGTTCTGCACAACCACGAGCCGGGCGGTCATGGAGCAATCGATCTGCTGCATCTTTTCATTCACTCAAGCAACGTGGCTTCGGCGCGAATCGGTATGGCGATGACACCGCTACAGTTCCATACAAAGCTTTCCGAGTTCGGACTTGGAAAGAAAACGGGAATTGAATTATCGGGTGAATCAGCCGGGCTCTTGTTAAACCACAAATATTGGAAGCCGATTGACCAGGCCACGACGGGCTTTGGACAGGGAGCTATTGCCATGACCCCAATCCAGCTTATTTCGGCTGTAAGTGCCGTAGCTAATGGTGGCGTTCGCGTGCAGCCACACCTTACACGTCGGATCTACGACCCTCGGACTGGTGTTACCGAGAAGTGGACAGAGCCGACCAAAACTCGAGTTTTATCCCCGGAAACAGCGAAACACGTAGCAATGTTGCTCGGCAAGAACATTGCAATGGGTACACAGATGGCTGGAAAAGTGCCGGGATATTCCGTCGGCGGGAAAACGGGAACGGCGCAGAAAGTTACAGCTAATGGACGGGGCTACATTGCAGGAGCGACAATCGCATCCTTCGTAGGATTTCTACCAGCCGACAATCCGCAACTCGTTTGCATAGCCGTCGTCGACAGCCCACAAACTGACGGACGATGGGGCAACACAATTGCCGGTCCAGTGTTCAATGCAATCTGCATGGAAGCCGCACGTTACCTCGGAATTCCACCATCTGATAGGATTGAATTTAACAGCAAGAAACCAGCAGGCGCCAATTCATTCATCCCACCGTCGGTAAAATACGCCGACGAAATTCAAGCAAGAGTCGCACGTGGCGACAAACAAGAACAACGATAAGCAAGAAGAACAATCGCCGCATCTGACCGATGCCGGATCAATTTCCGAACTAGCGGGAGCGGAGCAAAGTGCCGAGCATCAGCTGACACCCGAGTCAGCACCGTCGCCGGAGTCCGGAGGCGATACTGGGACCGCAGGCGTCCCGCCGGCTTCTATTGCCGCTTCACCTGGGACACCGTCTGAGAAGAAAGAAAGCATCGGAAAAACCTTCGGCATAGTTGCGATTCTCACCGTCCTGTCTAAAGTGATCGGTTTAGTCCGCGACATCGTCGTCGCTCATGCATACGGAACAGGAATCGTTGCCGATGCATACAACTATGCATATCAATTCACGGGAAACATCCTCATCCTATTCGGCGGGCTGGGCGGACCTTTCCACTCCTCAACAGTCGCAGTTCTCGGCGGCAAAAAAGATGATGAGAATGCAGGAAAATTAGTTACTCAAGTTTTTGCTGTTACGTTTGTCGCGCTCACACTTATTTCAGTGGTGGCATATTTAGTGGCGCCATACGTTGCCGAATTCATGGCATCGAACTACAAAATCGCAGGCGAGGATTTGCCTACCGCACTAAGAGCCATGTCCGAAGCCGATCTCCACAAGCTATACAGAGATCAACTCCTTGCCCAGTTTAATATCATGCTTCCGCTAATTGTGATTTCCGGATTGGTCGGCATTTCGTATGGCGTTCTCAACGTTTACAACAAAATATTCTGGCCATCACTTTCACCTGCGATTGCAAGCATCGCAATCATCGTAGCTATACTCGGATTCTCTAATCCAGAAACCGCACCATACACTGGCATCCCGCTTGCGGTCGGGACCCTGATCGGAGCCATCGGACAGCTCATCGCGCAAGTGCCTGATACGTTGAGAACGAAATTAAAATGGTCACTCTCGCCAAAACCACAAGAAGGCTGCAATGAATACGCAGCAATGTTGTGGCCCGCAATCTTCAGCACGTCTGTAGGTCAACTAACGGTGTATGTCGATTGCCTTTTCACAAACACTATTGGACAAGGCGCATGGACAGCCGTTCTCATGTCAAACCGGTTAGTCCAATTGCCACTAGGCGTGCTGCTCACCGCAATGTTGGTGCCAATTCTTCCGCGATTCACCGAGCAGGCTGCTGCAGAACGCATTGACGATCTCAAAGCCGAGCTCAGACGTTCACTGCGCTTTCTTTGGTTTCTATCGCTTCCACTAGCAACGCTATTTCTGGTGATCCCCGAACCCATCATCAAACTGCTCTTCCAACATGGCGAGTTCAATCAAGAGTCGACCCAACTTGTCACAGCCGCCTTGTTGTTCCTCGCGCCATCGATTTTCTTTTACGTCGCAAGAGATCTGATGACTCGCGTGTTCTATGCCTTCAAGGATTCGAAGACTCCGTTTCGAGTTGCTCTCATCGCGATAGCTGTCAAAACTTTCCTCGACTGGGCTTTGGTGTTCCACACCAACCTGGGCGTGGCTGCGATTTCCCTGGCGAGCACGCTAATGACTTTAATCAATTTGTCTTTGCTGACCTGGTTTCTAAAATCAAAAATTGGTGGACTCGGATTCACAAAACTGATCAAGCCCGTTGGAATTATGTTGTTTGCTTCAGCACTATGCGGCGGAGCTGCTTGGTTAATTTCTGGAGCAATCGAAACACCAGCAGTCACGCAAATATTGGCCAAGACATTTCACCTTTCAACAAACCTGACGTTTGTCCTGCAACATTTAATCTCCGTAGGACTAGCAACGGCAGCGGCGGGCATAATCTACCTGGTAGTCTGCGTCCTATTCAGGCTAGAAGAGCCGGTGATGCTCGTCCAACGAGTGCCCGCCCTAAAACGCATTGGACCAATACGCAAACTGCTAGAGTCTCAGAAGAATTAAAGCGAGAAGTGACTTGGCAAATACGAAACAAGAACTCAAAGACGATCACCGCGCTACCGTATTCGGTGCCACCAGCTACGGTAAGGCCGTAATCCAAGAGAATGACGCGCTGCCAGAAGGCGCTGTGCTGAGAATTACAACTGCGCATTACATTTCTCCAAACGGCTCGGATATAGATCACCACGGAATTCAGCCAGACTTCCAAGTCAAAAGCGACGATGCCGATGAAGCAGCTCTCAGTGAGAACTCTTGGCATTCAATCCCCGGACTAACTCCTGACAGATAAAGTCGCAAATTCCTG
Organism: Candidatus Obscuribacterales bacterium; assembly: GCA_021732085.1. Lineage (GTDB taxonomy): Bacteria > Cyanobacteriota > Vampirovibrionia > Obscuribacterales > Obscuribacteraceae > JAIEPM01. The sequence continues at coordinate 75,004 of JAKFVQ010000021.1, read as the reverse complement.
GTAGACTGTTGCAAGCAGTCAGTCACGATCAGGATTTGAGTATGTCCCCGCTATCGAAGTTATACACTGCATATTTTTTCGTATCATCTGCGTTTCTCGTTTGGATCTCCTTCGCGATCCTTCTAGTAACGGCACCCTTTGATCGAAATCGCAAACTGGTGCACATGTACTCTTGCTGGTGGGGCTACCATTACATTGCACTAAACCCAAAATGGAATTGCACCTTTGAAGGATTGGAGAACATCGATAAGAACAAAACATATGTCCTAGTTGCAAACCACCAATCATACTGGGACATCATGGTTCTCTATGGCTTGAACCGTCCATATAAGTGGGTTTCAAAAGAAGACATCTTCAAGATTCCATTCATCGGTTGGAATATGTCTTTCAACCAATATGTAAAACTTGCGCGCGGCGAGCTGAAGAGCATTAAGAAGATGATGGCTGATTGCAAGAATTGGCTGAACCAGGGCGCTTCAATAATGATTTTTCCAGAAGGCACCAGATCTGATGATGGAGAGCTGCAAGATTTTCGCGATGGACCCTTTAAGATGGCTTGCGATTGCAACGTTGAAGTTGTACCGATTGTCATCAATGGAACGAATAAGGTACTTCCGAAAGGCTCTGGAAATCTAGACTTCAATCAAAAAATCTCTGTGCGGGTTCTACCTCCGGTGCATCCGAATGATTTTGAAAAAAAACCACGCGTGCTTCGGGAGCACGTGAAGGCTCAGATGGCTGCAGCGCTGAGAGAGCTGCGAGGCACTGGCGCGGAACAAGAGTCAGTACAAAATAAGGCCGCGGCGATGCAAGAATAGTGAGGCGCATGCCGAAGAGAAAACACGCAGGTTGCAGACACCAGCACATGCGGCAGAGAAAAGCGCATGCCCAGAGCCCAGTCAGCGAAGAAAACTCCCGGACGGCTAAGAACCGCTCACCCCTACAAAACTACTGTGCGTCTTCAGAAGCACTAGTCTTCGCCAACAAGCATTTCCAACAACTCCGGAAACTCCTCGGTACCAAGATCTTCGACACAAAAGTGTCCCGCATTCTCGAATTCGCGGAAATAGCAGTTCATCACAGTATCGCGAATCAAGAAAGCGCTATTCTGAATCCCTTCCTCATCGTTGCTTGAGTTGAATATGCCGAATCCGGCCGTTCTATCGGCTAGATGGGGATCAATTTCGAATTGGAAAAAATCACTTGTTCGACGCCTGTACGGATCCAGCCACGGCGCCACAAGAACAACGCGCCCAACTTTACGATCTTTATTCTCGCTCAACCATCGCGTAATGAATCCACCACCACAGCTATGTCCGACGAGAAGCGAATCCTCATTGATTTCGTATCGCTCAAACTCGCGACGCCAAATATCGTACTGCGGATCAAAACAGAGAGGAACCTCTGGTGTGTAAGCTGCGATATCCCGCACTAGAAGCTGCTTTTGCAGCCAGGGAATCCAATGATGATTACTGGCAGATGGACAGTTCGAATCGTAATACTCTTCTTTGCTCGGCGCGCCATGGAGGATAATTGCAGTCTTCATCACAAGATCCAGTAACAAACAACAGCAAAACTATATCACCTTGGCGACACCGCCATGGCTATGGCATCTTTTCGGCGGCATCATAGTCGAACAAGACTAACTTGTCCCAGCGTCCCGATTTGGGGTTATATGCAAAACCGAATTGTTGGCGGTCTTGCAAATCACGAAGACCGAAGTCAGTAATTTCATAGCCTCCGCTTTTGTTCACAGCCTTCACAAGCTTTCGCACGCGTCCGGAATCATGACTGCCTAATGGTTGCACTGGTTCCTGAATGTATATTTTGAAATTGTCTCCATATGGACCTTCAACGATGCGCGCATCGAAGCGTGCTCCGTCGTCACCTATACGGCGGCGTCCCCATGGGTTATTGTCAGACTTATCAGGCCAATGACCTTGGCCAACCTTCAAGACTGTTCCATCTTCAAGCTGTACCGCAATCTGGTTTGCACCGGCACCCAAAACTTGAACAGCTTTTTGCTTAATTCCTGCTTTCGAAATCTCGGCAATGTAAGCGTCAATATCATGCTGAGCTAGCATCGGATGTTCCGATGTGTCTTTCCACTCTTTCAAAACTTGATCAATGGGGCGGCCTTTGCCAACATCTTCAGCCCAAGCCTCACGAACTTCCGGAGGGATTTTATCTATACCGCGAGGCCGAGAAGTCGCTTCCATAGAATGCTTAGTCTTCACCGGCTCAACTTTCAATGGTTCAATCTTCACCGCCTCAGGCTTAACAGGCTCAACTGGCGACATCTTCTCAGGATGCGGTCGAGTTTGCCCGATTTCGGCTGAATTTTTTTGAGCTGCTTTGACAGGTTCAATCCGGGGAGCATGTCCAGCATCCGGTTTCACCGGCTCAATAGCTTTTTCAGGGGCTGTGGGGGGCTGTGCCGGTCGAACGGTTGGATTCTCTGGTTTCTTTGTTAGAGAAGAGGGAGTCTCGTGGCCGAAATGAATTTTCTTACGTGCCACTGGTGCCGGTGCCTGAGGCGCGGCTTCAAGTTTCTGATTGCCAGCGGCCGGAGCGATTTTCACGGCATCCTTTTGAACTGTCCGCGGCACTGGCTCGGTGCCAACAGAGTTAATCGATTGCTTAGGAAGCAGATCCTTTGGATTCTCGTGGCCGAAATAGATCTTTCTACCAGAAGGCTTCTCCGGAAACTCAAAACTGCCTTTACCTGTATGCAGCGTTTGTCCGGGTTCAAGATGAGAACTGGTTCCACCCAAAGAACGTATTCGAACAGGTTCGTTCGGCATTTCCTTAGGCGCGGATTTCTTCGGCAGTAGATCCGAGGGATTTTCGTGTCCGAAATGAATTTTCTTACCTACAAGTTCGGCAGGATATTCAAAACTTACCTTGCCGGTGTGAAGGGTCTGCCCCGGCTCTAAACGAGTGCTGCTATTACTTGAGGGGTTTATCCTCAGAGCTGCCGCAGTTTCAGGAGTGACGGATTTCTTTGGCAAAAGGTCTTGCGGATTCTCGTGCCCGAAATGGATCTTCTTACCGGCAAGTTCGGATGGATAACTCACAACGCGGTCTCCCGTGTGCAATGTTTGCCCCGGCTCCAATCGGGTGCTCGCGCCGCGAGTTGCTTGGATTTGCAATGGTGCCTTCGCAATAGGCTCTGAGCTTGGGGGGCTGGCAATCACTAGCTTCGGTTTCAAGAGATCGGCCGGATTCTCATGCCCGAAGTGAATCTTCTTGCCTGCAAGCTCCTTCGGATAGGTGTATGATCCCTTGCCTGTATGCAACGTTTGCCCCGGCTCCAATCGGGTGCTCACACCTTTTGTCGGCAATATTTGCAGAGGCTTCTTTTCTGGCGGAAGCATCGGCAATAACTTACGTTCTTCAGCTGGAGGCAACATCAGTAGTGGTTTCTTTTGACTTGTTGGGACATTGTTATCGCCAACACACTGCCCTGCAAAAATGTTTTTACCTCGAGCGTATCCAATGGCTTCGAAGCCGCTGTGGAAGAGCAAGGCGCCACCAGCGCCGTAGAGCGCTGAGAGGCTCGCGCGCTGTCCAAGTTCACTCATATTTTCCGAGGTAGATTTATTACTATCCCAATGTGCAATTCCATCGAGCGTACCGGAGGCACCGGCACCGATACTACCGGATCCAACGGACAACAGAGTTCTTTGCGCAATACTTGTTGGAGCGGCAAGCTTTAAGACTTTGCCTAATTCAGATGGTCCGACCACACTTAGCGTGCCGGCCAACGCGCCCTCGGCCAAATGCCATTTGCTGAACTCATAATCAGCACCTTGCACCAGATAACGCGTTCCAACTTTCATTCCCGCACCTGTGCATGCAACAGCGCCGAGCATTCCCAAACTAAGACCGCCAGAGGGAATCGCTCCAGCGAGGGAACCAATAAGCGCCCCACCGCCAAGAACCGTGTCGGAAATGCGATCGGCAGCGGCACCTTTGTCCTCCTTAAACGCATCCAGTGAGCTAAAAAGCGGTTGATTCAAAGCCTTACACTGGTCAGCGGTGAGCGACTTATCTTTCACTGAGGCAAGCGTCTGCGCTTCAACAAAATTGTTGATAGCACCACGAGACTGAGCATCGCTTGCGCAATATCGCCCGACTCCGCTGGTTCTTTCGGAATACTCCTGCAGAGCTTCATTCAATGTGAGAGGCGAAGTGCGCATGAGGCTCCGTCCTTCAAGTCCCATTTTTTCAACGATTTGCTCTTCGACAGATTTCTCATCCGTTGAAGTACCGTACTTATTTTTGTATTGTGCTTTGGCGGCATCAAGTGCAACTTCATCACATTGGGACAAAATTTTCTTGAGTTCGTCTTTTGTCACGCCCATGTCGAGCATGTAGGCCCTCATCGCGTCTTCAGCATCCATGCTACCTTGCTTCAAAATTGTTTTTGCCAGAATCTTCTGCTCGTCATTCAAGGAGCCAAAGACTTTTTCCTGTAGACCAAGATTCGAGGCACTTGCAAGCAAGCGACTCTTCTCATCCTCGGAGCATTCCGTCAGGTCGCGCAGGATTGCCCTCTTATCGTCAAATTTGGCAAGCGTACCGCGACTAAGAGCAATTCGATCTTCTATTCGTATGCGCCCATTGTTCAGCAATGGTTGCACATATTTAGCTCTCTCCTCTTCTGTTTTAAAAATCGAATTGAGTTGATTGCTTAGCGTGCCCCTGATGCTTTCGTCTAGAGAGCTCTTCGGACATTCTATTTGCTGTTTTAGTGAATTATTGGAACGTAAGGCACCCTCCACGAGGCGCAAGACCTGCGCTTTGTCCGGTGACGATTCTGCGGAGAAGGCAGAAAGGCGTGCAATTAAAGGACTCTGGCTATCGCGAAAACTGGAGGAGCTTGCTTTGTCTTCCAGCGAACTCATCGCCATCGAGAGTTCGTGCTCATCCAAGAAGTGGGCAAGTGTCTCCCGAATTTGCGATCTATAACTCGGCTCCGTCTTCAACCTGTTCCAATCAGATTCATCCATGTTATCGATAGTTTGGATGACCTTATTGACGTCGTGCCTTCCAAATGCACCACGTTGATCCGCCAACGCAGTTACGAGCGTCGGACCACCATTCAAAATGCGATCTTCCTGCCGCCTCAATTCTGTCGTGCTATCGCGAAAGGTAACGGTGTCTTCGATAGACTTGCGCATGTCCTTATAATATTGGACAGCCTTGCTTTGTTCCTCGGCGCTAAGCTCAGAAGAGCTAGCACCGGAGAAAATCTCTTTACCAACTCGGTACATGATTCGTTCGTTTCGCGTCATGGAATCGATTGCGTTGGCAATTGAGCCGTCCGAATTAGTTAGAATTCCGGTCGCGTCATTGATCAGACGGTGCTTACTTAGGTGCCCTTCCGAAGCGAATTCCCTGGCTTGCTTCAATTCGGTGGTATCACCTGCCAGCATTCCGCCGAATGCATTTTTCATTCTCGCTTCGCCATCATTCGCAATGAAATTGTCGCGCGCGCTTTTCGATGCGCCGCGAAATGCTTCCTCAAACAGAACAATGTCGCGGCCAGACAATGCATTATCAACCAACGCTTGTTGGTCAGCATCAGTCCTGTTCTCAGAACCTTTCAAGTAAATGTTCAACGCATTCTTACTTGCTTGTGAAACGCTAGATGTCCTTAGCGCTTCTTCAAAGTCGACACCATTATTGAGGGCAGCGTAAGCAGTATTCAGCGCGACGATTTCCTTCGTCGAGAGACTAGAAACTTTCTGGCGCACCAGCTCTTCCAGCTTGTCGTTCGAGCGGCCATAGATCCACTGCTCGCGTTCAAGCATCGCATCTTTTAGCAGCTTTGCATTGGCTGAGGCCGAATCAGTGAATGTAGTTTTGGCAGCAAACGGATTGCCGGGCAATGATCCCCGCTCTTCGAACCAACGTTGAGAATCCACACCAGAAGCAAAACTGGACAAGTGATCAGCATCACGATTGCAGCTTTCTTCGCGCGAAACATAATCTCTCTCATTCATGTGAGCCACCTGATTTACGCCTTCCATCAGCGGATGCTAAGGAAAAGGCGGTGACATCACTGTGACACAGCACGAATAAGTGGAGAACCAGGTATTCGTTGACTAAATTGCTGAACTACTAGCTACGAACCGCTAGCGTCAGACATTTGCCACTGAGCGGGAAACTGGTAAACGTTGGCTTCGGCAACCGGCATTCTGGCACGGGTTGTGTAGTAGTCTTCTTCGCTCAGATCATTTTGGATGGCTTTTCTGGAAGCCATTTTTCGAGCGTATTCAAGCCAAGACCACAAACCGCAAGCAAGACCACCCAGAGCAAAAGTCATCAGTAAGTGATGACCCTTCATCATGCTTAGGGAGACGCAGATTGTTAGCACCCCTGCGGCTGCAAGGGCGGTACGGAACTGGGAACTCATGGGCAAGCTCCTAACCAGATAATTTTCGATTGAGACAGTGGATATACAATACACGTCTTTTTGATATAGCAACCACTTGGAAATTCAAAAATCTTTGAAATTCTGATTAAATATAGCTTTCCAGCGCTAATATCCGACATTCAAATTATCGGAACCGCTGTTTATGCCACTTGTGAGCATTTAGTGACTGCGTTATCAGTTAGTAATGCGCATTCGGAGCTGAATGACGCAATATCGGACTTGTAGGTGTTACGTCGAAATGAGATGGGCTGGGCGAAAGCCGAAGATGCAAGTGCGGACACATGCCAGCTATTTGGGGCGCAGAAGGGGAGAAGCGCAGAAAGCGGAGAAGTGAAAATAGTTATCTAAGTATCTGAGGGAAGGAGCCTGGTCGCGAGCGCATTGACCTTCACCCAAAAGCTGTATGCCAGGCGTGGCGCGAAACCGCCGAATCCGCCAGTGTGTCTTATCCAAACCCTCTAGTAGCTATCGAAGTTCTCCGCCGGTGGCGTTGCAGGCTTCGAAGAAGGCTGAGCTTGTGTTGAACCTGCCGGTCCTTGACCGGATTGCGGATCAGCATTTAACGGTGATGAACCATCGCCTCCGATGCCAGGCCCCACGGAACCAGCTCCACTGGTAGAAGTAGCTGCTCCCCCGTATCCAGCAGCACCCACGCCTCCAGCTCCAGAACCAAAAGCCCGAGCACCGGCGCCCGCCCCACCGAATGTCTTAGCTCCTTCTTGTCCGGGTTGCGGAGCGGGTTTTATCAGACCCCCTTCCGACTTCTCACTTTCCCAAACAGTGCCATCAGAAAAGCGAGCCATCAATCCGCGAATCATGACTTTCTTAGTACGAGGGTCCACCCTTTCGCCCCGCCACTTGCCCTTCCCCGTTCCGCCGGGAGGAACTGTCGATCCGTCCGGTGCGTGAAAGGTGCCACGAACTTCCTCTTCCCCATCTATATAACCAATACGAAAACGAATGCCGGACAGTGCCTTGTTCGACACATTGGTGTAGTCTATGTAGACCCGGCAGGCCATCGGAATTCCGACTGGATCGATTTCAAGAGTGGTCTTTGCCGAAATGACATCAACAGGACAGCCTGGTTCTGCTTTGAAAATATATGGCACGTCTCGCAATTCGGGCGTGACGTCAGCGGAACTAAACGGTGCAGCGAGTGTGAGGAGGAGTCCAGCAGCCATGATGAAACCCGGCGCCAAGTTCTTAGCAAGTGAACTCATCATTACTATCGGCCTCCTCGGTTCTATACCGTTTCTTGCCACGGATGCAGCAAAAGCTGCGCAGGCAAGTCAAGAGAACTTCACCATAACTATCTTACACAGCAATGACCTTCATTCGCATGAAGACTCTTTCTCAGAAAAGGGACGAACAGTCGGCGGCTTATCCCGAATCGCCCACCTGATAAAAACGACAAAGAAAAATACAAAAAATGTTTTAGCCGTGGACGCCGGCGATATTTTTCAGGGCACGCCATATTTTGAGACTTACAAAGGTGAGACCGAAGTCGAAAGCTTGAATAAAGCGGGCTATGACATTTACACGATCGGAAACCACGAGTTCGACGAAGGCTCCAAAAATTTGGGCGAAAAGCTCAAGGCAGCAAAGTTCGACGTGATCTCAGCGAACCTTGATGCGTCCGCTGTCCCAGACCTGGCAGCTGTCGTTAAACCATCTGTGATCAAAACAATCGACGCAGAGAAGGTCGCATTCATCGGAATGATTACTCCAGTTTTGAACGAAATGGCACCACGTCTTGATGGAGTGAAGGTAACCGGTACAGGAAAGAATTGGCTGGAACCGCTGAAAGCGGAAGTTGCGAAAATGAAAAGCCAGGGTGTCAACAAGATATTCGTTGTGTCACATTGCGGCGTCGATCAAGAAAAGGAAATGGCAGAAAACATTCCGGAAATTGACGTGGTCGTTGGCGGACATTCGCACACGCGGCTGGACAAACCCGTCATAGTCAAGCACCCAGACGGAAGCACTGCATATGTTGTGCAGACAGGATGTTATGGACGTGCGCTCGGTAGACTCGACCTTACTTTTGATAAGAAAGGGACGCTTGTTGTACCGCAATCAAAATATCGATTGATCAATATCACTGACAAGATTTTTCAAGACGGGGATCTGCAAGCCTATCTCAACGAGAAGGGGAAGCCGTTCGCGGCACTTGCCACCACATTTATTGCGAACGCAACCGGTAACTTCGATAACAAATTCAGAAACTATCCCTGGGATTCACCGATTGGAGATTTGATTTGCGATGCTCTTGCTGATGCTGGCTCCGAATATGGTGCCACCATTGCATTACAAAATCGCGGTGGCATACGCGGACCGTTGGAACAGGGACCGGTCAGCATTCAACGTGTGCGTGAGATTTTACCGTTTGCAAATCGCTTGATGGTTGCGACACTTAAAGGTGATGCACTGTTGCAAGTTATGGAGAAGAGTGTATCCGGAATGTTGGGAGCACGCTTCCTCGACGTCCACGGATTGAAGTTCGCCTATGACCCGTCGAAGGAGCCCGGCAAGCGCATCGTTTTCGCTTTCGCGCAAAATAAAGAAGGGCAGTGGGAAAGGATTGCACCAAACGATCTTTATAGAGTCGGTGTTAATGACTTCACTTTCGGCGGTGGCGAAGGATACGAATTCAAAGATCCCAAAGATGTCGTCGATACAAAATTGCGACTTTCCACAGTTATGGAAAGATATCTGGAGAAAAAGAAGGTTGTTTCTCCAGAGCCTCCGTCCAGCATGATGCCGGTAGATTCGAACCTGGCAAAGCTCGACACAGGAAAAACAAAGTCGATTATCGTGAACTATTCGGCACCAGGCGCAGAACTGAGCATAGTAAAAGGAAGCGGGGAAGGCGTCAGTTTCATAAAGAAGATTGGCGTAGTGCCATTGATGAGCCCAGTCGTTTATCAACAAAGCAAACTTGATGAAAGTGGACAATATAAAATTGACTTAGCTCAGCTTGCCGCAAAATCGAAAGGCGACACGTGGGTTTCGGTCATTTTGAAAGCACGCGATAAAGACGGAAAAACGACCCGCGTTGCTAGCGTTCCAATCAAGGTTCAATAGATTACTTGTAGCGGGCTGCTTCCTTGGGTTCAATCCACCCCCAGCTGTTCGTTTCCAGCTTCGGCGATGTTGAGTCCAGAACTTCCGCTGCGACGCACTTTCGCGATGGATGCAAGAGTTCGCGGACCATAGCGCCAAGACTTCTATAATTGATGAAATGGTGGAAATTGTTTCCGCGTTTTGGAAATTCATCGATCAGATATCTGCCGCCGGCTTTGATTACGGCATCGATATCTTGCTTCCCAGCGTCCCCGACTCGATCGCCTCGAAGCCAGCGTGAAGCAAACATCAGAGCTTTGTCCTTGGGACTGCCCAGTACAATCGTGTTTTCTGCCGAAGAAGTAATCGGATTGAATCCAAGCTCATCACGCACCCGAAACTTTTCCGTCTCCAAATCCGGATGAGCAAATAAAACGCCATTCAATTTTTGGGCGAAAGAAGTGCTGTCATGCCTGTGCTTCATGTATGCAGCGTTGAATGCCGAACCGCGGCTAAAGGCAATGAAGGCACAACGCTTGGGATTGAGCCATTCTACAGTTTGGTCTAAGTAGGGTTCAAAAGACGGCTCCTGATTTATTGCGCCGGAAAAATCGATGCCATAGCGAATGATTTTCGTGAAAATATTTCCTGGCGTCGAACGCCAATCTACATTGATCGTCGGCACTCCGCTCTCCGCCGCGACTCTCAAGACATCATCGTCTGATTGACCAGCGCCCGCGAAGACACCATGCGTGAAGAAACTTAATGGTCCGGTTTGGGGCAGTAGATCATGCGAGCCATACAATTCCTGCTGCACGCCATTTCGATATTCCTCGTTTGATAATTTCTCACGAGGACCGCGACTTACTGTGCATTGATCGAAATTGTGAGCGCCCTTCGGCACTGTTATTTGCATTGAACTTTTGAAGAACTTCGGTTCAAAATTATCACTATTTTCAAGAGTACGATTTGTTATTCCATATATAGGAATCGTGTAAGTCTTGCCACCATCTGCATGAATCTGCGGCGGATACCGGCGGCTGTAACGATAGAGAAAGTTCTCGACAGCTGGAGTAAACTCACATTGTGTACGCAGATACTTTTGTGGTCCCACAAAATATGAACCGTTTTCAGTTCTGTCATTACTGATTTGTTTGCTCAATCGTAGTGTCAAAGCCGGATTCTCACTGTGTGCGAGCAAGTCCACAGTTGCGTTCCCCTCGCATCCGGCGGGAGGCATTTCGCCGTGCTGATTTAATTCGAGCAGGCAAAGTGTCGAATTAAACTTCGCATCATCAGTGTGGTTCAACTCGTCGCGAGCTGTTCTTTCCATTCTCATTTTTTCGCCCTGTATAAATTGCCCGCTCGAATTAAATCGGCCGGATCTGAAAAACATTGGGAACGGTGGCGGTCGGGATGGGCAAAGCACCACCGAGGCGAGCGAGCCGTGCTTCACTCCTAATCAGCTGATTCGCCCTTCAGTTTTCAAATGCACAAGTAGCCTGTCCAAAAACGGGATCTGCGCAGGATTGATTTTTATGCGAGCAACCTCGTAAGTGAAGAATTCGGCCTTATCGATTTCTGCGAACATCGCCTTCTTGCCTGAACGAGGCGGCCATTCCATTTCAAACTTCTCGCAGACTTCCTCTATATCCGATTCTTCAATTTGTTTGCGCAAAGCAAAATCGCATTCACACGCCCAAGCAAAAACCTGTTTGCCGCCCTTTTGTGTGATTTGCTCCAAGAAGATACTCTCCATGCTCAATGCCACGCCAAGCTCTTCTTTGCACTCTCTGCGCGCTGCAGCTTCAGCATCTTCGCCTTCTTCAATTTCGCCCTTTGGTATAGACCAGCAGCCCTCGTCCTTCTTCTTGAAGAATGGACCGCCAGGGTGAACTAGCAAGAACTGTAGTTCAGGTTCGATTTGAAAGAGCAAAATTCCGGCACTAAGTTTCGCCACGATTACGGCTCCGCAGAGGGCACCGCGGCGGATTCCGGCAAGAGGGCATCTTTCAGAAAGTCATGAAAATCCTGCTTGAACTGAATTAAAGCTGGCTTGTAGATGTAAAGCATGTGACCACTATCGTAATAGCTAATCTTCACGTTCTTACGAATAGATGGATCTAGATTCATCTGATCAAAAGTGTTTTTGGCAGCAAAGTATGGTGTTGCAAGATCATAATATCCGCAGCACAACCACACTTTCAGATATGGGTTGCGGGTCATTGCCTTGAATAGATCCTCGGCAACGTTCAAATATTTGTTCGTTGCATTGCGATAACTCCAGGGCCACACGTTGGCTATTGTTTCATACGGCAATTCGCTTTCGAACTTAAGCTCGCGGCGAACGTAATCATTTATCGTTGCGGTGAAGGGTCCGGTTACCGCCTCACCGCTAGGGTCGAATTCCATATCATCGCGCCCTGGCTTATAGCGAAGTCCGGTGAACCTGCTGTCGTAACGACCGATCTGCCGGTTTCGATCCATCAGAAGATGAGTAAAGAACACCTCATCTGGAATGCGCGCATCAAGTTGTCGTACATATGTGGAGGGCAAACCCGAGAAGAGCGCGACTTTGTCTGCAATTTGATTCTTGCGTTCACCAGCCAACCTGTCTCCTTCAAACAAAGACAACACATATTCTTTTGATGCGAAATCCTCAGCCTGTTTCAAGACCTCGGAAAGTGGCAGGCTCTGTAGCTCGGGGCTCAGCTTCTTGTGATACCAAGCCGCCGCTGCATAAGCGGGCAGATAGAGAGGATATGGTTTGTCATTTCCGGGATCAAACTCAAGCGTCGCGAAATTTAAAACTGCAGAAACAAGAACTATGCCGTTGAGATAAATGCCGTAGCGGCGTTGTAGGTAATCGCTCAATCCAGCTGCACGTGTCGTTCCATAGCTTTCTCCAACGATAAACTTGGGCGACACCCAACGCTGATTCTTCGTGATGTACAAGCGGATAAACTCGGCGACACTCTCGATGTCTTCTTTGTATCCATGGAAATTTTTTGGATCCTCATCCGGCTCAGAGCGGCTGTAGCCTGTGGAAACAGGATCGATAAAGACTAGATCGCTCTCGTCTATCCACGCATAATTGTTATCCTCAAGACGATATGGCGGCGGCAATGCTTCACCACGATCGGTTAGCGCTGCACGTCGTGGTCCCAAGCCACCCATATGCAGCCAAACAGAAGCCGATCCCGGACCTCCGTTGAAGGAAAAAGTAAGCGGACGCTTGGCACTTGGACCGGCGTCTTCACGAGTGTAAGCGATGAAGAACATTTTCGCTGTCGGGCGAGGATCCTTCTTGTCTTTCTTATCCTTGTCCTTCTCGTCCTCTTTGCGCTTTTTGTCAGAGAAGTCTTTCAGCACCATATAGCCGGCAGTGGCTTTGTATTTGACAGGCTTGCCGCCGATTGTGACAGTGTGCTCCGTCACAGAAAGCTTCGGCTCGTCTTCATCCTTGTCTTTGGTCTTGTCCTTGTCCTTGTCCTTGTCTTTTGATTTACTGGAGTCAGATTTTTCTGAAGCCTTCTTATTCTTGAAATTTTTGGACGAGGCAGAACTGGTGTTCGCCGTTTTATCCTCTGAGCCTGTATCGGCCGAATCGTCGGAATCAGATTCATCAGCAGCGGCCACAAATGATGAGGGAGCCAGCTCATTCAAACCAAAACTAAAGCTCGGTCCCAGCAACAAGACGAGTGCCAGAGACATGGCGATCATCCAATGCGGCAAGCTCCGTCCTGGGGCTCCGGTGACGACTTTCCCTTCCCCCGTCCCTGCATCGACACGCGCTAAAAGAGCTTTCGAGAACTCTTCATTAGCCCCTTGTTTGGACCGAAGCACCGTTTCTTTCATAAAGCGATTCCTAGTTTGCCGAAAAACAATCCGCCCAGCGGATCGAACCCTCATTCATCGCAGCAATTATGGCAATCAATTTGAGGTCGAAACTAGCCCTTTGAAATAAAGTATTTGCACTTACACTGTTCGTGTCAGCGAAGCTACCACACCTGTTGCCGCAGAAGGATCTCGAGCGTTCACTAATACAATGAAACAGTGCCTTTATTAGCAGGCTCTTAGCAAAGCGGACAGAGTATGATCGTTTCCTAAGCTTCTACTTCGTGATTTCCGCACTCTACTCAGGGCTTTTGGGAATTCTCCCCCCTGACAGTTATACCTAAAGGATATAGATTGATAAGGGTTGAAATTGAGTTTGCAGAAATGCAGCGAGATCGGCAGGGCGAGGCCGGTTGTCTTTCTGTGAAATCGCAAGGAAATATAGATAGTGGAAAATCAACAAAGCGAGAAGACCGACAAGCCAGTCTCAGAAGAAGCGTCTTCAGCAAGAGAATCCTTACTCAACGATGCGTTGACCCGACAAATCTCGTCCAGCTCCGACCTTTTGGGCCCGCCTCCAGCACCAGGCGTTTTTCAACGACATAGCATCGCGACTGCCCAAGGGCTCTGGAATCTTCCAATCGGAGTCGTAAATAGCGCATACCACCAAGTAACGCATCCTCTCGAGACACTTCAAATTGCCGGAGGCGCAGCAGCACTGGGAGCAGGATTGAAGTTCGTTTTGCCGGAAGCAGGTCCAGCCGGAAAAATAGCTGGCGCCGCAATCGGGATCTATTTCACATACCAAGCCTTAAAGCCGGTAGGCGAAGCCTACACGCAAGCACATAATGCCACCACACTCACGGAAGTGAATAGCGCCGGCTGGAAACTGGCTAATGCCGGTGGCGAATTCATCGTGCATTCAGGCATCGCAATGGCCGGCTACAAGGTCGGCGCAGGCGCAACAGAGCACGTTCTTCTTTCCGAGCGTTTCGACAAATTCGCTGACATGAAGCAAGCGGGTTGGGACAAAGTAACAAACTCCGTCAAGTCGATGTACGAGACAGCGACAGGACAAAATAAAGCACCATTTGATTTGAATCCAGAACCGCGAAGCGGCACGTCGAGATATTGGCCTTCGGAGAAAAAGCTGCCCGAAGGAGCGCAGCCTAAAGGTGAGATCAACCCGTCCGCCGAAATGGAAGCTACGGTCATGCTGAAGTCTAAAGGCACGGACCTGGCAATGGATCGGACACTTAAACGGATTCATGCCGGTCGCCAGACTTTCCTCACTAATGAACAACTGGTTGAGAAATTCGGACCAGCGGAAAAAGCTGTCACCGAAATCACGAAGTTTGCAAATGACCACAAACTGAAGATCGAAATGGATCCACGCTCCGGAAGAGCAGTTCTCTCCGGCGAAGCGTCAAAGTTCCAAGATGCCTTCCAGATTCCTCTTAAGGAATATACTACGCCTGATGGGACAAGCTTCCGAGGACGCCAGGGCGCTCTTGCAATACCGGATACACTGCATCGCCACATTGAGGGAGTTTACGGTTTGGACAACAGACCGCACGCTCGCTCCTATGCAAGATTCCTGCCGATGCCCGAGCAGACAGCGGAGCTGGGACAACCGAGTAAGTTTGCCGAACCACGCGACGGCGGCAGAGTTACGACTAATCCGGCGGATGCACCTAAGGGCGGAGAAGCGCCGAAAGGTGGCGAGGCGCCAAAAGGTGATGCGCCCGGCGGCGGCGGACAGGCCGAGCCGCGAGCACGCACTGGATATCTTTCAACTGAAATCGCCGATGCTTACAAATTCCCGAAACAAGGAATGGGCGAAAACACGAGCGTTTCAATTATTCAGTTGGGCGGCGGCATGGATATGCTCAATGAAGCAGCCTATTACAAGCAGCATGGATTGCCAATGCCGGAGATCCAACTGATTAGCGTCAGCGGCGCACCGACAAAGCCCAGCGGCATACCACGATACGATGGCGAAGTTGCCTTAGACTCGCAAATCATCGGCGGCATCGCGCCGAAAGCACAACAGAAGATCATTTTTGCACCTAACACGGATGCCGGTTTCATCGATGCCGTGACCAGAGGTACATTCGAAGCTGTCGGCGAACGTCCGACAACATCAATAAGCATCAGTTGGGGTCAAGCAGAAGAAGCATGGACTCCGCAGGCAATGCAAGGACTGAGCACTGCATTTAAGAAAGCGGCGATGAAAGGTATTTCGGTATTTGCTGCAGCCGGCGATGACGGAGCGGTGGATAATGCACCATCCGGCAGATTCAATACAGACTACCCGGCGTCCGATCCAAACGTCACCGCAGCCGGTGGCACGAGATTGTTGATTGAACGTGGACAAATCTCATCTGAAATGGCATGGAACAGCTCGGGCGGCGCCACTGGCGGTGGTATCAGCCAGAAATTCCCGAGACCTGATTTCCAAAAGGATCTAAACATACCTAAGAATCCGCAGAACCCGAATTTCCTCGGCCGCGGCGTTCCGGACATAGCAGGCAACGCAGATCCGTCAACAGGATGGAAGATCAAAGTCGGCGGCGTCGATCAGCTTAGCGGTGGCACCAGCGCTGTAGCTCCGATGTTTGCAGGCTTATCGTTGCGCATCTCCAGCATCATTGGACAAAATACCGGTTCGTGGAATCCATTCTTGTACAGACAAGGAATGGGCGGAGGCGCCATCTACAACGACATCATCATGGGACACAACAACGGCTATTCGACAGCCTTTGGTTGGGATCCGGTAACCGGATGGGGTTCCGTCAACGGAACTGCGATGCTCGATGCAATTCGCATCGGCGGAGTTAATCCATCGACGCGCCTGCCGGTAGTCCCGATTCCCATGGACGCAGGCACTAAGAATAAGAAATAGGCTCCATTAGAGGATCTTGGGTAATTAGCACTGTCTTGTGACCTTGATCCTGCCTTCCCCAAAACTAAGAATTGGCTCGTACGATTTTAATTGAGGCAACACGTTTGGCACGAATTAATCTCTTTTGCCAGATCGCGATGCTTCATTGATTCCAGATATGTAATTTCAAGCAGCATGAGGTGCTCGGCACGTTTATCCGACGACTGGCGTAACTGAGGGAGCCGGATTTGCCGTCGCGACTGGGAGCGAATAACGATTGCGCGCGTGGCATATGGCGATTGCAACTGCGTCGGCCGCATCGTCTGGTTTGATGATCGTCGGATGGTTGAGAAGGCGGGCGACAATCATTTGAATCTCTTTCTTGTCGGCTTTGCCATATCCGGCGACACACATTTTGACTTGCATCGGAGTATATTCGGCAAGTTCGATTCGGCGCGAGCCTGCTGCTTCTAAGACCACGCCTCGAGCCTGTGCTACAGGAACCAGGGTTTTGGCATTTTTGAAAAAGAAAATCGATTCAATCGCGATGTTTTCCGGTTGAAAATTATCGATCAAAGACAAGACATCTTCGCGAATAATCTTCAGGCGCTCAGGCATCGGAAGATTTTTGCTGGTTTGGATGATGCCTGAACCCAGGTAGCGATAAGTGTTGCGCTGGCAAAGTTCAATAACGCCATAGCCAGTTGTTGCTGTACCCGGGTCGATTCCTAGAATTCGTAATGTTGAACTCAATTTGAATCCTTAGTTGGTGGCAATCGTTTTGATACCAGACAAGTGTATCACCTTGTAATCCGGCGCGCTTTGAATTCGTTTTGTTTTAGAGCTGAAAACCGCAAACAAGAAAGGGATTCAAGAGATTTGAGTATGATAATTGTGGTGCGCTCTAAGAATGAGGCTTCACCACGGGTAGTGTCTCATAAAACATCGGGTGTATATGCCTGCGATATTGACGCCTTCGGGTCGCTTCTTTGAACGCTGGCGGGCGAAGGTGCTCCTTGGCACGCTATTCATAAGCCGGCGCGACGCCGGCGGTCCCAGCGATCGCTGCAATTTTCGAAGCAGGCTGGAAGCCTTCGATCCCACAGTAATACCTCGCCAGCGCAATCAGCAGGTCCGTCTCCACCGTAATGACCGCCGCCAGCGCAATCGGCAGGTCCGGCAGACTCCTCGCTCAGTGGTCTCCCGGACCGCACGCTGCGTTAGGTGTGCTCTAAAGGAAAGCAGCACTCCTGAGTTCTCATCCAAGCAGGTAGGCGGCCTGCCTTTTCGTCGTTATAAAAACAGTTGTGTTTTGACTATTGGGAAGACATAAGTCTTGGTGAACTGCATAGTTCCATTTTGGCCAAATCCTGACCCGAGAAAAAATATTGGAGCCGGAATGCGGACGTTGGAGGTTGTAGTGACGCTGACGAAGGGGCTTTCATTCGGCGGCGGATCGCCACCAAAATCTTGATACAAAAATTGCGCTGAGTCTACGGTCGGTGCGCTGACAAAAACTCCATCTGAGCGGTGCGGCAGAACTGCAACTTGGGCAAGACGAAGAGCCGTGCCGTAATTATCGCCCTGCGCCGCTGCCCGAGCTGCATCTCGGCAAGCACGGTCATTCATCTCCGAGCCCATCAAGACGTAGCCAATATCAAGGGTCAAAATTGCCATTACAACAAAAAGCACCGACAGCATACTTAGCTCGACGAGAGTATGACCTTGCTCGCCTTTTCTATTTTGTTTCAACAATCTGTTCATTTCCGGATCTCCGCTTTGTGCAATCAGGCTAAGCCTTATGCGTGGACCAGCTGCACCAGTTGTCTGGCAATATTTTCAAAAGTCTTACGAAGGTCATTAACATCAGTCACCAGGAAAAACTTTCCACCATAGCCTGCGATTGCAGACACTCCACCACTGCTAGGATTTGAGTTTGTATCATTGAGGATGGCTGTTTCACCGGGGATGATTTCTGGAACCTGTGCAAGTCCGATCGAATAGATAGGAATACCAGCGGTGCGTGCCCGTTGGGCGGCCATGCGTGCATTGGTCCATTCGTTGCTGCTCAGTGGTCCGGCAACAGTCGGCTGTCCGTCGGTAAACAATACGATTGCCTTTTTGGATCCAGTACGAGAGTTGTTTTGAAGCTGATCGACGGCTCTGTTCAAAACGTCCCCTATATTTGTGCCACCAGTTGCAGTGGTTGTCGGCAGAACATTAATGATTTGGTCGTACTTTGTGTCGCCGGTACTGCGGCTAAGTGAAATCAACGGATTTGGAAAGCTTCCAGTACCAGCTCTGCTATAGCTACTATCTACGTTATAGTTGTTTACAACAGTTGATGCATTTGAACCGCCGGCATCTGTAAAGCATACTAAGCCGAAGTGTCCGACCGTGTTCGTGTTCATGATGGTGAAGAATTCGGCTGCAGCTTCCTGCGCTTCTTTTATAGGATGTTGATTTTGCTTTGCCAATTCTAAGTATTTTGCTCTGTAGCCAGCTCTTGGTTGAACCGTGGCCGGAACTCCGCGATTTGCGCGGCTGTTGGTAAACACGGTGTTGTCTTCAAGATTCCCACGAGCAGCCTCAACTACAGTTGCGATGTCAGGGAAAGCATAGCCATCGCGAGTGATGCCTTGAAATGCAAGGCGACCATCGATATTCACAACGAGATCTGTGATCGTTTGAGCACCGCCGGTACGGACCGTTGATGGCGGATAGTTTCCGGGCGGAGAGCCTGTATTATTAGTGCCCCTGAGTCCTCTGGCGTCAGTATATCCACTTTGCGGTGCTTCTTCACTGAAATTCAATGTCCAGCGGTTAACGTTTTCATTCACCTGTCCGAGATTCTGCGGTGGCAGTGCCTGAATTGCGCTTCCTGTTGGCTGAGGTCCAAAGAGGTCGTAGAGCCTGCCATTGGCTACTGGACCGGCTGCACAGCCGGCATCTGTATTTGGAATGATGTACTGAATTCGTCCAGTGGCGGTGTCGCCAGTCCATTGTCTTCTGACAGCAGTAACAGGTGTCTGGTCATCAATTGATCCCGAAACGTCAAAACAAAGTACTACATCTAGATCCGGCACGCCACCAGATGCGGTTGTACGAATCGGCACATTGCCTAATCCTAAGAAATTCCCGAAGGAAGGCAGTGCTCCAATGGCACCAGTAATTCTGACGATTTTTCCAGCTGGGTTTCCCAGATTCACTGGTTGATTGTTGTTGTTTGGATCGAGAAACTCGATGAATATCGAGGAGTGGTTAGCAGCCGGGCTGTCCTCATTGCCGCCGGCAAGCATTGCATTTGCAAGTGAAATTCCACAAACCGTATTCTTGTTGAATGTATCGAGCGCTGTTTGAATCGCTTGCTCATGAGCTTCTGTTGGATCGGTATTATCCTGACTTGCAAGTGTTGCTGCTGCCGCTAATGACGCTGCCTCGGTTGCAGACCTGAGTTGTGTTCTGACCAATTCCAGACGATTAACTTCGTAAGAGAAAATGCCGACTACGAAAAGAACCAGCAGCGAAATGATCGCGCTTAACACAATCATTGCTTGTCCGCTCATTCTTCTTTGTCGGGGGCTGTACGTAATCATGTTCGTGCTCCTCGAATTTCCAAATTTAGATGTTCAGTCCCTGTGGATACTCACAATATTCTCTTGCCGATACCACCACAGGTACGCCTGTAGTTAGGCCCGGAATGCGCGGGAAGAACCCTGGGTTGAACGTTAGTAAGGGATTGATAGTGCCTGTAACCACGGTCTCCAGCTCATATAGGTAGGCACTTGTGTCAGCCGGAGTTGTTAATCGATTTGTGTGAATAGCTACTGTCTGGCGGGTAATGTCTGTCTCCAGGATTCGAGTGTTTACGCTGGCGATTGAAATTTCTCTGAAGGCGCTAGCTGTAGTATTGACCTGGTTTGTGGCAGTGTTTCTTGCCGATAATTGCGATGAGGATGCATTTGTTGAGAATGTCTTTGCGCGTGCTGCTTCGTGAACACCATCTCTTGCTGCCATTACAAAAAAGGTGTAGCGCAACATAATTGTCGACATATCTATAAAAGGGATTGTTAGAAAAAACAATAGGAGCCAGAGAGCCACGGGAGCTTCCGCTATGAAGGAACCGGTCTTATTTCGCTGTTTCAGGGATTTCATGTTTAGCGTGTCCATTGTGTTCTTTCTCAATTCAAGGTGAGCTAGTGGTATTAGCTGATCAGCCTTTTGCCACCGCGCCTGATCCGCTTTGAACTAGGCTGCGTTGTTTGATTTGCGATAAGATCTGCGCGCAAGCACCTCTGATTTTTGGATTAGTCGTTGATCTAATGGTATGGAGTGCGAGATCTTGGGCCGCAGCCAGATCGCCAACAGCTAACAGGGCACGACTCAGACCGTAACTGGCCGTCACGTTCGAGGGATCGCTGCGCAAGGCTTTTTTATAGCACTCTGCTGATTTCTCGCTTTCTCCGCAAAGAAAATAGGAGTCTGCGAGCATGCACAAGTCGCTGTTGTTTCCTGGTGCAAACTTTACGATGATCTCAAGCTGTTGCGCTGAGGCAGTTGCCTGTCCACTGCTTAGCAGAGCCGAGCAGAGATAGCGTCTTGCTTGCAAGTCCGATGGAGTAGCTATCACGGCCTTTCTCAGGGTTGAAACGGCCGTGCTGTAGGCGCCTCTATTCAACTGGTCGATGCCTTGTTGGACAAGGTCGGACTCCGCTAATGCAGCAGGTGTGAGGCTACCGAGAATCAGTGCTAGTAGTAAACGAGTCATTTTTAGGTCCTTCTTGAAATTTGAATCCGGCGCCAGCATCAATGGTTTAAGTAAGCAGGAGCTCAACAACGATCTGAAGCTCCGACACTATATTGAGTTATGACTTTCCAACACCTCAATTGGCTTTTTCCAACAGGTCTGTTGGAAGACCCTTGCATTAGTGCTAGACTTTGACGGGCTGCCTTTTGGAATTAGGAGTATGCACGCCCTGGGTGAAGAGCTCGGCAAGAGAAGATCAGCGGACAGCCGTCCTGCTTTCCTGGATGAACTCGGTCCGATGGAAAAGTTGCCGGCAGCACTTGCTTTTGGCGCGATCCTTGGCTTGTCCAGTCCGGGCTTAGATGTTTGGTGGCTGGCCTGGATTGGGCTTGTTCCACTTTTGATACTGGCGCGCAGTTGCAGTAACTTTCTGAGTTCCAGTTTGATCGGTTTTACATTTGGTCTTGCTTATCACCTGGTTTGTCATCGTTGGATATTGGAACTGTATCCACTGACTACGTTTCAGATACACGATTCCGTTGGTGCCGTTGCAGTGCTGTCTGCCTGGCTGCTGGAGTCAGCTCACCAGGCACTGTTGATCGCACTGTTCGCTGGGTTTGCTGCTGTTCTTCCTTCAAGAGCAGGCATTCTGCCCCACTTCCGGCGTCCGTTCTTCAGTTTCGCTATTGCTGTTCCAATCATGTGGGTGTTCCTGCAGTGGACAGTGGCTCCGTCAGAGCCTTTCCTGGGTGTTCCTGTCAACCAGCTTGCCTACTCCCAGGCGATGAACTTGCCCATGATGCAGGTTTGCAGTTTGGCCGGTTGCCAGCTTTTGGAGTTTCTGATTGTTCTTCTGAACGCATCCGTGGCTGTTGCCTTCTTTGAGCTTTTCCCGGCATTGGTGTCCCGGCTGCCCGATCGGGTTGATCGCTTGAATCCTAAAGGCGGGGCGGTACTGGACGTTGTGATAAGCCTTCTTGTCGTCCTGGTCGCCTTTGCTTGGGGTGAATGGCGCTTGCGGAAGTTGACCGAATTTCCTCCCTATCTGGCGATTCCGAACGAAAAGGTTTTTGCTCCTCCTGTTCCTGTCGCTGTTCTTCAAGGTGATATACCTGTTCGCCCTGCGGCGCTCGAGGCGTTCAGCAAGAATGAGCGCGTGGACAAGTACACAAAGTTGGCTCAAGGTCTTGGCGTTGCAATGTTCGTTCTGCCGGAAGCTGTGTTGCGCTTGCAAGATCCTGAAGGTAAGGCGCTCTTCTCACGAATAGCCGGTATTTGCGCTTACGAAAAGAAAGAGGCGATAGTTGGCTCGTTTGAGTTGCTGAAGTCGAGTCTGGTTAATTGCGTGCGCATGATCAGCGGCGGTTCCTCCGAAACGCTTTATGTGAAAACGCGCTTGCTGCCGCTAGTTGAGTCGATACCGTTCAATACTTTCATCAGTGTGATACCGGAAAATTTGTTCAAGTTGCTCCCATCGGCCCGCAACAATTTCCTTGTGTCACCAACGCCCTATCTCTTGCGATCTGTTTGGGGAAATGTTGGAGCGTCTGTAAGTTTTGAGCTTGTTTATCCGGAGCTAATTGCGCAAGAAGTTCAGAATGGCGCTGCACTTCTTGTAAACGTTTCGGACCTCTCTTGGTTTCATGATAAGGTTCTCTCAAAGCAATTGTTGGCAGCGGCGATCACAAGAGCTGTTGAGAACGGTCGTTACCTGGTGCTTGCTTCTAATACCGGCATTTCTGCAGTGGTGAACCCGCTAGGAGTTGTTACAAGCAACTCAGTTACAGGACAAAGCGGCAACCTTGTAGACAGAGTACAATTTCTCAGTGCGCACACGCACTTTACAAGAAGCTGGTGGCTGTGGCGGCCAAGTTATAGGATCTGGTGGCACTGATGTCGAAACTTTCTAGTTCAATTATTTCCTGCGCAGCTTTCGCGTTTGGGATCATGCTGGCAGGATTTTTCAGCCCTCAGTCCGCGATGGCGAAAACACCAATCGTCGAATTCGGAAAGAATAAGGTCAAGCTGGAAGTCGCGCGCACACCTGAGCAGATCCAGCGCGGATTGATGTTCAGGCAATCCATGCCTGAAGATTCCGGAATGATCTTTCTCTTTCGCCCGCCGCGTGCCGTGCGATTCTGGATGTACCATTGCTTCATTTCCCTCGATATGATTTTCATCAAGGATGGAAAGATTGCAAAGATCTCTTCCGATGTTCCGCCATGCCGTTCTCCTAAGCCTGAGGACTGCCCGGTTTACCCAGTTGAAGGAGAAATTGCAGTCACTGAGGTCGTTGAAGTTAATGCCGGATATTGCAAACGGCATGGTGTGAAGGAAGGCGATCCGGTTAAGTTCACGCTTGATGGCATGCCCTCTGCGGCCGCAAGCGAGGGAAGCTCTGGAAGCACAAGCGGCACCGCATCTGGTGACGCTCCGTCTGAATCCGAATCGAAGAAATAACGCAGGTCATGGAAAAAAACGAAATAGTTAGCCAGCTTAGCGAACACATCGCTTTTGTAAGTTTGAACAGACCCGATGCGCGCAATGCCATTTCCAAGCAAATGTGGTTGCAGATCCCGCAAGAGATTCAAAAGCTTGTTGAAAATGGTGCGCATATCATTGTTTTTGAAGGGGTGGGAGAGGCATTCGCCGCGGGCGCTGATCTGGATGAATTGAAAGAGCTGAAAACTTTTGAGGATGCCGAAAGCAATTGGAACGCGATTGCCGCTGCGCTCGATGCTGTGTATTCTTGCCCGATTCCCACAATTGCTGCAATTGACGGCGCTTGTCTGGGCGGTGGTTTGCTCTTAGCTTGCGCCTGTGATCTACGTTACGCCAGCGCGCGATCTATTCTTGGTTTGCCAATTGCGCGACTCGGTATAGTCCTCGATGATATCAATCTGGGTCGCCTAGCAAGCGTTATCGGCGTGGCTCGTGCCAAGGAGATGGTGTATCGTTCTCAAACGATCACGGCTGCGTTAGCGCTCACCTACGGATTAGTGAACGATGTATTCGACGACAGCACATTCATTCGACAAATCGGACAAGCGGTTGGCGAGATCTTGAAAAATTCGTCAATGTCAATAATGGAAGCCAAAGCATCCTTTGCGCGCTACTTGTCACTTGCCCCAAACATGGATAACGAGCGCGCAGTCGTAACAAGCTATCTAGCGCCGGATTTCTTGGATCGCATAGCTCGCATCCGCGGCGACAAAGCAACGGAATAAAAAGCTACTTCGACACAGGAAGTTTTAGCCAGAATATGCTGCCTCCGCCTTCTCGCTCGGATGCACCAACTGCGCCACCTTGAAGTTCCGCGAATTTTTTTGCCATATACAATCCGATGCCTGTGCTCGGCGGTGTATTCTTCGCCGCTGATTCTGCGCTTGTCCAGCGCTCGAACAGGCGATTCTTCACCGATTCCGGAATCCCTGGTCCTTTATCCATCACCTCTACTAATACCTTCTGCTCTTCTGTCCGGGCGCGGACTGTAACCGTTTCACCTGCGGGCGTCCATTTGATTGCATTGCTGAGGAAATTCGTAAGAATGCGCGTAACCTGCTGTTCGTCCGCGATTACTTGTAGGTCTGAGTTCCGAGCTTCCAATTTAACTCCAACGTCTTTCGCCCAGTCCGCAAGCAACTGAATGCTGCGATCGATGGAATCATTTATCAAAAACTTTTTCTTATTAGAAGGCATCATTCCTGATTCGACCTTGTCGATATCGAGCAAGTTCTCGAGAAGCATGAGAATCGATTGCAGATTCTGCTGTGTTTTCTTGAGTGAATCGGAAGCCTCCGAATTTATTTCCCCATAGCTTCCATAGAGCATGTTGTACGTCCACATGGACAGATTATTTATTGGTGCTTTTAAATCGTGTGTGAGCATTTGACGCATTTCCGTTTTCAAATTCTCGTGCTCAACTCTTATGGTAATATCTTCCGCCATGCAGTAGAACGCTTGCGCACTGCTCGACCACTCTGTTCGCCACGACAAATGAATGAGTGAGCCTGATTCGTTCAGGCTTGCAATTTCGACTGTCTCGGGTCGTCCCATTCGTTTGCAGCGAGACATGGATTCGAACAGAATTTCGATGCTGTCGACATGTAGAAGGTCACCGATTTCTTTATTCAAAAGCGCTTCTGCCGTATATCCCCAGGCTTTGAATGCTGTTTGATTGAGCGTTTTGAATTTTCCGTCTTCGTCCAGTTCGCACAAAATATAGGGACAGTATTCAAACGCAAGGAGTTCTTTCTGTTTCATCAGTTGAATAGAAGACTGAAGCTGCTCCGCCGCTGTTCTTAGTAGAGAACTTGTGCTGCGCTTTCCCTCTGAAAATTTGATTTCCAGAGACTCAAATAGGTCGATGTAGGACTGTAGCGCCGAGACTTGCTTCTTCCGAATTATAGTAAGCATTACAGCTATCAACATTATTGAAAAGAAAATGGCGGCAACAACCCACCTCGAGCCGTCATCAAATGAAAGGGCTAGTCCCAGAAATGCAAGCATCGGAATGCTCATGATCCATGGCGACTCATCCATCTCCGTCTTGAAGCTTGGCGGTTCAAGATGACGAGTGTCCTTTTCGCTTCTGTCAGCTGAATTAGCTTTGGCTTCAGCTGAATTTCGGCCCTCTGAGGACTTCTGCTGAAGATCCCTCTCTATTTTTTCCTTAAGTAAGTCTTGATCCGCCTGGATTAGCGACATGGGCGTCAGGTCGTGAGCTAGGTTGCTGGTTAGGGCTTGCTTGCGCAAGCCAGCGAAATACCATTCTAATAGTTTGGTTTTATCCACTATTTTGACCCAGCATCCGATCGATCGTGCTTATGATATCAGGGCATAGCACTACAGTTCATTGCATTTTCGCGCATTCTTTTTGGTTTTTTTGCAATTCACTTGTTAGTCGCTATCTCATCAGCCATTTTCATTATGTCCGGCGGTGTATTTATGTAGCTCAATAACTTGAGCTGAGATGTTTGCGCTTCCGTAAGTTGGCAATTTTTCGCGGCAACTATCTCTCTCAGTTTCTTTAGAACGAATTTGGCCCGATCGAATTGCTGAGTTTTCACAAATGCCGATGCCAGTTCAACGTATTCAAAGAATTTTTCTTCGCCCTTTTCTCCCTCGAAGTAGTCGGAAGGATAATCTTCGCTTGCTAGTCCGGGGCTCTGGATGCTGCCGCCCATTACTTCTACGATCAGCTCGCTTGTGCCGGTATTCACCTTCGCCTGATCTTTTAGAAAGTAATAGCACACAAGTTTTCTTGCATCGATGAATACCGTATGTTTGTGTCGCTCTGCATATTTCGCCGCTTTCTGGCAATAGTCTAACGCTAGAGACCAGTTTCCATTTAGGATAGCAACGTCAGATTGCAACTCCCTCAAGGCTCTCAATGTGCCGTCATCTACTCGTGGATCCGCCAGAGCCATTGCCCAAGCTGTATTGACTGTATCGAAGGACCGATCTCCTGTGAGCATGAATTTGCGCTTTGCGTAGTTTGTCCAGAGCGCTGATTTTTTTTCGCCCGTGAAGGCGGCATCCTCGCAGCGGCATTTCCATAAGTCCATCTCGGCGCCGACTGGCAGTCTTGACGTGTAGCAAATGCCATTGAGTTCGCCATGATCTGTAGTATCCAGATGCGGTTTGGCATATCTCAAGTAAGAACATATTTCTTCGACAAGCCGATCCGGCTCAGCTACTTTAATGCCATCCGGCATTTTGTTTACAGAAATAATCAGTGAATCAAATGCAGACCTTAGGACAGCTCTCTTTAGCACGGCTCGATTTTCAAGCAATATTGCAAATGCTTCTTGCTGGACAGCGACGAGCTGAGGCTTAATTTCAAGGTGTTTATGCCCGCGTTCAATTAAAGGCAGAATATCTGAATTGATGATTTGGGTCTTTGTTTTTGCGTCTGTTAGTGAATTCGCTAATTTCAATGACCGTGTGATGTCTTGAAGGAATTCAGCGGAATTATTTTCTTCCAAGGCTATTTTGGAAACAAGCATGCAACTGTCTAGCGCTTTTTTCGTTTCTCCGCGCTTAACCCAATTGTCCGTGGCGCTGTGCAAAATGTTTTTTGCAAGCGCCGATTTCCTTTGCTCAACCAAAGCTTGTGCGAATGGCGCTTCTAACTGTGGTCCACCTATGGCGTTTGATGTATTTGCCAGTAGCACCAACAATTGATCGGCAAAAATGAATGCCAAAACCAACAGCGATATTGTTGCCCCGGCGATGAAAATGCCGGAAAAAACTATTTGCGAAGCGCTCTTCTTATTCTTGCTGCTACTGTCAGGCGTATCCCAGGGATCTAGATCTTTCCATCTTGCAAGTTTCTGAGTCGCCTGTGGTGTCTTTAACGTCTCAATGATCTCTTCGCAGCTTTGGAATCTCTTATCGGGATCCTTTTGTATGCATCGCAACGTGATTGCTGAGAGGATTTCGGCGAGGGGATCTTTTTTGTCAATTTCAGGCTCTTTTGGATAACTGCGCTCGTGAAAGTAGAAGAGATGGGCTGCGTTGGCAGCGTCGACCATCTCTTTCCCGGTGAGACATTCATATAACAAGCACCCGAGCGAATAGATGTCTGACCGGTTGTCTTGGGCACTTCCTCTAATGGCTTCTGGACTCATATAGTGAGGATTGCCAATCAACAGCCCCGTTTCTGTCAATGTTTTTATCGGATTTAGGTCACCGGCAAAAAGCCTTGAAAGTCCGAAGTCGATAATTCTAACTAGCGGCTCATCAGATTTCGAATTCTCGAGGATGACATTTGCAGCGCTCAGGTCGCGATGAACAAGCCCTTGCTTGTGTGCGTAGCCTAGCCCGTCACATAACTGCAAGAGCAGCTTATAGAGAGTATTTGTTTCGATTTTCCCATTTGCATTGAGCAGGCTGCGGACAGTGCTTCCATTGACATATTCCATTACTATGAATGGAGTTGTGCCCTCGTCGCAGTGAAATGCTAGCACTGCGATTATGTTCTTATGCTTTAACTGCGAAAGTAGTTTCGCTTCTCTTTCAAATCTTTCTACGGTCGTGGTTTCGGCTACTGATTTCACCATCTTGATTGCGACATCGCGATCCAAATGTTGGTCGTACGCCTTGTACACCGTAGCAAAGCCACCCTCTCCTAGTTGTTCTAGGATTCGGTAGCGATCGAGAATTACACTTGCGACCCGTACTTCCATCTACTTATTGCTTCGGCTCGATCAATATGGACTCCAGCATAAAGTATGCTCCTTATTGTCAGCGAGCGCAAGTGAGTGCTCTTCCTATATATTTCTCCGGCGCTGTGCACCAGGTTGTTTTTGTGAGTTTGGCAAGAACTACGCTCGATGATCAAAATTTTTTCAAGATAATGAAAAAAATCGATCCTCCAAGATGCGCTATTCATCTGTCACTCACGCCTTCTTCACAAAAGAAAAAAGTTCGCAAGCATTGAACTGGCTTTCATAATGACACTTGAATGGATCAAAAAATTGATTCCAAGATTATCCGTCTAAATCCTCTGGAACCCCCGTTACATCAAGGCAAGGGAGAGAGGCGGTACTCACAAAATCCACACAAATCCCGAGACAAGTAAATCGAATTTGAGAGACACGATTCTAGTTGATAAGCAAAGAGGAGGCGAAAAAAGTGAAAGAACAAGATCACCAGGTCGCAAAGAAGAAAACGAAGAGAATTCTCCCGCGCGCAAAGCCTATCCAAAGCACAGTC
This sequence comes from Candidatus Obscuribacterales bacterium, assembly GCA_021732085.1. Taxonomy (GTDB): domain Bacteria; phylum Cyanobacteriota; class Vampirovibrionia; order Obscuribacterales; family Obscuribacteraceae; genus JAIEPM01. The sequence goes on along the minus strand of JAKFVQ010000021.1, from coordinate 46,309 downwards.
GAATATGAAAATGCCCTGGGCGGGGGCAGGTTCAAGCCACCACCGGCAGTTCTTTATAGCAAAGTAGTTTGCGGCTAAGAGTTACATCAAAATACGAGCGAATACAAATCAACAAATAGGAGTTACGACAATGAATATTACAGAACAAAATCAAAACAATAGCAGAAGCCTGAGAAAAGCACTTCCCAAAGCCAAAGTAATTAAAGGCACCGTCGAGCACCGCAAAGCCTTAGGCGGAAATGGCGAACCTGCTGGCGGTAATAATAATGCCGCACTGCAACAAATCTTGGGTGCAATCGGTAGCAATAAACAAGGACTTAAGCAAATCTTCGACGCAATCGGCGGCAAAGAAGGACTGGAACAAGTCATCAATGCGGTGAAGGGCGCTTCTGGCAAGTAGTACCACTATACTTTTTCAAACAAACGAGAGCTGTTTATATAAGCATATGACTGTGGTAGACCAGCCACATTTTGAGGAGCTGTTCACATGAGTAATGAAGCAAAGAGAGTCCTTGATAGCGGGAGTAAATCACGCAAAGTGCTTCCGCGAATCAAGGAAATTAGAAACACAACAGAAAGCGCGAAGGTGAAAGGAGGTGAGCATCCGACATACCAATGGGTCAAAACATACGACTCACGATGCTTAAGGTAAATCGAACAGCTTAGCCGATGAAGCAAAGAACACACGAGTTCAGCCGAGCCGTGTGTTCTGTTCTGTTCTGTTCTGTTCTTCCTTCATCGTTCGTTGTGAAAAATCGAGGAGTAACGCAGCTCCTCTCGGAAAGCTGTTAAACGTTTGATTGCAGCGTCGTCTCTTTTTGTAGACGCGATTTGTCCTAGCCGGAGGAAGTCCATTACGAGAATAATAGCTAGAAGCTGCAGGAGGGAAGCATGAAAAACGACGAGCAAAAGAAAAAGAAAGCAAGGAAGTCCCTTCCGCGCACTAAGCAAATTAAGAATACGGAAGAAGCAACAAAGATCGCTGGTGGAATCAGTGGTGGTGAGGCTGTGGCAAGTAATCTGACGCCGCAAATGCTGGCTCATATCAAACGGTTCTGAACAAAGAAAGGAGTCTTGTTTGAAGGCTCCTTCCCTGATTTTCTTTGGGCCAATCAACTCTAAATAAGTAGCTGACCTAAACTTGGACTACGCGCTTTACTTCAGGAAGAGCTTCTTTTAGTGCTCTTTCTACACCGAGCTTCAATGTCATGCTTGAACTGGGGCACATGCCGCAGGCGCCTACGAGATGGACAAATACTTCGCCATCCTTGACGTCAATCAGCTCAATGTTGCCGCCGTCGGCCATCAACATCGGACGAATTCTGTCCAGGATTTCCTCTACTTCTGCCTTCATCTGCCCTTCCTCGCTTTAGTTCACAGATCTATTATAAGGGGTGAGTCTTGGCTGCCGCGGAATTTCAGAGTTTTTGAAGCTTGCTAAGGTTGCCAGGGTGGTGCATTTGGCGAGTTTTGAGCTTAGCTGCTTGCTGACAACGCTTCGCTCGGGAGGGACTTCTCCGAGGTCTCGCGGCTCTAGATGCTGGGTTGGCGTTCTGTCTGTCTACTTGGTATTAGGCTGACCGGAGCCGGTTTCTATCTAGATTGTAAGCAACTGGACCTTGGCCGGCAATAAGTAATGTGTCACCCAGCCCTTAAAGAGTCATAAATATTGAGGGCGGCTGCCGTATCCAGCCTTATCCTCTTAACGTCAGGGAGCCGTAATCCCGATGGGCAGCACAATTGCTGCATAGAGCCGATGTTCTATCAGCCGTAATGCCCAGCGCAGGCGAAAGTCGTAAAGACGGCACAATCTCACGTACGGAGGCCAAATGGCAAAAGTAGCAATTAATGGTTTCGGCAGAATCGGCCGTAACGCCCTCAGAGCTTATCTCAAGTCACAACCAAAAGATTTTGAAATCGTAGCAATCAACGATCCTTTGCAAAGTCTCGAGCAATCAGCACACCTGCTCAAGTATGACTCGGTGCTGGGCGAGCTTCCATTCGAAGTTTCACACACAGAAGATGCCCTCGTTGTTGATGGCAAGAAAATCGTTGTCTCTCGTGAAAAAGATCCTTCAACTTGCCCCTGGAGCAAGCTCGGAATCGACATCGTTCTCGAGTGTTCAGGCGTTTTCACCGAAGCTGCTAAAGCTAAAGGCCACATCACCGCCGGCGCTAAGAAGGTTCTCATCTCTGCACCAGCTAAAGACGAAGACATCACAATCGTACTTGGTGTCAACGACAAGAACTACGATCCAGACAAGCACCACATCATCTCCAACGCAAGCTGCACAACCAACTGCTTGGCTCCAGTAGCTAAAGTCATCGATGATGTCTTCGGAATCGAAGAAGGCTTGATGACCACCATCCACAGCTATACCCTCGACCAGAGACTGCTCGACACCGGTCACAGCGATCTGCGTCGCGCTCGCGCAGCAGCTCAGTCGATGATCCCATCGAGCACCGGTGCAGCTAAAGCAATCGGCTTGGTCATGCCTCACCTCAAAGGAAAGCTGAACGGCTTTGCCATGCGGGTTCCAACTCCGAACGTATCGGTTGTTGACCTCGTCGTTCGCACAAAGAAAGAAGTAAGCAAAGAATCAGTCAACAAGGCTCTCAAAGAAGCCTCTGGTTCCGCGTTGAACAACATCCTTGGTTATACCGAAACACCGCTGGTCTCTATCGACTTCTGCGGCAACAAGCTCTCATCGGTAGTTGACGCTGACCTGACCATGGTTGTCGGAGACAAGATGGTGAAGGTTCTTGCTTGGTACGACAACGAGTGGGGCTACAGCAACCGCTTGATCGAACTGGGCACAATGGTTGCTTCGAAACTCGCACTTGCGAAGGTCTAAGAACTAAGAAACATTAGGAAGGGTGGTTACCGGAAAGCGCCAATAATCGCGAGTACTGTAATCACCCTTCTCTTTTCTCTAAATAAAGTCGCCTCTAATAAGGAAGAAAAAGCAATGTTGAAAAAGACAATCAAACACTTGTCCAAAGAAGCGGTCAGTGGCAAGCGCGTCCTTGTTCGAGTCGACTTCAATGTTCCCCAGAACGAGGATCTGAGCATAAGTGACGATTCACGCATACGAGCAGCGCTCGATACCATAAAGCATCTATCGGCCGAGGGGGCTCGTGTAATTCTCGTTTCGCATCTGGGCCGTCCTAAAGGTGGACCATCCGACAAGTACAGCTTGAAGCCAGTTGCTGCTCGTCTTTCAGAATTGCTAGGCAAGAATGTTCCGCTTCTTCCTTCCTGCATTGGCAAGGAAGTGGAGGAGAAGGTACATCAGATGAAGGATGGCGATGTAGTTCTTCTGGAAAACGTTCGCTTCCATCCAGAGGAAGAGAAAAATGATCCCTCATTTTCTAAAGAACTTTCGAAGCTTGGCGAGGTTTTCGTCAACGATGCTTTCGGCACCGCTCACCGGGCACACTCCAGCACCATGGGCGTCAGCCAGCACATGAACATCAATGTTTCCGGTCTTCTTTTGAACAAAGAAATCAAAGCGCTCACAGAAGTCTTGCATAATCCGGAAAGACCATTTGCCACCATCATCGGTGGTGCTAAGGTTTCCACCAAAATCGGCGTACTGAAAAATTTGATGGACAAGTGCGATCTGATCATCATTGGTGGTGCAATGGCATTCACTTTCCTGAAGGCTCAAGGCAAGACCGTCGGCAAGTCACTGGTTGAAGATGACAAAGTTGATCTTTGCAAAGAACTGCTTGCTGATTTTAAGAAAAAGAATGTCAAAGTAATCCTGCCGCTGGATCTAGTTTGCGCGGCAGAATTCAAATCTGGCGCCGAAGCCAGTTTGGCTACAGCAGACTCCATTCCTGAAGACAAAATGGGGCTGGATGTCGGACCGGCAACCATGTCATTGATTCACAAAGAATTGCAGGACTGCAAATCGATTTTGTGGAATGGTCCGTTGGGTGCTTTCGAATATAAGAATTTCGAAACAGGAACTTTCGCGCTTGTCGATATGCTCGTTGAGTTGACGAAAAAGGGTGCAAAGACTGTTGTTGGTGGTGGTGATTCCGTCGCTGCCATCGAAGCTCACGGAGCCAATCCTGAATCCTTTACGCACGTCTCTACAGGTGGTGGTGCGTCGCTCGAATTCATCGAAGGATTGGAATTGCCTGGCGTTGCTTGCCTCGATCCGCTGGAGAAGTCTGCTGTTTAGGCGCTCTATTTGAGTCGCTGCAGCTCTTCCTTTGGAATGCTCTTGAGCGCAAGTGCGTTGAGCTCAGCAGCTCGCCTATCCTCTTTCAATGCTTGCAGAATCTTCAGCGCTGTCGCCACTAGCTCGATGTCCGGATTGACAGATAGCAATTCAGTTTTTGCCAAGCCTTCGGATTTCTGTGCAAACTCAGCACTGATCTCGGGCAGATTTTTTGTTCGAACAAGGCTTGCATAGTTGGCGGCTAATGCTGGTTCTTTCAAAAAGATTTTCCAGTCTGCCTCAGGTTCACCAGAAATCAGGGACCAATCGTTTTCGATGTTTTCTTTTGTACCAAAGAGGAGGTCCCATTTCAGTATGTTAGCGATGTTGCTCGCAATGAGAGGCCTGCGGTCGTTCTCGGGAAGGTACTTCTCTAGGGTTATTGATTCATGCAGGTAAAGATGAGCGATTTCCTTTTTTCCGAAACAGTGTTTGTCGCTTAATAGCTCGCCGGCAATTGTACCCAGGAGCACAGCAAGGCTTGATCCGCTGCCGGGCATTTGCTGTTTCAAATACTGGCGTTCTCGCTCCGTTTCTGCTTGCGCTTCGTTTACCTTCTTGAGTTGAATTAAGCATCGGGCTTTCAGCAGAGCGTACTCTGCTCGCTGAAAGTCTTCATCAGGGTAGTTGGCTAATTGATCATGACCTTCTTTCAGAAGCTTCATTGTTAGCGAGAAGTCGCCTGCATGATACCGATCAAGGGCCAGTTGCATTATCACGCGGGTTTTGTCCAAGACATTATGCTCATCATTCAGACTTTCATAAGCTAGCTTGTAGAAGCGAGCGCGGTCATCTGATTTGCCGAGCCGGTCGGCTGCATTTCCTGCTGCCAGATAGAGCTTTGCGGTTCCGATATCGCTCTTGTCGTAGCCAACGTGATTTATCAACCAGCAGCCCCTGGCATAGGCCTGCTGCTTGGCTGCTTGGGCTGAGCTCGCGACCCAATCTGTTGTAATGTTGAAGTGATTGGTGGGTATTTTTGGTGACTTCTTCCCATATAACTTTTGCATTGCCTCTTCAGCTTCCTTTGAAGATTTCAAAAGCGCGTCTGTATCGTTCTTTCTCAGATTCTCAAGGTTTATGTCTTGGTAAGCCATTATCAAACACTCATTAAGTGGTGCTTGTCCCTGCTTATAGGCTCGGATAATAAGGTTTGCTGTGTTGCCAAAAATAAATCCACTTGAGCGCATATGTTCGATTTGGTGGCAGCATTGATGTATGACCTTTTTGCTTGGCAGGTATGAGGTCTTTACCAAAACTTCAGCAGACCTCTCTGAGATCTTTTGAAGCCCGGAAATCCATTCTTCTCTTCTTGCTGCTACAGCTTCTTTGTCATCTATATTTTTCATGGAAACCTTACTGTCCATGAATTTATCTACAAGAGGCATGACTGGGCCCAGCGCCGAGTAATTGCCTCTGGAAAAGTTTGCGCTAACAGCATTCACATCGGCTAAAGCTAGTCTTGCCATTTGAGTAGCTTCTTCTTTCAGGTTGTATTTCAGCAACTGCTCTGCAACGTCGCAGCAGGCGGAAGCCTTGCTTAGTGGATTGTTGCCTTGAAGTCTTGCCGTATTTTCCAACTTTCTCATCAATTGTTCAGATGCTGCTTTGTTGTGCGATTGATTCGCTTGCTGAACTTCTTTGATTAGTTGAGCTACTGTTAGGGATTCGCTTTGTCTTGATTTGATCGAAAAGTTGTTTGCAAGAATCAAAACGGCAATGGCAGTTAACGTAAAGCCGATTAGTAAAGCCGCAAGCAAGAGCTTGGAGGCAGAGCTTTTCGTCCCTTGCATTGCCTTACTTATGTTGATGTTGAGACTGGCGCCCTTGTTGAGCAGTATTGAGTTCAACTGTTCGGCAAGTATCGGCATGCTTTGCTGTCTTTCGTTAGCATCCTTTTCCATGCCCTTTAGCACTATGAGCTCCAGTCCGACGGGAAGATTCTGGGAAATCTCTCTTGGATTGACAGGACTTTCCTGCAAATGTTTTGTCAAAAATCCGACTGGCGAATCTGACTCGAATGGAGAGCGACCGGTCAGCATTTTGTACAGCACGCAGCAAAGTGCATAAATATCGGAGCGCTCGTCAGCTCTACGTCCAAGGCACTGCTCAGGACTTAAATATTCTGGAGTGCCAATAAGCTCGCCAGTTTTTGTTAGGACTTGATCCGCCTTTGTCTCATACCTTGCTAAGCCAAAATCTAGCAGTTTGACAAAATCAGGTTCTGGATCGTTCAGCAGGAAGATGTTTTGCGGTTTCAAGTCGCGATGAATAATTCCCGCTTTATGCGCGCATTCCATTGCAGAGCAGATTTGTAGGCACAATTGAATCGCGCGTTTGGCAGGTATGGCGCCGTCGTTGAGAAGAGAAGCCAGCGTTTGTCCTTCTAAATACTCCATTGCGATGTAGGGTAGTTTGCTGGGCAAAACGCCGTAACTATAAAACATGCAAATATGCGGATGTTTCAACTCCGACAAAACACGAGCCTCTCGTTTGAAGCGTTCGAACAGCTCGGGGTCTGAAACCAGAAGAGGATCAAGTGTTTTGATTGCGACTAGCCGCTCAAGATCAAGGTGCTTGGCGCGGAAAACTGTGCTCATGCCGCCGGAGCCCGCTACTGATAAGATTTCGTAGCGACCATCTATAATTGTGCCGGCTGAAAGAGTGTGCTCCAAGCAATTCTCCTGGTCTTTAGCTAACTTGTACCCTTTTATCATGCTCATGCTTTGAGGTTTTGATTGGGCAATTTTGGTATAAAGGATTTGTCAGCCCACACCGTGATTGGCATTGCTATGTTTCGTGAAGATTTCATCTCTTTGGTAGCAGCTGTCGGCGTCTTTTGCATTTTTCTTTGCGTTGCAATCATGCCATCTGTGCATGCCGGACCGGAGGAGCAAAAAGAGCAGCTGAGCATTCCAGCTATTTCTGTCAACAAAAGTCTTCCGCTCGCGCCAGGCAGCGCCGATCTTAAGAGGATGTCTGTAGCGGCAACCGCTGCCAGCCCTTCAGCTCAGGGGTCCGCGACCGCTGCACCGTCGTCTCCTTCCTCTACGGCAGCTCCGTCTCGAGCGAATGTGGCACCGTCGACCGCAACGAATGCGGCACAGCCGGCCGCAACAACTGCGCCTACGGCGACTCCTGCCAGTGGCTCTGCCCCTGCGGCTGAGACAATGGACTACACAATCCATGGCAAGCCAGCTACTAAGGAGCAGTATCAGGCAGCCATGCTTGTGGATGAGGCGATCATGGCTTTGCGCTCCAACGCAGACGAAAAAGCACTCCAAAAGTTGAAGCAGGCTCTTTCCTTGTATGACGGTTTGGCCGAAGGGCACCACGCCCTCGGCGTTGTCTATACGAAACAGAAGAAATTCGATGAAGCTCAGAAGTCGCTGAAACGTTCTTTAGAGCTCAATCCCGATTCGGAAAATACTTGGATTATGCTAGCTGGTTCGTATCAGGCGGCAAATGATTTGCCCCAAACGATAAGGACTTACAACCAGTTTCTGCTCAAGTTTCCTAAGAGTGCAAATGCTCCGAAGATCAATCAGAATCTCGCGATTCTATACGCCCAGCTCGGCTTTTTGTATGCAAGGCAGGGAAAGTCCGATGAAGCAATTAGCGAGCTGAAAGATGCAATCAAACTGAACCCGACCTTGGATAGTCCTTGGCTTACGCTTGCAAGTGTCTATCAGGCTAATGGGCGGATTGATGATGCCATAGGTGTTTATGAAGAATTCAGCACAAAGTTTAAGGGGCATTCGATGAGCGCTCAAGTCAAAGGCTTGCTTGACGCTTTGAAGAAGGAGAAGGGGCGATTGCGGCGCAATGCGCAAAATGAGCTAGCTGTATCTGGTCCTAATTCGAACTCGGCGACTGGCACCGCTGGCAGTGGCGGAAATCCTGCCAAGGGTGCCGCTAATGAGAATGGCGCAGCGGATGGAAGCAGCACTGGTTCTGGCGAGACGCCTTCTGATCCAGCAACGCCCGGGGAGGCTGCGACCGCGCGAAAACCAGAGGGGCGCGATGACTATCTCTCGTTTATGGTGCAGAACGAATATGGACTTAAGCGCTGGCCGACGACGAGAATTCCTATTACTGTTTTCGTTCATGAAGGCGCCAAGGTACCGGGATATCGAGACAGCTTCAGAACAATTTTAAAGCAATCTTTTGAGGACTGGGCTAAGGCTTCCAATGGCAATGTCACATTTCAGTTCGTCGAAAGCCCCAGGGCGGCCTTGTTGCAGGTGTTTTGGACCGACAAAATTGCGGATCTGAAAAATCCCGCGGAGGCAGGTGACGCTCGTTTGTTCATGGATCAAAATTATATCAGCCGAGCTGAGGTATGGCTTTTAACCAAGCCCGTGGCGATGCCGCTTACGGACAACTACTTTCGATTGATTTCCCTGCACGAGATAGGGCATTCGTTGGGATTATCGGGGCACACGACCAATCCGGACGACATCATGTTTTATTCTGCGACGTTTAAGGATGCATGGCGTGACCTGTCCGGACGGGATTCCCGCTCGATCACGCGCTTGTATCAGAACGATATCTAAGCGCAAGTTGCCGTGAGTTGATCAGTCGATCTGAAACTTATCAGGTTCCGCCAGTTTGTAGCAGAATCAGAGCTATCTTCGTGAGAACGGAAAGGAGCTGGATCGCGAATGGACGCTTATTTCTGGCTAGTGGCATTGCGCTGCTCTAGCTGTGTAAGCCACTCGTCCGTTTGAGCAGGATTTGTAAATCGAAAAACTGCTTTCGTTTTTGTTTGCGGTTGCGTCAGCAACTCGGCATACTCCCGCTTGTACCGGAAGAAGCATTTGAATGCCCAGAGAAACAACGAGTCTTTGCTGAAGAATTGCGCCATGAACGATTCTTTGTTGCCACCCCAGAGAGTTTCGCGTGTGATGATGCGGCGCATGGTGCGACAAAAGAGCCGCCAGAATACCAATGAGAGCGAGTAGTCTAGCCAGACAATGGTATCGGCATGAGACCAAGTTATGTCGCGAACGGCGTTGTAATTTCCATCGCACGTCCAGCTGTGGTTCCTTGAGAGGGTAGTTTCGACTTTCTCGCGGAACGCATCATTCTCGAGACTTGTCCAATTCGGCCCCCAATGGATCTGGTCCAGTTCAATGGTCTTGCACCCAAGTAATTGGGCGACCTGCTTTGCTAGCGTTGTCTTGCCAGAACCGGAGACGCCGACAACTAGAATTTTTGTGCCAACATCATTGATCGAACTCTTCATAAGGATCAGTATTCCTTTTATAGAGGCAATGTAGTCGTTCACTGACCGAAGAAATCAATCCGCCTGACCGTCTAGCTATTTTTGGCCTGCTTTTGCCTGCAGTTCCAATGCAAATCCGCCAAGCAAAGAATATTTTTCCGGGCGCCAAAAGAAATTGCCAGCGCTGGTGAGCGTTTCCGGTTTTTGGACAGCCCCTCATGGGAAATCTACGAATGCAGTGGGAAAACCCCCAATTGTTGACATCCGCTTAATTTCTTAAACTGTGTTCACAAGGTAAGGAACGGACTTCCCCACAAAAGGCAATTAACAACAATGAGCATGTTTCAAGATCCGAACGATGAAGAAAAACTCTGCCAAGTCCTCAAGGCATATGTTGAGGAATGGGGTCCCGAAGCGGTAATCGTCTCTGTCCCCCGCCATTGGAAAGAATATGGTGGAAGCAGCCTCGGCCGCGTACGGCTGGAATTCTCTACCGGTAACACTGTTTCCATAAAAGTTGAATACGAGTCAGTTCGCATCAACTATGACGTCCAGCTACAGACTGTGTAGCACAAGTTTACTTGCGCCTTCCTCCTGTTAGAAAGCCTCCTATAAAAGGGAGGTTTTCTGACTTTAAAGGTTGTGGTTCTAGAGCTTTTGCTCCATGATCACACGGTGAGTGTAGTGATCCAGCCAAATGAGTTTGTGTTTGAGCTTTGGATATTCGATTTGGAAACTGCACTTGATCTTTTGCACAGTCATCGGATTGATGTGGAAGATATCTTGGAGCTCGTCATCTTCAACGTCAGGTGTAATCGGATACCGATTGCCGAGATCGTCTTGAACGAAGAAGTCGATTGAAGTCAGTTTCTTTTTCGAGCGGTTCGTTATCCACGTTTCGACGCGCATCATGTGGCCGCCGAATCCATCTTTTACTACCTTCTTACTCAGGACTTCCATTTCGAAGCCTTTTATCGTAGGCGGCGGCGCTTTCACTGTCGGCGCCGTTGCTGCCGGGATGAGCATATCCATGTCGATGGACATAGCAAATTCGTCGCCTGGTTCGAGAACGGCTTGCGGACCGCGTTTCCATAATGCCCAGGCGATACCACCTACGGCACCAATAGCGGCACCACCGGCGATATTATAGCCATGCATCGCCACGGTTTGTTCCGGTCCAAACAACTTGTATGCGACCAGTGCTCCGAGTGCTGCACCGCCGGCTGCGTGCGCGGCAATTCGTCCAGCGCCTTTCAGCTTCGATTTATTCGTCGACTCTCTGAAGTTGTTTGCTTGCGCCTTGAATGCAAATGTTTTGCCATCTGGCGTTGTGAATCTATCAAAGGAAAGTTCCAAGTGGCCAGGGCGGCCAACGTGTCTTGGCGCCGAAATCTTCGCAACCTTACCGTGGAATACAGTGCCTTCGGGGATTACTTTATTGTCGTCAACGTAAATGTCTTCGGTTGTTTTCGCTGTGATAATTTCGCCTAGCTGAGCCGGGCGCAAATTGCCTTCCTCATCGCGCATGTCCATCTTCATTTGTGGCATGGGGATGGTGGCTAATTTCAATTTGATCGGCGTGCCGCTTGGAACACAATAAGTAACTTGTCCCTTCAAGAGCGGGGTCGGTTGCCCGGATGCTGTTGTAGGTGTTGCCACGATGGCTGCGCCAGGTGAGGATGTCGTTGATTCGCTGCTGCCGCTTGCTCCGTCATCACCTGTAGAAACTGTGAGTCCGGCTGATTTCGGGGTTGTCGTGGCACCGGGTGTTGGTGCGCTCGGTGTAACTGTTCCGGGACTTGTCGCCCACTGCGCTGGATTAGAACCTGCTGGTACCAATGGCGGAGCTGGAGTGGCCTTCAATCCCATGGGTAACTTTTGTGCAATTGATTGCTTGCGGGGCTTTGTCTCTTCCGTGCTCTCGACTCCCTCGGTGATTTCAGGCACCGGTTGCTCGGGGCGAGGAACGTCAAAATCTTTTACCCAGCCATCATCAACTTTTTTGCTGCCAGGAAAAGCATTCGCACTTGGCAAGCTGTTCGTGAAAGGTACTCCTTGTAAACCTATCATGCAAGATGCCGCGAGAGCGCAGCAGCGAATGATGGTCCTGCGTGGTTTTGCAGTTCTTGACAAAGTACACCTCGATCCCGATCTGGATATACGTTGACAGTGTAACTGCAATGCCCGAGGATTTCATGAGATCCAAGTAGTCAAGCTTGTGTTGTCAGGCGCTGCGCCGAGATTAGGCTGACCTCGTTGAGCTTTGAGGGCGGTAAAGTCGGCTTCGAGTTCGGCTATATAGGAGGAAAGCTAATTGACCAAGTGTTTCGGCATGAAGCGTCCGTGAGATCCGGGGCGACTCTGGCTTGGTTAAGGTAATTAACTGCCTTCAGCTTTCACATGCTACGAGCTGGGTTCACTCTCAGGAGGCTCCCCACCAGCTCCCAGGCTCTGTTGCGCACCTGTCTGCAACCAATATTTTTCATAAGTCTGCCATTCGGAGGCATCAGTTGTGTACTCAGCGTAAGGTGCAACTCCCTCAATCACATTGCTTGTGATTTCCTTGTTTTGCATTGCATTTTTCACGCCAACCAATGCTAATTCGATGCTTTCGGCATGGGCATGATGCCCTAAAGTCACGTCCTCATAAGCTGGAACGCCAACAAGCAATTTGCATTGCGATTTTGATGATGCAATTGCATTTGCGTAGAGTTTTATGAGTGATTCCATTTTTGAAACATAGAGGCGAGGCAACCACATTCCTGTGTCATACGCCATCAATGCTATTTGATCGCAACGTTTACTGACCTCCTCAATATAGGAGGGGCTCCAATTGAATCCGAAGCCTGGAGCACATATAGACAGAATCTTGTCTTTGGGAAGCAATTGCCTTGTACGGTCGAGCAAGTCCAAATAGTTTGAATTGTTATCGCCAACAGGTTCTAGGTCCCATTGAAATCCATCAAAGCCACCTGCTTTTACAAGATTGCACGCGGAGCTAGCCATGTTTTTTCGAACATCTTCCTTCGACTCATCAACTTCGCCACCGAAACCAGTACCTAGAGCGCCCATCCACACCATAATTTTTACGCCTGGGCAGGTCTCGTGCAGTTTGCTAACAAGGCGCTTAGCGCCAGCCTCTGAGGGGATGCGCAAATTTCCAAGTTTGTTTATGTCTTTGCAATGAAAAAACGCATAATGGATGTGTTCTTTCTTGATCAAGTTTGCGATCGTTTCAAAATCTGCATCGCTTACTTTGCCCATGTACCATTTTGAGCCAAGCCAGAGCCCGTTCTTGTTTTGATTGAAATTTGCCATGCTGGGATGAACAAGCGATGGATACAAATAATAATCCCCCAATATGACACCCACCACCAGCATTCCCGCGGCGAAAAGGATCATCAAAACTTTCTGTATTTTTTTGAACATGGTGTTGCGCTGATTTATGTAAGTCCATTGTACCGGAGATAGCTATTTAATGCTGGGTTTTAGATTCTGTCGTAGGACCAGTCCGCTGACGCAGAATCGCGGTTAGGCGGGGTTCGAATTTGCGTATATTTCGAGTTGGGATAGTCAGGCAATCAATCGATCCCAATCTCAATGCGATAAATGTTATGCGATGAAGGTATACATCCCAACGAATACAGATTTGTACCTACTTACTCAATGACAGATGAGTCCTACTATCCCTGCTGCTTAGCTAAGTTCGGCTCGATGGGGAATAGCTAGGCTGACACTCGTTGTGCTTTAAGGGCGGTAAAATCGGCTTCTAGTTCCGCTATATTTTGGTAGCGATCTTGCAGGTCTTGTGCGGTGCACTTGGCGATAATTTGATCCATTCTTGCAGAAACGGAAGCTAGTATTTCTTTTGGATGTGCCACCGTAATTGGTTCTGGATCATCGCCCGTTAGGAGGAAATGCAGCGTTGCGCCAAATGCGTAAATGTCACTTTGTGGGCTCGCTTTTCCGCGGAACTGCTCGGGTGGAATGTAGGAGTGCTTCCCGACCACCGTTCTTGTGACGTTTGAATCGTATGTTTGCGCGACGTTGAAGTCGATGAGCTTGAGCCCCATATCTGGTGCGAGGATTAAATTGTCCGGAGTGAAGTCTCTATGTATAACCGGAGGATTTAGCGTGTGTAGATGTTTGAGAACATCGCACATTTGCAAGGCTAAATCCAGGACTTCGATCTCGCCGATCGTTCCGGATTCGTGCACGATTTTTCGCAGGTTCTTGCCTGGTACGTGCTCAAGGACCATATAAGCCCGCTGGTCATCGACGAATAGGTCGAGTAGCGCAGCGATTCTCGGGTGCGATATTTTCGAAAGTAATTCGGATTCCCTTTCGATTGCTTCAAAGGCTTTTTTGCTCACACGCAGGCTTGCCTCAGCCGGCAGTACGAATTCTTTCAGCACAACACGCGGTCCACCTTTGGGATCCGTGGTTGACACCTGTTCAGCCAGGTAGGCAATTGCTTGACCGCCAATGCCTAACTGTTCGACCACTTTATAGCGTCCATTGCAGATGATATTTCCTGGTCCCAGTTCGTTCTCGATCAGGCGTTTTGGACTCGTGGCAAGAACATCGAGCCACATCTGCGTGTGGCTGCTCAATTTGACAGGATTGAGGCTGTCTTGCAGCGATATGTCGATCTGGTTGATCGGCATGAATTGCTTTATCGCAGCGAGCAGCCTCTTCCGGTGCTCACCAGCGGCGATACCATCAAGTGATAGCACAAGAATGGGAACTGGATCTTCGGCTCGCGATTTGAGTTCGATCCATTCTTCTTGCCCAATATTCGAGCGCACTCTTACTATTGTTGCAAGCGCAATCTTCGACCATGGAATTGGAGGCACGACCTTGTCACCGAACCAGTGGATCCAATACATTTTTACGCCCTTTGGGCTGACGCCGACATGAGTTGGGCGCCACCAGGAGTTGAGAACGATTGCTTCAGGAACGCAAATAGATAATAGAATTAGCAGTCCGATTAGCAACCCTGCCAACGTGCTGAATTTTGGCACGAACAGAAGACACGCAAGACCACACATCACTACCGTTAGCAAAATCTGCAGGTATTTGTGCTTGATGAGGAAGTTCCGCACGAACTTGCGATAGCGCCTTGCTGGGCGATATGGAACGACTGTTTCGTCATATCTTTGCCCGTCCAGCAAACGGTAAGACATGAAGTATTTGTATGCAAGGGATGTGTCGAGAGGGCGCTTCATTTTTTGCTTCCGAGGGAAATGATGGCACCGCGTTCGGTGGCACGAAGAGAGGCGATCTTGCTGATGACTTCGAGACAGTTCTTCGGTCTCTTAGTTAGATCAATGCTGGTTAGATCAGCGACGAATTTGTCGACCTGCTGGCTGACCGTCTGCTTTCTGCTCGCCGGATGTGATTCCGACAATGCTTCCGGGTCTTCTCCAGTTAGTAAGAAGTGCAGTGTTGCTCCCAGTGCGTAAATATCACTTGCGGGCTCCGCTTTTCCGCGGAACTGTTCTGGTGCGATGTAAGCTTGTTTCCCGATCAATGTGCCAGTAGCTGTTGCAGCATATTCATTTGCTGCACCAAAGTCGATCAAGTGGATCAGATTGTCATCGCCAAGCACAAGATTCTCTGGCGTCAGATCTCGGTGGATAATCGCAGGGTCTTGCCCGTGCAGATAAAGAAGAATTCCAGCGATGCCGTGCGCCCATTCAAGTACTTTCTCTTCATTCTGCGGACCTTCTCGCGTTACTAATTGGCGCAAGCTTTGTCCTGGAATGTAATCCAAAACCAAGTAGTCTCTATTATTCTCAATAAAGTGATCGTGCACCCGAGCGATTTGCGGGTGCTTCAACTTGACGAGGAATCCAGCTTCGCGTGTGAATAGTTCCTTCGCTTTCTGCATGCTGGCTTCGTCTGATTTGTGAAGCACTAATTCTTTCAAAATCAGTTTGCGCCCTTCACTATTGCGCGCAAGGTAAATTGCAGAAAGCCCGCCCGCCTGAATTTGGGCAATGACACGAAAGCGATTTTGATGGAGCTGAGTGCCGGTTGAGAGCGGTACAAAAGTGCTGGTGGCAAAGTGTAACTGCAGCTCTTGTTCCCATAGTGTTGTGAGTGAAATCGCCAGCTTTGGATTCTGTCCTGCGACAAGTTTGCGCCGTAACTCGATGAGCTCTGGTGCCATGATCGCTGTACTTCCCCACCGCTTGCTGGCGCGAAAAAGCGTTTCCAAATCTTGGACGTTCAGTTCTTTGAGCGGCACTTGCGCGCTGCCACCTGATGCGAAGTGAAAGACCATCAAGCGATTTTCTTTTTCGGTTGATGGCAAAAGTTCGCTGTCATCTTCCTGTAGCGCCAGGGCTCCAATGTCATTCCACTTGCGTGAAGATTTGCCAAGCATGGACCAGAGGAAGTGTGCTGAGAAGCTGATCTTTTGCTTCTCCATCTTGATGCGCTTGTATTTGAGTTCAGACGCCAACCCTGTCGAAATGATTGCCGCCGCCATGGCTGTTCCAATCACAGGAAAATCGGGTCCGATGCCGCTCAGGCAGCGCAACACGGCGATGATGAACTGGGCCATGACTGTCAGAAGGCAAACTATCGAGACCAGTCCGCATATCGCCGCTCCGGCTCCATCAGACTGCCACTTAATTTCTAAGGGTTCGTCTTTCTTCTTTTTGTCGTCCGTCATCGCCCCTCCGCTAGTGTTATGCCCAGGCGGCGGGGACTGAAGCGTCGGCGGCGAAAATTGCCGTATATCTTATTGGGACTTATAGACTACAAACTGTCTAGCTGGCTGTGTGTTGCTTCTTTGTAATTAGTTCACGAACATCCTGGACCAGTTCATTGGGCACGCTCATAAGAGTCTGTCCCTCTGCTTCCAGGGCTCCCTCATCCTCTGCGATGAGCATGTCCTCATCCATCTGCTCGTAGTCGGAGAGAAGCTTCTCAACGCGTTCCTTGCTCCATCCTTTTGGGAATTTTTGCTCGCTCATTTGCTTTTCCTTCTTCTTCGGCGATAGGCCTTTGACTGCTTGGGCGTGAGGCTGTAAGCCGTGATTACGAATATCGAATTATCCTCACTGTCGGGAACATAGATTACGCGTAAGAGGCGTCCGCTTAGAGTCTTCCCAATAGCCATCCTCGCGCCGTTGTTTGCTGGACGATCTTCTCCGGGCTGAAGAAGCACTTCCTTTGCTTCGTTTTCCGACACACCATGATTTTGGATGTGTGGCTGATTTCGTTCTTCGTCAAAATAAAAGCGGATTTGCATATGTGACCATTTTGATCGATTATACAACTACTGGCATGGTAGAGTGAGGGCCAAAGGTGAATGCCGATGTCGGAGACTATGGACGAGAATTCCGTAGACGAGTATTTGCAGCTAGAGAGGTCTAGCCAATCGCGACACGAGTTCGTTTCAGGGCGCATTTTTGCCATGGGTGGGGCGTCTCAAGCCCATGGCGCGCTCGTTATCAACCTTACTCTTGCTTTAGGACCTGCCGCTAAATCCGTTGGATGCCGCATTCTTTCAAGCGATATGAAAGTCAGGGTCGAATCGACAAACTGTTTTTATTTTCCTGATTTGATGATCAGTTGTGAAAGCTTCTCTGCTAAGGGGGTCTACATAACTGAACCCTGTCTGATTGTGGAAGTGCTGTCTCCTTCGACTGGAGATATTGATCGCCGCGAAAAACTCTTGTCGTACAAAACCGTGGCGAGTTTGAATGAGTACGTCATTGTTTACCAAGATCAACGCCGGGTTGAGATCTACAAACGTTCCAGCGGTGCCTGGCAGGTTGCAGTTTTTCAGGGCAGGGAAAGTTTTTCTCTTTCTCCTCGGGCCGATTTGTATTTTGCTGTTTCAATGGACTCCTTGTATGACGGCGTGCTTGATTGATTCTCTCCCTTGTTGGGGGGGGAGAGGCTACGGACCCCTATCTTTGCTCAATGAAATAGCCGTTGGGAATATTCTGGGAGAATTCTGAGAGTTCTCTGAGCAACCCTTTTGTGTACTCTTCTTGTATTCGCTACCGCTGGCGAAAACACCAACCCGCTATGGTGAAAATATGGATACAGAAGAGAAGGTTGCTACTGGGCGAAAGACGGATTCTTCATCTGATTCTTCAGAGAGTGAAGCTGGTAAGATGGAGCGTCAAAGTGCTGATCGCTTCCGCGAAGAACTTGATTCATTCCAGCTGTACAGTGCTAATGGTGGAAGAACATCTGCAACTGGTAGATTGGCCGGTGATACTTCCAGTAGTGGCGGTGGTGAGCTAGCTGGCCAGCTGGTGTTTGATAACAGTATCTTTGAAGCAAGTAATAGCGCAAATCATCGAGCACAGGCTCGTGGAGCCGGGGGAGATTCCACGGTCAGTAACGTTTCGTTCGATTCAAAAAATGATTCTGATCGAGCACCAGATTCCTCCAAATCAGGTTTCTCTAAGTCAGATCCGAAGCAAGATGTAGCTGGTGCAGCTTCTGCGCCGGAGAATTTAACTGAACCCAGTGACGCTGCTCATGATGCCGGACATACTCAAACGGACGAATTGGGCAACCAGGTTGTTACCGATGCCCAAGGCAACACAACAATTACTAGTGCCGATGGAAACACCGAGACCTACATCGGAGCGGATGGCAGAGGCTACAGAAGAGTTTACAACGAGGGCGGTTTCACTGAAACACACTATGGACCGGATTCGCGAGATAACTATGAACTCCAGCGAATTAACGGAGCCGATGGAAGTTATCGCGAAACATATACGTATGGTGATCCCGCACTAAACCATACGAGAGATGTTGGTCAGGATGGGCGGATTGTTATTACAGATGCCGTGGGACTCAGGCTGCATATGATGGGCGGATCCCCCGAGTTTCAGCAACGGATTCTTGATCGTTTTTTAGCTACCCCGCTTTCGCACCGATTGGCGCTAAGTAGCGCCGGATATCAAATTTTTGCCACGGACCGAGTTTCTGAAGTGTTTCCTGATCTGGAAGGGATTGGCCGTCGGCGGAATGTAGATATCTTCGGTGCTCATAATCCCTTTGCCAGAAGAATTGCCGTGGGCGAATTCAGCACCAATGGAGGATTGAATTCTTTCATGACTCCAGAAAATGTTCTCAGCCATGAAATGGGACATGCATTCGATTACATGTTTGGACCGCGAAATACTTTCTGGGGAAATTCGATGGACTCTGCCGGCGCCGAGTTTATAAACGCCATGCAGCAGGATATAGCGAACTTTAGTGACCCCGGATATTATGACGCCTTTTTCGATCGTTATCTGCGGGAAGGATTTGGTACTGGACGCGCCGAACTCTTCGCAAATTTGTACGCCGCTATCATTTCGGCGAATCCTAATGCTCATGCTCAAGATCTGTTGACGCAATTCCCACGCTTAGCTGCATTATTGCGTAGCAGATTAGCAGGACGCTTTCCAGCTCTATAGGATTTAAGCATCGGGCTTCTTCCGTTAGCGATGTCTCCATCCTACATGAGGGAAAAGGCTACGAGATCCTCGATGCTTGCCAGGTTGGCTTGTTCATGTGGATGATTGGCGGTGCGATGTCGTCATTGCTGTTGCGACGAACTTGAACGGTTGGGCGCGTGTATGATGCAGGATTGTATGCGTATTGGCGATCCGAATTCTTGGATGGGCGCCATTCCTTGCGCACTTGATCGCGCACATCGCGCGTGATCCACGAGCGCAAGTCTCTTATCCGTTCAATCACGTGGTCGTTGCCCTGGTATTGATCGTCTTTCAGTACAACCCAAGATCCATCACGTGGGTCTTTCTTCATCGAATAGCCCCACATGTGACCATTGCCGGACGCTGTCCATCCGCCTGTCTTGAGCAACTGAATCTTTTCGTGTCGTCCGATGCCAAATGATCCATGACGAATTTGATCTTTGCCGGTCATCATGTAGAGAATGTTTCGCGCTTCAGAGTGCCATCCGGCATTGCTCTGTCCCCATCCGCGCTGCCCACCCAGAGGCGGTCCGATCTGGTCGATCAACATGCCGACCATACTTCGGTGGCTGCCTCCACGTGCGTTTTCTGGTGTCCATGCACCGGAATCTCTTCCGCCATTGATGCGTACATACTCGGGTCGAATGCGAATGGTCTTGCAAGCTCCTCCTCTGAGTGGACCGGCTGTGCTTGTGTATTGTCCTGTGAGTGCGACGTCTGTGACAAAGCGCGCCGCTTGGTTGGCGTTGCGCTGAAAGAGTCCGACGTTCCAGCTTGATTCCCACCAGCAGGTGCCCTGTCCACCTTGTTTGATGTCGGTCGGATCGGCTGCCAGGTAGAGCATGTTTTCTGCTAGTCTAACGCGCGTTCTATGGTCGTACATATTTTTCGATGATTGCGCTTCGCCGGCAAGCCTTCCGCAATGGAAGTATGTTTCGACAATGGTTTTTTCTGTTTCGCGGATTGCGGCTTCCTGGTCCACGCCTGCTGCAATCAGCAATTCAGTTTGGTCCATCATGCGCTTCTCAAATGTTTTCATGAAGCCAAGGTTTTTGGCCACGCGTGCTTGATCCATGCAGCCTTCCAGTACGGCGCGCAATTCATCTCTTGCGTCGTCGACGGATTCCGGCATTCCATCCATGCCTTCGCGATTCAGCTTCGCAATCTTCGCTTTTTCGCCTGGCTTGTCGGTTGCCAGTCGATACTCATATTCACCGTCAGCACAAACGGTGAGATTGTATCGCGGTTTGCGCTCCTTACCATTCTCATCGCGGCTGCGGAATTCGCCCGATAGTGTGCCGTCCGAATTGGCGACGCGGCTCCAGCTTTCGGTTTTTGTGCCTCTGTCAGTTTGGCGTGTATCTGTAACTGCAATTAGTGCTTTTTGATCACCTTCGCCGATGTATTGCATTTGGCGAACTGTCTTTGGTCCGACAACTCTTGTGATGTCACCATCACGATCCAGCTCCAGACGCAACATGTTCGCGCGCTCGATGACGCCGGTTCCATCGGGATTGATGTAGCTCAGATCGCCCTGACGATTAACTGAGATCTGCAGGCGATTCTCTTCGGCGCCTGGGCGACGCTCGAATATGGTGCGCTCCTCTTTATTTGTGAGATTTTTATCGCGAACGACTTTGATTTCGCCGCCTTCTCTTACGAATGTTCTCTCGAGGTTGCCTTTCGTTGCGCGAATGATTTGCTCATTGCTATCGAAATCCAGCTTTGTGCCGTTGCGCTCGATTACTTGTTTTGTACCATCGCGATTCTCAGTAACCTTGCCGCCTTGCAGATTTGTGTAAGTGATTTCTCCGTTGTTCGTGAAGGAAAGATCTCTGCGCAGTTCGGCAATCTTCGCTGAATCGGAAAGGTAGGTGCCATCGGATCCCTTGGTCCAGGTTACGGTTTCGCCTGCTTTTGGATTGTAGTATTTGATCTGGTCCTGTCCGCCATCACCGCCGATGCGGTCTAGGCGAGTTCCATCGGCGCCGCGATATCTGACGATCTCATTCTTGTCGTTGAAGGATATGCGAGAGCCGTCTTCCTTGATTTCATCGGTTGTTACGCGTCCGTCTGGATGATAGCTCGTCCATTTTGTATCTTGCTGATTCCAGCGCTGCTGCTTGATTGAGTGCACGCCGTCATCGCTGCACTGAAGTTCTCCTTGCCAGACTTGTCCGCGCTCGTTGCGCCAGATGTCCTTGTCCGGGCTTTGCCGTGTCCAGGTTGTGGTGCTACCTTTTTCGGCGTCGGTAACGACGAATGATTTCACGTCGCGTGATTTCTCGTCGAAGTATTCGTAACGGCGTTGTTTCTTTCCGTCAGCGGATTCGACAATGTGCGGACGTCCCGCTGCATCCGGTGTAATACGGCCGAGTCCGGCGCCTTCAAGAGTTTCAATCCCCTTGCCGTTGATACTGTGTTTGATACCATCTTTATCTTCGTAGCTGACACTGCCGTCGCTGTTGAGTTTGAGATTCTTGCGCGGTTGATCAGAGGAGCTTGACCACAGTCCATTCTCATTCGTCCAGGTGACCGAAGGTTTGCCAGGACGTGTTTCGATTATGGTGTTATCGTTCGGTTGTTGGAAGCTTGTCCCGTCCTTCCGTCGGATTTGTTCCAAGCGGTGATCCGCTGTGAAAATGATTCTTGCCCCATCGGCATTCTCTTTCTCTTCGCTGATTGTGCCGTCTGGCTTCTCGACGCGCCATACGCCATCGAAATTGCTGGGCATCGCGATGGTACCATCTGCGGAGACGTCGATCTTGCCTGGTACCGGCAGCTCGATTTCGTGCATGCGCATGTACCATGATCCGCCGCGCTGCACCAAGGTGCTTGTGCCTTCGGGTGTGTGCGTTATGATCGCGGTGGCTTCATTGGTGCTCTGATCTCGCTCGATTTCTCTTGATTTGTTTTGATCGTAATCAATGTGCGTGACAAATCCACCAGCATTTGCTTTGACGCTGGGGAATGTTCGTTCAGGTGCGGCCGGGCTTTCGCTCTGCTTCTCAGCATCTTCCTTCGCACTTGCACGCGAAACTTTATTTTCTAGCCGTGCGTTGGTGCCCTCTACAGGCATAGACTTGGCCCTGGTAATTGTCACTTCCAAGTTAGGAAGCTTAAGTTCCGACATCGGTTGTGTTTGCGACTGAAGCTCCTTGCTCCAATCAATGCGTGACCGCTGCTCCGTCAGACCCTCTGTGCGCTCCGTTGCTGCGCGCTCCGGACGGTCTTCCGGTTTTTCGAATCGTTCACTTTCTCGAGAAGTGATTCCCATATTTGCTGTTGCCTCACAAAGCGGAAAAAGACAAAAAGGCTCGGATCAATCAGCTCTCCTGATGAGCTAATATCCGAACCGTATTTTTTATAACCAGCTTGTCTAGACTATTGTCGGTTTGTGAAATTTTCGTTCTTGCCTTTGCGTAATCCACGTATAAGCCGGCTAGCTGAAAGAGAAATTAGCCTGTGCTGGGCCTTGCAAGTCAGATTCGCAGTTTTCCTTACGCGGAACTGCTGAATAAAATTTTTGCAAGTAAATATGTCAAAAAGGAAAGAAGCCAACCATTTCTGGTTGACCCTCCCTTGTTTCCCCGGTCCCGCAACCGGTAACAAATTTTTTCCGCTTCGCAATACTTTGCTCGTTAGCGGATGTTATCAATCTAGGATTTATTCGTGTCTTTTTTGTGAAAGAAAAGGATACTTTTCCCACTTAATCTGCAGGCGCGGAGAAAGGCTCCAAACTCATGAAAATCCCCCCGATGAAGGCTGTCATCTTTGACATGGATGGTGTACTTGTTGACAGCGAGCCCCTCCATTTAATCGCCTTTCAGGAGTTCTTCAAGCGATTCGAGATTTCTTATACAGCAGATGACAACAAGGACTTCCTGGGGCGTAAAGATACTGTTATTGCTGAAATCTTAAAGGAGCGCTTCAAGCTTCCGATGAGCCCTGCCGCGATTGTGGAAGCGAAGGAGGAAATTCTCAGCCGTTTACTTCTTGAAGGCGCTCAGCCCCGCCCAGGCGTCCACGCTACGCTTGGTACGTTGACTGAGTTGACTGTGCCGATGGCTGTAGCATCTTCGGCGACAATGCCAACAATCGAGCTAGTAACGCGTACTCTGAACATCCGCAAGCACTTTGCAAATCTGACTTCTGGTGATGAGGTCATCCACGGGAAGCCTTCGCCGGATGTTTACTTGCTTGCGGCAAAGCGACTGGGCGTGGCGCCGGAGAATTGCCTCGTTGTTGAAGACACGATAAATGGAATCAAAGCGGCTAAATCGGCGGGCATGTTCTGCGTCGCTATTCCGTGCGAAGCCACTGCACACCAAGATCACAGCTTTGCTGATTTGCGTTTGACAAGCCTGGAAGAGCTGCCGGTTGCAGACATCTTTCGGGTATAATTCTGCCTCTGGAGGCGATGTGGCCGATGGCAAGGATTTGTCTTGTAGAAGATGATCTCGATCTTTGTGAACGTGTTGCTATGTGGCTTGGTCACGAAGAGCACACAGTCGAGACCAAACATGACGGCTTAGAGGCGTTGGTGCTTCTGGGTGAGCGCGCCTTTGATCTGGTTATTTTGGATTGGGATATTCCGAGCTTGCCGGGAATTGATGTTTGCAAAAGATTTCGCGACATGGGTGGCACAACGCCGGTGTTGATGCTCACCGGGCGCGGTGGCATGCAGGACAAAGAGCAGGGATTTGATGCCGGTGCCGACGACTATCTCACGAAGCCGTTTCATTTAAAGGAACTCTCGGCGCGAGTGCGGGCGCTTGTGCGGCGTGCCTCTATGGTGGAGGCGACAAAGGAAGTAATCGCTCAACAGCGCCCCGATGTGTTCTATAAGCTTTGTCCAGAATGCGGAATATCCTACGGATTGGATTCTCAGGAGTGCGGTGATGATGGCACGGCGCTTCAGTTAGCGAAGCTCGACCCAGCTATTGGCGCCATTTTTGGCGAGCGTTACGAGGTGGAAGCGGTAATCGGCAGCGGTGGTATGAGCACCGTATATAGAGCCAAGCATAAGCTTATGAATAAGCTGGTAGCGATTAAACTTCTTGATCCTCGTTTAGTCAGGCAAAAGACTGCGGTGAAGAGATTCCAGCTGGAGGCTCAAGCTGCCAGCCGCCTGAAACATCCCAACGTTATCATCGTGCATGATTTTGGTATCACGCCTGACGATCAGCCCTACATGATTATGGATTATTTGACCGGACGCAGTCTGATGGACATGCTTGATGAGAAACCGCAAGTGCAGCCGGCTCGCGCTCGCAAGTTGTTTATACAAGTGGCTTCAGGACTGAATCACGCGCATAAGTGTGGAGTTGTTCATCGCGACGTGAAGCCGAATAATATCATTATCGACATTGATCACAATGGTGAAGAGGCAGTAAAAATTGTCGACTTTGGAATCGCTAAAGTTGCCTCCGATTCCGCCAACCCACAAGAGCGCCTGACCAGAGCTGGAGAGTTCTTCGGCACAACCATGTACATGAGTCCGGAACAGTGCAAAGGGAAAGATGTCGATCACCGATCTGACATTTATTCGCTGGGATGTGTGATGTTCGAGTCCCTGACAGGGTTGCCACCATTTGAAGGCGAAAATGATTTCGATACCATTCAAATGCACATTTCAGCGATCCCTCCGACCTTCGGGGAGCGCCGTCCGGATTTGCAGATTCCGCCTCAATTTGAAGGCATAGTGCGAAAAGCCTTAGAGAAAGATCTCGATTTGCGCTATCAAACGATGGAAGAATTGATTGCTGATTTAGAATCCGTGCCGGTTTGATGATGGACATCGTGAGGCATTTTGTCAGTCGTGGAAAATGATCCTTTTTTCTAAGGGCGACAAAACATCCTGAACCGAGCAACAACGGGGAGCTACTAGAAGTTAAAATCGAATGAGATTATCGAAGTTCGATGTGTCGGCATTTCGTGAGGCCTCCATCGGAGTTAAAGGCTTCTTGTGCTGTGCACACCACAATGCAAATACGAAACTCAAAACCAATAACACCATGCCTACAATGGTGAATGTATTATCTCGTTTGCGCATATCGTTGCCTCTGGTCTGGACCAGCTCGTTTCGGCAGCGCCTAAATCTGCGAGTTTAGTGTCTCTTCTCGTTCGGGAGCGCTATTCCCAAAGCTCTGAGTAGCGCGTTCGCCTGTTGGTCCGGCGTTCCTGTGAAATTACCTGCCAGGTCGCGCAACGTGGTTGTATTCATGTTGACCGTCATGAGCACTTGTCCGACCTTGCTATCGACGGCGGCCTTCATTTCCAATGCATTAACTGCGCACTCAGCGGCCGTTACTTCACCGGGAATTGCTATTCCCAGCGCGCCGCACTTTGCGCGAATGGCAGCAAGATTACCTCTCATGGCACCGATTGCGCCGGATGGAATGTCAGTTCTTCCGAGCATCGAAGCGACTTCTGACAGCACTGCGCTGGCATCAGATATGGCATCTCTGGAGGCCTCTGTCTGCTGTTCCACCAAACGCTCGCGGTATTCGACAGCGCTGCGTCCTTCGTCGTAGGTATAACGATCGCCATCTGATGCTGCGATCTCATGTCCATTGCGATCGTACGCATGGAAGTCGCCATCTTGGTTGACGCGGGTTACTTCGCCTCTATCGTTTGTTATTTCAGCATCTTCACCAGGTTTCGTCCTGACTGTGTTGAATGCTCGCAACTCTTGAGTCTTGGCATCAAAGGTAGCGATGTCGTTCGGATGCGTTCCTTGAATCGTCGTTTTGCCGTGATCGAAAGTAAATGTTTGAACCGGTTTCTCCGATTCACGTGTGCCATCTTCTTTCAGCTTGAAGGTTTGCATGACGCCAACGCCTGTGTCTTTGTTAGGCGTGAAAACAGACTCACCTTTGTCGTGCTTTTGTGTTACGACTCCGGTAATGGTATTGATTTTGGTATCAGCAGACCAATTGACGTCCCCGTTCTTTTCGAGGAACCTCTTCCAGTGCGATTGATGTCTATTGTCCCGGTCGTTTGGTGTCTGTGGTGCCTGATCGATCATCAGGTTGCCTTGCTCAACTTTCAACATCATTGATTGCTGGATGAGATGCGCCATCCGTTTATCGGTGACGTCCATCTCTTCGCCATTTGCTGATTTTGAAAGTTTGATGAACTGCCCGTGAGGACCATTTCTCACTTTGACGTGCATCTCTTGATCTTGACCATTGGCGTCTTTAATTTTGAATACCATTTCGGCATTGCCGTTGGCATGGTTTCGTACGCTTCTTCCGTCTAGTTCAACTTTTAAGGACTCGCCCTTGCCGTCGACGATCATGATCGGTTTGCCCTTGATCTCGTCGCCGTGTTCTTTTTGAAGCCTTGCATATGCCGCTTCAATCGATTCTCCGGGCTTTACGACTTCGGTGATTGCGTTATTGAAATATACTCGTGCTTTGTCGTTGCCGTCCGTGCCTTTGAAATCGGCAATCTTATTTCCTGATTTGTCCAACACGTCTACGGAACCATCAGGTTTTTGACGCAATTGGATATCTGAATTTGCATTTGATATTAAGCGGTCACCATTTTTGTCTTGTTTGAAAGTGGTGCCGTTTTCGGTCTGTTCAAAAGTGCGCTTACCGTGTTCATCTGGGCGACTCTGCGTTATTACACGCTCGCCGTTTTCACTTTTGATTGTATGTTTGATATTGTCTTGTCCCGCGGTCACTTGGACCGATGAGTCTTTGACTTTGATTGCGTCATAAGTAACTTCATTAGGTTCAAAGCTGACCTTCGCGCTGCCCATAAATTTTTCAGGAGCCTGAGTTGTGCTTCGCTCAGAAAATCTATCGAAAGCATCGGCTTGACCCGAAGAACCCATCGATTTCTTCAATTGGGTAACTGTGTTGTCGACGCTGCGATCACCGAGTCCGAAGCCGAGATCAAGGTCGTCAATGCTGTTGCTGATTTTTGCGCGGATCGTATTGAACTTATCCAGTCCGCTGGCGACGCTTGATTCTAATCCGCTGATCAATCCGTCCCACCAGCTAGATTCGTCTTTGCTGTCTAGCTTGTCGAAACCAAAATCTTTCAGAATCGTTCGACCTTCGGCACCGGCCAGTGCTGGCTGGAATCCGGCAACGCACATGCCGTTGTCGAATTTAAACGCCTCACCCTTCGCGAACGGATCGCAGAATCTTCCAGAGATTCCCATCTTTTCCGATAGGTAAGTTTTTTCGCCGGCTCCCTCATTTTTGAAGAAGTCCGATGCGTTGAAGCTTTTCTTAAGTGCGTTCCAGGCTTGGGAAAAAGTACTAACTTCGGCGCTCTCGTTGGTGGCAGGCACTTTCATGCGCTCCATCAACGTCTCTGAGCTGGTCTGCTTATCAAAATTGAGCATTGGCGCGTCTTTTGGAAATGCCAGCTCCAAACCGGTCAATGCCTTGTTGTTCGCGTCGACCGATCTTTTCTTAAAAGCTGCGAAATAGTCTTGCGGGCTCAATCCCTGCAAAATCGTCTGGCTGGCGGTCGCCTTATCGCCTTTCTCGGCGGCGGCTTCCGGCTTCTCTGCAGGTTTTTCGGCTTCCTTCTTGTCCTGCGCAGGCTTATCTTCCGGCTGTGCAGCCGCATCCTTCTCATCGCGCAAATGCAGATTGTCGTCTTGAGCCTTTTCGGGCTCTTGATCCTTCTCCGCCTTTTCGTTTGGCTTATCGTTTGCAGCCATGCCGTTAGCCTTACGGACGTACCGATTAATTCGTAGTAATAACCCGCCTGAATCCTTAATATTGTTTCTTTTACGGAGAAAAGTCAAGGTTGCCATGGGAATATTCCCATGCTCTCAAGATTAAATCTGGCGACCTGCTAGAATGTGCCAGCTGAAACCGAAAACGGTTCGAATTCCATGCTCTCTGTACGAAATCTCATAATGCAGGGTCTTTTGGGCGCCATCCTTTTGGGGATGTCGTCTCCGGCTTTGGCATCGGTCAGCTTTGAGACACTGCGAGCTGAAGGCGAAAAAGCACTCGGGCAGAACAACTACGGAGTGGCGGAGCGCAGTTTCCTGGCTGCCATAAAGGTATGCGAAACCGATAAGATTCCGGTCACTGATTCGCGATGGGCGCAGACCTACAAGAATTTGGCACAACTTTATGAGATCCGCGGGCAATTCCAGAAGGCTGAGTATTACATTGAGAAGGAATTGCGGGCCCGAGAAAAGGCTCTTGGCGCGGAAGACCCGCAAGTCATCGGGCTTGTCGGAAAATTGACCCGATTCTATATCACGCATAACAACACAAGCAAGGCCGATCGCCTCACTGGATTGCTACTTGCCTACGGCGAGCGAATAATGCGCAAGGAAAAGGATTTGGATGTTCACTTCAATGAGTTGAACAAGTTCTTCGCTTCGCATAGCGAATATGCGCAGACGGTCAAGAAGCTGAAAGAACTCAAAGATTCAGCTGAGAAGATTCGCGCTGACGATCACCTGGAGCTGGCTGCCAGTCTCGACAGCATTGGAGCGCTCTACAAAGAAAAGACAAAGTACGACCTTGCCGAACAGTGCTACAAACGTGCAATTGATCTGCGCGAGAAAGCGCTAACTCCGGGGCACATGGCGCTTGGATTCGGATATGAGCATCTGGCGAGCCTTTATATGGCATCCGGAAAAACACAGCTGGCGCAGCCGCTCCTGAAGCAATCCCTCGACATTACAAGTAAGAATTTGGATTTCAAACGACCGGAAGTTTTTGCACGCGTCGATAGTCTTGCAAAAACCTACATCAGTTTGGGTCAGTTGAATGAAGCGGAAACGCTTTATAAACAAGCTCTCTCGTTAATTAAAGAGAACTGCGGTGCCTTCCACAAAGATATCGGCTCCGCCTCATCTTCTCTGGCAACTCTTTATTTGAAACAATCGCGATACTCTGAGGCGGCGCCCTTACTGAAGTCCGCCTTATCGATATCGGAAGGACAATATGGTCCTCAAAGTGCACAGCTAGTCCCGCTTTTGGATGCATATGCGGAAGCGCTGGAGAAAGGAAGTAAATCTTCGGAAGCAGCAAAAATTCGACAAAGAGCAAATTCAATAAAAGGGAATGCAAGCGCATGCAATACAACCGCCAACTCTTCCGCCAATTTCTAGGCGGAACTACAGCGGCTATTCTTCTGTTTGGAACTGGATGTTCAGTTAACTCTCAGCCCGCAACTAAAAACATGAATTCAAATGCCGGTGCTGGGAAAGCATCGGAGCTGCAAACGCAGTCGAAAGCAGAGGCACCGCCGGCGGCATCATCGCCCGATGGACCTCCGCAATATGTGAAACCTCTGGAAAACGCAGCGACTAATTGGTTAAAGCGCTCTGAGTTGCAGCATTCTCTGATCGGTTTGGAGATAATGCACATTCCGTCAGCGACTGTGCTTTTTTCTCACAACGGACGTCGCCGCTTCGTTCCGGCATCAACAACCAAAGTTTTTACTACGGCGTGTGCCATGGACATGCTCGGCGCTACTTACAAATTCAGCACCAAGTTGAAGATTTACGGAAAGGTTGCCGGAGGTGTATTGCACGGTTCTGCCTATATCGAGCCTTCTCAAGATCCAACTCTGAGCACCGAGGATATTCGCACGCTCCTAACTTTTCTGAAGGATAAGGGAATTAAAGAAATCGAGGGCAAAGTAGACGTCGTTGGTATCCCAGGTGGTGGCGACCGCTTTAGCACAAGCTGGCTGTCCGAGGACTGGGGACAAGATTGGATGCCGGTTCCGTCTGATCTTGTAATTGACGACAATACTGCCAGAAAGGATCCGGCACGCGGTTATCCATTGATACCCTACGGCGTTGGGCGCGATCAAAATGCTCTAGTCTCCTCGCTTTTAACATCATCGCTTGGACCGTCGTGGGTTTGCTTCCATCCGGGCAGTAAGACCATGCAATTCTGGCATCCCGCGGGGCCGGCGGTTGGTGGGCAAATTGTCGGTAATCCGAGCGAATACAATGTGGCGATTGCCAACACCCTAGTTAAACAGATGGGCATTAAGGTGAAGGGCAAAGAAATTTCCCTCTCGGTGATGGAAGAAGCGCCCGTCACTCTGGGTGAAATTACGACGGACCCGCTTTCGGAGATCGTTAAACAATGTTTGAAAACGAGCGATAATCTCTATGCACAGCAGTTGCTGCGCGCACTAGGAGCATTGCCGAGCGTTAGCAAAGATGTGGAAAAAGCAACGCTGGAGGAGCGCGGCATTGCTAGAATCAACGCCTGGCTTGCCGGTATGGGAGTGGCGCCTGGTGATGTTGTTCTCTGGGATGGATGCGGACTTTCCAGGAAAAATTGTTTCACACCACACGCACTGAATATGGTGCACCGCCACATGGCTGGTGCGCATTTGAAGAGTCCGTATCTGGATGCGATGCCACTCTCGGGTGACCCGAGCAAGGACGGCGCTAGCTGGCGATACAAAACAGGTTCGATGGATAGCGTCCGTACTATTTCCGGTGTCTTGATTACGAAGTCCGGTGAACCGCTTGCTTTGACAATAATGGTTAACGCACACAGCCCTTCGATTCGCGAGTTAAGGGCGAGTATGTCATCCTTAATTGATCATTTGTTGAACCTGCCGTCTTTAAGACTTCCATATGTGCCCGTAAAGCCGATTATAATTAAGCCGCGAGGTAGTGCTGCCAAGGCCGCTCCGCGAGTCAAGCGGGCTGCGGCTCCCGCCAAGAAAGCGCCTGCCCATTCTTCCGGAAGGCGCAGGCACAGAAGATAGTCAGAAAGAACACGCCAGGAGGATTGTTGTTGTGTCTCTAGATTCCTTTAAGAAGCTTGTTAGCGACGAAAAAATCGTTTGCCCGAAGTGCAGCAAGCCAGTTCGGAAGTTTGATAAGTATGTGGAGACGATAGCATCAGTTTGGGATGGAGCCGGCGACTCGGTCACAGAGGACGCCGGTGCCAAGGTTACTCTGACTTGTGCCAATGATCCCTGTAAATGGGAAGAAAGAACCGAATACTGGGAAAACTATGTGGTTGATTAATTGAGCGGTTCAAGAACATTGCGTTCTTGACAACGTTCGCGCCGGGCTATACTCTGTTTGAAGGAGTAAGATGGGCGTAGGAATTTACTAGGACGACCAAAATGGTCGAGAAACAGGAAGAACTCCATTTAGAGGCTACGGCCCCAGCATTGGCTTCCCAAGACGGGAACGCGCCCACTGCCACCGAAATTTCGAACAACACCGTTCTTATGGAGAACGAGATTCCTCAAGTGAAGCTTGTGGAGTCTGCTGAACCGGCTGATTGCCAATCTTCATCGTTTGAAGAATCAGCCGCAATTAGTGCTTGTGTCGCTTTGGCTTCCCGTGGCTCCCACGGAGCACTGGGGCAAATTGGTGACTATGATTTGTTGGAAGAATTATCGACCACACCAGTCGCGCGCTTTTATCGAGCCTATAGCAAGACAGTGCAAAAGGATGTGGCGATTAAAGTCATTCGCCCGGAACTCTGTCAGGATGCGGCGGTGCTTAAGCGCTTCCGGCAGGAAGCAAAAGCTGCCAGCGAGGTGGATCATCCCAACCTTTGCTCAATTTACGATTTTGGTGTGACAGAGGCTGGTTGTGCCTATGTCGTAACCGATTTTTTGAAAGGGCGCAGTCTGAAAGACTTGATTGCGCGTGAAGGATTCCTGGAGCCAGATCGCGCTCTGGAAATATTCAAGCAGGTTTGTCAGGGCTTGAATCATTTGCACCAACATAACTTGGTTCACCGCAATCTCAATCCATCCAATATCTTCCTGGTCGATACGGAAAGCAGTCACGATTTTGTAAAAGTTGTAGACTTCGGAATCGGGCGAATAGTTAATGCCACCAGAAGTGATGGCGAGAATGTTGAGCCCGAGCCGTATGCGGATCCGCGCTACATGAGCCCGGAACAATTGATGGGCTATAAGCTCGACGGGCGCTCTGATGTCTATGCTGTTGGATTACTGATGTATGAAGCACTTTGCGGAAAGACTCCGTACGGCAACCAAAACCGCATGCATACTGTTATGAAGCAGCTCAATGCGAAGCCGCGTTCGTTCCGCTCGGTATCTGGGGATCTGGAAATTTCAGATCGATTAGAGCAAATAGTTTTTAAGTGTCTTCAGAAAAATCGAAGCGAAAGATATTCCAGTATCAGTGATTTGTGCATGGATCTGGATCTCTGTCCGGGATATTCATTTACGAATGAGAAACCAGTCGGCCGCCCTTCGAAAAAACGAGCTGATAACAATGCCGGCGCTGGCTCGTCGAAATGGAACCGTCCACTTGTTTTTATAGCCATCGCCGCGGTCACTTTCGGATCAATGGCGGGAACATATTCCTTCTGGAAGGAATTTCGACGGAATAGCATGCCACCACCGTGGAGTCGAGGCGGATTTAGCACCTTCACTCCTCCTGGTTTTAATGGTCCGTGGCGGCACGTTCCTTACGATGCGATCAAGCGGCAAGCTGATGTGGCGCTTGATAATGGAAGATATTCTGAAGCAATCGAACTATATTCACGTGCTATCAATATCTTCAAACGACACAACAAAATCGAAGATCCTTTGTTTGGGCAGCTAGCGAAGCAGCCTGAATTGGTTTCGCTTTATACTCAGCTCGGACTTGCCTATTCCCAAAAAGCAGCCGATCCCACGTCCGAGATGGAACGAGTTGTTGCTAATTTTAATGCGGGCAGCACAGCTGCAAGCCATTACGAGAATGCTGATCTGGCATTTGATAATGCTATGAAGTATCACGATTATCCTTACGGAAAAAGTGACATGAAGTTGATTTCCGGACACGCAACCAGCAAGGCTGCGATAAGAGACTTCAAGGCAGCCAATCTTTTCCATCAGATGTACTTGGATATTCTCAAGAATTCTCCCGATCCGGCTGACGAAATTAACACGATCAATCAGATGGGATACAATTCTATGGATATGGGAGATTTTTCTCAAGCCGAAAAATATTACCGTCAAGCGATCGAGCTGAGCAAAAAGTATCAGGCACTTTCTTTTGTTAAGGACAATGCAGCAACCTATGCCGCCGACCTTCCTAAGGCTCTCCTAGCTCAAGGAAAATATGGAAAGGCTGAATGGTGGGCTAAGGAAAATATTAAAGCGATTATGGATTCCCAACCTGCAAAAGGGATCGTGACGGTCGATCAAGCGGCCTTGAAAACGAACTATGAAACGCTAGTTGAATCCTACCAGAAGCGCGGCAAAATCAACGAGGCTGAGAAAGCAGCTTTGATGGTTCACAGTTTAGAATAGGACTACCGCCGGCTTCAAACTGCAGCTAAATTGGGATCGCTGGCGTCCCGGCGGCTCTTAATTGCAGCTAGCTTTTTGCAGCGTCCACTCAAATCTATGAAATGCTGATCGGGAGTTGAATAAGTGCTTCATCGCCGCCTTGATCACTCAGCTTTAAATCGAGTTCGAAGACGAAGGATTTCACGAAACAAGCTGAGTTTTCCCCCTCTCCGCAGTAATATGCAACTGCCGCAAGCTTTGTGATCTTGTCACCACTTTGTTCATCCAGAGTGTGGATTTCGAACTCCGTTTCGCCAGGCTTCAGGCTCTTCGATTGCACATTAAGTCCCTTCTCGGCTGGACTTGTGAAGGAGAGTCCGTTCGATTCCAGCAGGTAAATATTCAGCGAAAGCTCCTCATTCAAATGGAACGGATGCATAATATTCAGATCCACTTTTACTTTGGCGCTGGAATTTCTCTTCAGAGTTTTTGCGCCGATTTCGACAATGTGCATATTTGGCAAGGATGGTGCTGATGGAGTTGCATCGCTATCTATTTCGATGACTACCGCTTCCTTGTTATTCAAATTGAGTGCGATGATTCTATGATTGTTTGTGTCAGCAATTAGTGCGAAGTTACCGAACAAACAAAGCCCGCCCGGTTCAGAATATTGAGTGGGAGAGATTGCATTTCCCGCTTTTCCAGTTCCACTGATTGTTGTTACTGCGGTATCGGCAAGTTGAAGTGATTTGATTTTGTGATTGTAGCTGTCCGCGATTAGGAGTTCATTCTTGTGTGCTACGACCCCAAGTGGATGCTGCAGCAGCACCGACTTGCCCTGCCCGTCCTTGTCTCCGAAGGCAAAAAGCCCCTCC
Source organism: Candidatus Obscuribacterales bacterium (assembly GCA_021732085.1). GTDB lineage: Bacteria > Cyanobacteriota > Vampirovibrionia > Obscuribacterales > Obscuribacteraceae > JAIEPM01. The sequence continues at coordinate 12,279 of JAKFVQ010000021.1, read as the reverse complement.
CCAACGAGAGTACGGACCGTTTCGGTCTTAAGATCGATGCATCTCACGGAACTAGTTTCACTATCAACGAAGTAAAGGACCCCATCCTTGATGCTCAATCCGCTGGGCTGCGAAAGCTGGCTCATTGAACGATCGCCATCTACAAGACTTTCACGTCCAGTACCGGCGTAGATCTCAATCTTGTTTGTGTCTAAATCAAGGCACCAGATGTGATGCGATCCAGCCATTGCGACAAAGATTCTATTTCCATCTGCCACAAGATCCCATGGACTGGAAAGCGCAATCTCTTTGGCGTTCCACTTGAAGGGACCACTGACGTAATTGGACTCCGCTTCATATAGCCACTGCTTGCCATTTCCGGCTATCGTTGTTAGCGTGCGATTCTCAAAATCAGCGAGCCTGATTAGGTGATTGTCCGTATCAGCTATCAATAGTTTGCCATTATGTAAGCAGAGTCCTTGTGGATTTTGCAACGTCGCGTCATCGAAAGATCCGTCGCTTGCGCCGATACGTCCGCTCCCTATGATGTCGATCATCCGCGCGATGACGCTTTGTCCATTGGCGTTGTCGAGCGCAGTTTGATCCAATTCAGCGACAATCACTCTGTTGTGTCCCGTGTCGCTGATGTATATTCTTTTGGTGTGAGAATCCGCAATTACTTTCCCTGGGAAGCGAAGAAAGTCCGATTGTGTTTCCGCCTCGATTTGGATCTGAGGAATACTTTGCGAATTGAGTTCTCCACTAGATTCATATTCCTGGATGAGTGTTGCAATTGGAATTTCGAACTTGCCATAAGGTTTCTGGCTGCAGGCAATGCGCTCAACGATGTTTCCTTCCGGATCGATGAGAATTAAAGTCGGCCATTCCCGCACAAAGTACTTTTCCCACATCGAGTAACCGCGGTCGCAAATGACAGGGTGCTCAATGCCATAACGCATGACCGCGCGCTTGATGTTTTCTGCTTTACCCTCATTGTCGAATTTCGCAGTGTGTACGCCAATCACGACGAGATATTCTTCGAATTGCTTTTCGAGTTTCTTCAAATAAGGAAGGATGTGCATGCAGTCGGCGCAACAGAACGTCCAGAAGTCCAGCAACACGATTTTGCCTTTCAGCATTTCGAGTGTCAGCGGCTCACTGACATTGATCCATGGTAGCCCCGGAGTGAAGGGGGGCGCGTTGACTTTGTTGCTTAACACAGGCAATTCCTCATATGATGCTTGGCATCAAGACTGTTGGAATATCGACTTTAGCGGAATTAGGGACGATTTCCAAGAGAATGTGGCGCATCGTAATGCTCGGGAAACGACGAAACAGCACTGTCAGGACGGCTTCAATGGTATAGAATTGCAGGTTCGCCGTTAGTGGAGGTGGACTGTGGACGCTGTCGAGGCAGAGAAGGAGCAGCAAGTTCCGTGGGAGCTTGTCGAGAAGAATCGTCCTTTGCGGGATGACATTAGGTATTTAGGCACCCTGCTTGGCGACACAATCCGAAGAATCGATGGTGAGCACGTTTTTGCTGCAGTCGAGCAGTTCCGCCGACTGACCAAAGCTTTGCATGCAAGCAGCGATCCCGTGCTCAAGGGTGAGCTGGCTGCGTTGGTTCAAAGCATTGACTTCGATACTGGAACCAAGGTGATAAAAGCCTTCCTCACCTATTTTGATCTAATCAATATCGCCGAGCAGCACCACCGGTTGCGCAGACGGAGCCAGATTGAGACAGAAGGACACAGTCCTAAGCAAAGCGACTCGCTTGATGCCGTATTTGCTAAGGGAATGCAGCAGCCGAAAACTCTTGAAGAGGCGTTGCTGGGGCTCGACGTGCAGGTGGTGTTTACAGCGCATCCCACAGAGATAACTCGGCGTACCGTTTTTCTGAAGCAGTTGGAAATTGCAAAGGCGCTGTACCGTCGCGATCATCCGCCGCATACACATCGCGAGAGTGTTGCTATCGAAGAATCACTTGCGTCGGCCGTTGAAACACTGTGGCTCAGCGATCACGTGATGTACTTCAAGCCTTCGGTGATGGACGAAGTTCGATATGGGCTTTACCACTTCGAGCACACGGTAATCGATGCGGTGCTGGACGTGCATTCGGAGCTTCGTAAGAAATTAGATGAGTTGGACCGCAATCCGAATTATCCACCTTGCAAGTTTACTTCGTTTGGTTCATGGATCGGTGGTGACCGTGATGGTAACCCATTTGTCACACCTGAGATCACAATCAAGGCTTTGGAATTTCAGGCGCGCTTGATTGTTCAAAAATACATCAAGGATCTCGACAATCTGTTTAACGAACTTTGCCATTCCGATAATTGGATTGATTTTGATTTGCAATTTTTGGATGCGCTCGATCAGGAAGTTCAGCTCCTGCCTGACGATGTACAAACTAGGATCAAACAACGTCTTTTGCACGAACCGCTTCGTCAGAAGGTCCTCGTGATGAGGGAGCGCTTGAACAATCTTATGCATGCGATTGATTTGGGTGCAGGATTCTGCGCTGCTGGTGTAAATGCAGAGATAAGTGATGCAGCGATAAGAAAAGCGCAGGCGATTACAGGAAAGTATTTTGCACCACCATTAGGGCAAGTAACGCCGGCGCACTCCACTGAGCTTAAGGGCAAGCAAGCGCACAAGCAGCTTGTTTATGAGAACGCAGCTCAGTTCCGTGATGACCTGAACCAGCTGCGGGTCAATCTCGAAAAAAGTCAGCTCAAATTGGGACAGCGCTCCATTCTGCGTGTCATAGACTCGCTTGATATTTTTGGATTCCATCTTGCGAAGCTGGACATCAGGCAGCACAGTGGTAGACACCTCGCTGCCATGGATGAAGTTACAAGTTCGATGAAGCTTTTTCCTTCAAAGTATTCGCAGTTGAGTGAGGAAGAGAAGGTCAGCTGGCTTACAGAAGAACTGCAAAGTTTGCGCCCGCTAATTCCATACGAGCTTCATTATTCAGAGAATACAAATGATGTGATTCAAGTCTTCCGCACTATGGGAATCAGCCAGGATCGTTTCGGCGCACAAGCGATTGATACATACATTGTGAGTATGACGCAGCAAGCCAGCGATCTCCTTTCGATCCTTTTGTTCGCGAAGGAAGCTGGCTTCTTTGCCGAGAATTATTCGCACAGGACAATCAGCGTTGTTCCGCTATTTGAAACAATCGGGGACTTGCGGCGTGCGCCGGAAATCCTTCGCCAGCTACTGCAGAATGAAGTCTATTCCGCTCATATTAAGAGACGAGATAAAATTCAGGAAATCATGATCGGGTATTCCGATAGTGGCAAAGACGGTGGCATCGTTACTTCGAATTGGGAATTGTATAAAGTTCAAACGCAGCTTGCCGTTGTTGGACGGGAATTCGGTGTTCAATTACGGCTCTTCCACGGCCGCGGTGGCACGATAGGGCGCGGCGGTGGACCAACTCATAGAGCTATCATGACCCAGCCGTTAGGAACAGTCGCCGGACGAATCAAAATCACTGAGCAAGGTGAAGTTATCTCTGCGAAGTATTCACTGCATACAATAGCTGTGCGGAATTTCGAACAACTTGCCGCTGCGGTGTTGGAAACATCGCTAATCGAACAAAGTGGAAAAAGCGCTCAGCAAGAAAAGTCTGAGTGGCATGAGTTCATGGAGGAGTTCTCGCAGGATGCATTTGATTCCTTTCGAGAACTAATCTATGAGGACGATCACTTCGTTGACTTCTTCCTTAAGGCGACTCCAATCAACGAAATAAATCATTTGCGGATGGGCTCGCGACCAGCGCGTCGGACAACTGGTTCGCAAGCTATTTCTGATCTGCGCGCCATACCATGGGTTTTCTCGTGGACGCAGAGCCGTTTCCTTCTGCCTGCATGGTTCGGACTCGGTGCTGCGTACAAAAAGCAGTTGGCAAAACACGGCGAATCTCGACTTGAATTTATGCGAGATTTGTATGATAACTGGACTTTCTTCCACGGCTTGATCAACAAGATTGAGACGGGGATTGCTGTTGCCGATATGAATATTGCAGCGTTCTATGTGAATGAGTTAGTGGATGACGAGGGATTGCGCGAGCGAATTTTCAGAGCGATTACCGATGAGTTAGATAACTGCCGGATGGCGATCGCGTTGATTTCGCGAAAGGATGAACTTCTGTCGGAGAATCAGTTCTTGAAACGCTCAATCGAGCTGCGCAACCCTTACGTTGATCCGCTTAGCTATTTGCAAGTCCGATTCATCAAAGAATGGCGTAAGCGTCAAAGCGAGAAAGATGGACCTACCCCCGACGAGCGTGACCTTTTGCTGGAAACAATTTTGATGAGCGTTAATGGCGTCGCTGCCGGCTTGCAAAGCACAGGCTAAAAATAAAAATCACTGTTAACGCATATCAATCGAGCAGAGTTCGCAAAATAATGCTGACATTTGCTTTCACTATGAAATAATCAGAACTCAGTATCTACTCTGAGGAATCAATGAAATTCATCATCAGTATCTTGCTCTTCGTCGCGCTCAGCCTCAATGCACCAATCCCATGCTTTGCTCAGAATTTCAAAATTGGTGACAACGTACAGTGCAGACCGATGGGCAGTCAATGGTACAGTGGCAAGGTGACGGGGCTGGTGAATGGTGGTTACAAGGTGCTTGTCGACGGCCACGAGTACACCGTTCCTGACGATGAGCACAGTGGATCAAGTCGGATCAAGCCGGGTGGTGGTGAAGCTGGAAATGCTGCTGCTGGAAATGGTACGGCTGCCGGAGATGCTTCTGCTGTCGGGACCGGGCAGGATAATTCTGGAAGTCGCGTACAAACTGAAGGCACTATTCAGGGGGAGCGTCCGTGTATTGACTGCTCGGCAGGCGGACCGGCGGGGAAGAATGGCGATTCGCCGCCTGTGGAAGCTCTCAAGCGGCTTCTTCAATGCATTTGGGAAAAGCCGGCTCTTCCTGGAAGTGATGGAGCCGTGACCGTCGCTGTTCGCGCGCTGACTCCGACTGGTAAGCGATTGAATGGCGATGGACAGAGAGATACCGGTCGCCGATTCACAGATCCTCTTACATCCAATCCAAGTACCGTCATTTACATGTTCGACGGTAGCTACGTCAAAAAGACTTTTTATAGATACCGCACTCAGATTGACGACACTACGCACCAGGTTTTTGAGGCGTTCGTGGGAACTGATGGAAAGTGGCACCTGCAGCATGCCTCAGGACCATATTCGCATACTGAAAGCTCCGTCAAGAAGTAATGGATAGTAGTATTGCCTAAGCACTTGTTTAATTAGTGCCCTGCACGCCGGGGACCGGCGACAAGGAAGTCATGGACTTGATTGAGACAATGAGAAAATAGTTTAGAACCTAATTTTTCGACGTACTTTGGCCGATTTTGGTTGAAACGATGATGATGGTTTTTGTTCCTGTAGGAACTGACTTCTTATTTTTACAGGTGGGCTGATTCTTTCCGTCAGGCTCATCGATAGACAAGATTTTGCTGCCGTCAACGCTACGAAAGTCACCGGCTCTATCGGAGGCATGATATTTCTTCGTGTAAAATTCTCGGACCGTGGCGGATGACTCTGGGCACGCGTATAGATTGAAGTTGATACCTTTTCCTGGTCCCGCCATCAAGCATTCTGAACAGATCTCTGTGGATTTTGGAAAGACAGGAAATTCTTTGTGCCAAAGATCTGCTGCAAGGCTTGCCAATGTTTGCCCAAAATTGAGGGTAATTGCTACTCCGAGTAGAAAAATTTGCCTTGAAGTTTTCACCTTGAATCTCCACATGTGATTCCGAAAAGGTCAGTTATATGAAAAGCTCATTGTCGGGGCTGATTTCTTGCCAATTAACTGTTCATTTTCTGTTGTATTTGTCTAAGCATGATAGACACAGCGGGATTCAAGGTCAAGTTTTTGATTCCTTCTTTTTAGTATCTGAATTTCCAACGTCTCCTCCTTGATTCTTGAGCCCATCTGAGCTCGCTCCCGGTTTCAGCTAATTGCCGTTTTTTGCGTCGAAGATTAATCGCATCGGTGAAATCGTCAACAAAACCGGCTGGTATGATTACACATGATTAGGAGTTCTCCGAAACTCCCCGAGAACCTTAATCTTTTGCGCAATCGAGGGGCTCTAACATGAATGAATCCGCCGATGATAAAATTCCGAACTTCAAGTTGCTGCACTTCTTTGTGCTCTTTGTTCTCAGTTCAGCCATTTCATTCATCGTGTTATACGAGCAGAATAAGGCGGGCACTCTTGTCCAAAGAGATTGGGTTACCGGATTCGCTATCGCTGCCGTTTATTTGTAAACGCACCAGAATCACCATCTTGAGTGCGAATCACTTTTGAGCGAAGATTAACTGCGTAAAGAGAAGGTGAGGTATTTCTCTTCGCAGCTGGAGGTGGAATTCGAATGCAGTTAACTGCAGCTAAATCAAATAGAAGGAAGGACCAAAAAAAGCAATCCGGGAAAATGAGAAAACCGCGAGAAGTGGATCCTGAAAAGGAGCAGAGGTGGCGCCAAGTATTCCTGCGATTTCAAGCAAGCGGATTGCCATTCAAGAAATTCTGCTCACAGGAGAATATTTCAGCAAATACATTTCAGTATTGGCGGCGAGAATTGCAACATCGTGACCAGGAGCGAGGGCTCGATTCTACGATTAAGAAAGGAGATAATCGTCCTTCAAAGATGCAGGAAAGGATCACTTTTTGGCTCGGAGTCATCAATGAAATCAACGTGCACCCTGGTAGTATTCGCGGCTACTGTAGAAGCCGTGGTATTTCGTCAGGAAGCCTGCATTTCTGGGAGAAAAAACTGAAGTCAATGAAACTATCAGATGGCATTGAAAGACAATCTTCGAACAAAAAGAAGCAAAATGTTCACTTCGCACTTGTGAACGTAGCGGAAGACGCTCAGCCAGAAGTAAATAAAGTGCAAAATGAAACTGACGGCTGCTGGTGCACACCAGATCGATTCCCCGAACAAGCAGCAGCTAGCTGCAGAGTTGGTTAACCATCGCAGTGGCTTCAACGTACGAATCTTCAACGGGGCCGAAGGCACTACGATAGCAGCGCTCATTTCAGCGCTGGCAGCCTATTAATTGAGTGGATTCTTGCATACCCATACCCATCTGTCAGGAAGAAGTTCATCGATAGCGGAATCGCCATGCGCTAATCTAATCAAAATGTCGCGCATATATAGGAATGGATTCACGCCAACTCTTTTGCAGGTATTAATGAGACTGGCATGAACGCTGGCTGTTGCTAGTGCGCCCTCCGACCCAATTTGCATCCAATTCTTTCGACCCAGAGCGATCGGACGCACAGAATTCTCCACGAGGTTCGTGTCCATCTTCAGGCAAGCATGATCTAGAAATCGACACAGCTTGTCCCAGCGAGGCAATCCGTAGTTGATTGCCGTTCCAAGGGACGTCTTGGGCGGAGTGGAGGCTCGCCATTCAAGCAATAACTCTTTCAGCTTTTCCATTAGCGGACGAGATTGCTCCTGCCTGATCCTGACGATCTCTTCCGGTGGCAGTTTCTCAATTCGAGATTCGATTTTGTACAGCTCCTGGAAGATCGCCAGCGCCAGGCCAGCCTTCCTCTTGTCGTACTTTTCTGCTTTCTCTAAATAGCGCCGCAGATGAACATTGCAGTTAGCGCATTTTTCGCGTGCATACCAGTCATATCCCCCATAGCCATCCGTCAACAAGAGACCTGAGTAATCTTTGAGAAATTCTTTGGGACGGTCGGCGCAGCGATCCGGCTGAAAGTCATAAATGACATAAGGATGTTGCTTGTCCCCATAATAGGTCCAAGCGTATCCTTGCTTTCCCTTCTTAACTGGGCGTTCCTTGTCTATAAAAATAACAGGAATTTCGTCGGCTTGTATTACCTCTCCCTCAAGTATGAGTTCATTCATTCGCGCCACTATTGGGTTCGCTTCTTCGCCGCTTACGTCCAGCCACCGTCCCATACTCGAACGAGAGATCTCTACCCCTTCTCGCGCATAAATTTGCTCCTGCCGGTAAAGCGGCTGATGATCCGCCCATTTCGCCGTGGATATTCGCGCAATCACGCCTTCCGTAGGCTTGCCGCCGCTAAGAATAGAAGGCGGCTTTTTCCCTTCGACCACTCCTTCCTGGCAGCTGATGCAGCAGAATTTGTGAGTAACGTGCTCAATTACCTTGAAACTCGCCGGGACGCAGTCGAGCTGTTCTACAACTACCTTGCCAAACTCTGTCTTTTGATTTCCACACTCTCCACAATTCAACAAGCCCTCTTCGGGGTAATAGTCCTTTCGCTCTCTGGCCAACGTGGAAGGCAATGGCTTTCGTCCGCCACCACCGTTCTTCTCTTTTCGCTTTGCCTTGCCAGACCTGCTGCCTTCTGCCAGCTCCTCTTCCTGCTGTTTCTCGGGCGCGGTTTTGCGCAAGAGTTCATTTAGCTCTTGCGCAAACAATGCTATCTGCCCAGGTGATAGTTTTTCCGAGCTACGCCCGAACCGAAAACCAAGCTGATTGTGCAACTTTTGCTTCAGGTGCTTTACGTCATCGCCCATGTTCTCAATGAGCGAATAAAGTTCGCGAATCAATTCATGGCATGATTCAACGTCGGCAGGCAGCTCAGTATTTGCTTCTTTCTCGGAGATCACTATCGCTTGCCTCATCTATAATAAGAAATTATCACAGTACCGAATATGATACCAGGAAAAGTTTTCTAATTTAGTACGGGCAATTCCTTGAAAGACTCAGTCAATGCGTTTCCGTTGAACCGACTCAAAGTCAATCCCTTCAAGTATCATTCGCAATGCAGTACGAGTCATTGATACCGCGCCGCTTGAATTTTCTTTTGGGAATCGGAACTTGCCGGTTTGAATTCGCTTGCTTCACACAGCAAAACCATTATGGTGCCAATAGAGCAACTTAACTCTGTCTCCGCTCCTGCTTTGAAAAACAAAGATCTTGTTCGATAATGGTTCCTCGTTGAGCGCATCTCGAATGATCCCCGACAAACCATCGGCACCCTTCCTCATATCAATTGGACTTGCACAAAGCAAAATCTGAACCTGATCAGCAATTAGCATCTTTCATTCCTTTCTGTATGATGATTCGATTTTCTTATGTACGCAAAGTTCCTCCTTCGCATTCATAATCTTTTAGTTCGCTCGATCAAACAAGATGTGGATTCTGGTGCGTTTACGTTTAAGAGTTATTTTCCGAATAAGAAAGCACCGTTCAATTTCTATACGCAGAAAGAGGAATGGCCGAGTGTCACTTTCAGAAGTTCTCTTCACCAGATGTCAGAAATCCCGTTCATCCAGATTAGAGATTAGTCTAGGACATCGTTTCTATTAACGACCTTGGACTGAGGTGTCCGAGGTGCGGATTGGATTCATCACTTTGACGCAATCTATTGCCGATTGCGCCTCACACTGCAGCGAGAACCTCGTAGCAATCTAGCCATCCCGATAATGCCGTTCTGCAAGCACTGTTCCGGCTACACACGATGATTGGCGGATTAATTCTCATAGTACCTCCAATCGCTTCCTCGTCTCATTAACCCTTCGCAGCAATTCATCGGACTCTGGATATCTGCTGCAGATTCTTAAAACACTTGCAAGAGTATGACTAAAGTTTCTGTATTTCAAAAACGAGTCTTGCTCTTTGGGCCTAGCAATAGCTCTTTGCTCTAAGCAATAAACCAGCCGTTTTCCAACAAGTATTATTTGTTCTTGGTCTTTTCTGATAATTCTCCGCGCTCCTTCATCGTCATGCAAAGAGGGGTCCGGAACGAGGCTGGACCACAGAAGGGATATGAGCAAGCTCGTCTTCCATCGTGGTGTCGCTCAGATTTTTCAGTTGGTCCAAAACATACATCGATAGAGATCGACTCAAAATTCGCAACTGGTCTACGTCCTCGAACTTATGTTCGTAAGTCTTAATTTCGATGAGTCCACGGATGTTCATCGTAAGCAATTCTGCTAAGTGGAAACGTAGCCCCTGTTTTACTTTCTGTGGCGCTATTTCACATAGTTGAGAAACAGACTGAACCGGTGTTTCAAGAATTTCTTTTAAACTCATCATAAACAACTTGAGCGCTATTTGTGCGCGTCCATGTTCCAAACACACTGTGGCCAATCCTGTTAAGAGATAGGACTTATCCACAGCATTTAACCTGATGGCACCAAAACTAAGCAAAAATCGTTCAGGCAAAAACCGAATTAGCTTGCCCACTAACACCCAACGAAGGTCTTTTTTTTGTTATGGCTTATTTTCTGCAAGATCTGGACGAGGATGCTCCTGTGTTGTAGGAAGACTTTCGAGATTTTGAAGTTACTATCTCTTATAAGTCACACTGGGACATTGCAGTCCAACAGGCGCCCGCAGACCATTTATCTCAAGAAAATTACGGTGTATCGCCATGAAACCATCTCGAATTCATGCGTTTCAAGAAGTCTACGGTTAATTGAAACGTGCCATCTTCTGCTAAGATCGCATCAATACCACAATTTGGACAAATTGCTGTTAATCCGCGATCGCACCACTTCTTGATGGTTGTGGACTCAAACATAGAGCAGCAGCGAAAACATGCACAAACACTACTATGCTTGACTGCAACATGATTGAAAATGGAATATTTATGAGCTAGCTCCAAGTCTGTAAGCTTCGCTCCACGTGCGCGGACATTCCAAAAGGACGATTTCCAATAATAAAGATCATCGGGATTTGAAGATATTGTTCCCTGTCCATCTGGCGAGCAAAAGTCATCAAACGTTTTAATGATGGGTCTCCAATCGCTTCGGCTGTACTGCTCTAACAGTTTTTTGTTCTTGGGTCCGAAACGTAAATAATTCCGCTGGGACTGAAATAATGACGATTGAACCGTACTCGTGTAAAACGGATCCCTAAGCTGATGCAAATTGTCCTGCCAGCCACAGATTGGGCAAACTTCACCACCACAGAAGCTTGCGTATACAAGGTATCCACAACAAACACAAGGAAACTGCGAAGAAGGATGATTATTCATAGCTACTTAGTCTTCAGGAAAGTAAACCGTCTCGACAACGCCGTTCCTTACAACAACTTCTACACCTGATGATCCTGTGTAAAAAGTTGCCCCTCCATGTTTTTTAACTGAGCCATGCTCAATTGCATCTTCAACGAGCTGCTGTCCACCGGCTTCAAAAGGCACTCCATTCCGTTCTTCGTAACGGTCAAAAACATGTGAATCGTATGTGTGCTCTCCTACCTGCACCAACTTGCCTGTTTTACCGGTATCACCAGGTTTAGGTTTTTTCTCTCCCTCTTGTTCAGATCCTTGAGTGGGGTCGTCACCACCATCGCCCCCATTTCCACCATTTCCTGAACTGCCTGAACCAGCACCACCGGGAGTAACGTTACTTCCGCTACCCGAGCTTTGAGGACTATTTGTGATGATGTGTAACGTTGTGTTCAGGGCAACCGCTAAAGGATTTATGGTTTTGTCAGCTTTGTTAAGGGTTGACACGGCATAGATTGACTGCCCGATATCCGTATAAGGCGAGCCTGGCGGCGTATCATCGGCCATCAAGAATCCCACAATACCAGCATAGTTATGAACAACGCTTTGGCAACGATTCATTTGTCCTAAAAGCTTGCCGACAATGCCAGATTGAGAACTTTGCGTGTGCCAGTTAATAGCAAGCGTTTGTCCCAAAACCGCTTCGGAACCTGAGGGCAAACCAGCGGCTTGATATTGCGCTAATAAACTTTGGTTGTACTCCACCATTGCACGACTGCTAGTTCCCCATGAGCTGCCAATGAAGATAGGCGCCAGAGAGTACAGAGATTGAATCCATATGTTGTCGAAACCATAAGCCCAATGCGTAATTCGAAATACCACATTATGATAGGTTCCAGGCGTTACGGGTGCTGTTCCTGTAGCAACCGGTGTTCCGTCGAAATAAAGCACGGGAAGGTTCGTTGGGTTATAAAAGACCGTCAGTCTATGCCCGTAGAGCTCATCGCTAAAAAATGGCTGGTTAATACCGTTCAGAAAAGCAACTTCAAAAGTAGTTCTGTAAGCATCGGGAATGTCACCAAATATTTCGGGTGTGTCACCAGGATTTTGGTAGGGCAAGCTTGTTTGCCGCAATTGCCCGAGATACTGATCGATAGTCCTCCCGCCTATGATATCGGCGACGGTGGCAGCCGGATTCTTAGTCCTTATCCAGCTTATGAGGTTGCCTGCCATTGTTGTTAGCTGGCTACGGATATTATCATTGTTAATGTTCTGAACAGAGATTGGCGTTAGTG
>JAKFVQ010000007.1 GCA_021732085.1 Candidatus Obscuribacterales bacterium | reverse complement strand
GTTTGATCGCCCGGCTTTTGCTGAGTTTGATCGCCCGGTTTTTGTTGAGTTTGATCGCCCGGCTTTTGTTGAGTTTGATCGCCCGGCTTTTGCTGAGTTTGATCGCCCGGTTTTTGTTGAGTTTGATCGCCCGGCTTTTGCTGAGGAGTTTGGGCATCGCCCTTTGGATTCTTCGGGTTAGCATCAGTGCCGGGTTGTTGTTGCTGAGGAGTTTGGGCATCGCCCTTAGGATTCTTCGGGTTAGCATCAGTGCCGGGCTGTTGTTGCTGAGGAGTCTGAGCATCGCCCTTAGGATTCTTCGGGTTAGCATCAGTGCCGGGCTGTTGTTGCTGAGGAGTTTGAGCATCGCCCTTAGGATTCTTCGGGTTAGCATCAGTGCCAGGCTGTTGTTGCTGAGGAGTCTGGGCATCACCCTTAGGATTCTTCGGGTTAGCATCAGTGCCGGGCTGTTGTTGCTGAGGAGTTTGCGCATCACCCATAGGATTCTTCGGGTTAGCATCAGTGCCGGGCTGTTGTTGCTGAGGAGTTTGGGCATCACCCTTAGGATTCTTCGGGTTTGCATCAGTGCCGGGCTGTTGTTGCTGAGGAGTTTGCGCATCGCCTTTCGGATTCTTCGGATTAGCATCCGTCCCGGACTGCTGTTCGCTCGGAGTTTGGTTTACAGGCGCTTTGGATGCATCGTTAACTTGGCTTTCGCCAGAATTGTTCTTCTGAACTGTAGCGTTAGCATCCGCTCCAGTACTCTGTTGCCCGCCCTTGTCTGTTGCTTTTGGCTTGTTCCTTTGTCCCCTGTCTTCTGCAGTCGCTCCGGACAAGTCAACACTGTGGAGTGGAATCTCTTTTGTGACTTTCTCTCTTTCCTTCTTTAGAACATCATTGCCCTCGGCCGATGGAACGCCTTCGGTTTTAGACAAACGTGATGTTTCATCACGGTTATTCTCGTTGGAATTATCGTTAGGCTGATTCAGATTATCGCCGGGCATAGGTTCAAAATTCCTGCAAGCTTTTCGTGTCTACGGGGGATGGTTAATAGACAGAGGGGGACCTTCTACTTATATGTTTTTCCACTGCGTTTACATTCGATAACCGGACTTAGGTTAATTCGGATGTCAAGCAGGGGGCGGTTTTCCCCACTTAGGACGGGAACTTTGCGTTTGGGAATATCTTCAAGAACTTCATTGTGGGCTGGACTTCGCAGAAAATAGCCAATCGCATTCGGTCCAAGCCCGCAACATAGGCTTGGAGACTTGTTTCCAACACAGTAACCGGCAAGAAAAATCTTGCCGACCTCCAGGTCCAGGGCGCTTCCTTTGCCCCGCTATGGTAAGTCAGATGATAATAAGCGAAAGCCCCCTGCTTGTCAACTCTTTTGGACGCCGTAAAGCCTTGCGCCACCTATGTCCGCAATTTCTCACCATAAAGTTCTGGTCGAAGCTTAAATAATACTCCCAACGAGTGATTCGAAAACCCGTCGAATGGGGGTTGGACTGTCCGAAGCGGGGTTGTTAGACTGAAATAGTGGCAGTAAGTAACACATCCAACGAGGCGGCAAAAATCGTGTATTTGCGTCGCTCGGCAAGAATGGCTCTCCTGTTCGGTCTTTGGCTGACTCTCTTGTTTTTCGGCACTTTTGTGTCGCTGAATTATGAGAAAACGCCGGCCAGAGTTGCTCAAGCCGCTAACCCAATCGCTCCAAACTCAAGCACTTTGCCAGACACGGCAAAAGAATTTCAGCTGCTGATGTTCGCGCACCCTCAATGTGGCTGCACAAAGGCGTCTCTTGCTGAACTGGCGCGCTTTCTGTCTCGGAACAATAACATTTCTACCAGGGTTTACTTCATCGTTCCGCACTCTTATGAGTCCTGGAAAGACTCGGAAACAGTAAAATCAGCATCAAGAATTCCTGGCGTTGAAGTAACTGTAGACTATGATGGAGTTATCGCAAAGAGTTACCAAGCTGCTGCTTCTGGTGAGTGCTTTCTGTTAGATAGAAAATCGAGTGTGCTTTTCCACGGCGGCATAACAGGTTCCCGTGGACATGAAGGAGGCAATGCCGGATTGGATCAGATCTCTGCAATTGTTCGAAGCAATTCTCGGTTAACCGCCAACAATGCCGTTTATGGTTGCGCATTGTTTGACGCTAAAGACAAATAGGGAAACAAAATGCTTTTTTCGCCTCCACTGAAATCAAAAGAAGAAGCGGTCGCGCCGAGTATTTATACTCGCTCCCAGTACCTCTTCGATCAGCAGAGGCATGCAATTTACGTTCGTACCGACAAACTATTTGCTTGTCTTTTCCTTTTTCAATGGATCGGCGCATCCGTTGCGGCTGTTTTGGTTGCTCCATACACTTGGGAAGGAACAACAAATACTATACATATCCACGTTTGGCAAGCCATCGTGTTTGGTGGCATTATTAACAGCCTGCCGCTCTTCCTGATTTGGAAGCAACCTGGTATGCTTTTAACGCGGCAGACAATCGCGATCGCTCAAATGCTTTGGTCAGGCTTGATTATCGCTGTTTCTGGTGGACGAATCGAAACGCATTTTCACGTTTTTGGATCGCTTGCATTTTTAGCATTCTATAGAGATTGGCGGGTTCTAATAACTGCATCGGCAGTTACTGCTTTGGATCACCTTTTGCGCGGAATTTATTCACCGGGTAGTATTTACGGCGTACAAGTGGCCGAACCGTGGCGATGGTTAGAGCATTCTCTTTGGGTAGTATTTTGTGATTTCTTCTTGCTTATTTCCATTCGCTTTAGCTTGCGCGATATGCAGTTGATGGCTCACCGTCAGGCTGAGCTTGAGTCCTCGAAGAATTCTGTCGAACAAGAAGTAATAACGCGAACAGCAGAGTTGAAGCTGTCCGAACAAAATTTGCGTGATAGTGAGGCAACTATCCGAGCGATCTTTGAAACCGCTGCCGACTCAATCATTACTATCGCGGAAAATGGAACTATTGAGACCGCTAACCAGACTTGCGAAAAAATGTTTGGATATCAGTTCCATACAATTTTTGGGAAGCATATTTCGTTCCTGATCAAACAAATAGGCGAAGATGCTTGCACCGAAGACGGCTGGGTGAAGTGGCGAGATAATTGTCGTTTTCGCCGCACCGCGCTTCGCCTCGAGGGAGTCGGGCTCGCTCGCGGAAGAGTCGAAATTCCAATTGAAATCTCATTGAGCTTTGTCAATCTAAACGGCAAAAAATTGATCACTGCTATTGTGCGCGATATTTCTGAGCGCAAAGAAGCTGAGCGCCGCGTATCAGAATTTTATTCCATTGTCTCCCATGAATTGCGCACGCCGCTCACATCTATTCGCGGATCTCTAGGCCTGATCGAGGGTGGCATGACTGGCGATCTTCCAATCGAGACGCTTGAGCTTGTGAACATCGCCCGCGAAAGCTGCGATCGGCTCATTAGGCTTATCAACGATATCTTGGATTTGAAGAAACTCGAGGCCGGAAAGTTTGAATTTCACAAAATGGAAATAGCTCCATCTGAACTTCTGGGCATGGCTTTAGCCTTCACTGAAGGTATGGCAAAGGAGCGCGGCATCAGGCTTGAACAGGGGTGGACAACAGAGCATCCGGTTGTCGCTGACACAGACCGACTCAATCAAGTTCTCGTAAATTTGATTTCTAACGCCATCAAATTCTCTCCGAAAAATGGCACTGTGGAATTGAGTGCCACCATAGCCGAGAATGCGATTCGTTTTGTCGTCCGAGACCAGGGCAAGGGTATTTCCAAGGACCAGCAGCATAAGCTATTTTGCAAATTTCAGCAGGTTGACTCATCCGATAAGAGGGAGCAAGAAGGAACCGGTTTAGGCTTAGCTATATGCAAAGCAATTGTGGAGCAACATGGTGGCGCCATCGGTGTCGAGTCTGATACAGATAAAGGTGCTTCCTTCTGGTTCACAATCCCAGTTTCAAGCGGAGAATTCTATAAGCCTACTGAAGATTCCGCTGATCCAAGTTATGTTGTCGTTATCGATGACGCGAAGGAACTGGGAGATTTGCTGAATAAACATCTGCTTCCGAGTCGTTGCCGAGTTATTCACATGCAGAACAGTGAAGATGCCGCAAAGGTGATTGCAGAACGTGTTCCTGACTTGGTAATTTTCAATGTCTCACGCTCTGATGAACGAGACCTCGAATTGCAAGAGCAGTTGCGTGCACTATATTCAGTGCACAATAGACCTGTAGTCTTGTTCACAAATAGCGCCGCCGGATTGGAAATTCCCTCACCTGTTCATGTTGAGTGGCATAAGAGGCCGGTTCGTGAAGAGATTGTAGTAAGAGACATCAAGCGTGCTGTGGATTTCTCAAACTGCCCAACAATACTTGTGGTGGAAGACGATTCAGGAACTCGAAAAACGCTGGTTCATCAACTAGGCAAATATGGTATTCGATGTTTGGAAGCCTCTGGAGGCGAAGAAGGTCTCAACCTGATCGCTAATGAAAATCCAGAATTGATTGTTTTGGATGTTGGGCTTCCCGACATGAACGGTTTTGATTTCGTAAAACGCCTGCGCGAAGAACATTCCTGTAAATCCTTGCCTTTATTAGTTTATACGGGACGAGATCTAACCGTCACCGAGCGAAGAGACTTAACCATTGGCTTCACCCGTTATTTGACGAAGAGTCGTGCTAGTGAATCAGACCTTGTGAATGCAATAGATGAATTGCTTGAAAAAGTTCGAGTCGATGTAGAAGCCAAAGCTGATTCCTGATACGATTCCACAATGCCAATTGAGAAAGTATTGCTTGTTGATGATGATCCGCGCATCCGAAAGATTGCGCAGATAAGTTTGCAGGGCGTTGGAGGCTGGAACGTCCGCGCTGTGTCGTCAGGCTTTGAAGCTCTGGAAGCCGCCAGCAGCGACCGCCCTGACGTAATCTTGCTGGACGTCATGATGCCTGAAATGGATGGACCGACGACGCTTGCTCGATTGCGAGAAAATGTTGAGCTGGCTTCAATTCCCGTTATTTTCTTTACGGCAAAAGTGCAGAAGCAAGAAGTTGATTCGTACCTGGCTTTGGGTGCGGCGGGCATTATTAGTAAGCCATTTGACCCGATGAAGCTTCCTGCCGAGATCGAAGAAATCTTGCGCTTAAGCAGCAACTGAGCCTTCTTTAATTCGTATGATTTTTGCCTTGCTTGGCAGCCAAGAGTGCGGCAATTTTAAGCCGGCACAATTGGTCCTCGGTTTCTTGTTTCTTGTGCTGCATCACGCAAACGCTCAATTCCAATCTCGATTTTTTCATCAGATAGGCCAGCATAGTTGAGTAGAAACTCGTGCGGCGGTGCTGCGACATTGAGGTAGAAGGGCTTTGTATGCACTAGACCAACGCCTTTGTCGCGTGCAACTTTCAAGAAAGCTTCGTCATCTATGCGCCAATTTATGCGCACCAAGATATTGATTCCAGCATTCTCTCCAAGGACTTCAACGCCATCGCCGAAATGTGTTTTGAGGCTATTGATGATCACCTGCCGCCGTTGCTGGTAGATACTGCGCATTCGCCGGATATGGCGTTCAAAGTGTCCCTGTCTGATGAATTCGGCAAGGATTTGTTGATCGAGCAGCGATGAATGTCTATCGGCGAGAAATTTCGCTCTTGCGAAAATCTCCGCCAATCCAGTCGGCACTACCAGATAGCCTAAGCGCAATGCCGGAAAAAGCACTTTTGAAAATGTGCCGATGTAAATTACTGATTCGGATCGATCTAGTCCGGCTAAGGCAGGAACCGGTCTGCCCGTGTATCGGTATTCGCTATCGTAGTCGTCCTCAATTATGTATGTTCCGCTTCGCTGCGCCCAGTTAAGGAGCTCAAGTCTTCGGGGCAGGCTCATAACGACGCCGGTTGGTGATTGGTGCGATGGTGTGACGTAGAGCAGTTTCATGTTAGCCATTGCCGGATCTTTCAACTTGTCAACGACAAGGCCCGCTTCATCTACGGGAATGCCAATCAATTGCGCGCCCTGCACTTCGAATGCTTTTTTGGCCCCGATGTAACCAGGATCTTCAATGCCGGCTTGATCGCCACGATCCAGAATTACACGCGTGACCAGATCGATTCCTTGCTGTGAACCATTCACGACGATGATTTGCTGGGGCGTGCAATTGACGGCTCGCGATTTTGACAGATGCAACGCAATTGCTTCCCTTAATGGCAAAAAGCCTTGTGACTTGCTCGGGCAGTCCAGAAGGGAAAGATCGTGCTTCTTGGCAAGCTGGTTGGCCAGCAGCATCCACTGGCGCATAGGAAATTGATCGAAGTCCGGACGTCCGAAACTGAACTGGATTTCAGGTTCATCCTCTCCGTAAGCAAACCAGGGACGGTCCTTTATATATGATCCGTACTTCGAAAGTCGCTTGACTGATTTTTTTGTCAGTGCACCTGTTTCGATGAGAGTCTTGCGTTTGCCATCTTTGGCGTCAATGCGCATGGTTGCATCAGGAAGGTGCCTTGTCACGTAGGTTCCTGATCCCGTAGTGGACTGGAGATAACCCTCAGACAAGAGGAATTCATAAGCCAATGTTGCTGTCGCCCTGGAGATTCCAAGAGATTCTGAAAGCGCTCTGGTGGATGGTACCCTTTGCCCGGGCATTAAACGCCCGGAGAGTATGGCCCGTCTAATTTCTTCGTACAATTGGCGGTGCAGTGGAACGTTAGATTGGCTATCTAGAACTATTAGGAAATCCACCTAAATCACCTCCAAAGTGGACTGGTAGTAAAACATGAAAGTGGCTCTTTTGCAAGTCCAATTTAATTGGTAATCTATTGAGGTCTGGAGGACACAAATCATGTTTTCGAACTCAATCAAAAAAGTCACAGTGTTAGGGATGGCGATGAGCCTGCTCCTGATCGCTTTGAACGCACCGAGCGCGAAAGCTGTAGTCGCTGACTCCAATGTTTTCTCTCAATACCAGAGCGTGCGGGTCCACCTGTTGAACAAAGAACAACGTTTGCAGAAAGACTTTGACGCTCTTCAAAAGACTATTGACGATCTTAGAAAAGCTAACGACAAAAATCTAGATAAAACAATCGATGATTTGAGCCGTTCGTTGGACAGCACCTACCTTAAACTCCGCAACGTGCGTTTAGACATCAAAGATCTGGATGGCAAAATGCTTTAATCCCCTGCTAAGACAGCAGTACGATCAAGGCTCCGTGTAAAAACGGAGCCTTTGTCTTAGTGCGATTACTTTGTAGTGAGATAATTGCAGCATCATGGAGCTAACGTGTGAACGAGCAAAACCCCCAGGAACCTGCAAAACCTAACTTCTTTGTACGGATATGCGATATGTTTCCACGTGCTTTGTGGAGAAGCTTATCCCGCGCGCCAGCTGATCTCGACGATTCGCAATTAATTGCCACCAGATCCTGTTTTGGCGCAGCCTGTTTCACGTATTTTTTTGGATTTGTTAGCGCTGTCCTGCTGATAACTCCCATGTTTTTCGCTGCTGAAAAGGCTATGCGATCTAAATCATGGCAAGCGACTGAGGCTAAGATTCTCAGCTCTAAAGAGAACGCACATTTTCGAGCTAAAATTCGATACGCCTATTCTGTCGACGGAAAGTCCTACGAGAGTTACAACATAAATCCAATGGACATTGAGGGCGGCGATCCGTATTTGTGTGAGAGATTGCTTGCTGCCTATCCAGTGGGCACTGTCAAACAGTGCTTCTTCGATCCGTCCATGCCCAGTGACTCTGTTCTGCTACCTGGAATTCTTCGCTCTGGAGTGCTGCAAGGCATGTACAAAACGCCCCTTGTGGGCTGTTTAATTCTTGGAACATTGTTGTTGATTTGTGGCTATTTCTTCGCCTGCTCTAGATCGCCTTATGTTTTATATATCGCTAAACTCGCTGGTATTGTCGCTGTAGTATGCATCGGCGAATTCTATATCAACGGACTTCCAATC
This sequence comes from Candidatus Obscuribacterales bacterium, assembly GCA_021732085.1. Taxonomy (GTDB): domain Bacteria; phylum Cyanobacteriota; class Vampirovibrionia; order Obscuribacterales; family Obscuribacteraceae; genus JAIEPM01. The sequence goes on along the minus strand of JAKFVQ010000007.1, from coordinate 457,434 downwards.
ATTGAGAATTCGTTGTTCGAGAAGCTCGCACCACCTGCGCTTCGCATGGACGACAGCGGCTTGCCGGCAGCAGCGCGAATGAAGGCGGCGTCGAGTAATTAGTACTTTGTCAATGCGGAAAGGCGAGACAGGTTCTCTTTAGTTTTAATTCAAATGAGTCGATCAATTACTTCTTCGGTTCTACGAACTCTACATGATCTTTTTTGCTACCCGCCCACATATCCACGTTTCGCAGATTGGCTTCATCGGAGCTCATTCGGGGTAGTTGGGGCGGGGGCATCTTAGGAAGCTCTGGTAGTGTCGGCGGTGGCAGGTTCACCAGATCGGATTGCGGAACGCTCTCCGGCTTTTTGAATGCTCTGCTCACATCAGTTGTTTGCACGGGACTGTAGTCTTTACTATTTCTCATCAAGCAATATAGTTTGCCTGATGACATTGCATTTGCCAATCTGCCTGCATCAGCTGGCGAAACGGATACTGTGACTGAGCTGACTGGCTGCGCCTCGCTCTGTCCAGGAGCCTTTTTGAATTGCTGACCGACGGCAATTACCTGAACGTCTCCCAGAATCACCATCGCTTTGGAATCGGCTCCCGAGCCGATTTGTGCCATGATGTCTACATGGGAGTCGGGAGTCAAAAATCCCGCCACTCCCGTATTGGCGTCAACTGGGATGGTGAATGCCCTGTGACCTTCTCTTATTTTGGACTCAAATCCGCTTGGTCTTTCCGCCACGGCAATAAACTGCGAGAAGAAGAAGTCGTTCGCCGAAATGTTGGCTTTAGCTTTCAGACCTAAAACCATGCCACTGCTTCTTAGTGCGCCTTTTGGAATTTCGTTGGAGGGCATATCAGCGATCTTGAATGCGTCTTGCTCAATAATTGAGCCTTCGGGTATGTCCTTAATGGCGACGAGAACTTGTTCGCTAGGTATGGACTGCGCTACCTGCGGTTTTGGCTTGTTTTTCTCGATAGATTGCTGCACCATCACGGTTGCGCCGATGGCCAGTCCAAGCATGAGGAGCAACATGACCTTCGGTGGAATTCTCGAGATCATGATGAGGAAGAAATTCGATCTGCGCATGCGCATACCTCTATAACTCAGGTGCTAATACTACTAAGCATTAAACAGTGAAGGCGACGGTGGCTGTTAAGCCTGGCGAAACTCCGTAGCTTTTATTAATAGTTATACAGCTTTTGTACTACTGTCCAAAGGAGCATATCCCTCGTGTAGATTCAGGAATAACCCCAGGTGATGATTTGAGCCTTTTGTTCAGACTTGGAACGGAGAAATGGAAAGATATTTGAAGCGAAAAATATCAAGTCACACACACTTCACACTGGGCTTTTAGAGTACTAGAATAATTTAGGCAAAAGGCGGGATCTGTTTACCGTATGCGTTTAAGCAAAAGTTCGTTAGCCACAATGGAATCTGTAGCTTCTCTGGACGATGTTCTTAAGTCCGTTGAAGACCAATATCATTCCACTCTTTATGAAATCTCCAATTCAGCACCGACGCTTGTCGTGTTTTTGCGTCATTTTGGATGCTGTTTTTGCAAGGAAGCACTTTCAGACATACATGACTGTGTTTCGTCCCTCCAAGCTTCCGGCGTGAAGATTGTTCTAGTCCATATGGCTGAAGAAGATGAAGCGGCAACGCTTCTGGCCAGCTATGGACTGGCTGACCTGTCCCGGATAAGTTCTCCTGACCAAGGTCTCTACAGATATTTTGGTTTAGGTAGAGGTACAGCCGACAAGATTTTGGCTCCAAAGGTCATATCACGAGCCTTTGAAGCACTTTTACACGGCCACGCTATCGGACCTTTTCAGGGCGATACCATGCAAATGCCGGGTGCATTCATGATTCACCGCGGCCGAATCGTGCGCTCATTCGTTCCGGAATCGGTCGAAATGCGTCCTGATTATGTAGGTATCGCATCTGGTGCGATGTACGCAGTAGCTCGCTAATTCAATAGTTGGCGGGCCGTACTCCTGACCTGAGGGCGACTGAGTAGTCGTTGCTGCAAATTCTGCTTTGCTCTGGCAATCCTTATATGTAGAAAGCTCGGCCTGTTGGCGGTTGTCAACAGTTTGCGTGTTTCTTTCCTTCTGCAAGCCGCACCATATTCAGTGTCGAGCAGCGGCACGACCGGAACCGTGGCACTATAAATGGTGCGGTTCCAAGCAAAAAGCCGCGTTAATGGGTGGGTGCTCCGCGCATGGACGCACTGCTAAAGCCAGGCTATCTAATAAGGAGTTCGTCTTAAGCGCCGCAAGCCGCCAGAGATTTCACTGCGCCCAAAGTTAAGGGCTCAGTCTGCTCCTTTTTTGAGCAGTTGTTCTCCGCATAAGCTTTGACCATTCCCATGAAATAGGCGTGAACTCTGGTGTCTGAGGTCAGCTCTGGATGGAAAGCGGTTGCCAGCAAATTATTTTGCCGGCACATAACAATTCCTTCTTCGACTGATGCGAACACATCAACCTCGGGTCCTGCAGAGAGAATAATTGGACCGCGAATGAATACTACAGGGAATGTATCCTGTCCGAGTTCTGCGATCTTGATGGATTCTTCTCTGCTGAATTTTTGTGAGCCAAATGCATTGCGGCGAACTTTGATATCCATCAAAGCGAGCCTGCCCTGGCTGTACCCCTCGATTTCACGTGCAAGAAAAATCAATCCCATGCAAGTACCGTACACGGGCATGCCATTTTTCGCCTTTTCGATAATAGTATCGAATATGGGGTCGCTGGTGTTGCCTGTGAGTTTGGCGATCGTTGTCGATTCGCCCCCGGGGATGACTAGTCCATGGACGCCTTCGAGATCGGCAGCTCTTCTGACGAAGACCACCTCTTCTGCTCCGCATTCGCGAAGCATTTCAGCATGCTCGGCAAAGTCGCCCTGCAATGCAAGAACTGCAAGGCGCATTATTACCAGCCTCTCTTCGCTAAAGTTTCTTTCTCATCCAAGCTTTGCACTGTGCGTCCAACCATCGGCTCGCCCAGATTGCGGCTGACTTCAGCAAGAACTGCTGGATCATTGTAGAAGGTAGTCGCTTTAACAATGGCTTCGGCTCTTCTTTGTGGATTGCCGGACTTAAAGATGCCGGATCCCACAAATACGCCATCAACGCCAAGTTGCATCAACAATGCAGCATCGGCAGGTGTTGCTATGCCACCAGCTGCGAAGTTGACGACCGGAAGTTTGCCTGTTTCAGCTACTTGTAGAATGATTTCAAAAGGTGCACCGATGTTCTTGGCGTAGGTCATGAGTTCTTCTTTTGGCAGCACTGTCAGCTTTCTGATTTCACCGAGTATGGTGCGTGCATGCCGAACTGCTTCGACTACGTCGCCAGTTCCTGCTTCACCTTTTGTTCTCATCATTGCTGCGCCTTCGCCGATTCTGCGAAGTGCTTCACCTAGATTGCGAGCGCCGCAAACAAAGGGAATTTGGAACTTGCTCTTGTCGATATGGTACTCTTCATCGGCTGGTGTCAGGACTTCGCTCTCGTCGATGCAATCGACACCGAGAGATTCAAGAATTTGAGCCTCGACGAAATGTCCGATGCGAACTTTGGCCATGACGGGAATGCTGACTGCTTCTTTGATCTGGATAATCAATTCCGGATCGCTCATGCGAGCCACGCCACCATCAGCTCTGATGTCAGCTGGAACCCGTTCGAGAGCCATTACAGCCACTGCTCCGGCTGCTTCTGCAATTTTTGCCTGCTCTGCATTGACTACATCCATGATGACGCCGCTCTTCAACATCTGTGGGAGAGCCTTTTTGACGAGCAATGTGCCTGTTTTTGCGTTTGAGTTTTTGGCTTCTTTCGTTTCCGTGACCATTTCTAATTACCTGTAATTAACTGCTAATAATGAGATTTGAGGGGCTCTCGGTATGCCTTGTCAGTCTAAACTATATCTCTTGGCCACGCAATTCAGCCCTATCTCATGCTTTTCTTCAGATAGTGCCAAGTTTTCTTAGTTACTCGTAATGAACTGAAAAACGGCTGCCGTGGCAGTGTTTCGGTTTGACTATTTTTGACCAAATCCATGCAGTTCAGATTGCAGCCTCTAAATGAAACTTCACGAGCAGGAAAATTGCTTATACCACGTAGTCAAGGGATTCTTGCTTTTATCAATCTCTTCCTCGAAAGCCTTACATAGCAAAGCTTTCTGGTCTGATAAAGGACGCTGCTGGTGGGCGCCGATCCGTAAATCTCAGTCTCTGCAACGGTTTTCACCTCCGCTTGTAGACAAATTTTCTCAGACGATCAACTTCTTTTGGGGCTGATAAACGGAGAATCAACGCGGATTTATGCGCTTCATTGATAGAGATACCGGTGGGGTGGCATAAGGATTAAGGAGGGAGAGGCACAGTGGAGCCACAAGATACACCTAATTTTTCGGCGATCGATCCAGATTCGGAAGAAGTTTCCAGAATGCTGGAGTCTTTGGCGTCTGCATCTTCCGATTTGGAATATCTGGTGCAGCGTCTCAACGATCAGCTCAATAGGCTTGGTGGGCGGCTTCGCAAAACTCTGCTCAACGAAATTCGCATTTCACGTCAACGAGTCGAGTCATTCCTCGAATCTTATTTGAGTTCGGCCACAAGAGAAAAAGACGATTTGATCACGCAGCTTTCTCAATTTCGGCAATCAGAAATCCGAGCCATTCTTGATGTCGGCAAAAGCAGCCGTCTGCAAGCGAAGAATGAAGCTAACAAAATATTTGCCGAGTATTCCTCAACGGTCAAGGCTGATCTTGAAGAGATGAAAGCACTCGTGGCCGCTATGAAAACTGATGTTGACGTCAAAGCAGATCAGGCGAAAGTTTCGGCACTTTCAAAAGAGTGCACTGAGAGAATTGCTGAAATGCTTTCGAACTATTTGCGCAAGTTGCCGGAAGTATCGCGAGAAAAGCTAAGTGTAGTTGAGTCCGATGTTTTGCAATCGCAAAGCAAGATTGAATTGCTTCTCGAATCGCAACTCGGTCAGCTGAAGGATGAGCTTGAGGTAATTACTCTTAATTCGTCCCGCGAGCTAGAGCAGACTTCCGATGCGCAACAGCTGAAATTCGCCAACACATTCAAGTTACTTGACCACGTGGAGAAAAATCTGCCGCAGCGATTCTATCTGCACTGGAAGGGCGACGAAGTCGACAGCTATTTTGATGATGTCGTCAAATCGTTTGAAGATTCGCTCATGTCCGTTAGCAACCTCCAATCCGGAGCGTTCCAGGCGAAGTTGAAAAACATAGCATTGCAGTCAAAGGTTGATATTCAATCTGCTTCCCGGAACTGTCAGGAGGAAATGGAAGCTTCTCAAAAGGAATTTTCTGCGTCTCTTACTGAACAACAACGCGCAACATGGGCTCGCTGCGATGCGCTTCTGCACAAGCTTGAGCAAGCCATAGAGACTCAAGTGGAAAGCGATAGTGGCGTTTCCGAAAGAGTTAAAGTCGCCATGAAAAACATGGCTCAAGAGTTTCGTGGCAAGACTGTTGCTAAGTCGCACCAGGTTGAAATGTACTTTGAGCGCGCGATCGACACTATGGTCAAGAACGTTGAAAGCTTCTCAGACGAAACTTGCGAGCAGCTCGAGCATGAATATTCCGAGGCCAGAAAAGATTTTGGTTTGCTTTACGAAGAAATTGAACGTCAATTGGCAGACCTGCAGAAAGAGGTCTCCAAAGTGGAGAAAGCCGGTCTTGGCGTATCCCGGATCATCTCGGCATACAAGAAATCGAGCATCAAATTTCCGGAGAACTATTAATGAACGACAGTGGACCGAGCCTGCAAGAGATTTACTTAAATGCCTGCCGTAATTTTGACGAAATGGCAAATAAGCTGTTGCAAGGTTTCTCTTCTGCTGTTGACTCTGCTCTGCTTAATTACGAAGATACAGAGACCGTCGCTCGTGAAAAGGCCTCAACCGTAGTAACTGAGCAGGAACGCGAAATCATCCTGTTCTTAAATAAGTCCTTAGATGCAATTCGCACCTCGGTCGAACAAACTATTGATGAGAACGATCGCTTTCTCGAGCATGTAGGCGAAGAGCTGATTCTCAATTGCAGATCACTGCAACAAGATATTTCAGATATTACTGAACAACTTTTGCGCGCGCATCAACTGACAGCTAAGTCGCATGCTGCTCGCCTTATTGGTCATTGCGATAAGTCGGTCGAAAGCGTTCAGCAAACGTCGAACAGAGCACGTCAGAATTTGCGTGAACAATCAAATGTCGTAGCCACTCAGTTTGGCGAGGCTCTAGTTGAGAAGCAGAGCCAACAGTTTGCTGATCTGGTCACGCGCGAGACACAAGCTCGTAAGGAAATTCCAGATATGCTCGCTGAGATGATTTCAAAGGCGCGCACACACGAAGACAAGTTGGCAGACCTTCACCGCCAGCACACCGAGAAAATCGACGATCGCATCACAGAGATAGGCAAGAAAGTCGGCGATGTAGCTGAGTCTGAAATGGCCAGAATTGTTGATACATCCAGCCACACTGAAGATCGCCTGCGAATTACATATGACGAAATGCGCACCCGCCTGCTCGGTGCCAACGAAGGTTACACCAAGCAGTATCATGACGACCTGGAGGCGACCGCTCGCGATAGCCGTGATGAAACAGCCGATGTGCTAGTGAAATTGCTCGACGAGATGAACCGTTCGGCAAGCAGTATTAATGATGACGAACGGCGCAAATCGAATCTGAATGCTGACCGCGCTCGTCAATTATCAGAAGAACTCTTGAACTTGATCGAAGACCAGCGCGTCATCGCTGCTCAGAAATCGACTGTAATGGCTCAAATTCTTAGCGAAATGAAGGAGATTGAAGCAAATTTCGAAGCGCGCATCTCCCGCATGTCCCAGGATCAGTCAACTCGAATCTCACAGAGTTGCGAATTGGCTGTCACAGAAATCGCTGCCGCTCGCAAGAGTGTCGCAGCAAAAATCTCGCATTTGTCCAATCTTTATTTGCGACAAATCGAAGAGGAAGAAGCTCGTATTCTCAAAATGATTGAACGAAGGCTGGAAAAAGCAATTCAGCTAATAGAAACTGCTGTAGGAAGGGATTGATATTATGACTACGTCGTTCAAAGCCAAGTTTCCGCTCAAGGCTCTGACAAGCATCAAGGAGTACAATCGAGACTCCGGAAGCTCGCCTGAGTTGTGGGCTAAACAACAAGCTACAGGCTTGAAAGTAGGAGATGTCGTCCTCTGCTTTAGCCCTTTGGTCGGACTCGATGGCAAAATTTCTGAGGTCGTAACGACTGCGCTCATGCTTGTCTTTGCAGTCGAAGACGGAAAGCCGTCCTGCATTTTGGTAACCGAAGATTTTTATGTCACGGACTTTGCCGAAAATATTTTTAGAGAAAGAGCTTCAGCTTTGGCGAGCCAGGGGCATTCCTTCTCGTATGTTCTTATTCCATTTACCGGAATCATTGCAAGTGATCGCCTTCCTTTTATGAGTAGCATGCGCCGTTGGGGTAGTGGTGGAAGCCGTAACTCTCCGCCTCTGGGTCTGCCCGATCCTCTTGCTGCTTTCTTGAGTTGCATCGGAGTCACCATCCCGCTTACACCCATCCTGAGTATTAGTGTGCTAGCATCTTCCTTGGTCAAGGGTCCAGATGGCCCATCCACTCCAGATCTACGCCCATTTTATGCGCGTATCTCGCACTTTGATTTTCAGGCTGGCAGCCAGGCAACTCCAGCGCCTGCCAGCACAAGTGGTGCCGCTGCCATTTCATCAATCACAATGGTGGAAAGCAAGCCTGCACCAAGTTCGTCGATTGAGAATCCTTTTACCGCGAGCAACAAAGTTCCGGTTCAACCGTCAAATGAAGGTCCAGAGGCTAAACCCTTTTTGGGATCTTCTCCAGCTGCTCAGTTGAATAAGCCTGCTCTTGATGCGCCGAGCCTGCCGGCCTCAACAGCAAGTAATGCAAGTTCAGCTCAAGTTCCTTTACCTACGACAGCTTCTGCCGCGCCTTCTCAGGCTGCTCAATCGATCCCTGTTAATCAACAATCTGCATCTACACCTTCGTCGAGTTCGGCGTCCACTATGTCGGCAGCTTCAACGCCGCCGCCAGTGCCTCCTAAAACCAAGCTGGAGCAGCCAGCTCACTCTTTCCTTGACTCAATAGATTCCAAGGAATCTAGTTACGCAAATTCCTTTAGCGAAGACTTTGCCAAAAAGGTTGCTGAACTGGAAAATTCTGAAGCTCAAGATGCAGCTGCTAAGCAGACCGAGGGTGACGACGCGCCGCTTCATCCGCGAAGCCCACGCCAGCCTTTAGACGTCCGCAGCCGCCTTGAAGCGCGTCTTGCAGGCAAGCTGCCTAAGGGGATGGATACATTCAGTGAAATGAACGTTCCGGCTTTTCGCTCTAAGATCGATCCGTCATCACCTGTAATTAAACTGGTAAGCAATATTCGTCAGCAAGTCAACATTGCTGCCGATAATATGGAATATCGAGTCAGCACTCATAAGTCGCGCTTGCTCGATCAACTTGTTTCAAACAAGCATAATCTCAGTGAGAAAGAGCAGAACAGTCTGCGTGCTCTTGAAGAATTGAGAGCGTCCTATCAGAAAAAACTTGAAGATACCGCGGCTCGTTCGCGCGATGAATTGGCCAAACTAGCAGGCGAAGGCTCCGGCCGAGTTCGAGCCTTCCAGGCTTATGCCGCTTCTGAGCTACAGAAGTTGCTTGAAGAAAAGCAAGCTGAAATCAGCCGTACCGCTCTTGAAGCAAAGCAAAAGGTGCAAGATGCCGTTGCTGGTGGCAAGGAAGACCTGACAAAAACCGTCAGCAAATCCCAACAAACGTTGCGTGGTCTTGTCGGTACAACTGAAGTCAATCTCAATCAAATTCAGACGCAAAGTTTGAAGAGTATGGATGAGCGAATTGATGGATTTAGAGCTCAAAGCCAAATCTTGACTGAAGGTATTGCCTTATCTGTCGAATCTCTGGCTGAGGCAGCGAAGCTTCAGGGGCAGCAATCACAGGATGAAGTTGCCAAACGGCTTGATGACCTTTCCACCGAAGCGGTTAAATCGCTGCGTGAACAAACTGTCAAGGCAGAAATGGAATGCACCAAGCTCATTGATAAGCTCGCTCGCGAAAAGCTACTTCCCGCTCTGCAAGAACGACGCAAGTATGCAGTGGAGCTTGCTGGCTCTTTCCAGGATGAATTTTCTGATGCTATCCAGCAGTTACTAGATGCAAAACTTGCCGAGTTCGATCCGCTCATCCGCGCCAATTCCGAATTCTGTTCAGCAACGCTGAAAGACTTCCGAGGCCGCTGGTTGTCAACCCTGGAAGAGCATCAAGAATCACTTGAAGTAGTCCATACCAACTTGGAGCGCAAAGTCAGCGAATACCTCGCTCTTGCTAGAACTAAAGTCGAGAGCATTCAAGACATCAGCCGCGTCGCGGAAACAGTTCTCAACAGCCCTGAACTGATCAGAACCCGTGACGAAACGTGTTTGAAATTTGACATCATAGCTCGTGAACACATCTCTCGTGCGTATGCGGAGATGGGCAACCGAGTGCAGTTGCAAAAATCAGAATCACTCGATGAACTTGTCTATTTGAGAGAAAGAGCTGAGTCGTCATTGCGCACTCGCGGCGAAGAAGGCCGTACCAGAATTCGCGGTGCACTCAAAAATGCAATGCAAAAGATACAAGAACTGCAAGCACGCCACACTAGCTAGTACGAGCTGATAGGGAACCAAAATGCCAGAGCGCGTTTCTCACATAGAAGTGAGAGAGACTTGGTCGTTGGCATGAGTGAGAATCTAAGCTCAAAAAAGGATAAGGCGGAAACTGCGTTGATATTAATCGACGTTATTAATGATCTCGACTTTGAAGGGAATGATGATCTGCTTAGAAGAGTCCCAGACCTAACAGATAGTCTGGTCCGCCTGAAAGCGGCGGCCGTCGAGAAGCATCTTCCAATCATTTACGTGAATGACAATTTTCACAAGTGGCGATCCAATTTCGAGGATACGCTAAAGCACTGCCTTGAGACAGATGTGCCTGGGCGCGAAATGGTGCGCCGTTTGATACCCGCTCCAGACGACTATTTTGTGCTGAAGCCGATGCATTCGGGGTTTTATTGCACGCCCCTGGAAATACTCTTATCGGAATTAGAGGTTAAGACGCTTATCCTGGCTGGTGTCGCCGGAAACATCTGTGTATTGTTCACTGCTAACGATGCTTACATGCGAGGCTATGAACTTATAGTGCCAATTGAATGTATTGCATCCAACACAGTGAAAGACAATGAGTTCGCGCTGGAGCAGATGAAAAAACTTCATTGTGCAAAGGTGTTGGCGGTGGACGAACTGATCGAGAGTCTTAGCTACTCTGATTCACAACGTACATGAGTTACTGAGTGCTGGATAACGTCAATCTGCACTCACGCAGAGTATAGTCTTGCAAGTATCTAGAGCTGTGATTAGCCGCTGAAATTTCTATTGCACCAGTTTTGGTGCCATGCTCGAAGCAAGGCTAGTACCATCGTCGAACCGGAGCTTGAAGCAACGGTCGAACCGGACCCGCTTGGTGCTTGCGATTGCAAGACACTAGCGCGCCCGGTTCTGTTTCTTTAGAACTTAAGCCGAGTAACCGACTTTAAACCAGACTAGCTTGCTTTGCGACGTCCAGAGCTTGAGCGACCAATCGTGCGAGTCGCCGTCTTCTTGCCTGAACTCTTTGCACTGCCTCGTGAACTTGCGCGACCGCGGCTAGTGTTTTTCGACATCAGTTTCATCTTTTCTTGAGCCATTTTTTCGCCCAGCTCATTTAGATCTTCTCCGGTCTGTTCAAGTTTCGGAAGCATCTCATTCTCTTCTTCCTCAACATGGTGTTTTACCAATTCGCAGAGAACTGTGACTTTTGCTTTCAGATTCTCTTCCGATCCATCCATCTTAGAGAGCTCAGCAAGGACATTCTTCACAACATGGTGTTCTTCAAAAGCTTCTTGCGTCATGTCTTCATCTTCTTTCTCTTCAAGAAGAATCGGATATACAAGCTTTTCCTCTAACTTAGTATGTATCGTCAATTCGTTTATTACTTCTTTGACCAGTTTCATCTTTTCTCGTTTTGTAGTAGACGATTCAAACTGTTCAAAAAGTTGCTCGACCTTGCGATGGTCTGCTTTGAGCATTTCAACTGCGTTCATGCCTTCTCCCATCATTTCCATATCAGTAGACTTTCCTCTCATCGTTACTCCCTCCACTCAGTTTCTGGATTAGAAGACTTCGAGGCTGAAAAGTTCCTTTCGCATTGAGTATGCAGCTCCAAACTGTTGCGTAGCAAGCGGCTGGCGGAGAGAGATGGAACTTTGGAATACATGTTACGTCGCTAGAACAGGCTTCAAGGTATTGATAGAAAGACTATCTTAATGAGCACGAAGAACAGTATCTCCTTATCAAAATCAAAGAAGAATTCGCCTCAAGCTGAACGAGATTCTTCCTTTAGGCAGGTTCTCAGAAGCCTCGGTCCAGGTTTGATAACTGGTGCCTCGGACGATGATCCTGCAGGTATTGCAACCTATTCTATTATCGGTGCCTCATTAGGATATGCACCGCTTTGGTTGACACTATTGACACTGCCTATGATGAGCGCGGTGCAATTCACGTGTGCCAAGATTGGCCTGGTAACAAAACGCGGATTGGCAGGTATATTACGTGATCATTATCCACGTCCAGTCTTGTATTTGGCTGTGTTTCTACTCTTCTTTGCCAATACGTTGAATGTCGGTGCGGACATCGCAGCGATTGCAGATGCAATCAAGCTTCTTATTCCGATACCGGAAATGGTGACCGTGCTTTGCGTGGGAGTAGTCATAGTAGCTCTTCAAATTGCTGGGTCTTATCACTTGATCTCGCGCATTTTTAAGTGGCTGACTTTTGCATTGTTCGCCTACATTGCTACTGCCTTTTTAGTGAAAGTTGATTTGAACCAAGCTTTGCGGCACACTTTTATTCCAAGCTTCACGTTCAACAAAGAGTGGGTGACGGCTGTCGTGGCAATTCTTGGAACGACAATTTCTCCTTACCTATTTTTCTGGCAGGCTAACCAGGAAGTAGAAGAACTTAAGGAAGAACAAACAGATACCAGCAAAAAGCGCGGAGTCAGCAAAGAGAAAATTGATCGCAAGATCGAATTTGCTGCAATAGATGTTAATGTCGGAATGTTTTTTTCAAACGCTGTAATGTACTTCATTATCCTTACATGCGCTGCCACATTACATGCAAATGGGCAGACAGACATAAAGACTGCTACAGATGCAGCAAAAGCATTAGAGCCCCTGGCAGGACCTTCATCAAAGGCTCTTTTTGCCTGTGGACTTATCGGCACCGGGTTGTTGGCGATACCCGTATTGACTGGTTCGGCTGCGTACGCCTTATCCGAAACCTTCGGATGGAAGTCGAGTCTTAACGAGAGGTTTTTTGGTGCCAAAGAATTCTATCTATGCATTATCGTATCCACTGCACTTGGCATTTTGTTTAACGTTTTTGGCATAAACGCGATGACCGCATTGTTTTGGTCTGCGATCATCAATGGGGTGGTGGCGCCACCGGTGCTTATCCTAATAATGCTCATGTCAAACAATAAAGATGTGATGGGAAGCAGAACTAATGGCAAATTAACTAACAGCCTTGGTTGGGCTACTGCTGTAGTGATGTCTGCGGCTGCAATAGCTATGCTGTTAACCATGGGCAAGTAGCTTTTGCTATAGCAGAATTCTGCTGTGTGATTTTTGTAGTGTAAAAAGTAAAAACAGGACTTGATTGAATTATCCTTGCTTGGATAAGTGGATCAAATCCTGTTTTTCAATTTTGATAAAGTTACTATTTTTTGCTAATTGCCGGTTTCAATTTCGGTATATGACTTCTAATTGAGCCAGATTCGCCATACCAACCAATAGTTGAGTAGCGGGCGGCTTTGAGAGCCGGGGTTTGTTGTTTGCTGAAAAATCGCAAAAACGTTCCTGCAATCAAAATGGTGAAAAGCCAAAGCATTGCACCAGTAAAGGCTTCATCGAAGTAGATGCCTAATCGTTGCATGGGATGCGAAATCAGGACTCCAGCAATTGGAACCAGAAACAACAATGCAGCGATGCGCGATAGACAGCCCAAATACTTCAATATGTTCAACGTGAGCTCCTTGTGTAGCTAAACTCTGTTGAGGCGAAGTTTTTTAGGAAAGTATTTTGAGCAGCGTTGAAACAACGTTGCCTTCCCAGTCATTCCGCCCAAACGACTAAATAAATTGATCCAGTTAGTCCCTTTGTAATCCCTAAGAAGCTCTTCTTATAACCCATGAGCTTCGGTTCAAATATAGACGACAAGTCCAATTACTGTTAATGGGGAAGTCACCATGAGGCCGCAGTTTTAAGGAGCCTTGTTTTCCGACCAAGAATGGACTTGAAGCAGAATGCAGCGGGGGCAGCCGAAGCGTTTGTTCTTAGCGGAGGAAGCGGAGACGCAGAATGCGGCGGGAGCATCCGGAGCGTTTGTTCTTAGCGGAGGAAGCGGAGACGCAGAATGCGGCGGGAGCATCCGGAGCGTTTAAAACAAATTCGACTACATAATTATGCAGCTGTTTTTACATAGCGACGTATTGTAAGCCTGACCCTGTAAAGCTAGATTAGGCCCAGTACATGTCTAATTTACTACTATGGCTGAAAATGAATCCGTCACCTCAGACGAAACCAAAAAGGTTTCGGATGACTCAGATTCGTCCGATTCCTCGGGCAATGAGTCGAAGCAGCGTCTCCTCGAAGACGCCGATCTAACTCGACCAGCCTCGAAAGAAAACACTGCCAGTACCGAATCTAGAACCGCTGAGCAAAAGAAAGAGCAGACTCCCGAGACGGCGGCGCTTGGTAATCTTCTAGCAGAAAGGAAATCTGAGCAGCAACGTGCTGAACAGCAGCGAATCCAGGAGCGGACTGATAGAAGTCTGCCTCAGCTAGTCCTAACTGACTTTAGAGCAATGGTCCAGCGAGCTTCAGCTTCCTCCCAAACTGCTGCGCCGGAAAAAAGATCTGAGAAGAACGAGTCCGAAAGACGTTCCGAAAGTAACCTTGATGATCCCAATAAAAAATCCGAAGGTGAGCAACGTGCTTACCAGATTCTTGCCGATCAAATTAAGGAAGCTATTCGGCGCGGAGATCAAAAACAAATCCGCGATATTTTGGAACCATTGAGCAAGGCTGAACGCGATGCTATCGCCGCAGCTTATCAGCAAAAGCATGGAAACAACAGGACCGACGCGCTTGCATCCGACTTACGTTCGATGGGAGGAGATCAAAGCGAGCGGCTAAGCAATCTTTTAAAGGGTGATGGCACAAGGGCAGATGATGCTGCGCGCCTTGCCCTTGAGTTTCATAATCTCAACTCGGGGGATAAGTCCGCCGAGCTGCGTATTCGCGAGATTTTGTCCACTCAGAATGCAGAAGATAACAGAAAGCTTGCCCAGGAGTATGAGCGCCTGACCGGCAAAAAATTGTCCGATGTTTTCAAAGATTCCAAATTGTCCGAAGCAACTAAGGAGGCGTTGCCGTTCCTTATGAAGGGAACGGATCGCTCTGTTGAAGACAATAAGGCACTGGCTCGGATGGGTCTGCGCAGCAATGACATTCAGCTCCTGGAGCTGGGCTTGCGCGGGAGCCAACCCAACGTTGTGAAAGCTCGCGAGGAACTGAACAATGATCGCGATTTTGTGCAGCAACTCAATAACACATTTAAGAACGATGCTGTCGCAAGAGACATTTTGCGTGGGGGCAGAATTTCGCTTGAAACTATCGCGAATCTAAATAATGGCAGCGGGCTCTTCGGGTCTTCAAACAGGCTAAACCTGGAACATGCATTGCGAAACGCTACTCCGGATGAGCGGCGGGCGTATGCAGCCGGCCGGGAACTTGACCTTGAGATAAAAAAGACGGGACAAACTCCCGAACTATCCGAGCAGCAGAAAAGAGATCTTGAGTTCTTCAAGCGTACCCAAGCTGCCTTAGAAAGCATAGTCAGCGGGCGAGCACCTTCCAGCGATATTCATTCGACCGAGCAGCCTGACGCTGCAAGAATTATGCGCGACAAGCTGGGACTGAAAGATAGCGATGAAATTCGCCGACTTGCCACAGATCCTAACTTCAAAAAGGAAGTTGAATCGCGCTTGCCGACGAATCCGGAAGAGAGAGCGTTGTTGCAAAGTCTGATCGATCGTGCCGCCAAAGGCGAAAATATCGACAGGCTGTCGCCAGCCGAACAGTTGTTACATGAAAAAGTTTCTGGTGCCTCACCATATCGCAGGTTGCTCACTGCAGAGCAAATGCTGCAAGCGGATCCGGAAATGCGTGAACGCCTTCGCCGACTGAACGCCAATCCAGGCTATGAACCTGTTTTTACTAATGCCGCTGATTACCAGCGCTGGCATATGCAGAAAGCTCAGGATATTGCTCTTTTGAATGTGATTAAGGGCGCGGCGTCCGACGCATCATCACGCGCCGATCATTCTGCCGTCAGAGGACTTGACCCTGTCGGCCGTTCAGTTAGCCAGTTGCTGGGTAGCGGACGTCTAGATGCCTTGTCTGCAGCTTCATTGGGAATGCCTGCCGATATCGTGCGTGATCGGCTAGCGACTGCTGACGAACGAACGCGCAATTTTGTTGAACAAAGATTCGGCAGCACTTATGGACCGGATGCTCAGGAACGGCAGAACGCCGAAGTTTCAAGGCTTGAAGATCTTCTTTTGCGAGGCGGCTCTCTTGCCGGAACGCTGGCCGCTGTCAGAGGAAAACCGGAAGATCTCCTCCGCGCTATTGAAAGTATGTCTCCCGAGGATTATGAGCGCGGGCGCAATCCAGAATTAGCCGCACAAACGCGCAGAGATATTGAGCGTGCATTGAACTCGCCCAATGTAAGTCCTGAAACTCGTGCACGCGCGCTTGAACTTTATGACCAGAAAGTAGCTGCCGATACTTATGCTGCTTCACTGGATGTGCGCCGCAGTCCACTGCTTGTGGATTCATCTAATAAGGTAGGACTTGTGGAAAGCGTTGCTTCCATGAGTCCACGCGATCAACTTCGTTATCGCGAAGATCCGGATTATCGCAGACAGGTCGATGAGAAGATCCAGAAAGACCTCGGCGGCGAGCAAAGACTCTTTGCGCAGAGTATGCTCGAGCGGCTGAGAAACGAAGGACGCCTTCCTACCGTCGAGCAGATGTCTCCGACAGAACGGCTCTTGTACCGTTCAATTACCGGCGGCGATAAGTTCCAAATGCTGAAAGATTTGGAGACGGTATTAAGTGATCCGGAAGCTCGAGCTCGAATTCGTGCGGCGCGACCGGGAAGCGGGACTGAACTTGACCTTGCCATCCGAAACATTGCATTGGATGTTTCAACCGGCTTAACCGGCCAAGAAGGAAGTCGCGTCGGATTCGCCAGAGTATTTGATGGACTTATGCGTGAAGGGAAAATATCCGACATTGATTATGTCAGGCTTCCGCTACCTGCCTCTGATCGAATTGCGCGCATAGCTTCTCTTGAACGAACGGAGCCCCAGGCGGCAGCGGCCCTTATGGCGCTTGTCGTTGGTCGCGATCCACAAATGCAGAAAGTGCTGGAGAATATTCGCTCCCAGAATGGCGAAGTTAAGCTGTCAGAGCGCATCGCAGCCGGTGACATAAAGGATCTCAATTCGCTGCGTCGCGAATTGGCAAGCATGACTCCTGAGCAAATCAAAGCTCTGCGTGAGGAATATGCAAATAAATATGGAAGAAGTTTAGATGCTGATGTGCTGGCAAAAATGCCGGAGAAAGACCGCACCGGCGCGGTAGCCGCCCTCGCCGGTGGGCGCGGGGACGGACGCCAATATTATTTTGATTCGCTCGGTCGCCTGGCAGATAGTTCGACTGGCTATGCACCGGACGGCACTGAGGCAACTGCCCGCAGGCAACTTCAAATCTATGCCGAGCAGCTGCAGCGCGCTGCCTTCGAAGGACGTAATTTAACGCCGCAAGATCAGGAGATTCTTCGTAGAGCTTTCGAACAAGCACTATCTGAGTTTAAAGGCTCGAAAGAAGAATATGCACAACGTTTATTGCGCTACGGTGAAGCCGCTGTTCTTGTCGCAGGCGCGTTGCTCATCAGTGCCGCTTCTGCTGGCGCTCTGAGTCCGGCAGCTCTTGCCGCCATCGCCGCAGCTGGTACGACGTTGACACCAGCTGCCCGGGTCGCTGTATTGAAGTTTGTCGAAGGAAAGGACTTCCACAACGATCCAAATCGCATGTTGAAAGAACTAGGTATTGGCTTGGTAGAAGGCGCACTTGCCTTCGGACCATTCGCCATCGATGCAGCGATCGCACTTGCAGCCAGATCCGCTGCTAAGGCTGCTGAAACAGTTCGAGCAACTTATGGATTGGATCAGGTGGCAAGAACGCAACTTGACGAAGCATTGCGTAAGCCGATGGAAGAGGCACTGAAAGCCGGTCGCAGGCTTACGGAAGAGGAAACGATAGCGGCGTTGCGTGCTGCCGGTGTTTCGGAAGATAGGATTAAAACCATTGCCCCCACTGTTATGCGTGATTCTAACGCGGCACTGGAGCAGTCTGCCTTTCAACAACGTTTAGCAGAGAGAACCCGTTCGCGCATTGACGCTCCGGTGACTCCCGTTCGTGAAATGAGCCCAGAAGATGGTCTGCGCCAACTCCTTCGAACTGGAATCGATGATTTGCAGCGTGAGGTAGGAGGAAAACTTCCTGAAGTCAAGGCTCGCTTGGAGGCTGCCCAAGCGGCGTTCAGGAGAGGTGACATTAATGACGCGAAGAAGTTGATAAACGAATATCTGGAGGCTGTCGGACAAAAAACTCTCGGTTTTGGTTCGATGATTAACGATACTGTCCGGCTACGAAACCTAGAGAAGGCGTTGAACGAAGGTGCGCAACGAATAAAGAATTTGGAATCTTTATTCACGCGTCAACGTGTCGGAGCCGATGGAAGTATCGAGTTGCTATCCGGAGAAGACATAGCAAAAATAATCAAGGATGACTTGTCTTACTTCAACAGAAATGGCAATTTTGCAAATCCAGAAACGATCGCAAGATTGCAAAATCTTCTCTCAGACAAGGCTATAGATGCGCGCGTTCTGGCTTCTACGTTTAATGCGATTTCCAGGAGAGAGTTCACAGATGAGCAGCGCGTGCGCTTCCTTTTGACTGAATACAAGGATAAGACAAAAGATATGGCGGCCTTCCAGAGAAATTTGCCAACGCTCGAGAGGCAACTAAGCGAGGCGGGACTTGGTCAGGCGGAGGCACAACGGCTCCTTGCTTTGATGAAAAAGGAGCTTGACGTTCTCAGGCAAGGCCGTGGTGTGTTAGATGTGACTGGTGCCGGATCGCGTTTGGCACATGCATTTGAAACAAAACCTGACCTGCAGGCTATTAGAGAAGCGGCAAAGAAATTGGAATTTCCTTCAGAACAAGCACGAGAGAACTTCATAAAGTCTGCAAATGAATTCTTCTCCAAAGCTGGAAATAACGGAGATCACGGCTTTCAGGTTCTGCGCGGCGCCGATGGGAACTACTCGCTTGTTCGCATGCAACCTGGTAATACAGAAAGAGATAGCTTGAAAGTATTTATGCAGCCGCTAAAGTCAAACGGCGAAATTAGTTCGCTGCCGGGAAGAAGTGCTACCGATGATCAATCACTGCATTTACTCTTCCGCCGCTCGGATAATGGCAATGGCGAATTTACTTTGGTCGAAATAAAACAAGGAAGCACCAAGAAGGAGTTAGGAACAGAAGGAAACCGTATCCTTTACCAGCGAGAGCCGAGGGAAGAGCCTTTTGTTAATCCTAATGCGGTGGAGGATTATCTGCGCTTGGGCAACTGGCGGAGCATGGAAGAAATGCGTCAGTATTTGAACCGCCTTGTTCGCGGTGTGCAGTATCCTTCATGAGCATGCGTTCTGATTACTTGAGATAGTCGCGAACCGCTGCAGCATCTGCGCCTTGCGAGGTATTGAGCAGCTCCTGTGCTCTCTTTGTGCTGAGATTCTTGATCAACTGTGCTCGCTGGACGAAGAATTCGTGCATTGTTGATCGCTCCTGGGGCAGCAAACCAGCAAGGTGTTCCTGAAATGCTTTCGACCATACGGCTGAACGGAGTGGATTTGCTAGCGCTGTTGCAGAGGCTAGCACATTGTCCTTAGCCAGAAGAGTTTCAGTCAGAACAGGCCAATACTCTGCTTTACCTTCTATATGTGAATTGCTTCCGGATGTGAATTTTTCCAGAGAATCTACTTTGTCGAAAGCGGCGCTGGCACGGGGGCTCTTGTGTTCAAATAAATGTCCCCACTCGTGAGATACTCGGTCGAAGGCGCCGGATTCTGTCGGGCGGTACAACCTCACCGTGCCGTCTGGCAGTAACTCAGCAGCAATAGTGAAGCTTGGATCCTTCTTTAGTTGCCGGAACCAGACCTGATCAGGATGTGGATAGTCTGAAACTTCCAGCTTTTTGACTAAATGCTTATCCGGCAATGAATGCAACACCTGATTCGTTTGCTCGAGTGTGATTCTGCCATAATTCGATTCTGCAGTCGGATAGATTATTCTCGCGCCTGTGCTGGTCTCGAACACTTTGCTTTCGACTCTGGGGAAGCGCCAGCCTCTGTTTTGATAATCACTATAGTTTTTGAATTGTCCTTCAACAGGCATGCCCGTGACGAAGGTTTCAGCCTTCGTTTCCACAAGCTTCAGTTCAGGCAGCGCGGCTGGTTCTGGCTTAATAGTCCTTGCCAGTGGTGCTTCCGGCGGAACGAGTTTGGTGGTACTAATTTCACTGTGCAGTGCCGTCGCACGAGCTTGAGGACTGAGCAGATCCATCCCTTTACCTAGGAGTGGATTCAATATTGCGCCCTGGGCTGCGGCTTGCAGTAAGCGATCTTGCGTTGGAAGTTGTCCCGTGGCCAAATAATCGGACGTGAACACCTGAGCCGTTGCGCCCAGACCACCGGTCATCGCGCGCATGAAAGCTAGCGTCGCGCCTGAGCTTCCTCGTCCCAGAATAGTACCTGCTTCAAAAACTGAGAATCCGACTGTAGCTCCCAGTGCATTGCCTAATCGCGTCTGATTATGCTCGGGTTTCTTTAAGCCATCGTATATGGTGGCGCCAGAAATTAAGGCTGCGCTGTTGCTGCCTAAGAATTTTGCCGCTGCTGTTTCCGGTGCAAACTTGTTGGCTATCGGATTGAGTGCGCCTTTGCTGGCAATTGCAGCTATGCCATAAGGTATAACCATCGCCAATCCGCCGGAGAGGTTTTGCGCCAGCCAATCCGTGTTTGTCTTGGCTGCTGGAATTTCATACTTCTTCCAGTCGTCCATCAAAGCACTGCCGCCGAATGCTTTGGAAACGTCATTGACGGTGCTGCTGACTGCGTTATGTGGTTCAACGATTAGGGTGTTGGCGATTGGCCGCCAAACATTTGAGCTAGCCCAATTTTGCAGTGACGCAGGCTCCTGGCTTAGAAGTTCGGCATATTGCGGAGTTTTGAATTGAGCCAAGTCAGAAGTCGGCATTTTGCCTTCGTGCAATGCCGCGCTTTCCTTCACGTCAAATGTCTTTGAACTTGTCTCAGCCATAGCCCTAGCAGGTCATCAGCGCCTTTTCCCTGCTAGTGAGTATGCTTATGCGGGCGCCACGCCGCCATGGTGGAAAACCCATGGTGGATTAATTCTGATGGGAGGATTCCCCCAGTTCAGGTCGAATAGTGAGCTAGACGCTAGCCTTTGCTGGCTCAGCCTTTCGCAAGAAAGTCGCTCCGCCCAGGTAGGAAATTAGAACGTCTGGAATCTTCACCGAGCCGTCTGCTTGCTGGTAGTTTTCCAGAATTGCTGCCAGCGTTCGGCCAATAGCTAGACCGGAGCCATTAAGAGTGTGCATGAATTTCGGCTTGCCGCCCTCTGTTGGGCTGTATTTGAGATTTGTGCGGCGAGCTTGGAAATCACCGAAGTTGCTGCACGAACTAATTTCTCGATACTTGCCTTGAGCTGGAAACCAGACTTCAAGGTCGTAGCATTTGCGAGCAGAAAATCCCATGTCGCCGGCGCAAAGAAGCACTCTTCTGTAAGGTAACTCAAGCGCTTCGAGAATGGCTTCGGCATCGCAGGTCATTTTCTCGTGTTCTTCTTCTGAATTTTCCGGCAAGCTAAATTTGACTAGCTCCACTTTGTTGAATTGGTGCTGGCGGATATAACCGCGTGTGTCTTTCCCTGCGGCGCCGGCTTCACGTCTGAAGTTCGGAGTATAAGCGCAGTGATAGACCGGAAGTTTGGTTTCTTCGATTACTTCATCGCGATACAAATTGGTAACCGGTACTTCTGCAGTTGGTACCAAATATAGTTCCTCTTCTTCGACTTTATAGAAGTCGCCTTCGAATTTCGGAAGCTGTCCTGTACCAATCATGCACTGGCGATTCACAAGGATCGGAGGGAAGACTTCGATGTAGCCTTTTGCACCGTGAAGATCAAGCATGAAATTCATCAACGCACGCTCGATTTTTGCTCCCATGTTCATAAGAACCGTGAAGCGCGACTCGGCCAATTTAACGCCGCGTTCGAAGTCTAAGAGTCCAAGTTCAGCACCAAGTTCGTAGTGGTGCTTGGGATCCTTGATATCGCGAATGGTGCCCCATTCTTTTACGACTTGATTGCCATTCTCGTCTTCTCCATCTGGAACTGACGGATCAGGAGGGTTGGGGATTGAGAGGAGAAGCGTGTTTCGCTCTTCCTCTAAATTTTTGAGTTGCGGTTCGATTTCTTCTAATTTCTTTTTCAGTTCTTTGCTTTCGGCGCGGAAAACGTCCATTTGATCTTTCGGAACCTTGCCGGTTTTAAATTGCTCCGAAATCTCATTGGAGCGGCGTCGCAGCGCCTCCCACTCACCTTGAATTTCGCGGCATTTCTTGTCGACTTCGATCAATTGTTCAATCGACCATTGACCGTTGCGGCGGTTCAGCGCTTTTTGAATGTCTTCTTGATGATCACGAACGATTTTTATGTCGAGCATTTTTGTTTTTCCGTTGAACTTTGACAACTCGCTTGTCGTCTAACTAATTAGAGCCAACTACGTTAAACGACTTCCTCCGGAGGAGCACAGCATGACTGAGAATCAACGATTATACCCCGCCCGAGTACCGACGAAGGTACGATCCCACTTGAACGCAAAGCGAATTGCAACAGAGGGTGAGCAAATGGCAGCCGCCTTTCTGGAAGAGCGTGGCTATCATATTCTCATCTGCAACTTTCGAGCGGGCCGCTCAGGTGAAATCGACATTATTGCGCTGTCTCCAGAACAAATCATCGTCTTTGTTGAAGTAAAGACCCGAAGCCTGGGAGTTGAGCCCTTTGGCATACCTGAGATCGGTTTTGAAGCCGTCGGATACCGCAAGCAACAGCGGATTATTCGTGCCGCGCAAGCTTATCTTTCGGCAAAAGACTTTAACTGCGGGCGTTGGCGCTACGATGTCATAGTAATTAATATCTACGAAAATGGTGGACTCGCTCATCAGGAGCCGCGCATAAGCCATGTCGAAAACGCTTTTTATTGAGAAAAGCCAGAAACTCTTGCCTTGTCTTTGCATCCCGACTTTGCGATTGTTCACAATGAAGAGATCTTCAGCTTCGCCGGAGTTGCGTCCTGGCGAAGCTTCTACGCGCTCTCTCGTATGGACGCCACAGGCTAGTAGATGATACGTAGTTCTACCAGTGACGACGCTTGCCGGCTTTGTTAGTCTCATTTTGTATCACCATACTTCTCACCCCCAGCTCGGGAGGCATAATGTTCCGATTTCGCAACAAGAACGATCAGGCAACGCGGAAGATTTTGGGCCAGAACGTTGTTGCGATGCCGCGCACAATTCGTCGGTCTATCGGATTGATGCCCGACGCCTATGAGAAGGCGATGCATGAGATCCGCGATACTCTGGCGATTCGATTCCACCATCTCTTGGTTAGTCTGGAAGGCTCTAAACGCACTGGCTGCTTGAAGATTACATCGCCGCAAAGACGATCGCGCTCAGCAATCCTGCTTTATCGCGGTCGAGTCGTCGGCTGCATTTACGGTCAAAAAGGCATGCGAGGGCAGTATTTGGCTCAAGACGCCCATAAGTGTGCTCTTGCTGATTTGGCCGCTCCAGGCAATGTGCTCGATGCATACGAATTGCCGGAAGAAATGGTTCTTGCCGCCGCCTCACTCTTCTACGGAGAGACGCTTGATTTGGGCTTTTCTCATGATACAGGTCAAAGCTTCGACTATGCCGTGAACTCGCTTCTTCGCTGCGGTCTGCCTGGCTGCGTTCTCATTAACAGCGACAGTGATCAAACAGTTTGCATAGTCTACATCGCGGCTGGCAAGGTCGTTGGGATGTACAGTGCTCATGATGGTTGGCTGAAAGCGACGCCGCAGGAGGCTAAACGAGTTTTGGCTTCTCAGCCCTGCCGTGTTCATGCCTCTATCCTCACATACAAGGACGCTCAGCATTTTGGCTTTAGCCTGACAGGGCTTGAGTCTCGCTATGACTTCAGCCCGACTTATGCCGCTTCTAGCCCATCCATGGCTGCTTCGCCCAGATACACGGCGCAAGACTTCTCGCCGCCCCAGGCTGCTATGCAGGCTCAGATGCCGCAGCCTCCGCAACCGCCGCGGCCTCCCCGGGCTCCTCAGGCTCCTCAAGCGCCAGACTCGCCGCAAACTCAGGCAGAGCGAAGAAGAACAGCATCACAAGAGGCGGTGGCCCAGGCTGTTCGTACTCAGTCACGCATCAGGCGGACTTCGGAGCATCATCATGCCGGTGGCCGTGGACGAGCCGTCGCCCGGGTCTAACATGGGATAATACTGCTTGTTTTGTACCTAACAATTCAAGCAAGTGAGAAAATGACTGCTCCGCGCGATTCGGCGACAGCGCCAAACACCCAGATTCGTCCAATATCATGTCAAGTCGATACCCAGGGTCACCTTTGGGTCGGCGGGTGCGATTCAAACGAGTTGGCAAAACAGTTCGGTACCCCGCTCTGGGTGATCGATGAACAAACTATTTTGGATGGGGTCTCGGCTTATAAGGATGGGCTCTCGATTTATCCGAACTGGCAAGTCCTCTATGCTGGAAAGGCATTCCTCTGCCTGGCAATGTGCAAGCTCGTGGACATGCTTGATTTGGGACTCGATGTGGTATCTGAAGGTGAGCTGTTCACGGCAAAGCAAGCGGGCTTCCCAGCTGATCGCATTTATATGCACGGCAACAATAAGTCGGAGTCTGAACTCAGTGCCGGCCTCATCTATGGCGATGTAACCATTGTCGTCGATAATTTCTCTGAACTGGAGCTGTTGGCGAAAGTTGCTTCTCAACTGGGAAAGAAAGCCCGCGTGCTTTTCAGAGTGATACCAGGGGTGGAACCAGATACCCATCAACACATAAAGACCGGGCAACATGACAGCAAATTTGGAATTCCACTGACGCAGATCAAAACCGCTGTAGAGAAGGCTCTCTCGTATGAAAGTTTGGACGTCGAAGGCTTGCACGCGCATATTGGAAGTCAGGCACAGAAGCTAGAGCCGTATCTGGAAAATGCAGAGATCCTTGCCGACTTAGCTGAGCAGCTGAAGAAAGAGCTTTCATTTGAACTTCGCACTCTCGATGTAGGCGGCGGGCTCGCGATCAAATATTCAGGCAGCGATGATCCCGTTGGCGCATCAAGTTGGGCTAGAGGAGTTGCAAAACAGGTGATTGAGGCGTTCGAGCGTCGTTCGCTGAGCTTGCCGAGGCTTTTGGTCGAACCTGGGCGCTCGATAGTTGGACCTTCCGGGCTGACGCTCTACAGAGTTGGGCACTGCAAGGAATTGCCGGGCGGAGCCAAATTCATCGCTGTAGACGGGGGCATGGCGGACAATCCTCGTCCAATTACGTATCAGTCAATCTATACAGCGGCTCTGGCAAATCGTGCTGATTGCCCACCGGCAACTGAACCGCGCTCTATTGTAGGCAAGTATTGTGAGTCAGGCGATATAATCATAAAAGAGACATATCTGGATGCGAACTCAGGGGATTTGATTGCCATATTCGGTACCGGAGCTTACAACTTCAGTATGGCGTCAAATTACAACCGGAGTCCTCGCCCAGCCTGTGTTTTGGTAAAAGACGGCAGCGCCGAAATTATTGTCGAGCGTGAAAGCAACGACGACATAATCCGGAACGATCGTGTTCCTTCGCGCTTTTCGAGGAAATGATGGAAGATATCTGGCACCAGATATATATGATGGCGGACCTTGACCATCGATTTAACGCCTGGGAAACGGCAAAGATCGTCTTGCAGTTTTTGATTATTGCTTATGCGATTGTTTGGACCTGGGGGCGCATTCACGGCACACAAGCCGAGCGTCTGGTGAAGGGCGTCATGTTCTTTGTCAGTTTCTGGCTCGTTTGCTACTTTATGGGGCTGACGATAATCACGGCGATTTTGCGTGAGATGATCCCTGTTCTTTTGATTGCAGTTGTAATTGTTTTCCAGCCGGAGCTGAGGCGTGGTTTGGGATATCTGGGTAGAACCCGTTTTCGTGTTGACCTGGCGATTTCAGATACGCACAATGAAAAAGCAAAGGAAGTCATCGAGCAGATCATTCAAGCTGTTCGTGAATTGTCTCGCAGCAAAACTGGCGCATTGATCGTTGTTGAGCCACCTGAAGGGGAGCGGGACTACATAAGTCCTGGTACTACAATAAATGCCGATGTGAATTCGAGTTTGCTCATAAGCATCTTTCATTCGTCATCGCCGTTACACGATGGCGCTGTTGTGATCAGGCAGAATAAAATAGTTGCTGCCGGCGTAATCTTGCCAATGACTGACAGCACTAAACTGAATCATCGCTACGGGACCAGGCACAGAGCAGCATTAGGATTGTCAGAGCGCTACGATGGATTGTGCATTGTTGCATCCGAGGAAACAGGCGCTATATCAGCTGCTAACCGCGGGATGCTTGTCCGCTACAATAGTGCTGATGAGCTTGCAGATGCGCTCAATTATATGTACCATCAAACTGAAGAAGATCAAAAAGCTATTGAATCACAGACACCGCTTCAGTCATTCTTGCAGCTGTTCAATCGGCGACGAACTCTCTCGCCAGATAGAGTTAGCGCAGAACATCCACGCAGGAGAGCTACCGACTTTCCGAAGGACCATAGAGATGAAGCGTCGCCCACAAAAGAGCCTCATGATCGAGAAGACTATAAACAAGAAGAATCAGCAGAACCAGCTTGATTCACTTAGTTTCTTGCCGGTTTAATTTTCAGTGATTCGCATCGCCCTGATTTAATGTCTTGTGATTGCAGTTCATTCAACGCATCTCTTCGGAGCTCAGTAAGTGTAGGATCTTCGCATCCTTCCATTTCCATTGAGTTGATCATCTCCAGAGCTTTTATGCAATCTTCGCGTGAGGAGCCGTGATTAACTATTGAACGTGCTGAAACAACATCCACTGACGCCATTAATATTGATGCCAGTACCCCGATTGTGCTAATCAGAACGCCCATACTGTTTAGCTGTATAACTTTGAGTCTCATTTCTTTGATCCTTTACCCGAGCCTTCGTACTCAACAAGATAACTTGTGTTAGAGACAAAGGCAGTTCATCTTTGTGACTTTCCGAAGGCAGCAGATTAATGCTGTATCGCATTGGCGGACCTTTTTACCAGGTCCTCGATTTTCAGCAGTATGAGGCGCATCTTTGAGAAAAATCTGAAAAGGAGGATTTTTTGTCGTTTAATCTTTTTCCCTCTATTTATTTGGGGCCGTGCCGTAGACAAAAACATGAGAACCTGGTCTCAAAGGATTCTCAAAATTGCCGGTTAACCTATAACGATCGATGGTTTCCTTGGGCAGAATGCAATCGTATTTGGGGCGTGAGTTAGATGTACTAGTTAAGCCGAGTTGGCGAGAAGGGCGACAGGCGCCCAGGCAAACCAGCGGAGCGTCTAAAGGGGCGAGGCATATGGGTATCAAAAGAGCACTAGCGTTTGTGATAATGGTTTCCGGTCTTGCTTGCGCTGCCGCGCCTGCTCATGCCGATGATAAATCCGCATCCGCTGAGGAATGCAAAAAGGCGATGACTATCATTGATGATTTAATCAAGTCGGGTTGCAACGACAAAGCCTTATACGATTTGCGCGCTGATGCACAAGAACAGTTGCTGAAAACGAAAGTCTCGCATAAGTAAACTACGTTCTTTCTACTTTGTTCTTACTATTGAGCTTCAGATACTTCTTTAGGTTGCAGCACCGGACGCGTTAACGGTGCCATCCGTAATAGCGATTGAACTGACTCTTACTGTGCAGAGATTGCCTTTCGCTTTAATGCGTCGGCACGCCTATTAAAATCGTTATCGAGATAGCCGATTCCGTCAGAATTCGCTTGCTTTAATGCCTTCAGCACTGATCCAGCTTTAGCGAACTGCTCCTGCGCTTTTTGTAACTCGCCTCGTTCCAAATAATAATCCGTAAGGAACAGGTAAAGCTCGCATTCGCGCCGGACAAATCGGTATTTGCGGACGAAAGAACTAGCAACATCGATATATTGCTTTTTATCCTTGTCGCCCATCTCTGCCAATCGCCAGCAGTAACCGACGATGTCGTCTGCCAGAACCTCATTTATAGCGCCTTTTTTTAGAGCTGCTGTAATTTTTAGCTTAACCGTGTTTCTTGCAAAAGGGATCTTCAAGATCACATCATCGCTTGATGCGCCACCTGTGCGCGCAGACACTAGCGCGTGGATTCTTGACCATTGCAGGCGGTCCGTTGTATCAGCCAAAAGGAAACTGCTAATCTTTTCAAGTCGATCTATGTCCTTGCGATCGACTGCGTTGTCGCTGTTGAGAGGACTAGCCTCAAATTTTTCTTTGCTGGATTTCAAAATCAATTTTAGAGTGGATAGCGCATATTCTCGAGCCTCTGGCTTAAATCCTCCCTGAAGAAGTTTCTCAAATTTTGAGTATTCCATTTCGCTTGGAGTGCAGCCGCGGCACTCTGCGGCTGCCGAATTTACTAAGCTTTCCATCTTGCCAGATTTGCTTATGCTATTTTGATGGTTAAATAGGGCAGCTCCGCCCACAATAAGGCAAATTACTCCAAGAGCGATAGCTCCGGTGATTGGCAGTTTCTTAATTCCTTCGCTCTGTGCTGCCCGGTTCCGGTTCAGCTTTTGCTTGCAGTTGAGCAAAGAATCGTCGTTTAACGCTTGAATTAGCGATTCGTAGTCGCTGTATCTTTCGGTTGGATTCTTGCTTGTGCACTTTCCAATTATTTTGTCGAGCTTATTGCTGATTTCATTCGATTCTTGCTCAGCTCCGATGCTGGGCGTGGCATGCGAGACTTGCTTGAGAATAGTATCCGGAAGATTCTTGCTCTCAAAAGGAGGCGTGCCGCAAATCATTTCGAAAAGTATGCAGCCGAGCGAATATATATCGCTTTGAAATGTGAGTTCCTTGCCTAAGCAATGCTCTGGGCTCATATAGTTTGGCGTACCAAAAACGGAGCCAGTATCAGTTAAGGTCTCTGCCAGGGAGCTGCTTTGCTTTGACAATCCGAAATCAATCAGTTTGACGAAGGCGCCGTCGCGCTCATCGTTTGCTATTAATAGATTCTCCGGCTTGAGGTCTCTATGGATGACCGAATGGCTATGTGCGTAATTCAATGCGACTGCCATTTGTCTTGCAATTTCAACAGAATCGGAGCAGCATAGCGCTGACTCGCGAGCAAGGCGGTCGCGCAACGATTCGCCTTGCACATTCTCAAGCACTAAATAAGGTGCCTTCTTTTCGATCCAGCCAAAGCGGTGAATGCTTACAATGTTTGGATGGCTCATTTTACTGAGTATTTGAGCTTCGCGTTCAAAGCGTTTCAGATGAATCGGGTCATGCACCGAAAATTTCGTCAGCACTTTCAGTGCTACCGTTCTGTTCAGCTGCATTTCATTTACTAGATAAACGGAGCCGAAGCCGCCGGTTCCGAGGATCGAAAGTACTTTATATTTCTCGTCAATAGTGTCGCCGGGGTTAAATTGCATGGCTTCTCATCTGGGCTCTTATTGAGCGGCTAATATCTCGGCAAGCCCTGCGGCGAATCTTTCTGCATCGGCATCTGAAAAGTAATGTATTGATGCCCTGATGCAGTCAGGGCAGGGAATTGTGCGCACTGTTATCTTGAAGTTCTCTTCAAGCGATTTTACTATTTGTCCATGAGAGTGATTCTTAACAGTGAAGGAGACTAAGCTGGAGTTTTGTTCTGCCGATAAGAATTCGACATCGGGTAAGCTGCTGATTTCGTCGCGCAGCTTTCTTGCCAATGAAACGATGCGATTGTATCGAGCTTCTTTTTCGGCAAAAGTATTGTGCAAAGTGATTGCTTCGGCCAGACCTGCCAGCAGCGGGAATGGTGACGTTGCTAGTTCGAATCGTGCTGCACCGTCCAAGAAGGGCGGGTTCTCCGAGCCATCGTATACGGTGCTTCGCCATCCCACGAAGGTGGGTTGAATTAGCTCCGTAGCGTTGGGTCTTACGTACATGCTGCCGACGCCTTCCGGTCCACCTAGCCATTTGTGCCCCGTCATCGCGTAAACATCGGCGCCTATTTCTTCTAGATCAAGAGGCAGCACACCTGCCGATTGCGCTCCATCGACTACGCTGATGCAGGATGCTGCCCGGCATAAATCAACGAGTCGTTTGGCTGGGAGCACTGCGCCAGTGTTCCATAAAACATGGCTGAAGAGAAACATCCTTGGTTTCAACTTCAATGATGCTTCTACTTTTTCAAGAACGCTTTGTTCCGATGTCGCCTTGGAAACTTCGCAGTAGTCGAGAATTACCCCACGGCGCGCACTTAGTTGCTTGGCTGCTGCTACAACGCCATTGTGTTCTGAGTCGGTCAGAAGTAATCTATCTCCGGGCTGCCAGTCGAGCCCCCACAGCCCGATATTGCAGCCTTCGGTTGCATTTTGCGTAATTGCGTAAGAGACAGGCTGCCCTCCAAAGTTTTTTGCTATCAGTTCTTTTATGCCAGCGGCCTGGCTGACGATCCACCCGAACATGCGATTGTTGAGGGGACCGTTATCTTGCACAAATTGATAGCTTTCTTGGATCGCCGTGAGAGTTTTTTCGCTCATTACGCCTTGAGCGCCAAAGTTGAGGTAGTGCTTGTTCTGTAAAGCAGAAAACTGTTTGCGAAACTCGATGAGCGTACTAGTTTGATCCTGAGAAGCGCTCATTTGAACCTCCGCATTTGCTCAATTATTCATCAAGCGCTGATTGCATCTCTTCTACTATTTGTTGAGCTGCCGATCGCGGCTCCTTCGCACCGGTAATCGGACGGCCAACCACAAGATAGTCGGAGCCGTTTTTGATTGCTTGCGCCGGCGTGGTGAAGCGTTTTTGATCGTTTGTATCTGCCCAAGCGGGACGAACTCCAGGTGTAACAATCACCATATCTTTGCCTAGTTCCGACCTGAGTGCTTTGACTTCTTCCGGCGATGCAACTAACCCAGTTATTCCAGAATCCTTGCACTGTCTTGCTAGTTTTATCACTTGATCTTTCATGTCTAGTCCGACTGAAAGTTCGTTGCGCAGGGTGTCCGGACTGATGCTGGTCAGCACGGTTACTGCCAGTATCGTAGGTGGTGGCACGCCTTCTTTTTGCGCGAAAGCATTTACAGATTGACTTGCCGCCATCAACATCTCTGTGCCACCGCAGGCGTGGATGGTGAACATTTCAACCCCATGCGCAGCCGCTGCTTCTGCTGCTTTGGCTACGGTGTTGGGAATGTCCAGAAATTTGCAGTCGAGGAAGATCTTCGCCCCGGCGCTCTGAAAAATCTTTAATATTTCAGGTCCGTAATGTGTAAACAATTGCAGACCGATTTTGAACACCCCTACATGCGCATGAAGCTCGTCTAAGTATCGACGAGCTTCCTTGATGTCTGCGGTGTCGACTGCCAGTATCAGGCGGTCGCGAGCGATTGTGCTTGTTGAAAGCGGCACGCGCTCAATCCTTTACTCGGCTTTGCCGGCTTTCTCAAGCTTATAGCGCTTGACGAAGCGATCGACTCTACCTTCAGTGTCGATAATCTTCTGCTGACCAGTGTAATAAGGATGGCAGGCGCTGCAAATTTCAACGCGGATTTGTGGCTTGGTTGATCCGAGTTCAACCTGGTTGCCACAGACACAAACTGCGGTAACTTCACTGTACTTCGGATGAATTCCTTCCTTCATGTCAGACCTTCAAAACTTATGATGGAAACGCAAATTAGCGCCGTTTGGGCGCAAAAATAAATCTTACCAAGAAAAGAGCCAAAAGTCAGCGCCTTTCATGAATCGTCAGCTTATTGTTATTTTTTCTGAGAACGAGCCCAGGAGTCTTTCAGCGTCACTATTCGATTGAAAACGAGACTATTGGGCTTACTGTCTTTGCTGTCAGCGATGAAATAGCCCTGTCTTTCGAATTGAAAACGGTCGCCTGCTGCTGCCGAAGCTAGGCTCGGCTCCAACTTGCATCCGGTTAGAACTTGCAAGGCATTGGGATTTATTGCGTTGAGGAAATCGCTGTCTTTGCCAGCCGGTGGCGCCTCATCGCTCAACAGGCGGTCATATAACCTTAGTTCTGCATTGACTGCATGCTTCGCGCTGACCCAGTGAATTGTGCCCTTCACCTTCCGTCCCTCGGGGTTGGCGCCAAGCGTCTTGGGGTCGTAAGTGCAACGCAGCTCTACAACTTTTCCATCAGCATCCTTGATCACATCAGTGCATGTGACGCAATAAGAATAGCGCAGGCGCACTTCCTTTCCCGGTGCCAGCCGGTAATAGTCTTTCGGCGGATCCTGCATGAAGTCGTCTTGCTCAACGAAGATCTCTTTGCAAAACGGCACTTTGCGAGAACCCTCTTTGGGAACGTCGTGCGGCCAATAAGCTGCTTCGAGTTCTTCGACCTTATCATCCGGATAGTTTTCGATGACAACCTTAAGAGGATTGAGAACTGCCATTACGCGCGGCGCTTTCTGATTCAGATCGTCGCGCACGCAGAATTCCAGCTGCGCCATATCAACAGTGCTGTTTGCTTTTGCAACACCAACGCTGGCGCAGAATGCTCTGATGCTTTCCGGCGTATAACCACGTCTTCTCAGTCCTGCGATTGTCGGAAGGCGTGGGTCATCCCAGCCTCGGACATGATTACCTTGTACAAGCTCAAGCAGTCGGCGTTTGCTCATGACCGTGTAGTTCAAGTTAAGTCGGGCAAACTCATACTGACGTGGTCGGCTTGGGAATTTTGCATAGTCTATGAGGTTGTCTATTACCCAATCATAGAGTTCTCGATTGTTTTCGAACTCAAGCGTGCAAATACTATGAGTGATGCCTTCTATGGCATCGGAAATTGGATGGGCATAGTCATACATTGGATAAATGCACCACTTGTCTGCGGTCATGTGGTGCTCTGTGTGTCGGATGCGGTAGAGAAGCGGGTCGCGCATCTTCATGTTGGCATTTGCCATGTCTACTTTGCCACGCAGCACGTGCTCGCCGTCTTTGAATTCGCCCTTGCGCATACGGCGGAAAAGATCGAGGTTTTCTTCTACACTGCGCTCGCGATAAGGACTTGCTTGTCCTGGGCTTGTGACTGATCCTCTATATTGTTTGATCTCGGCGTCGCTTAAGCTGCAGACATATGCTTTGCCTGCATTAATCAGATGCTCGGCATACTCGAACATCTTTTCGAAGTAATCGCTGGCATGATAGAGACCGTCCCACTGGAAGCCTAACCAGCGAACATCTTCCTGAATTCCGTCTTCAAATAAAGTGTCTTCTTTGACAGGGTCTGTATCATCGAAGCGAAGATGGCAGCGCGTTCCGCTCTGCGGGAGCCTCTCTCTGTAATCGAGAGCCAATCCGAAGTTCAAACAAATTGACTTTGCATGACCAATATGCAAAAAACCGTTCGGCTCTGGAGGGAATCTCGTTATGACTTTGCTGTGGCGGCCAGCTTTCAAATCCTCATCGATGATGTCTCGAATGAAGTCGTTTTGTTTTGCAGGAGTTGCCGGTGCAGATGCAGAGGAATTCACGATCAGTCCCTTTCAGCTTTAGAGCTGCGAATCTTTCATAGAGCTTTCTATTTTACAGGCAAATTGCGCATACGCGTGTACCCAAAACCAATCTCCAACTTGACATTTTAATAGTTTTCAATGCATAGTAGAAGTGCTGGAGATCAAGCGGCTGACAGCCTTACGAAACTTTCAAGCTTTAATATTTTTGTTCGTTCATTTTAACTGAGGCTGTCATCTTTAACAAAAGCTTGAGAAATCAAGCCGTACGAGCCTTTCTGGCAAAAATATTGTTAGCGGATTTTCCTGTTGACGGAATTCAAATTGAAGGTTTGGTGAAAGGTACGAAAACGCTGAAAACTAGATTTGATCAATATTTCGGAATTTTGAAACAAATTTGATTTGTTGCTGTCGTTAGCTAAGAACCCTTTTTATTTTTTGTCTATTCCCGATATAGTTTGTGTTTAGTCTGAATCAGCAAACATTCTGATTCCTTGTGAGGTGGACAGTGATTGCACTATTCGACGCAAAATGGCGTCATGATTTCCTGGCATCGATGGTGGTTTTCCTTGTGGCGCTACCTCTGTGTATGGGTATCGCAATAGCCTCAGGATGTCCGCCTGTGTCAGGATTGCTTGCCGGTATCATTGGCGGTATCGTCGTCGGCAGCTTATCCGGATGTCCGTTGCAAGTTAGCGGACCGGCAGCGGGCTTGACCGTAATGGTCTTCGACATTGTGAACAAGTTCGGTTTGTCCGGACTCTTTCCTATTATCTTCGTAGCAGGATTGATGCAATTGTCGTTCGGTGTATTTAAGCTCGGCCGCATCTTCCGTGCGGTATCACCGGCGGTGGTACAGGGCATGCTCTCCGGTATCGGTCTTTTAATCCTCGCCAGCCAGTTCCATGTAATGCTGGATGGTAAACCGAAAGGTTCTGGGCTCGAGAATCTGATGACCATTCCCTCTTCGCTCATCTCCTGCTTGAATCAAAATCACGATTTAAATCACATTGCCGCATTGATGGGATTAATCACAATTGCGATCATTTTACTTTGGGAAAAGATGCCGTTTGAGAGATTACGCTCAGCTATCCCGTCCGCTCTCTTAGCGATTCTGGGTGTTACATTGCTTTCTGTCGGTTTGAATTTAGACGTAAACCGCGTAACTCTTCCAGACAATTTGTTCGCTTCGATTAACTTCATTGATTTCAATGTGTTCTCTAAAATGGGATTCTGGACCGTAATTGAAGAGGCAGCGGCCATCGCACTTATCGCCAGTGCCGAGACTTTGCTTACTGCCAATGCTGTCGATCGCATCCTCGTTGGCAACAAGAGCAAATATGATAAAGAGCTTTTAGCTCAAGGTGTGGGAAACACGCTTTGCGGTATATTCGGCGCCTTGCCAATCACTGGCGTTATCGTTCGTAGTTCGGTCAATATCAAGGCCGGTGCAAAAACACGTTTGTCGGCAATATTGCACGGATGCTGGTTGCTGCTCTTCGTTCTGTTTTTTCCTTCAGTTTTGCGTTTGATTCCGAGCGCAGCACTAGCAGCTCTGTTGGTCTATACAGGCTACAAGCTGTTAGACATCAAATCGATAAAAGCTCTTGGTGAGCACAACAAAGCCGAGCTCTTTATCTGCGTGGCTACAATGGGAACTATCGTGTTCACTGATCTTTTGACTGGTGTCACAACCGGTATCGTTCTTTCGCTGCTCAAACTCCTCTACATTATGTGTAAGTTGGACGTCCAGACCACCCACGAAGGTCAGCGTACAACAATGACGCTGTCTGGCGCCGCTACTTTCCTTAGCTTGCCGAACTTGACTGCTGAGCTTGAGAAGGTTCCTCACGATGCCGATCTCCATATCGACATCACGAACGTCAGCTATATAGATCATGCTTGCTTCGATTTGTTCAACAGTTGGGAAGAGAAGTACGAAACTCAGGGCGCTGATCTGACGGTTGACTGGCATGTGCTGCACCATAAAGCTAACCGCGCACTGGTGTCGGCCGGTGGTCGCTCCGAGCGATAGAATTCAAGCCAATAGACAAAGGCAGATGCACACCAAAGAAGAGCATCTGCCTTTTGTTTTGAAGGGCGTGCTGGCGTTTACATATTAATAGGCTGTTTGACTTCTATGCCTTCACCGGGCGTCATGCTGAGCCTTCTACTTTCCACGTTTAAGTACACCGGCTTGTCCCCTGCTAGAGGGCGAACCGTCTTGCTCAACTGTTGTAGTCGGGTTTCTATCGAGCTCGTTCCACCGCCCGAGGCGAATCTTCGCGAAAGATTGATCTCAATTCTCTTCTCATTCTCGATCACATCTAAAAGGATGGTGCCTCTAGGAATTTCGCTTCCAAATCCTTTGCGTGCTTCTTCAGCTGTAGGACCGTCCAGCAAAGCCTTAACTGCTGTATTTACAGAGTTAACAGACTGCCGAGGGACTGGCACGAGCACCATGTCCGTTTGATTCGATTTGACCAACCAGATAATTGTTTCCTTTTTGGCAGCAACATTTCTTGCTTCATTTATCAGCTGCCGAGCCTCAATGCTTCCGCGTTCAAGTGCTTGATGGACAGGGGCATTGAAATTGTAATTGTTTATGCCTGGTAAGGCCTTCTTCGGGAGGTCGTTCAAAACGGTTCGATGAATGGTACAGGCGTTCAATAGAGTAAGGCTCAAGATCCCTGAAGCAAAAAAGGCAACAAGTTTTGGGCGCATTTTATAGGACTTTCTAGTTTTTTGGTGCTACCGGCTTTGGTGCCAATAATAGCTTACCTGCAAATTTGACTTTTTTCTCTTCAACATTCAATTCGTTCAAACGAAAGGCATGCGTGTGTCTGTCGAATTTTCCAAAATCGAGCAGTGGATTGAGCAGGTCTTCGCTGAATGCAGAAAACTTTTCCGGCTCAATAATGTCGGCTGAATCAACTTTGGTTTCTTTAAGCATGATGAAGCGCTCGTTCTGTAAAGTCGGGCTGGCGCAGATATCCAGCTTTACGCCGGTTTCTTTTGGAGCATTTGCTGTGATCAGCCAGGTGTTGATTTTGACCTTGCCATTTTCCAGCTTCACTTTTGGCTCCACGACTTGCAAATGTTGATCCCCAAGACCGGGTAGCTGCAATCTCAAGAAGTTGAGCTGTGAAGATATCGTCGGGCTTTCAAGTGCGCGGGAGACATCTGACTCTTCTACCTGTCCAGTGACCGCCACCATCACCGGTGCTGCCACACCAGGCGGGCCCTTTTTCGATTTGAATAGCCTGAACTGTACAGGCATCATCGTACTGGCATGCAGGTCGCCGAGCGGTACTTTCTTGTAAGAGCAGTCCTTTAGATCCACCGAAACTTTCTTGAACTTGCCGTGCAATGAATCTGTAAAGCTATAAGCCTGAACTTTCAGGTGAGGCTTCCCGTGAAGGATGAGTTTTGCAGCCAGCGTCCCCGTAAGGTTTATGCTCTTTTCGCTAAGCCAAGTCAGACCGCTATATTTTTGAATTGAGCGGCTTGTACTGCCTGCAATCTTGAATGTTGGCGGTGCTTCGCTTGCCTGCGGTGGTTCAGCTGTCTGAGCATAAACTGATTGAGCAGAGGAAAATAAAAGCGCTGAAAAAAGACCGCTAAAAACGGCTCTGCAAACTTTACAGCCAATATGAACTCTGCCTATGTCCGAGCACCCGTACAAGATATGTTGACAAGCATAACAGAGTCTCAGAGTCTTTATAAAGTTCCTCTGACTAATCTGAACGTTGACTTTCGTAAATCCGACTGTTAACGCTGCGGTTCCGTTGGGTTTCGCATCTTCTCATGAAGTGCTTCTTTGAGAAGTTCGTTTTGCTTCAGCAGTGCTTTGAGGTGCTCGTTTGCGATGGCAAGTTCTGCTTGCAGTTCAGCAACAGTTTGCTCGTAGGTAACACCGGTAACCGGGTCGCGACCAGGCATTTTCGGCAGAAGAACATAACCGAGCTGAACTGCTTTGAGCGCCGCCGCAGTTCTTGTCGGTACTTTCAACTTTGCAAGTATGCACTCGATATGTTTTTCGACCGTTCTAAGTTTCATGTCCAGTTCTTCGGCAATTTCTTTATTGCGAAGATCTAAGCGAATGAGAACCTCAATCTCACGATCTGTGAGATTGGTATTAGGCATCGCGTTGACAGGAGTTTGCTTGACCAGCTGGGTAATCTTGGGATCGCAGTATGGCAATCCGCGTGCAACTTGATCGATTGCATCAAATAGGGTTCGTGGACCCGAGCTCTTCAGGCAGAAACCCCTGACGCCGGCTCTCAAGAGCTGGTTGTGGTATTTAGTTGCGTGGTAAGAGTCGGTAAGTATGAGCAGGTGCGTTTGTGGCATTTCCTGTGTAACTCGCCGGGCCACTTCAACCCCATTCAGGATATCTAGATCTACATCAAGAATTACAAACTGCGGATTCATGCGACGAATGATTTCCGTCGCTGCCATTCCGTCGGAAGCTTCGCCGATGATTTCCAGAACTTCAGAGACAACTCTCTTCAGTCCAAATCTGATCAGTTCGTGTCTTTCACAAACGACCGTCTTAGGTCGAAACGCTGTATGTCGCGGGGGTTGAACCGATTCCAAGGATTACTCCAGTCTCTTTTCTGTCCTGTCTTCCTTCGTAACCTGGCAATGATGCCATGTTGACAAAGCCATTTTAGGGTCTAATTCTATCAAGGCCGCCGCGCGGTGTGAAATGTTATTAACTGCTATTCGCTGCTAAATTACGCAAATCCGGACGATCCGTCAAGTCTGCATATGGATAGAGGGCATATTGCAATGCTGTCAAGCAGCAATGAAGACTGTTTTTGGTCTGAAAGTCCTAAAAGTTATGGGTTTTCCCAGGATATAAAGAAGTTGCTCAAGTGCCCTGATGCGGGTAACATGGACGGTGCTTACTATGAGGGAAGATAGCTCTTTTAGATTCAGAACTATCTTTTGAAAAAAAAATTGGTGTTCGGTCCGTCAGGACTTTGGGAAGGGGACATGATGCATCTATCTGTGCAGCACAAGGCGCTCACCATGAGCTCCCTTGTTCTAGCAGCCTTAGTGAATCCAATATATGCGATGGCTCAGACCATAGCGCAGGGCACTGCTGGCGCGACGCCTGCCGTCACACCTAGAGTGGAGTCGTTCACGGCACCGACGCCTGTCACCTCAAGCACCATCATTCCAACAGATACTCTGCCTCTGCCCACGGTGCAGAATCGCTTGAGCTTTGCTGAAAACTTGCAGTTGCGCATTTTGCAGAAGCTGCCTTCCCGGCTCTACTTCAACAGCACTGTGGAAGTGTCGGGTCGCTATGAATCCAATCCATTCCAGTTTCCAAAGAAAGAGTCTTTGATCAGGCAGTTGCCGCCGCCCCAAACATTCCGCTTGCTTAACGCATTCCAGCAAGCTCAAATTTATGACATTATCGGGCTTGCTTCCAACGATGACCTGGTCTTCCGTGTGCTGCCCAACGTAACCGTTGGTTGGACTTTGACTCCGCATACACGTCTATACGGAAACTACTTCATGATTCGCGACCAATTGGCGCGAAATGTTCGCTTGAACACCGTTATCCATTCGATTGGTATGGGTTTGCAGCAAGACATTCCAATTACCAGTCGCGGAAACATTCAAGCAGAAATCCAATGGCGGGAACTTTATCAGCTGCACCAAGCCTGCGTATTTGACTATTTGCCTGGCTTGACGGCATCTTATGTACTGACCCCACGGACGGTGCTCTTCGCCAACGCTCTATTGCAGCTTCGCGGTAAGCGTCCATTCCAAGCTCCGACTAAAGAAATCGATCCCTTCTATACATGGGGCATGCTTTACCAAAGAAATGGTTGGAGCTTCTCCGCTTCAACAACCTTCGTGCAGAACTTCCGTCATCCGTTCCGCCGCAACGCAACTATTCCGGTAAACAACTACTCGTTTATTTCCGACTTTGAAATTTCTCGCCGGGTGATCAAACAGTTGCCGGGACTGCAAGCTTTTATAAGAGCAGAACCAATTTGGAACTTCCATTCTGGTAATCGCCCTGGTCTCTCGGGGATGGACTTCCGTTTCTTCTGGGGCTTGAGAATGGCAATGGCAAAGCCGGCGCTGACCTCCGCCCTTGAACAATTGCGCCAACAGCTTGAGGAGCAAGAGGGCGAACCGCCCGCTCCGAATAATCAAAAGAAAGAGCCAGCAAAGCCGTCGGCATATGTGCCCGGTGCTCATGAGCTTATCGCTAGCAGTCCGCAGCCAATACACGGCTTCTTGAATGACGATGGTAGTGAGCTTACAAGTCTCGACGCGGCCAATGAGAAGCAGCCGACTGCGCTGATTCCGAAAGCTCCAAAGACCACTGAAAATCCCGACAATCTTTCAGATGCATCATCTATAGATGGGAAGCCGACAGCTCTGGCCGTTTCCTCTACCGCCGCTGGATCTGGTATCGTTGATGGCGATGAGATCATTCCAGTCAGTTTGCAGCAGTAAGTTACGAGAATCAGAAACTAGGGTTTGGAGACCATCCCGGCAAACTCCATTCCTTATATAGAGTTGAGATGGCGTGACTGCCGTCAGACTATTTTGAGCAAGAATTCTCCTTTCTCTTTGCAAGCTGACCGCGGCTTAAGAAACTCGTGGCAGAAGAAGAGAAGAAGAATATTTTGCTTGTTGAAGACGACCGCCAATTAGGGATGGTCGTCAAGGACTTTCTGGAAGGCTCCGGTTTTTCCGTTGACTACCAGCATAATGCTCCTTTGGCTCGGGCAAAAATGTTGCTGAAGAGCGAGGACTTCGACCTGATCATTTTGGATTGGGATTTAGGTGAGCTTACCGGTTTGGAGTTGTGTCAGGAGTTTCGCTCGGTGGGCGGATTGACTCCTATCCTATTTATGACTGGGCGCACATCGATCGATGATAAAGAGCTGGGTCTAGAGTCCGGCGGAGACGATTACATTACCAAGCCATTCTCAATGAGAGAACTTGGCGCTCGTGTTAAGTCAATTTTGCGCCGCTCGCTCGAATACTCTCCAAAACCAGCAGTTTCTGCCGCTGTTGTCTTGAATGGCTCTTTGATCGCGGAGCGCTATTTGCTCGATCATTCCATAGGAACTGGTGGCTCAGCCAATGTGTGGAAGGCACTGGATCAAAGGATGAACCGCCATGTCGTGGTTAAAGTCATGCAGGGCCATTTGATTGGCAATAGCGAAACGATGAAGCGCTTTGAGCATGAATGCCAATTGATGGCGAAGATCAAACATCCCAATGTTGTCACCATCTACGATGCCGGCTGTATTGATGATAGGCTGCCTTTTCTAGTCATGGAGCTCGTCGAGGGCGAGCCTCTGCGCGACTTCTTGGATCGTGCCGGTCGGCTGTCTCTTAGAACTGCGGCAGCGGTAATGATTCAAATTTGCTCGGGGCTGCGCGATGCTCACCTGGCAGGCATTGTGCACAGGGATCTGAAGCCGGAAAACATATTGATTCAAGAGAACAAAAGCCGTGTCGACGCTGTGAAAATTGTAGATTTCGGAATTGCACGTCTTGTCGGTTCGGCCGATAGATTAACCCGGGAAGGCACTGTGATTGGTACCATTGACTACATTTCGCCCGAGCAGCTAGAGGATCGTAATGTCGATGCAAGAGCCGATATCTATGCGTTGGGCGTAATGTTGTATGAGCTGCTCACCGGCTCTGTCCCGTTTGAAGCAGATACCATGCAGGCTGTTGCTGTTAAGCATTTGATCGAAACCCCTGGTCCACTTGTCGATAAAATACCGGACCTTCCGCAAATAGAGTTTGTTCAGTCCATTCTCGACAAGTGTCTGGAGAAAAAAGCAGATCTGCGTTATCAATCTGTAGACGACTTGAGCGATGACCTTGAGAAGCTATTAAATACGATTCAATAATTGTGCGTGCTCATAAAGCCGCAGAAAGAAAAAGCGACGCCACCTCCGTTTCAAGCACTGTTGCAGATACAACTCTGCGAGGTTTGGGGTGGCGTCAGCTTTATATGTTTATATGGAAGCGAAAATCATAGGAATAGTTCCCAGGAAAATCTATTTTTTGATTGCCACCAAGAATGCTGGGGAAGGATACGGCGGTCAGAATCCCAAACACGTCATTGTGAAAGTCTTTGCTGAATTCTTTTGTTTTCAATTGGCGATTGCCGACATGAACTAGCTGACAGCACCACCGAGATCTCTTGTTGGGCGTTTTAGACTTTGTTTGATCATGGTTGCTAGATCTGTGATTACGGCGCCAAGTCCAGTTGGCGGAAAGCGCTGTTCGTCGATTTCCATGCCTTCTATTGTTAGCTCTGGCAGTTGCTGGCTGGCTGGAACAACCGCAGTAGCTCTAACGGTGCCCTTCACGTTGGACGCTTCGCTGTCGGCCTGGCCGGAAACTGTTCCGAGGAAAGCTTGAAGCAGTTCGCGGTCAACAACATTTTGCGTAACGACGGTGACCAATTTCTCTGGATCGAAATCACGGCGTTGTTTCGCGGTGAACTGAATCAGTTCCTCTGCCTCTGGCAATTCAAGAATCTGGCGTGCTTGCAGCTCAACTACGCGTCTGCCGTCTATCCATGCTTCCTTGGTGTTTGCAGCATTCATGTCTGCGATAAGCCATGCTGCATGGCGATTGTTGTAGATATCTTCGGCAATGGAAAGAAGGGTGTCGCCTTCTTGGACCATATATGTTCTGCGGATGAATACCTGGGAGTCTTTATCCTTCCCTTCTTCTCCATCGCTTGCTTCCTGCTTGTCGTCGGCCTTGTCTGCGCGTAGACGAGCTGCACCAGCCATAGTAAGCAACGCTGCGAGGCTGATTTCGACGCCTGTTAGATATAGCTTATTACCATTTACAGTGTAGCGTTTGACTTTGACCTTGTTGTCGCCTTCTTCGGAATCTCCGTCAGCTGCTTCTGAGCCTTGCAGCTCTAGTTCTTTCTCGCTGCGAGCTGCATCGCCTGTTGCTTTGACTGTTCCATCGAACTGAATGCAACGTGGATCGGCTGAGCCCTTCACGGCTGCTTCTGCGCGGCTATTGATTGCGGACGTATCTGCTTTGGCGCTGATATCCTTTCCTGCTACCGCTTCGTTTCTTTCGGCTACGCGTCCATTTGCGCTGATTTCGCCACGAAGGGAAACGGCTCCGGTTTCAGGCTTTCCATTGACTGTTGATTGGTCGGCGAGTCTAGAAGTTTGTTGAATGCTGCCATCAATGCGCATTGCCTTTCCGGTCAAATCTTGGGCATTTGCGTTTGCAGCTTTCTCCGCTGAAAGCGCAACGCCTTTGTTGTCTGACGGATGAATATCGCGTCCGAGAGCTGGAGTTGTGGTCTTATCTCCGCTTGCTTTGACTGTTTGAATTGCTGCGTCAGCGGCATTGATACCATTAATGGTGGCGCGGTTTAAGGAGTTGCCGGCGCCGTCTATTTTGCTTTGTTGATCAGCAGGCTTGCTTGTTGCATTTGCCTTATCAGCCTCGCGAGCTGCGTTGGCAGCTGCCGCCGCGGCTGCCGCAATCGCTGCGACCGGAACATTGTCGTCCTGGCGGTCAGCCTGTTGCGAGCGTTGTGTTGCATGCTCTGGCTTTGTAGTTTCTTT
The DNA here is from genome assembly GCA_021732085.1 of Candidatus Obscuribacterales bacterium. Lineage (GTDB taxonomy): Bacteria > Cyanobacteriota > Vampirovibrionia > Obscuribacterales > Obscuribacteraceae > JAIEPM01. The sequence continues at coordinate 414,673 of JAKFVQ010000007.1, read as the reverse complement.
TAATTCTTGCTTTGTGGCTTCTTGCTTTGCTGCTTCGGGTTTTGCAGCTTCTACCTTAGCAGGTTCTACTTTTGGAGCTTCTGGCTTTGCGGTCTCTTGTTTTGCAGTTTCTGCCTTAACCGGCTCCATTTTTGTTGGGGAGGCTTGCTCGACCGCTGCTGCCGGCTTCTTGAACGTTTCATCTGCTCCTCTGGCGTCAGCTGCTCGTGCTGACTGCTCCGGTGCCTTAATTGTTTCAGCTTGGCGATTGTCGGAACGAGTGTTGCTCGCTTCTGATCGTGTTTCTGGAACTCTCGGCTGATCCGGACTCTTTGACTCTGCGTTTCTCAGGGTATCACTTACAGGCTTTTCTAATTGGCGAACGTTTTCGTTGCGGGTCGGATCTGCTGGTTTGCTTTGATCAAGATTGCGCATGGCGTCATTAGAGCCTAGTTTTTCAGCTGCCAGGCTCTTGTCCATTTTTGTCTCGGGTTTGAATTCTCCGAGCGATTTGTCCGGACGTAGTGCTTCACTCTGAAAGCGCTGAAGATCGGCTACCTTAGACTGGTTAGCCGTTGCCGTCTGACTATCAACTCTCAGCATCGTTTCATTTTTAGATGCCGATATATCCACTTTAGTAATGTCGGTTGCTTCTTTTGAGAGTTTTGCATCATTCTTGAAGGCAGCGTCCGCAATCAGCTGTTTATTTTCGAAGATGCCTTTATCTGTGAAAGATTTTGCTACCTGATTCTCGCTGAAGGATGCCAGGTCAAGCTTTGAAGCCGGAGCCGCCAAGTCCTTCATTGAATTTGTCTTCTGCATAGCATCAGGACTAATGAGTGAATCGGAAATTCTCTTGTCAGCAAAAGCGTTTTGGATATCTGACTTACGTTCAGTTTGAGCGACATTGTCTTGTGAGTTCACCGCGTTGCTAAGGCTTGTGGAACGCTCCAAATTTTGCATGGCTGCAGTCGCTGAATCATTTGATGCTAGCTTCGCCACGCTATTGTTGGTGGATTTGAACGCATCAAGAGTTTTCACGGCTTTGTCTGCGTTTGCGCTGTTATCGTGGGAAATTGTCATCTCTGCAATCAACTTCGAGCCTTTCTCGAAGCTGGATGCAATATTGGAATTCACCGGCTGTTCAAGATTACGCTGAGCGGTTCTGTTCGTATCGAGTTGGAGCTGCGGTAAGTTCTGTGCAACAGACTTTGATACTTGTTGTTCTGGTCTTACAAAATTCTGATTAGTAAAATCGGATGCGCGGTCTTGAGAAAATCTGCTGGCTGATTGCTCCGACTGTTCTGTTTCGGAGTTCCGTCCACTGAGCTGTCTGCTCTCTTCCCTTGAAGGAAAGCTTTCTTGAGAAAGACGCTCGCCGGCTGCGGCGCCTGAGCCCATGGAAGATTCGCCGGCGCTCTTGTCGCCCTTTTCTCCCGACTCTTTGGAATTTTCCAGCTCGTCAGCCATACTTTGCTCCCAGCAGGACATAGGCGAGCTAAAAGCACGCTGGTCCCTCTCCCTGAAAACAGTGTAGGATTTCCGCCTGGCGAAGTTAAGCGCGTCTCACACAGTTCTTTCTGCACAACTGTGCAGTTAACTTAGCGCTCCCAAATCCCTTGTAGGACGTTTCAGTCCATTGGAAATTAACATTGCTAGATCGGTGACTACCGCGCCGAGTCCGTTCGCCGGAGGGAGCGTTTTGTCATCCTCAATTACCAGCTCTGGAAGTTCAGGCTTGGCAGGTAAAACACTGTTAGCCGCAGCGAGTGCGGATACGCCCTCAGGGGCCGCTTTGTCATCACAAACTTTTCCGAGAAAGTCGCGCAAGAGTTCGACATCAACATTGTTCTCTTTCACGATTGTCACGAGCTTCTCTACATTATAGTTTTTCGAGAGTGTCGCCAGGTACTTGCTTACTTCTTCGGCCTCAGGCAATTCCAATATTTGTCGAACTCGCAGTTCAATAATTGTTCTGCCATCCATGCTTTGCTGGGTGATTGACATCGCATTCAAATCAGCGATAAGTCCAGCCGCTTCGCGAGTGTCATAAAAGCGTTCAGAGATTGATTGAAGTGTATCGCCTGCCTCAACCATATGTGTTCGGCGATGCAACACTTGTTTCGCCAACATTTCATTACTTGCGCTTGTTGTTATTTGGGATTGCTCTTCGCGACGGCGTTTGCGTGCTCCTGAAAGAGACAATACGGCAGCTAGTGTTAGCTCGGCACCGGGGAAGAATCGGTTGTTCTCACCCTTCTTTGCGCATCCAATTTCGCCTGCGCCCGCTGCTGTCTTGCGAGTATTTTGAATGACGACCATCGAGTCGGCTGCAACTGTTCCAGCAAAAACGATTTTGTTGGCGAATGCGCGATCGAGTTTGTAGTTAGCGATAAGAGCCGAATTGCTGTCAGCCTTTCCTGTGATGGATATCAGTTCCGGTTTGATTTGAACGAATTTGTGATTGGTAGTTAGCGCTGTCTCAATCTTGCTTTGAGCAAGATCTACTACTCTTTGCTTAGTGGCGTCGACTTTCGCTGTCGGATCAAATCGCAGTTGCAGATCGTTTCTGAAGGATGAATCTAGTCTGCGTGTTTCGTCTACCTTCGCCTGCTCACTAAGAATGGCGCTTCGGTTTTGCTGTACTTTCTCTGCTGAAACTAAAATCTCATTGCGCTGCGCCAGTCCCGACATTTTTTGCGCGCTTTTACCTTGTGATAAATCGACTTTCGGTTCGATTTTTGATTCGCCGAAACCTTTTCCTACGTCCAACGCTTTAACAGCAGATACTCTTTCAAGAGTTCTTTGCTGTTGCGTTGCGACAATGTGTTCTGCCGCTGCCACTGCGCGCTTAGCTGCAAATTCAATCTTGCCGATGTTTGCAATTGCTCCGCTCTCGCGTTGAACGCCCCTGACCGTCGCTTCCAAATTTGTCGCTTTGTGATTTGGCGGAACGAAAAGAGCTTTATCCATATTGCTCAATTTGAATGGTTGAGGCATTGCCATCTCGGCATTTTTTGCGGCACTAGTATTTCTCATCAGTTGTGTCTCGCCGCCGGCAACAAGCGACTTGCCGGCAAACACCTTCTCAGCAGCGCCCTGTGGAATCGCGTTGTATGCAATGAGAGTTGAATTTCGCAGAGCCTCAGATGGTATCGCCTGCTCGTTTTTCGCGCGGAATGAATCGATTTGAGCTTGTGCTTGGCTTTTTTCTACGGGCGCTTTTTGCAGTTCCTTGTTTTGTTCTTTTTGTAGTTCTTTCCGTTGGGTTTCAGTGTGTTGCCGTTCTTGCTCGGTTACTGTCTTTGCTTTTTCTTCAGTGCGAGTTTGCGATGCAATTGAGCTCATCCACTCTTGGGAAGAATAGCGGCTCACGGGGGCCACGGTGTTGACTGGTTCGGTCCTAGAAAAAGTCGTAGCTGGAAGCTCGCGGATTTGACCATTGCCGTTATTCGCGCCTGGAGCCTTTGCGTCATTGATACTTGTATAGAGGGGCAAGCCAAATGTAGGCTGCACTGGAAGCGTCGAGACTGCGGGGTCAGAGTGAAGCTTATGCTCCGGCTCTTTGCCGACGTTTATGGTGCCGAGGTGCACGTTTGCGGGACTGGGAAATTTATCGCCAATGTGCGGAATTCCAGTAACAGGGAGATCAATTGTGTCTTTGTTCTTCGGACCTTTCACATCGATCGGAGAAAGAATCAGGTCACCTGGCTTCGGGAATTTATCGATGGGAACATTGATGTTGTTTCCCGCTGGCAATTTCTCAAGCGGAACCCTGTCACCACCAGTGGGAAAATTGATTGTCGGTAATTTATCCTTCGGCGAAGCTTCTGTGCCGTCCCCCGGACGCGCTATTCCGCCAGCAATGGTTGTTTCTCCATTTGCACCGGCAGCTCTACCGGGCTTTTCTGTTTCAATATTTGGCTTGTGAATGGTAATCGCAGGAGGATTTGGCGGGAATGCTTCGACATTAGGTGGCGTGCCGAGAAGATTGCTTTGTGGCTGCGCACTACCTGTAGTGCGCTCCAAATCCTTAAAGGACTCGGGCTTGTCGATTCTAAGAATGTGGGTTTGGGTTGGCTTGGAAACTGCTTCTAGATCTTGTGTTCCGCTTGAAGGAAGTGCATCGAGCTGATTGTGGAAGGATTTTGCAGGAGAGTGTTCGGCATGGATGTTGGCGACGTGTTCATTGGTGTGCTTGGCACCACGCAATAAATCCTTGCTCAACTTGCTTTTGAAATAAGAAGTCTTAATGCTGCCATCAGAGCTGCTGTCGTCTCCTGCTTCATCTTTTGGCAGATCGGCAACAATGTCCGTTATTGAAAGCGATGGCGTTTCAACGGAGGAGCTGGATGCGTCAAGTTTTCGCCCTGATATTTCTTGGCCAGCGCCGCTGCTTTCTTGAAATGAAGTTAGTATTTCGCTGCTTAACGACTTTCTGGCGTTGTAGCTTTCGTTTCCTTGGGTGACTTCTTCTTTTGACTCTGGCCTTTGTGTTTGCTCTACGAGCTGCGCAAAAGAACTAAAGCCGATTGATTTGCTTTGGCTCGGCTCAGACGAAAACTCTTGAGATAATGCTGTGGCAGCGTCGGCTTGCTTTTCCGTGGCTGCGGAGTCACCGCTATTTGCGGCGGCATCCTCGACCACGTCTTTCTGCTTGTCGTTCTGCTCTAACATTAGTAAAGTCCACCTGGTCAAAAGCAAGCTTGCGCTCACTGAGACCTTCTCCCGTATCTTGAAGTCTAAGCGCGGCTGCAAATACCTGAAAGCGTTCAAGACACAGAAAACGGTGCATGTATCTGTAGTCTTTATAGTGGGTCTTGCCGCCGAGTTTTGTAGCTGTTTTCTTGGTATTCTGACTGCAGGTTTTCGCTGGGTAGAACTTTATATATGAATGTGCTGAGACCGCTTAACCTGATCCTTGTCGTTATTAGCTTTTGCGCCTTTGCTGGCGCCGGCTATGCGGACACGCCATTGCTTCCTGGGACCGACGAGCCGGGAAATAAGCAGTTGGAGCTGGACCCGCCTTCCGGTCCCTTAATTCCCCGGCACGATACCCGCGTAGAAGATAATTTTGATATTGAGCCCATCCACACAACCACTCCGCCTGCAGGAGTGAGGGCTCCGTCAGGTATTTTCAGCACTCTTTTAGAGAAGTCTATTGAGTCTGACGACAGCACACAGGATCCTGCCAAATTGGATAAGAAGGAATTCGGGGTCGTCACCGAGAGAGAAGGACCTTCCAAAAACTGGCATATTCACCCGGTTGTTGTAATTCCAAACCTTCCAGGAATTCAATATATGTGGAAGCTCAAGACAAACTTTAAAGCTCCTGTCTTTGTCCGCGAAGAATTTATTCTGCCGGAAGCGCCTTCAACCTGGAAGGTGAGATCTTCATCTGCCCAATTAGTGGATGGCGGGCGTGAGTGCGTAATGGAAAGTTTTCAGCCAGTCGATGAAGGGTGGGTTGGCCACGCCTGGACTGTTTCACCAGGAGATCCTGCCGGACTGTACGAAATTCGAGTCAGTTTGAATGGAAAGTTGGCTCACAAGTTCGTATTTAATGTAGGCGAACCTGAGGCCGAGCCCGGCACAGTTAGGCGCGACTATTAAATTTGAGATTTAAGGTGTGCAAAAACCGGATGCTTTTCCAGATTTTTGGCGCGCTGCGGGACCTCAAATCCCAATTTAATCTCACTTGTGGGAAAAATACGAACGCCATGGGACAAACCCCAATAGGCACCGGCAGGTAGATCTCTTAAGCTAAGCTCATCTTCCGGATTCGATTCATCCGTTGGGCAATGAGCAAGTAATGACAAGCCGTTTCTTTATAATTACAAGTTGTTTGATATCCCTGGTTGGCGCCAGCACCTTCAACCCCGTCTGCGCGACGAAGCTGAATGCAAGACCGCTGCCAACCGAGCGTGAACTGAAAGACTTCGAGAATTCGAATGTCCACGCTCCTGAGGTTAGCCGCTATTCGCGACGCATGGACTATCGCGACGCCGAGCGTGCCAAAGCTGAGCAAGAAGAAGCTGCCCGCAAAGAAGCTGCAGAGCGTGCCGTTCAAGCAACAAAAGAACGCGCACAAGCCGGTCAAAAAGCAGTTCAGAAAGCATTGGAAGAAAACAATCGTGGTGTCATGTTCGGAAAGCAAGGTCGTTGGACCGAAGCAATCCATGCCCACGAATCTGCATGCCAATCGGAGCCTGGAAATAAGCAGTACAGAATCAATCTGTCGGCTGCTCGTTGTGCTTATGCGCAAGACAGGATCAATCACAAAGATCTCGACGCCGCCGCTGGTCTCTTGCGAAAGGCTCTAGCAGCTGCTCCGGACAACGGAATGGCAGTTAAACTTCTCAACGAAACCATGAAGAAGCAAGGACGCGACCCAAGCTCCGCTGATGAGCGCATCGTGGCTGGCGATCAACTCGCAGCAATCGGTGAGTGGGAAGCAGCAATGGTTGAATACCAAACCGCCTTGCAGTTGGAAAATACAGCAAAGACTTCAACAAAAATGGGCGATCTGGCTTTGCACTACGGCCAGATTTCCACAGCAATTAACTGGTACCGCCAGGCAATCGCGAAAGACAAAGATTATGGACCGGCACAAAGACAGCTGGGTATTGCTCTCTTGAGCACACGTGATCCCAAAGTATTGACCGATGCAGCAAGCGCTTTGCGTACCGCTGTCATTCTCGATTCAAAAGATCATCTTGCTGGACAACAGCTCGTCGAATTGTGGAGACATCAGGTAGCCAGCAATCCGCTACTTGCCGAAAACCACCTGGGTCTTGCCGGCGCTCTCCAGTTAACTGGTGATTTTAATGGCGCTGAATCTGAATACAACAAGTTGCAAGCTCTCGAGCCACAAAATCCAGGTCTTGGTGCAGGACGTGCCTCGCTCGTTCGTGCCAGACAGCATGCAATGGCTGAAAAGCACAAACTTGCGGCCGAAACACTTTTCAATCAAGGACTGAAGCGCGAAGCTCTGGCAGAAATCAGCCAGGCTGCAATGATGGAACCAAAAAATTCCAAGTACCAGTTCTTGCTCGGTGAATGCCTTGAAGCCAACGGCGATTTGCGTGGCGCCCATCAAGCTTATCTCACCTGTGTTCTTATCGACCCTGAGAAGAACAAAGAAGCTGCCTACCGCATGAAAGAAATGCAACGCGGAAACGTACAGCGCACTATGGGTGGTGTTGCACCGCAACAATTGAGCTACCCACAGCATGTACAACAAGTTCCTCAGCAACAACAATACGCACAAGCTCCTGTCCAACACATGGCTCCAAGTCCAGCAATGCAAAAGAACATGTTTGAAGGCGGCAGCGGCATGCAGTCGAACCACCAGATGGGCTTCAGAACTCATGATGACAATGCTGCTCAGCCAGTGGCACAAGCGCAGGCTGTCAGCCAACCAGTTTCGGCTCAAGCCCCAATGTCACCTTTTGCAGCGCTCGGTCAAACCGGACGCGTACCGCAACACAACCCCATGGCTCAAGCCCCGCTTCAGCAAGCTGCACCGAAGGCAGTCGGAGCTGCCCCTCAGTTGAATATTCCAGCTGAAATGGTGGCACGTGTTGTCGAATTGGAGACTGCAAGAAATTATGATGGAGCAGTTGCCGTTCTGCGCGAAGCGCTCAACAGCAACTTGCAAAATGCAGAAGTGCATCACCGCGTCGCTGTAAATCTTTTGGCAGGCGGAAACATCACTGATGCAATTGCTGAATTCCGCATCGCATCGGCGCTGCGTCCAAGCAACAAAGAATTTGCCGGCGACCTTGCAAGAGCAATGGCGATCCACAAGCGCTCAATGCAAAATGCTTTTGGTGAAGGCGGCCCGGCGTCCGGAAAAGAGGTGGCTGCAAAATGAGTTTCTATTTCCAACCACCTGACCTGGCTGAATTCCCGAGGCGATCATATCGTCAGTTCCTCGAGCAAACTCTCGGGCAACTCTTCCAGGACGTCTCTCCAATCGGCAGCGACTACAGCTCACGCTACGAAATCTCCTTCATCGGCATGGATGGCAAGCCGCACTGGCGCTTTGAAGACTATGCCCATGATTCCGGCTACCCGACAAGTGCAGAGCATGCTCGCAAATCAAACATGACACATGCTCGCCGTTTGCTCATGGATGTTTTCCTGCGCGACACACAAACTGGCGTAGTTAGAAAATCGACAGCTTACATGGGTGATGTTCCGGTTATCACAGACCGCGGGACCTTCGTTATCAATGGCTCCGAGCGCGTTGTTCTTGGACAGCTCGTGCGTGCTCCTGGCGTTTACTTCAGCATGAATTCCTCCTTGCTGTACAAAGCGATCATTCTTGGCGAACAAGGTGCACCGATAAGCTTTGAACTGGATTTGGAAACTGGCACCGGTAGAACCAGCCGCGCCAAATGCCGCATCAAATTGCCGAAACGCGGATGGGTTTCTGCCGTCACCGTTCTTCTTGCAATGGGCGTTGATTGGGCAACTATCGAGAAACGCATTGTGCCTTTGCTCAACAAGAATCAAATCGAATGCAAACAGCTCACCCAAACTGAAGCACTCTCTGTTCTCGGTCGCGCCTGGAAGCCGGATGGCACAGGTGGCGCTGGTGCCGGTCAAACCGCACTTGCTGAACTGACAGATCGCCGTCGTTATTCAATGGGCTCACTCGGTCGCCGTCGTTTCAACAAGAAATTGGATCGCGACAGCCAGTCCATGCAGCTCAGCAAAGAAGACATTCTTGCTGCTGTCGAATATTTGCTCAACTTGCCGCTCGGCAATGGCACAACAGATTTCATCGATAGTTTGGAAAACCGACACCTGCGTGGAGTTGGCGATGTACTGACCAGAGCTGTGCGCCCGGCGCTTGCTCAAATGGTCAAATCTATCCGCACCCGCCTTGAATTGCACGAAGATGAAGAAGAAGTTGGAAGCCCCAACGACTTCCTCGATGTTCGTCCTTTCACAAATGCAATCAACAAGTTTTTCTCAGGCAATCCGCTCGTCCAATATTTGGACCAGCAAAATCCGCTCTCTGAGCTCTCGCATCGTCGCCGTATCACTTCGTTCGGCCCCGGGGGAATCGACCCGAATGCCGCACCGACTGAAATGCGTGACGTGCATCCGAGCCAAATCGGACGCGTTTGCCTGGTCGAATCGCCCGAAGGTAAAAACTGCGGTATGGTTTCATACATGTCGACCTTCTGCCGTATCGACGAAGATGGCTTCATGACCGTGCCTTACCGTCGCGTATGCGATGGCATGGCAACAGATGAAGTTGTCTATCTCACACCGGCTGACGACAAGAAATACATCCTGGCGCCGCCGGATGCAAAAGTAGACGGCAACCGTATCCTCGGACCAATGGTTTATGCTCGCCGTGGCGAGACCTTCTGCAACGTAACACCTGACGAAATTGACTTCATCGGTATTGCGCCGCAAGGTTTCATCTCGGTAGGATCCGGACTCATTCCTTTCCTCGAGCATGATGATGCAAGCCGCGCTCTGATGGGCGGCGGGATGATGCGTCAAACCTTGCCTTTGATCAAGCCGGAGCGTCCGCGCGTCGGCACCGGTATGGAGAAGGTTGTTGCCCGCTCCTCTGGTCACTCGGTAGCTGCACGACGTGCCGGCACTGTCACCAAAGTAACCGGCAAGGAAATCAAAGTAACGCAAGCTTCCGGCGAATCGCGTAACTATCCGCTCATCCGCTACGATCGCACAAACCAGAACACGGTTTTGGACCAACGTCCATCCGTCAAAGTCGGTGACAAGGTCGAAGCTGGTCAAATCATTGCGGATGGACCTGGTATTGCAGGTGGTGAGCTGTCACTTGGACGTAACTTGCTCGTCGCGTTTGTTTCCTGGAACGGACAAAACTATGAGGACGCCATCGTTGTACGTCGCGGTCTAGTGCGCGATCACAAGCTCTCCCATATCGAAATTGAAAAGCATTCGGTTGGTGTCTACCAGACCTTGCGCGGTCCTGAAATTTTGACTCCGGAACTGCCGAATATCACCGCTTCCGACCTCGAGCATCTTGATGAAAGAGGCATTGCCAAGATTGGTTCCTATGTAGAGCCAGGCGACATCCTCGTCTCCAAACTTTCACCGAAAGAAGCCAAAGCATTGAGCGCAGAGGAAGAATTGCTGCAAGCAATCTTCGGAAAAGTAGCAGAAGAGATGGGTGACACCAGCCTGCGCGTTCCGCACGGCTCCGGTGGACGCGTCATCGACGTGCGCATCTTCACACCGGAAACAACTCCGGAATTGAAAGCCGGCGTCATTTGCGAAATCGAAGTTCTAATCGCAAGACTCTGCCCGGTTGAAGTTGGCGACAAACTCGCTGGACGTCACGGAAACAAAGGTATCGTTTCCATCATCGTTCCAGACGAAGACATGCCTTACTTGCCGGACGGCACACCGGTCGACATTTGCTTGAACCCACTGGGCGTTCCAAGCCGTATGAACATCGGTCAAGTCTTTGATGCTCAGCTTGGTCTTTACTCCGATATCCTCAATCGCTATTACCGCATCCACCAGTTTGATGAATCAATCAATCCGGATGCTTCGTACAAAGTTGTCACCCAGGCTCTGGCAGATGTTCGCAAGCTTCCTGGCTACGAGTGGATGGGTGAAGATGGCAAAGTCCAATTGTTTGACGGCAAAACAGGTGAACCATTCGACCTGCCGGTGCTCGTTGGACGCCAGTACATGCTCAAGCTCAACCAGCTCGTTCTGCACAAAATGAACGCACGCTCCGGATTGGGTGGACCATACGCCGCAGTCACTCAACAGCCTGTTGGTGGTAAAGCCAACCACGGTGGACAGCGCATGGGCGAAATGGAAGTTTGGGCAATCCAAGCTTACGGCGCCGCCAATATTCTCCACGAAATGATGACCGTCAAAGCAGACGACATCGCAGGACGTCACCAGGTCTATGCAGACATCGTCACCGGTCAGGAGCTGACTCCAGGTGGGCGCACTGCTGCATTCGACGGACTTTGCTGCGAACTGCGCGGACTCGGTCTGGAAGTCACACTCGGCAAGGTTCTCGATATCGAAGAGCCTGTCGAAAGCAAAGGCTGCTCCAAAGCCGACAAGCATTCCGGCAACAAGCCGGGCGTACGGGCCAAAACTCTGGAAGAAGAATATCAAGTCAGCCATGTCGATCAACTCGAAGAAGACGGCCGAAAGATGCTCGAAATTCCAGCCGGCGACTACGAACCGATGGTGCGCCCGACAGCCGAGCCTGTTCTATGCTCACTCGGAATGGGTCGCAACGCCAACAAGACCAAGTTCGATATGTCGGAAGTTCCGCTGATTGATGACGTCGACCCGGCTGATTTCCTTGAAGCTGAGCTTGAAGCTTCCAATAGCGCTGTTGCTAACGCTACATCGGGTGCGACCATGCAGCCACCGGCCACGAACAACGTTGCCCGAACAATCTCGTTCGGCGCTTCTTTCGGCTCTGTCGCCAATACACCAGGCACCAGACAGCCGAACACCGGATGGAACACTCCGGCGCAGGCCGCCTCAGGTCCGGACAAACTCTTCGACAGCAACGATGAAGATGATGACTTAATTTCCAGCTTCATCGACGATGAGACCGCTGACATTCTTGATGAAATCGGCTCAGGCATTGAATCTGACCTGGCTGTCCAAAAGATAGTCGGACAAGAAGATACGAGCACCTGCTCCATGCAGATAATCAACGCCGAAAACGGCAACGCTTACAGACAATTGACTGCCGAGCAAGCTAGAGAAGCTGCCCGCGCGATCAAGAATAGCCTCTGGGCTGATCCGGAAGAGGACAGTGCCAGCTCTGAGACTATGAGTGAATTTCCGTCCTTTAGCGAACTGACTTCGCTTTCTGAACAACTGTCGCAAATGCTTCTGGGCGACGACAGCGAAAGCAAGCCGGAAAGCACCACTAAAGATGCCCTGACGGCTGCCGCTCAGGACTAAAAAAATTCGCAGATTAATTGTCATTAGCGTAGATCTACCAAAGACAAGTACTTGAAAAAACGCGAAACTAAGGGTCCAGAACCTTTATTAGCTTTTTTCAGAGGAAAGCACATGACAGATAGCCAGGCACGAAAGGACAGATGGGTGAAGCAATCGGGCTTCGCGATGTTGCTTTCATCAGCTGTAGCATTACTTGCCCCTGTGGCCGTATTTGCTGATTATGCCGAATGCTTGAATGGGCCAAGCCAGCCGTCGACTTTGCGTAATCCGTATATCAACGGCACTCCTCGCACAAATCCAAATCAAATTGCTTACGGCACTCCGTTAACTCCGGGTAGCGGCTCCTGCGCACCAGGGGTGACACCAGGAGACATGAACGGACCGGCACGCGTTCCAGGCGGTTATAGCGACTACTCGCACGGTAGCCACTTTCCAGCTGGCGGCAGCCAGGGTGGAAAATATCCATATGGTTATGTTCCCGGTGCTGGACGTTATCCAACTCAGAGCGGCTACCAACAAGGTATGTATGACTGGGGTCAGGGCGCCAGCTACGGAAGTTGGACACAAGATTACGGCTCCAGTAATGCCGGTATGAGTACCTACGAAGGTGGTTACGGCAACGCAGGGCAACGCGCCTACGACTGGGGACAAGGTGTTTCTGGACAACAAACTTATGATTACGCCGGCGGCAATGGCGGACAGTGGACCATGGATAATGGCGCTGGCGCCTCAGGTCAGATGACCTACGAAGGTGGCTATGGCAACCAGGGCACGCGCCGCCAGGATAATGGTGGCGGACTCGGTGGTTATGGAACGCGCAGCTATGAGAGCGGAAGCGGCAATGGCGGCACCTGGTACTACTCTGGTAAGGGTCGCAGCGGCGGCGAAAAACTTTACGAAAATGGCACTGGAAATGGTGGCACTAAACAGTGGGACGGTGGTGCTGGAAATGGTGGCACACGTACCAATGACAATGGCACTGAAGCCAATGGGCCGAAGATTAATGACAATGGCGGCACCCGCCAGAACTCGCAGGGCGTGACCAATGAAGGTGGAGCACGCTCTGGTGCTCAGGGAACGCAAGACACGCTATTCCAAGCACAGAAGAAAGACAATAAATACGATTTCCAGGGACCACTTCCGACTGTTCGCACATTCAGCCGTTATCTGGTCATTCTTGGCGTTGTCTTTGCCACAGTATTTGTGTCAATGGCATCAATCGGTGTAGTGATGGGTAATCGTGGCGCTGTCGATCGTGTCATCGGCGCGGTTGGCGGGCTCTTGCTCTTGCTCGCCGGATACACCATCTGGAAAATCGTTCAAATGAATACATTCGATTTCAACAGCACTGGCGTTCAGAAGATGGAGCGTGGACAGGCAGCACAGCGGCAAACGCAAGGACCTGTTAATCCACCGCAATCATTTGCACCGCCTGAAGATCCTGGTGAAACGCAGATGGCGCCCAGACCAAGTGCAAATCAAATGGATCCGCACCAGAAGGCACCAGTACCGAAGTATCGCCCGACAGGACCGGCAATTGGACATCCCCAGGGACCAGATCTGGTTGGCAGTTATCGCAAGCCACCGGTTGGATGGGTGCCGGAACCATCGGAACAACCAGTTATCAACCCTAACCGATAGGAGAAACACGAAGAAAAAAACTTTCCCGATGGGAAAAACTCGCTAGCCAAAAGTCTTCAAAAAAAGGACACTAGGCAAGCAAGATCGATGAGAAGCCAATTGCACAGGCAAGGCATCGACAAGTACGCGAAGGAACTAAATGGCATCAGCCAGCTCCCGAGCGTTTAGATGAAAGGCAAAATGCATTAGGACGTTGTTTAGAACAGGTATTGCAACTAATGGCACAAGGTAAGAACTCAGCAGGAAGATTATTTGCGGTCGTCACGGCTTCATTGTCAATGACACTATCAATGGTGTCGCCTGCTTTTGCTCAAGCGCCGCGTGAGGATGTGTTTCATACAAATACAACCCAGCATGGACGAGTGCAGCAACGAGGACCACGGGTGCCATCGTCGGCAATGCCTAATCCTGAAGAAAGTGCTCCCAGACCTCGATTGGGGCGAATGAGTTCGCCGCAACAGTGGTTTGAAGGCATGGACTCCCTGGTTGGCTACTACAGGCCCAGTGCGCAAGATCAAATGATCATGAACAAGCCTTTCAATGATGAAGCAGAGCGTGTCACTCTATTTTGCAACACGCTTTCGAGAGTCGCAAAGAATTACAGGATATTGGCGCAAAAAATAAAGAATCTTCCCACCATCGATGCGATGCCGCAGTCAGGACAGCTGCGCGACAACCTCGTGGATTGGTACAACGATTCTGCTCTCGTATATGAAGACATGATCAGGCCACGCCCGCCTGCAAGAACTAGAGAAGAGCTGGACCGGATGATGAGAGATATCGATAACCGGTCAGACCAGCTCTACACAAGCTACGGAAAAATTTGGGAGTTAGACGGCGATCTCAGATTGAGTAAGTCTGTCAATCCACCAAAGTATGCTGATGCACTCAACGAATACACGAGAAAGTCTCGACCATTCGGCATCTAATTAGCAGTAGAGAGCAATATTGCGCGATCCACTACAAACCTGTCTAGAGGTAAATTCTAAATGGCCATCCAATTAAGCGAACGAGACATGATGATCTTCAAGTTCATCGAAGAGCATCATGTATTGCTCGAGAAGCATATTGCCTGGTTCATATCTTGCGATGAGAAACCAGTTCTAATCCGCGACAGACTGCGGAAATTGTTCTACCTTGATTATCTACTTTGTCAAAGACATGCAGGCAAGCTGCCGTGGTGGACGACACCAACCAAGCCGCTCGTTTACATGCTCTCGGGAATGGCGCGTGGCATGGTTGATGGTGCAGATCTCCAGATGGATCTGACCGACACTGATATTCAGAGGCATCTACTTGAAGTTGCCAATCTCAGGATGATCTTTTTGATGGATCAGAAATCCGGACTGATATCGGACTTCCGATGGAACACCAATCGCACTGATGACTCAAAGTTAGCCATAGTACCGGCTACTGTGACCTTCGTGCGCAATGGTTCTACCCATCGGGCAGCACTAGTCAACAACTTCGGAATTGCAGCTGAGAAGGTCAGAGAAGCTTCCGAGAATGCCATCGCACAGGGTGACGTCGATATGATCTGGATAGTATCCAGTGACGAGATTCAGCAAGATAAATTGCAGAAAGCTATGATCGATTCGACCGTGTCTAATCGCGTTGCTTTTGCAACACATCAGGAAATCTACAAATCCGGTGTTGTGAAAAGCAAGTGGCAAAGTGTCAACAAGCAATACGCTCCGGTCATTGCAGAATCGGTGGTTGTTGTGGAACACCTCAACTGGAATCCGACATTGGCTACCGCATAGGCAACCAAGTCGAGTCCGCGCAACAGTGAATCAACAAAATTATGGGAGCCTTTCGGGGCTCCCTTTTTCATAGCACGAAATGCGCACTGCCCTGAATAAGTCTGGACTGCTCTCTAGCAAGCTTGCCAATGCTAAAATGACAGGGCTGCAAGATATGCCGCTTGAATGACCCTTTGATACCGCTGCAGATGGAGCGCGCTGGAAATGCATCTGGTTTTCGGTTGCAATTTAGATGGGCTGGTCTATCCCGAGCATGCAAATGGCAAGGCTGGATCATTTGATCAAGCTGTCTGCGGTCCACTTAGCTTCTTGACTCATCTAGAGACTATCTTGGGTGTGCGTCAGCCTCCCGTGGTGAAGGCTTTGCGCACCGCGCAGTACATGAGACTGCTCAAGGTCGCCAATGATGGATCTCAATTTTTTTCCGCATCGCTGAGCGCCGACGCCTGGACGACAGCTGCTTTTCTTCTAGGCGTGCGAGACGAGCTTATCGCATCCGGTTGGAATGCCGCTAAGATTCCCGGCTTCGAAAAACTGAATCAGCTTGCCGAACTTGAAGGTGAAGAAGCGATCGCCCATGGTTTTGGCGAACGGCTGAATTTAGTTTTCAGCAAACTTCGCGCATTGAATTTCGATGGAACTCAAAGAAGGTTGCCCTTAAGCAAGCTGTCGCTTGTCGAGCCAAAGGACATTCTTCCGCCTGTGTGGGCTCGGCTCATCGAGTTGCTTGAGTCCATGGGCGTTTTGATTGAGCAGTTAGAGCAGAAGCCGGCTGCTAGTGAAGATTCGGATCTTCGACGATTGCAAGAAAAACTTCTTAGCTTTGATTTTTCAAGCAAAGTTTCTCTGAGGGGCGATGGCACTTTAACTATTATCGATTCTATAGAAGAAGCACAAGCCGCTCACTTGGCGGCCTCATGGCTAGCACAAAGCAATGAATCAGAGGGCACTGTAATAATTCGGGGCTCCGATTGCTCAGCCCTTTCTCACGCTTGCCAGAGCATGTCGCTGCCATCTCTTGGACCAAATTCTCGCGGTCATTTTCGTGCGATATTGCAAGTTCTGCCACTAGCGTTCAAATTGGCTTGCCGTCCGCTCGATCCTAATACGATGATTGAATTCATAAACTTGCCTGGCGGACCGATTCCAAATTGGATCGGCAACAAGCTTCTGGCTGCACTTTCTGACTCGCCAGGAATCGGTGGAAAAGCCTGGCAGAGCGCTTGGGACTCCTGTACCCGCGATCAGAGCGAATGGACGGGGCGCGATTTCCCTAAGCTTTCCCTTAGCGAAAAAGAGGAGATTGCAAAATCAAAAATTGAAAAATTTCGTGTGTGGTTCGACGAATTCGAACGATGCTCTTCAAATGAAATCAGCTCGAAGGAAGCTGAGCAAATATGCTTGCGACTGGAGAAGTGGGCTGCTGAACGGGCGCCTAATGATGAGAATCGCCTTCTTTATGAGTTGGCCGCGGGCCAAAGTAAATTGCTTCGCCAGATTATCTCCACTTGCCGTGAAGAGTCATTTGCGCTTTCTCAACTGCAAAAAATGATCGAGTCGGTTAACTCTTACGGGGCGACAATTTCCACTGCTGAAGCTGCTTCTTGGACAATTGTAGATAAGCCGGGACAGATCTGGGCGACTGCAGACAAGGTTCTCTGGTGGGGATTTGCTGAGCATAACATCAGTCCATTAAAGACAACTATTTGGTCAGACGCCGAACTTCAAATTCTCAGACAGAATAATATCTATTGGGAAAGCCCTGTCCAAAGACTGCGCCGCGAGACTGGCTCATGGCGTTGGCCCATATTGAATGCTTGCTCACGACTTATTTTAGTGAAGCCACATATGGTGGCAGGGCGCCGAGCCTCGACTCATCCAGTTTGGGATGAATTAAAAGTCCGCATCGATGATAATTCGATCAAGAAAATTTCTTTAGACCCTGTCACGACACTTTCTACCGGGCGCACCCAAGTGGCTGGAGTAGAGCTCACGTCCATTGCCATCGACCCAATTCACTTGCCTTCGCCTTTGCGCACATGGCAGATACCAAACGTGCAAATAAAGGGAAGAGCGAAAGAGTCATACAGCAGTATTGAGAGGCTTTTGGGCTGCTCCCTTTCTTGGGTGCTTCAATATAACGCTGGTATGTGGGCATCGCGCAGCTTTAGCATTCCGCAGAAGCAATTGTTGCTTGGTAAGTTGGCACACGCCGTTGTGAACGAGTTGTTCGAAAAGAAAAAGCATTGGAGTCCAGACGACGCCGAAACTTTTGCCCGCCACTGCGTTTCTGATTTACTTCCTAAAATGGCAGCTGCACTTCTACTTCCAGGCTCCGCACCACAATTGCGCGAAGCAAAGGAAGTTATTCCACAATCAGTGAGACAGCTTGTCACCTTTCTCGACGATGCTGGTGTGGAGGTCGATGGCTCAGAAACAACAATGAAGGCGCCGTTCGTAAACGGCAATCTCTCTGGCATCATTGATTTGCTAGTTAGGTTGCCGGACGGTTCGCCCGCCGTATTGGACTTTAAGTGGTCTCTCTCTCCATATTTTTATCGAAAGAGAATTGTGGAAGGACGCGCACTCCAGTTGGCCATTTATAGCTGGTTGGTGAATGAATCAAAAAGCAACGTTGCCGATTTCTCCAAGATGAAGAGAAAACGAGAAACTAACGGAGACGCCGCTGACCAGGGCGCAAGTGCAAAAATTGCTGAAACCGTTGGATCAGCTGCAACACCATTGCCACCGGCCGGATTCTATATGTTCAGGCATGGCGAGCTCTTCTTCACGCAAGATGGCGTTTTTCCTTCTTATACATTCGTTCGGAAAATGCAACGCGATTTGCCCGAGACTTTTGAACTCACATTGGCGGCTTACCTCCGCGCGCTGGAAGAGCTAAATGCAGGTAAAGCAATCGCAAGTGGCGTCTTTGATGAAACAGTGGATGTATTGGCTCCTGCGTCGCTCGTTGAACCGCCATGCAACTTTTGCAAACTTTCCCACTTCTGTGGAGTGAAAGAACTGAAATGATAGAAAGCGTGATTGAGAAAACACCATCCGTTCATATCGTTGGCGCGAGTGCAGGAACGGGAAAAACAACACGTCTTGTGAATGAATATGTTTCTATGCTTGACGGCTTCGGACCCGTTAAGAGCGACCCCACGCGTATTCTCGTTTGTACATTCACCAACAAGGCTGCCGATGAACTTACTGCCAGAATTCGCCAGAAACTTTTGCAAATCGGTGAGTGTGATGCAGCGCATATGGTGCTGTCCAGCTACGTTGGAACTGTAAATTCAATTTGTGGGCGTCTCCTCCGAGACTATGCTTTAGAAGGTGGTCTGGCTCCTGAACAGGATGTTATTCCCGAGCACATGCAAGCAAATCTTTTTGCAATCGCCAGCGCAAGTGTTATCGATGCTTATGCGCAACGCATCGAGGAGCAGGCTCGGCGCCTTTCTTTTATGGAATTTGGTCCGAGAAGCAAATTTCAGAAACGAGTGCACTGGATGGATCACGTAAGAACAATATGTACGCTTGCTCGTGCCAATGGTATTCCATCTGAACATTTGCGGGCAAGTGCTGAGCGAAGCTGGCAAGGAATGCAAAGGCAGTTGGGAAAAGCTGAGCGCGCTATTGACGGGGACACAATTGATGAACTTCTCCTATCTGGGCTCGAAAATGCAATCAACAAAATAGATTTGAGCAGCGATAGATCGGAGGTCTCTGCAAAGGCTAATCAAACATTGCGTGAGTGCTTCGCTCGCGCCAGAAGCGGTGCGATGACGTGGAAGGATTGGGCGTCTGTAAAAAAACTGCAAATCGGTGTTCAGAACAAGCAAGCGATCGAAGACCTTGTGAATGTGTGCAATGTGCTGCATCTGCATCCACGACTGCATAGCGATTTGAAGAATTATCTGAAGAACGTTTTTGATTGCGCGGCTGATTGTCTTGAGGCATATCAATCATACAAGTCGGCCAATGGATTGGTTGATTTTGTCGACCAGGAATATCTCACTCTAGGCTTATTGGACAAGCCTGCTGTGCAGGAGTCGCTTCGCTCTCGTTTGGATTTGGTACTAATCGACGAATTTCAAGATACCAGCCCTATTCAACTAGCGCTATTCATCAAGCTGGCAAAGTTGTCTAAGCACTCTATTTGGGTTGGCGATATAAAACAGGCTATTTATGGTTTTAGAGGCACGGACCCGCAGCTGATGCAGGCTGCTGCTGCCTCGTTCGAACGCCGTCCTCCACTTGAGCAATCATTCCGGTCCTGTCCGGAGTTGGTCAGTATTACAAACGAGATTTTTAAAACGGTATTTCCTTCTCATGGTATTCGCGTTGAAGATGTAGTAATTCGACCCTCAGGTAGCCGTCCCGCGTCCGGCAGCCCGGCGATTGAATCGTGGAATTGTCATGGCAAGGAATTGTCGGAATGCTTTGGTTCATTGGCATCAGGATTGCACAATTTATTGTGTGAGCAAAATGAGATTCCTGATCCTGAAACAGGCACGATGCGCACTCTCAGAGGCTCTGACATCGCCATACTTTGTCGCAAGAATGATCATTGCTTGCAGGTGGCCGATGCTCTTTCGCGCAAGGGGCTGAAGGTAGCAATGACACGGCAGGGTCTTCTCGATTCGCCGGAGTGTTTGTTAGCAACTGCTACCTTGCGTTTTCTTGTTGACCCTGCGGACAAGCTTGCACTGGGGCAAATGATCCACCTGCTGCAAAACTATTCTAACGACGATCAATCTGCATGGTTGGCCAAATGGTTGGCCGCTAGTCGAAACCCGGAGAGGCTTTTAGGTAATAAAGCCGCATTCGATGCTGCGCGAAAAACCTTAGGACGCCTGACGATCAGCGATGCTTTAAGCCGAGCAATCGATCTTGGCCAGGTCTTGCCGATGGTTTATGGATGGGGAAACGTTTCTAGTCGCCTGTCCAATCTTGATGCTCTGCGCGGTTTGGTGACGGAATACGAGGATACTTGTGGGCTGGCACGCAGTCCTGCGACAGTTGCCGGATTCTTGCTTTTTCTAGAACAACTGGAAGACAGCGAGCAGCCGGCCTGTCTCGAGGAAGATGCTGTGCACGTGATTACATATCATGCTGCAAAAGGCCTTGAGTGGCCTCTAGTTATACTTTGCGATTTGGATTCGGAAGCGGCACCGAAAGTGCACAAAGATCTCTGCAAAATCTATGTTGAGTCTCCCGACTTAGAGTTTGATATTGATGATCCGCTTCAGGGGCGATGGATCAGATTTTGGCCGTGGCCATTTGGAGCCATCGAGAAGGATGGCGCGCTCGAGCCTAATGCAAGCGCTTCGCCTGAGTTCATTGCTACCGTCCAACGTGTGCGCGCAGAAAACACCCGGTTGATGTATGTTGGGATGACGCGAGCGCGAGACCGATTGATCTTTGCACCCTATACAGGTCGAACATTTAATCCCTCCGGAGTTCAGTGGCTTGAAGAGCTGAAATTGGATGGGAAACCGCTGCTGGTCTTCCCAAAGGAAGCCGGTCCGTGCCAGCTGCAGATCGGCGAAAAAACGCATTCGGTTGCCGTTAAATCTTTCGCTGATCAAATGACGGTCAGTGATGATTCCGCTCGCAAAACAAATTATGCGTTAGATTGCTCCAGTCAAAATAAAATACCGGACGGCGAACTCAAACCCTACATTCTGCGGCCGAGTTCTCAGCTCAACTGGGAGCAGGAGTTTGATCCTTCGCAAGTTATTGTCAAAAGCATTGGTGAGCGCATATCACTGAGCGGGCGCGTGGATATGAATCTGCTAGGTGAATGTATTCACTCATTTTTGTCCTGTGATAGTCCAGACGAACAGGTCGATCAACGCTTGCAAAACGCAAAACAGATCAGGCAAATCTGGCGTGTTGAGGCTGTGTCAGCAGAAGACCTTTTGTTAATGAGTAATCGATTGCATCTGTTTCTTAATCAGGAATTCGCTGATCATTATCTTTACCGAGAGTGTCCGATTCATGCAAATGTTTCTGGTCAACGAATTCGCGGCAGTATCGACATGCTCGTTGAGACCAAACAATCCTTTCATATAATTGATCATAAGAGCTTCTCGGGTGATGAATCGGCTTGGGTGGTCAAGGCTTTCTCTTTCAAGTCGCAGCTGCAAAGTTATGCTGATGCACTGGCTGTTGCTGCCCCGGAGAAGAAAGTCGAGCGGATGCTGATACATATGCCAATTTTAGGAGTCATTGCTCAAATTTGATTCTGGTGGCGTTCGGTTCGGCGGACGGATTTCATTAAAGGGCAAAGGCTTGCGCTTGATTGCTTTTGTTTATCACTTCCGGGTTGGCGTTTAATCTTTCGTGGTATCCACATTGTTCAAATAGGAGCTATGGGTTAAATCTATTGTTGGGTTTCAGCTTGGTTCGATCCGCCAGACCGATCGGATAGATTCAAGTTGGAGATTTACTGCATGACAGACCACAGGATTGAGCAGAGCTACAGGGCACAGGGTGAGCAAGCGAATTCCGCATCACAGGCTTTATGCGACGATGCGTACAAAGGCTTCCAAGGCATCGATTTAGGAATTATCAAACTAGGGACAGAAAATTGCTCTCTGGTTGGCGGTGTAGATTTAGGGATCGCCCGGGCGGGGGGCTCCTTCGGTCAGCGTACTGGGGCAGGAGCCGAACTTGGAGTGCCAGGCGCTCGCATCGGTGCCGGTGGCGGAGTCGTCGTTGACGAACGTGGAATTCGAAGTGGTGTCGGAGCCGCTGGAGAGCTTGGACCGGAAATCGGAACTCGCGTCGGCGTGGGCTCCTATCTAGGCGATCGTGGCGCAGGTGTCCACGTAAACGGTGACACGCAGTTAGGACCTGCCAATGCGGGCGTTTATGGGAAAGGATACATTGATGAGCGCGGCGTACATGCAAAAGCCGGTGCTCGCGCAGAGCTAGAAGGTGTAGCAGGGGGCCACACTCGCGTCAGAGCTGACCTCGGCGAAAAGACAGGCGTGCGCCTTAAGCATGATGGTTATGTTGGCAATGTAGATGCAAATTTGGATACCGGAGCAAAGATTGATCGTAAGGGATTTAAGTCCCACATTCAAACTGAGATCAAAGCACACGGTCTCTATTAATGCCTGAGATGCAACAACAAATCGGAATGAAATCGATGAGAGGGTTGCAAAAACGAACACAAACCAAAGAACCTAGCACGTGAATGCTAAGTTCTTCGGTTTCGATGTTGGGGGAGGGACTGTATGAAACTTATTCGCTGATGTTGCCTATTTACCGGCGATTTTAACGGCGTACTTGTTGGATTTGTCGAGCTCGTTCCAAGGATTGTCGAAAACCATTTCCCAATTGCCAGCAGGGTTCTTTTCGTAGACGCCGACTACGGTGTCATTTTTGCCGTCACCGTCGCTGTCAACTGCACCGATTCTTCGGCTGAGATTACCGTCCTTGTCGTTTTTCATGATGTCAGCGATGGCAGATTCGGAGTCGTGTTTATCATCGAGTCCATTCATTGAGCGGAAGAGGTTTTGAGCAGCATGGAAGTCCGTGGAGAAGATTCCTTGTGCTGCCCATGCGGTCCAGCCGTCAGCTGGTTGCATTTGCTTTTGTTGTTCTTCCAAGTTGAATTTGATATCTGCATAATCTGACATTTTGAAATCCCCCAAGTGCGTCGCTTTCGATGTAATTAGAATATTTGAGGCGTGTCAGATGGCTGGGTCAGTCATGTCAAAATTTTGGGACGGCAGGTTAATCACGAAATAACCTTCACTAAGAAGTGGCGACAGTTAGGGATTTTCCGTTGGGATTGTAAGTTAACTCAGGGCGGCGACGCGTGCAGTTGCCTGAGAAAACTTACACTGCGTGCGGGCGGCTGGCGGATTGTAAGAGGGCGGCGACGAGTGCAGTTGCCTGAGAAAACTTACACTGCGTGCGCGCAGCTGCGGAATTGTAAGTTAACTCAGGTCGGTAACGCGTGCAGTTACCTGCGAAAACTTACACTGCGTGCGGGTGGCTGCGGAATTGTAAGAGGACGGCGACGAGTGCAGTTGCCTGAGAAAACACTGCGTGCGGGCAGCTCTGGAATTGTCAGTTAACTCAGGCAGCGACGAGTGCAATCGCCTGAGAAAACTTACACTGCGTGCGAGCCACTGCGGAATTGTAAGTTAACTCAGGGCGAGGACGGGACAAGTTGCCTGAGAAAACTTACATTGCGTGCGAGCAGCTGCGGAATTGTCAGTTAACTCAGGGCGGCGACGCGTGCAGTTGCCTGAGAAAACTTACACTGCTTGCGGGCAGCTGCGGGATTGTAAGTTAATTCAGGGCGGCGACGTCTGCAGTTGCCTGAGAAAACTTACACTGCTTGCGCAGCTGCGAAATTGTAAGTTAACTCAGGGCGGCGACGCGTGCATTTGCCTGAGAAAACTTACACTGCTTGCGGGCAGCTGCGGGATTGTAAGTTAATTCAGGGCGACGACGTCTGCAGTTGCCTGAGAAAACTTACACTGCGTGCGAGCCACTGCGGAATTGTAAGTTAACTCAGGGCGAGGACGGGACAAGTTGCCTGAGAAAACTTACACTGCTTGCGGGCAGCTGCGGGATTGTAAGTTAATTCAGGGCGGCGACGTCTGCAGTTGCCTGAGAAAACTTACACTGCGTGCGGGTAGCTTCGGGATTGTAAGTTAACTCAGGGCGGCGACGCGTACAGTCGCCTGAGAAAACTTACACTGCGTGCGGGCAGCTGCGGATTTGTAAGTTAACTCAGGCATCATCCTCCTTCAGCCATGGAGCAACCGGGCGTGAGGTCGGTCGTTCAATACGCCCCAAATACCTTTCTAGCCTACGGAGCATTTGCCGCCCACTAAAGTAAGAAAGCCCAGTGCTCATCCTTATCGAGCCAGAGTTCAAATCCTTCTGCGAGGATACGTTTTTCGCCATCACGACCCACAGCACCTCTATCCTGTGGACTCGATGAAACTGTGTGCCGGCAGTTGGAGATGTTTGCTTCTTGCATTTGCGATTCGCGCATTCGAACAGCTCGCGCTTGCGAAGCCAGTATCCTTTTGCATGGCCACATGCTGGGCATTTGAAGCCGCCATTCCATCGCGCTTCAATTAATTCGGACTTGCATTCTTTTTTGTCTTTTGCACGAAGGCGCAAACGCGACGCGTCGATAATCTCCATGGGACCACCTCACTGAAGATTCGAACCGCTTTAATATAATAATTCGATGTGGTCGTGCCGGTAGTTTAATGCTAATTTTTGCGGTTCGAACGAGTGAGTGATCAGGTGGCACGGTTAATGCTATTAAAATGCACTGACGCGTAAAATGCAATTCATTACAATCTACATTTCCAAAAAAGAATTTCAATAGTAATTTGGAATAGGTGACGAAGAAGCAACTAGCAAATCCAAACTCGACTACCGCCGTGCTCTCCTGCCGAGGCATGTATTTGGTGTTTTGGACATGTATTTATTGCTGAGAATCCAGATGCGGAAGCCGCGTATTTTGATCTCAATCCTTCAACAGATGAATTTGTTTAGTTCATGTCCAGAAAGTCTGGCCGGATTTTGCCTCTGAGCACTTCCCAATAGAAACCTGGGTATGATTGGCTGCGAGAGCTATTCGGGATGTAAGGATCGAGCTGTTTTGTCAATTCGGGCAATTTGTCCATTGGCACGCGCTGATGAAAGTGATGAGCCAAGTGGTAATTCGTATTGTGAGTAAACCATCGAGCGAACCATGACCCGCCCCAGATTCTGGTATTTTGGAAAACGTCAGAGTTTGAATGAGCCGGTAATCCGAAATGCTCAGGCAGTTCCAGCAAGAAATGAACTGGCTCGGCGGCGAAAAGAGGAAGCAGCCACAGAATGAGTGGCATTGGAGTGCCTAGCAGCATCGACAGCAAGGACACTGAAAGGAGAATTACTCCGAAAATTTGATATTCATGGCGGACGCGCATTTCGATCAAGCTGTTCACTCCTTCGGTAATTTGCTTTCCGGTGAACGCTTTGATTAATCTCTGGCACATCGTTTGCCATCGAGAGTAGTCGAAGCTAGCTGCCAAAAATCCTTTCAGGGTATTGAGCTTAGAGTGTGAATAGTTGAAGGTTTCAGTATTTTGCATTGTGCCAAGATGCTTGTGATGGCGCAGATGCCGGTATTGAAAATCAGAAAAGGAGATCATCATCGGAATTCCAAGACAGAATCCGACTAAGCGCGCTACTCTAGGCGATTCGAATGCTTGCATGTGCAGCACCGAGTGTTGTAATTCGATTAGATGAACATACATGGCGCCTTGAACAATTAGGCCAAGTACAAAGAGAAACACAGACCCCGACAACATGCAGGCGGAGCTGCCCGCAATGATTACTATTGATAGAGCAATTCGCAGGCAAAAACGAACTGTTCTGCGTTCAAGTAGTTCCGGCGTAATAGTGATCTTTCTAACTTGATTAGCCGTGTTCGGGTTTGGATTTGACAGGCATAGTTCCTCAAGTTCCTGTAGTCCGGACAGCATTTCCCTGTGCGTTTTCAAAAGCTCTGATAGTTGGGCTGCTTCTCTTGCGGCACTGCTTGTAGTCGCTAAGGAAGCCAGATCAGTTTCGTTATAGCCAAGTGCTGAATGCGTCATTTTTTATACCTTGATTTTGTGCGGCACCAATTGTAGGCAGTCGCAGCCTGCGCTCCTACTATCTAACCGACTTCTCTAATGTCGCTGTCGTCTGCGTGCAAATGCTCTGCGATGCCCGTGACTTGAGGCAGTGGTTTCATAGTCGGAAATGCGATGACATCTCTGATTGATGCTGCATCAGTTAGAAACATGACAAGGCGATCGATACCGATTCCCAATCCCATCATTGGAGGCATGCCATATTCCATGGCCAGAACAAATTCAAGATCTGGACCGGGGATTTCGTCATGGCCGGCATCTCGTTTGCGAGCTTGATCCTTAAATCGTCTTTTCTGCTCACGAGGATCGTTCAATTCGCTGCATCCATTTGCTAGTTCTCTTCCGTAGACGAACAGCTCGAAGCGCTCTACAAACTCTGGATTCTCAAGATGGCGGTGCTGGCAAACTGAGACTTCAACCGGATAGTGTGTAATGAAAGTTGGCTGAATAAGGTTCTGTTCAACCTTCTGCTCGAAAATAGCATTTATTACTTCTCCGCGCGTACTTTCATCCGTCAAACGGACGCATAGTCCTTTTGCAATTTCGCGAATTTGTTCGAAGTCTGCTCCTGATACGTCAACACCGCAATGTTTTTCAATAGATTGAACCATTGTAATTCGCTCGAACGGTTTGTCGAAATCGATTGTGACGCCCTGGTAAGAAACTTCTCCATTGCCATTCACCTGCCTTGCTACTGAACGAAGCAAACCTTCTGTAAGATCCATCAGTTCCTGGTAATCGCCATAAGCGGCAAATAGTTCGATTGATGTGAACTCTGGATTGTGCTTAGTGCTGATGCCTTCATTGCGGAAGTTCTTTCCAATCTCGTAGACTCTTTCGATGCCGCCTACTAGTAATCTGCGAAGGTAGAACTCAGGAGCAATTCGCAGATGCATATCGAGATCCAGCGAGTTGTGGTGCGTCGTGAATGGGCGCGCCTCGGCACCACCTGCTTGGACTTGCAGAATTGGTGTCTCTATCTCTAGATAATCGCGTTGGTCTAAAAATGCTCGTATGCTGCGAATCGTCAAAGCTCTGCGGCGGAGCGTCTCTCGGCTCTCTTCGTTAAGAATGAGATCGAGATGCCGGTGGCGATATCTGAATTCGGCATTTTGTGCAACATCGGCATTCTCGGGAATTACTTGCAAACATTTTGCAAGCAGCTCCCAGCTCTCGACCATTATCGACAGCTCACCGTGTTTTGTGCGCATAGGGCGACCACATACACCGATTATATCTCCGCGATCCAACAGCTTCAGTTGTTTATGCGCCTCGGCACTCATCTGTAATTTTTGACAGAAGAGTTGAACTTTTCCAGTGTCATCCTGCAGATCGACGAACATCCATGAATTGCGTTCGCGCGTGATACGCCCACAGACGCGCACTGATTCAGAGCTGATTTGATCCTTTTCCAGCATTACAAATTGCTCTGCAATTTGGGCTGCCTTGTGTGTCCTTGCAAATTTGCGACCATAACTCTGAACGCCTTCGGCATCGAGTTGTTTTAACTTTCGCATTCTTTGTGCACGTTGTGAGTTCATTGTGCTCATGATCAAATCCCCTGTATTAGTGCGCGCTCATTGCCTCGACCAGCAGACGCGGTCGAGTGCACCCTGTATATACTCAAGGCGGCACACACGCGCCGCCTGTTAACTGTGATACTAAATTTGGTTCTCGGCTGTTTTGAGTTTTGCCAAACCAGCTTTTACTAGAAGCTGTTGCTTAGCTGTTAGCACATTGGCTTTTTGCGAAAGTTGCATTTTGACCAGAAGTTGTTGTTTTCCAACAATTGTTTGTTCTGCTTGTGTCAGTTCTTCATTGTTCATGGTATTTTCCTCAAATTTCATAGTAATCAATTGCTTTTGAAGTTTGAACCGGTGAAAAATAGTTCAAACATAGTGCCATTTAGAAACCTGGTATTTTCGAGAGAACGAAATCACGTTGCTCTTGAGTCAAATTTTTTAGTAAGTTATCCGGAGAAAGTGAATCGCCTTCGAAAGCACAGGCTGCCGTTAAGCTCGGGTTCTCGCCTCTTTGTAGCTTGCGCACTTGCTCTTCGAAGCCTGGAAGGCAAAGATTTGAGAGTGGACAGGTGATACATGGAGTGCGGTCTCTGCTAGCTGGTAAATATGCGCCTTCTGAAATGCAGTATTCTTCGAATTCTGGTCCATCGTATTTCAAGTTAGGATCTACGATGTATTGAAATGCTTCGCTGTTTGTATTCATATTTTCCGCCTTAGCAAGTTGCTTGCCCTAAAGCAACTGTATTGCTAGCCATTAGAATACGTATTCTTACCAAACAATTTTATGTAGAGTTCAGCAAGACTCTTGACGGGATTTCGTGAGCGCTACTGCAGAATAATGAATTCGCTTTTGAATATTTGAGTGAAAACCGCATCAAAAGGGCGGTCTCGGGAAATAATAGGGAGGGCTTTGGGAGGTTCTTGGGAGAATCTGTCAGCAAAATTATGCACAATCAAAAAGATGAAAAGTCCAGCGGTTAGGGGCCGCTGGACCAGTTCGGTTCGGGTAGATTGGGCTGGTGAATACATAATATGGATAAGGCGTGACAAAAATGTACCCTCGGAAGTCTTCTTCGTGTTTGTTAGATTCGCTTGCTAAAATTGATTGGCGGAGGTTTTCAGTCATGCATAAAACACACTACGGATATTTGTTACTGCTCGCCTTTCTTTCATCGACGTCTTGCACGGTTTCGGCAGGCGATATCCCTTCGTCAAACAGTTCGATCGCACAGGTCGTTCGTACAACTGAAGCAGCAAATGATCCTGCGTTCCACAAGGCATTATTGCAAGCCGCGTCTGAGTATAAAACTTGGGGAACTGTGGAAGATAATTTCCAGTTTGCGCCGGCGTTGTGTGCCGCCCCAAATCTACCACCGAGGCAACCCAACATAAGCTCCAGTCGTGATGCTGCCACTCACGGAAAAAAGATCTATTATCTGTATGCAAAAGACAAGTTGGCCTACACGCGTTTGAATCGTCCTGATGATCCTCAAACAATCGTGAAAGAAAGTTGGACGATGAAGAAGACAAAATTTCCAGATGGAGAGAAAATAACTCCCGATCAGTTATATGCACTATTCGTAATGATGAAAATGGAAGGTTCACCCAAGGGAACAGATAATGGCTGGGTCTATGGAACTGTCTCTGCCGATGGAAAGACCGTAACGTCCAGCGGAAAAGTTCAGTCTTGCATGGGTTGCCATCAGGAAGCGCAGCATGGACGCCTATTTGGACTCAAGAAGTAATCTAAATCAAGCAAAGTCAAGCGTTTCCATCTGATATTCTTGCAGTCGATCCTGTACAGAGGGCGACGAGGCGAACAGCATATGGAAATCTTCTTCCTTCTTTTTGTGTGCGGCATTATTTTGGTGTGGAATTCCCTACGAATTTGCTCTGAATGGGAACGCAAAGTCGTGTTGAGGTTTGGTCGCTTTGCCGGTGTTCGTGGGCCAGGAATCTTCTGGTTGCTTCCGCTTATGGAAACAACTCCTTACACGATTGATGTAAGAACCAAGACGAGCAATATTACGGCCGAGCAAACTTTGACGCACGATAACGTTCCTGTAAATGTCGATACGGTTGTTTATTGGCAGGTTACTAATCCTGAACTTGCTGTTTTGAAAGTGGAGAACTATGGACAAGCCGTAGTCGGCGCTGCTCAAACCGCCCTGCGTGATTGCATTGGGCGAAATGAGTTGAATCAAGTCTTGTCCGATCGCGCCGGCTTGGACGTTGCAATGACTGCGATGCTTGATGCTCAAACAGAACCGTGGGGTGTGAAGGTCTTGTCCGTGCAAATGCGAGATATCAAAATTCCTGACGCTTTGCAAGATGCAATGAGCCGTGTTGCTCAAGCCGCTCGTGAAGGACAAGCACGCAAACTACTTGGCGATAGTGAGGTCGCCGTTGCTCAGCGCTTTGCAGATGCAGGGCAAATTTATGAGAGCAATCCTATGGCTATCCATCTGCGCGGCATGAACATGTTATATGAAGTGATGAAGCAAGGTGGTACAAGTACCGTCATAGTACCCTCTTCGGCTGTAGACAGCATGTCATTTGGTAGTAATGTAATGGACAAAGCGATGACCGGTGCTGTTTCGCTCTCGACTGCTAAAAGAGCTCCACAGCCAAAGCCAAGCATGCCGGATCCACCGCAGGATATTCCGCCCTTTCTAGAGTCATAATACGTGAAATCAATTGGAATAGTTTGCTTCCGTAACGACCTGCGCCTTGAGGATAATTTCGCTTTGGACGCGGCTGTACACGAGTGCGATGTGGTCGTACCAGTCTTCATTTGGAATGAAGACCAGGGCAGTTGGGCTGCCGGAGCTGCAAGTCGGTGGTGGCTGCACGAATCGTTGACTTATCTTTCAAGCGCTATTGCTAAGCTTGGCTCTAAGCTGATAATTCTGAAGGGGGATTTTCAAACAACCATCCTGAAGATTTTATCTCAGATCGATGCATCGGCTGTTTACTGGAACCGCCGTTATGATCCGTTCGGAGTTATTGAAGACAAGGACAGCGAGAAAACGCTCATTGAAAAGGGCATTGCCGTAAGATCCTTCAATTCCGGGTTGCTGCATGAACCACATACGGTGCTCACCAAAAGTGGCGAACCGTACAAGGTCTTCACGCCTTTTTGGAATCAATGTTCAGGACGAATCAATGTTGATTTGATTAGTCCAGCGCCGGAAAGATTATGTTCGCCGAAGTCCATGCCAAATTCTTTGAGCATTGACGATCTCGGTCTGAAACCAAAAATCGATTGGACGGCCGGAATGAGACAAGCTTGGATCCCGGGTGAATTGGGCGCTAAGCAACAGCTTGATGTCTTTATCGACGAGATGCTGGAGCGGTATCAGCCCGGGCGAGATATTCCTGCTGAAGACTCTGTCTCAAAGTTGTCTCCACATTTGCATTTTGGCGAAATTGGTCCCAGGCAAATCTGGCATGCCGTTAGCATGGCTGCTCGTGGTGCGGCCAAAAACTCCAAGCTGCGAGTTAGCGCCGATGTCTATTTAAAGGAAATCGGGTGGCGTGAATTTGCCCATCATGTGCTTTTTCATTTTCCCCATACGGCAGAGCAGCCTCTGCAGCTGAAATTCCGTAAGTTTCCATGGCGCGACGATCAAACCCAGCTCACAGCCTGGCAGAAAGGTAAAACAGGTTATCCGATTGTGGATGCCGGTATGCGGCAGCTCTGGCATACAGGCTGGATGCACAATCGAGTGAGAATGGTGGTGGCATCCTTCCTCACAAAACACCTTCTCATTTCTTGGGCTGAGGGAAGTCGATGGTTTTGGGATACACTGGTTGATGCAGATTTGGCGAATAACACCTTAGGCTGGCAGTGGGCTGGTGGCTGTGGAGCCGATGCTGCACCGTACTTCAGGATCTTCAATCCTGAGCTGCAAGGTGAAAAATTCGATCCGGACGGAACTTATGTAAAAAGATGGTGCCCGGAACTCAAAGATATGCCGGCAAAATGGATCCATAAGCCCTGGAAAGCGCCAGAAGCTGTTCTTTCCTCTGCGGGCGTTCAATTAGGAAAAACATATCCCCTGCCGCTTGTGGATCATTCTTTCGCAAGAACCAGAGCACTTGCTGCGCTCGAATCTACAAAGGCATCTGTTTAGCATTCCGGATGTATTGCCATTTTATGTTTCTGCAACGTGCCTTTGGGAATCTGCGCTGCGGATGCTCGAGCTTGACGTTCTGTCATCGTTAGTCGGCTAGAGTCCGTATCTTTGAATTTCCTGTCGTAAACAACTTAGAAACAAAATCCGAGTAAAGTTTAGAACATACGGAAAGGAAATCAACGCGGAGCAAGCATAAAAGCGAGAGCCGCATTAGCATCCGGAAATTGGCGAGGTACACATTATGGCTTTTGCATTCACACCTGCAAATCCTATCGGTAGCCTTCAAAAATCAATCGGAGTATGTTCCGTTTCCTTGATGTCCGCTGCCAATTCGCTGGATGTCTTAGCTAAACCAGCCTGTTTGCTCACGACCGAAGCAACGGCTTTGTCCGCAATGACTTTGCCAAAGGCACATGAGACAAATCCATTGATCAATCAATCTGTGAAAAGCCTTATGAACTTGGTTGCCGATGTGACGGAGCGCAAAGGCGAGCTAGCTACGGTGAAAGTGCCAAGCCGTGACTACCCAGGAATTCTGCATGAACTAAAGAATCACAGAGCTCAAATTCTTGAAGCTGGTGCACGTATTCCTTCTAACGCACGAATCGTTTTTGAAATATCAGATTCTGCAAATCTGAAAAACATAGTTTGTATTTTTTGAATTCTTCCCGACCTTCCCTAGACGATGCTTGGCTGGCATCACACTGTCGATTCCCGTGGTGCCGGGGATCGACAGTTTTTTCTGCTGTGCAATTATGCACTCACTTGCTGTAATCACCACAGAAAGCGTCGCGCGGCCTCGTACAAACCTCACTGGGCACCTATCCTCTGTTGCCGGCTCCGCCTACCATTGGGTGACCCCCACAGGTATAACTCTCGGTACTTGAGGATGAGACATGCAGGATTTCGATTTTAATACTGAGATACCCTTAGGGCCGAACAGAGATCTCTTAACCGAGCAGAAACAAGCAGGAATAAGCAATCTATTGGCTGATGCCTATGGATGGGCGGCTGACAACAAACTAGCAGCAGCGGCGGCCGTAGGTCTAGCTGCCGCCAGCGCTTACGCCCTCCTGCGCGGTGGAATTGGCAACGCAGCGAAAGCTAGCAGCTCAGAGGCTCTAGGCGTAGGGCAAAAATTCGTTGTTCAGGATGCATCTGTATTAGGTGGAAAAATAGGAGTTAACGCATCAGAGCGCTTCAGCCCGGGAGTCGCAGCTGCAATTGCAGAAGGTCGCCCGATTGTCGGCACAAGTATAACCAGCTTGGAATCACTCATAACAAACGGACAAAGAACGGCAGCAAGTGCAGGAAAGAATTCTGCCGAATTTGTTGTAGCTGAAGGTGGTGAACTAGGCGGACGTATTATGGCTAAGCCCATTGCCGCTGCATCCGACGATGCATTTGCAATGGGGCAACGAGCCTTATCTTCTCCCTTGCATGAAATTCCAAGTTTTGAGCCTACACTCAGGGGCGACTTCCTGCCTAAGTCGGCCGTTCGGGTCATAGACAATTTTGAGGCGAGAACAGGGTTAAAACTGCTAGGCAAGTAAAGTTTTGCAATTAGACCAGGCGCCGCTCTACCCTGCTGGGACTGCCTTATGAGTGAACTATGCTTGCCAGATAAAAGGTGCTCCATGCAGCCGTTGGGAATCTTTTGTATGCTTTGAAAGCGTGTCTAGTCTCGGACAGCGCGTACCGGTCGGGATAAGCACTTAGACATGGATGCCGAATCAGAGAGCTTGTCAAACAAATCTATTACTTCTGCAGGCGAATCCTCTGAGCTTGGCTCGTCGCTTGCGGTGGATTCTTCCGAGCCAAGTTCAGTTGATTCCACAGGAATACTTGAAGAAAAGAATATAAGTAAAGCGTCGAAAGCAAGTTCGAAGAAGCAAAGTTTGCCTGATGAAGTGCTTGACGCTCCACTAGTACATGGAGGTCTATGGAAAGCCATCTGGCTTATGTCATGGCCACTGCTGATCAGTACCGTCGCCACCTCTATTGTCGGAATGGTGGATGTTCAGGTATCCAGCTATCTAGGCTCATCTTCGCAAGCTGCGGTCGGATTGGCTGAGCACATCACATTCATGTTCATGATTGCGATCTTCTCCATAAGCGTTGGAACCACTGCGATTGTGTCTCGAGAGTTCGGTGAAGGCAATACTGCTGAAACACTGCGAGGGACTGCTCAGTCGCTGCAGTTGTCCGGCATCTGCGGAACGATCCTGGCGCTTCTGGCTTTAACTTGCTCGAAATACTTTCTCCCGCTTTTCAGTCATTCTCCTGAAGTTGTGGGCGTCGGGTCGACCTACCTTTCTATTTTCGGGTTCTACTTAATACCTTTCAGCGTTGTCTGCATTACTGGCGCTGCTTTTAGAGCCATTGGCGATGCGCGAACCGGCTTGATAATAGTTTTGATCGATGTCGTGATCAACATAATCGGCGATTACCTCACCGTTGTTAAGAATTGGCCCGTTCCCGGGCTCGGTATCAGGGGGATCGCATTCTCGGGAGTGGTAGCAAATCTGGTGGCAGCAGTTGTTGCTGTTTTCTTGATTTATCGGTCCCCGCTAAAGGCTAGCCTTTCACAAGTCGGCAAATTCGATTGGGATATGCAGAAGCGAATTCTACGAATCGGTTTGCCCTCTGCGATTCAAAGAAGCGGTTGGGCGGGCAGTGTATTCGCTGTTTTCTTCATTTTGAAGCACGTGCCTAATGCTACTGCTGCGCTTGCTTCATGGACAATCGGTATGCGCGTTGAAGGATTGTTATTTATGCCGATGATGGCATTCAGCTTGGCTGTTTCGTCAATTGTCGGACAGAATCTTGGAGCGAAAAAAGAAGATAGAGCTATGCGGGCTGGTTGGAACGTTACCGGGCTCGCCTGCGGTCTAATGGCTATCTTTGGCGCCTTGATGTTTGTTGGTGCGGACCAGATTGCATCGGTGATGAGTCAGGATCCGACCACGATAAAATTTACAGCCAGCTATTTAAGAATCAACGCAATAGCTGAGCCCTTCCTTGCTGTCGCCATGGTTCTGATGGGCGCGCTGCAAGGGGCGGGCGACACAAAAATGCCGATGTTCTTTTCGCTGTTCTGCAATTCAGTGGTTCGTTTGCCACTCTCTTGGTGGCTGGCGATCACGCTAAACATGGGGACGGATGGGGTTTGGATCGCGATGGCGATTTCCGTCACTGTTTGCGCGGTGCTCTGCACTTTGCGATTTAGATCTGGCGAGTGGATGAAGACGAAGGTTTAGTTGGCCGACGTTTCTTATTTTCGTGCTTCCGCGGCTGTGTCTGGACTCTCGCTAAAAACGCCGTCTACACCGGCGTTATAGAATAACTCGTATTCTTTAATAGCATCACCATAATTAGTAAGCGCGTCGGCAGCTTTCTGATCCCCACTGCGAAGATTTGCGGGGAGAAAGTTGTTCTCATTTCTAAATGTCCAGGGGTGAACTTGGAGTCCTGCTTTATGAGCAGCTCTGACCAACTCGCTGGGAGCTTTGATGGAACCGTTTTCAGCTCGTGGAAAAATCAAATTTTTATTGGGACCAATTCCATCTGCATACCCTGCGATCTCTTTTAGCCCCTCCGCAGTGAGCATCGAGGCACTTGAACGCTTGTCTTTTGTCGCCGTCCAATCATAAGGTTGTCCACTCTCATCAATCAATTGAATCAGCTTCAGTTTAGTTTTTGATCTCAGTTTCTGCAGTGTACTAGGCTCGAAACACTGAATAAAAACCGGATCGTTGCGATCCGTATAACCATTCTTCTGCAAGGTATCGAGGAGTTTCGCTTCTGTGGAAAGAGATAGAGACGCGAAATAAGTCGGATGTTTCACTTCTGGATAGATGCCAATTTTGCGATTGAGTTGTTTCTCTTTCTTGCGAACCAGATCAAGTATTTCTTGAAGAGTAGGTATCTCATATCGATTATCATAAATCGTGTTGTGTTGCCTTATCTGCGGCATACGCTCTTTTGCTTTCAGCGTTTTCAATTCGGCTAACGTGAAATCTTCTGTAAACCAACCTTCTTCAATGCTTCCATCGATCACTTTCTTGCACTTTCGAGTAGTGAATTCTTGGTGCTCGGCGACGTCAGTGGTGCCAGAAATGTTATTTTCGTGGCGCGCAATAAGTGCTCCGTCTTTGCTTGGCACTATGTCCGGTTCTATAAAATCCGCGCCAAGATCAATTGCAAGCTCATAAGCTGCAAGTGTATGTTCTGGGCGATAGCCACTGGCACCGCGATGAGCAATGACAAGCACATTTGATTTCGGATCCAGTCGTTCAGCCAATGCATCTTCCGCTTGGGAAGGTTCTACTTGTAATGCGAAGCTTGATAAGATGCCAAAGCTAAATAATGCGGCTAGTTTTCGGCCACCAAACATATTCGTTCGTCTCCAGTGATATCCTTAGGGGCATTCATCGCGTGGGCTGTTCGGGAAAATAGCATGGCAGACATTAGCACAAACAACGTCACAGTGAGCGAAAAGGAATTCAAGCCTTACATCGCTCCCGAAGAAAATATCAAAGAATTCACGCCGAAAGCATTGATTGCAGGAGGCATCTTTGGACTGCTATTCGGGGCTGCAACCGTCTATCTGGCGCTCAAAGCGGGTTTGACCGTGTCTGCTTCAATTCCAGTTGCCGTGTTGGCAATTTCAATTGGGCGAAAGCTCTTGAAGACCACGATCCTTGAAAACAACATCATTCAAACGACTGCATCGGCAGGCGAATCAATTGCCTCAGGTGTTGTTTTCACGTTGCCAGGATTTCTTTTCCTCTCAATGGCAGCTAATGGTCAGAGTGTCGGTGCTCCGTACTTCGAGTACGTGACAATCTTTATTCTGGCAGTGCTGGGTGGCATTCTGGGCACGCTCATGATGATCCCTCTGAGGCGGTCATTGATTGTGAAAGAGCATGGCAAGCTTCCTTATCCTGAAGGCACTGCCTGCGCCTCAGTACTGATCGCAGGTGAGAAGGGCGGTGAATTTGCCAAGACTGCGTATCAGGGACTTGGCTTTGCCATGTTATATGCGCTGCTACAACACGTTCTGAAAGTCATAGCTGCCGCCCCGACTTTCGTAACTAAGCAAACCAATAAGTTTTTGCCGTCGGCTACTGTAAGTGCTGACATCACTCCCGAGTACATGGGAGTTGGTTATATCGTTGGCTTCCGGATCGCTGGAATCTTAGTTGCTGGCGGTGTTCTGGCCTGGCTTGGTATGATTCCATTGCTCGCCGGATTAGTGCCGATGGATGCAATCGCGGAGCAGCTGGTCAAGCTCGGTAACCTGAAGGACATTCACACAGCCGGTGGGCCAGGTAACTGGAATCCAGATACGCATACTTTCGCCAACACGGCCGATGCGGTCTATCGCGCCTACATACGGCAGATCGGAGCCGGAGCTGTTGCTGCCGGCGGATTCATGACGCTCATTAAAACCATACCTACTATCATTGCTTCTGTGAAAGAGAATCTCGGGTTGGTCAAGCAAGGAAGTGGTGAAGGCGCATCAGCAACTGCTCGCACCGATAGAGATTTGTCGGTCAAGACTGTCTTCATAGGTTCATTCGTCCTTGTTGTTTTAATGGCACTTCTTCCCCAAATTCCCGGTCAGGAAATCTGGCAAAAGATACTAATCGGATTTCTAGTTGTTCTCTTTGGATTCTTTTTCGTGACTGTTTCCAGTCGTATAGTCGGCTTAATTGGTTCAAGTTCAAATCCTGTCTCTGGAATGACCATTGCTACACTGATGGCTACATCACTGGTATTCATTGGCTTCGGATTAACAGGAAGCGCATATGAACCACTCGTTTTGGCCGTCGGCGGCATTGTTTGTATTGCCGCCGCCAATGGTGGCGCTACATCCCAGGATTTGAAAACGGGCTACATTGTAGGAGCAACACCGAAGTATCAACAGATTGCGCTTTTCGTTGGAGCGGTTGTTTCTTCCATTGTCATTGGACTGACAGTTCAAGCTTTAGATTACCCCTCTAAGGACATGCTCGCGCAGGGCATCCCTCACGCAATCGGAAGCGCGAAGTTTCCGGCGCCGCAGGGCACTTTGATGGCCACACTGATTAAAGGGATGCTGTCATTCAATTTGGACTGGAACTTCGTTCTTGTTGGTGTGTTTCTTTCAACGACAATGGAACTTTGCGGAGTTAATTCATTGAATTTTGCTGTGGGTGCTTATTTGCCAATTTCGACAACTTTGCCTATCTTCATTGGTGGCGTCATTCGCAAATTCGTCGATATGCGCGCTGCTCATCGTGGCGAGCATGATGAAGATTCCGAGCTGGGCAGCGGAAGCTTGTTTGCTACGGGTCTGGTTGCTGGTGGCGCGCTTGCCGGAGTCGTTGTTGCTCTTCTTTCAATTCCACCTCAAATATACGACATGCTGCAAAAGGTCAGCTGCGAGGAGAAGTTGATTGCGGCGCTCGGGCAGGGTGGCTATGAAATTCTTGGTGTAATTTTCTTTGTGATCATGGGCGCGTTCCTTTTCCGCGTCGCAATCAAGCCTTCACCTGCTATCGCTGCAGCTGTGCCCGTCGAATTAACGAGCGTCAATCTGGAGACGCCTCCTGATGAGAAAGAAACCAAGCCGTAAGGACTCACTTTCTGATCTTGATGTGTTCGATGTCGTTGGTGCGTTCTGAATAGGCGCCAGAATTGTTTTTTGTGCCTGCTGTAAAAACAGAATCGAAGCTCACTGCATGTCTTTGCGATGCCTGCGGAAAGTCCAAGATCGCTGAACCGTTGAGGCTTGCAACTGCTCTACTGAGTCCACTTTTAAATTCGGGTTTGAAGTTATCTGTTGAAATAATTTCCGCAGATATATTTCGTCCTGGTCGCACGCTAATCCTCAGCTTTGCCTCGCCTGGTAACGAGTTGATGCTTGACCAATTCTTATACAATGCATCCGATATGGTTTTGTACCAGGCGTCCCAGCCGATATTTTGATCTACAAAGAACGGTTTTGATGCTGGCGGTCCAGGCTGCACAGGGGCAATCGCCCAGTCTTTCGATGACAGTAATGGCGTTTGTGGAAACGAGGATCTGTTAGGTGGGAAATTGCCTTGCCACCTGTTGTCAGGAAACAGCGAGCTGGTTGTCTGGGGGACAGCTAGAGACGCTTTCACTTTGTCGACTTGCAGGCGCCAGCTATCGTCGCCTCCTCCGGGCATCGAAAGGATGACCCAATTGCCGTAGCCATAATCCCATGGACCGCCGCTACCTTGTCCTGCTTGGTTGCGTTCCCAATACATCATGTATGCGCCTGGGCAGCGTCTGCAGGGACGCTTGCTGGTTCTCATCGTCGAACTGGCAGAGCTTAGTGAATCCCAGTCCGATTTGGGATTTAGTTTTTGGTAAGAGTTGGGGCTGGTATTGGTATTGAGTTCGAAATTGTTCGAGTTCAACGTCTTTTCGAGAACCTCTTCCTTACTAGCTGCATTCGTCAAACCTTCCATAGCTTGACCATTTAGGCTCTCACGTCCGGAAAGAATTCGAACCGATTCATTGAGACCCATTTGCCCAGCAAGTGGTCGGTTGAGTTTTTCTACTCCATTGCGCTGCTCGACGCGTCCGTGCAAAGTCGGATCTTGCGGAGGTCGTGCAACTCGGCCGTTACCGCCATCAGCTGCTACGGGGGCAGCTGTCAAAAATAAATTGAAGGAAATGAACAGCAACCAAAAGTTGCTGGATGAGACGAACGATGAGCAATGTTTAGCCGCAGGATGTTCTTCCATTTGTGAGACCCTTCAAGACTGAAAGACCGTTAGAAACCTGGCTGAAAAAGCTATCGGTTAGAGCGCCTTTTTATCTTGTC
Source organism: Candidatus Obscuribacterales bacterium (assembly GCA_021732085.1). Taxonomy (GTDB): domain Bacteria; phylum Cyanobacteriota; class Vampirovibrionia; order Obscuribacterales; family Obscuribacteraceae; genus JAIEPM01. The sequence continues at coordinate 375,148 of JAKFVQ010000007.1, read as the reverse complement.
GGCACTCTTTCATAATCTCCTTGTTTCCATGTGTAACCTTCCTGATCGGCATCTGTTTGGAAGCGTGCCGTGAATTCTACTTGTTTTCGAAGGGAGCCGTTCGGGAACGTCAGCACCTTCTTACGTTCGATACCGCGCAATGTGTTTGCCACAGCGGCCTCAAATTCAATTTCGTGCTCTCGCTGTGTATCGAACAACTCTGAGCTCGTCGTTTGATGATGGTAATTGATCATGTGAAAGTGCACTCTGCCATCTTTTGTGATGTTGACCGCTACTCTTTCATCGCCATGAGGTATGTGTGGCTCGGCAACCCAATTTCTCTGAATAGCTTCACAAACTCGCTTGTGCCATGCATCCCAGGCGATCATCAAATCTCTGTCTTTTTGATCGGCTTCGGCTGCTTTCGTTTCTTCCGGATCGTTTTTGCTGCTCTGCAATAACTGGAGGCGGAAATTGAAGTCGTCTTTTTTAAGCGCATCGAGCGGATCTTTCTTTGCGGCCTGCGCATTGAGTTTAACCCCGGGCTCGCCAGGTTTGCCTATATTGTCGAAAACGTCTCCCAGTGGAGATGCCGGCATCGCAGGGCGGCTCAAGCGGTTGCCTGTGCGCGATTCAACTCGACCTTTGAGTGTTTTTTGCTGAGCACTTGCTGGGCTGTTGTCTGCCGCAAAGGCTGGCATTGATAGACTTGCTAGTGCCACTACAGATGCTACCACTTGCATGCTGACCGCTGATTCGATTTTGCAGTTCAAAATTTTATTTCTGCTTTTCACTTTTACAACCCCGTATCACAAATAGCTTCGCCACCCGAATATGGGCGTAAATGCAAGAGGGCTAATTGAGCCGAATCGTTAATGGCTTTTTCTTGGGCTAGCTGAATTTCGTGATCTAAATCGACGATGGCTTTTCTGTAAGAATCATCGGTTGGATCAAGGTATATTGCCATCTTCAAGTGATAAGCAGACCATTCGAAGCTTTTGAGCGCTCGCAAAGATTGCCCCAATGCAAAGTGTACTTTTGCCTCGTGTGGATAGATTCTGACCAGCTGATGGAGTTGACGGGCTGCTTCATAGTAGTCGCCACTGGCAAAAGCTCGTTTGGCTCGCTGTCCTGATTCGACAAGACCGGCATGGGTCTTGTTCTCTTGTTCTAACTGCGCGATCTTCATCCGATTTTGAACATCACCGACAGCTTTTTGAATGTCACCATCTCCGGGCTTCAAAGACAGCGCGTCTTTGTAATATTTCAGTGCTGCCGTCAGGTTTCCTCTCCATTCAGCTATCGCGCCCAAGTTGTATTTTGCGTCTGCATTTTTCGGTGAAAGGACCAGTACTTTCTTGAAGAGTTTTTCTGCTTCGTCGTAGCGGCTGGCTTGAAATGCTGCCAGGGCTCGGTCGTAAACCTCATTGGGGTCTTCCACGTTTGAAAGATCTTCAAAAGGCTTCATGTGCTGGTACATCGGCCGTCGGACCGCAGTTTTCTTTGGCGGAGCCGGAGCCGCCATAACGCTGCCACTGAAAAGAAAGCCTAATCCCAGTGCCAAAAAAAACGAACGGCGGCAAAGTGATTCGAGGGAAAGTTTAGTGCGTCGCAAAAGTGAAACCTGCATTTTCGTATCTGGGCCTCCTTATTCTGAATGCCCTTAAGAAAGGGAATAATCTCACGATCTCAACTATCGTTAAGATTTAGGCCAGAAAAGCATTGTCGGTCTTCCAAGATGAATGGCTAATGACGACATTTTGCTTTTTTTAGATGAAGTTTGGCTGAGTTTTTTGTGATTAGAAGCTTAAGCCTTCAAAACCAGCAATCTCAATGTCTAAAGCCTGCTCCGGATATGAGCACTGGAGCTCTTTGCTGTCCGGGTTTGTCTCTGAAATTCTGTGCCAGGTTTAGCGCATCGCTATGAGATGACCGACAGCTCCGAGAAATGGAAGGACAGCGCTTCTGCGCAAACTTGTCGGAAAACGCCTTCAGCAAGGCCAAGTTTAACCGGGCGGAGCGTCCAGAGAAGGACTAAATCGCGATCTTGCTTAAAAAACTTGCTTTTGTTTTTGGGTGACTCGTTTAGTGTGCGGAGTGCGCCAGGCAAAGAAAATACGAGCTTATCCTATGGACTCGGAACAACCTGGCAAAACCCTTGGCCCTCAACTGTGCAAGTCCGACTGATTGATAGCTCTCCTAGAAGACCATTGCAGCCACTGCTTGGTGCCCACATCAAATTCGAAATGGATATGTCTGTTTCTGCAACTCCTGCGCCAACACAGTCTCCTGCAGGTTCAGCTATCAGTTGAGCAAGGTTAGGTGCATCAACTGGAAACTCCTGAGAAGCAATTATGTACGAGTTTCCATCCGTTGAAGCCTTGAGATTGTAGAAAGAAGGAATATTGACTGGATTGGCGCTGCATTGCAGGTTGCCGTTCTTGTCTGTGTAAAGATAGTAAGTCTGACTATTCGAATCGTTGCACATGGTGCCGGACAGCAATGCTGTAACTGTTGCCAGGTTTGCGTTGGGCGCAATTTGATAGATTCGTTGCATGAGCACCGGCATCGTTTGTGCCACACCTTTTTCGTATGGAAAAAGCGCTGAATAGAGATCTCCGGGTCTGGACTCAAGTCCGACAGTAGCTAGCATTGCAGCTAGGCAGCATTTCGGAATTTCAAACTCACTTGAACTCAGGTTGACCGGCGTCGGGCCGTAGCCGTAGTTGAACTCCCCGCAAGGTTCGCCTTCAAAATTAAAAGAGCAAGTATTAGGATTGAGTTTTATTCTAATGAAACCATTCATTTTGAATGGGATAGTTTGTTGCGGATTAGTAATCGAATATGCGGCCGTCAAAGCACCATTTATTTGTGCACCAGTCTTCTCGAGTCCCGACACGGACCATGAATTTGGAAGCTGGGTTATGTCAGCCGTTGGAGCTTGCAAACTTTGTTCGAAGATTGCAGGTGATAGTAATTGGGGCTGACCCTGCAAAAGATAAGGCACAAACGAAATGTAATATCCCATCGCGGGAATTTGCTTGTAGCCTGGAAAGAAGTGGCTACCGAGCTTCACTACGAAGTTCAAGTTGGCGACATTAGCTGATAAAGGCAATTGATTCATGTTAACACTGACGTTGCTTTCTGTTCCAGCGAAGGCGTAAGCAGTGCTCCATGTGTTCGGCATGCTACCTATATCAGCACTTGCGCCGACGCCAAACAGGCCCAATGAGTTATTCTGAGCCGCGGGCAGAAAATAGTTCTGCATCGTGCGCGTATTATTTACTTGCCCCTGAAGCCGCTGACAAATTGCATTTGCTTCGTTTATGAGGGCTTGGACGTTCTCGGTCGTTGAGCTGTTTGCCAATCGCTTTGACTGGATGTCTTGACCGTTCAACGCAATCATCAATGCCTTTGCATAAACCATGTTGACGTTGGCCAGTGTTATATTGCCATTTTGATCCGCGACATCAGCAAATTGTCCCGTGGCTGGCGTGCTCTGCTGCAGCATAAGTTGGGCAACATTCAGGGCCCCGGATTTGGTAGCTGTATTGAGTTTTTGTTCTCCACCAATGATGAGGCTTAGCAAAAGAAAACCGAAGCAGACGAGAATCAGAACAAGACAGCAGGCAACTGTCAGTGCCAGTGCTGAAGCATTTTGATTCCGGAGCCGAATATTTGCTGTTAGCTTCAATGTCATTTTGCGTTCCAGCTCAAGAGCTGTAAAGTGTTGCGCTTAAAACAATGCCCAGTTTATCAGGTCTCACAGGCAGTAGATAGAATCTTGGATTTCGTCTTCGTATGCCTTCTTGCCCGCTTGATGATGAGGCAGCCATTGCGCGCGCATCAATGCGACAATAGGCTGATACGTATTGAGCTGCAAATCATCATGATCTGAGCACTCGTTGAACTGAGCAATTAATAATTCTGTTCAAAACCTGAGCTGCGCCCAGATGGTTTTAATGGAAGCATCATTACGCGTAACGTTTTCCATCGGGCAGCTCACATCGAAAATCATGATCTTCTGGTTGCGCATTACATAGATCCGTTGTCTGTAAGTATTTCCTGAGGGATGGTTTTCCTCGGCTTCCAGCGCATAGCCTTTAGCGCCATCAAGCGTGGTGGGCTCCTGCCTCAATATTTTCCAGCTTGGTGGCAAGTGTTGGACGACTTGTTGGAAGAACCAGGACAGATCTACCTGTGGTGATACTGGTTGAGCTGTCGCAGCAAAGGAGAGGAAGCTTTCGGAGCGGGGAAGAAATGCGCGCATTGAGCGATCGCCCAGCTCGGTTATTTGGCACCCTTCCGGAATCTGGGTGGAAAAAGACATGGCGGCATTGTGGTAGCTTCCAGTCTTCTCCTGGGTCTTCTCACGGACTTGCATGGTTTTTAACCGTTGCAACTTTTCGTGTGCTTCTTGCCGTCCCTCATCGTTCGATGGTTTATTTTGTTGTTCCGGTGCTTTGTTTGAATTATTGGCAGTCGGATTCGTATTTTCAGCTTTGGACTGAGCCGCCGATTGTGCCGCCGCTGTTGTCTTAGTGTTGCTATTTTGTGCAAACGCAAGTGCGCAATGAGCCAATGATAGGCAATATGAAAGCCCTGCTGAAAATGCTATGCGCTGAAGTGAAATAGTTCTGCGCATAGCATTTTTAGCGATTTTCAATCTTCCATTCCTTCTTTGGTGGATAGGCGAACTTTTCTAACCATATCAGCATTTACCGAAAGTTGCCTTATCAGGCGGGAGGCATATTTGCTCGCTTCAGGCGGGTGCAGGTCGATTGTGTAAATGCCAATCGGAAGGGTCAAGACACAACGTCCATCATCGCCTGTGAAAGCCGGTGGTGCGATTTCCTCAATCTCTCCGGGCTCAAGTACGGGCTTGTTCTTTAAGCTGTAAGCCTCGTAACTGATCTGGCAGTTTGGAATGGGCTCGTCATTTTCTGAGACTATCTCGAAATTCAACATGCACACATCTTCGATAGTCAGGTCATTTGTATATGGACCTTCTGAGACGTGCACCAAATGACCTGTAGACGCTTGATTGTTTAACACCAGCCAGTACTTCTCCGGCTGTAAACGGAACTCATAGCCACCATCATCACCAGTAATACCAACAAAAAGTGGTCTACGTTTGGCTGCTTGGCTGTCAAACTCACCATTGTGGGTTGCATATAAAGACAGCTGTACGCCTGCTCTTGCTTGTTTGTTTGGATCCAGTACTTTGCCGGAAACAAGCACTCCCTGTTCCAGCTTCACATCGTAAACGGTATCATGATCGATCAACAGTTCGCCCTTCCATGGTGCCACTTCCACTGCCGGTTCATCAGCTAGTGAACTCTGCTGTGTTACTACTGTTACTTCATAACTGCCACCAGGGAGCGAAAAGTGGAACTCACCGTCCTCGTTAGTTAGCGAAACTGAGTCGATGTGATCGCCTAAAGCATTAACTGCCGCTTGGCAGACCGCTTTTCCATTGTGCGTGATTGTTCCTGTGAGCCCAAAACCAGGCTCAAGCGTGTAATTCTTTTTGCGGTCGTGATCGACCATTATTGAAGTAATAGTTTTTTCGGCAAGGTGCGAATCAGCTGGTGGTTCCAAGCGCATGTTGTAGAGACCGGTTTGAAGCATGAATTCAAATGCGCCCTTCTTATCCGTCTCTGTTTCTACAGACATCGCTATTTCTTTGGCAAAGACATTTTCCGGCTTGCTTGCAGATGTGACGACCACTTTAACGCCAAGCATCGGGTGACCCTCTACGTTTGTGACGGTGCCCTTAAAGTGATTTAGAACCGGTAAAGTGATATCGGATGTGGTGTCTTTCTTTAGTTCGACAACCTGAAAAACAGGACACAGAAAAGGGGCTAACTTCTTCTCTTTTTTGTTTGTTTCGATTTCTTTGTGTCTTAGGGCAAGATAGTATTTGCCGGTGGGCAGGCTGAGAGCAAAGTGACCTTCCCCGCTTAGCGGCTCGGTGACTCTCAAAACATGTGGCTCAATGCCGAAGACCATGAGTTCTGCATTTGGAAGCAGCTCGCCATTATTGCTTCGAACTGTACCTGAGAGGATCGATCCGGAATGCAGTCCTATTGTGAAACTTGTATTTGCTGTAACACGAATTGCCTCAATCGATTGGCGGGCATAGCGAGTATTGTCGCTGGGCACTAGTTCCAGGCAATATATGCCTTTGCGAACGTCAAAACTGAAGCTACCTTTATTGTCGGTTACTTGCTCTGCTAAGAAGTGCTTAACGAGGGCGCCGGCTTGGTGCCAATAGTCATAAAGACGGACCGCTGTTCCATTAACAGGTAGCCCCAGATTGCTTACCGCTCCAGCCAAATTGTATGAGAGTTCCCTCGTGACGACCATCTAAAAAGCCCCGCCTAACATGATCTCAGCATTGTATTATGCCTGGGCTTGGACGAACAAGGGCTTAGTGCCAGAGCGTGAAGCTTCAACGCTTTGATAGCCCATGAAATATAGTGCCGCCGCCACCGTTGCAAAAGAGCCAGTCGCTACACGTAAACGCCCATCAGCACTTGTACTTTGAGCACCTTTGAGAGCTTCCTTTAAGCTGTGGAACGAGAAAACAGGCACAGAAAGCGCTTTGCAGGCAGAAGCAATCTCTTCTGTGCTTATTACCGCACGGCGTCCCTCGGCTTGAGAAGCCCATACTCTATCTCCGGGGCGTAAAAACGCTGAAAGTATTGGCTCGAATTGTTTCGTCCTGTAAAAGGAGAGGATGAAGTCAATATGCTTGTTTGGAAATAATTCATCAAGACTTGCCCGCAAGGCTCGGGCCCCGTCCTCATTGTGGGCCCCATCCAAAATAAGCTGATGTTCTGGAAAATATTGCAGGCGTCCTGGCCAGAAATAATTCTCCACTGATTCTTTGAATTTTTCGAGGCATTTTAGACCGCTTCTGATTTCGTACACAGCCAAGACCGAACTTGCCACGCGTGCATTGAGTTCCTGATAGCCAAATTTGATTCTGTATTTATTCAATCCGAGTTGTTCAATGCGTTGTTGGACTGCTTTTGCTAGTTCGTATTCGTGGGCGGTGCCCGTCGCGCCTTTAACAACAAATGCGCCGTCATCATCGCCACCTTTTATGCTAAGAACCGGTGCGTTTCTGCTGATCGCTACATTTTTGATTACTGCCAATGCTTCTCCGTCGCAAGCGGTCACTAGCGGCACGTTCTCTTTGATAATCTCGGCTTTCTCTTTCGCGATGGCGCCTATGGTATCACCGAGTATCTGCGTATGATCCAAACCAACACTTACAATGGCGCTGACAACGGCAGACTTAATGGTGTTTGTCGCGTCCCACCTGCCGCCTAAGCCTACTTCGATCACTGCTGTATGGACATCTCTCTTTTGGAAATAGAAAAACGCCATAGCGGTTATTAATTCAAACCAGGTTAAAGGACCTTCTGTTGGATGTCTTATTGCAAATGTATCGCAGAGCGATTTCAGGGTAGTCGATAGATCTGCAAAATCCTGCTCTGTTATTTCGTGTCCATTATTTTCAATGCGCTCTGTCCAGTTCAAAAGGTGCGGTCCAGTGTAACGTCCCGTGTTGATGCCCGAGCGGCGCAGGCATTCTTCGACCAGTGCCACCACCGAACCTTTGCCATTAGTTCCGGCAACGTGTATATTGAAATGTCTGTTCTGTGGATTGTCGTGTTCGGCCAAAAAAGCAGCCAGGCGTTGAAGCCCTGGTGACAGCTGCGTTGGCATCAGACTTTCAAGATATTCTACTGATTGTTGATAGTTCATGCTCTGAAATTATTGCACTGATGCAATATTGACATTCTTTCTATGGCACCCATGTTATCGCGCACGTGCAATAATTTCAGCTCGAAGCTCGCTTGATCGTGTGCACTCGATTTGCTGGGCATGATGTCCAATAACCGGAGGGTTTGTGGTTCTTTTCACACGCGAACATTTCATAGCCAGCCAGCGGATCTTCGAAGGACAAATCTTCAACGTTCGAAAAGATGAGCTGAAGCGGGAAGACAAAGTGATTCATCGGGAAGTTGTCGAGCATAACGGCGGTGTCGTTATAGCTTGTCAACCAGAGCGAGGCAGGATTTTACTGATTGGTCAGTATCGCTATGCGATCAATGAGGAGCTAATTGAATTGCCTGCTGGTCGTGTCGAGAAGGGCGAAGATCGCTTTCTGGCAGCCAAAAGAGAGTTGACTGAAGAGACAGGCTTTTTTGCCAATACTTGGAATGAACTGGCGCATATGTATTCTGCTCCTGGCTTTTGCAATGAATTATTGTCGTTTTATCGAGCAACTAATCTGGAGTATCACGGCAAAAAGTTGGACGAAGACGAAGAGACGGAAGTGCTTGATGTTAGTTTGGAGGAAGCATGGTCCTGGGTGCGGTCTGGGAAAATTCGCGATGCCAAGACCGTAGCCGCTCTGGGCATGCTTGTTCACCCTTAATTTCGATAACGTTCTTTAAAGTCTAAAACTGATTCTTCGAGCCCTGTTATACTTTACGGCTGATAGATTGTCGAAGAGGCGATTAATGGCTACTAATAATAATCAGAAGAACGAAGCAGGAATGAGTTTGCCGATGATTGGCATGTTCCTGGTCGGAATACCGGCGGCAGTTATTGTTGCCGCATCAACTGAGGTCATTAATTTCTGGCCGCTTCCTCCTTCGGTCGCTCCGTATTTCGGCTGGACGGAAGGCTTGTGGTGGGGCTTGATACCTGGCGCTGTTGTCGGTATGTTCATCGGCTGGATGGTCGATGAAAGACATTATCCGGACGCCAAGTAAGGGACTTTCCGACTTTGCGGAATGCCCAGCGGAACTTATATTCATCCGAATCCTGATTCTATGTAAGATGCCGTTTCGGTCGTAAGTATTCTAATTGCGCAGACATTTCATCCTACTGCAGGGGCTGACTAAATCCGGCTGCTCTATAAATGTATGGCGATGCTATGCCTGCCCTGATCTGCGATAAGATATGCAGAAGTTATCGTACAGGCGGCTTGTTTTCAAGAGCTGCTACTTGCGATTGCGGGTTGGATATTCGCAAAATCCGGAGGATTTAAGATGAAAGTGGCCGATCACTCCAAGAAGAAAGACACCAAAGAAGGAGCGTTCCGAGCTTCTGGTAGCTCTACACATGTCCAACCTGGTGCTCGCAGGGAGATCATCAAAAAGTTCCCTGTAAAGGCGAATCTAGACGATTACGAAGCCGCCTACGCAAGCTTTTCTTGGGATGAAGCGCAGAAAGAATTGAGCTGGTTTGCCGATGGCAAAATCAATGCTGCATACAATGCGATTGATCGTCATATGAACGATGGGCGACGAAACAAAGTTGCCTTATATTCGGTAGATGCCGAGAATCAATTGGAAATGTTTACCTTCCAGGACCTCTACTATCTTTCCAACCGAATGGGCAATGCCCTGCGTGATCTCGGCGTCGTGAAGGGCGACCGTGTCTTCGTTTTTATGCCACGTGTTGTTGAACTGTATATTGCCACCATTGCTATCGCCAAGATTGGTGCAGTGATCGGACCTCTATTCTCGGCCTTCGGTCCTGATGCACTGAAGGATCGTCTATCAGACAGCGGAGCAAAAGTTGTTATTACAACACAAGAGTTAAAGCCAAAACTCGATGAGATTCGTGATCAACTAACAGACCTCGAATACGTAATCGTTGTACGCGGCAAAGGCGAACTCAAACCTGGCGATCTCTCATACGAAGAATTGATGGTCAATTCATCAGAGCATTTGAGCTGCACTCACATGGATCGTGAAGATCCACTTTATTTGCTTTACACCTCAGGCACCACAGGTAAAGCCAAAGGTATTTTGCATGTCCACAACGACATTATCGGATTACATGCGTCAACAAAATGGGTGTTAGACCTTCGTGATGACGATGTCTATTGGTGCACGGCTGATCCGGGCTGGGTGACGGGAACTGCTTACGGCATCTTCGGCCCGTGGTCCAATGGTGCTTCTGTGGTGGCATACGAAGGACGCTTCGACGCTGCCAGTTGGTATGAATTGATCGATCGATTGCATGTCACTGTTTGGTACACGGCTCCGACTGCATTGCGTATGCTAATGAAGGCTGGGGACGATGAAGTCGGCCGCCACTCGCTAGAAAGCCTGCGCCACATCCTGAGCGTAGGCGAACCCTTGAACCCTGAAGTGATTCGTTGGGGCATGAAAGTATATGGATTGCCAGTTCACGACAACTGGTGGCAAACGGAAACTGGTATGCAACTAGTCGCCAACCTGCCATGCACAGCAGTGAAGCCGGGCTCTATGGGCAAACCACTGCCGGGTGTTTACGTAACTGTTGTTGATGATGAGGGCAACGAACTGAAACCTGGGCAATTGGGACGACTTGTAGTTCGTCCGGGCTGGCCATCAATGCTACGTCAAGTATGGAGAAACGAAGAGAAATTCAAAGAGTACTTCAAGATCCCTGGTTGGTACTTCTCTGGCGATAACGCATGGAAAGATGACGAAGGTTACCTCTGGTTCGTTGGTCGAGCTGATGATGTAATCAACACAGCTGGACACCGGGTTGGACCTTTTGAAGTCGAATCAGCTCTTGTCGAGCACGAAGCTGTTGCCGAAGCTGGCGTCATCGGTAAGCCGGATGAAGAGCGCGGCGAAATTATCAAGGCGTTCATCGTTCTGAATAATAACGTCAAGCAAACGCCGAAGCTGCTCGATGAGATCAAGGATTTCACAAAACGCAGATTAGCGGCCCACGCCTATCCACGCGAAATTGAAATTCGTGATTCATTGCCTAAGACCAGAAGCGGCAAAATTATGCGCCGCCTGCTTAAGGCTTGGGAATTGGGATTGCCTGCTGGCGATACCTCTTCGCTCGACGAAGAATAAGCCCTATTAGAAATAAAGCCCCGCATGCGTTCTCAGGAGCGAATGCGGGGCTTTTGTTTGGGCGAAGGAAAAGCGTATTAGTGACTTGTTGTTTCGTCTGCGGCGCCGGGGACTTCTTATTTCTTGAGCACTTCTGGTCTTCGTTCTCTGTCGGAGAGACGAGAGAACCCTACTGCTTGATCTGCTCTTTCTACTGTGAGAATGCCTTTCTTATCCATTGTCACCTTTGCTCCGTCGGCAAAATCGATTTCAGTAAACTGACCTTTCTGGCTGATTCCTTTCACATTACCCTCGACGGAAAAACTACCATCAGGATTGAACCTTAACTTATCTCCATTAGGCGTTCTTAAAATCTGTGTGCCGTCAGCTCTCTTCTCCAGTGTGTCTCCTGTTGGTAGTGCACGTTCAGTTGCTCGGTCTTTGGAGTCTTCCGGCGGCTCGCTATTCTTATCGTCCATGCCGATTATGTCTGGAGTCGGTTTTGGGTTTTCTGCTTCTCCCTGATGCGATTTTGTGTCGCCCTGATTGCCGGCTTTGTTTGTGTCTGACTTATGTCGTGAGCCCAATTGATCGGCCGTAAATATATCTGGAAACTCTAATTGATTAGTATCAGCGTGACCAATTGTGCTTGAAGCAGCGTCTGATGAACTCGGTCCTTTTGGCGGCTCTTTCTCTTTTGAGTTGCTTTGCTCTGGCAGCGTTTTCGGCGGGGGATCCAGACCAATCCAATCCTCTTCAGAATTTGCAGAGCGTTCATCCAATTGCTGGGTATGGTCCAAGCTGCCTGCCGAACTTGTGCTTTCCCTGCCCCAATCTTCAGAAGGCGACATGTGTCCATTCGAGTTAGTCGCAGTCTCGTCCATCGCATCTGATGGGGAACGCTTTTCTTGAGTACTGGCGTCTGCTGGCGCAGCTTGCTCGCTTGGTGGTTTGCGCCCGCCTTCTGTTCTATCATACTGGCTTAATGAATCTGAATTCTTGTGTTCCAGTGCTCTGTGTCCTTCGGAGCTTGCACTGTCATTGGTGGCATGGCTTTCTGTTGCCGATGCGCGACCTTGCAATCTCTCGCTGTCGCTTGTTCCTCCCATAACTTTTGATCCGGCTTGCGAATCGTCGCGCTGACTATCACTGCTAGCTCCCGTGCCTCTGGACATGGAATCGTTGCGCGTGGCTTCGCTGCTGCCCCCCATGCTGTTTGAATTTGCAGACGAATCGTTCTCTTGTGATCGGGAATCGCTCACTAACTCATCTCTGAAAGCGGCTGCGGCACTGTCTTCTGCTGCGCGGAATGAATCGCTTTCTCCTCCATTACTTCTTTGTACTTCCGGTTCGCTCTCTCTGCTATCAGCCATTCAGTTGTCCTCCAGTGGGATGCCCACCTCTTCTTAATAGGTTCGGCACCGGTATATTTGATAATTAGTATTTTTGTTTAAAGTGTTTGAACATTGACGATCTGAGCTCATGAGCATAATGCTGATGAAGACGCACGATCCGGCGGAATCGGATTCGCTCGACGAATTTATGATGCGACAAAAATCAGTTCGTGTGCATGTGCGATTCTTCCCAAGTGTGAGTCATCAAGCGCAAAGACGAATGCCTAACTTTGAAGTTGGTCCTGCAGTTTGTGTCAATTATTGACTGTGTAATGCTACGGTGCGAATCCTGAAAGGCTTGCTGGTTGGGCGGCTTGGGGTGCGTGATCTGCGTGAGTTTGATGTGAGTTTTTTCTCGATTCAATTTGACCGTGAGTTCGCTGTGAGCATTTTGATCTCTGGAAACGTGCTTGTAAATTAGATTCAAAGGATCGATATCCTTCGCAAATTCGCTTAGCATTTCGTGGCGAATTCGAGAAATATTTGTGTGAAACCAAAGTGATTAACTATTTGCATTCAGCCAAACTTAGATTTTATGCGGACTGCGTCATTGCAGCAGCCGGTGTGATAATCTGGTTTAGGTTTTTGGCACCCAGGCAGACTAGTCAATATGTTCGTAACTCACTTTAAGCATTCTTCTCTTCTTCCTTCAGTGAAGGCTTTCAAATTAACGCTGGCAATCTTGCTATTAGCAGCCTGCACTCTAGCTTTGGGGCGGCCCGCACTAGCAGAGAAACTACCCTTTAACGGCAAGACAATGGCCTGCTCGAAATCAGTAATCAAGATCACGCCTTTGCAGTATGGCGATGCGATGTTTAAGAAGAATATTCAACTTTCGCTTGAGCAAATTACCAAGCTGAAAATTGAAAGCGGCTACCGAGTCAGCAAGTTGAATGTGATCACTCTAGATAAAGCGCAGACTGCGCCAATTGACTCTATCAGAAACGCCGCTTTGATAATGGACGTTAATACTATTGAAGTTCCGCATCCGTTACTTGGTCCCTATATTGAAACGCAAAAAGGGTGGAAGGAATACAGAAATCCAGGCAAATGGTATTACATCAAGAAGGACGGCAAGCCTCTTTCAGCTGAGCGTTTTTCTTATGCATTCGATTTCGAGAATGGTCTTGGAGTCGTTGATTCTTCCAAGCCGCAAGAGGGTGAAAAGTGCAATCTGAGAGTTTTCGACAAGACTGGTAAAGAGCTCACTTCATCAATTTCGGCGCTCAAGGATTTCTCGAAGAAGTATATGCTGTGTGGCGCTTTTCATGAAGGTCTTGCTCCTGTGAAGGAGCTGTCCAGCAAGAAATATCAATTCGTTAACAGTAAATTTGTACCGGCGTTCGCTCAGAAGTTCGACGCTGTATCAGAGCTTCAACCGGGTTTCTATCAGAAAATGTCTGCAGTTAAAGAGGATGAGTTCTGGGGATACATCAACACGACTGGAGGCACGTCGATCAAACCGCGCTTTGCCGAAGCGAAACAGTTTAGCAATGGCGTGGCGCCGGTCAAGCTTTTTGATTTTGAATTGAAGCAAGTGCGCCGTACGTCGCCGGATGCCCAATGGACTTTGCTGAACACTAAAGGTAAGCACTTGAATCAAGTTTTTGATGGGCTGCGCGCCTTTCAAGATGCTGTAGCAGCGACAGGACCATTGGCTGTCGTGACCACACGACCCATGCAGGGACGTCAACGCCGCCAGCTCATCAACGGCAAAGGCGATATAGTCGGGAAAACTTTCGATGAAATCGGAGAGTTCTCCGAAGGCTTGTTGCCTGTTTGCTTAGAAGGCTTGGCTGGCTTTGCCGACCTCAAAGGGCAAATCGTAATCAAGCCTGCTTATAGAGCTGCCGGGTCTTTTTCCGAAGGTTTGGCTGCTGTGGTGGTGGCAGGGACGGAAGGCGACAACGTTGGCTTTATTGATCGCTCAGGCAAGCTCGTTATTTCGGCTAAGTTTCCAATTGAAGAAGGTTACTACGTTATATTACCGAAGCAGCTTTATCGTTTTAGTGATGGGCTTGCAGTGGTTCCACGCGAGGGCTTGTTCGGGTTTATTGATAAGACTGGCGCTTGGAAGATTCCTCCTGCATATGCAGGTGCTCGTCCTTTCCACGATGGCGTCGCCGCAGTACAAAGACGTTAATGCTCAAGGCGCAATTATGTTATAGCCAAGCGGGGGCTCTTGAGGCGTCCGTTGGGGAATTAAGCCGTCCATCTGCTGAGAATGCAAAAATTTGTCGAAGGATTGCCGCAGGTCAATTAGCGTAAGCGGCTGCGGCGCTGGTAGATACTGTAATTCGTGATAGGGTAGCTGCCTGTGGCAATGGCTCAGCAGGTCGCTTTCATATTTTGCTTGTCCCTCATCATCGAAAAACTTCATTGAGGATAGAACTATGACTTTGTTTGCATCAACTGGTCTGTAGGTTTGAATCGACTCTCTTTGCGAAACAGAAATGATGCGTTTGTTACGACCAATTACGACGGTGGTGGCTAGAAACTTAAGAACCACTTGATGTTGCGACGTCTCAAGTGGTACGGCAGAATGTATCACGCTAACGTTGGTATTCTCACCTTGTTTTGTTCGCCCCATATATGGTGTCAGTACGCAAGTCCAAATTGCCTTGCCTCGATCTTCCTGATAGCCGATCACTTCGCTGTCTGGATAATGGATATCCAGCATATTGAAACCTTCTTTCTTATCGGGATTTTCCAGATCCACAAAGGAGAGTCGTTTCACTTTTCCGGAGTTTCGCCAGGTGCCGGCAAGCCATTCGGGGACCCGCCACCACAGCAGTGATAGTGGATCGTTGATCGGAAGTCGCCGCAAATCGAACTTTGAACCAGGCTTGAGCCGTGGATCAACCGGCGGCAGAGCGTTGGAATGTTGCACTGTTCCTTCCAAAATAAACTTGTTTGGATCAGTGGGGTGTTGTTTTACCGGCTTGCTATGATGCTGGGCCGGTGCTGTTGTGTTTGACAGTTGCTGTTTGATTCTGTCTGCGATGCTGTCATCGAATTGCGACAATGCCTTTTGCTGGGGAAAAGTAAATGAAATAAGCGCACAAAAAATAGATGCTCGAAACCGTGCGAGTTTGTAAAAGCTAATGACATTGCTGATTTTTTGCGAGGTCTGCAGATTCGGCATGAGCTAATTCTAGTTGGAAAACAAGGAATAGAGCTAGCTCGTGTCGCGTCCAGTCATAAGGATTAGAACTTACAAAGCGGGACTTACAAGTATCTATTCTGTATATACTTTGGACTCCCGGTGGCTAGCACTCATATGTATCGGGGACTCAGCTGAAGAAAGCTGAATTATGTTGACGGCCGCGCCGAGTGCCATAATAATTTCAATCAAAATCAACAGGTCGACCCACGAGGTGGCGGATGAAATGTCCGGCTAGCCTCGATGCATGCAAATGAGCTGATGCTGCAAAGCGCTGCTCAAATCTTGTCTAATGCTATTGGCTGATTGATTTAATATGAAATCGTTGGATTATTTTGAACTTTTCGGACCCTTCTGACGTTATTGAACTAGAGAGACGTAAACACATGCCAAGACCGCGACCAGATAATGATCGATACCGAAACAGAGACCGAGAACGTCCAATGCCGGAAGAACTCAGCGATACCTCTCTTGAACGTTTGCCTCCACAATCGGTGGAGTCGGAACAAGCTGTGCTGGGCTCCATACTTGTAAATCCCGAATCGATCACTCGTATCGTTGACTTACTGGATCCAGAGCAGTTTTATAGGAAGTCGCATCAGGTCATCTATGCCGCAATCGTCGATCTCTTCGAAAAGAGCGAGCCTGTCGATATAGTCACCGTGTCTCAACTGCTCAAGGACCAGGGCAAGCTTGATTCAATCGGGGGCCGGCAATACCTGACAGATTTGGCAATGTCGATCGCGACTACTGCCAACGTTGAGTTCTACGCCAAAACGGTAGCCGAAAAATCACTCCTTAGAAATTTGATCAAGGCGGGCACTGAAATAGTTGCCACCTGCTATGAAGAGATTGACGCGGACATCGCTGTTGATAAGGCTGAGAGACTCGTCTTCGGTATTTCGCAGGGGCGCGATATGAACTCACTTGTACCGGTTCGTGACATTGTCAACGAATCGTTCGCCCGCATCGAGAAGCGCTATGAACAGCGCGATGCTTTGTCTGGTCTGTCTACAGGATTTTACGATCTGGATGAAATGACAGCAGGCTGGAATAAATCCGACTTGATCATTGTCGCTGCCAGACCGGCGATGGGCAAGACAGCATTCACTTTGAACCTGGCGCAAAGTGCCGCCTGCGACTCGAACGCTCCTGTTGCGTTGTTCAGTCTTGAAATGTCCAAGGAACAGCTGGTTCAGCGTTTGCTTTGCGCAGAGGCACGAATCGACGCCAATAAATTGCGTACTGGTTTCTTGCAAACAAACGATTGGACCGATCTGGCAAATGCGATGGGTAGGTTAGGCGAAGCGCCGCTTTACATCGATGATTCGGCGGCTGTTTCAGTTCTTGATATTCGAGCCAAGTGCAGGCGTCTTAAAGCAGAAATGAAGGACCTTGGTCTCATCATCATTGACTACATCCAGTTGATGCAAGGACGAAAAGCCGGCGGCAGTGACAACCGTGTGCAAGAAGTATCTGAGATATCCCGAGGACTCAAGCAATTGGCACGTGAACTTAACGTGCCCGTTATCGCGCTGTCACAGCTGTCTCGTGCTGTGGAGGCGCGGCAAAACAAACGTCCGATGCTTTCGGACTTGAGAGAATCTGGCTCAATTGAACAAGACGCGGACATCGTGATGTTCATATATCGCGACGACTACTACAATCCCGAGAGCGAGAATCGTGGCGAAGCTGAAATCATCATCGCCAAACAAAGAAACGGTCCGGTTGGAACGGTTGAGCTGCTGTATCAGGCCAGTATCACGCGTTTCTTAAATAAAGCGGCTCATGTAGTCGCTTAAGAATATGCGCTACTATTTTTTCAATTCGAGCGCTTGCATGCTTTTCCATCTTTCGACGGAGCTGGCGTAATCGCCTTTCGCCCGCTTAAATTGATTCTCCATTGCTGGGATGTCCTGATAAAGTTCCATCGCTTTCTTGAAGATGGGAATACATTCGGGATAGTATCCGTGAAGCGTGAACAAAGAACCTGTTACCCAAACGCACTTTGCGACGGAGGCTTTAGCATCGTTTGCTGATTCATTTGCCATAGGCTTCAGGGCTTCCTTTATCGTCGCCTGTGCTGCTTCCTCATCACCTAGATCCGACAAGCAGGCATGTCTCCACGCCAGAACCTGTCGCTTGAATTCTTGCGCATTTGCTGGTGCTAAATTATAAGCGGCCATAAATTCTTTAGCGGCCCAGCGATTATCCTTCAGCCACTGCTCGCGGTGCTTGATTCGATCAAAACGAACACCGCGATTTCGATCTGTAGTGCTCCACGTGTTTAAGGTTGCCTCGGCGCGCCTAGACAGAATCTGCGCGCGCGCCTCTTTAGAAACTGGTCCTTTGAGCTGTTCATTCATCATTTCAACTGCTATTTTGTTGTAGCCCGTAGAAGCTGCTGCTTCAGCCTGTAATCCAGCAAGCAGACTCCGTTTGGTGTTTTCCTCCGAAGCTGCAAATTGTTCGTTTAAGCCTTCGGCAACAAGATGACTAGTCCCGGCAAGTCCATCGTTATTGTTGTATTCAAATGCCTTTTCTATGCTCTGTTGAGCTTCTTTGATTTTTCCCATATGGTAGTAAATGGAAGCTTTGTTCCTTTCCAGTTCCCTCATGAAGAAGGCATCGTCTCCTTGACTAAGGCATTGTTTTCTGGCGTTCTCTACTGCTTGGAGCGCCTGAGCGTATTTCTTGCATTGCTGGAGATATCCTGAATTACCGAGCCAGTGATAGGCCTTTTCCATAGCTGAAAGCGCGGTGCTTTTGTTGAGGATGTCTTTAAGTCGCTCCTCAATCACGGCAAGCACTGTTGTATTACCTGTCCATCCGTCTATGCTACCCTTGTTTTGCAAGAGCCTTATTTTTAGCTGGTCGGTGAATTCCGGATTATTTAGCAACTCCTGATATTTCTGCTCCAATCGTGCTGATGCCAAATCATGCCTTAGGGAGTTTGCTTCTCCGTTAGCAAGCATAATAGTTGTATCCACATCCTCTTGAACCGTCAGTGGGATGCCCCTACGCTTGCGCCCCGCCAGCCATGCTTTCACCTTCTTGCTTCCTTCACCGGGCAGCCCGTTTTTATAAAGCTGATCAACTTCCTGCATTAGCAAATTTATGCTTGCTGCCCCTGCCAGTTTGTTGGATAACTTGGATGCTTTAACGATCGAACTTTCCTGAATGATGTGCTTTTCTGTTTGCCGCTCGAAATTCTGTTTGAATGCAACAAATGCGATAAATCCAAAAGCAAGCATAGCTGTCAGAATCAAGAGCCAATTAGCATTCTTATCTTCTTGCTTGCCGCCACGCAAGTCGGCTCTGCTAAGAAATGCTGACTCTGAATCTCGATTCTCTAGAATCAGTTCGAGATCCTTTGCCAGTTCCTCCATGCTCTGATACCGAGCGTCGGGATCCTTCTCCATGCAGCGTTGTAGGACAAGTTCCAGCCCTGGCGGACAGCTATTGTTTTTGTCGCCGGACTGCGCTCTTATTCGGTTGTAAGCCTCTGAAATTGGTTCTGCTCTGTCACTTATATGTTTGTGCAAAAGACCGATAGCTGAATCGGCATCAAACGGACAATGGCCGCTAAGCATCTCGTAAAAGATGCAGGCTGCAGCGTATATATCGGAGCGATTATCAGCTTTGCGCCCAAGGCATTGTTCAGGGCTCATGTATTGTACTGACCCGATAAGCAAACCTGTTGCCGTGAGCTTCTGTTTTTGGTCCGAATAGTCTTTTAATGACGCCAGTCCGAAATCAAGTAATTTGATTCGCCCTGGCTGATCATCGAGCAGGATAATATTATTTGGTTTCAAGTCACGATGAACGATTCCGGCGTCATGCACGTACTGCATCGCGGAGCACAGTTGAAGGATAACGTTGCTTGCTGCTCGCCAATCCATGCCACCACTTTCATTAATCTCTTGCTTGAGTGATTTGCCTTTCAAGCATTCCATTGCCAGGTACGGCAAATCATTGATGAAGCCGAATTGGTAAAAGGACACGATGTTAGGATGCATGAGTGAGCCGAGGAGCTTTCCTTCCCGGAGAAATCTGGCTTTACATTCATTATCTTCGGCAAGATTCTCCTCCAGAATTTTCAGCGCCACCATCCGGTTAAGGTCTATTTGTTCGGCAAGAAAGACTACACCCATCCCTCCTTCTCCGAGGACTTTGAGGATGCGAAATCGGTTATCTACAACTGAGTCGATAAAACTGCTTGCCAGCATTTTGTCGCTTGTCCCGTTGTGCCAGCTAATTATTCATTTCCCGGGATGAAGGACGGATAAACCGCGCTCGAGTGCAGCCATCCAGCCTGCCTTCTAAGCAGTGCCCGGACAACGCCCACAGTTGCGTGATACATTGGGTTTCAGGGTAAGAAGATGATAGCTTTTAGTGGGAGGTTTGAATGAGGCGGCTCTTTATAGGACTGATAGCACTAGCCACTTCTTTGGTTTGCGTGGCTTCTCAATCGCGGGCACAAGGTAGTGATCAGTTCGTTTTGCTTCAGACCACCAAAGGACCGATCACCATGCGAATCTTCGTTAGCATGGTGCCGAACACTGCCGGTAACTTTCTGGACCTTGTCGAACAGGGCTTCTATAACGGATTATCTTGGCACAGGGTTGAGAATTGGGTGATTCAGGGCGGCGATCCCAATGGGAATGGCAGCGGACACTACATGGATCCGAGCACCGGTCAACCCAAATTTCTGCGTCTGGAAATTAATCGAAATCTGGGTCACAATCAAGCCGGTATGGTCGCCATGGCCAGAAGTAATGACCCCAATAGCGCCAGTTGCCAATTCTATATTCTTAAGTCGCCAATGCCGCAGCTCAACGGAAAATATGCAGTATTTGGCCGTGTAACCAACGGCATGCAAACTGTGTATAACATTCGTCCTGGCGATCGAATACTCTCTGCTACCATTTTGCAACCGAACAACAGTTCATCTTCAGCTCAATCGAGCGGTGCGCCTCCAGCAGGAGAACCTGCTCGCCCGACTAAGCCGGCCGAATCGGGATTCTAACTTGAAACAGTGAAGCATCGCATGTAGTGGCATAGCAGCCAGCTAATTTACCTGCGCAGGCAACTTCCATGGCTCCTTCGCCAGACTTGGAACCGTTGCTTTTTAAGGATGATTAGCTAAAGTTGAGGGTGAGTTGCTGAAACTCACTTTGTTCATTCTGTTGTTCACGTTCGCTGTCAAGGCTGGAAATCGAGAGCCCGAGAAGCCGCACTGAAAGGGAATCTGCTTCAGTTGCTAGCAATAGTTCATTGGCAATGTTGAGAAGCTCATCGATGCTTTTAATCGACTGCAAAAGCGTTCTGCTACGTGTGACCTGTCGATAGTCAGCATATTTTACCTTCAGCGTTACTGTCCGTCCGCTTGTCTTAGTTCTTTCCAGCCTGCGCATGACAGTCTGCGCTATCTCTTTTAGTCCAACAAGCATCGCTTCTTTGCTCGAAAGATCTTCTGCATAGCTCTCTTCTGCACCGATGGATTTTCTGACGCGATTGGGTTCAACCGGACGATCATCTTGTGCTCGAGCAATCTGGTAATAAAAGCGTCCAGTCTTACCGAACTTCTCAAGAAGCTCATGCTCGCTCCATTTCTTCAGGTCCGCACCTTTGAATATGCCGAGATTTCGCATGCGCTCTGCTGTGACTTTTCCTATTCCATAAAACTCTTCTATCGCCAGTTCCTCGACAAAGTTCTCTGCTTTATCTGGTGCGATCAAGCACAGACCATTTGGTTTTTTCAGTCCGGAGGCTGTCTTTGCTAGAAACTTGTTTATCGATATTCCCGCTGATGCGGTTAACTTCGTCTTTTCGAATATCAGGTTTTTTATGTCGCGCGCGATCAATGTGGCCGACGGAATTCCTTTCCTGTTGGTGGTTACATCCAGATAGGCTTCATCCAAAGAAAGTGGCTCAACTAAATCGGTGAACTCGATGAATATCTCATGAATTTGATCGGAAACTTCTTTGTAAACTTCAAAACGTGGACGCACAAAAATCAAATGGGGGCAGCGTTGAGCCGCTGACCTTGATGGCATTGCCGAATGGATGCCGAATTGCCTGGCCTCGTAACTTGCTGCGGCAACAACTCCTCGTGATTCGGGCAAACCACCAACTACTATTGGTTTTCCCCTGTAACTCGGCTCGTCACGCTGTTCTACCGATGCGAAGAATGCATCCATATCCACGTGAATAATCTTTCGAGTGTTGGGATTCGAAGACAAGGTTTCGGAGTTTCTTTGGATTAAGGGAGAATCAGAATCACTTTAACATGCTTGCGGAAATTCCCAATGAAGCTGTCTATATGAAAGCATTTTCCCTACTCTCCGGGACCCTGGACCCCGATAATCGGCAATGGGGATAGCTGGAGAAACTCTGGTGGTGGATTTATTGGTTGAAAGCACAACGGACGCGCGCGCTGAAGCTCGCGGGGATTCAGAGCGAAACTCGGAGGCAAGCCAAGCGCGGTCGCGACTTTTGGATGAGAGCGGGATTGGCTCAAAACAATCCAAAGCGATTCCAAACCGGTACATAATCACCATGAAGGAAAAGCCCGGGATCGCTCCCGGGGCTCCAGCAGATCAAGGACAAATGGATTCATTGGCAGCAAACCTTCGCTTTGACCCACGTAGCCGAACTGACACGATTGTATTTCGGCATGCCTTGAGCGGCTTTGCGGCCACACTAAGCCCTGCTGAGAAACGATTGATTGAAAGCGATCCGAACGTTCTTGCAGTCGAACAGGATCGTGTCGTAAGCAGATTGCCTGTAAAACGTTCTCTTGTAGCAACAGGACCTAGTAAGGAATTGCAACCGGGCGTGCAGCGAGTCGAAGGGCACCTGAGCGCCACCGCCAATGCCCCTGGTGGTGTTGACGCCACCATTGCTATTATCGATACGGGAATCAACTTAAACCATCCGGATCTAAATGTTGTTCGCCAAAAGAGTTTTGTGCCGGGTGTTGCCACCGCCGAAGATGATGATGGCCATGGCAGCAACGTAGCTGCTATTGCCGCAGCTCGAAAGGATGGGCACGGCACCGTGGGAGTCGCACCAGGAGCAAGGTTATGGGCGCTCAAGGCTCTCGACAAAGACGGCAACGGTTCCTGGTCTCAAATAATCGCTGCCATCGACTACGTCACACAGCACGCTGATAAGGTCGATGTCGTAAATATGAGTTTGAGCGATACGGAGCAATCCAAAGCATTGGACCGAGCAATTTCACGTTCAGTTGATGCCGGTGTTACTTATGTGGTGGCGGCTGGTAACGATGCTCGCGATGCGAAAGTGGAAGCACCTTCCAATCATCCGCGAGTCTTAACGGTATCTGCAATCACCGATGGAAACGGCAGGGGCGGCGGCGGCGCTAATCCAGCCTGTGAGCCTGATGAGGTCGACGATACCTTCGCTACATTCTCGAATTATGGACGCAATGTTAGACTCGCAGCTCCCGGCGTCTGCATCGAAGCTGCCACCAAACGTGATGGCAATAACGTTGATACCTATGAGGTAATGAGCGGGACTTCAATGGCTTCACCGCATGCCGCCGGTGGAGCTGCCCTAGTGAGGGCGAGAAATAAAGGCGCCACTCCGGACCAGGTGATGAACACGTTGATCAACGAAGCAAAAGCGCAAAATGATCCTGTCTACGGATTCACCGGAGACCCGGATGGCTATCCGGAACCGCTTCTGAACGTCAAGAATCTGTAACATATGGTACAATGTATGGTATGCTTAAGACCACCATATACCTTCCAGAAGAAATGAAGTTAGAGCTTCAGAGAATCGCTGCCTCCAGAGGAATTAGCGAGGCTGAATTGATTCGTGAGGCACTTAAGGGAATTATAGAGTCCGCCGCACCGCCGAAGCCCAGACTGCCTCTATTCAAGAGTGGTAATCCGAACTTGGCAGAAAACGTAGATAAGTATCTTCAAGGCTTTGGCGAATTTTGATTCTCCTTGATACGAGCGGTTTATTGTCGGCTATTGATTCCAGCCAAACCTATCATCGAGAGTGCGCAAAGAGCCTTGAAGAGTCTGGCGATGAGTTGATTCTGTCGCCATTCGTTTTGGCAGAGCTTGATTACATGCTCTTTCGGCACGTGGGACAGACAGCAGAGTTTCTCTTTTTGGATCAAGTCATCGCTAGCGTCTATAAGCTAGTGGAGTTTGATGCGTCTGACCTATCTCGAGCAAAAGAAGTAATGGAAAGATACTCTGATTTGTCGATTGGTTTAGCTGATGCTTCTATTGTTGTCTTGGCTGAGCGTTATCAATCTTTCAAGGTTTTGACCCTGGATCAAAAGCACTTTCGCGCAATAAGGGTTGGGCGGCGACGGTTTAGTATTTTGCCGTTTGATTGAGCGTTGTTTCGAAGACCAACCCAGCATTAAGAAAGGCAATGGTCCTACAATCGTTTACACTTGTCTGTCCAGAATGCCTTTAGCCCGCTGGGAGCCAGAGGATTTCCTGAGTTGTGTGCCCGACTTGTACTTGCTTTTTGAATTCGTAAGTCTCGGTGTCGAGAATGCCTATCGTATCTGTTTGCTGGCTTGAGATCAGCAAATTCTTTCCGTCAGGCGTAAGGCAAATTGTGCCCGGGAAATCGACGTCCAGTGGCAATTTCGCTTCGTGTTTCTTTTCTAAAGTCTTGGTATCGTATATGGTGATCGTGTTGTCGCGTCCCAGTGCAACGAAAAGCTTACTGCCATCAGGCGTGACAGCCAATCCTGTTGGCGAGGTGCCTGTCTTAATGGTGCCGCTGATTGCTCTCTTGCTGAAGTCAATTACTGAAACTGTGTTAGACATTCGGTTCGAAACATAGGCCCATTTCTCTGTGGGATGGAGCGCCACACAGGTTGGCACGTTGCCGACTTTAACCGAGCCGATGACATGCTGATTGTAGGTTGAGATCAATGAAAGCTCTGATGCTGTTACGCTGACCACAAGTGCGTAAATGCCATCCGGCGTCAAAACTACTCGACTTGGTCCTGTGGGAACTTTCGTTTTTGAAATGGCTTTGCCATTGGCCGCTTCGTAGATGCCGACCGTGGCGCTGCCGGACTGCGAGACGTAGAGAGACTTTGCAGCAGGCAGAACGGCGATGCCTTTAGGTGCTGTCGCCGGCGGCAGGTCAAATTGGCCGAGGAACTTTCGTGCAACAGGATCCAAAAGCAAAATTCTATTTTTTGCCTGATCGGTTATGTAGAGTTTGCCGTTGAAGAATGTCATTCCCCAGGGTGTTCCTTCGGTTGGAAACTCAGCTAACTTGTTGAATGTTTTGGCATCAATCAAAATAATGGTGCCATCTTTGATTGAAATTAAGGCAAAAGTTCCAGCTCCGCTGTAGGCGGTCTGTGATGATTCGGCCTTCTTCTGTCCAAAGTCTGGCTTTGCCAGTGTCGCATCGTCTATCTGCGGTACATTTAGATCGCCAAGAAATGCTTTCAATGATTTCGGCATCACGAAACCATCTGGGACAATGAGATCGGCAGGTAGCTTCATCGCTAAGAGTTTCTTCTTCACAGGCTCAGGAACGTCGGCCGGAACGTTGACTGTTAATACAGAGCCCTTCTTAAGGGTCTTGAGGTGAGCCCATCCGTTTTCATAGATTAGAAGGCTGGGCTCACTGGTATTGCCAGGAAATTTCTGAACGGCCTCGGACTTGATCTTAAGCAGTGGATTCATTCCAGGGATAAGAGGCAGGAGGAAGTTACCGTCCGGCAGTGCAACAGAGCCGTCAAGTCTGACTGTACCTTTTGTATAAACATCAAGAACTGTTTTGCGAATTTCTGGTGGCAATCTGGTGGCAATTGCAGGTAGAGAAGAAAGACCTATCATTGTTGCAACTGCCAACAGCGGCAATAGCCTATTCTTCATGCGATTTGCCTTTGAAAACGCCAGCAATCGCATCGAATATGGACTTGTCTTTCTCTTTGTCCTTATCCTTATCGTGCTTTCCCTCTTTTCCAGAGCTGCTTTGTGGACGCTCTGATTCGGGGACGGTCAACTTCTCGCCGCGGAGCTCAGCCAGCTTGGCGTAGAGTTCTTTCTCTTCGTCGCTCAATTTCGTTGGTGTTTCAATGAAAAGGTGGACCAATTGATCGCCACGTTTTTCTGGATGGCTCAAAAAGGGCACTCCTTCGGAACGCATGGTTATTACGGTGCCTGCTTGCGTGCCGCTGGGAATTTTCAGCAGGCGTTTGCCGCCGACAGTGTCGACCAACATGTCGCCGCCTAGCGCCGCCATAGACATGCTAATCGGTTGTTTGATGTGGATGGTTGTGTTCTCGCGGATAAACTTCTCATGCTGGCGAACGTGGACGATGACGTAAAGGTCGCCTACGCCTGCGCCTTTTTTACCGCTGTCACCTTCACCTGTAACTCTTATTCTTGATCCTGTATCAACACCTGCAGGTATTTTTAGCTCAAGCGTTCGCTCTTTGCGAAGCAGTCCTTTTCCGCTGCAAGACTCGCATGCCTTCTCAACTTTTGAGCCTTCGCCCTGGCATCCAGGACATACGGTAATTTGTGAGAACTGTCCAAAAAGAGTGGATGTTGTTTGTCTTACCTGACCGTGTCCTCCGCAAGAATTGCAAGTGACGGAATTGCTGCCCGGTGCGGCACCGGAACCGTGGCATGTCGAACATGATCGTTGGTGCTTGATGGTTATTTTCTTCTCGACACCGAAAACTGCTTCTTGAAAGTCTAATTCCATGTCGAAGCGCAAGTCTGCGCCGCGCTGTGGTCCGCCTCTTGCTCGTCCTTGACCGCCTCGAAAGTTGCCGCCGAAAAAGTATTCGAATATTTCGCCAAGATCGGAAAACGCACTCATGTCGAAATCGGAGCCGTAGCTGGCAGAGCCGCTGCCTCCACCTCCACGTTTCAGACCGTCTTCACCGTAACGGTCGTAAAGCGCTTTTTTGTTCTCGTCCGAAAGAACTTCGTATGCAGCAACCAGTTCCTTGAACTTGGTTTCATCGCCGGTATCCTTATTGTCTGGATGCAATGCTGCCGCTTTCTTTCGAAATGCCTTTTTGATTTCGTCCGGGCCTGCTGTTTTTGGGACTTCAAGAATAGAGTAATAATCTTGGGCTGCCATCTTTATGCTCACGCGATCTTAATTCACTTCGTACAAGGGGTAACCATTTTTTTTGAGAACTGTGCCGAAGCTTCAGTCCATCAGGGGCGTTGGGCCATTCGCTCCTGCAAGCGTAGGCTGCTGGCGGACTGATTCCGCTTTTGTTCATTGCCGGATGTGGTTGATAACTCACCTCCTGCTCAGCCTAGCTAGTCTGCTGCTGCTGTCCGTCCACTGCTGTAGAGGACGCGTCCTACTTCGAGCAACGCTGCATCAAGCTGGTCTACTTTTGATTTTAGATCAGGAGAATCTCCTCCCGCTGCCATTGTTTCTTTAACGGCTTCTAGACCGCGAACAACTAAATCGAGGTAGGCCTGATCTACGACGCCACTGTACTTTGTAAGTGTACGTTCGGCATCTTGAACTAACATCTCTGCCTTCATCCTGGCTGAAATGGTTTCGCGCTGAATGCGATCGGCCTCGGCAAATTCGTTTGCATCTTTTTCCATGCGTTCGACGTCCTGCCTGGAAAGACCAGAGGATCGCCTGATTGTGACGGATTGCTTGATGCCTGATGCCGCATCTTTTGCGCTCACGTGCACAATGCCGTCGGCGTCGATATCAAAAGTAACGTCAATTTTTGGAACACCCTTGGGTGCACGTGGGATGCCGTCCAGGCTGAAGCGTGCAAGAGACTTATTGAATTTTGCCAGTTCCCGTTCGCCTTGCAAGCAATGTACTTCTACGTTTGATTGACCATCTTCTGTAGTTGTAAACGACATGGTGCGGCTGGTAGGGACTGTAGTATTGCGCTCGATGATCTTGGTAAACAAGCCGCCGGCTGTCTCAATTCCCAGTGATAACGGAGTAACGTCCAAAAGCAGAACGTCTTGAGTTTCACCAGTTAAGATAGATGCCTGTATAGCTGCACCTAGTGCGACTGCTTCGTCTGGATTGACTGATTTGACCGGATCTTTTTGGAAGAAGCGTTTAATGGCATCTTGCACAGCTGGGATACGAGTTGAACCGCCCACGAGCAATACGTGTTCGATTTGCTCGGGACCAAGGCCTGAATCTTCGATAGATTGTTGAACCGGCTCCATTGTCGATTCGACAAGATGGGCGATAAGCTCGTTAAACTTAGATCGAGTAAGAGCCGCCTGGAAGTGTTTTGGCCCCGTGGCATCTGCTGTCAAAAATGGTAAATGGATTTCTGAGACCATCGCCGATGAAAGTTCGATTTTTGATTTTTCAGCGGTTTCTTTTAGGCGCTGAATAGCCATCAGGTCGTTTGAAATATCAATTCCATTTGCCTTCTGAAACTCTTCTTTCATCCAATCGATAATCGCTTGGTCAAAGTCATCGCCGCCGAGCTTGTTGTTTCCGGCTGTGGCCTTAACCTCAAAGACTCCTTCGGTGATGTCGAGAATGCTTACGTCGAACGTGCCACCACCCAAGTCATAAACGAGGATGACGCCATTTTGATCAAGCTTATCTAAACCGTAAGCAAGTGAGCTTGCTGTCGGTTCATTAATGATGCGCAATACTTCAAGACCAGCAATTTGGCCGGCGTCTCTTGTCGCTTGGCGCTGGGAGTCATTGAAATATGCCGGAACTGTAATTACTGCCTTAGAGATAGACTCTCCAATGTAGGCTTCGGCGTCAGCCTTTAATTTCTGCAGAATCATCGCCGAGATTTGTTCCGGTGTATAGGCGGTACCATCAATGGTGACCTTGTGATTCGTTCCCATCTCGCGTTTGATCGAGAGAATGGTTCGGCCCGGATTGGTAACTGCTTGTCGTTTTGCCAGGTGGCCGACGATGCGCTCGCCGGTCCTGGTGAAGCCAACTACCGACGGCGTGGTTCGCGATCCCTCGGCATTGGGAATGACTTCCGGTTTGCCGCCTTCCATCACAGCCACGCATGAGTACGTGGTCCCAAGATCAATTCCGATTACTTTCTCCGTTGTCATTCAACACCTATTTCCAATTTTCCTGACGTGTACTCCTGCTTTTTAGAAGTCATCCAGGTTTCCCAGATCGTAAACGCCGTCTTCCTTTGCTGTTGATGCAGTTGCCTTCGCTTTTTCCGCATCGTCGGTATTAGAACTCTCTTCCTCGGTTTTAGCTTGTGCAACCGCATCTTCTGGGGTTGATGCCGTTTGTGCAGAACTTGCTGCTTGATGTTCCCCGGAAGTTTTGTTGTTTGCTCCCGGCATCGATTGTTCTGTAGTCGTTTTAGGTGGTGGTGGTGGCGCAGGCATCGCATCATTTTGAGCCACGGTTACCATTGCAGGTCTGATCACACGTTCGCCCAGAACATATCCGCCTCTAAGCTCATGCATAATGCTGCCGTCTACGTGTTCTGTGCTTGCTAGTTGTTGCACCGGCTCATGAAAACGCGGATCGAATTGCTCGCCAATACATTTCAATCGCTTCAATCCGGCTGTTTCCAAACACTGGTTGATTCGATTGGCAACCAGTTTGAAGCTCTCGATTACCTTGTCAGCAGGAGTTTCCGGTGTCAAATAAGTCAAGGCCCGATCAAGGTCGTCAAGCGCCGGGATAATTGCCTCAACGACTTTTCTAATGCCGGCATTGCCTAACTCGTCGCGATCTCTGTCCATGCGGCGACGGAAGTTGTCGAAGTCAGCGGCCATACGCCTGTAAAGATTTTCTGCTTCTGCAGCTTTTTGCTCGAGGTGGCCGACTTGGGCTTCAAGCTCTTTTACGCGGCGGGAATCTGCCTCGGATGGGGGCGCAGATTGCTGCTGTGGTTGGGGTTCGTCTCCCGCGTACATTGCTCTGAAGAATGCTTTTGCAGCATCCATTCGGGAGCCCTTGTCTTCTTGATTTTCCTCATCATCCGGCATTGTGTGAGCCGCCTCCGTATTCCATTTTATGCGCCTTCTCAGCCTTTTTAGAAAGACCAAGCAATTATGATCTACCCGTCCATTGGGCGCTTTGCATCTAGCTGTCTGCGTAACGCCCAGAAATTCGCCAAATTACAGATCACCATCGCATATTATTGTACGGGCTGTTGCTGGTAAGTCTTAATAGCTTTGGCATTTTCCAACAAAGTAAGTAATATTAAATGCATTCATACTTCTGCCTGATTGTCTCTTGGCAATCGGAAGGCATTTACATCTGGTGAATTTATGATGATTGCAAGTGAAAAAGAGAAGACTGGTGTTTACTATGATATGAACGCTCGACTGGCTATTTATGCGCCCGATGCGCTAGGAAAAGAGAGTTCCAAAACGGCTGAAGGGGTTCTGAGATACGCGCAAAACCCCGTTGTTGCCGTCGTTGACAAGAGTCAGTCCGGAAAAACTGTACGGCAAGTAACTGGCATAGCATCTGATGCTCCAGTCGTAGAAAGCATTCAGGCGGCTTTGCAATACAAACCGGAAGCCTTGCTTCTTGGCACCGCTTGGTCAGGAGGCGAGCTTCCTGAGCAGTGGAAGCCTGACATCATTGAAGCAATTGCCAATGGCATGGACATAATTAATGGACTTCACGATTTCTTGGCTGATGATCCCGTGGTAGCTGCTGCTGCCAAGCAGCATGGGCGGAAGCTGATAGACGTGAGACGATCTCCTGAAAAGCTTCCTGTTGGAACGGCCTCAGCAATGAAGACTGATTCCTTTATTGTGTTGACGGTGGGCAGTGATTGTTCGGTCGGCAAGATGACCACATCTTTGGAAATCCAAAAGGTTGCGCTCAAGCGTGGCAAGAAAGCCGCCTTCGTCGCGACCGGACAAACCGGCATTATGATTTGTGGTGCCGGAATCGCAATTGACCGTGTAATCGGAGACTTCATGGCGGGTG
This sequence comes from Candidatus Obscuribacterales bacterium, assembly GCA_021732085.1. Lineage (GTDB taxonomy): Bacteria > Cyanobacteriota > Vampirovibrionia > Obscuribacterales > Obscuribacteraceae > JAIEPM01. The sequence continues at coordinate 344,813 of JAKFVQ010000007.1, read as the reverse complement.
CCGTCGAAGAGATGATCATGCAACTTGCTCCTGGTAATGAATATGTTTTGGTTGAAGGACAGGGCTCAATCGTGCATCCCAGTTTCTCGGGCGTTACTATTTCACTGGTTCATGGAAGCTGCCCGCAAGCAATGGTTCTTTGTCATAATGCCAGCCGCAAAAATTTGAAAGCCGACGGCATCGATCAAGAGCTCTTGCCCTTGCCTGAACTCGTTTCTATCTATGAAAGAATCGCTAGCTACATGCGCCCATCTAAGGTTGTGGCGATAGCGCTTAATACATTTCGTATGAGTGAAGAAGAAGCTGCCAAAGTTATCGCGGAAACGGAAAAGCAAGTTGGGCTTCCAACCTGCGACCCTGTTCGGCAGGGAGCCGACAAGTTATTTGATGCCATAGAAAAGTTCAAGAAGGAGTCGTCCAAGTGAGCAAGGTAGAAACGATGTCAAAACTGAAGCTTTCATTCGAGATCTTAAAGCTGCGTACAAAGCATCCGTTCGGCATTTCTTACGGTAGTTCGTCTGACAGCATCAATGTCTTGGTTAAGTTGCAATACGGTGATGTCGAGGGCTATGGCGAGTGCTCGCCAGCGTCCTATCACATGGAGTCACCAGCTACGGTGATGGCGGTTTTGGATGATTTGAGCAAGAAGGATATTCTTGGTGATGATCCGTTTGCCATTCAAGAAATTTGCAAACGAATGGACAAGGCTATTGCAGCCAATTACTCAGCCAAAGCCGGCATCGAGTTGGCTTTGCAAGACATCTGCGGGAAGATAGTCGGTAAGCCGCTCTATCAACTCTTTGGACTTAGCGCAATGCAAGCTCCGATTACTGATTTCACAATCGGAATCGATAGCCTGGAAATGCTAGAGCGCAAGACAAAGGAAGCTATCGAGGATGGTTTCAAGGTTCTAAAGGTAAAACAAGGCACTAATTACGATAGACAAATCATCGAAACCGTTCGCAAGTTTGCGCCGGATACTCCGTTGCGGGTTGACGCAAATGGCGCCTGGAGCCCTAAGCAAGCCGTGGAAATGTCTAAGTTTCTTGCTGAACACAATGTTCAGTTTATCGAACAACCGATTCAAAAGCATGCACACCTGGACGAATGGCGCTTTGTTCGCGAAAACTGCCCGTTGCCAATCTTTGCCGATGAGAGCTGTTGCCGGGCGACTGACGTTGCAAGGTTAGCCAACGTTGTCGACGGTGTTGTTGTGAAGCTAGCTAAGACTGGTGGATTGTCAGAGGCTTTGAAGTTGATTCATTGTGCTCGCGCGCACAATCTCAAAATAATGATCGGTTGCATGATCGAATCCTCAATAGGCATTAGTGCCGCTGCCCACATCGCACCGCTTGTCGATTATCTTGATCTCGATGGAGCTATGCTTCTGGCAGAGGATCCTTTCGATGGCGCTGTATATAAAGATGGCTACATGACTTTGACTGATCGGCCTGGTTTAGGTGTCGTTCCTCGCAAATAGCGGCAAAGTCTTACACTCTTCTTTGCGAGATCCGGGCTGTGTTCTCCACTCTGACTGGAGCTAGATCGCTGCAATCTATTCGGCGCAAATCGTTGCCGCGAATTCTTCGGCGTCAACAGTTTTGCTAATTGCAATCGAAAGGCTAATTTAGCTCGCCGCTGAAAACTTCGTGAGGCTGAATCCATTCCGATGCTATTAAAGTATCGAGCAATGGAATATTGCTTTCGCGCATTTCTTGCATGGCAAGCTCGAATTGAGCAACCGTCAATTTCCCTTTAGAGACAAGCTTTTGGGCAAAGAGAATGGAATCAAATTCCTCCGATGAGAGGAATGCTTTGGAGACCAGCACGCGTCCCAAATCGCGTTCATCTCCGGTTCCTTTTGTTTCCTCAACGGCATCTGCTAAATCCTTTGCATTTACCAGCGTGGAAAATTTCACCATTTCTCGCAGAGGAATAAGCTTTTGTTTTGCTGTGGTTTCTGGCGACATGCCATCGCCTGGTCCAAAGAGAACAAGATCATATTGCAGGCGGGCGTTAGGAAATTTCAGCACATCATGCGCAAGACACAGTGATGCCACAAACTCCTGAAATTGCCAGTCTTCCAGCTCTTTGCTGTAGAGCTTGGCATTTAGCTTTTTGATTTTTCGCAAGAAGCTGCGATGTAATTCCTCAAATGAGGCTGTTGAGGGGATGGAGAGGATCTCGTAAAAGCTGTATTGTTCCAGCTTCTCGCGCAGCTGATCCTGAGTCATCGATTTCTTTGTAAGTTTTTGGTCGCCCGTCTCCTTCATCTTCGCTTTCATGCGATCGTTGAGGAAAGCGGCACCGGACTGATCCGCACTAGATGCAGCACCTGCTGGCGCTGCAGCAGCTGGCGCTGCACCTGCCGGCAAGTCAGTAGTTACTTCTCCGACGGTAAGGTCAAAGGATGAATCCGCAAGACGTTGCTGTTTCTTGCGCTCTTCGGCGCGCTGCTTTGCAAGAGCCATTGTATCGCCGGCGGCCCAAGAGCCGGATGATACGCCTTTTGCCACTTGCGCATCTGTTGGCTTGGCTTCTTGCTGTTTCGCCGCTTTCTGGCGAGCTTCCGCCTTCGCCATCAATTCGCTGAGCTCACCCATCTTTTCATTTGCTTGCAACATGCCATCCATATCGCCAGCTTCCAAACACTTTTGCATTTTTGAGGCTAGTTCAGCGACTTGTTTTTCCAATGCTGCAATGTCAAGCTCGTCTGCGCCAGTCGGTGGGCTTGCAGGCATTTGGGTGGTGCTTGCTGCACTCTGCTGCCCTGTAGAATGCTCAGTGGCTACGTGGAATCGCGAAAAAACTGTGGGATTGCCTGTCCCCGACCATGCCGCGCTCAAAGCCGCGACGAGCTGACACAAGCGATTGTGTGTCTGCATAACGAGCTGCATATTGTTCGATTCGGCTGCCTTGCGGAAATCCTGTTCGGTTCTTTCCAGCTCTTGTTCTAGGCTGCCTACCTGTTCTTTGTTCTGATAGGACATATTCTTGTCGTCTTCCGCAACCGCTCCCCCTGGTCCGGCAAAATCTGCGTTATTAGCCACTTACACCGCCAATGGTTTCCAGCGTCCACCCCACATATGATTATGCCTTTGCTTGCTGCCAAATTAACTCGTTCCGAAATTTAATCTAGTAAAAACTGGAAATCTTTACTGTTTTAACAATAACCAGCTTGATCACTGATAGTCAGCGAATAATGCCTCTTTCCAAGCAGCATGGTGAAGAGGCACAACTAAGAGTATCAAAAGCGAAGGCTTGATGCAAAAGGACAAACGGATTCCCGAAGATTTCATTGCCTAGTGTACATTCAGGGCTAAGTGATTTCTGGAACTTTGCAGCCCATATCTGCGCTTGCCTTGTCAGGGAAATGCGAATTTTCCTTCCCGTGATGATACTAAATTCGGTATCACCATCCACTCACCAAATGCAGTGCGGCTCGAATTAGCTCAATTACACTACCAACGCTAAAGGGACTGGATAGCCTCAGTCCCTTTAGCGTTTAGAAATCAACTTTTGAAGGTTGACTTCTATTGATTAAGATTCGGGGTCTTGCGACCCCTTTGCCCCGAGAGGCAATTTTTACGATGCGAGTCGTGTTTGCCTGTACTTGTCGCATTCAATTGAGAGAACCACTGACGAAAAGGATAGTCATTCACTAGCTTTTCTTGTGCGAATGATTCTCAACAAGATTGCAATAAGATAGCTTGAGACGACGAGAGAGTCAATTAAGCGCGGCTCATTTTGAACATCTGTTACCGGGTCGCTAACAAGCATGCTTTTTGTGAGTAAAAACCAGTCCACTGTTAGGTCTGCCGACTATTGGGCGCTCGCTTTCCGTTCTCTTCGCTTGTGAAATCTGCAATAATATGGACGAAAGATTTTTAGACATGTTCTCAATAAGCATTCAATAGGTTCTGAATTGAGAATGAGGCAATGAAACAATCGATCAAGCTCGAGATATATGGATGGATTAGGGCTCATGGACGAAGGAATGGATGAGATACAACTTGGCGCAAGGAGTCGACAAGGGGCGGCGCAAGATAATCTCGAGTCCTTTATAAAAGGATTGCCCAGAGGGCTGCACTTGACTGCCCCGGAAGTCTACAAGCAGGCCCGAGACAACGGACTAAAGGTAAGTCTCTCAACTGTCTATCGAACTTTGAATACTCTTTCGATGCAGGGACAGGTTCAAGCCTTAGCTGGTGAGCACGGACGACGCTACGAGGCTGCTGAGCCCGGACACGATCACGATCATCTTATATGCGTTAAGTGCGGATTGACGATTGAGTTCGAGGACGATTTGATTCGGGGCTTCGGAAAATCCGTGGCCGATCGCAAAGGTTATGAGTACAAGCACAGCCGCTTTGATATTCTCGGGCTTTGCCAAAATTGCAAGACTCAAGGTGACGAACACAAAATCGAAATGGCGACGGCTTCGGTCGAACAACTGATCGGCGCCTGCGAATCCGCCACAGCCGATCTGGAGATTGCACTTGAGCAACTAAGCTCTCGCAAGTTTGCCCGTGCTAAAGAACTATTAGAAAACTTGCTTCCGACCTTACAAGAGTCTTGCGAGGAGCTGGAGCGTTGTCTGGAAAATTTAGAAAGCAAACCGGTTTAGTTGGCTTATTGCTTGGCTTGGCTTTGCGCAACCAATCGAGCGCGCGACTCGGCAAGCTCTTGCTCTGAGCGAACAATCACTTCCTCTAAGTAGGAAAGTGGTACGGCTCGCCGTTTGTTAATTGCAGCGCGTTTCTTCAACATCTTGGGAAGAAGAAGTAGCGCTCTTGCCGTTCCTTCCAGCCAAGGAAGAACTTGCCCACCACGCACTATTACGACGGCAAAGTAGAATGCCTGCCAATAAATAATCTGAGGCATAAACTTGAGAAGAAGTGGAAATGGGATGTTTTTGACAATGGTGTTCCAGTTGTTCTGAGAAGACAGGCGAACAACCAGCGGATGGTAGCCACTGCCAGTGGTGCCGCAGCCCAAGTGGTACATGACAGCACTGGGAACATACAGGCACTTGTAACCAGCGCTTTGAGCGCGCAGTCCAATGTCCACGTCTTCGAGATAGGCAAAATAATCGGAATCGAACAAGCCGATATCATCAAGCATGCTTCTTCGATAAAGAGCTGCTCCTCCGCACGGTCCCAATATATAGCGTTCTTGATCGAATTGACCGAGGTCGATTTCGCGATGCCCAATTCGCCCGGGCAGGCCACCTCTCCTGTAGCCGTCACCGGCGCCGTCAAGCAGTTTGTGATCGTCATATGCGAGCATTTTGCAGCCTGTGCTGCCAATTTCCGGATGCTCTCTCATGGCGCCAACCATGTTGGTAATCCAGAGAGGATCGACTGTTGTGTCGTTGTTCAGCAGCGCAACAAACTCACCGGTGGAGTGATTTATGCCTGCGTTAACTGCAACACTAAAACCCGTATTTTGTTCGAACTTGATCAGTTTTACTTCTGGATAGTTCTCTTCGAGGAACTCTACTGAGCCATCTTTTGAACCGTTATCAACCATTACAATTTCGATCTGTCCGTAGCTGCATTCAAGCAATGAATCAAGGCAGCCTTTCAAAAATTTCTTGCCATTCCAGTTCGGAATGACCACGCTTACCAATCCCTTCACGATGCCGGAGCCGGACTCTGCATTTGCAGCACTGCTGTTTGTCGAAGGCATATTTGTTAACTGCATTGAATCTTTCCACAATGACCAGATGAGCATAGCAGATAGGCGGGCGCTCTTCCTGATATGTCAGTAGGATCTCTTCAAGTTCAAGATTTCTTCACTTCGCAAAGCTCCACGAAACGGTCGGCCGTGGCGTCCCGGCGCTTGGCGCATGATATTCTTCTCAAATGTGCTCCGACAAGCGGAGCTTGGAGAATACTAAGCTTGTCTGCGTTTACTCGCCGCGTTTTGATCATAACCCTTGAGCCCATCTCCAGAAAGATGGCCGGTCCTGCCATTCGGGCCGTCGAGATTGGCAAGCAACTTGCTAGCGATCATGAAGTCACGGTCTTTTCACCTTGTGCCAGCGATTATAAAAGCGCCAAGGAAATTTTTGATCACGCTAATTTTCGACTTCACTGCCAGGGAAGCAAGTCCGACCTTTATCGGCTCGCACAAAATCAAGACATAATTTTCATTCAGGGTAATGTCTTAAAGCCATATCCGGCGCTTGTCGATCTCGGTAAATATCTTGTTGTCGATTTGTACGATCCCTTCTTGCTTTCGGTGCTCGCACAGTTCGAGGTGGATAGCGTGAGTGCTTCGTCAAGTTACAGGTTGATGCATCAAGTACTAAAGAAGCATATGATCAATGCCGATTTTTCAGTTTGTGCATCCGAAAGACAGCTTGATTACTGGCTCGGCAGATACTGCGCTATCGGCAGGTTGACACCGGAGATGTATGGTTTTGATCGTTCTTTTCGCAAGCTCATAGATGTGGTGCCGTTCGGTTTGCCCGATCGTGCGCCAGAGCGGACTGGGTTTGGGATGCGCAACAAAGTCGATGGAATTGGCAGCGATGATTTTGTCCTGCTGTGGGGAGGCGGTATTTGGGAGTGGTTTGATCCCCTCACCATCATTGAAGCTGTTGCCCAGGTGTCGCAGCGCCACGCCAGCGTCAAACTCTACTTCATGGGTTATCAATCGCCTAATCCTCAAGTCGGTTTAATGCAAATGTCTGTCAAAGCAAAGGAGCTTGCTGAGCGCTTGAACGTGCTCAACAAGAACGTGTTCTTTTCCGATTCATGGACGGCTTACGAGGATCGCGTAAATTGCTTGCTCGACGCAGACGTTGCTGTCTCGGCGCACTTCGATTTACCAGAAACACGCTTTTCATTCAGAACAAGGATTCTCGATTATTTTTGGGCAGGCTTGCCGATACTCACCACCTGCGGTGACGAGCTGGCAGAACGCGTGGAACGCGAAGGCGCTGGATATGCACTCCCCTACCAGGATGTCGCTGCCTGGGCATCTGCTATTGAGAAGCTAATGCTAAGTAAAAATAGTGCCGGTGCAAGCGAGGCTGGCGGTGCCGGATCTGAAATTGAAGAAATGGCTTCCGCATCAATGAAGATTGGAGAAGCTTACAGGTGGAGTGAAGTTGTGGGGCCGATTCGCCAGTTCTGTGCAGATCCATACCACGCACCGACATTCAAGAAGATCAAAATGCCGAACATAGTTGAGCGAGCCAGTGCTGTGCTTGAGCGCGGAGGCAAAGAACTTTTGATTAAGCGTTCAACAGAGATAATCAAGGATGTATTGCGAGGATAAGTCAGCGCAGCATCATTTATTGGAGTTGCAAATTCAGACCGCCTTCTAGAACGAAGACTGTCTTTTCTTCGCCTTCTCCAGCCACTCCTCTGCTTCGGGGAAATTTGCGTCGCACTTAAGCGTGTCTTCAAATTGCTTGATCGAATTCTTCATCGAATCCAGCGAGAAGTAATAGCGACCTAACCAAAAGTGTACTGCTGCATCGTACGGGTTGCGCTCTAAAGCTTTGCCTAAGTTGGCCAAGCAAGACGAGAAATTTTTATCCTCATAATCCATGATGCCGATATTCAGATAAGCATCATAGAATGTATTGTCGAGGTCCAGTACTTTCTCGAAGTCTTCGCGTGCCTTGCTTCTGTCGCCTTGTTGTTTGGTCAGTAGCGCCATTTTGCAGAGAACTGCCGGGTTCTTCTTATCCTTCGCCAAGGCCATATTGAAATACTTCATGGCACCTTCTGCATTTCCGGCATCCATTTCAATGTTGCCGAGTTGCAAAATTACATCGGAGTTGCCGGGATCAGTTTTCAGCACTTTCTCGAAAGCAACTTTTGCTTCGTCGAATTTCTTGAGTTCTTTAAGTACGTAAGCTAAGTTAAGCTGCGCTGCTGTGAAATCAGGCTTCAGCTCAAGCGCTTTCTTATATTCAGCTTCAGCTTTCTCGTATTCTTGCAGATTCTGATAGCTGAAAGCCAAGTTGTTGTGCCCTTCAGGCATGTCCGGATCGAGCTGCACAACCTCTTCATAGATTTGCGCTGCTTCCTGGAATTTGTTCATCTTCTGATAGCAAGCACCAATCCAGGTTCTAATCATTGTGTTGTTTTTGTCGAGTTCCAATGCCTTCTGAAATTCGACCAGAGCTTCCTCGCCTTTATTTTTGTTGTAGAGCTCAATGCCTTTGTTTTGGGCTGCTTCAAACGCCGGATCTAGTGGTTCGCCGGCACTATTGGTTGCTGGTTTTGCTGCTGGCGCCGCTGCCGCTGGTTTAGCCGCGGCGGGTGCTGCCGGTTTTGCTGCCGCTGCTGCTGTCTTGGCGGCGGCTGGTTTTGCTGGAGCCGCCGGTTTTGAAGCTTCAGTTCCGACCGCGTTTACACTTGCCTGTCCCAAAATTGAAAGCACAACCGCCAATATCCAACGTTGATGCATATCCAACACCTCTAAATTCTCGAACCTGCCAGGCCCAGCCTGTCACTTCGCCATTGCCTCATAGACGCCCAGGTAGTATGCCGAGCTGTCGCTCAGGTCACACTCCACCCCACCATATACTTTCCCGGTGGCAAGGTGAGCATGCAACGCGCCAGGTCGGTATGTCGAATTATTAAGAGAGAGATGCTTTGCCGGATTTCGCCATCCCAACTTCCTAAAATAGCAGACCTTGGCCGGTCCCGTCGTTGTGATGCCAAGGTTTTCGATCGCAGTTGAAACAGTTCACAGCAAGCCTGTCAGGAAAATGCGAGAGACGTCTTACAGTCCGCCTGAACACCTATCCTCCGAGTCGTGGGTAGAGTTTGAGCTGCGCTCTGCTTCCAACCTTCTGCAGCCCATGGTGGGCGAGCTCAAGAAGTTGAAATTGCGTGTAATTAAAGAGCGTGTCCATAAATCGCGAGTTTCGCTGCGGCGCTGGTTCTCAGTCTGGAGCTTGCTTGAGCAGGATGGTTGGGAAAAGAAGAATTTCAAAAAGGGCACGCTGAAGCCTTTGCGCGCATTTCTCAAAGAGCTGGGCGAGCTGAGAGATTGTGATGTCAATATTGAGACCGCAGAAAAGCTGGGCTGTGATGAAAAGACCATTGATGAATTCAAGAAGCGGCGCAAAAAATTGAAGAGCCGCATTGACGATAGATTGAAAAAAGTCGATCCGGAGAAGCTGCGCGAGGATATCGAAAGCTACCTTGAGAAGCGGGCTCTGGTATTGGCCAAGGAGCTTGCCGAATCGGAGGAAGCCAATCACAGCGCATTTTCTCATTTCGATCGCTATATTGCTGAGCACGAAATGAACGTACGAAGTCTCTCGGAAAAGGCCAGTTCACCGGAGTCACTTCATAAGCTGCGCTTGGCCATTAAGAAGTGGCGATATCTGCTGACTGAGTGTATGGGTCTGACGAACCTGGATCTTGTCAAAGCTCAGACCTTGCTCGGAGAAATTCACGACTTCGACAGATTGGAACCTGTTCTTAAAGAGTCTGCTCCTGATGATGTGGAATCCCTCACAAGGTTGAGGAAGGAACGGTCAGCATTGGTACAAGAGTTTGAGAAGGCTAAGAAAGATCTTCCTTACGGTCTTCGCCCTGGTGTCATCTCATACACAAGATAATTAAAATCACATCTCTTTATTGCCAACTATCGCCTCTTAAGACCATAAAATTGACTAAGTAGATCGGTGAACGAAGAATTCAGTCTTTGACTCTGTGCACGCGCAGAGGCAGGGGGAAACAAGACATTATGACCATACGGAAGAAATTGACCATACTTGGCTCCGGAGCAGCTGGACTTACCGCTGCGATATACGCTGCAAGAGCAGATTTGGAACCGTTGGTCATCCAGGGTCTTCAAGCAGGCGGACAGCTGACCATCACAACAGATGTGGAGAACTTCCCTGGCTTTCCTAATGGCATTCTCGGACCCACCTTGATGGAAGAGATGCACAAGCAAGCTGAGCGCTTCGGCACCCAGTTTATTTACGACAATGCCGAGCTAGTTGACTTAAGTAAGCGCCCCTTTGTTATTCAGACAAGTGGTGAAGAGGTTCATACCGATACGCTAATCATTTGTACTGGAGCTTCGGCAAAATGGCTCGGTCTGGAATCCGAGCAAAAATTGATGGGGCACGGAGTGTCCGCTTGCGCAACCTGCGACGCATTTTTCTTTAAAGAGAAAGTTGTTTTTGTGGTTGGCGGCGGAGACACGGCGCTTGAAGAGGCAATCTTCTTGACGCGTTTTGCCTCTGAGGTCAATTTGGTTCACAGACGCGATAGTTTCCGTGCCTCAAAGATCATGGCGGATCGCGCCAAAACAAATCCGAAAATCAAGTTCTTCCTCGACACCATTGTTGAAGACATTCTCGATGTGAGCAAGGGCGAGGTCACGGGTATTCGTCTGAAGAATCTCAAGACTGGCGAAGCTCAAGAATATGCTGCAGATGGCGTTTTTATCGCAATTGGACATCATCCCAACTCAGACCTTTTCACTGGTCAAATTAAGATGAACGAAAATGGATACATCACCACAGATGGTGTCAGGACCAGTGTTCCTGGTGTCTTTGCTGCCGGTGACGTACAAGATGAAACCTACAAACAAGCCATCACCGCTGCTGGTACCGGATGCGCTGCCGCCCTGGAAGCCCAGTGGTATTTAGAGCGTCAGGAACATGAATCATCAAAAAAAAACAGCAGTGACGCCAATCCACAAAAAGCCGTAGCTGGTGTTAAAGAGTAAGTCTTTGGCTGCTACAGTTTCGAACGCGGATCCTGTTCAATCTGCCTGCGCCGCTGACTATGGCGAAAAGCTGAGGGCGATTGCTGCTGAGCATGCTTGTTCTCAGCATCCTCTCTTTGAAAAGCTCGATTCAACCAGACTCACGCAGTTGCAAGCGGCGCGCCTTTTGCGTAACTATGATGCGCATGCGTCCGTTTTGCGGCGCTATCTATTGAGAGCCGCTGCCATCATGCCTGAGGAGGCCGTTCCGCTCGTACTTGAAAATGTTCGCAATGAATATGGCAACGGTGATTATTCAAAAAATCATCAAGAGCAGCTGCGAGATCTGGCTTGGAAATCGGGTATCAGTACGGCCTTGTTCTTCAATGCAAAAGTGAACACTGGCATTAAGGCCTTCATTAAAGCGGCTCGACTTTATTATTGTCCTGGCAAGGGCACGCATTGCTCTGGAATGAAAAACCCGGCCATTGTTGCCGGCGCCATAACAGCAACAGAGATTCTGGCTGTCAAAGAGTTCGCTTCGATGCAGAAAGCCTTTGATTCACTTGGGCTTGCCGAACATCATTGGTTCCATCACGTCACCATTGAGGAAGCGCACCGGGATGAGTCCGTGGCGCTGGCAAAATATTTTGAAGAAAAACACGATGCCGCAAAATCTGTGGAGCTAGGCTTAATGGGCATTCTTGATGCCAATATTTATTTGTACGATGGGTTACTTGCAGCATTGATGGAATAAACGGGTAGATCTTTGTTAGACTCAAGAGTTAGTTTGGTCATGTTTTGCTGACAACTATTGGAAGGACGGTTGTAATGAAGTCTAGATACTTGCTGACAAATACGCTGGTTGCGTTGCTCTCTCTTTCAATAGGCGCGGCCAGTGCTGCTTCGCCGAGTCCCGCAAAGAGCGAACACGACAAGGGTGTTGAGCTGGCTGCAAAGAAGTCATACGACGAGGCCGTCACTCATTTCACCAAAGCAATTGAAGCCGATGCCAAAGATCCGGCACCTCACCTTGAGCGGGCCGTCTCATATATGCATCTTAAGGAATTTAGAAAAGCTATTGATGATTGCAAAGCTGTTTTGGCCAACGACAAAGCACATAAGGCAGAGCAACGTGAAGCTTTCATGATCGCTGCCGGTGCCGCAAACCAATTGGGCGAATGGGCTGAGTCAGCCGATTTCGCTACAAAAGCAATCGCCGTCGCCCCCGGTGCCTTGCCTTACGCAGATCGCGCTATGGCAAATAAAAATCAGGGCAAATTGGCTGAAGCGCTACAGGATATCGATCAGGCTATTAAGTTGAATGGCAAACGCGGTGGATTTTATCAGCTGCGCGCAGCTATCTACGAACAAATGGCTAAGTCAGATCGAGCCAAGTCAAGAGAACTGGCCAAGAAATAGTAAGTGTTCTCTATTCAATTGATGTGATCGGGACTCGACAACATTATCAGCGGGGGTGTCATTGGCACCCTCGTTTTTTTTGGGCCATACTTTTTTTGTCTGAATAATCAGATTTGAATTTGAACACTTTGCTATAGCAGATTTATCAGATCTTGTTTTAAGCTTTGACAGCAGAAAAACGGCGCGACGAAAATAATTGAAGATCGACGCTCGGTTCCTTCTGTTCAACTAACTGGATCAATAGTTCGGCAATAACCGGACCGAATTTGAACGCGTGCCCCGTACAGCCTGCGAAGAATGCGGCATTTCGCTGGTCGGGAATTGTGTCGATAACAAAATGTGTGTCTGGAGTATTAGTGTAGAGGCATGTACCGGCATGGATGATGTCGCCTGCTGCATCCGGGAGAAACTGTTGCATTCGTGCATGCAATAACTGCAATTGTTTTTCGTCGACTTCAAAATCACGCGTATCGGCGGTAGTTGTTTTTCCTGTTTGATGGAATGCGCATTTCACTCCATTGCGACCAAAGATGGGAAAGCCGTACCAGCCAATTCCCCCACTGCCATGCCCTCCGTGTTCAATGAAAACGGGAAGCTTATCAGGCGTGAAGCGACTGGGATCTTTGGTGGTAAAAAATCCCCATTGTTCTTGGCTCACTGAGAGCGGAAGGTTTATGCCCCAGCCATGAAGAACTGGCCCCATCCACGATCCTGCGCAGAGGATCAGCTTCTTAGCTATGAGCTGTTGTGTTTTTGTAATGATGGAAAATTCGTTTCCGGCAGCTTCGATTTTTACAACCGCTGCTTTGTCCGCTAACAACGCCCCATGCTTTGCTGCCAATTTTTGCAAGGACTTAACGCATAAGGATGCGTTCAGAATTCCTGTATCCTCCTGGAACAGGCCCTCGTAATTGTCTGGTATGTTGAACTGGGGAAAGCGCTTTCCAATCTCAGCACGATCCAATATTTCGTACGCAATGTTTTCAGCATCCAGAGAGTATCGACAATCGCTAATTCCCTTGCCGCCTATTTCGTCAAGGTCGATGCCGCCCGTCCTCACAAACAGCTCTTCGCCAGACTCGCTCATGATTTCAGCCCACAATGGATAGCCTCGCTTTGCCATGCGGACATAGAGTGGATGATCGTAAGAGTAGCGTGTGATGCGGCTTTCGCCGTGAGAGCTGCCGCGATCGTGGGCGAACTCGAATTGTTCAAGCAAGGCTACTGACTTGTTTTCTCGGGCTAAAAGATAAGCGGCGGAACTGCCGACCACTCCTGCTCCGATAACGCAATATTCGACTTTCTCAGCCATCTGTGACCTTTAGCTCTCGTTCATTATGCTTATGCGCGTCCGCCTGCTGGTGGATCCCCAATATAATAGCTGCATGAAGCCAAGAAAGATCGCGATGTTAATGAGACAGTTCTCCGCGCACGGTGGGCTTGAGCTATACGCACATAAGGTTGTCGAAGGTCTTCTTGACAGTGGCATTGCCGTAACTGTCGTTTGCCAGGAAAAAGATTCCGATTTTTCTCATCGGCTGCTTGATTTTAAGGCAATCGAAAGCGCGCCTAAAACGAAGAATAAAAGAGTCAGGCTTGAACATCTATTTCGCGCGGGCAATGAAACACTGCAAGAGCTGAGTGATGTAGATTTGATTCATTCGCAGCATTGTCCCAGTGCGCATTGCGATGTAGTTACTTTTCACAATCACACAACGGCGCGCCTGAGTAAGGTTGGACTCTGGTGGGAAGTTTTGTTGAATGAGAAGAAGCGCAAAATTATTCCAGCCTATCGGCTTCGTGAAATGCAAGATGAGATTCTTTGCCGCCGCGCCCATTCGTTGATCTTTCCGGCCGAGGTCATGAAGGAGGACTTCTTTCAAAACTTTCCTTTTTTGGAAGGTCCGCCGCCTAAACCATATGTGGTGGCATATCCTGGCGCCTCACTGCAATCAACAATTACTGAGCTGTCCTCGACAAGTAATGGACATCAATCCACTGAGGTGTTCAACTTTCTTTTTGTCGGCAGAGGCTTTCGGAAGAAAGGACTCGATATTCTCCTTCAGGCATGCGCAATTCTAAAAGCTCGTACGCCGAAAAAATTCACTCTTTTTATAGCTGGATTACGAGCCAAGACCGCCGACAAATTACGGTTAAGTATGATGGGGCTCGATGGCTATGTTCAGTATTTGGGCTTTCAAAAGGATATGGAGCTTGTCTACCAGAAAGCGCAATCGATCATTTTGCCATCGCGCGTGGAGCCTTTCGGAATGGCGCCAATACAAGGTATGCAGAGGGGGCTCGTTCCTATTGTAAGCAAAGTCTCGGGCGTTGCAGAAGCGTTGCAGAACGGACACGATTCAATCCTTTTGCAAGATCAATTGAGTGCTCCCGAGCTTGCACAACACATGCTCAATTTAATGAGTGACTCGGCCCTTTTTCAACGACTTTGCCAAAACGCAAAGCTAAGTTCGGCAAAAATAAGTTGGGAACAGACTGTAATTCAAACCATCAAGGCTTATGAAATCGCCTTAACGGTAAAGAATTCGGGCAAAACTCCATAGCCGGAATAAGATTGCTACTCTTTCAGGTAGAATGCCATTGGAAGTAGACGTATACCAGGATTTCAGAGATGGAGGACTGACGGCTTATGGGTTCATCGGCAGGAAAGTCAGAATCTAAGCAAGACCGTAGTCCAAATAAGCTTGTCGATGAGACCAGCACTTATTTGTTGCAGCATGCATACAATCCAGTGCAGTGGTATCCATGGAACGACGAGGCGCTGCAAAAAGCAAAGGGCGAAGATAAGCCAATATTGCTCTCGATTGGGTACAGTGCATGTCACTGGTGCCATGTTATGGAACATGAGTCTTTTGAAGACGAAAGCACAGCCGAGTTGATGAATCGGCATTTCGTAAACATCAAAGTTGACCGAGAAGAACGTCCGGATCTGGATGAGATCTATATGAAGTGCGTGCAGCTGCTCACCGGCCATGGTGGCTGGCCTATGACCGTCTTTCTAACTCCGCAATTAAAACCATTTTTTGCCGGCACATATTTCCCTCCCCAAGATCGGCACGGCATGCCGTCATTCAAGCGCGTATTGTTGGGAGTAAAGGACGCGTGGGACACACGTCGCGATGAGGTTGAAGAAAGCTCCAGCGATATCACCGTGCACCTGAATCTACTGGACAAGGTTAAGCCAGGCGATATTGATCTTAATGAGGATGTTTTGGACAGATCGCTGGATCCATTGTTGCGCGTGTTTGACAAGACCTGGGGTGGATTTGGCGGTGCTCCGAAATTTCCGCATACGGCAAGCGTGAGCCTTGGAATGCGCAGAATGAAGCCGGGTACTCCTCAAAAAACGAGCAAAAATCTTGATTGCATGGAGATGGTCACCACAACCCTTGACCGCATGGCTTGGGGCGGAATGCATGATCAGCTTGGTGGTGGTTTTGCAAGATACTCCGTTGATCGCAAATGGCTGATCCCGCACTTTGAAAAGATGCTCTACGATAACGCGCTGATTCCGCGCAATTACTTTGATGGCTTCTTGATCACAGGCAACGATTATTGGCTTGAGGTTGCCCGTGGCGTTCTTGAGTTTGTAATCCGCGAATTGCAAATGGAAGAGGGCGGCTTCTATTCCAGTCTCGACGCCGACAGTGAAGGCGAAGAAGGCAAGTTCTATGTTTGGACTCCCGACCAAATAAAGGAAGTTCTGGGCAAAGAGGACGGCGACTGGCTTTGCAATGTGTATGGTGTTACTGCCGGTGGCAACTTCGAACACGGCAGCTCCGCTCTCAATTTTCCCGAAGGTCCAGACGAGGCTCGCCAGCGCTTAGAAATTGGCAAGGACGAGTTTTGGAAAAGGCTGAATCCGCTTAGAGAGAAGCTATTAGATGCTAGAGAAAAGCGCATTCGTCCAGGGCGCGATGACAAAATGCTCACTAGCTGGACCAGCTTGATGATCTCTGCTTTCGTTGACGGCTACAGGGTCATGGGCGATGAGCGTTACCTGGCTGTTGCTAAGAAAGCCGGAGCCTTTATTCTTGACACACTCTATAAAAATGGACGTGTGCTGCGAACTTATGGTCGTGGCATTGCTAAGCTAAATGGATATTTGGATGATTACGCTTACTTGATTCAGGCGTTGATGGATCTGTCAGCCGTAGACCCTGATGCGCGCTGGTTCATTACGGCACAAAAACTCAATGACGTCGTTCTCGAACACTTCTGGTCGGCTGACGATGGCGGCTTTTATTACACTAGCGACGACCACGAAGAACTTATTGCACGGACAAAACATTTTTATGATGGTTCGACGCCATCGGCGACATCTGTTTCGGTAATGAATCTTATCCGGCTTGGCCGAATGACAAATAACAATGATTATTTGGAGAAAGCTGCCCGCACGATAAAGCTCTATTCTCCTTATTTGCACAAGGCACCTGATCAGTTCTCGAATCTGCTCTGCGCGCTAGACAGCTACGTATCTAGCCCCACTGAGATTGCCATTGTGTTTAATTCGAAGAAGCAATCTGCCAAGGAAATCTCTTCCATGCTATTTCAATTCTACTTGCCCGCAACGGTAAGCATCATTGCCGATGAGGCTCGGGATGATTTTCAAGATCTGGTCAAGGCTTGTCCCTTACTTGAAGGACGCCGCGCGCTTGATGGCAAACCGACGGCTTATGTTTGCCGCAATTTCGCATGCGAACAGCCAACAACTGATCCTGCACAATTTCGGGCTAGTCTGCGCGAAATTGTTGTGCAGCAGTAACTTATGAAAGTCGTTTCATAGCCGAAGACATCTCGTAATTTGATGACTTGATTAGCGGATTCGCTTCCATGGATGAAGAAAAGCAAAGAGCGATCGCAAGCAAAGGAGGGAAGGCTGCGCATGAGCAGGGAGTAGCAAATGAATTTACTCCTGAGCAAGCAGCTGAAGCTGGCAGGCGAGCTCACGAGATGGGCCGGGCCCACGAATTCTCTTCCGAGGAAGCTGCCGAAGCAGGAAAGAAAGGTGGTCAGTCGCGTCAGAACAAAGGACAAGGCGGACAAGACCAGAGTGGTGGCGGACAGGAATAGAGTGGGAGGGAGAGCGAGTCATTTATTGGCTCCCTGTTTTGTTTGCCACTTAACTTATTCTTCTAGGGTCGGGCTCTCCTTTAAAGAAGTGAGCCCGACCTTTGCTTACATGCTTTGTTCTGCCGTTTCGAGCTTCTTCAATTTCTCTCGGTATATTGCTAAAGTTACTTTGTACTTTGCTCCCATCTTGGAGAGTTCCTCAATGAAACTCTTATATCGGCGTGGCAGTAAGTTCTTCTGATCTTCGTCCCGCTCATAATATTTTATTGCCTTTTCATAGTAATCAATCGATTTTTCCGGCTCTTTGGCGTCACGATAAGCTGCGCAGATTAGCTCACAAAGGCTGCCTGCGGATGTTTCTCCCAAAGAGTCATACATAATTGTATTTCTGCGATATTCACTATCTGCAAATTCAGCAAATTTCTTCGATTCATTTAGGGCTTTGAAGGTGGGAGCTAATATTGATTCCATGAGCTCCTTTCTCGACTTTGGGCTGAGGACAGATAGAGAATCGTAGGCACTTAGCACCGACCAGAGGAACTTCTCCGCTTTCTTTCTTTGACCAAGTTCGGCGGACAGATTTGCCGACATAGCATCTAGCCAAATTGACCATAGCTCAACGGACCCTGGCTTAGATACCTGCGATGCCATCTGCAATACTTTTTCGGCTGCCTTTAGTTTTTTTTCTTTGAGAAGGCATTGAAATGCTAACACATGAATTTCGAATGTTCTGTGGCTTAAAGGCCATTGTTTTCTTGCCTGAACTAGCCTCGATTCGATTGTCTCGACGCCGTTTTTTTGTTTTACTAAGCGGAAGAATGAATTGTTGCAGTTTAAGTTGAACCATTCCGAATTGTCTGTCAAGATTGCTATGGCGCAGCCCTTGTTAGAATAGTCGATTAGCATTGCGTTTAGTTGCTCTGCTGTATAAGGAACAAGTTTGGTATCGCCAAAGCCGTTGATTAAGGTTTCAGCATCGACGTACGCCTTGCCTAGATCCTTCCTGTGGATACCTTCTCTTGCTTCCAACTCTGGAATAATCTTTAGAAGCCTGAAGAACGTCTCAAGCCTTTGCTGATCGTTCCCGTTTTTGAATTTCTCGATTTCAGCCAGCTCGCTGTTACGTGATGTTCGAGGTATGATTTCGTCAGCCTTCAAGACTCGCTTTGCGGATGCATGAACTATTCGCTTATTTTTCGATTTCGGAAGAACTGCAAACAGTAGAATTCCAGTGGCGATCAGGCCTATCAATACGTAGATCAGTAGTGCCTTACTCTGTGGCTTGCCCGTTGAGCTTTTTTGCCCTTTCAAGAATGTGTGGGTTAGGTCTGCATCCTGAAGACTTGCCATCAACCGGGAAGAGAATTCTTCAGCGGATTGTGGGCGCTTCGATGCTTCCTTTTCCAGTGCAGAAAGAATATTTGCAGCCAGCTTTGGCGCCACTCCAGTCTCGTTGCAAAACTGTGGTATCGAAACTGGTGCAGATTGTATTTGCTTGCTCATTATTTCTAGAGCCGATCCACCGCTAAAAGGGGGCTCACCGCGTAGATACTCATACATTACACAGGCAAGCGAGTAAATGTCTGAACGCCCATCCACGTCCGCTCCTGAACACTGTTCCGGACTCATATAAGCTGGCGTGCCTACAAAAATCCCCGTCTTGGTGCGATGCTGGCTGTCATCTGCATTTTCGAAAGTCTTAGCCAGGCCCAAGTCCAATAGCTTAGGCATAATTGAACCGTCCGCATTCAAGGAAATGGCGATGTTGCTGGGCTTTATATCTCTGTGGACTATTTTGTGTTCATGAGCATAGCTGAGAGCTGAAAGGATTGGAATGAATATCTGTCGAAACTGAAGCAGCGAGGTAGTTTCTTTCTCTTTCAATACTGCTTCCAGCGTCTTTCCTTCCGCATATTCCATGACAAAATATGGTGCACCGGAGTCGGCAACGCCATAAGAGAGCACCTTTATTATGTTGGGATGATTCAAGCGGCTCGTCAATTTTGCTTCTTGCTGAAAGCGCGCTAGAGTCGAGTCCTCGAAGTGTTTCGAAGCAGATAGGATTTTGACCGCGACCTTGCGGTCAAGCATCCGCTGCCGCCCTGCGTAAACTAGCGAAAAAGCTCCTCGTCCCACTAAAGAATCGAGTTCGACATCTTCGATAATTGGCAAAGCATCAGAGGCTAGCCCCGCAGGTTTAGCTTCAATTGATTCTTTCTTGATTGTCGGTTCCTGAGTCAATTGGGCTCTCCCATTCGAGAGTTATACCCAATGACTGGAAGAAAGGTGACAGCCCGATTAGTCTTTGCTTTCGGCCCCGCCGATGTAGAGCAGAAGCATTTCATGCCAGTAAGGCCAATCGTGGGCAAAGCCATCCCATTCGCGATAGGCGTGCCAGCAACCTTTATCCCAGAGGGATTGGGAAAATCTTCTGTTCTCTTCAATTGCTGGATCGTCTTTGCCGATGGCGATGATCATGTCCATATTGCGGATTTGATCGAGCTTGCCATTGTCTTGTCCGCGAATAAACTCAATGGGATTGCCCTGATAAATGAGCTCGTCATCGTGACCGGATGTCCAGGCACGAATATCGTAGATGCCGCTCATTGCAATCATGCGATTGAAGTGTTCCGGGAAACGCAGTGCAATGCTGGCGGCATGGTAGGCTCCCATGCTCGCTCCCATTGCCATAGCGTAAGAGTTATCGTTTTTCGATTTCGAAAAGGGGATAACTTCATTGATGATGTAATCATGGTATTGAAGGTGGCGTTGTGCTCGGTCTCTAGGGGATGCATGCGCGTTGTCCCAGCTTTCGGGATCGACGCTGTCTACGCAATAAACTTGAACCCATCCGTTTTCCAAATGTCTCGATAGGGTGTCGAACATACGGCGATTTTCCCAATCAAAGAATCGTCCGGACTGTGTCGGGAAAACTACAACTCTGGCGCCTGCATGTCCGAAGACAAGAAGTTCCATATCTCTGCCCAGGCTCTGGCTGTGCCATTTATGATATTCGCGGTTCATTGCTAATCCTTTGCTTTTGAGGCTGCACATCCCAGCTTCCAAGAGTGGTAGGGGGATGCGTTCTTCCTCCATCTTGAGGAGGCGCCTACTAAATCTATCCGTGCGCAGATTGTATCATGGGCTCAAGCCGCTTCTGGAGCGGTCTCAGTCCTATGCGAACTTTTCTTTCAAAGAAGTTAACAGTAAGTGAAGGGTTGCAAGCAGGCGACTTCTTACTCTCCGGACCAATAGGCACCGGAACTATTGTGCTGCTGTTGCGGGATTGTCAGACCGTTTTAGCTAGAGCCGGGCTTTCTGTTTTTGTGCTTGCTTGCTCTTCTGCGACAAGCGCTTGCTTTTTGATTGGAACTAACGGACCGCTCTTATTTTGCTCGAAGTCTTCACCGCAAGCATGGCAGTGATAGTTCGTGATGTAGGTCCTCTTTCTGCCGTCGCCGCGCTGTTCTGTGTCGAGATGTTCGAGCTTACGCTTCTTGCAATTGGGACACTTACTCTTTAGCAGAAATGGAAACATCGGAGTAATCATCACAAGGATCAAAACCAAGATCATAAAACCGTCTTTCATAGATCCTCACTCTTTTGATGGAATCGTGATTGATTCTTCGACTTCCAATTCGGGCAGCTCATACTTTGAAGCAATGTCTGCATCAATTTTTACCGCATCTTCGCGATATTTCTTCTCTTCTGCGGCATTTCCTTTGCGTTTGTATAGACGCGATAATAAGTATATCGCCCGAGCGTTACGTGGCTCTTGGCTAATCAGTTGTTTGAGAATTTGTTCAGCATCCGACTCTCGTTTGACGACAATTGCTGTTCTGGCTATGAGCAGTTTTGCCTCCGGCCCCGGGTAATAGCGGTCATATTTGTTGGCTGCGTCGAAAGCGGCGTCATATAGTCTGACCGCAAGAGCCGCCCGCGCCATGGGCTCCCAGATTTGCGTTTGGGCCGGGTCGTCTTTAAGTATGGCTTGAAAGTAGTTAAGCGCCAATTCATATTTGCGCTCTTGCATAGCAGCGTAGGCGACCTGATAAAGAAGCCGTGGATCTTGCGGAATAATTTTGTCCACTTGCTGAAGAACTAAGTTTGCCAGTTCCAGCTTGCGCTCTTTGATAAGACATTGAGTTTGTCCAAGCATGCATTCAAGCTTTATAGCTCGCGGCAGATTCTGTGTATCAGCAAGCTTGAATGCCGCCGAATAATTGGCGAAGGCACTGGCCGTATTATCTTTAGCCAGATCTAAATCAGCTTGAGCAATTTGAGGCATCACCTGATTCTGTCCATAAGATCTAGCCAGCAAAACGTGCTTCTCGGCTAATTCCGGTTGCATGCGGTGCAGGTATTCTCTTGCAATCATGGCATGCGCAAGTCCACTCTTTGGACGAACTTCTAGTGCGGATTTCCACAATAAATAGTTCGAACTCCATTCGTACTCGCGCAAGAGTGTAATGGTCGTAAATAACAGTGCGATCGCCGTGAATGCGAAGAACGCATGTCTGAGGTGTTTTTGCGCAAGCCAAACTAATCCATATGCCATGAAAATGGATGCACCAGTCAACGGCAGGTAAGCGACCCAATCGGCAACTGTGTCTCGTTGCAGGATAAATCCGTGCGTTATGAATCCCGCGAAGAATAGCAAGCTTGCCAGTCCCAGTATCGGTTGTTTCTTGATGCGACAGAGTAAAAAGAGTATTCCGGCTAAGACAACGGCAGCGCCAATGAAAAATGGATCTGTAGCCGATGTGGCGATCGCCAGAGGAGGGTCAATTGATAATCCGAAGGGAGCAATGAAGCAACGAAGGTAATAGAAAAGGAAGGACTTGACTTGCGACAGCCCATATGGCATCGAGGCCAAAGGCTGTGTAAAGTAGTTAATTGCATCGGTCGCTTTGTACCCGAGCGCTGCGGAGGCAGGCACCAGAAATGAAAGCAAGCCGCAACCTGACAGAATAAACGGATGTTCTTTGAACGTGTCCTTTGCTTGCAGGAGCGGGCGTTTTATCAAAAGCAATGAGAAGCCTGCCACTATAGGCAGTGACATCATTTCTGGATTCGACCAGATCGCCATTAGTCCTGTGCTCAATGAGCCGAATACGAAGATGGCTCGTGCAATTGGATGTTTGACTAGGCAACCCAGCAGTAAAAAGTTCAAGCTAAGAAAATAGTTGTTGCATCCTAAAAGGATGGAGCGGGTCGATAAATAGCTTACTACTTGCGAAGTGAATGGATGGCAGGCGAAGATGGTCCCCGCCGCAGCGGCTAGATAATAAGGGTTAAGGCTGAGGCGCTTCTGAAAATGCAAATGGCGGGCGATGGTCAAAATGAATATGAATACCAACCCGCACGTAAATGCATGCCAAAACACATCTATGGTGTGATACCACATCAGCTCTGACTTGTACTCGCCGAAGTCTCCTACAAAGGATGCATTCACCCATGGCTGGTTCAGGGGGCGAGAAATCATGTCTCTGACGATATCGGTTGAAACTTTCTGAAGCAAAAATCGGTTGAAGAGGAAGTCTAATTTAAAGCGATCGTTGAGCACCATTCCGCCATTTATGCTAAATATGTGCACAACCAGGGCAAACATCATTACGCCGACAAGCCCGATGCAAGTGAATTTCCAGTCAATTTCAGGTCCTTCGTTTTTCTTTTCCGGACGTTTTCTTGTTTGACTTATCGGTTTTGCAGCTGGGCGAACTTCGTCGTCGCCATCTGCGTAATCGAATTCAGCTTCTTCTTCTTTTTTTGGTTTCGGCTTGTCGCTTTCCTTTCCAGAAGCAACGCTGGGTGTCTTAGTTGTAGTTGTTCTGCGCAGCTTACCCAGGTTGACGTCTCTCTTTGCGGATGCTTTCGTCTCCTGTTTCTGTTTTTGCTTTTTTGCAAAATCTATCGGTGCGTTAACAGCGTCTGCTGGACCGGAGTTGCTTGCTTGTGGCTCTTCTTGTGCGGGACCAGGCGGAGATGCAGCTTCGCCCTCAATTTTTTTTGAAGGCTGATCGTCTGCTTGCTCGTTTGTCGGAGTGTCGTCGTCCGCCATAACTGTTCCTATATATGAAAGGTGCTCTGAATTTGAAACGGCTTTCCGTTCGCAATTTTCTCCGGCGGCATAGCCCGCGCAGGCTTGTAGATCTTAAACCTCGCAGGGGCGATTTCCAACAGAACTGTTAGGGTCGATCTCGAGCCCGACAAGCCTAACGGCAGCAGGAGCGCTCCCCGGCGAAATAATTTCTCTTTCAGGTTAAGGTTCTGGGCCTGAACATTCCGGTAAATCGCTGCCAGGGCAGTGGCTTCTTGGCAGGCAAATATTTGCAAAGCTCGGGAACCTTCGATTTGGGTCGGCGTCTGTAGGCATTAGTTAGCGGGATTCGCGTATATCATTCGTGTATTCTAATGGCTGCATGATGCACCGCCCCTGGTGATTCTTGTGAAACAGCAAAATATCGCCTAAACTGTAAATGCTTCCCCCATCGCAGTATGCGTCTATTCAATCAGATAAGCGTCTTACTCATCCCCCAAAGACAGGAAGAAATAAAATGGATCTTCTGAACAAAAATTATGCTCTGGCACTCACCATGTGTGCGCTTCTCGGCTCGATGCCGGCTTCGTTTGCAGAAACCTATCAAGGTTCTGTGAGCAGAACTAAAGTTCAATCTGGAACTTATTTGCAGCGCCATCCTGTGGTTAAGAGAACCGCCGTTGGTGCTGGTGTTGGTGCCGGTGCCGGCGCTCTTACTGGACTTGTCACTGGAAAGGGCGCAATAAGAGGTGCCTTGATCGGTACCGGAACTGGTGCTTCCGTTGGTTTGATCAGATCGAGCAAAACTCTCAAGAGGCATCCGGTCGCCAAGCAAGTTGCAACAGGTACTGCCGTTGGACTCGGACTGGGTCTGGCTGCCAATCGAGGACACGGTACAGGTAAGCGAGTTGCAGCCACAACAGGAATCGGAGCCGCTATCGGCTTGGGCGCCGGGTTGCTGCGCGACGAGTTCAGATAAATTTAGCACGTAGATTCCGACCGCTTGAAAGCGAGTCATTGAGTCTTTCAATTAAAGCGGGTCGAGATTACTCGGCTCGCTGTTTTTTTTTGCCCAAGCTCTGACGCTCGTAGCTGGAGAAATAAATGACAAGAAGATAGTATTAGAAACAGATGGCGAGCGTTGAAAACCCAGACTGGAGGAGTTTATGAGCCCTGCCGAAGCTAACTTGCAGGCTCCACTCTATCCCTGGAGCCCTGACGGTGATGCTGCCGCTAATTTTGCAATCTATAATCTTCGCGAGAACTTGCTATCTTGGGTAGCGCATGAAGGACGTATTCACTGCGAGACACTGATGTGCGTGCTCGGTTCACTGGCTGGTTTCTCAGCACTTAATGCTGTTCTTGAAGAATACGTCAAGCAGAAGAAGCCCATTCCCGAAAATGGATTTTTGGAAGTAAGCACAAATTCCGGCGAGAAATTTTACTTCGGCGATTTGTTGAATGCTTACATCGTCCCTCAGCCAGGTGGGACTCAGCACACTCTTTGGGCATATGTTGCCGGTGCTCTGGTTGCAGGTGGAGTTGATCAACAAGATCTGCCGGATGTGAATCCGTTATTCCAAAAAGCGGCTGAAACTGTCGGATCCGTCGAGTTTGGATTTTTAGATGTGCCTGATGAACACCAGCCGCACATTCCGCCCAAGACAGTACTTGAATTATTTTGGATGCCAACGGTCGGTATTTTCACGTATGAAAAAGACTTTGGACCCGGGCATTCTAAGAACGTGGATCCCTTGTACTGGACAATCTTAATTGCTATGGCTGTTCATACGTTCATTGGACAAACGAAGGAAATAATTCCACCTGTGCTTGCCGGAAAAATCGTTATGGAATCGGCGATTATCGCATCCAAATATGATGGTGCGCAGATTGCATTCAGGCAAGCCGAACTGAATTTTGCAGAATAGCAAATGGAAGGCGGTGGAAGGTGCGCTTAGATTGCGATCCTCGAAGACAAATGCAACTGAGTTTTGTCTGCTTGCTTCTTTTTCTTGTTCAGTTTTCAGCAGTAGACGGATGGGCAGCAGCGGACCCTATGCAAAAGCCGATAGAAAAAGCGCTGGAAAAACCAGCTGAAAAGCCGCCTGAGAAGGCACTGGCGAAATTCACCGAGCCGACAATCCTTAGAGCGCTTCCCGGAGCTCTAAACGAAGTCAATGTCTTCAACAGCAATTCACCGGAAATGGTGCTTGAAGATGGAATCTTACTTTCCACTTTTCCCTTTGAACAGATGGCGCATCCCGAGTGCCATTTGAATTTTGCATTCAAGGGCGATTTTGATCTGTTTGCCCACCATGTGACCAAAGCTGAATCGGACAGCGATGAGCGGGTTCTATGGTTGGGATTCCTTGTTGGTAATCCAAGTAACAAGAAAGTTCATTTGAAGGTGCTCAGAGGCGCCACATATGTCAGTCAGCCTGATGCGCCATTCGTCACATTGCCAGAGTTAAGTTCTAATGACGATGGGAAAGTCTTCGCTGGACCTGGAGACCGGGTCGCCAATGAGGTGTTGCGTGGTGCATCCCCCACCTTCTTGCCGAAATCTATCGAGATTCCGGCCGGACAGAATAAGCTCTTAGTTGCTTTGCCCTTGCCGGTTCGCAAGCTGAGACCGGCGCTGAATGGGCGCTCGCTGTTGTTGAAGCTAAACTCCAGCGGTCCCGTTCATCTTGCCAGTTTGGCAAAGTATGTGGGGCCATCTCAGGCTGAATCAGGTCCTACTGAATCTCAGTGGCTCGAAGCGCTCAATTCTTTCAAGTTGGCGACGCCCAGGGACAAGACTCCTACGGAGCCATTTGTCGGGAAGGGCGGAATCATATTTGGAAGAGTTGCCGGTGTTGGTATAGGCAATCAATGGAATGCCACCATTGCTGATGCGTTGAATACTGCAAGCAAGAATGCCGCAACATCTCAATCTGAGTATCTTAGTATGCCTGGAACCACTGGGGTTCAGGTAAAGCTGAGCTTCTCCGCTTTACCTGGGAACGCGAATGGACGTGTTGCTGGTTTCTCTGAAATATCTTCAGGAAAACAGATCGATTTGGACCCTCTGAAAAGGAGGCCTGGCGACTCTGATTCGAACAAGAAGGAAAAGGTAGCCAAATACTTTTCGATACCGCAGACGGGGCAGAGCATTAGTTTTCCGCTCTGCACCGTTGAGCGTGGAACCTTCGGGACAGGACAAATTCAGAGTGCTCCATTATTGGTGTCGTATGCAGATACTGCATATCTAGCCAATGGAAACTATGGAATAACTTACAAGATAGATCTGCCGCTCTACAATCAATTGAAAGAAACGGTAAACGTTCAGCTTCTTTTTCGAACTCCGATCAAAACCAACGAGGCGAAGCAAGAGCTGCAGTATTACGAAGATCCGCCGCCGCGGGCACATTTTCGAGGAACGGTCAAAGTCGTTTGCGAGGGAAAGACGAAGTTCTGGCATCTAGTGCAACGTCAGGGATGTGACGGATCGAAAATTGCAGAGCTTGTGATGCCAGCCGGTAGCAGAAAGAAAGTCACGCTCGAATTTATTTATCCACCCGATGCAACGCCGCCGCACGTAATAAGTATCGAGACCATTAAGAAGATGGAAGACGCGAACTAGTTCTGTTCCACGTTCTTTTATTCTGAGGGATGTCGAACTCATCAGCGATTCCATTCATCTTCCGGATTGTACGTTCAAGCAAGTGCTTATTAAGTCCTGGTTCGCTTCTTTGGTTTAGAAGAATAAGTTCGTCAAAGTGTTTTCGGGCTCGCTTCTTCATGCCCAGCTCCAGTTCAACTTGAACCTGCATCAGAATTGCGCTAATCAAAGAAGATGATTCTCTAGGTGGAGTGGTTTCTTTTCGGATTGCGACTGCCAAATCCACGAAAGGTTTCGCTTCTTTGTACTTTGACTGCTCTATCAATACTGCCCCGAGGCTTTCATAAGCGGTGGCGGTAACCCTGCTCGTCTCACCAAATGTTTCTTTGCCGGCAGCATATGATTGCATGGCCCAATCGTAGGCTTTATTTAGATCACCGGTCTGAAGCGACGTCTGGCTCAATAATGAATAATCCAAAACCAAAAACGAGCGCGCAGTTTCGTTATCAATTCGTTTAACAAGTTCTATCGACTTGTGTAAGCAAGGCCTGGCTTGTTCGGGCTTGTCCGCAGCGATAAGCCACCTCGCTTTGGAGTGATACACTGCTGCCAAAGAGAGAGCTCGTTCGCGCATCGATTCTCTTTCGACTTTGCTTTCAGTCATCTTCTCAATAATTGAAATCATTTCGTCGCAAACCGCGTCGGCTTTCCGATACTGACCTAAAGCCGCATAGCACCCTGCACGCTGCATTGCTGTCGATGCTACTTCTTTTGATGATGCCGTTAGTTTGTTTTTCTCTAACCACCTTTCAAGTATGTCTTGCGCTTGTGCAATGTTGCCTTTTTGTATAAGTGCATCCGCTAAGCTTTCGGCAGCTGCAAAACGCAACGGAACTGATGCTGAGATCGATTGTTTTGCTAGCTGCTTTTCTTTTAGCGTCGATTGAATTGGCGAACTCACGTAAATGAGGCTGAATGCGCTGATTATAAGAAGACCAATCGTGATGAGCAGCGTCATGGGAAACCTGGAGTTGCCGTCAGGCACAGCTGTGCTGATTGCCTCCGGATTCTCGAGGAGGCTTAACAGCATTTGCCGCATTTCTTCGGCGCTGGAATAGCGCTTAGAAGGGTCACTGTGGGTTGCCTTGTCGATAATTCTTTTGAGCTGTTCCGGAGCACTATTCTTGCCGAACGATTCTTTCAATGAAATTCCAAGTGCATAGATGTCTGCCCGCTCGTCTGCCGGCGCGCCTGTATACTGCTCAGGGCTAATATATTGACGGGTGCCGAAGATTTCTCCGGTCTTAGTAATTTTCTGCGCATCCTTGCCTTCGTTGAGTATCTTGGCCATTCCGAAATCGACTACCTTGATTTCAGCTTCATCTTGAGGATGCAAGAGAACGATGATATTGCCTGGCTTTATATCTCTGTGGATAATTCCTTGTGTATGCGCGTGAGAGATTGCGGCGCATGCTTGCGCAAAAATTGCCGCGGCTCGTGCCGGTGGAAGTCCACCGTCTTTGGCAATGATATCGCCTAAATCTTTGCCGTCTATGTATTCCAGCACCATGTACGGACGGCCGTTATTCGCGATTGAAAATGAAAAGACTTGCCCAATATTCGGATGGCTCAGTTGCCCAATTGAAACCGCTTCCCGGCGGAAACGTTGCAGATCTATGAAATCTGACGATTTCAGCACTTTGATAGCGTAGATGCGATTTAGCTCGACGTGTCTTGCTTTATACACACGGCTGAGCCCACCGACTCCAATGAAGTCAATCATCTCGAACTTGCCATCGAATACGGTGCCGAGAAGAGGGTCTTTTTCGGTAAGCCTGACCAGATCGTCAGGGCACTCGTGAACATCTTTCGGAAATTCTCGACGGCAAACTATGCAAATCTTGTCAAGGACTTGTGTCATACAAACGACTTTAGCACAAATAGGATTCAGTCAGAGCAAGACAAAACTATGTGCGTTCCCACTCTGCATCCGGTATCAGCGTGACTGTTGAAATTAACCATCGCCCTTTTTTGCGAACCAACTCGAAAGCAAAATGACCCTTGCCTGCTTTGCTGAAATATTGCATGTCCAAAAGAACTCTGGCTTTGTCATCACTAAAGGCCGCCAGCTTTGTCGCATATCCTGGGGCCATTTCTGAATCGGGATTGTGTGATGCTAACCTGAAACCTTTTTTGAACTCTTCGAAGGATGATTTTCTCAGTCCTGAGCCGGGTTCGATATTATCGTAGGCCGCGGCCCATTGTTTGCGCCCGAGTTGACCATAATGTCGTCGCACCAAAAGATCCGCCTCGTGAGAGAGCGGATCGACTGAGCCACTAAAGCTCGCATCATCAAGCTCAAGTCCTGTTGCACCCTGATGGTAAGAAACAGTCCAGACGGCGCCGTTCTGTAAGCCTTCTCCTTTTCGAATGCGCAACTGGCTAGAATCTGTGACCTTTAAGCGGACCTTTCTATTGTTGATGTCTAACTCTGCGATCCGATTACTTTTGTCGGGATTGTAGAACATGAGAATGCCAGTTGCCTCATGTGCAGGTGGCGGATCTGTTTTTGACGGCATGAGAACGGCTGTCGCTGTAAAGATCAAAATGATTGTCGCCGCGCCCAGACCATAGAGCGCCATCCTTGCACTCTTGCTTGTTATGCGGCTTATTTTAGATACAGCTCCTTCTCTACTCTTGAGCCCGTTGTGGCTGGGTGGCTCTGGCGCGGATGAAGGAAGTGCATCACTCTTTGCTGGAGTAGAGGGCGACTTCCCTTTCTGAATCTTCGATTCGTTGGTGTGCGAAGCTGGGCTATTTTGCCCTTCTTGCAGTAGACCATTTTGTTTGATTGGCTTTTGATTTTGCTGTGGCGATTCGGCTTGAGCTAATTTCGAATTATCCTTTGCGCCTCCGCTGGCTTCTTTCTTTCCTTGCTCTGGTTCCGCTTTGGCATTCACGTTTGCCTTGGCGGTTTTGGATTGACCATTTGACGAGGGGCTGCTGCCTGACTTTCCCTTCTGTGGCTCGAAATTAGCATCGTGCTTTTGGAGATAGCCGGATAGCGCTGCTCCCAATGACTCCATAGATTGATAACGTTTTTGCGGATCCTTTTCCAGGCACTTCATCACAATTTGTTCGATGTCTCTGTGTATTTTTCGCTCAGGCGCCACTTCTTTGAAGCTTGGTGGTTTGTCCTTCATCTGGCGACTGAGTACCTGCATAAGGTCATCGGCCGCAAAAGGCAGCTTGCCGGTCAGTGCTTCAAACATACATATGCCAGTTGCATAAATATCAGAGCGCTGGTCCATGGTCATGCCGCGAGATTGCTCCGGGCTCATATAATCAGGAGTTCCGAGGCATTCGCCAGTGCGGGTGATTTTTTCCTTGGTCGATGCATGCATTACTTTTGCCAGCCCGAAATCGAGAACTTTTACGCTAGGGCCGCGCGAAGTTGAACTGATAAAGATGTTGCTTGGTTTTAGATCGCGATGCAGAATGCCGACCGAATGTGCATGGTGAAGAGCATCACAAACCTGCGCAAAAATCTTCGTGCAAAGTTTTTCGCTCAGTTGCCCGTTCATTTCGATGAACTCGTTTAGACTTGCGCCCTCCAAATACTCCATCACTAAATAAAGGTCACCATCCTCGGTGACACCGAAGTCATGGACCGTAATTATATTTGGGTGGTTCAGTAAGCTCGCGCTTTTGGCTTCTTGTTCAAATCGCTTCCAAATGGAGGTGTCATAAGTGAGAACCTCCGTTATGCATTTAATTGCAACCGGGCGCTCCAGAAGTAAGTGTCGTCCCTTGTAGATAACACCCATGCCTCCGCGGCTGCGCACTTCGATTACTTCATATTTGTCCTGGATCTTCTTGCCGAGCAGGCGATCCGGACGGCGCATAATCAAAGGTCCGCCGTCAAATGGGCAGACTGGATGATCGCCGGTAATTTCGCGCTGGCACAGGACACAAATTTGTGTCTTGCTAACGTGGGTAAGATCTTGGTCCTGATTGGCCATGTGAGGCATAGTCTGTTTTTGGTCCCTGATATTTTACCGCGCCCGGACGGCTGCTCGTGACAAGACGACGTTCAGTAACGTAAGGAGTTTGTGAGAATTGGGCTAGCGGACTGGTTTAAGTTCGGGGTAGCCGGTTTCTTTGTCGAGTACGCGTTCAAAGTTCCACTCATTGCTGAGGTCAAGTACTACTACTTCGCAGGTTGTGTAAATTAGGGACCCGGCGCTGAGGTGGCCGCCAAGAGTACGCCCTGTAGCATCGGAGACAGCCACGTGTATGTGCTGACCAGCCATGCCTAAGGTACCCGTAGCTGAAACAATTTCAAAAGGACCAGCAAGCAGTTCAGCCTGTTCCTTATTGGCAAAGCGGATCTTTGCCTTCTTAAAGGAGCCGACCATTGACAGGATAACGCCTGCTTTGATTTGTTTCTCCTGAGCTAGTGCCTTCAGTTCTTCATACGGGTCCTGGTCCGGCTTTAGTCTCAGTGCTATTGCAAACATATTTAGAATGCCGGCTTACCTTTTCTAATCCATTCTTTGAATGAAGGCGGCTCACTTTGTGCAGCTTTTTGTCCGTGCTCAGCGATGAACTTGCCCAGCAACCGGTTGTAGACAGAAATTTCGGATTCGCTGAATTTCGGAGTGGGCTCCTCCTGTGCCTTATTCTTTGTGGAGACCTGCGAAGATGTGCTAGCGCTGGATGCGGCTTGCCGTTTTCTCCTTGGGCGTCCTTCGCGGATTGCGTTTTCCGGGCTGAAACTCAGCACTCCACCAGTGCTGCTGGTGCTATTTGAAGCTTGACTTGCTTCGGTGTTGGAACTTGCATCACCGGCCATCTCGATGACGAGCCCGTTGCCGGCTTTTGCTGGCTCTTCGCTGGTCTCTGTCACAGCAGCCTCTTCTGCACTGCTGTTGGATTGTGCTTCCAGCTCTGGCAGCACAGGAATAGACAAGACTCTTCGCTCACTGAGCTGTTTGTCAGGCGACTGCGCATTGGGCGTCTGTAAGTAAATCTTTTGATTGTTCGAACCTGGTTCTCTGCGCGAAGTCTTGCTTGCCTGGTTGTTTGCAGCTGAACTGGCTCCATTTGAAGGACCTGTCGCGCCGGTTTCTGCGGACTTAATAAGTTCTTGTGCTTTTGAGTAATTGGCAGAAGCTGCGCTCACGTTTTTCAAGTAGTCTTGCGCTTCAGTAATTTTTCCTGCGCTGAATGCTTCTTGTCCTAAGCGAAATGCCGCGTCGTCGAAGGTCGTTTGCTGATTGGTGTCCAACCCTTTTTGGCTAAGTATGCTGAGGGCGAAAAGAGATTTGTAAGACGCGAGTAATTCGTTGTTCTTGGCAGAAACTTGTGCGGCGCTGCCTTTCCTATTGGCGCCGGCAAGCTCACGCTTAGAGTAGTTGTTGTAACCCCAGGCTCCAAGTGCTACGGCGAATGCGAGGACCGCGATTATTGCGGCGGCGTCCATGAGAAACACAGGGCGTCCTTTTGGCTGTTGCAGCTTCTTCTGTGCAGCTTCCTTCTCTAGCAGTGGCGAATGTAAGCGTTTTACAAGTTGTATGGTGGTGTCAGAAGTGGTGGCGCCCGTCGTTTCTGTGGTGTCGGACTGCGTAACGAGTTGCTCTGATGTGGTGTTAGATATGGTGCTCGGTTTCGCTGCCCCAGCTGCATTTCCTGCTCCTGCAACTGTCGCACTTGCTGAGTCTGTTGTCGCAATCATCGACTCCGCAGTCGCACCATTTGATGTGGCTATGGGGGGAACTTCTGTGGGACTTTGAGGAATTGATTGAGCCTCTAATCCACTTTGTTCAATTTGTGTTTCCACGCTTGTATATGCGCTTAGCTCAGCACCCTCAGTGACATCATATTGCTCCCCGTGGGGATCGATCTGATCAGATGTTTCGCTTCCTTCCCAATTTGGCTCCTTATCTCTGTATCGTGAGAATTTCCGGTCTAAAGCTGGAGTCGAAAATGCTTTTGAGTTTCCAGATGCCGGATCTTCTACAAGCGACGGCCATTCAAATTGTTTGTTTTCTGTCGGCGAAAAATCGAAATTGTTGCCACTTCGAGGCACGACAGGCGAAGCATTTGCAGCGCTAGCTGTTTTCAAATCGAATCCGCATTCCTGACAAAAACGATCGTCAGTCTGCACATTTGTGTTGCAGCGCCGGCAGATGAGAGTTAGTGGCACTGTTGATCCCCCGAAAACGCCGCCCTGAGAAAAAAATAAGCATGGGCGGGTGATGCCAATAGAAATAAGAGAATAGCGAATTAGCGAGATTCTGTCAGCTTTTCTATTACTAACAGGAAGAATTTCTGAAGCTCCAGTGAGCTCTTGAAAGGCTCTGTAGTTGCGCCTTTGCAATCATTTCAAAAATATCAAGAGGATTTTACTGCTTGTCAAGCGCGCGATTTTATTTTTGTCTAAATCCCAGTCGTTGCTTTGCAAATGGAAATCCATGGACCGATTCGAATTCCGCAAGTTCATCGCAAGCGCTTGTAAGCCACAGCTAATATATACAACGGCAAAAAGTTGGAGAATCTAGGAACGAGTTTCGTTGTAACTTTCGTGCTCTAGCTAGTTTCGATCGGGTTAGTTTGAAATGAATGACATTGAACGCGCTGAACTTATTCAGTCTCTCAAAGCTTATTTGATTCCCACATCGCTATTTGTCGCCTGTCTGATTGGTGCTGCAGGTATCTTTCTTGTGCGCGAGGGCTATCAGGTAGGCTGGGCGTTCATCGGCGTTACTGTTATAACGATCGTTGCGGCGATGTGGGCATTCGTTCGCTTTCAAAACAAACATCGCTATGAAGGGCGCTTTGTCGATGAAGATAAAGTGACAATGGCAAATAAAGTTCAATCAAACACGGCGGACCCTGCTGTCGCAAATGTGGCTGACGAAACTAACTTCGCGCCGGATCCTTCAAGCGCTGAAAATATGAATCATACCGAAAGTTTGACCGCAGCTGAAAAGGCGTAGCTTTCTGGTTTTTTCTGCCCAGGATCCCTGAAGCTTGAAACTTTGAAGCCAGGCCTGTGCTTTGGCAAATCGATTCTTTTTGAGTTCGGCAATCTCCTGAGCTATAACTGGCATGCATCTTGAGCTCGTCTAGTCCATAATTGCTTCCCCCCGGCGCGTACCGGTGGACCTGACGGGGCATATAACAGTCAGCAGAGTTTTGCCGCCGGAGTTAATGTATGTCAGCAGAGAGTTTCGATCCTGCAGAGCGCAATAAGCAGCTCGATGAGGAAAAAGCGCGGCAGGAGAACTTGGCCAAGAAGGACGGGGGGCCCGATGGCGGTGACATTCTTAAGCCTCACGATAAAGCTGATCCGGCAAAGCTGCAGGAGATCGTGCCACGCTCTTCAGGCAATGCGGATCAGGACCACTCAGCCGCAGCTCAGTGGGGGCGTGAGACCTATGGAGTTACCCCGCGGGACATTACTTTCGGTACCGAATCCGGCAAAGTTATTTATGGCAAAGAGTACAACGAGAATGGCAAACCGATGTTGCTTTCTCCTGACGGGACTCGCTATGAAGGAACAATGAATGCTGATGGCAAAGGCATCGCCAGCTGGCAGCAGGTCAACTCCGATGGAAAGATGGGACCCGCCTTAAATGTAACTGCAGAGCGTTCTGGTTTACCGCCTAATCCGGCAAGACCCGAGACATACGTAAACAGCAATCAAGCACGGCGGGAAAACGAAGGTGGTGGCAATCCAGCCCGGCCGGCTCTTCCTGTTGGTGAGGCCAGTAATGCACGCCAGGCTCGCGCAAATCAGAATGAAGCGACTCTGAATTTTGCTCCAATACATAAAGGGGATGTGCCGCAGGCGCAGCCAGCCAAGACTGTCACAAGCGATGCTGCTGCTCCTCGAACAGAGAATGCCGCACAGAAAAATTTCAGTGAGATGACTCGGCAAGAGCGGCGCGACGTTCAGCAGCAAAGCCGAGACGCCGGCGGTGGTGGCAATCCATGGAAAGCGGTAGATCAGCAAGGTGTCACCCGTACGCTTGGCGGCGATCGTCTCACTCCTCGCGGCGCAAATAGTAATCCTGAAAATCCTAATCAACCCGCAAAGCCTGAAGCGCGCAAGGAAAACCGTCCAGAAAATCAAAAACCGGAAACAAAACCGGAAAGTCCGAAGGCAAATGAGCGTAGTACCACGGGTGGTTCTCAACAGTTTGATGCAGCGCCAAGACAACAACGTGCTGTAAATGAAAATCAACCAGGAAAGCCTGATGCTGTTCCATCCAAAGACAGCACTAAGGATGCCGGTGGTCCTCATGGCGATGGAAGAGGTAAGCCCGGACCGGCCGATATTTTTCCCGCTGCACCGAAACCGGAGCATGGTGGCATCGGTCTGAAGTTGAATCCTGACCTTGCAAAACGTCTTGCCGACATCATTGGCGATATGCAATCCGGTAAAGCCTTAGGCAAGGACAATATAGACATCGCCAAGCTTCTGGGCGGCATGAAGCCTGAGCAATTGGCTGGTTTGAAAAGTGCTCTTGCCGATGGCAAGTTCGACATGAGCCAACTTGATGGAAAGATGCAAGCCAATCTGAGCAAAGCCTTCGAGCAATTGGCCAAAGGTCCTCATGAAGGTATCGGTCGCGCTGGCGGGCCGCAAGAACTCGGTGCTGCAGGGCGCGTTCTCGATCTCCTGCAAGGCAAGCAATTTGACAAGATTCCCACAGGTGATCAAACTCGCCAAATCTTGGCCGAACTGTTCAAAGGATTTAAGGACGGTGGCAGTTTGGCTGGCTCGGCAGATCTGTCCGCCATGTTGGGACGCAGCTTGATGAAGCCAGGCGAGCTTGTTGTTGACGGACGTTCCATTGGGCAGATACCAGGGATGAAGTTTGATTTGAAAGATGCAGGACCGATTGTGCAGACCTTAATGGCGCGCATGGAGTTAGGCAAAATCAATGAGGGCTCAATTTCGCAGCTCGGTAAATTGGCTGATGTTATCGCTCAGAAGCTCGATACCAGAGATGGTGCGACGCTTGAAGTAAAAGCGGAGCTGAAGACGCAGTCGAATCTCGATATCAGCAAGCTGAGTGATACGGTGCGCAGTGCACTGATGAGCGGCGAACTTGGAAGAGCTATTGGCAGAGAGACGGGCAAGGATGCTCAAGCCAGTTCGAAAGATGCCAATCCTGCAGCTCTAGTTCAGGACGGCGATGCCGCTCCAGCCAAAGCGCAGACAAGCGATCTCTCCGCCGCTGGGACGAAAACTGAGGCAGAACTTACTCAGAAACGTTTGGAGGACGAAGCAGCCAAACAGAAGAAACAGCAGGACGAAGTTGCCGACACAATCAAACAGAAGGGACTGACAGCCGAACAAATTGCCCAAGAGCTGGCGCAAATGCAAAAGATGGAAGAGCAGCGCAAGGCTCAGGAGAAGGAAGAAAAAGAGCGACGCGAGCGCGAAGAAAAGAAGCGGCGTGAAGATGAGGAGCGCGTCCACATCGTTAAGAAAGGGGAGACACTTCACATCATCTCCAGGAAATACTTCAACAACGACAAGAACGCTCAAACAATTTACGCGCGAAATAAGAGCACCATAAAAGTGGTGAACTATAAAGGACAGCCATATTGCTCTTTGAAGGAAAAGCAGAAGCTTTATATTCCGAGTCCGAAGTTCGTAGATAGTTTTATGAAGGGCACCACTTCTTATAATCACATCAATTTCGGAAAGATTCCGTTTTCGACGCCTGAGGAAGAACTGGCATTCTTGTTTGGCGGGGCAGACCTCGGCGCAGCGGCGGGATTGCTCGGTATCAATAAGAAGCGTCCGAGCTTATTCAACCATGATGACGATTCCGAGCCGGTTTCACGACGCTCATTCTCCGGCAAAGATGCATCTGTAGATGATGAAGAACGCAAAGCAAACGTTGAGCAGATCCTAAATCCAGCAGCCGCAGTGAAGAAGCCTGTTGAAATGGAAGGGATCCGCCACACTATTCGTTTAGGTGAAACTCTTTCATCGATTGCACTGCGGCGCTATGGGCAAGCAGCTTATTGGCGCTTGATTGCATGGAAGAATAAGTTGGCGATGGAAGAAAGCACAGCGCATTCGAAGATGACGCGCGGACTAATTCTCTACATGCCTACTAACGATGAGATGAGCGCCTATGATGCTAATCCAGATCGAATGCTAAGTCTTAGACCATCTAAAGTCGGTATTTTTATAGAATCAAAGAACGGCATAAGCATGCCTGCTCTCAAGATCTGTGGGGAATGTGGGCGCACAACATTCTATACGGCGCAATCCTGCATGCGTTGTGAAACTGATCTGAGCGATATTCCTATAATCATAGATGCGCTCGGTGTCGGCGTCGAGCTTGATCTTATTGATTTGGACGGGCATCTGCCCGGTGAGGAGTCGGGAGAGCCCGGGAATG
Organism: Candidatus Obscuribacterales bacterium; assembly: GCA_021732085.1. Lineage (GTDB taxonomy): Bacteria > Cyanobacteriota > Vampirovibrionia > Obscuribacterales > Obscuribacteraceae > JAIEPM01. The sequence continues at coordinate 307,522 of JAKFVQ010000007.1, read as the reverse complement.
GGAATGGGAATGGTGCCCATCAGCCCACTGAGGATTCGGCTTCTCGTGAGCACCAAATGCAGTATCGCGAAATCGAGACACCATCTGCCGATCTGGTTGCTAAAGAGCTATCCAAAGAGTTGACTGATTCAATTGTTCCGCACCAGGAAGTCGAAAATATGGATCCTGCTGTTCTTGCTGCAATGAGCCAAGCTGAAAGCTCAGAGCAAGTTGATCATGTTGGTGATATTCCTTTGCCAGAGGTCGCTTTTGCACAGAAGAATGCGAAAAATGTATTTGAACCTGTACCCAATGTGGTCCCCGAGGATAAGGCAATAGAAGCCACCAACGGGCAAAATTTCGCCGAACAAGAGTTTCCTTCAGCCGATCAAATGATGGGAGAACGCTCTGATGTAGTGCCGGCGGAGGCTGGCAAGGGACTGGCTGTTTCGCATGATGAACTGGAACACGAAATTTCCGGCGCTCGAATTAATGACGCTGCTTTCGATGAACTAAACTCGAAGAAGTCATCGCTTAGTCAGCAGCATGCAACCGAGCCCTTGGACGATGTTCAATCCGCTCACTCAAGCGAAGAAGACAATGTTGGCATTGCTGGCAGAAACAATATTCAGCAGCAAGTGAATGAAAATCGTTCGGGCGATGCAGAAAGCGCTGCCGAGCAAGCAATAAGTCCTTCTGAACTGATGCAGCATAGCGAAGAGGACGAAGCTGCCATGATGGAACTCTTCCCCGATTGCGATTCAGTACTGGATGAGTCAATTCTGAAATGCGAATACGTTGACGAAATGGTGCGAATTGCCGAACGCGGAGATGTAGATTCTCGCGATGGTTTTTGTGTCACCCTCGAAATGGTTTCCGATGGTAGCTGGTCAAAGGTATGCCAGTATCGTATTTATGGTTTCAATTGCTTTATTGAAGTCTATTGCCGAGCCAATGGCAGCAGGCGTCCAGAACGAGTGCAGGAGAAATCACTGCAGTCGAAGATTGCAATTGAAATGGCCTGGAATCATTTCAACCGGAACTGGCAAGAAATGTGTACAGAGTTCTGGCACAGCTAGAGTGCGGCTCTCAGATTAGTTAACGCTTAAATGTAGCTTTTGTAGAGATCTTCTACACCCTTCATAAGTTCATCATTTAGCGTTTTAACAGTTGATTCCAGCGGGCTTAGAAAACAACCCATTCCGTCATCCGATGACGAATTCTTATCGTCCCTCCAGCCTGTCCATGCCTTGGACATCATTCCAAAAGAACTTTCAAACGCAGCGTTAAAAAGTTTAGCCGTAAGTTCAAGTTCCGGATCGCCGCCTTTTGCCGCCAAGTCCGCGATAGTTTCAAGTCCCATCATAGTAAAAGCCCCCTGCTGCACTTATATCGCTACCTTAGCGCCGCAGCAGTGACCATACAGTGACATGCACTCAATCAGAACTGATTTCGGGAAAACTGCTCAGTTCACCATCTAGCATTCGGTAGCGAACCTTCAATACCATATACGCAGAAAGGAGACTCTCGCCCAGGTAGAGCTTGTGAGCCTTCCATTGATCATCAAACCAGGCGGCCAGGTGCTGACCGCTCTCGGGATGCCGCTCAGAAATATAGTAAAGTTGATGCCCGTTATACTTCATTCCTGTAAGTTTACGAAGTTCTCCCAGAGGGTCGATTAGCCGTCCGTATTTGTCATGGACAACGGTCAGTTCCTCATCGACGTTCTCGCGGTAAGGTTGGTCAGGCGCGTGACTAACGAAGGCACCGTCTTTGTCTAATTGCACAATCGGCAATTCTGGACCGACTGCAGAGAAAATTTTATTGTCTTTGAAAAACATGACGCGCCCGAGATCGCTTACCTCGAGTTCACGTTGAAGACTCATCGGACCGTCGGGATCCTCGGGTTCCTTCTTCTGTGAAGGCGAACCCTGGTGTGCCTCGTCATATCCATCTTCATTCTCGTCGTCGTCGTTGATCATAATTTTCCATTATGAAGCTCGTACGCTTCGACATCAAGTCCCTGTCCTACTACGAAGGTCTTGCGACATATAGGAGCGGTCGTTCAAAAGTTCAAGCAGTGGACCGTGCTTGCCCATTTTGATTACGGATAGGGAGCCTGCCAAAGCACTGACGCGGTCACGGTAACGTCCTAGTTCGATTCCAAGAAGGCAACAAATAATGATCCTGATTGTTGCTTTATGGGAGACGACAAGAACATTTCCCGACAGGTGAGTGAAGAGGATTTCGCCAATTACATTCATCGAGCGCCCAGCAATCTGAAACGCTGTTTCACCTCCAGTCGGCGCATTCCAACCCGGCTCGGCAATCCACTTTTCGTAGTCGTCTGCAAATTGTTCTTTTACGAAATCGTGAGTAAGACCTTCCCAGGTTCCGTAGTTGATCTCTTTGAGACCATCTCTATGTTCGATTTCTTTTCCCTGAGCCGAAGCCAGCGGTCGTGCCGTCTCAATACAACGCTTGAGGGAGCTACAATAGACGCCCTCGAATTCAATATGCTTGTAGGCGTCGGCAAATTGCTGCGCCATTTGTTTGCCTTCACTGGTCAGCTCTGCATCGGTAAAACCACAGAAGCCGCCGGTTTGACTGTAGGCCGTCTCGCCATGTCGCAGAAAGTATAGGTTCAGTGTCGAATCTTTCGGTATGACTTTCTCATCATTAATATCCCAACTCAATTTGATTCTCCTGCTAGTAACAGACCAGTAAGAACGGGACGCCTTGATGCGTTATAACAGCGCATCAGAACTTGATCCACGATGTGGATGAATTATTGGGAGCACCTTCCTTTCTTGTCTTACTTATTACTCGTCGGAATCATCAGAAGCTGTCGCACCAGTGCTGGCTGGTGGCGTGCTTGGGGCGGCTGTCGTGCTGCTACCGGATGAACCGGCGGACGTTCCAGTGCTTGGTGCTGTAGCCGTACTGGAGCCACTTTGGTTAGTGCTGGGCGCGCTGACCGGGGAGGAGTTACCACTTGCCGGAGTACTAGCTGATGTTGCAGAGCTTGGCGTGCTAGCAGAAGTCGTCTCCGAGCTTCCTGCTGACGTGCTCGTGCTTTGTGTCGTTTCACCTGTGCCAGCGGTCGCAGTGCTCGCGGTACCGCTGCTTGTGGTATCGCTGGCAGTGCTAGCTGGCGTGGACGGTACCGTTGTCGCCGCTGGTGTTGAAACTGGTTTTGGATTGGTGATTTCCGAAAGACTCGTGCTTATCCCTTCCGGTGCTCCAGGCGGACGAACTCCACTTGGTCTGCCGCCCGAGACTGGCGGGCTAGTAGACGAAATCGGCGGCGATGTAATCTTCGCTACAGGTGGCGTCGTTTGTTTGGGTGTTGAAGACAGATTGGAAGGCTTGGGAGTCGACGCTGTTGTGCTCGCGCTCGGCTTTTTAACTGGACTCTGAACGGTGGTGGGCTTGGGCGGAGCAGCGACCGGCTTCTCTACTGGTGCTGGAGTTGTCGCTTTCACTGGTGGCGCCGGTGGTGCTGGTTTTGCTGGTGGAGGCGTCGCTGGCGTCGTTGCTGCCGTTGCTGTCTCTGCCGGCTTCACCTCAGGTGTTGTCGCTGTTTCTGGCGGTGTTTGTTCCGGCGGTTTCTGCTCTGCCGTCGGAGTCGTTTCTGGTGGTGCTCCTGTGCCGATGTTTTCTGTCGGAGTCACGGCAGTCTTGGAAAATGGCGACACTGGTGGACCAAATTCGAACGTTTTTGTCTGTGCCAATTTCTGCGTACAGGTCTGATATCTCTTTTGAATGACAGGGTTTGTAGGCTGTAGCTTTAGCGATTTTACAAACGCATCTCTTGCTGCTTTGTAGTCTCCCAATTTTTGAAGTGCGGCTCCCAGATTATTCCATCCAGGGATGTACTTTGGATTCATATCCACGCTGCGTTTAATGTATCTGGCGCCTTCGGCGACGTCTTCGTTTACTACAAGTGAAACGCCTATATCGTTATACAGCTCCGGCCAATTCGGCTTTAGCTTGAGCGCCAGTTTGTATTGCTCGATCGCTTCAGCTTCAAGTCCCATCGTCGCAAGAGTTCGTCCATAGTAGTGAAAGCACTCAGGATTGCGGGGATCGGCGGCGATTGCTTGTTTGTATCTTTCTATGGCAGCCGGAAACTGCTTGCGGAAAGAGAGTCTGTTCGCATCTGCCAGAGCTGGATTAGGCTTAGCTGATTTAGTGGCGCCCTTCGCTGCCGTTTTGGACGCAGCTTCAGCAATGCTGTCCTGAAAGAGCACTCCGCTAATGGAAAGAGTGGCAGACAGGATTAAACAGTCCAAAGTCTTGAGTTTCATGCGCTTCCTCGCTTATGCCGCCGTCCTAGGCTATCGTGCCACGCCGGGGCGGGGGGTAATCCTCAGATTGAGGACCTTAAATAACCCGTATCAATCGAGCTGCCGATAATCTGTGCTGTTTCTGACGATGGGATTAGCCGCTTGGCATTTTCTTTGCCCAAGCTTTTACGAGTCTTCGGAATTCAGAACTCGGGGTGTTTTGATTCTTCTCAAGTAGTTTACTAATTTCGACATCGCTCAAGAATCGAAAAGCATTGCTGGTCGAAGCTCTCCTGTAGGATTGCTCAGCCAATAAGTGGATTTGAAGGGACTGTCCTTCGTAAAGCCAGACTTCCGGTACTTTGAAAGAATGGTAGATAGCAAATTTGCTCAACGAATCACGGCTGATGTCGATCTCGACGATTAAATCCGGCGGAGGGTCTATCGACAAATCAATACCCTGTTTGCCGAGTACTTTTGATTCGTTTTGGATGTAAAAGCATGAATCGGCTTCGAAGCCCCTTTGTACGTCACGACGTTTAAAGGTTGTGGATCCAAGGCAGTACAAGTTCATCTCAAATTCATCCGCGACGAACTCGAGTATGAGCTCAACTGCATGTTTGACTCTTTCGTGCTCTGGTAGCGGTGTCATTATTTCCAGAGTTCCTTCATCAAAGCACAATCTACTGTTTTGACCGCTCAGATCTTGAAGAAGTTGTTCGTAGGTAAGCCAGTTTACGTTGTGCAAAATGACGCGCTGTTCGCCACGTTTTTCGCCGTAAAAAGAGATATTGGATCCTGTCAAACTCATGGATAACCGAACCTCCTCACTTATTCTTTGTGTAGTTCACAATATGCGCCGTGATCGTGACCACTTTTGTAATGGGGAATGGAGTTAGGGCCGCGCTGCAATTATCTCCTTGACCGCGCTTAGGAATTCGCCGAGATCGCCTGATTGGCGGGAGATGATGCCGTGTGTGCGATCGGCTGACCAGACGCCCAAAGCGTAGCCATTGTCGTAGCTCAGTTCCAGCGCGAAGCATTTAGATAGGATCTCTTGGGGGTCTTGGGATTCTTGGAACGAAAGTGCGACGAATTTGGCTTCCGGTGGGATTTGCGGTTCGGGCATTAAAACAAGAATGAGAACGCCATCGTCTAGTTTTTTCAACTCGACTCCAATTTCGCCATCGCGTTTATTTGCGTCCGGCACATTTGAATTCATATCTTGCCAAATGCGATTGAGGATGCCTGAAAGCCTTCCTTCAACGGCTGCGCCGAGGATCAGATGAGGCTCATCAAAAGCCATTTCCGGCAAATGCCGATGAGCAAATGCATAATGCATTACGTGACCTTGATCGTTTTGTGGTTCTGACACCTTTCTATAAACCTTTCGGACTTGCTAGCCTAATGTTTTGCGTTGGGCTGCGCCGAGCCCCTCAATATGTCAATGATGAGGGCGGTACCGTCTAGAACTAGGTGCTGACTCGCTCTTGGTTGTTTTTCATGCTGCGTATGATGATCTGCAAGTTCTTCTATTTTATGATCGGTGTGTATGCCCGCATGTACTGCCTCCATACCCTCAATGGCTGCGTGAGCCCTCTTTTCAGAGATCCCTAATTTTTCTAACCTCGCGAAAGCACTATGTGCTGTTTTCGTTTTTGCTGCAGCAGTGACACCACTTTTTATAATCAGAAAACTTAAGCTCACGTAAACTATAGCTTCTACTTTATCTTCAGGCGTTAGGCTCTCAAACTTTTTGGTCAGTGCTTCTATTTTATCAACGAGTTTCTTCCCTTGCTTACGGAGCACCTCTATATCTGTATTTTCAAGCGAGCCCTGCTGGAGTTTTATCAAAGAGATCACTGTCTTTGCATTATCTAGTGCAGACTCAGGATTCTCTCTTATTGCTCTGAGCAACTCTGCTGCAGTGTTCAGCAAAAATGCAGGTTGATCGTAAAGACTGCCTGCAAACTCGATATATGCTGGGACCAGGTCAATAAGGTCATCTCCCACATGTCCAACACCCTTGAGGGCAGCCATCAAAAAACTACCTCCCGGAAGTGATTCTATGGCATCCAACGAATTAGATAGATCTTTTTGATCCCGGTTGAACTTTTCTTGTCCGGAAAGAACCAAAGGCAAGACGAGCTTAGCCAGCTGACCTAACTGCGCTCTAAAATCGCTGTCTTCAAGACTGTTTTTTTCAACATATCCATCCAATTGAATCGAACTCTTTTCTATCGCAGCTATCTCTGGATTCACATTGTGTTCAACTACTTTTTCTGTCGAAGCTGGTTTTTGTGAAATGATCTTGTGCTGACCTTCAATGTTCACAGCATTCTTGTTGTGAGGTAGGTGTAATTCTCCTGCCACAGGATTAGCGTGGGACCGCCGCTCTGTGTCTGATTCTATTTTCTTGGGGCGATCAGTGCTATGTCGATCGCCTATCTCTGGATTCGAGTGAGAGCTATTATTCTGCGATGAATGTGGATCGCCTATCGGAATTTTCAATACCATTCCTGGCACAATCATCTTGGATTTATCCAATCCATTGATCTTAGATGCTTCTTGCACTTTCTCAAGAATGGATGTGTTTGCAGCTTCTGGATTCAAGTCTTTAACGATTGTCCACAGGTTTTCATTTTTCTGCACCGTACGTTGGACAAATGTAGAATCTTGAGCTTTAGCATCTCCATTTCTCTGATCGAGCTCTTGTCGAATAATCTCGTATTCAGATTTTGGGAGCATTCGAATAGCTGTGTCAGTCGAAAAGAGCAGTTCATTGGCGGACTGTGCCGTAATCTCTGTGGGCTCACCTTGCAGAAGCGCAGGCTCGTATGCGCTTGCGACAGGTTCTCGTGTGGCTGGAGTTGTCTGATGATCGTAGCTTACGTGTCCTTTCAGGGGCACTTGTGTTTCCGGCCGGCTATCGTTGTTTTGTCTGTTTCCACGAGGAGGCAGCTGTAACTCGCCTGCCACTGGTTCTGGTACTGCATGGTCAGGTTGTTCATTGTGAGTTGCGTTGCCGCTCAGCAGAGTGCGCGAAGCCGAACCTGCGACAACCGCATTGTCTGCCGCTTGAAAATACACTTGTGTCTCTTCGCTGTCGAAGATTTCCTGTTTTCCAAAGTCTCCCGTGATGCCACTTTTGCCACCAGCTTTTAGCTGATTCATCAGATCCTTTCTTCGGTCTAGAAGGTCTTTCATACCTTGAAAGGTCGCTTGGTCAAGCTTGTATGATTTCGAAACTAGTTCATCAGTTTCTACTCTTTGCTGGTTGCTCTTTTCGGTTGATCCTTTGGCAGTTGTATCGGGATCGTTTGCCTGGGCCAATCGCGCCGCAGCCCTCATCTCTGATAGTCTTACCAGTTTGCCAGGCTCTGCCCGGTTTTGCTCAGGCGTTGGTCTAAACTCAGTCTCCGTTGCTGTACTTTGAATTTCACCACTTGGTCTGAGTTGATTGTTTATTGTTTCTGCAGGCTCAGCATCACTGGAAGGATACAAGGCGTTTTGTAGCTTTTCTGATGCTCCCAATCGGTTATTAACCTTAGCTCTTTGGCTGTTTGATTTACTGTCAAAAAAACTCTGCTTGCCGAAATCATTGGTGATCCCGCTCTTTCCACCGGCTTTCAAGAATGCAATTAGATCCTTCTTTTGCTGTGCCAACGCTGGCATCGCGCTTTGGGCTTCACTTTGTGAGTGGTCGGCAGCTTTGGCGTCCTTGCTTTGCAGCTTCTCTGGGGACTCAATGATCTCCTGGCGCTGTTCGTTCATAATGAGTTTCTCCCTTTTCCTGGTTTAATTGGAAGATTAGAACAGTAAGCTGAAATTTCTCTGAGAGTGTCGGAGTATAGCTATGTACCCAGCCTATAGCAGGATTGGCCGGTGAATCGATTTCTTAACGTTCTGACCTGGCTAAACCAAATGCATAGCCGGATTTGTTTGTGTCGCCTTTGATTTGATACTTGTGGGCTAATTCTTCTAGGCTTTTCAGTATTATGGAAACAGTCGGATGTTTGACAGAGTACGCCTTTTTTGCAAGTTTGAGTGCTTTCTCAAGGTGCTCTAGTTCCTCGTCAAGCTGTTTTTGCGAAGCGCAGAGCAGCGCTAGGTTGTATTCAGTCATTATTACGTAGGGCAAATTCGCTTTTAGATCTCTTTGTAGGAGTTTCAATGCTTCTGTGTAACTCTGCTTTTCCAAAGTTACATTGTGTGGAGCCTTTGTCTTTTCCTGCTCTCTTTCCTTTTCGTAAAGTTGAGACAGGTGGAAATGTGCCAGTCCCTCAAGTGTTGAGTTGCGCTGACTCTCTCGCTGGCGATTTTGCAGTGCCAGTTTAGCGTACTCGATTGCCGCGCCGAATTTGTTTTCTTTTTCGGCTCTATGGCTAAGCTGGTCAAACAAATCCAAAGCCCTTCGTGCGTACAATTTGGAATTGTCAGAGTCTCCTGATTCTGCCAATCGGTTCATTATCAAAGCAGCTGAGCGAGAATCGACTTGCTTTAGGACAGAGCTATTATCCAGGCAAAGGTACAGAGCGACTGCATCTGATTCTCTCTTGTTTGAGTAAAGTTCATTTGCTAACTCGATTTGTTGTGATACTGCTGGCGGTGAATTAAGGATGAGCCTCGTCTTGAGCCAGAAAAGTTTTCCATCAAGAGTGTTTTTTGTGTACCAAGCCAAGCTGCTGGCTGCCAGTATGAAAATGAATGCAATCAGGGTTAGAACCCTCGAAGCGGGCAGGATGCCCACTCTCCATACAATAAAACTCGAACCAGGGTTCTTAGAGTTTGCGTGTTCTATAGTAGTGCTCGAACTCTTGACTCGATTGATAGTCATCGTATCCGAGTTGCCCGTGCGAAAGCATTCTGGTGTTTCCAGCAGTTTCTTCTTTAGCTCAATCATTGTTTGGAAGCGTTTTGAAATGTCGAGCTCCATTGCTTTCAAGACGACGCCTTTCATCTCAGTCGAGAGATTTACAGGCTTCTCGTCTAAAGCATGGTTGTATAGTGGAGTTGCTTTGAGATCAGCCTTGTCCAACATCACAGCGACTAGGTTCTCCACTGTCCAAGGAAGTTTGGCGCTAAAAACCTCATACATCAAAACCCCAAAAGAGTAGATGTCTGTACGATAATCAATCTGTCCTCCACGCCACTGCTCAGGGCTCATGTAAGACGGACTTCCGAATATTTCACCGGTAGCCGTTAGCTTTTGAATATCCGCTCTCGTGGTGCTTGTCGATTTTGCTATTCCAAAATCGACAAGCTGTGCTGTTACAGTTCCGTTTTCATTGGTCGTGATCATGATGTTGCCTGGTTTCAAATCTCGATGAATGATTCCGTGATTGTGCAGATGTATAAGTGCATCACAAATGTTGAGCAATATTGATATTGCTAAATTGAGATCCAAGCAATGGTCTTCAATAGACCTTGCAAGCGAGCTACCTTCCACGTACGGAAGAACGAGATACGGTTGCCAATCTGGAGTTACTCCGAAGGAATAGACGGACATGACGTTTGGATGAGAAAGTTGGTTTAGTAGCTGCGCTTCTCGTTGGAAGCGGTCCAGCTTTTCGTCAGAATCAAGATTCTCTTGGTGCAATAGCTTCAAAGCTACGGGCCTGTTAAGCAATTGATCGAAGCATTTGTAGACGGAGCCGGCACCACCTGTGCCAATAGATGATTCGATCAGAAATCGTTCCAGGAATAGCGTTCCTACTAATGGATTTGGTTGTGGAGTCGCATTCTCCATTATGTTGATTTGCCTGCTGCTTAACTTTTTCATGGACCACTGCGAACGCCAGCCTCTTAAAGAGAGCCGATCCTTCTCAAAAGAATGCCGCCGTTGATTTGTCTAAGGTCATTCATTGTCTCAAATTGCACTGGTGATTGCGAATGGGGAAGAGGCAAATGCGGGGAACCTGCATGTACTAATATGAACAGCCGATGCGCACAAAAAAGTCCTGCCCGTGACGGCAGGACTTTTGGAAGTAAGACTTGATTTTGCAAATTAGCGCTTCGAGAATTGGAAGCGTTTGCGAGCACGCTTGCGACCATATTTCTTACGCTCTTTGACGCGAGGATCGCGTGTGAGCAGGTCTTGTGTACGGAGCAATGGGCGATTTTGCGGAGCTGCCTCAGCCAGTGCTCTTGAGATGCCGTGACGGATGGCGCCGACTTGTCCGGTGATACCACCACCGCAGACATTGACGATAACGTCGAAGCGACCTTGAGCATCAGCAGTTTCAAAAGGAAGTGCGAGGTCTTTTGCAAGACCAGGACGATTTCCGATGTAGTCTTCCATCGTGCGGTTGTTGATGGTCACTTTGCCTGTGCCTGGGATCAAGCGTACGCGCGCTGTGGCGGTTTTTCTTCTGCCTGTTCCGTAGTACTGAATTACGCTGGTCATCGCGATTTCTTCCCTTTTATCCTTTTACTTCTGCATTAACTGGCGTTATCGCCTTACTTAATTTCCATTTTCTTGGGTTGTTGAGCAGCGTGTGGATGCTCAGCTCCAACGTAAACTTTGAGCTTGGTGAATTGGCGTGCGCCCAAACGTGAGTGAGGGAGCATACCTTTGACGGCGCGCTCAACGATTGCTTCCGGTCTGCGCTGTCTGAGTGCTTTCAAGGTTTCGATCTTGAAGCCACCCGGATAGCCGGAGTGATGGCGGTAGAGTTTTTGCTCTTCCTTTTGGCCGGAGACGTGAATCTTCTCGGCGTTAATTATGACGACGAAATCTCCACAGTCCATGTGCGGTGTGAAGGTTGGCTTTGTTTTGCCACGCAGGACGTTGGCAACTTGGACGGCCAGTCTGCCCAGTGTCTGTCCTTCTGCATCAATGACGTACCAGTCACGCTGTACATCTTCTTCTTTGGGCACAAAGGTTTTCACGACTAAATCTCCTGATTTGGCTCTTCTTGCGAGCCTCTTTGAAACAAATTGAACTCGGCTGGATAATCCACCTGGTGGAGGCAGAGTCCCAACGCCGGTGCTGTTGGTCCGGCCAGGTTCCTGCCTTTCTCTGTCAAAGCATATGACAGATCCGACGGTTCGCGCTTGCCGAGGCCTATATCAACTAGTGTCCCGACGATTATGCGCACCATATTGTAAACGAAGTGGTCAGCGGATATCCAGAATTCAAGCTTTCCTTCACCATAATTCAACAATTCTGCACGATTTACGGTGCAGATCGGGCTCGCGTCGTCAGCGTTTGAAGACTTGAAAGCGCTGAAATCATGCGTCCCGAGCAGGGCGCGGGCAGCCGCTTGCATATTGGTTATATTTAACGAAGAGTGCACGAAATATTGCGCATTGTATCCCAGTGCAGTTCGTTGCGGTCGGTTGAGAATGCGATAGACGTAGGTTCTCCGGATGGCTTTGAAGCGCGAATGGAATTTGAGTGGAACTTGTTGCGCGGCTACGACGCTTATGTCTTCTTTCAAAATTCCGTTCAGGGAAAGGCAAATTTGACGAAGCACTTCTTCGTCGAGGTTTACCAGAACTTCACCTTGAGACTCGTGCTTCTTGAATGCGCCAGTGAGTTGCTCAGGCGTGATGTCGAAGTGCGCAACCTGCCCACTGGCGTGCACACCACTGTCGGTGCGCCCACTAGGGTTGAGGACGATGCGATCTTTTGAGCGGAAGAAGGCGGATAGCGCTTTTTCAAGATCTTCCTGCACGGTTCGGACACCGGATTGCATTTGCGAACCGCAGAATTTTGTGCCGTCGTATTCGATCTTCAGCGCGATGCGTATGCGGCAGTCGTGGTCTTCTCCTGCCGTGGGATCCTTAGATGCCGGCAAGACGCCGGCGGTTCCAGGCGCTTCCCTGTTAGCTCCTTCGGCGCTCGAGCTAGGATCTTTCGAAGCGGGCATCCTGCCCGCGCTCCCCTTGGAAGCCCTCAAACCAGAAATGGCCTCGCCTTTTGGCGAAGCCTCTGGAAGCGCCGACTCATCGTCGGCTGAAATGTTTTGAGCTAAGTCAGGCTTATGCTTCGACAAGCTGGATGAGAGCCATCGGTGCAGCATCGCCGCGACGGAAGTGTGTCTTCACGATGCGAGTGTAGCCGCCTTGACGCTTGGAATAGCGAGGGGCGAGTTCATCGAATGCGCGATTTACGACTTCTTTGTCGTAAATGAAAGCGAGCATTTGGCGGCGGCAGTGAACATGCTTAGAAATCTGTTTTGATGCTTCGCTTGCTACTTGCGCGTCGTTGCTTTTAGCTTTGTTGTACACTTCTTTGTCGGCGAGCAATCCATGCTTTGCAAGAGTAATCATCTTTTCAGCATGGCTGCGCACTGCTTTTGCTTTGGAAAGCGTGGTGACGATTTCATCGTGGCGCAAAAGCTCGGTGGCTAGTGAGCGCAGGATGGCTTTGTTTTGGTCGTATGGACGACTTAGACGATTTCCAGGTACGCGGTGACGCATAATTCCATTTCCTTATATTTCAATTCTGGGAAGTGATTGGCACTGCCCGTATTCGCTGCTTACTTGGCTCCGTCAGAGAGTCCGAGTCCGAACTGTCTGAGGCGCTCGATAACTTCGTCGGCTGATTTCTTACCGAAGTTCTTGATGTTCATCAAGTCATCGTAGGTCAGCTTGAGAAGTTCGCCGAGGGAGTGAATATTGGCTCTCTTCAAGCAGTTGTATGCGCGAACTGAGAGTTCCAATTCTTCAATTGAGATTGAGTGATGCTTGCCGTCTGATTGTGTTGGCTGCGGAGCAACCGGTACAACCGGGCGACCTGAGAGTTCTGCAATCGGAACCAGGTGATCGATCAATTGACGAGCTGCTTGGCTGATTGCTTCTGTAGCGTCGATTGAACCATTGGACCAGAGGTCGATGGTCAACTTATCGTAGTCGGTGCTTTCGCCGACGCGAGTAGGTTCGACGTTGTAGCTGACTTTGCGGATCGGCATGAATACTGCGTCGATCGGCAGAACGTCAATTGCTTGCTTGTAGTGGCTGTGTGTATCGGCCGGGACATAACCGCGACCGCGCTCTACTGTAATTTCAGCGCGGATGCGACCTTCGTCAGCCAATGTGCAAAGCTGCCAGTCTGGATTGATGATGGTTACGTCAGCCGGGCAAATGATATCGCGGCCGGTGACAGGACCAGATCTGCTCAAGTCCAGGTGGAGGTATTGCGGGTCGTTGCTGAACGACTTCACTACCAGACCTTTGAGGTTAAGCATGATATCGATTACGTCTTCAACGACACCGGGGATGGTGGTGAATTCGTGGGTGACGCCTTCGATTCTCACGGCGGTGACTGCAGCGCCTTCCAAGCTGGAAAGCAACACTCTACGCAGTGAGTTGCCAACCGTGGTGCCGTAGCCTCTTTCTAGCGGCTCGATAACAAACTTGCCGTAGATGGATCCGTCGGCGCCTGTTTTGTTTTCCAGGCACTTGATCTTGAGAGGTTCTATAGATACTCCGTACATTCGCAGCGGTACTCCTTGAGACTAAGCGGCTTCCTAATTAACGTGAATAGAATTCAACTATCAGTGCTTCTTTGATCGTTTGATCGAGGTCTTCGCGAGCTGGTAGTTGAGCGACAGAAACTTTGAGGTTTTCGAGATCGGATGTCATCCAGCGCGGAGCGCCTGCTGACGGATTCTCGGCAATCATTTTCTTGACTAGACCTTTGCTCCTGTCTTCAACGGAAACCACTTGACCGATCTTCAATTGGAAAGAAGGAATTTGAACTCTCTTTCCATCGACGGTGATGTGTCCGTGAAGAATTAGCTGACGGGCTTGTGCTCTTGATGGCACGAGTCCGGAGCGGTGAACTACGTTGTCCAAACGATTTTCCATCAATTGCAACAAGCGAAGGCCTGTTGGAACTGCTTTCTGCTTCGCTGCTTCTTCGAAGTAGCGTGAGAACTGAGCTTCAAGTAAGCCGTAGTAGCGGCGAACTTTTTGTTTTTCTCTCAATTGAGTGGCGTACTCGGACTGCTTCTTACGCTCTTGTCCGTGCTGTCCCGAGGGATAGCGTCTGCGCTCGATGGCGCATTTAGAGGTATAGCAGCGTGAGCCCTTCAAAAAGAGCTTGGTGCCTTCATTGCGGCACAACTTGCAAACTGAATCACAATACCTGGCCAATGCCGTTTCTCCTATCAGAACTGGTGGCGCTATGCCACCATAAACTTATACGCGACGTCTCTTTGGTGGACGGCAACCGTTGTGTGGGATCGGTGTGCAGTCACGAATGAGCGTTATCTCAAGACCTGATGATTGCAGAGCGCGGATAGCGGTCTCTCTGCCAGCTCCTGGACCCTTAACGAGCACTTCGCATTTGCGCATGCCCTGGTCCATTGAGCGTTTGGCGACGGACTCGGCGGCTTGTTGCGCTGCGAAAGGAGTGCCCTTCTTAGCGCCCTTAAAGCCAACCGTACCGGCCGATGCCCAAGCAATCACTGCCCCTTGCGGATCGGTGGCACTGACAATTGTGTTGTTGAATGTAGATTGGATGTGGACTACGCCTTCCAGTACTACGCGGCGGTCTTTTTTCTTAGCTCTTGCTTTTGGTGCTTTAGCCATTTTGCTTTGGTCCTTTTTCTTCCTTTGGAGCTCCGCTCGTCGAAGCCTTCTATTTAGAGTTAGCTTGGAGTTGAAAAGCTCCGATTATTTGAAAGGTTCTGTCTATCGTGTAAGTGAAACTATTTTTGTCGGTTTCATAACAACAGGGTTGCCGTTTGAAACTTCCTCAAGCCGCTTTCTGCAAAGCTGCTTGCCTCTTATGAACCCTTACTTGGCAGCGATCTTCTTGTTGGCGACGGTGACGCGCTTGCGACCACGTCTCGTACGAGCATTGGTCTTGGTGCGTTGTCCGCGTGTCGGCAAGCCTTTACGATGACGTTGACCACGGAAGCAGTTGATTTCGATGAGTCTCTTTACGTTAAGACCCTCAACTCTGCGCAGGTCACCTTCTACTTGCCAGTTTTTGTCGATCTCTTCACGAATGCGGTTGACCTCATCTTCACTGAGATCTTGCACGCGCTTGGAGTCTGCGATGCCAAGCTTCTGGCAGATCTTTTCCGCTGCGGTCGGCCCGATGCCGTATATGTAGCGCAACGCAATTACTGCTCTCTTGCTTCTTGGCAGATCAACACCCGCTATGCGAGCCATTTATCCTCCATCCCCAAATAGGGTTCTTTCCACTTACATCCCGTTGCCGGGTTTCACTTAATACTTTTTGTAAGCGCTCCGGAAGTTCGCCTGGCTTATCGCCCTTCTCACTTCCTCCGCTTTTCTGCAACGCTTAGGAAATTGGCTGGCTTTGGGCCGTCTTACTTCCTTGGCGAATTCACTGGGAGTGAATTACCCTTGGCGTTGCTTGTGCTTCGGATTTTCGCAAATGATTGCGACTCTGCCTTTGCGGCGGATTACCTTGCACTTTTCACAAATTTTCTTGACAGAAGCTCTTACTTTCATGATTTTCTCTCTTTTCAGCGCTTGGGAGTGACCGTTTGCGCTTCCATAACTGATTCATCAATTCGAGATGGAGCGAGCATTGCATCCATTCTTTTCTTGCAGTCACTACCCTTGAGGTTTAGGTGGAGATGCAAGCTCTAACCGACGATGCGAATCTATCCGGATTTCCCGTCTAGATCCCTTTAACGTTCCGGAGGTTTGGAGGCTTTCACCCACTTACCACCTGCACGTTGGACCGGAAAAAAGCTTGACTGAGAAATCCCAGCCAATGCAGCCGCGAACAAACGCTATATTCTACCTCAATCTTTTATGCGGTATGTGATACGCCCGCGCGTCAAATCGTAGGGGGTGAGCTCAACTCGGACTCGATCACCCGGTAGAATCTTAATGAAATTTTTTCGAATTTTGCCGGAAATATGCGCCAGGATCTTGTGTCCGTTGTCTAATTCGACCCGAAACATAGCATTGGGGAGGCTTTCCCGTATCGTTCCTTCAAATTCAATAACGCCTTGTTTCGTCATATTTTTTCGCTAGGTCGCCTTGTCAATATCTCTGGTTCGCCGTTTTCC
Source organism: Candidatus Obscuribacterales bacterium (assembly GCA_021732085.1). Classification (GTDB taxonomy): domain Bacteria; phylum Cyanobacteriota; class Vampirovibrionia; order Obscuribacterales; family Obscuribacteraceae; genus JAIEPM01. Next base: position 291,249 of record JAKFVQ010000007.1, on the reverse strand, counting down.
ATTATCAAAAGTGAATGTTCAAAGTGGGCAGATGCCTTGTAATCTTGCGTTACAACCGTCCATTTGTCGGACTTTACCTTCACCTTATCGCCACCTAAATTGAACATCGGTTCGATTGCTATAACCATACCAGGTTTGAGTCGTTCCTTACTACCCGTTCTGTAGTTCAGTATGAACGGCTCTTCATGGTACTTGTACCCGATGCCGTGGCCGCCGTACTCCCTGACAATTCCGTATGAATTATTCTTTGCGATGTCTTCAATCGGACCGGCCAGTTCGTCCAAAGTGGCTCCAGCTGTCGCTGCACGGATGCCTGCATATAATGATTGTTTTGTGTCTTCAAGCAGCTTTGCAAGTCGCGGATTGATTTCACCAACCGCAACCGTCACTGCCGTATCGCCTATAAAGTCTTCGTTCTTGCCGTTCGAAGCCCGTCTGAACGTGACACCAAGATCGAGACTGATCACGTCACCTTCCTTCAGCTTCTTTCCTTTGTTTGGAATCCCGTGTACGACTTCTTCATTTACGGAAGCGCAGACGGTGCATGGAAAGCCACGGTAGCCTTTGAAGGTCGGAATAGCGCCGGCATCGCGAATCATTTTTTCGGCGAATTGATCGAGCTCCCAGGTTGTAACGCCTGGCTCGACTTTGTTGCAGATCGCTTCCAGCACTTCTCCGGCAAGCTTGCCGGCTTTGCGAAAGAGATCGATGTCTTCAGTTGCGGTTACTATCATGCGTGGATTTCAGTTTTCTTCTTATTAATGGTCTTCATCAATGCGCTGAAGATCGCGTCCTGCTCGCCATTTCCATCAACGGTTTCCAATATGCCGCGTTTGGAGTAATAGGCGGTGAGCGGTGCTGTCTGTTCATTGTAAGTCTTAAGGCGTTCTGCGACCAGCTCTTCTTTGTCGTCAGATCGCTGATAAAGCTCGGTCCCACAGAGATCGCAGGCATTATCTTTTTTCGGCGCTGCAAACTTGACATGATACGGAGCGTTGCATGTTTTGTTCGAGCAAAGTCTTCTGCCCGTGATTCGTTCAGTCAGCATGCCGAAGTCAACGGTCAGGTCGATGACGATGCTGAGTTCTTTTTTGATCTTTGTGAGCAGTTTGTCGAGTGCTTCTGCTTGTGCTACGTTGCGCGGGAAGCCGTCAAGGATGAATCCGTTCTTGCATTCCGGCGCTGAAAGCTTCTCTTCAAACATGTCGATCAGCACATCGTCAGTAACCAAAACGCCCTTATCCATAAAGCTCTTCGCTTTCATCCCAGCGGCGGTTCCGGCTTTGACGGCTTCTCTCAAGAGGTCGCCCGATGAAAGGTGAGGCAGCTGCAGATCAGCAGCAACGCGCTTGCACTGCGTGCCCTTTCCAGCCCCTGGTGCGCCAAGAAACAATATTTGCATTAGTCTTCTTCCTTCCGCATAGTGGCGGCGCCGGTTGACTTGAACAGACCGCGCGCCTGATAACGCGCCGATAGCGCGTGGGTGATGATTTGTCGTTGGGTATCGATTGCCACACCTACAAGGATGATTAGTGAGGTGGAGCCCAATCCTTGTAGAGTGACGACGCCTGTGGCGTGCTCGACGTGAATTGGAACGATGGCAACGATGGCGATGGCGACTGCGCCGATGAATATCAATCGGCCCAGGGTCGCTTCCAAGAATTCAGAAGTTGGGCGCCCTGGTTTGACGCCCTGGATCGCGCGTCCGCTGCGTCTCAAGTTCTCAGCCATATCTTTTGTAGGCAGAACGATTGATGCGTAGAAGAACGCGAAGAAGATGATCAATATGAAGTAAATGAGCGAGTGCTCCCAGGTTGAATAGCTGGTAAGCGCATAGAACTCGCGCACGAGAAATTCCCATGACTTTTGAGCCCATTGCTGATCAAAGAGACTCTTGAAGGCAGACCCGACGCCGGGTGCTGCTATGAGCATGTCGTGGAGTACCTTGCCCGGATCCTTGTCAGGACCGCCGCGGCCAAGGAATTGCATCAATGTTGTTGGAAACATCAGAAGCGATGAAGCGAAGATGATTGCCATAACGCCTGATGGATTTACCGGCAGGTAAAGATAATCATCGGGTGCCACAATGCCTTGCTGTTTGCTGACCCGGCGCGCGCCTAACACTCTGATTTTACGAACGCCTTGTTGCAAACAGACAACCAACGCAATCAATAACAAGAAGCAGGAGCCCAAAACGACAACGCCCCAAATCGGGACCTGTCCTGATTCCACAGATTCTTTCGTTTGCCAGAACATGTTTGGCAAGCGCGAGGCAATACCAAGGAAGATTAGCAGTGAGGCACCATTGCCGACACCGCGTTCTGTAATTACTTCGCCAAGCCACATAATAAAGAGTGCCGACGCAGTCAAAATCACGGTTGCCGAGAAGAGGAAGATAGGGCCTGAGACAAGAACTACATCAGGACCATGAATTTGAGTTAGCAATCGTGCCAGCATGTATGACTGCATGCCGGCAAGAAATACCGTCAGATAGCGCGTGTACTGGGAGAGCTGGCGCCTGCCTGCCTCACCGGAGTTCTTTTGCAGATCCTCAAGCTTGGGAATGACGACCGCCATCAACTGCATAATGATTGATGCAGTGATGTAAGGTCCGATACCCATTGAGAAGATCGATAACTTTCCAAGCGCACCGCCGGTGAAGAGGTCGATCATGCCAAGCAAATTTTGAGCAAGCTCAGGATGCTTGGCCATTGCCATTGGATCGACTCCAGGCAGTGGAATGTGCACTCCGATACGATAGATCGCAATCATCATTGCGGTGAACAAAAGTTTTTCTTTTAGTCCAGCCGCCGATAGCATCGTAAAGAAGTCGCCGGGTCCACCAATTGGATCTTTCCGGCGAGCAGCTGCGGCTATTGATTGCTGCGGCTGCTGCTCAGGCGCTTGAGTCATTTAGTTGTATTCCTCTTGTTTGTAGACGCTCCGGAGATTCGCTGGGCTATCGCCCTCTCATCTCCTCCGCTCAATTCCCTAAGCGCTATGGAGATTCGTGTACATATTATCTCCGCAGCCCTCATTACCCTGCGCGTTTCAAAGATTCATTTGGCTATCGCCCTTTGCATCTTTGTCGCTCTTGCAGGGTTTCTACTTGCGGTTCTTAGGATTTCTAGTTGGTTCGGCTGGCTCGATTACTGTGACCGTGCCGCCAGCTTTTTCAATTTTTTCTTTGGCGCCGGCAGAGACATGGTGAGCGCTTACTTTTAGGGCAACTTTCAATTCGCCGTTGCCGAGTATGCGCAAGCTGTCGGTGGATTTTTTGAGAATGCCTTTTTCTGCCAGGGCATCAGCATCAACTGTGCTGTTTGCGTCAAATACGTTCAAGCTGCCGACGTTGACTTCAACCCATGGGCGACGAACGATTTGATCGAAATTGTGGATCTTCGGCAGGCGGCGGAATAAGGGTGTTTGTCCACCTTCAAATCCGAAGCGTTTGCTTGCACCGGCGCGTTGACCTTCACCGTTGTGACCGCGTGTGGAGGTCTTGCCGTGACCGGAAGCGCGTCCGCGACCTACTCTTTTAGAGTTGCGTTTGGCGCCGTCAGCCGGTTTCAATTCACTGAGTTTCATTTATTGCTCCTTCACCTTACGCCCAGGATGGACTCGGTAATTGTTTTCTTTTCACGTGGAGAGGCAAGCTTTCACTTGCCTCTAATGACAGCATAGCCCTGTTAGATCCAAGGACCGCCAGGGCTAAGCAAACTTTCATTATTTCTTGGAAGCAGCCTTTGTTTCTTTCTTCGCCGGCTTTTCTTCCTTCGTTGCTCGCTCTTCCTTTACGACGGTGACCAGGTGGTTGACCTTTGTGATCATTCCGCGAATTGTCGGAGAATCAGCATGGAATGCGCAGGAGCCGAACTTGCCCAGACCGAGACCTTTGACGGTGCGGCGTTGGGTTTCAGTTGTGCCGGTCATTCCGCGAGTGAGTGTAATCTTTAACATCTCAAGTAACCTCTTTATTTTTTCAATTAGCTGAGCATTTGGCGGATGCTGATGCCGCGCAGGCGGGAGACATCTTCAAATGTACGCAACTGACTCAAACCATCGATGGTGCCACGAGCAACGTTGAGTGGTGAACGTGAACCAAGGCACTTTGCCAGAACGTCGCCGACTCCGGCTAGTTCCAGAACGGCGCGGACAGCGCCACCGGCGATGATACCGGTACCTTTGGTAGCTGGTTTGATCATTACGCGGCTTGAGCCCTGGCATCCAATAACCATGTGGGGAACGGTGGTTCCTGTCATCGGCACATTGACCAGGCTCTTTTTAGCATCAACAACACCCTTTTGGATGGCGCCGATAACTTCAGCAGACTTACCGACTCCAACGCCGACTTGTCCTTTGCCATTTCCGACTGCGACAACTGCGCGGAAGGAGAGCTTCTTGCCGCCTTTGACGACCTTGGTGACGCGGCGGACTTGGATGATTTTTTCTTCCCAGTCTGACTGCTCCCGCGGACGATCGTCCATCATCTTGCGATTGGATTCGCGCGAACCGGTTCTGCGGCCTTTACGGCCTTCGGCAGATTCATCTGCTGGCGCGGCGGTAGTTTTATCTTCTTTATCCATTTAAGGAAGGCTCCTCTTTCCTAAAAGTTTAGACCTGCTTCTCTTGCTGCATCAGCAACTGCTGCAACTCGACCGTGATAGATGTAACCGCCTCTATCGAATACGACGGTTTCAATGCCTTTTTTCTTGGCGCGACCAGCGATCAGTTCACCAACAACCTTGGCTGCATCTTTGTTCCAAGTCTTGTCGGCTTTGGCGTCATCTTCAAGTGTGCTTGCTGCCACCAAGGTGTTGCCGCTGACATCGTCGATGATTTGAGCATAGATGTGCTTGTTCGAGCGATATACGCAGAGACGCGGACGCTCTCCTGTGCCGGTTAGACGGGCGCGGATGCGCTGGTGTCTTTTGCGACGGGCTTCGTTTTTGTCTGCCTTCTTGATCATTTCGACTCCTCGATTCTTTGCGAGTCCGAGATAGTTGCCCCGGACCTCAACTTACGCTATAAGCTTATTTCTTCTTACCGGCAGCCTTACCAGCTTTGCGGCGGATGTGTTCACCCTGATATTTGACACCCTTGCCTTTGTAAACTTCAGGCGGACGTCTGTCGCGAACGTATGAGCAGAAATCACCGAGCATTTGTTTGTCGGCGCCTGTGACGGACAGCGAGACGTTTTTGGTGACAGTTACGGTCAGACCTTCCGGAATCGGAATTTCAACCGGGTGCGAATAACCGAGCTGCATGACGAGGTTTTTGCCTTCGACAGCGGCACGATAACCGACACCGACGATTTCCATATTCTTGGTGAAACCGGTGGTCACGCCGTGCACCATGTTGGCGACGAGCGTCCGGCTTAGTCCGTGCAAGCTGCGCACCATGCGATCTTCAGATGTGCGGGCGACGATGAGTTTGCCGTCTTCCTGCGTCACTTTGAGCTCTGGGCGAATTACACGCTTCAATTCCCCTTTCGGGCCTTTGACTTTGACTTCGTCACCATTGATGGTGACAGTCACTCCCTGCGGCACGGGAATCGGTGCTTTACCGATACGAGACATAGGTCGTTCCCTCTTTTACCAAACGAATCCGACTACTTCGCCACCAACGTTGCTCTTGCGAGCTTGACGGTCTGTCATCAGACCTGTCGAGGTGCTAACGATGGCGACTCCCAGCCCACCGAGCACTCTCGGCACTTTCTTGGCTGGTCTATAAACTCTCAATCCCGGCTTTGATATGCGCTTCAAGCCAGTGATGACTTGTTCGCCGCGGGGACCGTACTTAAGGACGATACGCATTTTTTGATCAGGCGAACCGAGTCCTTTTGTTTCAAATGAAGAAATGAACCCTTCGTTACGGAGCACTTCTGCAAGTGAAACTTTCAGCTTGGAGGCTGGCATTTCGACGAATGGTGCGCGAACGCGTGTGGCGTTTCTAATACGCGCGAACATGTCGGCAATAGGATCTGTGACAGGCATTTACTCTCTCCTACCAACTGGACTTGGTCATACCAGGGATGAGACCCTCGTGGGCCATCTTTCTCAAACAGCAGCGGCACAAACCGAGATCTCGGTAATAGCCTCTGGGTCTGCCGCATATGCGGCAGCGATTATGCAAGCGGACCACCGGGTATTTGCCCTTGGAGGCGGCAACCCGTCGCTTGTTTTCTTTATCGATCATGGATGTTTTAGCCACGATTCCTAATCTCTCCCTTTAGTTTTTACGCTCTGGAAGTTCGTTGGGCTAAGCCCTTCTCGCTTCCTCACTGTGTACACTTTTTGTCGCTGCGGAGCTTCGCCTGGCTATGCCCTTCTCCGTCCGCCGCTTAAAACCTTACTGTTGGTTCTGTCTCTTGAATGGCAGACCCAAAGCTTGGAGCATTGCTCTTGCTTCTTGATCTGTCGGTGCTGTTGTGACGATGGAAATGTCCATGCCGCGTACAGCATCAACTTGTTCGTAATTGATTTCTGGGAAAATCAATTGCTCTTTGACACCTAGTGAATAGTTGCCGCGACCGTCGAAGGACTTTGTTGATAGTCCGCGGAAGTCACGAATACGGGGCAGCGCAATATTGATGAGCTTTGAAAGGAAGTCATACATACGAGCACCACGCAGCGTTACGGAAACGCCGACCGGCATGCCTTTTCTGACTTTGAAAGTAGCGATTGATTTGCGGGCGCGATTGACGACCGGTTTTTGACCGGCGATCGCTGTCAAATCTTTCAAGCCACCATCAATGGCTTTGGCGGAGGCGGCTGCCTCACCAATACCCATATTGATTACGACCTTTTCCACACGTGGAACTTGGAATTTGTTGCTGTAGTTGAATTGCTTTTGCAATTCAGCGACAACGTTCTTTTCGTAGTGTTCTCTAAGTTTCATTTGCTGCTCCAGCTAGTTTTCTGATTGAGACGGTCTTTGTCGTCTCGGTTTGTAGTGCTTCGAGTTTCGGAAATGAGCTCAGCGGTATCGCTTCCTTACTTCGTTAACTCATCAGAACTAAGCGCTCTGGAGATTCGCTGGGCGATCGCCCCTCTCATCTCCTCCGCTTTCGGACTAAAGTCCGTGTTCTTTGCGTTTTTCAGAACGCACCGGGCGTTTTGCATCAGCTGAGTAAAGCATTACGCGGCTTGCAAAAACCGGAGCTTCCTTTCTGACCATGCCGGCTTCACTGCGCATCATGCCTTGTTTGGGGCGGATGTAGTTGACCATCATGTTGACGCCTTCGATGATGATTTTGCCTTCTTTCGGCATTACGGCAATGACTTTACCGATGGTGCCTTTGAATGCGTTGCGCTCGGCAAGAGCATTTGTATCTTCCTTGCTGCGCTTCTTGTCTTCTTTCTTTGGTCCGTTCATGAGCATGACCGTGTCGCCGCGCTTCACGTGGATCTTTGGTACCAGGTTGCTGACGCCATCTTTAACAAGAGCTTCAGAAATGACCAGGCGGCCACCTTCTTTGATCTTGGTCTTCTTAGGCGCTTTGGTGTGGCGCGTATGAACTGTTTTCTTGCTTTCCATTTTTAGAGGACCTCCGGAGCAAGCGACAAGATCTTGGTGTAGTTCTTGTCTCTGAGTTCGCGGGCAATCGGTCCGAAAACGCGGGTGCCTTTCGGGTTTCCGTCTTTCTGGATGATGACCGCGGCATTATCGTCAAATCTGATTGTTGTGCCGTCTTTTCTCTTGATGTTGTTGCGAACGCGCACGATAACTGCTTTAACAACTTCCGATTTTTTGACCGGCATGTTTGGCAGAGCATCTTTTACGACCGCAACGATCACATCACCGACCGAGGCATAACGGCGAGCGCCGGAGCCCAGCACACGAATGCACATGAGTTCGCGAGCACCAGTATTGTCGGCAACGTTTAGTTTTGTTTGTACCTGAATCATTTGCCTTTACCTTATCCCTCAGATGGGGTGTCTGTTCCCAGAGCGCCACCCAGAACGGCTATCACTTGAAAGTGCTTGTCTTTGGAGATTGGTGGGCATTCTTGGATGCGAACGCGATCGCCAATTTTGCACTTATTTTCTTCGTCGTGAGCTTTGAACTTCGACGTTCTTACGGTTTGTTTTTCGTATTTGCGGTGTTGGACGTGATTCTCAACAGCGACGACCACTGTCTTTTGCATCTTGTTGGAAACGACTTTACCGACAAGTTCTTTCTTAGGCATCGCTCTTCCTCTTCAATCCAAGTTTGCGTTCAGCTTCAATTGTCAGCAAGCGAGCCAAGCGCTTTTTGGCTTGGGAGATGCCGGCTGTATTTTGGAGCTTGTGTGTTGCCAGTTCAAAACGCATTTGCACGATCTCGCGACGTGTGTCAGCAATTTTGCCTGTCAAATCTTCGTCAGAAAGTTCTCTTATTTCTTTGACTCTCATGGCTTAGCCTCCCAATTGTCTTTCGACGATGCGGCACTTGATCGGAAGCTTTTGAGCAGCAATTTCCATTGCAGCTTTAGCTTCTTTGGGTGCGACTCCGGAAATTTCAAATAGGATGCGGCCTGGTCTGATGACTGCCACCCAGAACTCCGGGTTACCTTTACCGGAACCCATACGGGTTTCGGCCGGCTTCTTCGTTACTGATTTATCCGGGAATGCACGAATCCACATTTGTCCGCCGCGGCGAACGGAGCGGCTCATTGCTTTACGAGCTGCTTCGATCTGGCGACTTGTCACCCATGCCGGTTCCATTGCCTGCAAGCCGAGCTCACCGAAGTGAAGCTGTGAGCCGCGGGTTTCGGTGCCGGTCATGCGGCCGCGATGCATTTTGCGGAATTTAGTTCTCTTTGGAAACAACATGGTTTTTTACCCCTGCTTCTTTGGTTTGCGTCCGCCCTTATCTCCGCGGTCGCCTCTGTCTGGTCTGCGATCTGGTCTTCTTCCGCCCTGGCCTTCTTCACCATCGCGTTGTTGAGAGATTTTGACGTTGGGCGGAGACCATTGGCCTCTGCTCAATTCACCTCTGAAGATCCAAACCTTGATTCCGATAATGCCCATTGTGGTGTGGCCTTCGGCGAAACCGAAATCGATGTCGGCTCTCAAAGTTTGAAGCGGAATACGTCCTTCTTTGGACCATTCGCTTCTGGCAATTTCAGCACCGCCCAAACGACCGGAGACCATAATTTTGACTCCGACTGCTCCGGAGCGCATGCAGCGTTGGATTGCTTGCTTCATGGCTCTGCGGAAGGCGACGCGCTTTTCGAGTTGTTGACCGATTGATTCGGCAACCAATTGCGCTTCGAGATCAACACGATTGATTTCGAGAATGTTGATTTTCACTTCGATACCGGTGCGACCGAGCATCGAGCGAACTTTCAAGTGAAGAGTTTCGAGTCCTGCTCCGCCTTTTCCGACGACAACACCAGGACGAGCGGTGTAGATATCGACTCCAATTTGATCAGCCTTGCGGTTGATTTCAATTTTGGATACGCCGGCGTTTTGCAATTCTTTCTTGAGGAAGTTGCGGATGCGGTGGTCTTCCTGAATGAGAGCCGGTACGTCTTTTGTATTGACGAACCAGTTGGACGACCATCCTTGATGGATGCCGACTCTGAAACCGCGTGGATGTACTTTCTGGCCCAAGGTCCTGCTCCTTATTTATTGAAGATCGTCGAGTTCGATAGTGATGTGCGTGATTTTCTTCTTGATGGGGAAGGCACGGCCTCTGGCGTGAGGCTGAATGCGGCGCAGGGTCGGTCCCTGGTCTGCATAGATTTTCGAGATGCGGAAATCAGCAACTTCCTTTTCATCAACCGGATTCTCGGCATGATTAATAAGGTTGTGCATGGCTGACCACAAAACCTTCTCCACTTCACGCGCTGCAGCGTGAGGCATGAATTTCAGCATGGTGTAAGCTTCACCGGCTTTCTTACCGCGCACGACATTCATGATTCGACGCACCTTCAGCGGTGACATTCTTATCCACTTTGCTTGTGCTCTTGTGTGCATGAACTTCTTAGCCTCTCTTCGCGGTTTTTTCGGTACCGGCGTGACCCTTGAAGAGTCTGGTGGGAGCGAATTCTCCCAGGCGGTGACCGATCATTTGTTCGGTGATATAAACGGGCACGTGTTTGCGGCCGTTGTAAATTGCAATGGTGTGACCAATCATGTCGGGCACAATCATCGATGCTCTAGACCAGCATTTGATTACTTTCTTTTCGCTCTTGCGATTCATCTCTTCAATCTTCTTATGAAGACTGGGATGAACGAACGGTCCTTTTTTCAGAGAACGTGACACGGTGCACTCCTTGCTCTACTTACTGCGGCGCTTAACTATGAAACGTGTGGAAGGATTCTTTCTGCCACGACGGGTCTTGTAACCCATTGCCGGCTTGCCCCACGGAGTTTGTGGCTTACCACCGATTGGTGATTTGCCTTCGCCGCCACCGTGCGGGTGGTCGACTGCGTTCATGACTACACCGCGGTTGGCAGGCTTGATGCCCATCCAGCGGCTACGTCCTGCTTTACCGATGGCTATGTTTTTGGCATCAGGATTGCTGAGCTGTCCGATGGAAGCCATGCAATCGATGTGAACCATGCGCATTTCGGTTGAAGGCAAACGCAGAGTTGCATACTTGCCTTCTTTTGCTAGAAGTTGGATTTGCACACCAGCAGCGCGTCCGAGTTGTCCGCCCTTACCAATAGTCAGCTCGACATTGTGAAGGATGGTACCCAACGGGATGTTGCGGAGCGGGAGGGCGTTTCCATCGCGGATTTCTGCTTGCGGTCCGGACATCAGCTTGTCGCCGACGCGGAGGCTATGCGGAGCCAGGATGTAACGCTTTTCGCCGTCAGCATATTGCACAAGTGCGATGCGAGCGTTGCGATTGGGATCGTATTCAATGGTCTTTACGACGCAAGGAATGTGGAATTTGTCACGCTTGAAATCGAGGATGCGATACGAGCGTTTGTGTCCGCCGCCCTGGTGGCGAACTGTCAGCCTGCCCACGTTATTGCGACCGCCGTGGCGCTTGAGATTCGTTGTCAGAGACTTTTCCGGTTTATCAGTTGTGATATCGGAGAAGTCGGGCAACGTCATGCCGCGACGACCGGGGGAGGTTGGGTTTACTTTTCTGATAGGCATTATTTTTTACCCTTCTTTATCTGCCTTAGTGCGGATGCATTTTTCAGTTCCGCTTTAGCTGTAGAGCCTCACTAACTTTCATTAGCGGAGAAGCGGAGGACGAGCCTCGCTCCGAGCAACTACTAGCTATTAAACAATTCGATTTGATCACCTGTGACCGTAACGATTGCTTTTTTGCCATCCTTCGGTGCTCTGCCGTGTCTCTTCGAACGGCGGAAGCGATCGCGAATGGCTGATGTGTTGACTTTCAACACTGTGAATTTGCCTTTTGGATAGAGCTCTTTGAGAATCTGTTTCAGAGCCAGTGCAATTTCAGTTTTGTTCGAGTCTTTGGCGACTTCGAATGTGTACTGATTAGTTGCAGCCAGATGAACTGTCTTCTCATTGATGATTGGGCGAAGTATTACGTGCGATTGACGGCTATTCATTGTCCTATCCTATTCCTCTAAAATGCTCCGGAGGTTCGTCTGGCTCTCGCCCTTCTCACCTCCTCCGCTATCATCAGGCTATTCTTCTGATTTTTTCTTGCGGGTTGTCTTCGGAGCTTTCTCTTCGGACTCTTCGCTCTTTTTAGCAGTAGCTTTTTTGGCGGGTTCTGCTTTCTTTGCAGGCGCTGCTTTTTCCTCTGCCTTGTCTGCCTTCTTAGCCTTGGCTGGAGCTTTTCCTTCCTTGGCTTCAGGAGCGGTCTTCGCTGCCTTCTCTTTATTGAGGAAGCGATTCTCTAACTCGGCAAGCACTTGCTCAGTAACGAGCAGCGCATCACATTGAGCGATATCTTTGATGTTGATATTGCTCTGATCGATCACGGTAACGCAGCAGATGTTGCGAGCTGCTTTGGCAACTTGCTTGGCACCTGGCGCCATGCGATCGAGAATGATGGTGACTGATTTGTCTTTCAATCCGAGATCGGCAAGTGCTTGAATTACTTGCTTGGTCTTCGGTTGTTCTGTCACTTCTTCTCCGGCTTTCGGAGCAGATTTGAAGAGACCATCAAAATTTTGAACGACGATCATGTCGTTGGCTCTCAGTGCGAGCACTGAACGAAGAGCGACTTGACGAGCCTTCTTCGGCATCGTGATGGAGTAGTCGCGTGGCTTGGGACCGAAGGTGACGCCGCCGCCTGCCCACAACGGAGAACGGATGGAACCGGCGCGTGCGCGTCCAGTACCTTTTTGTCTCCAGGGCTTTTTGCCGCCGCCTCTGACTTCAGAGCGGGTTTTGCTGTTGGCAGAACCGGAGCGGGCATTGGCAAGCTGGCGAACCAGGGCGCCATGCACTAAGTGCATATTTGGTTCGGCTTCAAAAATTTCCTTGGCCAGCTCTTTTTTGCCAACCTCTTTGCCTTTTAGATCTTTTACTAGAACGGAAGTCATTTTCCCTGTCCCTTTTGGTTTTCTGCGGGTGACGTGTCACCCCTACAATCATCTATATATTGATTAGCCGTTCCACTTGGTGATGGAGGGTCTAATTACAACTAAGCCGCCATCCCATCCAGGAACAGCGCCTCGAATAAGCAATATCTTCTTTTCTGCGTCGACTTTGACAACTTTCAAATGTCTGACGGTGGCGGTGACATTCCCCATGTGTCCGGGCATGTGCAGTCCTTTGAAGACGCGACCCGGGGTGGTGCCTGCACCGATAGAACCCATGCTTCTGTGGAATTTGGAACCGTGGGCCATTGGTCCGCGACCGGCGTTGTAGCGCTTGATGGTGCCCTGGAAACCTTTTCCGATTGATTCGCCTTGGACGTCAACCAACATTCCTTCTTGAAGAAGGGCATCAGCTTTGATGGCTTCGCCGACTTTGAAGTCTGCTGTGTCCTCAACGCGGAATTCTTTCAACGGCTTCATCGCTTTGAGCTCGACCTTTTTCAATTTGCCGAGTTCTGGCTTGTTGAGCTTCTTCTCTTTGACTTCGAAGCCGCCAACTTGAACAGCTGTGTAGCCATTCTTTTCTTTGCTCATTGTCTGAGTGACGATGTTCTCGCCAAGCTGAACGACAGTAACCGGAACTGCGCTGCCGTCTGCATCAAAGACTTGCGTCATTCCGACTTTTCTTCCCATTAATCCAACTGTCTTTTTCATTGTCCTGACCTTGTATTTTTTCCTGGCTGTAGGGGCTTCGCCATGCGTCGCCCGGACCTACGTTTAGAGCTTAACTTCGATATCGACGCCGGCTGGCAGATCGAGGCGCATGAGCGCATCGGCTGTTGTCGGTGTCGGATCGTTGATGTCGATTAGACGTTTGTGAACGCGAATTTCAAAGTGCTCGCGTGACTTCTTATCGACGTGTGGTGAACGCAGTACGCAGTAAACGCGCTTGCGTGTTGGCAATGGAACTGGTCCGAGGACGGTAGCACCAGTACGCTTTGCGGTATCGACAATTTGCTCAGCGGATTTGTCGAGCAATCTGTGATCGTACGACTTAAGACGAATGCGAATGCGTTGGACCTTTGGTCCGCCTGCGGCGCCTTCTGCTTTGTGTGTTTTGGCACGTGCCATTGTCGCGTTTACTCCTCTTCTTGGACGCTCCGGAAGTTCGCTGGGCTCTGGCCCCTCTCACCTCCTCCGCTATTTTTAGACGCTCCGGAAATTTCCTTCGCTAATCTTCGACATGTCTTGTTTTTGATCGACTCAATAAAGTCTGTGGTTCGAACCTATATAGGATGTTTTGTTTGTTCTTGTTTGCTCGACTTTCGTCTTGCTCTGCGTAGAGGCGTAGAGACCTCACCGCGAGGCGGACTACAAGTCCCGCCTTGCTTGCTCGCTTCGAAAACCCCGCTCAGTCAGATACGAGCCACAACATTAAATGGCTATTATATCCGAACGCGCCATGGGATGACGGATTTGGAACAAACAGGAGTCACATTCTAGCGCCCGGGGGTATAGCAGGTCTAAAAATTTATTTCAGCTAAATGTTTAGCTCATTCAATCTACTTAAGCTTTCACCGGTTTTTCGCCGCTTTCGGCTACTGATGCGCTTCTTTGGGACCATCGAAAATTTGAATTTCTGGAACGCTTCTTTATACAAGCTTCTTCACAATTGCATATCACTTGGTATGTGTTTTGGTCGATTGTCTATTTCAGGCTGAGCATCAAGCTTACATGCCGTTCATTCTTTGTCGATCCTTGTTACTTATTCGCTGCAGAATTATCTGCCGGACTTATCGATATGGGGAAGGTGAGGAGGCTGCTTTCGGAGGGCGGCTTCAGGGCTTCTGATTTCTGACTGAAAGCGCGCTCGAGAATGCTTTGTTGATGCCCGCGTCCCCAATTTTTTGACTATATATAGCCTCTATCTTGCTTGCAGTGGGACTGGTATTCATATATATAGGAAGAGCACTGTGAGAACAGATTCACCAAATTGCAGCTTGCTGACAAGTCAAAGAAAGCCCGCGCGGCTGTTTAATAGTGCTGATAAGGGCGACGGCTGGGCGCTGCAAAACTGAGCAGCAAAGGAATCTAGTAGAAGATGGCTTGGGCAGAACCAATAACTCTGAAAGGGCAGCACGTTACCCTGGTGCCACTGTCGGCGGAGCATCAAGACGACTTGATAAAAGCTGTCTGTGATGGAAATCTCTTTGAGCTCTGGTATACGCCGATTCCGAGCCCCGACAAAATGCAAATGGAAATAGAACGCCGTTTGAAATTGCTTGAGCAGGGGGCGATGATTTCCTTCGCTGTAATCAGCAACGAGCTCGGGCGTGTCGTTGGACTTACGTCGTACATGCAAATCGACCCGGTGAATCACAGGCTGGAGATTGGCTCGACCTGGTATGCAAAGTCCGTGCAACGCTCGGCTCTGAACACTGAATGCAAATTTCTACTACTGCAGCATGCGTTTGAAACTCTCAAATGCATTGCCGTTGAATTCCGCACTTCCATTTTCAATCACCAGAGCCGAGGTGCAATCGAAAGGCTTGGCGCTAAGCAGGATGGCATCCTCCGCAATCATGCGCGGCACAAAAATGGCACGCTGCGCGATACTGTCGTTTACAGCATCATCTTTTCAGAATGGCCCGTAGTTAAGTCGCATTTACGATTCCAGCTCGATAGACCGCGCTAGTTGGAATTGGAATCATGATTTTTCGACTCGTAAAGATTGCTCTGCTTCTTCTTTTCGGGACGATTGTCGGTATGTTGATGGGATTTGCTTATGCATCCCATCTATTCGGTTCGGATGTTGTGGCGGGACAGATGGCGCACCTAATTGGTGGGGACGCGGTCACGGATGTGCCACCACCTACGGCGTCAGCGTCCTTAGAAGGCTTTCAATACACCACTGCTGCCCTCATACCGAAGATGGGTGCCTGTATCGGATTCGGCGTCGCTTGCTCGGTTCTACTGGGGGCGATTTCGTTCAAGATAATGAAGAACGTGGTCGCAGGAGTGAAACCGAATCATCGCTCCATTCCTGATGGCGAGGGGCGAGTGAAGTACGTCTCAAGCGCCCCATCCGATGAATCAACGCCTGAAGAGTAGGCTACTTACTTACTTACTTACTTACTTACTTACTTAAAGTTTGACCTTGGCTTTATCGATAACTGATGTGACTCGATCGCCGATTCGTCTAGGTTTGGACATGCCGCCGATGATGAACAGCGCAGCGAAAACGATGTGTATCGCGTGATCGACGCCACCTAGTTCTAGCTGACCTGGAATAAGTTTCATCATATGGCTGCTGTGTTCATGCGGTGCGACGCCGGCAACGCCGTGTCCCATGAATAAACCTGCGACGCCGAGCAATCCGTAGAAGATGCCAAATCCGAGACAGAATTTCCGCGCTGCTGGATACGAACCTCTCATGCCGAGATATAGTGCCGCCGCCCCTGATACCAGGTGAATAATGTTATGAAGCGTGCTCAAATGAGCTCCCATCAAATCGGGAACGGCAAAGCCGACTATACCCATAATCAGGAAGAGCGCTCCCAGAAATTTGCAAACTGTTTTAGCCATTGTGTTAGACTCCGTTTCCGCCTAGATTTGAGACGGGAGTCAGAATGTCTAGTTCCATTATTATGGAATGAGCGATTAGTCCAGCAATCCCAAATAGGTTTGGAAAACCAGTGCGTGATTGGCTAAATCATCAAATTCATCTGATCTGTTGACGTACTGATATTGGTATCCAAACTCGATTCGATCATTCTTTCCAAACTTAAATCCAACTCCCGTGAACAATCTATTTTGGTCAACTCCTCGTTGAGGTCCATCTTTTACTGAGTTGAGATTCAAGAATAATTCGTTTGAAGTCGTAAGGTAAAAAAGTTTCGAGAGGCGAAAGTTGCCCTTTACCAGGTGGCGAAGTCTGTTTCCCGTGCCGCTCAGGTCCTCGAAATAACGCTGTTCAAGGCGCGATCGATTTATCAATGAAAGACGCTTGATGTTTTTCTCCAGCAAAATCTGTTGCCAAGTTCTATGCTCATGTAGGACTTTGTAAGGGTCGTATTGGTAGGTGGACTGCCACAAATAGCCAGTGAATAATGAAAAGTGATCGTTGAAACGATATTCCAGACCCGGGCGCACAAGGAGTTGTCTGATTCGAGATGCGCCATCACCTACACGAGGACCAACTTCGAAGTAACCACGTAGCTTTCTCTTGATTGGAATGTCTAGTGTAATTGGGCTCCAGATTTGCAGGTCATGCTCCACGCCCGCGTAAGAGGCCGGGGGTGACGTCATGATTGCAAGCAAAAGCGCAGCCGAAGCCAAACCAGTTCGAGAGTTTTGACTATAGTCGCGACGGTTTTGTGAAAGCTTCGATATCACTGTATGCATTAATGCAACACTCTATCCAACCGCAAGAGATTTATGCATGACTTCTTGTTAAAGAGCTAGCGCTATTATCGTTCTATTTGCTTGTTCTGGTCAAAAGTCTATTGGCAACAATATGGCAGCTCAATTCGCATGCAGTGAGCTGAGGGAACCATTAGGCGCCCAGTCTCATCTCTGACTTGAAACGACCGAGCAACTGAGAGGATGGAGCTGATGAACGAAATTAATCGTGCTGAAGATCAAAATGATAATCCATTGGCTGAGGAAATCACGACCACAGAACTTAGCGCTCTAGTTATGCATGTCCGTTGTGCGCAAAGTAGTGAGGACATTCCTCTGGATATTCTGCATGTGAATCCGAGTTTGTCTGATGAAATGATTCGCGAGGCAGTTGCGCGTCATTTGAGAATTGATTCCGGTGCACTGGAGAATTGCGAAATAGAAAGGCATGTAGATGGAAACATGAGTATTCTTTCCAAACAGAACTCAATTTGATTCGGCATTAAATTCGGTATCTTAATTGAGCAGAACACACTAGGTAGGCTGGACCTACCTTTTCAAGTATTGGATTTTATGACTATTTCCGACGCATTTCCTCAAGGATTTTGGCTCTCATGCTTTCCACCTGGTACTCAAACTGCCTGATACTGTCAGGCTTAAACGGCTCCGTGGGGAACCCGAGCATTCCAGTGCCTCTGCTGGCGCGCAGGAATTTTTGGTCGTACTCACGTTGATCATTGTGCCAATTTTTGCGATCACGTTCAAAATTTGTTCTTTCAACGTCGGACATTGATCCGATAACTCGTTCTGTTGCTGCTTTATCTATCTCGTCATTTACGCGCGTGTATTTGTCGCGATAAACTTCGTGCGCATCTTTGTCCAGCCCGGCCAGAATAATGCCGGGCAATGACCAGAGCTTTTCAAACATATCGGGTTGCTGCTTGTTTGAAGTATCGGCTTTATTCTTTGCTCCAGACGGTGCCTCTGGTGCAGGGCAGTTCTCTAAGTCAGGGCACTTAAATATTTCGTTTTGAAACGGATTGAGCGGCTCATCAATTCGCTTGCTTTCATCGCGTTGCTTGCATTCATTGCCTTGTTCTTCTGCTGTTGTTGGATTGTCAATTTTCATTTACCCTTCCTCAAATTCCCCATGACTGAACTTTAGAGAGTGTTGGTGTTCAAGACGTGTTGGAGATGTGTCGGAGTTGTGACCATTGTCTCAATTAATCCAGTGACCCAAAAAAGTCATTTCTGCGACCCAAGCGGTTCATCCTGCGGATCTACTATTGCTATGTCATTAAGGATGACTGGGGAAGGGAACAATGCAAGTCTGTCAAACGAAGCCGAATCACAAGCAAGCTGCCGCAAGTGGCAGCCCGATAAAAGCTAATGGGCTTGATGAACGTAAGCGTTCGCGAGATCTAATCGATAGGCTTCAACAATTTGATCCCCGCGGCTGGAACTTCCCTTTTGCCAATAGACCAGTTTTATTCTCGGCAACTGAAAATGGCTCAGTATTGCGACCGAAGTTTGAGATGCCTAGAGCTCAAGCGCAAAACACCATGCTGGCCCAAATGCAGGAACGTCGTATAATTGATCTCCCCCCGATTGAAGATCTCTGTGCCGCGCTCGGATTGCCGGAGATTCCCTCAAGCGGAAAGTTGGGACAAGCAAGATGATTACGAGTTCTACGGCAGTGACTTTCGTCGCAAACAACGATATGAATCCTAGTCAGAATGAACGCGGATTGCGTGCCTTCGTATTGAGTAAGACTCTGATGACCGAGTCACTTAAGTTCCTTCGTCATTTTTGTGAGCGTGTCGCTCGTGGCGACTTCGGGGTCGATGCCCAAGCTGCCGTAAGCAGGCTTTCTAACGAATTTACATTTAGCCAGTGTCTGAAAGAGATAACAGTTGCTCAGGTTCATTTGACTTTGAGTGAACAAAACATTTGTGATGAAGAATGGTTCAACGAATTCATCACCGGTAGTGCCTGGTTGTTGGACGAAATGGTTTTGGCTTCCCCAGTACATGAGATTCTTACCACGGTTTCAATGTCTGGTAATGGAATCTGTGCGCAAGTGGGCGAAAGCGTTATGCGCGCCGCTGGTCTCAAAAATTGCAAGAATTATTGGATCATGCGCGATGAGATAACGCGCTATATAGAACACAGCGCGCCGTTGCGTCAGCGTCTTTTGCAATATGCTCTTACCCAAGAAGCTGGAATTTTGCATGATTACATTTACACCATGCAACTCTTTGATGCTAAGTAAATCAGAGCCTAAAGGATTCCGCTCTCCGGATTGCTGATATTAGGCGTGGTAGTGCTCGCCTTGTTTTCGAGCGGTCGATAAAGATCGGAAAATTTCTTTTGAGAATTTTTGATTTTTTGGGAACACTGGCTGTGGTCCGAAGGTCATTCTAATTGTTCGTACTCAGTTCTCACCACGTTGAAGCCCTGCCACCCCCTGGCAGGGTTTCTTCTTGCTATTTTTTGCAAAGGTTGCTCTGCAGTATTGGCTTCTTCTTGTGTTGCATTCAGCATAATGGGGGATGAGCTGATATAGAATGGTCCTTCAATGTGTGGATAGGATTGTTGACATGAGCAAGAAAAGATTTCTTTCGGGGACTGTGGCTTTATCCCTTCTGTATCTCTTCACCGCAAATCTTCCTGCCATGACCGCTGATGACGCAGATGCGAAGAAAAACGGTAGTCAAGCGGACGGCAAGAGCAAAGCCGCTAAAGATGTGAAGACTGCAGATGACTCTAAAAAAGGAAGCGAAAAGATGAGCAAAGCAACAGGCTTACAGGTCAACGATCACGCTCCGGATATTTCCCTGCCCGATCAGTCTGGCAAAACAGTTTCTCTTGGCGATTTTCGTGGGAAGAAAGTCGTCGTGTTGTACTTCTATCCAAAGGATGACACGCCGGTCTGTACAACTGAGGCCTGCACATTCCGCGATAGTTTTGACGCGTTCAAAGATCTTGGTGCTGAAGTAATTGGCGTGAGTTCAGATTCCGTTGATTCGCACAAGAAATTCGCTGAGAAGCACCACCTGCAGTTCCACTTGCTAGCTGATACCAGCAATATGGCGCGCAAAGCATTCGGCGTCCCCACCACGATGAAGATACTGCCAGGTCGCGTCACGTACGTGATCGACAAAGAGGGCGTAATCCGCTATTTATTCAATTCGATGTCTGATGGTCCAAAGCACGTCACCGAAGCGATGAAGATCGTGAAAGAACTAAACGGATCGAAAAGCTAGCGAGTTCCGCTTATTCTGGATCGCTGATTGGGAGCGCAGGCATCCTGTCTGCTTCGAATTGCAGCTAACGGGAGCGCAGGCGTCCTTCCCTCTTCGGATTGCCTCTAATGGGAGCGCCGTGCTCTGCCTGCTTCGAAGCGCCGCTAACGGGCGAGGCATCCTGCCTGCTTCTGCCTATTTCTTCACCGCTCAATTCCAGGCGAACCCCCCGCACCGCCGGCGTCCCGCCGGCACATAGAGCGAACTTCACTGCTTGATGCTCTACCTAGTAGATTTCCCAATGCCATCGAATTTGGTATCTAGGCAAGCTCGCAACCTTTTGTTATGGTTCTATAATCTTTCACTATTTATATCGACGGCACGCGGGACTAGGCGCCGTCACACGTTCTAAATGCATAGGCGATATGTGCACCGATGAAGCTTGGACTAACTGTCCGCTCTTCTATCGATGTCAGATTCGAACACGCGATCTCTGATCTTTTTTGATCACTCTTGCTGCCAGACCATGCCTGGAAGCGTTTCTCTATGGACAATTTTTCTATGAACAAGTCAAATACTCTTGGCGCGATTTTTGCGCTTTTCTTTCTACTTTCTTGCGCACGTGCTCCCGCTGCCGAATGTCACTCAGAGGATCTTGAGCCTGTGCAGGACACACCGTTTGTTCCTTGTCGCAAAGCCTTCAAGCAATCATCGCGAGCTTCCGAGAGACGAATAAAAGCTGGCACGATTCCGAATCCTTATGAAGATACCATTATCGTAATGACGCCTGCGGAGCGCGCCGTAGCCGCAGCAAATGGTCAAACGTATGCAATTTCTGGGTGTTGTGGCTCTGTTGTTGAATCTGGAATCGGCCAATGCCCTAGTGTAAGTGATCTGAATTGCTCATTAGTTGAGCAGGCTGCAAAAATTGGTGAAGTACAACAGCTTCAGAAAGCATGGAACAATCTAGCCAACGCCTCTTTGGAAAGTGTCAATGTTACCTTTGCCGGAGGGTGCCATCGTTCCGCGGAGCCACTGTTCGGAAACCTTTTTAGCAATATTGTAATGTTGCTTTGGATGGGGCTCTCCGAGCTAATACCAAGATATTATGCCGAGTCGCTTTGTGTATTGATTTCGTTTACCCATCTATTCTGCGCACTAATTTCCGAACGGTTCTGATGTTCTAGCTATGTTTGAAAGGAGGAGACCAAATGATCGTGATCAATGTACTTGCAACCATTGCGATTTGTGCTTTCCTCATCTTACTTAGAATTCCTGCAAGTGACCGAATCTCTTTGGAAGTTTGGGACACATCGAGCATCCGCCATTACTCAAAACTGATTGAAATCATCAAATCACGTGACTCACAGATTTACCGGAAATACGGATCGCTCCAAGAATCACTAAGTATTGATTTTCCGAAAACGAATGTACCGGCTCCATCGGATACTAATTCTTTGAAGTCATGTCAGCTGATTGAGGAGGAATTAAAAAGTGACACGGAGCAATTCTTGAGGGAACACCAACATGATTTCATCCCGATAGTAGTTCTTGCTTTGCCTAAAATATGTATTGAGACTAGGCACCATTTTCATTATGAAGTTCCTCCGCAATTCAGATGCTCAGCTAACTGGCCTGCCGGTGGGCGGTTATGTTTGCTCCCTACGACTGTTATTCATTTCTCTGACCAATTTTGCATCCTCGCTTGTATGTTATGCCGAATTATCGGTTCTGCAAGTTGTAGCGCGGGCAAGTTTCCCTGGCTTACCAATCAGATGGGATCTGCTTGCCTTTTCATTTCTCTAATGTGTATTTTGGCTACTCGCCAGCTCTCATTTTTCTGAGCGAACTCGTAAGGATGGCTTATGTGCAAGGTACAAGTGTTTTGGCTAGCAGTCGCTTTTGTGCTTGTTTTAGCTGCAGAGATCCCTTGTTGGGTCTATGGGCAATTGAAGAATTCCAAGTTAACTCCAGCGTTCGATTGAATTGGCGCGAATGCACAAAGCCGTTGAGAGAGCATATGCAAGGCTTTCTCAGAATTCGCCGAATGAAAACTCTGTTGGGGTACAAAACATTTCTATCGAGGAAGAAGCAGAATTTATATCAAGAACGGAATTTGTTGCCGATGCGCTGCAAGAGCAATCTGCGAAAAGGGACGTTCCTAATCTGTATGAAGACGCTATAGAGGCACTAGAACAAGAAAAGGAGGCTGCTGCAACTGCAACAAAACAGATCAGCGTTCAAGACGAGTCTTTAAAAAGTTCTATCGGTCGTATCATCGTTTTGGAAGATGAAAATAGCTGTGGGGTAATGCAACTCTCCGCGGTCGGAGAAGGTGCACATATTCAAAAGGCGGCGAATAAGATCGTGAATTGTAACTTGGGCGCTATAGATGAGGGGTGCTGCTATAGAGGACTCTGCGAAGTGGTGGATAGAGATCCCTTTGATGAGTTTATACTTTCGTTGATCTCACTCTTCTTCGCAGAGCATTCCCTCGCATTAATCTGTGCCGCGCACGTTTTTTGCTGCGCCAATATTGTCTCAATGGACCGCCTCCTCGTTAGCTGTAAGAGGCAGGAACTTTGACCGTATGCTCTAAATATGGTGGCAGTGTGGAAAACCGTATGTGATACCATCAAATTTTTGTTTGACATTCGAATATGTTTGTTATAATCGCAAGTAGCTGATAAGTTCTGTTCAAGTCGTTTACCCGCAAGTCCTAGGGAAATCCTTGCACCAGTAGTCTGGTTCTGCAAAGCGACTCTACAATGGTCCATTTAATCGGTACCTTCGTCATCAACAACTTCGGTGGAATCGGAGGCGGTCTCTAATTCGATTATAGGTTTTCTCGCGCCCTACCCAGGCAAATGGCGTCGTGCTCCCACTCGGCACGGCGCCGTTTCCTTGCTATCGGATGAGCCTGACGGTGAAAGGCGAGATTCTCCCAATAACGTCTTTGTAGCTACCTTCATAAGGGGTTCCGGAACTGCCCCTCAGCGCAGGTCTAATTATCACGCCAGTTAAGATCGGCTCGCCCTTTTCCTTTGAAATCGCGGTTATTTTGATTGCGACAAAACCGACAAGAGCGCGGTTTTGATTATAAGTGGGCTCACCTTCAATTACTGGAAATACCTGGTATGGTGCATTGAGCAATGCGCCATACGCCGGATCTTTGAGCATGTATTCGAAAGCCCCCTCGCCATTTGTGATATTCAATTTGTCACCGACGACAAAGGAAGGTACGGTAACGTTGTTCGATTTGGACGTTTCGATCGATAGGCATTCTATTATTGCTGCTTTGACATATGAATTGCTTGTGGGAGCTGTTGTGAAGGATGTGAACGCTGCATTTTTTCCAGTAGTGGCACCTAAATAGAGCTTAACCTGCTCACCGACATTGTAAGTACTTAAGGGCTTTCCTTGTTGTCCGTTTTTTTCTATGGGAATGGCGTCAATGCTGACCGCAAGCGGAAATAGCATGCGCTCTGGAATCCGTGTGAGCATGCTTACACCGCTAGCCTCCGCTGTAGCCGTTACATTGCACGTCCAGATCCCAATAATTTTGGCAAAAATGCAATCTATTTCTCGGCTGGCTGTAACTGTGACTTTTCCAGGGCTATATTCTGAGCTGCTAGTGGCGGAGACTGATACATTCGTATTAGGAGAGGAATTGCAAACAGGTTCACCTTCAACATAATTCCTCTGCGTGATTGACAGCGCCATCGCTTTTGCCTCTTCGCTCCCGTTCTTCCCCAGCCTTAACGCTCCTGCCAGTGCTCCAGCGTCAACTGCCGACTGCAATTCTCTTTGAGCCGATACCATGTGAAATGTGTCCACTGCAAAAGCACCCGAGATCACCAGGAGAATAACGATGAACGAACTCAGGACATATGCAAGCTGTCCGGAGTAGCTTCTCAATGCGGTGGGTCGTCTTTTCATAAAATCTACTCCAATGCATGTGTCTCGGTCGAGCTTATTTGAAACTGGGAACCTAGGTGTAAAGGGTCAGGGTTCGGAAATGGTGCAAGCCCATATTGCCCGCCCGTATAGGTCACAGTTACGCTTACTGATGGCGGCGTTGCGTTGAGCTCGTAAGTCACATCGGAGAACTGGTGTGAGTCGACAACCATTGTGCCAATTCTTATCTGATCGAGTACCAGAGATTCTTGTGCCGCACGGTTGTTGGATATGGTGCTATTTTGCCAGTAAGCTATAGAGAGATTTCTAGCTGCCCGATGAGCGGCCGCAGTCATTGCTGTTTTGATCATGTAGGCTTGTGAGATCTCAGAACTTACGTATAAAATGAGCATAAATAGTGGTATTAAAACCGCCATTGCTGCGGCAGTTTCTACTAGTCCTTGGGCTTTCCCTCCTCTCTGCTTCTTGTGATTCATGATTGCTCCAGTAGTCTGCGCCAGTTTATGACCGACTCGCTTTGCGCAATTTGCGCCCTTGTATCAAGCTTATTCTCTTTTGCTCCTGCTCTGACTGTTCGTCTTGCGCTTAGCTGTACCACGTATGGTGTTGCTTTTGTGCATTTGCAATGGTCTTTGAGCAGACGGTGCGACTAAGCGTGGACAATTCATCAGATTCCTCTGGATGTTTTTGATACTGTGCTTGCAGTGATTGTTTGATTGTTTGCCAATGTTTTCTCCAGAAATCATCATCGTTTTCTGTAAGACAATTACCGCAGTTTTGGGCTTGCCATTCATTTTCGATCTCAACCATGTGATCAACAATCAGCTTTTGAGCATCGAGCTTGATTCCACATCTCTTTGATTGCACGCAATCAAGGCTTTCAACGTAGCGATTGTTTCCATGATTGGAAAGCCAATGAAACAAGCCCCGCTGTTCCATTTTGTGTTGATGCAAGAGTTCGCTGGCACTGCAGTGCATTTTTGTGAGAAAGTCGGCGCAACGTCTGCAATCGCAGTCACCTATGGTATGCGCTCTGAGTTGAATTAAACGTGTGAGGTGGTCCGAAAGATCTGTCTTTCTGTTTTTATGGAAAATCGATTCGAACTTCTCAATGACATTGGAAAACATGATGGGCAATCCTCCGATAAGCCTAGAGTGGGCGTTCCTTCTTTCTCTATGTTTATCTTCGTTTTTTTGAATACTTATTCCATCATTCCCGCGACCGAGTTTGGCTCATGTCTAGGGTGATCTTCGCTCCCCCAAAATGGTGAGATCGAATGTGGACGCGTCTGTAAAGCACCAGGATTGCTGGAGAATCCTGGAAAAGGCACCACTGATGTTTCGACGGCGTTCTACTTTCCTGGGTTTGTCGAGCAAAGTTCGTCTAGAACCTGGTACAACAATTTTACGCCATCGCGATAAACAGCGGTCGGGATTCGCTCGTCGTTCCCATGCATGGTGGCAAGGTGCGCAGCGTCAATTTTGAATGGCATACAGCCGTAGGAAGCAATTCCCAAATCACGGAACCAATGCGAATCTGTAAACCAGGGCATCACCATTGGTACCACTGGAACGCCCGGGAGTTCTTTGGCTGCAACTCTTGATATTGCTGAAAAACACTCCGTCTCATACGGTGATGCATCCGTGTGGACCCAGTCGAGAACATTTATGTTGATGGTTGGATCTTTCATAGTGTCTTTTAGATTTGCAATGAATTCATCTTTGTTCGTGCCGGGCAATAAGCGGCAGTCCAGTTCCGCAGTTGCTTCTGCTGGGATAACGTTAGTCTTGTATCCCGCTTTCAGTACTGTTGGTGAGATCGTGTTGCGCAGCATCGGTGATTTGAATTTGTCTTTCAAAATTTCGGCATAAAAAGTCGGTTTATTTACCGATTCATCGATGTTTGAATAGGCTGAACGCAGGGGCTCTCCGACTGTCGGGCTGATTCGCTTAAAGTATTCTCGCACCGGGGCTAGTACCGATGGTTTTGGCGGATTCTCTACAATCCGGTTGACCGATCGTACCAAGCGATTGACGGACGAGTCGGGCATAGGCATCGAGGCATGTCCCGGATCGCCTTTGGCGGTTAGGCTCAACCAGAGAACTGATTTTTCCGATACTGCAATTCCCCAATACTTCGGTTTGCCGTCTTCGGTGTCTATGAACGAGCCCTCATTGAAAAGATATTCAGCATCCTTTACCAGCTCCGGGTGGTTTTTTACAAACCAGGCCGCGCCATAGGTGCCTCCGATCTCCTCGTCAGGTGTTGCAAGAAAAATTATGTCGCGGTCAATTACTCCGTAACGTTTTAACAAGAGCATGGCTTCTAGTTCGGCAATTCCGAAGCCCTTCATATCGAGTGTCCCTCGTCCCCAAATTTCGCCATCGATTTCATCACCGCCAAATGGCGCATGCTTCCAATCTTTGGCCTCGGCCGGAACTACATCTATGTGATTGAGCAGAATGATCGGGCGCTTTTTACCGGTGCTTTTCAGTCGAGCGTAAACGCATGAACGACCGGCGGCTGTTTCAAACAGCTTTGCCTCGATTCCATTGTCGTTCAGGATTTTTGCGAGAAACTCAGCGCCTTTTGTTTCATTGCCGGGCGGATTTGTTGTGTTGATTTGAAGATACTGCTTTAACAGCTTTACTGCTTCGTCCTGGGCTTCGCTCATGTGAGCTGCCGCCGAATTTGTCGGAAGGGCTCCTGCCGCTGCAAATGAAGCTTGCGCCGGTGCTAGAGCGAAGCTCAAGCTCAGTAATGCCTGGACCCAGCAAAGTCCGCGCGAACTGCCGAGAAATCCGCCGCGACCTGAGAACATCCCTTTCAACGCCATCTTTTCTTCCTCTGCTCAGTGAGTGCACAGTGTATCTTTTCTTGCGCCGAATTTCTTTTGAAATAGGCAATCTTGCAATTAGCTGAGTAAATCCTGCGTACGCTAACAGTTACTCTTCTCAAGCGGGGGCTCGCTTCCCGGTCTTTTGCCCGGACTGAATCCCACCTGGTTTTCCTCACAACCCTTCCTATCTCTAGGTTTTGAGCACTGCTTCTTGGCGCGGATTGCACACAAGCGGTCCCTATCCCCGATTTATCAGAACTGTCTGTCAGAAAAAAGCGCAACAAAATTCGCCAATCTCCTCCATAAATATAGGTTTGAATTGCCACCGTGGTAGAAAGGAAATGGGGGAGGGTGTTTTCGTTGGGAAACACCTCTGATTGGCAAGTAAGAAGAGCATTTCGATGCCCGAGGCGCAAAACAAAACCTCCAGTCGGAAACGAATAGGCGACCTTCTTCTGAAGGCCGGCGTTATTAAGGCTGAGCATTTGCCTCACGGCTTGGCAGAGGCTGATAAATTCCAGTTGCGACTGGGCGAAATGCTCGTCATGTTGCGTTTCATGTCGACTGAAGACCTGACGAACGTTTTGCAAGCGCAAGCGATGCTTGATGCCGGCACTTTGGATGAAGATACGGCAGTCGCAGCTTTACGGCAGGCTTCTATCGATAAGCTCGATCTGGAAGACGCTATGGATCGCGTCAAAGAGCTGGAGCGCGATTCGCTTGATTCTAAGAAGAAGCTGATAACGAAAATCAGTGAGCAGATTGCCGAAAAAGAAAAGATCCTAGGTCCGAATAACAGAGAGTTGGTAGCCCTTTTCCTTGATCTGGGTGACGCTCACCTTGAGCTGGCGCAACCATCAGAAGCCGAGAAGGCCTTCAAGAAGGCGTTGCAAATAGGAGAGAGCTCTTTCGGGAAAAACAATCTCAAAGTCTCAACGAGCCTTTTCCGTCTTACCGAGCTGTATCTTAAACAGAACAAAGTTCTCGATGCTGAGCCGCTCGGCTGGCGCCTGGTGCAGATTGTTCAGGAAGCGCTAGGCGCAGAGCATTTGGAAACAGGGCTAGCGTTTCAGCGGATGGCGCGGATTCTCGAAGCCAGCGGACGCTTCGTCGAAGCCGAACAGTTTTACCTTTCAGCATTGCGGATCAAGGAAAAGAAGCTTGGACCAGACCACCCCGACCTTGTCGATCAGTTGCGCCAAATGGCTAACTTCTGGAGCAAGCAGGGGCGTAAATCAGAGAAGAAGCGCATCGGCGATATTCTCTGCGATGCGGGGCTTCTAACTACGGCACAATTGAATGAAGCAGCGCAACAGGCTCAAAAACAGGGATTACCTCTTGGTCAGTACTTACTCAGTCTCGACTCGTTGAATCCTGACGTGGTTCGTGCGGGCTTGCAAGCGCAGCTTTTGATTGGCGACGGTGTCGTGCCCTATGAATTGGGCATTAAGGCAATCCGGATTTGTGCCAAGAAAAACATTCCACTTGATGAGTCACTGGAGTTTATCGGATGGCGTGCCGACAGTTTATCGACAAGAGAGCTGAAGGCGCTTGTTGGAGAGGCTGATCAGCTCATTACGGCAGAGCGAACCTTAGGAGCGAATCATTGCGGCGTCGCAATTATCTGTATGCGTCTGGGCGACAACTACCTCGATCAAAAGAGATTCTCGGAAGCCGAAGCCAACTACAAGCGCGCACTAGGTATTCTCGAGAAGTTCTTTGGTCCGAAAGACGCTGAGGTAGCTACCTGCCTTTACAAAATGGCAGAGTTGTTTTTCAAGCAACAGAAATATGCCGAGGCCGAATCTTATATCTGGCGGACGCTGGAAATTCAGCAGCAAGCTTTGGGCTCCGATCACGTTGATGTAGCGACGACGCTCGAGCTCCTGGCAGACGGGAAAACAAAGCAGTCCAATCCTGAACAAGCTGAGATGTTCTACAAGACATCCTTAGGCATCATGGAAAAACTGTATGGCGCGGAGAGCCCCAAGCTCGTAAGTATTTTGGAGAAGTCAGCCGACAATTTTGCCAACCAAGGTAAGTCGGAAGAGTCAGTTGAACTTTATGTACGTGTTGCCAAAATTCGCCAGAAGCGCGGCGACAAGCAGCCGCTTGAAGTTGCTTTAGTCCTGGATAAACTCGGACGTCTCTATTTGAAGAAGGGCGAAACTGCCTCGGCCGTGGAGCAGTTTGAAATTGCCCTTGAGGTTTTGGAATCACATCATGGTCAAGTGCATGGGGATGTGGCTGGCGCTCTGGAGCGTCTTGTAGGAGCTTTGCGAAAGACTGGCAACGTTGCCAACGAGAGCAAGGCTAATGAGTTGGAAGCACGCGCGAAGCAAATCAGGACTCACCTGGCTTCTGCGCCTAAGACTGAAGGGACGGGGTCATGACCACGCAGACCGAAAAGAGTCGAGAAATAGCTGACTTTCTAAAGAATCACTCGATTTTTCAAATTCTCGATCGAAATATTCTCGAAGGTTTAAGCCCTCTTTTCACCGAGATTGAATGTGGTCCGGGTCGAATAATCTTCAAAGAGGGCGATGCCGCTGATGCCCTCTACGTGATCAGGAGCGGGAGCGTGGCCGTGCTTCAAAGCAATCCACAGCAGCGTGTCATTACATATTTGACAGCCGGCGAATGTTTCGGTGAAATGTCTATCGTCCATGACTCACCGCGGAATGCAACAATTCGCGTTCCCGAAGAAGCTGTGATTTTACGACTTCCGATTGCTGCTTTTCGCGAGTTGAGCCGACGTTTTCCTCAGATTACCGGCGAAATCACAGATGTGATTAGTCGTCGCTCCGTCGGAAACACTCCATTCAAGGCTCCTGGGCTCCAGGGCAATTTGGCGTTCTTCGATTTGCCGACCGTTCTTCAAACCGTAATCTCATCGCGGCAAAATGGCATGCTTGCTCTTTATGGACGCAATGGGAAAGTAATTGGGCAACTAATAATCAAGAATGCCGCGATTGCCACTGCCGCGTACGATCAACTTCGAGGCGAATATGCACTCTATGAGTTGATGATGAATTCGGATCCTCTCGATTTCACCTTCGATCAGCAGGTAGTTCATACTGGTGAAATTGACAAGGATTTGATGCGCAAGCCTCCGCATATGCTTCTAATTGAAGGCGCGCGGCGTGCTGATGAGTTGCCGAAGCTGATAAAGGATGTCGGCTATCCCAGCTCAAGTTTTACGCCAACAAAATCCGTGCCTGATTTGGCGAAATTCGGTGACCGCAAAGATCTGGTCAGGACCCTTTGGACTTTGATCGAGATGGGCGGCAATGCTGAAACCATCTGTAAGCAAACAAGCTACGATCGTTATGCTGTTCTCACAGCCTTGGATGAGCTAATTAAAGACGGCATGCTGGTGGTGGAGCCAGGTAGAAAAATTACCGAGGAGTATCGCCGCCGAACCACTCAATTGATGAAGCCAAAGTTGGATGCATCTGCGGTTGCGCTAGATTCGCCAAAGGTTGATGACATAACTGAAAGCCCAACTGAATTGCTGAAGGTTGTAAATTCACTAAATGCGGTGACAAGCAATCTCGGAACCATTTATGGAAAGACTGAAGTGCGCATGCTTCTGATGGAAGCGCTTGCAAAAGCTTCTAAACTATTTCCAGTCCTCTCAGGTTTGCGTGTGCACGTAGATACGCCTTGTCTCGATTTGCGAGGAGCAAGCGAAAAGTTTTCACACAGTGCCGAATCAATTGGTGCCCTGTTGCTGGTCAGTAATTTATTCCTTGAGCAATTAATCAAAATGCAAAATGCGGACGGCTAAGCCGAACCGGAAGGGCAACCAATCATGAACTACTCCATCTATCAGGCCCCGATTTATTCCTTTTACAAGAAGGACTTTTATAAGTCTGTTGGTCAGGATGGGAAGGGGACTGGATTCCTCTATTTATTCGCGCTGTTTTGCGCTTGCTGGACCGCAATCATTATTAGTTGCTACATCCATATGATTCTAATTGTGGATTCTCCGCAAGTGAATGAGCTCGTTCAGAAGCTGCCTGATATGACATTTCGAAATGGAATTCTATCTATCAACAAGCCCAGTCCGTACGAAATGGTTATTGATGGAAAAAAGATCGTTTTTGATACTTCCGGAAAATATAAGGGTGCAGACGAAATAGAGGGCGTTGCTGCTCTCGTTACTGAAGAGCAGATTAGCTTTTCCGATCAGGCATGGCGAGAACCTGCGAATTTCAAAGGGCTGGTCACAGGTGAATACACCCTCAAGGCTGTGGATATAAAACCATTTCTGAAGGACATTAGTTTGAAGATCTCAGGTATTGGATTTGTGCTGGGCGTCCCTGTTTTCTTTGGACACTTGTTCCTTGCTCTGGTTTACGCTGGCATCGGCATGATCATCAATAGTAAGGCAGGATTTGAAACTGCTTTGCGCATGGCTATCTCCGCTATGACCCCCGGAGTTTTGCTATCATCGCTACTTGCAGTGTGTTGGATCAATTTTCCTGGACAAGGATTATTGACTATACCTCTTACTGTCGGACTTCTTGTTTATGGATATAGAGCTCTGACTGCTGAGGAAACAAAATTGATAATGGTCCATTAGGTTCCGAATATCCGATTCCAACTGACGACTATCTTGAAGAACCGTATAAAGCTCAGACCGCCGACAAGTCTGCAGATAAGTAAGCATTCGAACTTATCTGCTTAGACTCGAATCATGCGTTTGACTATTTATCGATTTTTGCAAGTTCTTTTCTAAGTTGTTCAGCAACCCACGAGCGAACCATAGAACTGACTGGCAATTTCCTATACGCGGCTACAGCCATAAGTTGCTCCATCATTTCTTCATCTGCACGGAAGTGCATTAATCCTCGTTTGACGACACGTTCTCTCGCTTCCGCTTTTGTTTTTGCAATTCGCTTTTGCAGCTCTTCTGCTTTCTTCTTTTCTGTTGCCATGATTAAATGCTCTTCGCAAAGAGTTTTCGATATTCCTTTGTCGCGTCCATGGCATGAAAAACATGTTCATGCTCGTCAGTCAGATACTCTACACCTACCTCCAGCAAACGGCCCTCCATGGTGAATCCTACAAACATTATCCTGTTATTCAAACGTGCACTCAAAGGAAGCTCGACCGCCACAAGGCTGTTCGATATGGCTTCATCTGCCTCTTCTACTGTTACATCGTGCTTTGTTAGATTCTCTTGCTGATATGTGATCATTAGTTCTACGTGCTACATTGTAGCACGCTCCCGGGAGTCTCGTGTATGAGTGCTTTTCTGGGACTCCGAGGGTGGTCTTTAGACCAAAATGCCTTCCGAGCCGGGGGGGTGGCTCGGAAGGCCGCTGGCTAGCTACCTTATCCTTCTCCGTGTATAAATAGCAGCTACAAAGCGTTGGTTTTGTTTCGCCGTCTTAGGCTTGTGGTGTTCCTGGTGCGTCGGCTGTCGGAGCTGATTCTGCTCCGGGGGCGTTCGACTTACCTGCTCCGCGCTTAAAGTGGTGACCACCACGCATACCTTGACGCATTCCGCCGTGTTTCATACCAGGTCGTTTTTGGCCGCCACCAAACACTAGCCTTTGCAGTGCTTTGTGGTGCATCTTTTGTCTTTGTTCCGGTGTGAGGATGTTTAATGCATCGAGGCGCATGCTCAGCTTTGTTGTCGCTAGATCAGCGTTGGCATCGTTAATTTTCTTCTGCACATCAAGTACCGCTGAGCGATCAATTTTTTCTTGCGTCATAAGTGAACGCAGCTCTCGGTTTAGTGTTTGTACTTGCAGCTTCTTTGTGCCAGCCGCATCGGCAAACGAATTCTTCAATTTAGCGATTTTCTCAAGTTGCTCGTCGGTAAGATTCATTTCTGCTCCGGCACCTGGTCCAGCGCCGATGCCAATTGCATCATCTTCGCCTGGTGCTGTGAATGAACCTGGTAGTGCTGCCAATCCATTCGATTCGGATACCGACCCGAACTGCACATCAGGAATGCTGTCACCGAATGTGGTATCGCTAATACCTTGTGCAAACACCGGGCAGGATATTGCAGCAATCAGAGAAAGGGAGGCAAGAACTTTTTTCATGTTGTAAATCCTTATATTGATAATTTGATCTGCTGTGAATTTGCTGCCGGCATTTTCGCTTCTGTCCTTTAAACGTCAGAAGGGGTCAAAAAGTTCAAAATTTTTGCAAGAAAAAAGATTAAATCGAAAAATACTTTTTCTACACCTTGGCGGCCCCCTCTTCTGGTATGGACGCAGGTGTAGCCGTGATGAGTCTAGGGGCGCCTTTCAGCCCCCTCAATGCGAGCTGCGGGCAGGCATCGAAAGGCGGCACCTGCTGCGTACGCCTGCGCCTGGCTCGTGAGAACACAACAAAAAGGAAGAGGGCATGAACATCACACCCTCTTCCTTAATATGCTATTTATTGAGCGAGACTTATTCTTCGTCGTCTTCTTCTGAATACTCGTCCCAGTTTGTTTCTTCTTCTTCATCTGTATTGCATGCAGCAATGAAGAACTTGGTTGCGACTTGGGCTGCCATATCTGGTGATACGCCGACTTCTTTGAGCGTTCTCACCCAGTGTACGATTTCATTGAGCATTGTTCTGTCTAGAGTTGTTTCGGGTTCAACAACAGTAGCATTCGGCATGTTGGGATCCTCTTGGCGTTGGTGGTGGTCTCTGAACATGTAATGCTACCTAGATGACACATGAATTGCCATAGAAAAAAGCTTATAAGATCATGATTTCATGCCGGAACTAGCAAAATCGAACTTAATTAAACGCAAACGAAAAGTTTTCAAATGCGACACTATATAGTTTGCAGAATAAACGTGGGAAGAACGTAACATCGGCTTCAGAAGCCAGTCCGCATCACTCAGACTTTTTCCGTACTTTCGCTCTTTGATTTCAAGTCTTCTAGCAATTTTGTAGAAAATTCTTGATTTGATTCAAGCCCAATTACTTGAACACGCATCGCGCGCACTTCAGATTCTAAAAGTTGTACTTTCGTCTTCAACTCTTCGATTTCTTTTGCATTGCCTTTCTTTCCGGCGATGCGATCGGCAATTGCAAGAAATAGTGGTCTGACCAGCAAGCAGGGTAATGCCACGATTATCATCATTATGATTCCAACCGACCAAACCCATTCCATAAAGCGATCACTCCTGTATTTGCGGATCGATTTCAGTCACATTTATCTTTCACAGATTCTGCTATTTATAACCTAATCTTGACTACGGCGCTTGGATTTTACCCATCGTGCAAATCAGACAAGCTTAGAAGAGCTCGGTTGTGTCCCTGCTTCGCGGCTTTGGCATACCATTTCGCCGCTTCTTCCAGGCTTTTTAGCCCGCCCTCTCCATTTTGATACATCTGTCCAAGGCAGAATTGCGCCTCGACATGTCCATCCTCTGCGGCTTTCTGGAAGCATTCAAGAGCGAATGGCAAATTGCGATCTACACCTTCGCCTTGTCGAAAAAGTTGACCAAGGCTGTAAATAGCTTTCATGTAGCCTTGATCCGCTGCTTTGCCTAACCAGCCTGCCGCTAACATGGAATTCTTGGCGACTCCTTCCCCGCGCACGTATTTTATCGCCAGTTCGTATTGAGCTTTCATATGACCTTGCTCTGCGGCTCTCTGGAGCCAGCGGCAAGATTCGCGATGGTCTAGACCTACGCCCTCGCCATTTGCATACATGCGCCCCAGAATAAACTGGGCTGTGATGTGTCCATTTTCGGCGGATGTCCGATACCAGTTGTATGCATCACCAATGTTAGGTGTAACCCCGTCTCCCTGGTGCAGCATCAGAGCTAAATTGAATTGGGCTGTGACGAACCCGGCCTCTGCCGCTTGCTTGTAGAGCGCTGCGGCTCGCATTGGATCTCGCGGTATGCCTGCCCCTTGATGATAGATCAGCGCAAGATTGAATTGTGCTTGCAAATGACCATTATCCGCGGCTTGCCCGTAATAGAACACGGCTTTGTTTATATCTTGCTGGACGCCTCTTCCTTGATGGCAGAGCAGCGCCAAATTGAAGGCTGCATCGTGATGCCCCATCTCAGCGGCTTTTGCATACATCTGTGCCGCTCTGATTGGATCCACCTCAACCCCGGCGCCATTTTCCAATATCAAGCCGGCTTGATAAAGCGCCTCGCAGTGCCCTTCCTCTGCAGCACAGTCGAACCATAAGGCGGCTTGCTTCAGATTCTGCGCAACACCGCGCCCGTGAAAACAGAGTTGGCCCAGCTTGAACTGTGCATCGACGTGCCCTTGTCTTGCTGCCTTTTCGTACCATAGGGCGGCTTTTTCGAAGTCCCGTTCTACGACCTGCCCAAGCGCAAGCATCTCTGCTAGCTCATATTGAGCTTTTGCAACACCCTTATTGGCTGCGTCGGTTATTTCAGCAAGTTGCAATTATGGAATCCCAGGCGTTCAAAACAAGCCCTAATAATACCAAACAGTGTTTTTGGCGTACTACTATTGGAACTGAGCTTCTTTGATGACAAATTCGCCGTCTGCTATCGACTCGTCGAGGCTATGGACGATTTCGTCAACGCGTGTTGCCGCTTTGAAGTCTTCCATAACCAAGGTCAATCTGGTGAAACTTTTTTCGTTGCACACCACGACAGCGCTCTTCAGTGCGCTGCCCACAGATTTCGACTGATCGGTTTTCTGTTGGTTGACTTTGCCTCGGCAATTGGCTGCTGCCTGGAAAGACATCTCATCAGCTGGAGAAGCGAACTGGTCGAAGTCCTTTTCCTGCGGATAAGGTGCTTTGTGAATGCTCTTCTCGCCAGTCTTTTCGGCGAATGACCATGACCATACTTCTTCTGTAACGTAAGGAAGGAATGGTGCAAAGAGGCGCAAAATGGTGCTCATTGCAAATCGCAGAGTCGAAAGCGCTGAGCCCCGACCTTGGATATCATCGGCATTATAAGCTCGTTGCTTCACCATCTCGATATATTCGTCGGTGAAATCGTTCCAGAAGAACCTTTCGCATTCACTGAGAGCCGAGGCGTAATCGAAATTTTCAAAATGCTGATTGGCACGAAGCACAGTTTTCTTTAGTCGTTGAAGGAATCCGAGATCGAGTTCTCGTGTGATGGAATGCTCCTCTCCGGCTAGTCCTCTGACGAACTTGCCGGCATTGAAGATTTTGGTGACGAGTCGTTTGCCGATCTTCAAAATGTTTTCGTCGAAGGCTGTATCTGTTCCCAATCGGGCGTTGGCAGACCAGTATCGGACGCCGTCAGCTCCGTATTGATCAAGCAAATGCATAGGTGTCAGAACGTTGCCTTTGGACTTGGACATCTTTTTGCGATCGGGATCCAGTACCCAGCCCGAAATGCCAACTTGCTTCCAGGGAATTTTGTCTTCATGGAGCATGGCTTTGGCTATAGTGTAGAAAGCCCATGTGCGGATGATCTCGTGGGATTGCGGACGAAGATCCATCGGGAAAAGCTGTGCATGCCGCTTGTCGTCAATCAACCAGTTTGAACAAAGTTGCGGTGTCATCGAACTTGTGAACCAGGTGTCGAAAACGTCGGCTTCGCCTTTGAAGCCGTTCGGCTGGTCTCTTTGTTTTTCTTCGTATCCGGCCGGCACATCAATCGTCGGATCAACCGGCAATGCGCTCATTTGGGCAGTGATGGCTTTGTCGTATTGGATTACACCATTTGCATCGATTGGATACCAGACCGGGAACGGCACGCCGAAGTAGCGCTGTCTGCTGACGCACCAATCGAACAGCAAATTCTCAGTCCAGTTTTTATAACGCAAGCGCATGTGATCCGGATACCAGGTGATTTCATCGCCTTTCTTGACCAGCTGCTCTTTCTTGTCCATGAGGCGAACAAACCACTGTCGCGTGGTGATAAATTCGAGTGGGCGATCACCCTTTTCGAAGAATTTGACTGAGTGCTCCAGTGGCTTAGGCTCGCCGACTAGTGCTGCTTCACTGCCTGACCCGATCGCGGCGTTTTCTGGTTTGCGAAGCATTTCAACAATAAGCTTCTGCGCCTGCTTCACATTCTTGCCTGTGATTTCTGTGTAGAGTGCATTGGCGCGTTCTGCGTTCTGGCTAGGCCAGCCATTTGATCCAAACTGAATCGGAATCAAGCGCCCATCTCTTCCCAATATTTGGCGCAATTCAAGTTTCTGCTCTTTCCACCAGGCAACGTCTGTGGCGTCGCCGAAGGTACAGACCATGAGGATGCCTGTGCCTTTTTCAGGATCGGCGACTTCTGTTGGGAAAATCGGAACTGGTACATTGAACAATGGTGTCAAAGCTTTTTTGCCGAAAAGATGCTTGTATCGGGCATCGTCAGGATGAGCTGCAACGCCGACGCAAGCAGGAAGTAGTTCAGGTCTGGTGGTGGCGATCACGAAAGTTTCTTCGCTGCCCTGGATGCCGAAGCGAATGTTGTGGAAATTACCAGCTACGTTTCTGTCTTCAAGTTCTGCTTGCGCGACAGCTGTTTGGAAATCAACGTCCCACATCGTCGGTGCTTCAACACTGTAAACATGACCTTTTTGTTGCAGGTCGAGGAAACTTTGTTGGGCAATTCGAATACTGTGTTTGTCGATAGTGGAATATTCTTGTTTCCAATCAACCGATAGCCCGATGCGGCGCCAGAGTGCTTTGAATGCCTTCTCGTCCTCTTGCGTAAGTTTAAGGCAAAGTTCGATAAAGTTTGGTCGGCTGACTATGCGCGGCGGATCGTCCTTCTTGTAAGTAGCGGTAGCTTCTTCGGCACTCAAGTAAGGACCTGGCGTGCGGCTCAGATCGCATCGGACGTTGTAATAATTTTGAACGCGACGCTCTGTTGGAAGCCCGTTATCGTCCCATCCCATCGGATAGAAGATGTTCATGCCACGCATTCTTTTGTAGCGAACGACTACGTCAGTATGGGTGTAGCTGAACACGTGACCTACGTGCAGCGAGCCGGAAACTGTTGGGGGAGGCGTATCTACGACGAAGGTTGCTTCACGAGGTCTGGATGGATCGTAGCGGTAGATCTGAAGATCTTCCCATTGCTCATCCCATTTTGTCTCGATTGCTTGCGATTCGAAGTGCGAGGGCAACGCTTTGCCATCTTCTTTCGTCACTCCTGTTTCGGTCGTCATTTCGTCTCCTTTGGTTTTAAATGCTCCAGGTGCTCTTGCCGCATTCTGCGTCTTGGCATTCGTTGCTCAGAATAAACGCCTTGTTTCCCGTTGCATTCTGCGTCTCTCCACCTCTCCGCTTAAAACAAATGCTCCGGCTGTCCGGCACAGTCTGTGCGAAGAACTAACGCTCCGGATGCTTTTGCCGGATTCTGCGTCTGCCACATCCGCCGCTACTTAGCATTGAAGGATGTGATTGGAACTCACTATTTTACCGGTTTCAGCCTTTCTAAAAAGATCAGGTAAAGAAGGAACTCGCAAACGTCTTCGGCCGTCGAACCCGAGAACCGTATTCTTCCGTGCCTTGGCGCTCCTGAAGCATTCTTTGGTCGATGGATTTTTCAATGAAAGTTTCTTCAGACGTTAGGACATGTAACAAGGAATGCACGAATCGCCGGAATGATTACTTGACAAGTCTTTGCGAGGTTGTATGATGGTCTTTAGTAGAGATGCCGCTATATATGGTGCCCCGATGCGTCCTGATCTGTCTCCTCTATCTTCGGCAAAGATTGCTCTGAGAGGCTCAACGACGCCTTCTCAGCTTGGTATTGAGCTGGCGTTACCTGCCACGATTTTGGCTTTCATTGTACTTGCTTCCCAATCACCGATGCTAAAAGTCGAGCTAGACAACGTTCTCGACTGGTTTGTGAAGAACGACCAATTTTTCTGGGGATTAACCGCGGTAATTTTGGCACTACCTTTGAGAATGATAATCAGCATGATCTTTGACCAGAAAGCCAAGAAAAACAATCTTTCTGGGGCAGCCGTTGCCGATAGCAGATTTGCAAAAAGTACCAATTCCGATCCAGCACTGGGTCCAGCCGTTTAATTTTACGCACGACAAAGTTTCAGTAAAGAGGCACAGGGAGCGCATCGACGTGTGCCTTCATTTCAATTTGTCAGTTTTGTCCGATCGCTTTTTTCAAATATTCAACGCGTTCGCTCATTGAACCCGAGCGAATCTGTCCAATGTAATCGGTCTCGAGCTGGTCAATTCTGCGCATGATAGGCATATCGATATGCTTCTTGCCGTAAACCTTTAGCTCAAGAGCGCAAACTTTTTCGTCCAGGGTCATGTTTGAGTCGCCGGAGCCCCTGTTGTAGGTTGGCGCTTGTGCCGCTTGAACCGAATCATAACTAGCCGGCATTGGCACATAAGTCGGTTGGGAATTTGCGGGCGCGACTGGATTGTATTTCGGCTTGGCGGCGTCTGCTTGCACAGGCTGGGTTGGAGCCTCATTTGGGTTAGATGGATTTGCTGGCGGATTTGTCGAAGCGGTCGTCGCCGCAGGAGTGGTAGCAGGAGTCGTCGTGATAGCTGGAGCCGATCCCACAGCTACGCCCGTTGAGGTAATCGTTGGTTCACCTGGAACGGCCATTGCTGCTGGATTTATCACATTTACTGTCGATTTTGCAGCACCGTTCTTTTCCGAGTAGACAGGAAACACTGACGATCCAGATACGAACGGTGCGTTGTTGGTGAAAATTGTTTTGTTTCCTACACTGACGCTCATCGCGTCAGCACCTGGCGCGGTTGTTGCCGCCTGTCCATCTTTCTTCTCTTTTGCGTCTTTGCTTTCGTCTTTTGCTTGTTCTGTTTTGGACTTTTCCTTGTCTTCAGACGCCGCGTCAGGAAGCTCGTCCGGATTCATTCCCTGATTTTGCATGGCGCGGCGGCACAGTTGTATGTTGTATTTCGCGTTCCCATGACCAGGCATGACTGCAAGACATTTCTGAAATTGGGCGATGGCTTCGCTGTAAGATTTCGCCCGGAAATAGGTGACGCCCCAGTTGTTGAAAAGCTCTGCCAGGTTGTGTTTAACGATTTGATTTGAAGGATCGATCTTCTTTGCTGCTTCGTACTCTGCCTGCGCCGCTGCGAACTGCCTGCGCGCCATCAGCTGATTTCCGCGATTGACGTGTTCCCTCAAATCGGAGCTATCGGATTCTTGTGCGTAAATGGGGTGGCATAGGGTCAGGGCCGACAAGCTAATGGCAAGGGGTAACAAGCAATTTCGGGAGTTAACTCCCCGCTTGTTTGCGCTTCTTGTTAGACCGTCATTATTTGGCATCAGGAACTTCCTGGTCGAATCTAGTCGCAGAACTCTATGCTGCATTCTAGCATTAGAATGAATGCTTAAGGCTCTGGAAGCTTCCGCGGCGTTTTGCGTCTCGCATTCGCCGCTTTTCATTAATTGACCTGTTTGACGCGGCCGGTCCAGTACTTTTCGCGCATCTCTTTCTTATAGATTTTGCCAGAGCCTGTCTTCGGCAATTCACTCATGAACTCAATACTGCGCGGTGCCTTGTATTTAGCCAGCCTTTCCTTCACAAACGCGATTAGATCCTCTTCGCTCAAAGCATCATTTCCTGGCTTGCGCACTACGACCGCGTGAACTGCTTCACCCCAGCGCTCATCTGGGATGCCGAAAACCGCGCATTCGTGCACACCTGGGTGCTCATGAAGTGCGTATTCGACTTCTGTTGAGTAAACGTTTTCGCCACCGCTAATGATCATGTCTTTCTTGCGATCAACTATATTGATATAGCCGTGCTCATCGACCACAGCCAGGTCTCCTGTGTGGATCCATCCATCCTTTATAGCTTGTGCGGTTGCCTCAGGTTGCTTCCAGTAACCGCGTGTGATTGTTGGTCCGCGAGCAATAATTTCGCCCACTTCCTTGCCGTTGTTGGTAACTTCGGCGCCGTCTGGATGTACGACTTTGACCTCTGCTCCGATGTAGGGGCGTCCTGTCTTTGCGCGAATTTCTACTTGCTTATCCTCGTCCCAATTTTTGTGCTCAGCTTTCGGGCAGCTCACAGTCAAGAAAGGACTCGTTTC
The DNA here is from genome assembly GCA_021732085.1 of Candidatus Obscuribacterales bacterium. Taxonomy (GTDB): domain Bacteria; phylum Cyanobacteriota; class Vampirovibrionia; order Obscuribacterales; family Obscuribacteraceae; genus JAIEPM01. The sequence continues at coordinate 250,388 of JAKFVQ010000007.1, read as the reverse complement.
CGTCATGCCATAAAGCTGCACATACTCGCATCCGAATGTGCGCATCACGCGCTTAACTACTTCCGGTGCAATCGGCGAGCCGCCCGTTATCAGCAAGCGCAAGGAATCGTATTTGAATTGACCGACATCGGGATCGTTAACCATCGCATTGAGCATTGTGGGAACGAGCACCGTTACGGTAACTTTCTCTTCGCTGATCTTTTGTAGCGTGTCTTTGGATTGGAATTGAGAGAGGAAAACATGCTTTCCTCCAACCCAAGTGATCGCAAAAGTTGCCCAAGCATCAGCTAAATGGAACAGCGGTGCGGCATGAATCCACGTATCAGCGTCGCACAATCCTAATTCCGAAATAGCGCCCAGTGCGTTGAACATCACATTGCCATGACTCAACATTACGCCCTTCGGGCGACCCGTAGTGCCGCTTGTGTAGTACAAATGCGCTAAATCATCTGCGCTCAAGTAGGGGACATTGTCAAAACGCGCCCCCTTCGTTTGGCAGAGTGGTTCGTATTCATGTGCTTGCAGATTGGGATGGGAAGCAAATTTCTTCGTACCTGTATCGCCTATCATTACTAGATGTCTGAGCTGCGAGCAGTGCGGCAAGATCTCCGCAGCGCAGTCGGCAAATTGCCAGTGGAAAAAGATCAACTCGGCATCAGCGTCATTTAAAATCTCGCGCAATTCCTCGGCCGCTAGACGGTAATTTAGCGGAACGAGAATTATGCCCTCGACGCCGCAGGCATAGTAGATTTCCATGAACTCAGCTGTGTTCGGGCAGCTAATCGCCGCGACCGATCCCTTCTTGAGCCCGGCAGCGCGCAAGAATTGCAACAGTGAAGCGACTCTTTCACCAAACTGTCGATAGGTGAATCGGCGTGTGCCGTCGACGAGAGCTTCGCGTTCGGGATAGAGGGTGAGTGCTTTGTTCAGCGATAACCAGAGATTCATAGATGTCTTCTTGTGCGGAATATAAGGAGTAATGTGGGCTTCCGCCTGATATTGTAATGACATTCTTGCTCGACGCGCTTGAGTAAGAACTCGCTTGGCAAGCTTTGCCGCTTTAGCGAATTCTCAGCCAATGCTGAAAAGCGCGACAGGGAAAAGGTCATGAAGCATACCCCCATTATTGCTTTCTTGATTATTGGGATATTTCTTATCTCTGCTCCGGCAGGGCAAGCTAAATTCGCCATGATACAAACGAGGGATGTGCCGATTCCTCGCCTGATGAAAAACTTGGAAGCGATGCGTGCCGATGCGCTCGGCAGCATGGATAAGGCTCTAATAGATTTCCGTATCGGTCGCCTCCATGCGATGGCTTATGCGCAGAAAACAGAGATCGCACCTGCCGATGCGCACAGTACCCCTGGCTCACAATTTGAATTGCCTGAATTCGGGCATAAACCTGACCACTCTCAGTTTCCAGTGATTCCATCCAAGAGTCCGGCAAAGGAAGCCTCTGCTAAAGCCCATTTGAAAGAAGCAATCAAATATCTGAACGCCGCCATAAAATCGGATTCTTCTTTGTTGGCAGCTAAGTTGGGTCTGGCTTGGTGTTACGAACAAAGTGGCGATAAGAAGCAGGCTTTAGCTCTTTACCGGCAGGTATTCAAAGAGGCATACTCGATTGATAAAGAATCGAAGGGCGGGATGCGCGGCTGGTCTATTTCCGTCGAGACAGCTGAATACTTGCGGAAGATGCTGGACCCTGTGAAAGACAAAAAGGAACTGGCAAAGCTAAATGAGCAAACCGCCGAGGTAGAAAAACTTCCTCGATATGTAACACCAATTATGATACCACTGACTCAGAAGGTGGGGCTTGAGCACTTGCTTGTTGATAAGCGCATCTCTTTTGACTTGGATGGTTTTGGATCTCGCGAATACGATAATTGGCTGTCCGCGGACGCAGCCTGGTTGGTGTTTGATCGCCAAGCATCCGGACAGATCACGTCTGGATTGCAACTTGTTGGACAATCGAGCTTTTGGATCTTCTGGTGCAATGGTTATGAAGTTCTTGCCGGACTTGACGATGACCGCAATGGACTTTTGCAAGCTGCCGAGCTGGATGGAATCGCGGTATGGCACGATCGCAATATCAATGGTGTGAGTGAACCTGGTGAAGTGAAGCCGCTTTCGGATCTGAAAATCGCCGCGATTGATACGAGGTGTTCTCTGCACCGAACTGGTATCAAGTTCAACCCTTCCGGTATCCGATACACTGACGGAAGCACCGCGCCCAGTTATGATTTGATTCTGCGCTCTGCTCTCAAGAAGAACGGATCAAACCCTGCGGTCAAAAATGTGGCTCTTCCGCTTTTGCGCTAAATACTTTCTTCAGAGCTTTTTTAGAGCTCGTTTTCGACTTTCTTCGCGTCGCTTTCACGTCCAAGTTCTCGAAGCATTGCAGCATAATTTTTCACTGCCGCATCGAGTGTGTGCCTGTCCGGAATTTCGTGCCGAATTTCCAGCGCTTGCTTGTAATATAACTCGGCTTCGCTGAAACGCTTTTCCTCATCGCACTGCATTGCAAGCCCTGCGTATGCTATCCCAAGGTTGATACGTGCGGACGAAGATGATGGATCCTTGGTCAGTAAATACTTAAAGCAATTCACCGCTCCATCATAATCATTTCTATTGATAAACCGCACGCCCTCTTCAAATGTGTAGGCGCTTGCCCGCGCCTTTTCTGCAAGAGCTGTATTTTGGTTGCGGACATTCAAAGGCTGGGTGTAGAGTAGCTGAACAGTCTTGCGATCGCGCTGGCTCAAACCAAGAACCTTGCCGTCGTCCTCTTCCTTGAAGTACATTATGTCGCGGGGATTGGGGCTGTGCCCAGATATCCCTAGAGCGTGACCAATTTCATGAAGGCAGGTCTTAGAAATAATCTCTTTGGAAACTGGAATTTTGGGCTGATTGGGTAAACACATAAGGATAGTGATATCTACCTTCAGCAGTTTATTTTCTTGGAATTTAGATCGCGTAACGCCTTGTTCCAAGGAACCACTCAAGTCATCCGTTTTCGATGTCCATCGACATTTGATCTGCGCATCAGCAGCGTTGTTTACGAAGGTGAATGAGACCAGATTTTTTGAAGCTGCCGACCATGATTCGAAGGCTTTTTTCAAAATGCTGTCGTATTCGGGTTTCCATTGAGATAGCTTAAGTGCTGGTTCAATGTAAACGCGAATTGGCATAATGTCTGCATCCCAGCGTGCTGCGTCGGCCGCTGTTATCTCTGTGAAGTAATTGTCCAAGTCGCTTGAACTGGCTGAAGCAATTGATAATGCCTCCTGCTCAGGGTTTATCTTGCTTATCCATTTCTTCAACTCCGCACATCGTGGATCTTTTGGAAACCGTTGGATGATTTGTTTTCCTGTCTTCAACGCTTCAGTCAAGTTTCCGGTCTTCTGGTATGCATTAAACAAAGCATTGTAAGTTTCAATTTTGTCCGGATTTAGGCTGATGCTCTCTTGAAGATATTGAATGGATTCGTTTGCTCGATTTTGATCAATCAGGATTTGCCCCAATACAGCCAGAGTTTCATCGCGATTCGGGCAAGCGCTATCCTCAACGGCGTTCTTGAGATAGGGAACCGCCTCGCTGGGCTTGTTCTGGGAACACAACGCATAACCCAGTAATTGCAATGCCTTTGGATAGTCTGGCGAATCGGACAAAGCTTTTCTCAACAATTGCTCGGCTTTGCTCCAGTCTTTGCGGGCTAGAAAGACCTCAGCCGTTGACGTTTTGGCTTCTGCGCTCAAGGTTCTTGAAGATTCGGACAGCACGGGCTGCACAGATGGCACCGTCAGCATCGTCAGCAGGAGGAACATAGTTGCGCGAAGCCCAATGTGCGATCGGTTTCTATTTTGCACAAATGATTTTTTCATTTCGCCACAGAATTGTTATTCGCTTTTCTTGAGAATGTCCCGACTGCGCTTGCCATTTTTCGAAGCAGACCGGAAGCCTGCGCTGCCATCGTTCGTTCGAATCTATGTTTCCCGAAGCCCTCAATTAATAATAGTACTTCGTTTTTGCGGTCCATGGATTTTTAGGATATTTGTTGTGCAAAACAGCGTAAGCTTGTTTTGAGACTGCGCTAGTTTCATTTGTGTGGTTGCAAAATTTCGTGGCGCGGACAGCCAGATGGAGCGCTTCGGGGATTCGTGGATCTTGTGGCGACTTAGTGGACCAATCAAGTACTGCTTTGCCTAGTCCAACCGGGGCATCGCCGAATGATTTCAATGATTTGATTTCAGTTTGAGCAGATGCTTTCTCTGCTGCGCTGAGGCTGGTCGAGAATTCGGCATTGGCTGCCTTTTGTTCAGCACCTTCGCCAGGAGAAAGATCGCTTGCTGCCCACCAATTGTCTTGATAGTCATCGATCTTATTTATTGGAGTTCGCCTTCCATTTGCATCGGAAAGAATGGGGCGCATTCCGGGATTTCTGAGTATCATCAAGCTGCCTATGAAGCGTTTTGCCTCAGGGCTCGTAGCGTTCTGAAAATCACCGAGCTGCGAAGCCACCCCTGGTACAGCCTGTTTAAGAGCCGGTGCAAGCGCGTCCAGTCCTTTATAATCCTTGAGAAGAAATTTTCTAACCCAGACTGACTGCAAAGAATCAGCTTTTAGTTGAGCAGGCAATCCAGCAATGTTCGGAATAGTACCAAGTAAAGCCACAGGAACCTGCGTATTCAGAAATCCGGTAACGAAACTCGGGAAAGCTGGCGGCAAGACAGCATAATCCGAGCGCGCTTCCACTTTCTCGAAGTCGTTAGGCAGTTCACATCCGGACCATCCAGCTTCGATTCCGACCGGTCTTTGTAAGGCGAATTTTAGATACTCAGCAAAGTTGCTGCTTACTTTGCTGCGCAATGTCATAAATTGATTTCTGGTTCCAGGTGGGAGCTTCAGGGTTTTGTCAGCCAATATTTTGTCTACTCTTGCACGCACTTTATCTTTTTGACCTCGATCTAAATCGAGCGCTGCAAGACAATACTGCAAGTGCAGATATGCTGGTGAACTGCTAGCTACTTTTTCGGCTTCGGCGCTAAGTGCGCCGGCTTCGCTATTCTTAGGATCAAGCTGGCTCATCAGCGCAACTAACCAGTAAAGCTTTTTGCTCTCCTGCCATTTTTTGAGCAGATGTTGAAAGCTATCCTTTCCTTCTGTTTGCATTGCCAAAACGAAGAGGCTGAGATCGTCGGCTTTAACCGCTTTGTCTGCGCCTTCCCAGCGTTTTACGCGGCTGTCATCTGTTGTTTCAACAAACTCAGAATCTTCTCCCAGCATTTTGTCAAACAAAAATGTGTAGTCACAAAGGTTGTTACCCGCTTCAGCGCCTTCCTTGCTAGAACTTAGTTCCTTGGCTAATTCACTGAATCGGTCTGCTCCACCAAGTTTGAATTTTATGAAGCCGAGAAGATCGCGCATCGGCTCATGAAGCGCTGAGAAAGACTTGTCCGTTAACATTGAAAGCAATTGCTTCTCAGCTTGGGAGAGCAACGAAGTGTCATTTTTGTCGGCTACTGTTGCCTTGCGAACCATTGTTCTGACTGCTAGATAAGCCGCCAACTCATTGAATGGCGACGACTTATCCTGGCTGATTTTTTGGAATGATTCCAGTGCCTTATCGAAATTGTTTGAGTAAAAATTTGCTGCTGCAATTTGATAATCTCGATATGGTTTCAATTTTTGGTCGAGATTGCCAGCCAGTGCAGCTGGAATAACTGGTTTGTCGGCATAACCGCCGCAGTTGCAGAATACCTGGTTTTGCGCTTTGAGCCAGTCTTTCAATTCGCCGCTGCTTGGACCGAATGTATCAGCGACCTTTTTTGCTGTCTGTGTTGCCTTCGCGAATGCATCCGATGGGCAATTCAGGTAGGTGAACCATACATCTCCGCTGCCGTTGTAGGATTTTTGCGAAGACACATCCTCGAATTTCAAAGATTTGTCGTTGCCGCTGTATTGCTTAAAGGTCGTCTCCCACTTCTTGAGCTCTTTGTCGGTGTCATTGTTTTCCAGGTTCATGCGCTGATCCCAGAGCGCGACTACTGATTTCTGTTCGGCTGGGCTAAGGGGAGTGTTATTAAAGTAGCGCCATGCGACGACCAGGTAGGAGCGGGCATAGTTACTTCCTATGATTCCCAAAGTTCCTGCGGCATAAAGCTTGAGCGGCATATCCGGATGGTTGCGGTATTGAAAACTCGCCTCATCAAAAAACGGACCGCAGCTTAATGCGGGACTTGGCAGGCTCAATAAAGCCAAAAGAGCTATAACACTTGCTTTTAATTTTGTTCGCATCAGAAGCTGACTCCGCCGACAGCGCCCGAGTAGGATTCTCGGGTCCAGGATCTAGGACTAAAAATATACACCCTCTGACAATTCTTGAGCGTTGCGGAGCCTTCATTCTTCAACATATTGAAAATATCGGGTTCCTTTGCCGAGAGTCCAAGTGACAACTTGTGAGAAGGAACGGTAAAGCAGTTTTTCCTGTCTTTAATCATTCCGCGAATGCGTTGGGCGTCTGCGCCCATGTCGAAAAGCATCGCTACGATCTCGTCTACCGGTAAATCATTCACCCAGTTGTCCGAAATGCACCAGGATGCCAGTGCTGTCATTGAAATAAAGTAATCGGGAGGGAGTTTCGTTCGAAGGTCTTGCAGAAGGGCTCGGTAAAAATCACGTTCAGTGATGCGAGCATCGAAATCGATTTGAATGCCGGATAGATTTGGTAGCTTTGCAAACATTGCTATTTCTTTGACGAGTTGAGCGCGCTGTTTTGTTGATAAGGATGGTGGGACTCTGCCGAGCGGTTCGATTCTCACTACCGCGATACGTTTTGCCGAACGCGGTGCGCGCAGGATTTGTGCTCGCTCTACGCGAAACAGTTCGTCACCTGCTAAGCGATAGCGCCTGACGAAGAATGCTACGCCGGATTTATGAGGGTTTAAATAGCTGAGATCCTCTGGTCGCTCCCATGCCCATATCAATGTGCGCGGTAAGTCTGAGGGGATCTTGGCATAGCCTGTACATTGTAAGCAGCAGCTCGCCAATATCGAGATCGCGCCTGAAAAAAATACTGATCGAAGTTCGGCGGCTCCCAACATCGCTAGCGCCAATCGTCTAGCACGAAGCAATCTTCGCGATTGTATGCTGTCGAATCTGGACGAATCATAGCGATTCCATACCCCTCCACCCGGAAGCCACGCGTTTGCATATTCTTGTAGCAGATTCTTCTTGCCGTGTTTGTAGATGCACGAATTTTGGTGGCACCAATCAGTTCGGCGTATTTCTCTAAACTGCCAAACAAAATATCCAGCGTCTGGCAATCATCAGACGAATATGTGATGCCAAATTTTGCATAGACGGATCTTCTCTCTGGGGGCGCTTCCACTGAGGGGATTGGGCAAATTGCAAATGCGCGCAGTATGGATAAATCGTAAGCGAGCACTGTTTCTGCTATGAAATGCTGATGACCGCTTTGGCTTGGGACACTGTTTTTGGCTTCGTTCGCCAGAGAAAGTCCAGGGTAAACTGAATTAGTCAGCTCATCCATATCTGCAAGAGCTTGAGCCCGTTGCTCCTCATTCATTTTGCTGAAAAGCTTAAGTGAAGTGGCAGGGCTGTATTCTCGGGAGGGGGATAGATCTAGGGCAAAGCTATTATGCGCTGCTGTATTCGGATTCAGAATACTGCGAGCTTGTCTGATCTTTTCATTCTCCGCATCTCCACCATCGTCTACCGACGTTTCGTTTTGAAGGGACTTCACCAAGTTCGCAGTTAGGCGTTGCGGATAATATCCGAATTTCTCATAGAGTCCAATGTGCTTTGCGCTGTCGGAGAAGGTATAAAGTCCTGCTGTGGAAACCCCCTTCTTCTTGAAATACTCATCCGTTTGCCTGAGCAGAGCTTGAGCGATCCCTTTGTTCCAGTGTGCTGAGCTTACACAAAGTGGACCGAAGAATCCGAACTTACCCCAGGCAGTTGCGAACACTACTGCGGCAAGTTCTTCGCCATCGAAGGCTCCGAATGCGCCTTCTGGTTCGACCCAATAGTGTGCTGCCAGATCCTCACCTGGTGCAAAATCGGAGGGCTGCATTTTGAGGTGCGTTGAAAATGCTTCCCGAACGATCTGATCAGCTCGTTGCAAATCCATCTCTTGCAAGTTTCGAATCGTGATGTTGTTCTGTATCTGAGCTTGCGACATTAAGAAGCCCTCTCTCAAGCGCGCCTACTAATTCGACATCTCATCTCTTCATGCTGAGCGAGATGCGCTTGCGTTGCTTATCTACCTGCAGTACTGTCACTTTTACTTGCTGATGAACTTTGACGAACTCTGATGGATCTTTGATGAATTTATTTGCTAACTCGCTCACGTGCACCAGACCATCTTGGTGTACTCCGATATCGACGAAGGCACCGAATGCGGTGACGTTGGTTACGATGCCAGGCAGCTGCATCCCTTCTTTTAGATCCTCGATCTTGTGAACATCGGAGGAAAACTCGAATGCCTCTAGCTTTGAGCGAGGATCGCGTCCCGGCTTATCCAGCTCGGACAAAATATCGTTTAGCGTCGGCAGTCCGACCGAATCGCTCACATACTTTTTGATATCGATGCGTTTTCGCAGGTCCGCTTTTGCGATAAGCTCTGCGACTGTGCAATTCATATCCTTGCTCATAGTCTCTACAAGCGCATAGCGTTCCGGATGCACGGCGCTGGAGTCAAGTGGATTCTTGCTTTCTCTGATCCGCAAGAATCCTGCGCATTGTTCAAATGCTTTTGGACCGAGGCGACTGACTTTCTTAACTTCGGCGCGCGATTTAAATGCGCCATTTTCTTGTCTGTGTTTTACTATGTTCGAAGCGATTTGTTTGTTCAAACCTGAGACGTAGGAAAGCAGCTCTTTGCTGGCGGTGTTGAGCTCCACTCCCACAGAGTTTACGCAGCTCATGACTGTGTCGTCCAGGCTCGTTTGCAATGCCTTTTGATCGACGTCATGTTGATATTGTCCAACTCCGATCGATTTGGGATCAAGCTTTACTAGCTCCGCCAGCGGATCCATCAAACGTCTGCCGATTGAAACGGCGCCTCTTACAGTGATGTCGTGATCCGGAAATTCTTCGCGAGCCACTTCTGATGCTGAATAAATTGAAGCTCCGCTCTCATTCACCATAATGATCGGAATTTTGTTCAGTCCGTGCTTTTGGAAATCAATTGCACGCAGAAACGCTTCGGTTTCCCTGCCGGCTGTACCATTGCCGCAGGCGATCGCTTCCACTTGATACTTCTTACAAAGGTCAATCACAGTCTTGGCTGACGCTTCACGCTTCTCCAAGCCCTTTGTTGATTCTTCCAGGGGATAGATAACCGTGTGCTCGAGCAATGCTGCTTGTCGATCGATACAGACTACCTTGCAGCCTGTACGAAACCCTGGGTCGACTGCAAGAACGGCTTTGGAGCCCAGCGGCGGTGACATCAAAAGCTCGCGCAGATTTTTGGAAAATACTTTGATTGCTTCGGTATCGGCGCTTAATTTCAGCTCCGCTCGCATTTCCGTTTCCATCGATGGAGCTAGCAGGCGGTCGTAAGCATCCTGAGCAGCTTCCTGTACCGTCTTTCCACATTCGCTTCGGTTTCGTACAAAATGCCGATCGAGAATGCTAATTGCAGTCTCCTCTGCTGGGGCAATGCTTACTTTGAGGAACCCTTCCTCTTCTCCGCGGAATATGGCTAGCAGCCTGTGCGAAGGAATGGTCTTCGTGGGTTCTTTCCAATCGAAATAGTCTTGGAACTTTGCTGCTTCTTCGTCTTTGCCTTTGACAATTTTGGAGGCAAGACTTGCATTGTTCTTCCAGAAGTTGCGCATGTCCTTTCGGACTGCTTCATTCTCGCTTATTAGTTCGGCAATGATGTCGCGCGCTCCGTCAAGCGCCTCTTCCGGCGACTTTACTCCTTTCTCCTCATTTACAAAATCCTTAGCGCGATTTTTTGGCTCTTGAATTTTGAAATGGAAAATTTCCAGAGCAAGAGGTTCCAATCCCTTTTCTCTGGCGGCCGCCGCTCTTGTTTTTCGCTTTGGTCTAAAGGGCAGGTAGATGTCTTCTAGTTCTGTGAGAGTTGTCGCTTTTTCAATTCTCTGTTGAAGTTCAGGCGATAATAACTCACGTTCGCTGAGCGACTTGACTATGGCATCCCGGCGCTTATCTAATTCTTGCAACTGGGTGAGGCGTTCTCGAATTTTGATGATCTGCACTTCGTCGAGCGAGCCGGTTGCTTCTTTGCGGTATCGCGCGATAAAGGGGATTGTGCAGTCTTCCTCGAAAAGCTTTATGACTGCTGCTATTTGGTGCGGACTAAGCTGCAGCTCTTTGGCAATTTGTTTGTCGTAGCCTTGATCTTGTTGCGTTTGAACGGACATGTTTTTGTTATTCTCTGCCTTGATTAATAAACCCAATCCCAACCGGAATTTTTAAGCTGTTCTTTGTTTGGTGGCGCGGCTGGTGTCTGCTGTATGTTGCCATTGCTTGCTTGCCCAGAAGGCGAGGCGGCTGCTGAGTTGTTTTTTGCCCCGGCGTTCAGTTGCGCGTTTCTCTTCTGCTGAGCCAAATTCTGTGATTTCGGTTTCGCTGGACCGGAGCCGCTTGCCTTGGCTCCGGCGGCGCCAGTGGCGGAGGATCTTGCGCTTCCGGGAGCTGGAGCTTGCATACTCAAGATCTTTTTGATGTCGGCAATGTCTTTCAACATTGCTTCCTTCTCTGTTGGTGGCGGATTGTATTTCATCGCCTTGTTGAAGCAATTTATAGTGTCTTGGAGGCGGTTTTGCTTCAAATATGCATTCGCCAGATTGGACCATGCTTCCCAATCATTTTCTCGAAGGGCGATAGCACGTTTGAACGCTTGTTCGGCACCGGTATAATTCTCTAACTTTCTGAGTGCAACGCCATAATTTACGAAGAAATCGGGGTCCTTGTCATAGAATCCGATAGCTTGTTCAAGATGCTGCGCCGCTTGTTCGTACAGACCGCGCGCCATGTATTTGTTAGCAACATTATAATGGGGTAGTGCTTCACTCCAACCGGAGCGGCTTCCGACCCCGGGGAAATCATCAGCGCCCGATCGGGCGCAACTTATTAAACATGCAGCCAGAAAGACAAAACAAAGCGTTGCGGTCTTGAATGCAAGACGGTTTATTCTCATGGGCGCACTTCCAAAGTTTGACTTCTCGGATGAGCTAGTCTAACATTTTGCCCCGTTTGGCTCTCTAAAAGAGCTTAAGGTGTCAGATGTGAACTTTGCGCTGCTTGCGAAAATTCCAAGGGGCGTGCGGTTCCGGCTGTGACCAAAGTCCAATCTTAGCCAATCGAGCCGCCATTTCTAACTTTTGCTTCTCAAAGTCTTTGGAATATTGTTCGTAAAACCAGGCAAAGCCATTAGTCAACAATAAGTTGTTGAGGTTTTTTCCATTTGGAAGTATGACTTCGGCAATCGTTCGTTTATATCGGTCATGACCGACTGGTATCACTTTCACTTTCTTTGCAAATGCATTTTTTGAGGTGAAAGATTTAGCTTGTTGCCCGAAGTCTTGAGATTTTTCCGGGCAGTCGATACCACTGAGGCGGACTTTTCTGTGTTCGCCTTCAACTAGAACTGTTATGGTGTCACCGTCGCTGACACCAATGACGCGTCCTCTGAATTCTTCTGAAAGCACTGCAGGCAAAGCATTTGCCGCAATTACATATGCGGTGACGATTTGCCAAAATCTGTTTATCAATCTCATTTATTCGGGACTCGATGCCACTATACCAGATGGCACTTTTTACCCAGAAATTGCAGATCTATATCACTATTACTGCCATTGTTTCTCTATTCTTGGTAAAGCGGATATCGCGCAGCTATGAATCGTCTGTCGGATCGGATGCTTAAAGCCGAGAGCCGCTTTGAAAATATCCTTAGCGACTCTTAGCTCGTGATTTCGCTTCGATTTCAGGTCGTTCAATTAGCAGGTCAACGTGCAGTAGCTGCTTGGTCCGCAGCCGCCGCTGCATCCATGTGTTACGACACCGCCGCCGACATCTGCACCACCTTGATGTGCTTTCAAGTTGCCTGTGTTTGATAGCGTCCGCGTCTTTGGTAGTGGCTTGCGGTTTAGCTTGTTCAACTTGGTTTCGTTAGTGCTGTTCTTCTTGTTCATGGTCATGTCCTCTTTTCTATGCCATGAGAATAACCACCTATTGTGAGGATGAAGTGAGTAGTAAGAGAGATTTTGCAGCAAAAAAGGAGAATTTTGATCGGGCGCCAATTATATGCCAAATTTGTGCCGCATTTATGCCAAAAAGATTAGAAGCTAGCGCATCGAAAGTAAGCTCAGTCCTTTGTTTTCGGGCTTCGTAGTTCTCCCGATGACATCGCGTCGATCGTGAACTACTATCCATTTAGGGTGGTTGGCTAGGTGTCGTTAAAGGTATTCGTAATGGAAAATGATCACGTAAATCAAAAGGCGCTCGCGCAGAATGAGGTTACATTAGCGGCGTTGAGAGCTCCTGCTTTGGAATTATTGCAAAAGGGAATCGAGTCCTCTTATTCGAGCGACGTAAAGAAGACTGCTCGCGGACTTGAAGTCACCACCGTAAATGATAACGACAGCAAGCACGTTCCTGAGCTATTGATCGTTGATGGCAACGCATCATCCGGCAGTGGTTTGTTTAACGTCACGTTGCACGGCGATTTCAACATGACGCATAAGTCAGGGAATCGACAGTGGCAAGAGAAAGCGACTTTTGATCTAGTCGGAAGCCACTGGGATCAGATTTGGGGACGTTCTGACAAATTCAATTCATCAATAAAGAGAATGAATGCTCAAGGAAAAGAAATTCAAGTTTACGCTCCGGCGATAACAGAAGAGCAGGAGCAAACCGATCCTAATGGGCAGCGACTTAGGTTTGCTAAGCTGGCTGGCGATGCGCCGAATGCTGGAATCGAAAATATCGCAAGTCGTGGCGACCGAAGATTTCTAACTGAATACATTGTAGATAATAAGCTCAGCTTCAACGAATCCAGAACGGAGTATCCTGCACTGTGGGAGCGCCGCACAGTAGTGCGAGACCTTAAAGGAAAGGTTCTCGGAATCATGTACCAGGATTACAAATTGGATTCCAACGGAGACATCACATCCGTCAGCACAAGTGCGCGCAAGCCAATGAAATTACGCCAAGGCAATTGAAGCAGCATAACGCTGAGTTGGGCAGGGACGTTTTTTATCTTCCTGCAGCTTGGACTGTCTAGCAAAGGGAACATATAAAAGGTATTCCTTTGTCTGGTGCTCCCGTGATTACTTTCACTCGCAGATATGATGACAAATCCAACAACTATGGATTTCAATTTCAGTTTTTCTGCGATCGCAGCACGGTTACAACGATTTGTGCATGGCGGGAATGCAGTACTTCCTTTTTGAGCACATATCAGCCCAATCCTGTTGGGATAGCCAGTACGCTAACCCAAGCGGCCAGTTATTTGATCGGCAAAGGGTATAGAATCGGGTCTGCTGGTCATCTGATCAATGATGTGTATAAAAGCCAGGCTTGGCAAGACGCTTATGCGAAAGCGATTGAAGAAGTTAAACCGAACTTCCATCAATGCACCAGATGTTCTGCTTGGGTCTGTTCGCAAAACTGCTGGAACAAAAACCGCGCATTATGCACCACTTGCGCCCCAGAACTGGGTAATGAAGTTGCTTCAGCGAATGCTCAGGCTGCAAAGGAACAAATATTCAAACGGGCGAGAGAAACTGATCAACTAAGCAACATTGATCCTGCCAGCGAGAAAATAGCATCGTGCCCTGATTGCGGCGAAAGGTCTAGTGGTGGGAAATTTTGCGCTGGATGCGGTAAGGAGTTTTTGCGCCCGAGTTTCTGTCCGTCCTGCGGCAAAAAGATAAGCTCAGGACCAGATGCAAGGTTTTGCATGCATTGCGGTGACAAACTCTAAGTTAATGAAGAAGCAGCAAAGCGAGGCGTTGCAAGGAGCAATGCCGAGTGAAGCGTGGGACTACGCGCGGAGAAGGCGAGGCATAGCCGAGCCGCCGGAGCGCAGGGCAGGCCGAAATGAAGAAGCAGCAAAGCGAGGCGTTGCGAGGAGCAATGCCGAGTGAAGCGTGGGACTACGCGCGGAGAAGGCGAGGCATAGCCGAGCCGCCGGAGCGCCTTAAATATGATCGCAGGGTTGGTGTTGCGCCAATGAGCTCAATCCCTTGAGGTAGCTGCGTTATGACTGATTAGGCTTCCAAGTTACTGTGCAAATTCCATTGTTGCAAGTCGGCGCCTGGCTGTTAGCTCCACGCCTTGTCTTCTGCTCCGGACGTGCGCTGTCCGCGTATGCTTGCGAGCGACTGCTCTTATTTTTCTCTACTGAGTTGGAATTTGTGTTTTTCATATCAGTGGGTGCCTTCTTCCTATCCTTGCCCATTATTATAAGGATCTAATCAAAACCGGGAATGGGTAATAATACGAAGTCCCCTGTAGAATTCGACAGTTTTTCTGACATTTTGCTATCTTTCTTGTAACTGCCTAAACTGCGAAAATGCTTACTGGTTTTGAGTTTTACCCCTTGTGTAGACAAATGATGATTGAGATCGTCAAAAAAATATTTTTGAAATTCCCTCTCGTGGCGGCTTTTCTTGTTTGCTTGAACGGATGCTCCGGCGGTCCTGGCAATCAAGATAGCCGCGAAGCCATGATGGATAGGGATGCGGCGCGTCAGAAGTTGATGCAGCGCAAGGCTGCAACCGCCGCTCAGCAACAGCAAGAAGCTGAAAAACAGCGTGCTGCCGAGGAAAAAGCTGCTGCCGAAGAAGCGCGCAGGCAAGAAGAGGCCAACCGTCCACACTACGATCCCCAGCGCCTCCAGCAAGCCGCAAAAGTCCGCCAGTGGCAGAATGTGACTATTCCTGACTTTAACATTAACTGTTGGCTGAAAAGCACCTGGACCGATGGCAAGATGAATTTGCGTCTGGCAATGGTTGGCGATAAAACGGCTCTGCGAATCTTTCAGGGCAAATGGCCGTACTTTCGTTTGATTTTTACTGATGGCATTGGAAATAATTTGCACCAGGCATGGTTGCGCTCATCTGATCTGCATTGGGCCGATAGCTTGAAGAATAGTGGTGCACCTACTTTAGAATTTGAAGCCTCAACAGAAATGCCGCTGAATGTTTATGAATCATGTGTTGCTTGGAACATAAAGTGGGAGCTGGAGATGCAGTAAAAGGCTGTATTAGCGAAGGGAGTACGCGTTCTAAATGAAGAGTTTCATTCACCTGATCTGCGATTACGCACCAGGCGATCTTGCTTGGTCTGAAGTCTATTCTGCAATGGTGGCAAACTTGCCTGCCGATGCAAGTATCCATTTTACGTCGGTTGGATCTTTCGATACCATTGCTACAGGTTTTGTGCTTGCACAGTTGGCGCTGGCTGATAAAGAGCTTCGCCCTGCGAACATGGTTGTCTTCGCTAACTGCGCCCCACGTCGCGATAAAAAGGAAGCGCGATCAAACAACGCCGGTGAAGGGCTCGTTTATGGCTTGACGAAGTCCGGAGTCAAAGTTTTGGCGGTCAATAGCGGATATTCAATGTCCTTTCTGCGTGATGAATTAGCTGAATTATGGGAAGTAGATTGTTCTGATGAAGGTTCGCAATTTAGATCTCGCGACTTCTTTCCGAGAGCGCTAGGTCGCGTAGTCAGCGGCGATGAGAGCTTCAAGATGACGAGCCTGAATCCAGCAGAAGTAATTCGCGACTACCCAGAGGAAGTTATTGGATATATAGATTCATTTGGTAACTTAAAAACCACTATTCGAGCAGGTGATGCAATAACGCAAACACTCGATCCAGGCGATCGTTTGCGGGTGCGAATAGGAACGGTCTTGCGAACCGCAACGGTTGCCACCGGCAGTTTTAATGTAATGGAAGGCGACCTCGCATTTGCTCCGGGAAGCTCTGGTCGCGATCGACGATTCTGGGAGTTCTTTCAGCGAGGAGGCTCTGCTGCTGCCGATTTCGGGCATCCACCTGTTGGTTCGAACATTCTGATTGAACATCACGAACGACAGTAACGTTACTGGCTATCGACAATTACGATCGTAGGCAGTAAGGTTAAAGTAGGAATATGTCCAGCTGAATCGCGGGACCAGCGGGGGAGGGTTTATGGCTGATAATAACGAAGAGGCGAAAGCTCCAGATAGCGCGCCGACATCGGAAGACGCGCCTGCTTCAAGCCTTAGTGAAGAAGACAAAGAAGCGGTACTTACTACGGCTCCGGAAGATGGCGTACTTAATCCGGATCAGAGCTTTGCCTATTGGCTTGTGATGTTGCCGTTTTTGGCGATTGCAGGCATTTGTCTCTACAACTTTTATCAGAATCCAGGTAGTTTTACTCAGTTGCTCAATGCGTTGGGTGCGATCGTTGTCGGCGTTTTCGCAGCATCGTTTGTTAATGCATTGACCGGTGACAAATCAGGTGAAGATCCGAATGCAAGTTCGGCGGATGCGCCTCCAAGCAATAGCTCGACCTAGTAGCAAGATTTAACTGAGAAGATATTATTTAGCGGCACGGTTTAAGACTGGTGCCGCTATTTCTGCATGCCAAGAGGAATTCTGACTCCTCTTTCAGGCTTATTTAGAGCTTTCGCTGTATCTTTAACGCTGGTTGACAGCCTTTCCACCTTGCAGGAAGGATGATGGAAACAACTTTGCTGCCCGAGAGTTCAGAAAAAGAAAGCGCCGAACATGGCGAATTCACAGCTGCCGAAATAGAACTTCTGACAGAAGGTCCTATTTGGAAAGCGATTGCCAGCATGTCGATTCCGATGATGCTAAACGCTCTTGCTATTTCTGCCGCCACATTTGCAGATGCCTATGTAGCGGGCAAGCTGGGCTCCGATGATTTGGCCGCAGTTGGTATTGGTGGGCAAGTTTGGTTTGGCATGATTATCATGGCTATTGCAATTGCCACTGGTGCAAACGCTTTAGTTTCGCGTTTCTGTGGGGCGCGCGATTATCCGCAAGCTATGGAAGCAGCCCGCCAGTCAATATTTTCTGCCATCGTATTTGGTGTCGTGTCAGCCGCCATCGGTGTCTTTTGTACTGATTTCTTTTTAGATGTTTTGGGGGCTTCTTCCCATGTAAAAGAGCTAGGTTCCTCGTATTTGAAGGTTCAATTCCTAGCGCAACTTCCATTGACCTTGCTCTGGGTTTGTCATTCTATATTTCGAGCAAAAGGCGATGCCACCCTGCCGACCGTAATAATGGCTGCAGTAACTGCCGGTGTCGTAATCCTGGATTTTCTACTTTGCCTCTGGCCATTCCACATGGGAATTACAGGTATCGGGGTATCCTGGCTCGTTGCAAGTGGATTAGGCTGCCTTTTGATGATTCTGGCTTTTCAGCGGTCTGAGTTTGCATCATCTGTCCAAATAAGCAAAGAGCGCCCATTCAATTTCTCGTTTCAGTGGATGAAACGCATCATGGCGATTGGTTTGCCGGCTTGTTTGCAGGACTTAGCATGGGTCTCTAGCAACTTCGGGTTGTTCTTGATTTTTTCCCACACTGCAAATCCAACGGCATGCCAAGCGGCATGGGCTGTGGGTCTTCGTGTGGAGGATGTTGTTGCCGGGTTGCCTATTTTTGCAATGATGATGGGCGTGGCGACAGTAGTCGGACAGAACCTGGGTGCCGGAAAGCTCGAACGTTCCGAAAAGGTAGGATGGCACGCCGCAGGCTATGCCTGTGCTCTGATGAGCCTTGTTGGGCTTGTGATGTTTTTCGGAGCCGAAACCATAGCTAAAATGATGAGTTCCGACCCTCAAGTGGTGGCTGATTCGAAGGACTATCTTCAAATTCTCGGCATCTCCGAGCCGATTACAGCTATCTGGCTTGTGCTCTTTGGTGCTATGGAGGGCGCCGGATATACAAAGATTCCGATGCTGTTCTCGTTCTTCTGTGTTCTGTTAGTTAGATTGCCGCTTGCGTACTTGTTTACGCTCCCGCTAGGCTGGGGCGCAAAAGGCGCATGGATCGCTATTGCACTGACTTCCGTTGTGGGTGCGATCATTTCTGTCGCTTGGTTCAAGCGCGGCACCTGGAAGCACCACAAAATTTGACTTGTGCAATTAAATGACTCTTGCACGCGCCAGTTTGAAATATAACGGACAGGCAACTTTTAGTTCCTTTAGTTAATGGCCGGTGTAGCCGGCCATGTCTTTAATAGTGTGAAGTCCCTAAACTATTAAGCGGCAAGGTTTTTCAGAGGTGTATATCCAATGGACATGGACGGTATTGCCGGCCATTCCCTGGCCTTTGCCCTGTCTTGCTGGAAATCGAGTATGAATTGATGGATGGATCTTCAGAGTCATGAATTGCGGCTTGAACAGGACCTTCGACGTCCACGATCGACAACTCGACGGCAAGATGGCAGGCTTGAACCGCTGGCCTGAAGAGAAGAGAAGAGAAGAGAAGAGAAGAGAAGAGAAGAGATGAGATGAGATGAGATGAGATGAGATGAGATGATTGCTGGATAGCGGGCTTGTGCGGCGCTGACCCGGTGGCTTGAATTCTATCGTTTGAACAATAGAAGAATTGCAAAACAAAGCGCGAATAGCCCGAATGAACCCTTTACGATTGTGGCGTCGTAATCCACTTCCTGGGTCAAAGATGCTTTGTTTGGATTATTGCTGTCGTAATACAGTTGCACAAGTTCGTTGACCTTGACGATGCGTTCCGGAGGTACGCTCACATCGGTTTTGTATTCTCTGTTTTCCAGCGAGAACGACACGCTGCATACCTTGCTCTGGTCAAAAGCGTTGAACAGGGTATTCACGGCGCCCACTCGTGCGTTGACGGACTTGTATTGAAGAGTTGAAAGTCCATCGATATACGTGGCTATTGATTGGAATAATAGAATACATGCCACCGCCATCAATACTACGCCAACAATCAAGCGCACTGGATTGCTTTCTTTCTTAAGGCTTCGCTCTGCATGCTTGACGGTCTGTCCGTCGGCTTCGTTGGCTAAAGGTGGGAGGTTATTGCTCATTTTGATCCTGCGCTTTCCAGACTACCTTTCGATGCATTGTCGCTTCCGCCAGTGGGATGCGCGTTCTCCATTAATACTTCTACTTTTGCTATTGCTTCGGCTTCGTTTGGGATGCTCGACGGGCTTTCCGCGATGGCTGGCTCTTTGCCGAAAACGCCCTCCCATCGGGCGAGTACAACCGAGGCTAGGCAATTGCCCAGAACATTTATGGAGGTTCTCGCCATGTCCATAATTGTGTCGACACCGAGGATAAGTGCTACTCCCGCAAGGGGCAAATTGAAGCTCGTTAAGGTCCCTGCCAGGATAACCAGTGATGCCCTCGGAACTGCGGCTACGCCTTTGCTCGTCAACATCAGCGTGAGCATCATCATCAGTTGCTGCTCAAGTGTCATATGGACGCCGGCCGCCTGTGCAACAAATGTGGCTGCCAAAGAGAGGTACAGCGTCGTTCCGTCGAGGTTGAAGGTATATCCGACTGGCAGTACGAAACTGACAATATTTCTGGGAACGCCGATGCTTTCCATTGCGATGAGTGCCTTCGGCAAAGCGGCTTCACTGCTTGTTGTAGAGAAGGCGAGAATAAACGGCTCTCTGACTGCTCCGAGAAATTTCTTCAATGGGACTTGTGCCAAAACAGCGATGGGGAGCAGGACGCAGAGCACGAAAATCACAAGCGCCAAATAAAGTGTGCCAACCAACTTGCCCAGTGAAACTAATACAGTCAGACCGTGTTCACCGACCGTAGCAGCCATTGCGGCAGCGACTCCGATTGGGGCGAACATCATTACATAGCTTGTGTACTTGAACATCACTTCGGAAAGTGAATGGCAGAGCTTGAGAATAGGCTCGGCTTTTGTCGCGCTAACTGCCGCGGCGAAGATAACCGTGAACACAACGATCTGAAGGACGTCGCCTCTAGCCATTGAGTCGATAACGCTGGATGGAAAAGTGTGAACGATTATATCGCCAACGGAAGGCTGTTTTGCCGCCATGGCACCGATATCGCCCGCTTGCACGCCACCAAGTGTGATACCGGCGCCTGGCTGCATAAGATTCGCTACTAATAGGCCGATCGCCAGGGCGAATGTGGTAACAACTTCGAAATAGACTAGCGACTTAACCCCTAGTCTTCCTACGGTTTTCATATTGTCGTGTCCGGCAATTCCTACGACCAGAGTCGCGAACACTAGAGGTGCAATGATGCTTTTGACCAGGTGGAGGAAAACATCAGCTGCCGGCTTCACTGCTTTTCCGGCCTCGGGAGCCAGCCAGCCTAAAAGAATGCCGATCACGAGCCCTAGAAAAATTTGCGTCGTTAGACCCGGTTTGCGCACGGCAAGCCTCCACAGCAATGAACAGTGGAAAGCTTAAAGCAAAAACGCTCATTCAGCCTTAGTTTTGCTTTATTGTCAGTTACTTGCTCTTACGTGTCCAGCCGCGCTGTCTCTTGAACTCTTCGTAGCGCACAATTTGGTCCGGATTCAATAGGCGCCTTACTTCCAGCGACATTTGGCAATAATGGGAGGTGATCTCCTCATAAAGATGACCAATCTTTATTTGCTGGGCCATGATTACGTCTGAGGAAACGCCTTTTACTACATTGGTCAGAAACTCTTGGCGTTTAGTATTGTATTCATTGCGCAGCGGTTCTAATCTGCCTCGATAATTCTGAAGAACGAGGCTGATTTTCGTGCGCTGATCTGGATTGGCTTGTATGTGATCCAGCATCGGGTTGAGATAGTAGCCGTAAGGCTTGGAAAAAGCTGCTGTCGGTTTGCCATCGGCACCTGTGCCTGGGGTTGCTTCTCCGGGCGCAGCATCTTTTGAATCTTTATTCGCCCCGTCCTGTGCTATCGACGAGGTAGAAAGGATAGTGAATAAGCTGGCAAAAACGAAGAGATTGATAATGAGGAAAGTCAGAAATTTTGCACGTTCGGTGTGCTTATCGGACGGCAAGTCCTGCACATTGGGATGTTCCTGCGAAACCGCGTCGGCTTCATGCCCGTTTGATAGCAAGCTATCAGGCTGTGTTTTATTCTCAACAAAACTAGATCGAAACATAGGTGTGAAATATTCAGGTTGACGAAATGAGAACGCTTGGAAACGGGATGAACTCTTAGCTGCCTAATGATATACCCCGAATCAGTCTAAACATGCACAACTCGGGTTCGCCTGAAATCAGGACAATCCGGTTTCTGCACTCTTTAATCTCAGACGCCTGTGTTTAGAAAATGTGCCCGGACGGTTTTGCAGGGCTCCGGCAAGCAAGAGAGCTCTTTAGATTGGGCTTGTCAAGGATGTCTCTGGCGTGCTTAAATTGAGCTTTCGGTCCGCATTTACCAATCCCGGAAGCTGTAATGGCAAAGCGTTCTTTTAAGAACCGCAGACTTAACGCTCTAAAATTTCGAGAAGAGCACGCTTCGGCGCAGCAGTACATTCTCTACATAGCGCGCAACGTCCTTTTTGTCCTTTTGTTCATAGGCTTCATTGTTGTCGCCTTCCTCGGCTTCAAGGTCGGCATGGCATTAATGGATGTTCCTGATCTTGCCTTTCTCGAAAAGTACAATCCGGTCCAAACGATTCAGGTATACGACAAGAACGATAAATTGGTAGTCGCTGTTCAAGGATCTGAGCAACGAATAATCGTGCCGCTGAATATGGTGTCGCGTCCGATGCAAATTGCGCTTCTTGCGGCAGAAGACCACCGCTTTTATGAGCATCATGGTGTAAGCCCCGCTGGCATAGCAAGAGCTTTTTTATCGAATGTGTCTCACGGAAAAGTTGTAGAAGGCGGTTCGACAATTACGCAGCAGCTGGCGAAGAATCTTTTCTTCGAGGGAAAGAAGCGGTCTATTGATCTCAAAATAGCAGAACTGTTGATCGCAGTGGCCCTGGAGAATCGCTTCAAGAAAGACAAGATTCTCGAACTCTATTTAAACGAAGTGTATTTCGGAAACAACGCATATGGTATTGAGCAAGCGGCGCGCAACTACTTTGGTAAACATGCTTCTGAACTCGATAACGCTGAGTCTGCATTCTTGGCTGGAATTATTCGCTCCCCAAGCCGCGGGGGCTCTGCCGAAAATCGTGCCGCTGCAATGCGCAGGCAACGAAGTGTGCTGGAAAAAATGAGCGAATACAATTTCATTTCACCTGAGGAACTGCAGGCAGCAACACAGGAGAACCTAGTATTCAGGTCGTTTGGTGCTGAACCCGCCAAACTCAGCATTCAGAAGTATCCTTATTATGTAAGCGCGTGTATTGAAATGCTGAAGGGTCGTTATAATTCAGCATCGATTGAACGCCAGGGGCTGAAAATCTACACGAATCTGGATTGTGGCGCGCAAGAAGCGGCAGAAAGAGCTTTAGCTTCCGGCTTGGCTAGAGCACCATATGGTATTAATCAAGGGGCGCTCGTTAGTATTCGCGTTGCCGACGGTGCCGTTGTTGCCCTTGTTGGTGGTGTTGGTGACTATATGTCCAACCAATGGAATTGCGCCACCAACCCTCACACTGCTGGATCGGCTTTCAAGCCTTTTGTATACTTGGCGGGTTTTGAAAAAGGTGTGATCGAAGAATACGGAATGGTTGAGGATGCCCCATTCTCAATGAAAGATCATCAAGGCAAGGAGTACAAGCCCAAAAATTACGATGGTAAATTCCTCGGTGGTATCACTGTCGCCAAAGCATTTGCTTATTCGCGCAATATTCCGGCTTTGAAGATCGCCCAGTCCGTCGGTGTAGACTCCATCATCTCTGTTGCGGAAAGAGCCGGGGTTAAAGAGGTTTTGGCTCCGCACCTTTCGCTGGCTTTGGGTTGCTCCGCCGTATCGCCATTGAACCTCGGCAATTCCTACGCGACTTTTGCGCGGGGCGGCATGTACATGTCACCATCTTTGGTGCGCCGCGTCGAAACGCGATCAGGCAAAGTATTGGAAAACTTTTACCCTGACAGTAGCGCTGCTTTCGATCGAAACACCGTCGCCCAGCTCGTAGACTTAATGCAAGACTGCGTCGCCGAAGGCACAGGACAGTTAGCAAAGTTGCCGGATCGTCCGGTTGCCGGCAAGACCGGCACAGCCGACCAGGGAAAAGATCTTTGGTTTGTCGGGTTCACTCCAGACCTTGTCACAGCCGTATGGGGTGGCAATAAAGACAATAAAGCAGTTGGTGGCTCGGCTACGGGTGGAACAATTATGACTCGCATTTTTCGTGATTATAATGTCGCCTACTACAGAAGGAATCCCACTCCCGCAGGTTTCTTTGTTGCCTGCAATAGAGGAGCGCAAGGACTAGGAACGGATAAACCACTTGAACCTGTGAAAGTATCTTCAAGCGGTAGCGGATCCTATTCGAGCTATTCTTCTTATAGCTCACGCAAGCGCAAACGCAACACTGCAACAAGACGAGTCGTCCGTCAATCTCGCGGTACGCCAACCGGTGCCGCAGTTGTCCGCGCTGATAGCGGCGTGACCGAATACAGCTGGTCGCGAAGATAAAGACAATGTGCGGCGCGCCTATTGGATGGGTAGATGGAGAAGGGCGGGCGCAGTTTCAAGGTGTGGGAGCCCCGTTTGCGGTCCTCGCCAGCATTAGGACTTGGCTATTGGGATTTTCCACATAGCTTACCGTCATGGCAGCTTTCCAAGCCTGATTCTGACGCGGAGGATAAGGAACGCGGCGATAGCATCTAGCGCTCGATAATACAGCGGCTAAAGTCAGAGTGCGGTTGAGGTAGAATCCGAATTTTACTGATGAAAGATTTGAATTTACAGCCTGAAGTAGCGATCAACGAAATGCTATGGCTGGGGGCTGTTCTTCCCACCTATGTTGATGCACCGATTTTCTCACCATGACAACGCCCTGTGCTCTTCCATTGAATGTCTATTTCATCAGCCTTTACAGCTCTTGAGGTGGTTTTTTTGCCGGTTGTCATGGTGAGAAAAAACTCCAAATTTCAACGGAATTGAATTTACTCCCACCGAAGATTCAAGCGAGCAGACTTTGATCGAAATCTTCTTTGTGTGTTTCAACTTAGCTAATCTCATGATTTGCCACTGACTGAACTGTGTAAGCGCAGGTGTTTTGAGTGGTAGCATGCGGCGGGAAAGCATCTAGAGCGCATGTTCTCTGCGGAAGATGCGCAGACGCAGAATGCGGCGGGAAAGCATCTAGAGCGTATGTTCTCAGCGGAAGATGCGCAGACGCAGAATGCGGCGGGAAAGCATCTAGAGCGCATGTTCTGCGGAAGATGCGCAGACGCAGAATGCGGCGGGAGAGCATCTAGAGCGTATGTTCTCAGCGGAGGATGCGCAGACGCAGAATGCGGCGGGAGAGCATCAAGAGCGTATGTTCTCAGGGGAGGATGCGCAGACGCAGAATGCGGCGGGAGAGCATCTAGAGCGTATGTTCTCAGCGGAGGATGCGGAGACGCAGAATGCGGCGGGAGCATCCGGAGCGTTTAAATTGAAAATCTCGAAGCCCTAGATCTTACGATCTAGGGCCACGAGAGCAGATTTCCGGGGGGCTGAAAAAATGGTTAGGACGCGACGAGTAGCTTGCGTTTTTGCAGCAATGCTTTGGTCGCTGGATGGCAGCAGCTCAGGCAGATGCCATCTTGCGCGATGACGTGTTTGCCTTCCTCTGCCAATTTGAGAACTACCTGCGAAACTTTCGAGGGATCAGAGCTGAGGTGCCTGATGTTTGTGAAGAGAATTCCTTCCAAGCCTTCTTTGCGTCCGCAGCCGCAAGGAGCCATTGCTTGTGTCATGAAGTCATCGAGATTCATGTAACTCATCGACATGCGCTTTGGTGGACATTTGTCACAAACCAGTCTGCGCAGTGCTTTCCACAAGCCCATTCTCATGGGGTTTTGATTGGAGCCGCAGTCCCATTCAACGGCATTAAGGATGCAGCCTTGATGAGAGCAAAAATCGTCGAGTCTCAATTTGATCTCGGAGGTGGAGCCGTCCAACACGCTGTTGTTGGAGCTGAGCCAGTAGCCGACCAACTTATAGTTGCGACGGTTAGCTCTGGTAATTGGTGCAAAATAGGTTCCTGTTGCGTACGCCATAATCTTAATCTCGCTCATCAAGTTAAATCGCCAAGTATCATCATCCTAAGAATTTGTTGTCCAACATGTGAATTGGAAAATCGAAAGTCCCCAAAACATTTAATTGTCCTGTGGGAAACCCATAAATAATTGTGTTTCTCTTCCCCCTAGTGCGGATAGCCGATAGTAGCGCCGCGCCTGTGCCCTGTGACGCGCACTAAGTGCGCCTTGTGACCCGGTCAAGCTGAAAAAGATGATGCGCAATCACTAAGCATAGTGAGTGAGGATGATTGTTGCTGTCCAATTGAATTGTTGGATCACCATGCCTGATATTGGATGTGAGTCTCTACTGCGGGTGGTGCCCGGCGTTATCGGGCCAGAGGAAACATATTATGCAAAGACTGGAATTGGACTGTGAGGAATTACTCAATTGGTGGGAACCGAAGTCCGACATATCCTTTATATTTAAATTCAACTGGCGCAGTCTTCAACAACTTCGGGAAGCTGTAACGCTGTTCCTCTCTGCGCGTTTGCATAGTGTTTCACAGAGGGCCCTCAGGTCCGTGAGTGAAACCGGTTGCAATCGCCTTAAAGGGATGATTGCCTCGAATCCCGAAACCCCAGCCGATATGTTGGAGTATCTAACTCATGTTAGCCCTGTGGGCGTTATTGTGCGTGTCGCTGAGAATCCAAATACTGCCAGCTATACTTTGAGTCGCTTGGCCCAGCATGAGGATTCAGAAGTGCGGTGCGCCGTCGCCGAAAATACAAATTGTCCCTCTAATTGTGTGGAAGATTTAGCTGGGGACGAATGTTCGGATGTGCGATATCTTCTTGCCGAAAATCCGCACGCGCCGCTGTCGGTTCTTTATAGAGCGCTGAAGGACGAGAATCCCTATGTTAGCCATCGAGCACGCAAAACCTTGGCGCGTATTTTGACAAATACGATTTCTATTTCTGCGCAAATGATGACTGCTGAGTCTGGCTTGAATAAGGATATTCTCGAAGACAAGCGCTTTGCCGAACATCTAATGGCAGAGCTGAATGAGACGCTCGGCTTTCATCCATCAGGCGAACAAGTTGATGCTCGTCCGCCGATCAATCAATCCGGAACTAGCTCTGGTGTGAATAATCCAGCGCTGCCAGCCTGAGAAGCACTGGTTTATCAGTGCTCGATTGAAGCCTGCTGGAGATTCAAGATTGAAATCTTTTCAGCCTGGCGACAGGCTTGCAATGCTGCTTCGTTTCGTCAGGGGGGCAACGATGATGCATTCGTCTTTCGCGCTGCAAATCAATTTATGATCGCCCATGCCCGCTCAGCCAGCCCGCTCAGCCAGCCCGCTCAGCCAGCCCGCTCAGCCAGCCCGCCGTGTCTTACGTCTTACTTGTTCGTCAGCAACAATAAGGTGCTTTCTCCGAGTGCCTTACCCTTACGAATGAAGTAAATGGGATTGATGCTTCGCGGAATAAACGGATTGCTCGCAATGATGCGAGAACGTTCTTTAGCGGCAGGGCTCATCTGATCATATTCAGTTTGCTGAATGAGAAGAACCGTTTCGCTCTTTGAACTCAAGAGCTGTTCTGCCATCTTTATGCTTTCGACTTTAATTGGTTCGAGATTGGTTTGGAAAGTTATCTCGTCAATCCAGTTTTGCAGGCTAGTACAAACTCCCACCCGAGCCGTTTCTGGCAGTCCATGTAAATAAGGGATGTATTTCAAAACAGCTTGTTTGCTATTGATCCAGGGATAAATTTGCGTGGCTACTGCCATCGAGCAAAGGCACACACACACGAACAGCATCTTAAATGCGCGTCGCGGCTCATTCATGCTGCATAGCTTCATCATGAGGGCTCCGCAGATTGCCAAAACCGCCGGCAAAGCCGCCCAACTTTCTGGTGGTTCACTAGGAAACGCCCGCGCGCACATTACGGCAATGGCTATTCCGCCGACCGTTGCGCCCACCGAGATTATCCAGGAAAACACTTTTATGAACGGTGTCTTAAGCTCGCACGCAGCGCTCAAATAATGCCCGATCAAGATTGCTGCTGCAGGATAAACAGGCAATGCATAGTAGTCGATTTTTCCGCGCGACACACTGAAGAATCCAATTACAACTGCGATCCAGAGCCACAAATAGAAGTGTTTTTGGGCGGTGACGTTCTGCAATCCATTTTTCATTTTTTTGAATGAATCGGCAAATGCTATTGGCAGAAATACAGACCACGGCAACATTCCCCCGAATAGTGATACGACCATGAACCAAATTGGTCTGTGTGTGTCGTAAGTAGATCCGGCAAAGCGCTCCAAATTCTCATGGATGAAAAAGTAGCTTAAAGCGCCGGCCCCATTTTGACGATAAGCCGCCATGAACCAGGGCACGCCTGCTAGAGCCATGAAAAATGCACACGGCAGCACATGTCTAACCAGTTCGATCTTCGTCCATTGTCTGGTGAGGGTTAGATAGATCGCAAATGCTACAGATGGCAGAACAATTCCAACTGGACCCTTGGTGAGAAAAGCAAGTCCCAGGCTCAGCGATGCAATATATAGAAGGATGCTGCGGCGCTTTTCATTTTCGAGCGACCAGTAGAGGAGCCCCATCGTGATTGTGTCGAAGAAAACGAGCGTCATGTCCGACATGCAAAGGTTCGAGAAGGAAATGAACATTACTGAACTTGCAAGGACTGCTGCGCTTAAGCTTCCGACTTTTGTCCCAAAAAGGTGTTTGCCGGCAATTGCTGTAACTAGTACTGTGCCAAGCGCACAAAGCACAGAGGGAATGCGCGAGGCGAAATGGCTTACGCCGAACATGATGTAACTTGCACAGATTGTCCAATACGACAATATTGGCTTATCGAAGAATGGTGTGCCATGGTACAGCGGCGTTACGAGGTTATCGGATTGAAACATCTCGCGAACGCACTCGGCAAAGAAGACTTCTGCGCGGCTGAACTTGGGCCAACCGTAAGCCAGACTCAAATACGCTGCCGCCGCTAGAATGAGCACACCGGCAAGCACAATTCCAAACTTCGTGTCGTCGTCTGGATTGCGTTTCAGATAGGTCTGGCTGAGCTTTTGATAGGCTGCCGATATCTTCTGTGAGGCCAAAGGCATAGCGGGGGAGGATGGTGATTTGATCATTTTGGCTCCGCTCGATTCATTTCGTCTGAATCTCGTCTCTTTGAAAGCGCCAATTATGGCATTGATTTCGCTTTGATTTGTGAGCGGAAACACACACTAGGCGCCCCTTTAACCTATTCTCAAGTAATAGACATTTTTGGGGGAGGTGCATGGGATTCTTACTAAGAAAGACGTAATTTCCCCAATGTACTTCATTAACTTTCGCAAATAACATGAAAGGCGTGTGTGAGAGCTAAAGCTTGAGCGTTTAGGGCTTCGCCTGAGCTTTTGGGGGCAAAATTAAGATATGACAGGTGATCGTTTGTACGAAGCTACGGCAGCCAAAGAGGGACTGCTTAACGCTGAGGTCTCAAGCTCGTTTCAATCAGAATTACAAAATATTAGAGAAGGACTTTCGCAAGGCTTCTCACAGCGTACCGAACACGCTAAAGATAATTTGCTTGCTACCGGTGTAGAGGTTGCAGGCTCTTTCGGTGTCGGTGCCGCGTTAATGGCAGCTTCAAAAGCCGGCGGACGTTGGGGCTTGGCCGCAGATGTCGCGGGCACAGCGATGCTAATCGGAATGGGCGCTGACGTTTTTCGGCGCGGAAAAAATGTTTATGAGGCTTATTCGGTAGCTCCAGGAAATTCCGTACAAGATCAAGTGGCACGACGTGAGGCGATTGCGCAAAACGTCGGCTCTGCCCTATTCGATTATCCGGTGATGATGGCTTCTGGATTTGCGGGCGCCGGTGCCGTTCATTTTGGACCGAGATTAAGCTCGAGTTTGAGCACAAGTATTGAAGGTTTACGCAGTCCGATGATGAATGGACTTGTGGAACAGCCGGCTTTGATACCAATTCGGGCCAATTCGATGGACATCACAGCAACTGGGCGCTTGGGCGCCAAGGAGCTGCCTGCCGCAAAAGGATCCGATCCGTTAGCTGCCATTCGCGAAAGAATAGACGCGCCGCATCGCACTGCGCGCGGAATGGACGAGCTGTCCGCCTTGCTCGAAGCGAAGAAGGTTGCTGCGCATCCGGAAGTTCGCCCGATATATGAACAGATGACCTCCACCCTCAGAGAAGTGGACACACTTAAGCCGGCAATTTCGCGTGATGAAGTTGCGCTGACAGGCTTCGATAAGCAAATCAATCAGATTAAAGGACTGAAGGACGAAATTCAGGCCGCTCGTCAGGCGGAAAGCACCGTTGCTGGTCTTCGCGCTGATATTGAGCGTTTGCCCGGTCTATCCCAAAGACAGTCAGAATTGAACGGACAAATCAGCCTCGCTAAAAAGGTCGAGGAAGGAAAGGCTGCGGCACCTGAACAGCCACTTCCAGATTTGACCACGATGCGTGAAGAGCTTTCCGCTGTACGCCAAGACGCAGCCAGCATTCGCGAGCGTCAACCATCGCTTCCGCAGTTCGAGCAAAGACACACTGAAGCACAAGTCGCGCTCGAGTCTCGCCGCAAAGCTATTGAATCCGGAACAGATGCCGAGATTTTGGCATTGGAATCTCAGATGGCTCCAATTCGCAAAACATTAGAAACCAATCGCGGACAAATGGACACGTTAATTGCGCGTCTTAAGGAATTGGATGCGCAATACGTAGCTAAGTCGCTGGAAGTGAAACCGTTGATTGCACAATCTGATGCAACGGCTGGTTTTGATTTGCCACGATACGAAAAACCGAAGATTGAAGTTGAGCATGCACCGCGCGCGCCGAAGAAGGCGGCTGATGCTGTAGTTGCTGACGCGACAACCGCTAAGCCAGTCAAAGTTGAAGGCACTCCCGTCTTGGCAAAAGCACCGGAATCGCCAGTGAGGGCACCGGAAGGCGTCAAAGCCGCTCAAACAGCTAAAGCAGGAGAAAGTGCAGCCAAGCCGGAACCCGCTCAAGCTCCGCAAAAAGCCGAGCGTGCGGCAAATGACCGCAGTCAAGGACAAGGAGACCGCCGTCCTGTCCAAAACGAGCGTGGTCCCAATGTTGAGCGTACAACCGAAAAACGTGTTAGCAAGGCAGACGTAGCCAACGCTTACATGGATGCAGAAGTCGCTGTAAATGACTTTGTTAGAACTAGCAAGCGGCACACGACCGCACTGAAGAAAGTAAATGACTATATTGATTCTGCAGCTAAGCTCATGGCTACGGATCGGGAATTGGCAAATAGCCAGGTCCGTACGGTGCTCAACAATGTGGAAGGTTTGCTAGGCAAACTGGAAAATTGGGAGCGCGCTCCTGGTTGGATTCGCGGCGCTGAAAAAGCTAACGTGATGAAATCGCAGAATATCTCTCCTGAGATGATGGCGAAGTTCGATAAGTGGTATGAGACACAAAACCAGATCTATTATGAGCGTGCCGCTGGCGGCTCTCCGGAAGTGAAGCTCTCGATGATTCAAGAGCACTTGCAGCGCCGTGTTTCTGTCGAAAGCGTCAAGAATTTCCTCCGTACATCAGGCGATGTGCAAAAAGCAACAAGCCCTCTTGTCGCGGAAGGGTTCAAGCTGATGTCGGAAGGGAAGCTTCCTGATGGCAGAGCAATTCCGAAAGGATCTGATCTGATCGTATTTGAACAGCGCAAGGTATCTGGTGCGCCGGGCGCTCCGGAAGCAATTATTCCATTCGCGAAAGAAGGCGCAAACATTCAACGCTTCGATGATGCGAAGATCGCCTCTGGAATCAAGAAGCTGGAAGCTCTTAAGGCAGATGGGCCAGAAGCTTTGAATGCGAAAGATCTCTACGGTCTCTGGCTTGATCACGATCCGAGCCGTTTGATCCACGCAAGGAATCAGGTCGGATTTGCGATCCTCCGTCCAGGTGGTGCTCACGGCAAGAACGTACTCCACATGCAATTCAAAGATGGAGTCGATCCAGCAATGCTACCTAAGGGCTTGCGCTCCGATTCTGCTGACGGCACAACAATGGGCACCAACACCGGTGTGCTCTATCAAATGCTCCGCAACATGCTCAATAAGCCAAAGAGCTAAGAGCTATCTATTTCTGAACTTTAGCCAATTTCGCTGAATTATTTGGTGCGAATAGTTCGTAGATCAACTTTGTGTCAGCGACGATATCGGCGAGTGTATCTGGCGTGATTGATTGTTCGCCGTCGCTGAATGCTTGTTCTGGGCATTCATGCACTTCGATCAGCAATCCGTCGGCACCGCAGGCGATGGCGGCTCGGGACATAGTGCGGATTAGATCTCGGCGACCGGTGCCATGACTTGGATCGACCACGACTGGAAGCGAGCACATCTTCTTCAAGATTGGTACTGCACTAAGGTCGAGTGTGTTGCGGGTTTGAGTTTCAAATGTACGAATTCCGCGCTCGCAAAGAATGACTTGTTTATTGCCGGCGCACATGATGTATTCGGCTGCGTTCAGCCATTCGCTGATCGTCGCTGAGAGCGCACGTTTCAAAAGTACCGGACGGCTCGTCTTGCCGAGTTCTTTGAGCAACTCATAGTTGTACATGTTGCGCGCGCCGATCTGAATTATGTCGATGTATTCTTGCGCGGCTTCGACATGCTCTGCTGCCATTACTTCGCTAATAATTGGTAAGCCGGTTGCGACTGAGGCTTCCTTCAAATACTTGAGACCTTCCATTCCGAGCCCCTGAAATTCGTAGGGACTGGTTCTGGGTTTGTATGCGCCGCCACGAAGAACATGAGCGCCCGACTCTTTGACCATATGAGCCGTATGGAGTATGTGCGCCTGTCCCTCAACTGAGCACGGTCCGCCCATCACGATCGGAGCCTGTCCGCCGCCGATTTTGATACCGTTCGGCAGTTCAATTGGCTGGGTGGGACCGTTGATGGCCAGATTCGCTTGATGTGCAAGTCGGACTACCTTGTCAACTCCGGGGAGTTGGCTAAAGAGGTGGGACGGCAGGCAACTAACATCCTCTTTTACGGAAACGACTGTGCCAGAAGCGTTTTCAATGACGTGCCCGGTCAGTTTCATGCGCTGGAGCCGCTCGCAAACCGCTGCGATTTGCTCCTGACTTGTCGGCTTTTGTAGTATGAGGATCACTATTTGTCTGCCTGATTGCGCGTTTTTGACCTTCGAGCGTCCTAAATCTTAGTAGATACGGTCCGGATTCTGGCCTTTTTTCAAGAAGCTTGACGCTTAAAGCACCGGAATTCTCTTTCATCTGGGTGTTTGATGTGATTTGATTAAGGTCTCCACCGGATTTTGAATTCAAGAGATTGCTTTGGCTGCATCAGAAACCCAACTAGCAGAACTGAGTTTTGATGGGGACAAACAACTCTATCTCTCCCATCTTTTGTCTGCGAATTGGTGGACCGGCGCATTCCAGCTGGTGTTCAAGCTCATGCGCCATTTTGTGCTCGTTGCATTCTTGTTTGCTTGGTCGAACGCATTCACTGCTTATGCGGACTACAGCCTTTCTCACTGCAATTTAGATTTTGCTTCGACTGAAATTGATTTGCCTGCTCTCACAAATCTAGGTGCGAAGCTGGCTTTTGCAACCGTCGTGGCGCTAATTTTGGGTCTCTTATCACTGTCGATGTGGCTGGAGAAGTTGACTGCTCTGGCTCGTTTAGCGCTTCTTGAGAGAATGCCTGCTGACTACAAGGACACAAAACGAGAAGTCGATCTGAAAAAGGGCTATATCGCAGCAGTTTGGATGGTCGCAGTTATTTTTCTACTCGTTCCATTAATCCCGGCAAGTGTCTGCATGGCTTTTAAGATTCTTGCCAACTCGCAGCTCTATGCAATGGGTGAGCCACTCATCGTCATTCCGGAGGTCGCGCGCTTGCCGATGAATCTGGCTGAATCCCTGTTATTTTCGATTTCGATGGCTTACTGTCTTGTACTAGCTGTGATTTCTTCGGCGCTGAGTATCGCTCCGGCCAAAGCGGCGAAATTCAGCGCGCGCCTGATGCTAAACCAAGCAGGGCGCTTGATGATTGCAACCTTTTTCGTAGTGCTTCTGAACGCACTTCTTTCCGCTCCGATGAGTATATATCTTGCGTATCTCGCCCCCGCCGAGCAGAAAAAAGATCTTCTCCTCATAATTGTTTCTCAACTTTGGTTCGGACTCAGCAGTGCATTGGCATGGCCGCTCTCCATGCTGATCTTCGTTGAAATGTTGAAGAAGAACTTTTCAATCTCAACGCAGCAAGAGCAAAGTTTTTCCTCATCCGAGAACTCCGCCGAATAGGTTAAAATTCAATTGTTGGAATTGAATAGGTCGCGGACTGTGAAGGACGCTGAGTTTAGTTCACCCTATATAAAGGTATTGAATGATCCGGTCGGAAGTTTCGCGCGCATTCGCGATACTGTAAGACAGGCGGATAATGCACTGTTCTTGCTTTGCACGGGCAGCACAAAGACGAGCGACTGTGAGGGAATATCCGCTGCCGGAGCCAGTCCCGGAGATAGGCGTCTGACGCCGGCACTCGATGCTGAAGCTCTGCTCGCGGGGCGGACATTTAGCTCAGAATCGCTGCCAGTTTCCCCGGATGGAATAGCATCCCCGGTAGTTATTAGTCGGGCGCTCGTTCAGCATCTGGAAATGCAATCTCTGGTAGTGGACGCCGGGTGTTTTGCGAGTCCTGCTGTTGATTGTTTGCGTTTTGCGAATTCTCCGGCCCAATGCTTATCAACGGGCGCGGCAATGGAAAGAGCGTCCGTCGAGTCACTCTTTGAAAAAGGCATCGAGCTAGGTAAACATCTCTCGCTTAAGCATGATTTCTTAGTCTTGGCGGAGTGCGTACCGGCTGGAACAACCACAGCATTAGCCGTGCTGAAAGCGCTTGGGTACGAGGTTGACGGAATGACATCCAGCAGCCTGCCCACTACCAATCATGATCAGAAATTGGATTTGGTTCGTTCAGGTCTGGCTAAAAGCGGTTTCGGCACTTCAGATTTCATAGCAGATCCATTATTGGCTCTTGCTGCCGTCGGGGATCCAGTACAAGCAAGTTTGGCAGGTATTGTAATTGGAGCATCGCAACGCATTCCCATTCTGATGGGCGGTGGGTCTCAGATGCTTGCTATCTGGGCGGTCGTACAGCGTCTTAATGAAGCAAAACGCTTTGGCGTGGCGCACGAGAATCTCTTTGTTCTCACTACTAAATGGGTCGGTTTTGATCCTTCCGCTGCCGTCGGCAAGCTAGCGTCGCTACTGGGGGCACCGCTTGCGGTGGCATGTCCGGAATTCAAAAACTCGAAGCATGTCGGCTTGCGAGCCTATGAAGATGGACATGTTAAGGAAGGTGCTGGCGCTGGAGCCGCTTTGTGTCTGGCTTTCATGAAGGAGCCGTCGCATTCTTTGGTGATGCAAACTATTGATGCTGAATATGATCGTTTGTTCAATCAAGTAAATGGAACGGAATCGCGGGCGCTCTTCGAGGCACCGTCTATGTTCGCGAAGGATGGAAGTCTGTCGGCGCCAGATGCCATTCTCGCTCATGGTAGTTTTGCGCCGCAGCACTCTTTGAATACTGATTTTCGGCATCAGCCGGCGATTCGATCAGCCGATCTATTCGGTGTCAGCAACCGGTACATTTAGGTACACCCAGCAGCGGAGGCGTTACGTGCGAGAAGAAGGCGACAGAAAGCCGCCCTCTAGCCGCGGGCACAGTCGTGAACATGACCCGGATTCTTTAGACTGCTGCGAGGAAGGCAATCCAAATGCAAGACCAAGCACACTGATTGAACGACTCGTTCTGTTCTCATTTTGCGGCACATTCTTTGGAGTTCTTTATTGGCTCGGACCACGTCTGCCATTTCCTCTAGAAGTCCTGCAAACAATGTGTGGATGCTATTTGCTCGCTGCCATCTTCTGCGTCTTCATGCCAGTTGTCGCAAGAATGGGAAGTCCGATTATATGCATTTTGATCTATTTGAGTATTTTCTCTCCATTCGTTTTCATCGGCTTCTACAATCCCCATATTCCTCAACCTGTTGGATTGATAATTAGCGCCTTTTGTTCTATCCCCATTTTATTCTTTGCCATCGGCATGATCCGACGAACAATTAGAATCATTCAGGGTGTGGATGTATTAGCAGAAGATGAGCACCTTGAGGCGAAAGCACGATTGAGAGGCGCGCAACGTTTATCGAGTCTAAAGTATATTGAGCAAAAACTTCAGGTTGATAAAGATCGGGACGATCATCATCACTAACAATTTACTGGATCGCAAAAACTTGATCAGTCGGAGACGCAGTTGCGTCCTTTTTCTTTTGCGCGAAGAAGCGCGTCTTTTGCGTCCTTCAAGATGCCTTCTGGCGCCGAGCTCTTGAAATCGAATGTGGCGCAACCGACGCTGATCGTTACTCGCGGAGTCTTGCTCGTTTGTTCTGCTGTCGGATTCAATTTCTCTGCTTCAGAGCGTAGTTTCTCACCGAGAATTTTGACACCATCTATTTCAGTATTCGGCAGCACGACGACGAATTGGTCGCCACTGTAGCGCGCGATCAGGTCACTTGACCGGATGCATTTACTCAATCTCTCAGCTAGTGTCTTGAGCAGTAGGTTGCCGGTTTCAGGACCGTATTGGGCATTCAGCCCGACGAATCCATCAACGTCGATAATGCACAACCCCACAGGCAGTTTTTGTCTCATTGAGAACAAAAGCTGTTGTTGTAAGAATCCAATAAAGAATTCCATGTTGTACAAACCGGTAATTTGATCCACCATTGACCAATACTGAGCTTGCGCTTGCAAGTTTTGAAAGCGGTCTTCGGCGATGAGCAGCTTCAGTACCGGCTCGAGTTGGTCTTTCAAATGTTCCAGTGCTGTCTTTAAAACTGAATCGATATCTTTGTCGCTCGACCAGCCTACGATCACGGCACCGAGTTTGGTGCCATCAGATCCCGGAATTTCTAACACTTTTGCTTTCTTTAGCTGTACACCGCGCTCAGCAAGCGGCTCTCCGAAGAAAGAGGCTTGTACCGGTTGTGTCAGTCCCAAGTTAGCTGCTGCATTTCCAACAATGTTTTCCAGCATCTCCTTGTTAATGGATTTGCTCGTATGAAAAATACTCCAGGGGCCCGTTGGCGAGTTTACGATAATTGCCGAGACGTCGGGCAGAAACAGTCGGCTAACCATGTCGAAAAACAATGTCGTAAATTCTGTTCGATCGTGCGTCGTGCTGGCAAGATTCCGCGTAAAATGCCTCACTAAGCGCTCAGCCAAGAGTCCGTTTAACAACTCTCCGTAGCTTTTAATCAGATCTGCACCGGCGAATTCACCGGAAATCACTGGTTGATTATCAATTTTTTCAGGAGTTATTGCGGTTGTGCTGCTGCCTTCAGCCAGTCTCTTGATCAATTTCACCGAATCGGTTTCATTTTGTTCGACCTGCCTACGCTTGAGCACGGAGTCAGCCATACTTGCTCGACTCCAGAAGTTGTCGTTACCCTCGTTTCCAGATGAAACCAAAACAACCGGCAGTGGATGGGTGATGCTTGTGGATTTCAAAAGACAAGAAAGTTGAAATCCGCTGATGTCAGGAAGCTGATCGGTCAGGACTAAAATGTGCCCACCACAATTTATGAGCTCGTCAAGAGCATCAAAGCCGTTGTTGCAAACTGCTACTTGCAGCCCGCTCTTAGTAAGACTGTCTTTGAGGACTTCCATAGGATCGTCCTGATTTTGCGCCAGGACTACCTTTATCTCAGACATTACCGGCAGATGACTCCCCTACTACGAACGCTAATTTTAGACTATTGCTTAAAGGATTTGCTGAATTGGCGTCGGAGCTTCACGAAAGCAACATATGCTGGGCCAGAGGCGGTTTTGCTGCGCTTAGATGATAAAATTTTGCTGGGCCGGTTTCAGGTCCAAGACTTATTCGTCCGGCAGCTTATCTGCCGCGGCAGGATATCAGGTGCTGGACTCCATATACGTCTCCTTGGGGGAGAAAAATGACCACAGGTACAAGTCTTAAAGAGTCTCCAATGGCCTTCGCTCTAACTCAAGAGCAGCGTGACATCCAGGAGATGGTGCGTGAGCTTGCGCAGAAAGAATTCGCTCCTAAAGCCGCTGAGGTCGATCGCAATCATCGCTTTCCACGTGAGAATTTCGATTTGATGGCATCGTCTGATCTTTGTGGGTTGATTTTTCCAGAAGAGTATAGCGGCGTCGGACTTGATCACGTCAGCTACTCAATTGCAGTTGAAGAGATCGCAAAGGCATGTGCCACCACCTCCGTAATTTATTCCGCGCACGTTTCTTTGACAGCCTCGCCGGTCCTTCAGTGGGGCAATGAAGAACAGAAAAAGAGAATGCTTGCTGCGATGGCTCGTGGTGAGAAGCTTGGAGCATTTGCTCTTTCTGAACCCGGCAATGGATCCGATTCGGCTGCTGCACACTGCCGCGCTGAACTGAAGGGAGACCACTTCATCGTTAACGGTGTGAAAAATTGGATCACCAATGGCGTTGAAGCTGACTACTATTTGGTTATGGCTCAAACCGATCCCAATCTGAAGCACCGTGGTTTGGTTGCACTTATGATCGAGAAGGGCTCCAAAGGATTCACCTTCGGCAAACTAGAGGACAAACTCGGCATACGTGGTTCATCGACCTGCCAAATTATCTTTGAAGACACTCCGGTTCCTGTCGAGAACATGCTAGGAAAGGTTGGCGAAGGATTCAAGGTCGCAATGAGCACGCTCGATGGCGGTCGCATCGGAATCGCTTCTCAAGCTGTTGGTATCGCCCAAGGTGCATGGGATCATGCCTTCAAATATTCGAAGGAGCGCGAAGCCTTCGGAAAGTCCATCAATAAGTTTCAAGCAATTCAGTTTATGCTCGCTGAAATGCAAACAGAGATCGATGCAGCAAGGCTACTGACATACAACGCCTGCATTGCGCAAGATCGCGGCGGACGCTTTACGAAGGAAGCTGCAATGGCTAAGCTTTATGCCTCTGAAGTCGCTATGCGCAGCACGACGAAGTGCGTGCAGATTTTCGGCGGTTACGGCTATGTTACTGATTATCCGGTGGAGCGTTATATGCGCGACGCCAAGATCACTGAGATTTACGAAGGTACGTCTGAAATTCAAAGACTCGTGATAGCTAGCAATCTACTGAAGGGGCAATAACTATGTCGTGGCAACCTCCACCACCTCCTCCGAAACCAGGCGGTCCAGGACCGGGACCAGGCGGGCAGGGACCCGGCGGACCTGGACCAGGTCAACCGCCAAGACCGCAAGGGCAAGGTGGAAAACAAACCTTTTATGAGCTGCTGCAAGTTGATCCGCAAGCTCACCCGACGATCATCCGTTATGCATACCGCTTTCTAGCTGGTATCTACCATCCCGATAACTCCGAAACTGGTAACTCTGAAACTTTCAGATTGATCAGCGAAGCGTTCAAGACCTTGTCGGATAGCGGAAAGCGAATGGCATATGATGCTCATTTGGGTCCGCTGCTGGCGAAAGCTCAGGGACCCGATGGCGGACCATCAGCTGCCCACGCCGCCGCTGGCGGTGGTTCGAATATTCCAAAGATGCCGCACTTTGAGAAGAACAATCTCTCATCGAACGAAATCGAATTTCGTTTGGCAATTTTGCAAATGCTCTTGCAAGCCCGTAAGAAGCGGGTGCAGACTGGGGGATGTTCAGCTAAAACGATCATGGACGTGCTAGGCACGGAAATGGCTGAAACTGAATTTGCACTCTGGTATTTGCGCGAACGCGGTTACATCGAACGTTCCGAAGCCGCGTTTATGATCACTGTGCATGGCGTGGATTACTTGGTCGATCAGCTCAGCAAGGCTCAGATCATCGACGAAGGTCCCAAGCGCGCGCCCGATATTCCGTCAGGTCCCGGTGGTGCGAACGTACCTGCTCGCATCCAGTACTAGATTCAACTAGTATCAATTCAAACGGCTTACGTGTTCGATTCTAATTCGAATCTCGTGTGCGTGTGAAAAAAGGTGCCGACTGTCCCCGTTCTGATGCATTAGAAGCGGCGCTCCCATGTTTGCATAAGTAGATGCGCGGGACGCGATTTCAGCTCAATAAACTCAGTTGTTCGACTTGCAGTTTTGCACAGAATGATTTCCGGTGCCATGACGTCAGTCCATGCTCTTGAATCGCATCGCGATGATCTTTCGAGCCGTAGCCCTTGTTCGAATCCCATCGATAGGCAGGGAATTGCTCATGCAAGTCCTTCATCAAGCGATCTCTATATACCTTTGCTAGGACAGATGCCGCTGCAATCGATGCGGAAATTGCGTCGCCTCCGATTACCGCAATCTGACGGAAGCGCACTTCATTAATAGTCTTGTTGCCATCAATCAAAATCACTGTTCCGGGTGGAGGTCCCAATTCGGCCAAGGCTCGCTTCATTGCAAGAAGACTGGCTTGAAGGATGTTCATCTGATCGATCTCTTCAACTGATGATTCAGCGATAGCAAATCGGCATCTCGATTTCAGCACTTCGGAAAGATCCTCGCGTTTTGGCGCAGTCATTTTTTTTGAATCATCAAGCGAAGTGAGCAGCGCAGCCAGATCTGAATCGGCTTCAATATCAGACAAGTGAACCGCTGCGGCGACAACTGGTCCAGCTAAGCAGCCACGCCCCACCTCATCGGTGCCTAACAATATGGCGCCCTCTTTTTTCACCCATTTGCCTGTCATTTCGCGATCGAATGAAAGCAACTTTTTCAAACGCGCTTTATCCGCTTCGAGATCAGTTTTGGAGGAAGTTCGGGAACCAGTCTTGGATGTCGATTTTGATTCAACACCTGGTGCTTCGCCGCTTTTACTGCGGGACTTTGCGCGAGCCTTCTTTGTTTCTTCTTTTCCGGACTCGGAACTATCGTGTTCCGCTAAGACAACCGAGGCATCATCCGTGGTTGCAGCCATATTTGCACATATCCTTTGAATATACCGTTCTCCGGCCGAGCGTGTCTATTCTAAAGGGTCGTAGCGTGTGACTACAAATAAAACCCTCTGAATGCTGTCTCTGCATTTTCCGTCTCGGCGTTCTGAGGCGCTATTCGTCTTCTGATTCGCTATCGCCCGGTTTCCATTCTTCTTCAGGATATGGATCGAAGTGTTTCTCCTCAAATTCGCTCTCCTGCTCAGCCATCTCTGCTTCACGGCTGGATGCGCGTTCGAAAATTACTGGACCCAATTTGCCTGCACGCAATTCACTCAAGAACAGCGCGGAAGCTCGTTGCAAGTCAGGAATGCCACCGGCTTTTACGAGCCGCCGTGCAATTGCAATGCGTTCCAAGTCGACTTTGCGGTCCTCTGCACTTCTATATGTGTCGAGATATGAGTCGTATTCTTCCTCAAGCAGCGCTATCGCCCACAGCGCGATGTCATCATTACTATACTGGTCTGAAGGAAGGATATTGCATAGCGCCAACTTAGTTACTTGATCGCCCTTGAAGGATGCGATTGGCAAAATGCCCGGTGTATCCAATAAGTCTATTTGCGGATGAATGCGAATCCAGGAATTACCTCTGGTAACTCCTGGCGTATTGGCGACTTGCGCTTTTTTCTTGCCGGCAATCCAATTGATCAAACTCGATTTGCCTACGTTCGGCAGCCCCACCACAGCCGCGCGCAGCGGTCGATCGAGCAATCCCTTCTTACGGCGAGCCGCGATTTTTTCTTTGCAGAGATTGACGGCGAGCTGGACTAACCTGTCTTTTCCCTTTGCTAGTTTCAAAGATAATGACAGGCTTGCATTTCCGTCGTGCTCAGCAAGCTCTTTCAAACTTGGTGGCAGGCGTTTCTTGTCTGCAAGATCCTCTTTGCAGAGGACGATAATCCTCGGCTTTGTGCCGAATAGCTCTTTAATTCTCGGGTGAGCGCTGGAAAAAGGCAGCCGAGCATCACGTACTTCAAATAGCACGTCGACTGCTTGGAGTTGCTCTTTGAGCTTTTGAAGCGGTGTTGTGGCTCGCTTGCTCAAATGGGAGCCCGATCCTTATTCTTTGGGAGCTTCCTTGGCTGCTGCTTCTTTTGCTGCAGCTTCATTTGCTGCTGCCTGTTTGGCTGCTGCTTCTGCCTTGCTCACATGGGAACCGATCTTTTCTTTGATACGGGTAGCTTTACCGGCGCGAGCGCGCAGATAGTAGAGCTTGGAGCGGCGGACATGTCCCTTACGCTGAACGGTGATTTTCTCAACGCGTGGTGAGTGGACAAGGAAGACTCTCTCGATACCGACACCTTGGAATACACGGCGAACCGTAATGGTGTGGTTGATGCCACTATTCGCCTTCTTGATGATGACGCCTTCGTAGCCCTGTACTCTCTCTTTGTTGCCCTCTTTGATTTTGAAGAAGACCTTGACTGTGTCGCCCACATCCATTTGTGGGAGGTTCTTCTTCATGTGAGGGGCTTCGACTTCTTTAAGAATCTGATTCATGGCTCGTATATCTATTTATGGAAAACTGGATAGCCGATCTTAGCATGTAGGAAGTAGCGAATTTCCGTTGTGGGGACTAGCGTTAAGAGACATGTTAAAGAAAACGCCCCTATATATTTTTAAGGTTGGCCGCTGTGTTTGGGTGGAACGCTTCCGTTTCATGGTGCCAGGGCGGACGTGCTTAGGTGGTGGCCCGGATAGTCGGACAATTGTGGGGTAGGCTACCGCTTCTTTGTCTGAGCCTTAAATCGGCTTCTAAGCTTATGGATGTTGTCGTTTGACGGTTTCTCTCGGAGGCAATCTGGATGGATGTCAATGATCGGAATTCCGGGCCACCACCTAAGGCCGACGAAGGGGCTGCTCAAAGGTTATGCGATTCTTCCTTCTCTGAAAAAGACCCTTCTTTCTATGCTGGCCATGCTGACCCTTCGGATACGAAGCAGGATTTATCAGGAAGGAAGAAGCAAGGTCTTTAATAATGCCTGCCGCCAAGCTGCTTCAAAAGAAATTTTCCTCTTGGGAAGATCTCGGATATAACTATTTGCTCGGCAGAAGATTTTGGATGGTGGATCCTAAAAATCAAGCAGCATTTGACGAGGCTGCGCTTAAGCTACTAGTGCGCGATCCCAAAAGCCCATGGAAGAGCATACGTTGGAAGACGAAGCTGCAGAGCTAAGCTACGTTCGGACTTCTTGATTTTTCAATGCCATTGCACTGCTTGATACAACGGGAAGCCCTTCTCTTCTTCTATAAGAGGAACATGTCCGCCGCCGGCGATATGACGCGCGGTTGCATCTTTGCTTAAACGAGAGCTCCTTCGACATAATACGCGGCTTGATTAATGCGAGCCTCTTCGCTCTGCTTTCGGTTGTTCTGCCAACTCTGCCTTTCCGCCGTGGGGCGTGCTCATCAAATAATCTACGCTTGATCGTTTACCATTTCCGATAGCTGTTCGAATCTTGTTCTGTGTCCCTCGTTGCGCAGCCATTCAAGCTGCTTGAGCAAATCATCTCTAGGCTACTCTCCACCATCGCTGCAATCCTGCTTTGCACCGTGCTTCGTTTTTAGCTGTGTGCGGATTCTCAGCCAGTGTGTTGTGCCGACCCTTATTAGCAACGGCAAGAATCGCTGGGCATGCTAGCGCCCAACGCTCAGCTGGGCTGTGCTTTTCTTCCTCGGATTTTTTTTGTAACGATAATTGTGAGCCCTTCGCATTCCGGTGGCGTTTCAGAGGCATAAGTTGCAGCTGAACTCTTCAGTAGGAATGCCAAACAACAGCACCGGAGGAGCAGTGCAGTCTTCCGTACTATGCGGGAGCTATTTAGTCTATTCTAAAATCAAGTTAGATTATGCGAAGCTTGTCAGAAAGTGCGCTCGATTCTTCGTTAGCATCTTCGCCCGCCAAGCGCTGCAGCTCTTGAACGAAATCATCGATGGATTGAAATTGTCTATAGACGGAAGCGAATCGAACGTATGCAACATCGTGTAAGGCGGATAAGCGGCCCAACACCAGCTTTCCAAGTTGGCTACTTGCAATTTCCCGTTTACCAAGAACTTGTAGTTCCAGTTCAACCGATTCGATCAATTCATCAATTTGTTGTGCAGTTACAGTGGTTTTTCGACACGCAGTTGAAATCCCCGCTCTAAGTTTTTCTCTAGTGTAAGGTTCCCTTGCACCTGAGCTTTTGACGACTAATAGCTGGAAAGATTCTATTCGTTCGTAGGTCGTGAATCTTTTTCTGCAAGATTCACACTCTCTGCGTCTGCGGATGGAACTGTTTTCATCAGCAATTCTTGATTCAAGTACGCGGCTGTCTTTTTGGTTGCAAAAAGGGCAGTACACTTAACTTATCTCCATCACTTGACGCTGCTAGCATTGAGCGGGCATTTCAGGCTCTACAATATTACTAGCAATATGACTTCAGGCAAAGACGCGTTTTGAGCAAAAAGGATAAGACTTATTACCAG
This sequence comes from Candidatus Obscuribacterales bacterium, assembly GCA_021732085.1. Taxonomy (GTDB): domain Bacteria; phylum Cyanobacteriota; class Vampirovibrionia; order Obscuribacterales; family Obscuribacteraceae; genus JAIEPM01. The sequence goes on along the minus strand of JAKFVQ010000007.1, from coordinate 206,798 downwards.
ATTCTCGGGCTAACTCCCGATGCGACATCTACTGAGATCAAAAAATCTTATAGATCGCTGGTAAAAACTCAGCATCCTGACTTGGATCACCTCAACAAAACAGAGCGTGAGCGTCTTGATGCTACAGAAGATATGCTTCTTATAAATCTCGCTTATGAGACTTTGATGGATGCCACCAAGCGCGCGAATTATGATGTGCTAATCGGCGTTACGATTACCATCAAGCAATACAAGTTCAAACCATCGAATGAAGATGAGGCGCGCGAATTTTTCCTTGGCAGGATTTTTTATCCTGCAAGACAATCTATTGATCGAGTGATCAAAGCATATGATAAGCAGATCAAACAGCTATCTCAAGATCCATTTGATGATGAACTAATCGAGCTGTTCTCTGACTACTTGAATGATTTTGAAACGGCACTCAAAAAAGGATCGACGAATTTGTCTTCGCGCGAGGTTCCTTCAACTCTGAAGGCAGCCGTGCTTATGATGCGTCATGCAATAGCACAAGCTGCAGATGGTTTGGAAGAGATGCGCAGATTTACGCAGAATTATGATTACGATCATCTGGCAACCGCTGAGAGTCTTTTGCGCATAGCTCACGATCTTTTGCGCCAGGCATACGCCTTGACTAAGGGTCGCTAGAAAAGTTCGATCTTTTTTTGCATGTCACAGTCAAGTCACTGCCCCTGAAGAGAATGTATTCATGGTTCACAACGAGCCGCAAGGAACGAGAAATTACCCTCCCACCCCATCTGCTCTTTCTCGTTTCTTGATCGATGTCCTGGAGCTCTCAGCTCACAACCCAACCCTCAGCAAACCCAACCAGGTTCTGGGATGTCGATATATCAAATTGAAAGCGGACCTCTGCCCGGGTCCGCTTTTCGTTTTTTTTCTGCTCGAATTTGCCAACATAAATTCTCAGTCACAGCGATGTCACTGTCTCTAAAGAGAATGTATTCATGGTTCACAACGAACCGCAAGGAACGAGAAACTACCCTCCCACCCCATCTTCTCTTTCTCGTTTCTTGATCGATGTCTCAGAGCTCTCAGCTCACAACCCAACCCTCAGCAAACCCAACCCCGGTTCTGGGATGTCGATATTAAATTGAAAAGCGGACCTCTGCCCGGGTCCGCTTTTTAGTTTCTACAGCTCAAATCGCAAACGAAAATTCTAAGTCACAGCGATGTCACTACCCATGAAGAGAATGTATTCATGCGAATCGCAAGGAACGAGAAACACTCTCTCACCCCATTCTCTCTTTTCGTTTCTTGGTCGATGTCCCGGAGCAATCAGCTCACACCCAACCCTCAGCAAACCCAACCCAGTTCTGGGATATCGATAAATTGAATGAGCGGACCTCTGCCCGGGTTCGCTCTTTCGTTTGTGCAGTTTCATAGTGATATCAAGAGTTCTGATCGGCTAGAATATCAATCGCTCAGCAGCCTGAGTAACCCGCGGCAAAATCTATTGGCGACGTGCAATGGCAAAAATTCTCCTGGTCGAAGATGATCGTGACTTGAGCCTGATTGTGTCAGATTCTCTAAGTGCGCATTCGCACGTAGTTGATATGGTACATGCAGGAGACGAAGGTTTAGATCGCCTCCTGTACTACGACTATGATTTGGTTGTTCTCGATTGGGAATTGCCAAAAATGAACGGTGTGCAGATCCTAAAGGAGATTCGCTCCAAAGGTAAAACAGTTCCCGTCATTATGCTGACAGGCAAGAAGAGCGGCGATGAAAAAGAACAGGGGTTAGACTCGGGGGCCGATGATTATCTGACCAAGCCTTTCGAAATGAAGGAATTGCAGGCTCGTGTAAGAGCACTTTTACGCCGTCCCCAAGCTTTTCTTGGCACGCAGCTTCGTTTCGGAAATATCGTCCTTGATCCGCAAGCTTATAAGGTTACCCGTGACGGCGAAGAGTTGAAACTCCTTCCCAAGGAAATTGCGCTTCTCGAATTCTTTATGCGCCACCCGGGGCAGGTCTTCACCGCCGAGGCCGTACTTAACCGTGTTTGGTCTTCAGAATCTGAAGCTTCTCCAGAGTCATTCCGGACCTGCCTCAAGCGTCTTCGCCAGAAAATTGACGTTGGTGATGAGTCCATTATTGAGTATGTCCACGGTCTTGGGTATAGGATTAAAAGCTGACCCCGACCGAGGCGGCCGGAGTTCACCCAGCCAACTTTGAACGCAAGGACTATTCTCTATGCTAGGCAATTTGAAGCTATCGCACAAGGGATTGTTGATGGTCTCAGTCCTTGTTGCTCTGGAGCTAGCATTCGTCGGCGCATTAGCAGCTCTTTTATTTGAATCTGAGCAAAGTGCTCTTAAAGAGGAGCACTCGAAGAAGGTTGTAGGTGTGACCAACAGTGTGCTTGGCAGCATATATGGCGCCGGAGATTCAGGTTCCAAGTTCATTATGAGTCAGAATCAGGAAGATGCGATCAACTATCACAAAAGCATTTCCAAACTGCCTTCTGAGTTCGCTGAGCTTAAGTTGTTATGCAAAGACAATCCCGACTTCTTGAATCGGATTTCCATTATCGAAAAAAATGCATATAAGGCTCTAAAAATAGTTTCCACTTCTGTAAAGCTGCAAGAGGCTGGGCGCCATGAGGAAGCCTTGCTTTACGATCAGCATGGCACGGCTGAATATAGAGCTGGGAAAAATGCAACTTTAGCGGAGCTGCGATCTCTGATGGACGCGCAGGAAAAAATTGTGGCAGATAGCCCCGCCGCACGAGCGCATGTTCGAGACCTTGAAGAAAATCTTTTACTTGTTGGCGTTGCTTTTAATATCGCCTTTGTTTTAGCGATTGCAGTGACTTTCACCCGTGGTATCACTAGCCGGCTCGGGGTGATGGTGGCTAACACGCAGCGTTTGGCACGGAATGAGAAATTGAATCCTCCGCTTGATGGTAAAGATGAAATTGCAATGCTGGATCGTTCCTTCCATCAAATGGCCGCGGACCTTAAAGAGCTAGAGGAAATTAAACAGCAATTTGTGGCGATGGTTAGCCATGATTTACGCACCCCCTTAACTTCGATCAAGGGTTTCCTTGAACTTCTTGCTGGTGGCGTATACGGTGACTTGAATGAAACTGGTGAGCATCGCGCTGGCTTAGCGCAACGGAATATTACTCGCCTCATTTCATTGATAAACGATTTGCTCGATTATGAAAAGCTGCAATCAGGCAAATTCAGCTTGGATTGCCGTGAGATTGATGTTGCTTCCCCAATTAGCAGGTCCCTTGACGCATTGCGTTTCTTTGCAGAGAAGGAGGAAGTCGAACTTGTGACAGAGGAGACACAACTTAAAGCTTACGCAGATGAAGAGCGGCTTGTTCAAATACTGGTTAACTTGATCTCCAACTCCGTTAAGTTCTCTCCCAAAGGTGGCAAGGTCACTGTCACAGCCGTGAAAAAAGAAAACTTCGTAGAATTCAATGTTATAGATCAAGGCCGCGGTGTGCCCAAAAATCTGCAGGACGCAATTTTTGAACGCTTTAAACAAGTGAAAACGACGGACGCGACAGAGAAAGGCGGAACCGGATTAGGGCTTCCAATCTGCAAAGCATTGGTTGAATGCCATAACGGAATCATTGGAGTTGATAGTGAAGAAGGGAAAGGATCGCGCTTCTGGTTTACAATTCCCGTCACCAAGCCGGCTGAAGGAGAACCCTTGGTCCTAATTGGTCAAGGCGCCTCTAGCAAATGAGAACTGATATCGGAAAAGAATCCGCAGGGAATGGGTGGGCATGCGTAAGGTAGCGAATTGATGTTAGCTAACTGGAAATTATCGCAAAAAGGCCTCTTACTTGTCGGCGTCCTGTTGGTCTTAGAACTCGTTTTTATAGGCAGCCTATATTGGCTATTGCATGAAACAGAGCTGCTGGTCACAAAAGAAGAACATTCAAAGAAGATTGTCGGAGAGACAAACAAGGTTCTCCAACTTGTCTATGATGCCGGAAATGCTGCCGCTGAATATCAAACTCAAGGACAGCCCGCTCCTGCTGCGCAGAAGTTCCATGATGCAGTGGATAAGCTGCCGGCGCAAATAGATACTCTAAAAGACATTTGCAAAGACAACCCACACTATTTGCAGCGCGTTGAGGTCTTTGAAACAAATGCTCTGAAGTTGATGAAGCTGGTGAGTTTTGCGATGAAATTAGCCGAGGAAGGCAAGCTCGGGCAAGCTATGGTCGTCGGGAAGAAAATCAAGCCGAAATATACCATTCTGCGCAAGAACATGTTCGATGAAGTGCGCGCATTGATGGATGAACAGGAGACCATCCTAAAAGATTCACCAGCTATTCATTCGCGAATGAGATTCTTGGAAAAGGCTTCACTGGTGTTCGGAGTTTCAGTCAATGTCGTGTTGGCTGTCTTGATGGCCAGTTTCTTTACCAAAGGAATTACAACGCGACTGAATATACTGGTATCAAATACTCAGCGCCTTGCAAAAGGTGAAAAATTGAATCCGGTGCTGGAGGGAAAAGACGAGATCTCTGTACTAGACCAGTCTTTTCACCGGATGACCCAAGAATTAAAAGAGTTGGAGGAAATGAAACAGCAGTTCGTGGCAATGGTCAGCCACGATTTGCGCACACCGCTTACTTCGATCAAGGGTTTCTTAGAGTTACTTGCCGGTGGTGTATATGGTGATCTAAATGAAACAGGAGAGCACCGAGCTGGTCTGGCACAGAGGAATATCACCCGCTTAATCTCACTGATTAACGATCTCCTGGACTACGAGAAGTTGCAGTCCGGCAAATTCAGTTTGGATTGTCGTCAGATTGACGCGGCATCGCCGATTAGTCGATCCATCGATGCCTTGCGATTCTTTGCAGAAAAAGAGGATGTTGGGCTCATAACTGACGAAATTGATCTTAAGGCTTATGCCGATGAAGAGCGCCTTGTTCAGGTTTTAGTCAACCTGATCTCGAACTCCGTCAAGTTCTCGCCGAAAGGTGCGAAAGTGACTATAACAGCAGTACAAAAAGAGAACTTTGTCGAGTTCAACGTGATTGATGAAGGCCGTGGCGTCCCGAAAATTATGCAGGAAGCAATCTTCGAACGCTTCAAACAAGTCAAAACTACAGATGCCACGGAGAAGGGCGGCACAGGTCTGGGACTGCCGATCTGTAAAGCCCTTGTTGAATGCCATGGCGGGCAGATCGGCGTAGACAGCGAGGAAGGCAAAGGTTCTCGCTTCTGGTTCACCATTCCAGTTACAAAACCAGCTGAAATTCTTGCTCCGGCGCTCGTAGAGCAAGGCGCCGCGCGACTAAATAGCAGATCGCCAGACCATTAGGGCGGTCTGGCGTCTGGGGGGCTGAACTTTGTAAATGAATTAAACTGCTGCAGCGAGCTGCTTTTCCAATCCGACAGCTTTTGCGGCCGAGGCTGCTGCTGAATCTTGTTGATCAGGCGAGCTTGTCAAAGCCGAAATTACCGAAGCCTTGACCCATCCGCGGCGAATTAGAATGTGTCCAAGAGAGCAGCCTGTTGTTTCACAATCGACTTCGGCCATTTCTAGCTCTGCTCTTGAGACAAGACCTAGCTCGACGAATTGACGTGTCATTCGTTGTGGTGCAGTCGGTGAAAGTTGGAGCAGATCTTGCAGCTTTAAGAAGTATGCAAGCTGTTCCCATGTAATCAATTTGCGGCTGACCAAGATGCGACCGAGCGGCAATGGTGGCTGTGTTCTGCACTGCGCCATGAGTGCATCATCTAACTGCTCACGCGAAATAATTCCGGCTTCTACCAGTATCTCGCCGAGCAATACACCGTTTGTGGATGTTGTGTGCGTCTCAGCTGCGTGCGAAGTGTGCGCCCTGACACGCTCATATTGCTCACTGATTTTTTCCCTCGCCACTGCGTAGCGATTAGTTGATCCGTCCTTCAATTCGCTTTCTGCTGAAAGCATTGCTGTCATGATCCGCTGGTACTGCTTTCGCATTTCAGAGGGTGACGCATTGTCTGGAAGTCCCATCAATAAAGATAATCTTTTACGCATAGTTACGCCAAGCTCCCGGTAAAGAACACTATTATTCAATCAGGGGCGATTCCAACAGCTCCATTGGAACGGACCTGTCCCAATAAGAAGGAGCCCGTTGCTGTAAACGGGCTCCTTGCAGGGCTTAGGGCGTGGGCGTTGGTTTAGCTAAAGAGGTTTGCATCGCGAGCTGAGGCGACGAACCAATTAATTATTCCAGGAATGGATATGCCGATAGTGGCTATCAATATTCCGAGTACGACTTTGCCCCCTGGTCCCAGTTCGATGTCCTCGCCGAGCTTGAGTACCGACTTGCTGGCGAAACCTTGTATCGCCATTGCGATGCCGCCGAGCAGGCAGAGGATTTCTCCGAGATTTGCGATGATATTCAGTAAGGCTTCCAGATTCGCAAGGTTGTTGACCCTGACGGTGCCGGCGGTATTGACGCCCATGATCACAGTGGCGTCACTGCCCTGAGGTCCAATACTGCCATTTGTGGCGCCTTGTAGCACAGGTGCTGCGGAAAATGCGTCAGCGCCACCGCTTGAGCCTGAATCACTGCTTCCTGAATCACTTGATGCGTTTTGGGATTGCGCGCTTTCGCCGCTTGCCGTGTCAGTGCCGTAGCTCGATTCATTTTGTTGTTCGACATCACCGGCATCAGCCTTTGGTTGCCCATTGATTAGAGCTGAGCTTACTGGACTTACGAAGCCGTAGTTCAAAGCGATGCGCGCAGCTTTCTTGAAATGGCGGCTGGCAACCAACTTATTGCATTCCTTGATGGCATGCACCGTCAGGATTTCTCTTGCTTCTTCATCACTGGGTTTTTGGAAGTCCTTCGGCATCTTTGTAGCGTCTTGCATTTCTACAGCGTAGCTGCTGGAGCCTGGGCGCCATTTTGTGAAGAAGGAAGCCAGGTCTGTACCGATGTTTGCACCATCTCTGGGCACCTGGCAGAATGGTCCGATTTCTGTGTGATTCTTGAAGAATTCAAAGGTATCGGTGCCGGCGCCCAGTGATAGTTCGTAGAAGGATGGCGCCGCCGTGTATGGCGACATTATGTAGATCTCTTCATTGATGACGGGTTGTGGCCCGTGTATCCACAGGAGGGCTCCACCCTTCGATTCTCCGGCTAGTTCGGCGCCGTCTACGACCGCTTTCAGGTTGTCTTGTCCACCGATGAACTTTATATTCTTGAGATCTTCAAGCCGCTTGCTCAATAGAATGGGTTTTGCAAGCGCCGCGTTTTCCTGGTTGGCGATAATCACAGATGTTGGCACTGTATGTGGTATCTGCCTGAGGGCAAGCTCGATTTCGGGCATGCTCTTTGCCATCTTTTCAGATCCGTCAATCACTACCACTAAATGTTTTGGTGCTGCTGCCCCAACCTTATTAATGCCCTCCACGAGGTAGTGAGATTGAATGGTTCGTATCTTCGTTTTCTTTGCCGGTGCATTCTTCTTTTTGCTCGGATAAAGCACGCGAGAGAGCTGATCAATTTGCGCGGTAACTCCTCTTGAGCCATCAATCATCACGACTACTTCTTTCAGTTTGCTGTCGTCATGTTGTTCCGTGCTGCTCTGCTTCGCTTTCAATCGCGCTTCACGTTCCTTTCGATCTTGCTCGTGCAATGCTGTTGAGATTTTGTCAAGGACGACATAAGGTTTGCTTGTTACTGAACGTGAGGCGAATATAGTGACGCCGTTTGTCTCAAGCTGTTTCTCGTCGAATTGTCCGGAGATGACTTTCTCTCCTGTCGGGCTCACGCCTTTACTCAAACTCTTGGACGAGCTGCTGAGGTCCGTGACAGAACGCAGGCGAACGAGATGGTCGCCGTTAAGTCCGAAGTTGGTTGCGATAAGCTGAGGCGTGATCAGCGATGCAGATGTATCGGTTTCTGCTTTCATCGGAACCACCATCGAGACTCTTATCTTCAATTCTTCCTCTGGAGGAACTGGGTACGCATGTAGCAGCGCTCGTCCGTGTCCGAGATCCGTAACCATAGCTGGGCTGTCATGACCTTCCGAACTCATTTGCGCGCCATCCACTTTGTTGGAAGCGACAAAATCTGCATCTTCCGATTCACCGCGATGCCAAACAGTAAGACCGGTTATTGCGGCTCCTGGCGGCAAGCCAATTTCCGCACGCGCTTCTTGGGGAAACGAGTTGCCGTTTTTCACGACAAATGTCCAGTTCAATGTTGATGTCAGCGTGTTTGGATGGAGCGCACCGGTCAAGCTCGATCTGGTGAGGATCAAATTCTCGATGCGGTCACCAACAACGTGGCGGCGGAGGTAGTCATCCGGCATTGAGGAAAGATCTGTTGCATTCATATCCCGGAAACTGTAAGGCGTTCCTGTTAGTTGGAAATAGAGTTGATGTTGAGTGCTTTGCTTTAAAGGGTAGAACAGTCCGGCTAGCCCGGCTGCTCGTGCATCAGCGCATTCCATCAGCATTTCTCTTTCGGGACGCAATTGTCTCAACCAGGCAAGCCCCGCTGTTTTTTGCTTGCCGTCTACTGATACTGCTTGCGATTGTGCCATGCGAATGCACCACGGGCGGTATTCCGATCCAGTAAATGCTAGCAAAGTAAGGACCATTCCGCTGATTGCTTGAGCAATAACCTTGAAGCGCGTCATTGGTAATTCCCAGCTCAGGCGGAGCTTATTTATTAGGAACGCGCTAACGCCGCCGCTTACAAGTGAGAGAATCCCCAACCATGTAAATCCCAGGCTAAAATCGGTTCCGATGCTGTTTACTAAATCGTTATTGCCACTAAACAATGCGGCAATACAAATACCCGCTATTGCCAGGCTGCTGGTTAATGCAGAGCCAAGCGCCATTACCAGAAGGCGAGAAACATTGGTTTTCCCTTTGCAAAGGGCATTCCATACCAAGTAATTGATGAGTGGAATGCTGGCGACGAGCATTAACTCAATTGATGTTTCCACTGGATGGTGCAGCAAGACCAATGTGAAACGCTTGGGTGCAGAGGCAATGCTTGCAAAGAAAAGAAATGCTGGCAGGAATATTCCGAAGAGGCTCACAGCGAGTCCCTGCAATCCTGTCCAAATGCGCTTGGGACCTGGAATGTTCAGTACTTCGGACCAGTCCGCAGCGCTCTTTCCAGTCTCATCGTCCTTCCCAGTCTCGTCGTCCGTATCCTTGCTGCCGAGATCGGACGCATTTTCGCCAAGTGAAGTTTCAATTTCCTCATCAGCAGAGAAATTTTTCGTTTGTTCGCTATTGCGCTTTTCGCTATCGCTGCTTTCTCTTTTTGGATCTCCTCGTTTAGCTGTGCCTTTCTTTCGATTTAAGTCTTTTTCTTGCGATCGATGGTCGCTTTGTTTGCTCTTTCCGAATTTGAAAAATAGTGTCTTGCTGAGGTTGACGGCGGAGTCGACTGAATCTGCAAAGCTTGATCCGCCATTGCGGTTGCCGTTGCGATGAACATTTTGATTATTGAAGCCATTGGAGCTGTTTGAGTAGCCAAGGTCGTTTGCTCCTTGCCGGAAACCTTCTTGCTGATCGTATCGCTCTTGTCTGTTTGGATCGTAGTAAGCGCGCTGTTGAACTTGAGCTTGATTCTGGTAGTAAGGTGGCTGATTCAAAAACGGCAGCATCTCCTCCACTGGCGCACCATTCGGTTGCTGACCTGCCGGTTGCTGGTAAATGATGTGATGTATGTAGCGTGTTTCAACATGAGCTGAGCCGTTGCATCTTTCATTATGAGGTTGGCTCATGTTTGCAGCGCCTTGCTGGGGTGGATCAGCTCCATTCTTTGTTTCGTTGGAAGCTGAGCCGGGATGCTCTTCTACACTGGGATCCATATATCCTCCGGGCTTGCGCCGAGCGTGGGGTGGGTGTTTGCAAAGCTACTAAGGTGCACAAAAAGACGGCGCACAAAGGTGCGCGTGAGTATTCAAACTAATAGATGCGGACAATCAGGCTGCTCTGATCATAACGACCCAACAGAAGAATTTGAATTGCCTTCAGTCATGGCTTGCGATGGAAAGGTCATACAAGGGACATGCTAAAGGTCATATCGGTCATTCGTACAAACGTGATTTCCTCATGCGCACCAACGATGCCTAACATCCGCGCAAACGTGATGCCTCTCATCCTCGCCAACGTGATGCCTAACAGCGTTCGTGATGCCGCCAATTCCCTTAGTAATTTCACAGTGTTTCGCAAAGTAGAAGGAGTTATTTCGTCTTAACTTTTCCGTGAACTCGCGGTATTGCTGTTCTAACGCCACTTCGTTGCAATGCTCTGCGCGCAACGTCGAGCTGTCGATGCTCTTCTTTCAGCCGTGCAAATTCTGCGGCAAGATCTTGTTCCTTTAATGCAAGATCTGTGTTTGTCCTGACGATACCATCTACGGCGTCACTCATCTTTTCCGCTTTGCTAAGCCGAGATTCCGCTTCCATAAGCTGCTTCTCTGCAATCGCTACCCTCTTCATTTGTTCGGCAACTCTGTTTTGCATTGATGCAGCTTCTTGAGCAGAGGTGCCGAGTTCAAGGCAAATATGTGGTGGCTCAATATTCGGCATGTGGAACTGATCGCAATGAAGCTCTAATTCCTTTCTGAACTTATCATATGCTTCCATGCTTGCCTGGCAGTGTCCGAATTGTTGGCGAACCTGATCGGTATGAAGCTTGTACTGTTTTGCATGTTTCGAAAATTGGCTCAAATCGAGCTGAAACTGTCTTTTCGCATCGCTGAGCGCTTGTCCTTTCAAAAGAGGCGCATTGATTTTGAGGTTCTTTGTATATTGTCGAGCCTGACCTTGAAGTTTCTTCGCTTCCTTTACAGTTTCCTCTGCTTGAGCCAGAAATAGTTTTGAGGATTCGCAATACGCATGGCTGTCGCTTATCAATTTGGCTGCTTGCTCGATTCTGACTGGATTGCAGTCCGGCCCCACTCCTTTAGCGAGTGCGACCCCATGTGACAGGGAGACGGCAGTAGCTAAGCAAAATATGATAACTCGATTCGTCACTGTGCTTCCCCCAATTGCTTTCTTCCTGCCAGCGGCGCTAGAGCTGTGCTTCTCACTTTCTGCCACCATTCTCGCTGCCACCATTCTTCGCACTCGCTGTCGACATTCGAAATTCAAGGAACTCATCAAAATCGAATAATTGACATCTGTTTTTTATATCGTATACGACATATTCTTGAGCGACATATCGTATACGACATATTTGACAACGATATTTTATTCGATTTTGCTTAGACTAAGTCTATTCTCTAATGCTTGCGCCTTGAACTTCCCCTCGCATTTCTATACTTACTATTTTTCAGTTTAGCTGATGATGCCGTGGATTGCTTTGTTGCTGTTCTGCGTATTGCTGATGTCTTTGCGGTTTGCATTTTAAGTGACTTGGCTTGTGCCTTTAACTCCGGCGGATATTCGCGTGGGATGTACCATGGCGCGAGATTGCGGGTTTCGCTTCCGTAGTACCGTGTATTCAGCGTGGTGCCAAATGCGCGTAGTCTGGAGCCGCCAGGAAGAATTTTTGTTGTGAGCAGCATCTTTAAATTGTTCGCCGCCTCTCGGGCGGATGCTGCTCGCAATGTTGCATCCCTGTGTGCATTGGCTGATTGCACTGCCGCGTCTGATCTTGCATACGAACTGCGCATGCTGTAATCATTGCTCGTGTCTGAGTACCCCGAGAATTCGCTTGCCAGTCTATTTGTGAAACGGCTGCTAGTGATGTTTCTGTCATTGGCGGCGACCGAGCCACCTTTTGAAAAACGGCCCGCATCCGAACTGGCCTGACGGTTGATTTTATCGAGGACGCTGTCCACCGTTTTCTTGTCATCGCGTGGTCCGCGCCGGCGAATTTCTTCGTCACCGGCAAGAACAATCAAGCAATTTTTTGCATATCGGCCAAATGTTCCGAATGGATCGAGCTCATACGCCGCTTGCATAGCATCCATTGCTGATGCTCGCTCGTTTAGTTGCAGCAAGGTTACTCCGAGATAGGCATATATTCTCGCCAAACCAGGCGCCATATCGACAGCTTCATTAAAGTCATCTTCGGCATTGTGAAATCGATGCCGGTTGTAGTTATCTATGCCCCGGTTGATTATTGCCAGTAAGTTCTTTGTCTTCGGCGCGCCGGATTTCGCGCCAGCGCTCGTACTTTGCCCGCTTATTGTCACGCCAACGGACGTGCTGTTTGCAATGCTTTGTTCTCCCAGTTGTATTCCTTTTGAGGTGGACTGTTCCTCTGCTTTTGCATCTTTGCCCGGCGCTGAACCTGACCCTGCTTGTGAAATCGAGTGCGCACTGAACGTATTTTTTCGATGATCCAGCACTTTGAGCAATCGCTGCAACCGGATCTCGTTAGCTCCCTTCTGCGGCGAACCGAAGACGAATTTCTCTATCCGCCCAATGCGGTCATTGAGTGAGTCACGATCGAAATTTGACCCGAAGTATTTCTGCTCCAAGGAGGCTATTTTTGCTGCATCGGTGGATAGTTGCTCGTTCTCTATGCCATCCGATTGATTCTCAGGCTGCCCGGCGCTCTCCCGACCCGCAACAGCTTCGGATTTTGCGGCGCTCGCACCGGAAACTGCTCCAGATGCGTTTGCCGAGCTGTCGTTATCTTGCGAAGTGCCAGGTCCGATTTCGTTGGGGTTTTGAGCCGCAGGAGATTCAGTGTTGTAAACCGTCAGTAACAGTAAACAACAGACGCACAATGCTCGCGCTATGGGTTCCCGGCTCATAGAGGATGATATACCCAGTTTGGCTGAACTGTCTGGGGAGTTTAACCTAGTCGATAAGCTTCAATTATGATAGCGTGGGGCTGTATCAGAGTTTGCTCGAATAGGTTGGACTCGATGTCCGAAACCAGCTGGATAAAGCAGCCCAAATATCGAATAGCATTATTGTTTAGTCTGGCGCTCCTTCTTGTCGTCGCAGCTGGGTTCTATCGGCTGGTGATAGACGAAAGTGGACCCAAGATTAAGCTGCACATTCATATGCCGTTTAACCAGAAGCTGGTCGCCTTCAATCAAGATGCAATCGACCTTCTTGAGTCGGCTGAACATCATGATCAGATGGGCGAGACGAAGCTTGCAACTATGGATTACAAATATTGTGTGAGCTCGCCAGATTTTAAGAGTATCAATGGACGTCCGCGCCAGGCAATCGAGGAGCTTGTCGACACACGGAAGAGCGCAGAGGAACCTGATTATTTTGGAGAACTTGTCGCTCACTCGCGTATTACTCATTGGCCTGAAGGAAGGATGCCCCTCAAGGTTTACATTCCGGAAAAGAATGCCGCTGATGGGTTTTCGGATGTCGACACTAACTGCATAAAAAACTGTTTCGACGAATGGATTGCGCTTGTTCCGAAAAGACTTTCATACATACTCGTCACCAAGCCGGACGAGGCTGATATCGTTTTCTCGCAAGCACAAAAGAGTTCTGATCTGGGTTTATCGCAAACAGTGATGGCGCATACGGTGCCGGTTTGCGAAGGACCTCCGAAGTGGAGAGTGGGCAAGATTAGCCGGGTGAATATCGATGTGGTTCGCCTTGAGCCTCCGATTAAAGATACGAGTGATAATCGTATGCCGCGACGGCATGCTGTTTTCCTGCACGAGATTGGACATGCTCTGGGGCTGGATGGGCATTCTTGCAATGGCCGGGACATGATGTTCTTTCAGAACGTTGTGCTTTCGATGACCGATCGGGACAGGCGCACGTTTCAATTGATTTATCAGCCAGGCTTGTATGAGCGCGCGGAGAAGAAGCTAAAGGATATGGCTGCCCAGAATGATAAGTATGCTTTGATTCAGCTCGCCTCTGTTTATAGAGAAGCAGGAAGCGCCTCCCCGGAGAAAATTCAAGAAGTTTTTAGGCTGGCGAAGAAAGCCGCTGATCTAGGGCTTGAACGGGCGCAATTGTGGGTTGGCTACATGTACGCAAATGGCGATGGTGTCAAACGCGATCTTCATAAAGCGGCTGAGTACTATCAACTAGCAGCCGAACAGGATGTTGGCGCTGCGTATTTAGAGTTGGCAAATCTATATGAGGTTGGTGAAGGTGTTGTGCAGGATGTAAGACTTGCACAGGATTATTTACGACGTGCGGTTCGGATGGATGCCGTTCCCGCTGAGCTTGCCTACGCTGATTTACTCTGTTATGAGTATGGAGATCCAACGAGCTACACGCAAGCCGTTACCTTTTATAAGTTGGCAGCTACCAAAAATAGCGGGCAAGCATTTTCTCGATTGGCTAAGTTGTATCGAAACGGTTATGGCGTGCCAAAAGACGAGAAGCAAGCTGATTTCTGGATGCAAAAAGCATTGGCAGTGATTAAGCAGCAGAAACCGAAAGATGCTGAAGACTATTTCTCGCGAGCATTGTTGTGGCATGAGATTCACGCATCAAAGGAAGCAATTGCAGATCTGTCGAAAGCTTTGGAGTTAAGGCCTGCATTTCGAAATGGATATTTGACGAGGGCTATGGAATACGATGAGATTGGCGAGCACGAGAAGGCACGGCAGGATTATTCAAGCGCTATTATGCTCGATCCAGATTGTCTCAATGCGTATTATCCACGCTGCTTAACGCATCTCTGTTTGAATCAACCGGAGCAATGCTTGCAGGACGTCGATCAGGTTTTGAATATGACCTATGATCCTGATTATCATCGGATGTACGCGCTGCTCTATGGCTCGTTTGCACACAAGATGATGGGCAACAAAGATGCCGCGAAGAAAATGGTTGCCGAAGCGGCTAAGCGATCCGTTAAAGAATTTTGGCCTGCACCAATAGTCCAATACCTCAATCGAGAAATTAGTGCGGATGAACTTCTGAAACAAGCACAAGGCGAACAACGCGGAACTGAGGCTCGAGCCTTTCTGGGGGTTGATCAGGCGCTTTCAGGTGAGTCTGCAGCCGCGATACCCAATCTAAAATGGGTTAAAGATTTTGGCGACGGACATTTCTATGAATATCCAATCGCCTTGACTATGTTGGAGCGAATACAGAAAGACTCGATAGCTAAGAAATAGCAGGGGGCAATCCCCACAGATGACGCCGCTGTTCAGGCGGGCGGGATTGAAATGGCTGTTATTTGACAGCGGCAGTAGCGCGATGCAGGTGCTCGCGCAGTTTTTGTGATGCCGTGTCGATTGCTAATCGAGCGGCTGGCGTCTGGCTAAGCACATTCAACATCACGAAGTCGTGTATCGTTCCTAGGCAGCGCATCGCTTGAACATTTACGCCGGCTTCCATTAGTTTGTGTGCGTAGGCTTCACCTTCGTCGCGTAGCACATCGCACTCTGCTGTTATCACCAAAGCTGGTGGCAGATTTTTCAAGTCTTCTGTTGATGCTTGCAGCGGCGAAAGCATTTTTTTCTTGCGATTCTCTTCGTTTGGTTCGTATTGGGCCCAGAACCACTTCATCGCTTCCAGCGTCAGGAAGTGCTTTTGACCGAACACTTTATAGGAATCGGTATCGAATTTGGCATTGGTTACTGGGTAGAAGAGTAATTGGAAATTGAATTGAGGACAATTTCCGTCCTTGCTTTGCATAGTGAGTGCTATCGACATGTTTCCACCAACACTGTCGCCACCGACTGCCATGCGCGAAGCGTCAATGTTTAGCTCATTCGCATGTTCCGTTAAGTGTTTTGCGACGGCGCAAGACTGCATTATCGCATCGCCCGCCTTTGCCTCTGGTGACAAGGAATACTCAACGAAAGCTACTGCAATGTTTGCTTTGTTAGCTAGCTCAAGCACAAGCCTATCGTGCGTTTTCCAACTTCCGAAAACCCAGCCGGCTCCGTGAATGTATAGCAGCACTGGAAGTGTTTCTGTGCATCCTTTTGGACGTACCAGCTTAACACCAACAATGCCGAACTCTCCAGCATTCACGTTGAAATCGGATACGTCTGCGTCTAGTCTTTTTGCCGGTGTTGTTTCTTGCAGATTATCGAAGATCTTTCGCCCTTCAGCGGGCGGTAATTCATAGATCGCAGGTCCAGTATTAGAGTTGAATTGATCCAGAAATGCCTGCGTTGCCGCTTCTATCTTGCCCACTGTATTCTCCTATTCGGCGTCGCTTGTGTTGTGAATCAGCCAGTTCTCTAAATCACTCATCTCTGAAAAATCAAGAATGTCTTCAGCCAATTGCTCAAGTCTATCCTGATTCAAGGCTTCTATTCTTTGGATTATTTCTTCACCCACGTTTCCAAACTTCTTTGTGAGCATCCGCTTAACCAATTTCAACGCTTCATGCAGCGAACCTTCAGCGCGCCCCTCAGCAAGTCCCTCAACTCGCCCCTCAACTCGCCCTTTCTCGAGGCCTATTTCCATCCCTTCTCTTTGCCAACTTGTAATGTAAGTCATGATTTTGGTTCTCTCCGGAATTTCCAGTTCTTTTAACTTCTGCGCGAATATGATCTTTTCGGCGTCGCTTAAGTCAAGGTAAGCATCGATCACTCGCTGGACAAGTGCTGATTCTTCTGGCGTTAACATCTGCGAAGCAAGGTGCCTCAGGCTCTCCAATTTTACCTCAGGTCGCTCCATTTCCCTATAGCGCATGCAAGACATCAGCGCTGAGGCTACCGGGTTCATAATACCTAGATATGCTCTCCAGTCCATCAAGTTAAGCTGGATCGCGGTAAAGCTAAAGAAGCCAATTTTTCTGCCCTTTGCTAGGAGAGTCAGTTCAGTTTGTACGGGTTTTCTGGGGCTTCTGAAAGAAAAGATTGCGATTGGAAGTATTTCACAATCGTATTTCTTGCAAAGAGAGCTGTAATAGAAGAACATTCTTTTCGCAATATTCTTGTTATTGCTAGACTCGATTTCAATATGAATCAGAAGCTGTTTTTTGCTCGATTTGACTTTCACGCTGAAAACGAGATCGGCCCGATGCGCCCTCCCCGGACCTAGCTCTGCGGGAAACTCCTTGTCTAGCTGAATTTCCGAGCATCGTTCCAAATCAGACACGTACTCTTCATCAATGAAGAGCTCAAGAAATTCAAAAAAGAAAGTACAGATCAATTCTTTGAATAGATCATCGTGATCAGGCATTCCGTTCAGCCTCTTCAAGGTCCTCTATTAATGAAGACGCTGAAAAGTTGAAAAGAGTTCAAGGGGGATCGGAATTATTTTGGCGAGGCTAGCACTCCGCTGTCAGCCAGTTCATTCAGGGCTTCTTTAAATTCGGTAGCGGATGCGAAGCCGGGGACTCCAGTGAGATAGCCGTCCTTGTTCATTTCCAGTTTGAGTGCTTTCAGAAGGACGGATTCTGTTTGCATTGACAATTCCGAACGTATCTCGCGCGGAAGCTTTAGCTTTAGAATTTGCCAGAGAGGAGTGTGAATAAGGGCTTTTCTGTAATCGAGGGCTTCTCTTAAATCGTTTGAGAATAAAGCTTCTCTCTCTGTATTGCTTTTGACATTGAAAGGATTTTCCCGGCAGATACTTTCCCAGAAAGTGACTCCGAGTGCGAATAGATCGTTCTTTTCGAAAAACGGATAATATGCCGGTGTTGTAATTGTGATGGTAGGCTGGTCTGGATTCGGATCCGGAATTTCGAAAATGCCAGGTGATAGCAAAACGAATTCGGATTTTGTGAACATTATGGCATCAGGCTGCAAGTTGCCGTGGTATTGAGCTGGCGTCAATAAAAAGAAATCGTCGAGTACGGTGCAAAGTCGTTCGAAGATGTCGAGATTTATGCTTGTGAATTGACTAAAGTCAGAAGTGAGTTCTTCGAAAGATTTTAGTGAGGTGCCTTCAATAAAAGGCATTCGATAATAGAACAAATCGTTGTGCATTCCGGTGGAAAGTACTTTGACGAAGTGCCCGCTGCGGTCGTTCTGGAGGCGCTCAGATTCGTGCTGAAGCACATTGTTCGGTGATATATCCACATACTGGCATAATTCCAAATGGAAACGGATCGCTTGCTTTGAAAAGTGATCGTCGGGATTTGCTATTATCGGATCGCTTGTTCGTGCAATCTTGATCGCACATATTTCACCGGTTTTTTCGTGGACTCCTTTAAATATATGAGAATATGTTCCTGAGGACAGCTTCTCATTCAGCACGAATCCTTCGATTTCTTCACCCAGGAAAGATGTCCAAGGTGACTGTGAAATGCTTTCGCTCAAGCCTGCCAGGCTTCTTGCGAGCTGATTCAGCTCTTCGTTAATTTCTGGAGGAACGGCAACGCCTTCGGCCGCCATCATCAACGCTGCATGCTCGAGACCCGCTTTTCGTTTGCGCAGTTCGTTCATTTCGTCATGCTGCAAAATTCACACCAATGCCTTTCAAATGATCTATCTCAGAACTCTTGCCAGGAAATTAGCTGCCGCAGGATCTCCGTTTTGATACGCGGTCCGCAGTTTCTCCATTAGCGCTTTCTGCGCAGGCGACCAAGAGCCTGCCTTCTCGTCTATGACAATGTCGAAGAAATCTTTTACTTCCTTTGGCTGTGCTGCTTCCAATGTCTTTGGCAGCTCATATGCTTCCCAAATTGTTTTCGAATCCGAAACTAGACTATCCACGTCCTTCGGAGTAGCACCAGCATCGGTGGCATACTTCGTCACAACATCCACCTCTGCACGTTTCGCGGCTTGGGGAGCTGCAGCTTCAACTCGCGGCTGAGTGATTCTGGCAGTATCAGTACTTCTTAGTGTTTGAGCCAAATCATCCACCAGAACTATATGCTTGCTATCTCCGACTCTATTTCCCGCCATGCGGTTGTTTTCATAGAGCTGTTCCTTAACTAACTTATTGATGTCAGCGTCGGATTTACCTTTAAGTCCCGGAAGCTTTCGCAGCTTGGTGAGTTCGTCCTGCGACAGGAGCTGATCTCGTCGGGTTAGTCGGTTAATACTATCTTTCATCACTTTCTCAGGATCGAATTGATAGTTAGAGTCCCCATCCTTTATGGATGCTTCGTTCTTGTTGCGAACGTGAACCGCTGTCTTCTGCTCGGGCGGCTTAATTGCTTGTTGGTTTTGATTTCGCAGCGCTGGCGGTGTGTACTGGTCTCTGACTTTCTTCAGAGCCAGTCTTAGATTCACTCTGTCAGCCGTTTCAGCCAGATTGTCATTCATTACCGACGAGGCGACTTTTGTTTTTGCTTGATTCTCGAGGTAGGTGATACCAGCCTGGACTTCTCTGGCGTAGGCAGTGAGTTCGGGATTGTTTTGTTTCTCGAGCCAGGTCTTAAGCTTCTTCAGATCCTCAATCTGGCTCTCATGCGTACCTCTTGTATGCGTCGGTGGGAATGGCGTATCGCCAAGTTTTAGCGGGGAGCGCGTTTTGTCCAAGTTCTGAAGAACAGAGTCTATCTTGTTTTCCAGATTGGTCATTGCCAAATCGCTATGTACGTCAGAGGCAGCAGCTCTCACGTCGAACGCTTTGGGATCAAATGGAATGATTCCTCTTTCGCGCAGCGGGCTGAGCTTGCCGTTCTCATTGTTGATTTTCACCTCGTTAGCGGTCGCGTCGAGGATGTGAATCTCGCCTGTTCTCTTATTGACCATGATGAAGTCAGCCTTCGCATTGTCAGCTGCTCCGCCGATCATACCGGGCTCTATTTGCCAATCTCGGGAGACTTTGCCTGACTTTTGCAGATCATCAAGTCGGCGTACCAATGTTTTGTAGATGTCTTCCTGATGTGCATCGCCAGGCTTTCCGCCGATGCCTTCTTTAGCGCGCAGTCTCATCGTCTCCGCAACTTGCTGCTTGTTTGCCACCAAAATATCGGCTCGTTTCTGCTCCATTGTTTTTAGCGCATTGACGCGGGCTTGCTCAATCTCCTCTGGGAGCTTCTCGTTGATTGGTGAAACGCGAGCACGGTCGGCCGCTTCATTACCTGTTTCCTGGCGGCGGCGAATCGCGCTTGGTTCAGATGTATCTCGACCAGCGACCCTGTTTGGATCATCCAGCTGATGAGAAAGAGCATAGGCTTCACGCTCTAACTGGTTGTTTGAATACCGATCGATCAGATCTTTGTGAGCGGCATTTACGCGGTTAAGTTCGGGCTCCATGTGAGCAATCAACAACTGTCTGGCTTTCTCTTGATCGAATGGTCTGTCAAGTTTTCCTTCACGCGCTAAGGTCCAATCACGAGCAGCTTTCACTAGGTCGTCCGAAGGCGGTGTGTTTCCAAACATTCGTGCGGCTAGTTTGTTGTCGCTCCCGTTCTTAAGAATTTCTGCGAAGGCTCTATCTACAGCCTTGCCGTCTGCGTTGCTGCGCAGATCGTTCAACTTGCTGTCCAGGACTCTTGCTGAATTTCCGAGTTCTTCTGAGCGGCTTGCTACGTCGGTGAGCGATTCTTTTACAGATTTGGCGAGATCGCCCGCTCTCTTAAGTTCGGCATCGGTCAAGGCAGGTTTATTATCGGTTGATTTTTTGACTGTCGCCAACCACTCATCTTGCAGATCTCTGCCAGTGGCTTCTTTGTAGAGAGCTTTAACGCGGTCTGTATCCGCCGTGCGCCCTTCTTGAGCTGCTTTGCGCATTGCGTCGCGAACTATTAGCGAGTCTTGACCAGCGGCATGCGAGAACTCGTGGAAAGTTACCTTGTTCAGATTAAACGCGCCGCCGGGCTCGGCAAGCGATGTTCGCGGCAATGTGATTGTGCCTTCGCCGAATGTGTATCCGCCGCTGGCGTGCATATTTTCGCTTAATGCAAGCTTTACTGGTGGCAGGTTATGTTTCGCAGCGAATTGATCCATTGCTGTCTGGAGCTGCTGCGCACGAGCATTTGTAACGGTGTTGATTTCCAAGTTTAGAGCCGCATGCTCATCAGCCGCTGCTTTCCATCTATTGAAGGATTCGTGAAGTTTCGCTTGTTTGTTGAGCGGATGGTTGGGATCGGCTTTGGCGGCATTGATTTCGGCTTGGGTCGCATTTACTTTTGCAATCTCTGCTTGTAATTGCTTGTGGGCAGCATCAACTTGTGGTGCTAATTCATTGGCTCGATTGACTTTGGGCGCAAGATTCTCAGTCCATGAATCGCGGACCTTGGTGATTGCTTTGCTGAAGTCTTCGGAGACTTCTTTCCCGAGCTGCGGAATTTGCTGCCGCACAGCGGCGATTTCTGCTTCAGTGGGATTAGTGACGCGCGGGCGATATTCACCCTTTTGAATTCGCGATGCTTCGCTGCTGTTCAGCGCTTCATTCGTAGGAGCCTCGGCTCGAGCGCCCACGCTGGATTCGAAGCGTCCTGGCAAGCTGCCGTCGGTTCTATGTCCCATACGCATGAAATCGGTCATCTGATCGCGAATCTGTTTAGCGAATTCGTAGTCAGCGATTTGCTGTTCAGTCATGCCTTTATATTTCAGGGACCGGATTTCTGCATCAATTGCCGCCTGTTCAGTGGCATTGGCAGGCTTGCTGCCCTGCAGCTCTTTAATACGAGCGCTGTCGGCCGGTGTGGTATCCGGATACTTCAGCTCAGTGTTGTAGAACGGAATACTGTCTTTGCTCGGATCCTTTCCTCTGCTTCTCAGCCAATCATCCATTTGCGCCTTGATGCCCGTCTCTTCATTTTTGAGAATGCGGTTGCGCTCAGCAAGTGATGCTTGGGCGATGCGCTGTCCCTCAGGAGTCATCACTTTCAACGCGTCATTGAAACTTGTGTCGACTGATTGGACTGAATCCCAAACAGTCTTATCCTTAAATGTAGTTTCCGGACCTCTAATTTTGACGATTTTGCTTGCACCACCAACAGTGGCGTAATTGTCGATCCCGTCGCCATCGATCAGAGCACGTGAACTCTTGTACGTAGATATACGATCAGCCTGTTCTCCCGGCGAAAGTTTTTGGAATTCCGGGTCCAGCGTCTTGCCGTCAGCCAGGTAGCGCGGATCATGAGGCACGAACCAGTGGTTATTGCCGGTAAGATTCATCAGTTCGCGTTGCTCGGGAGTGAAGGCAACTTCCCATTCGCCCTTGCTGTTTTTCACAAGCCGAGCGTTGTTGACATCGGCGATTTGTTTTATGCGCGGAAGATTATCCGGCCCAATGACCGTCATGTCATCCAGTACTTTCTTCATCTGATCGAACTTAGCCTGATCGATGGATCCTGCCGCCAGCTTACCTTTAAGTGTGCCGCTAATGGTCATGTGATAAATGAATCCCATGAATTCCGGCGGCGCGATTTGGTGCTCGCGGATTGCTTGTGTTATCGCATTGATGCGATCGGCGGGGAAGCCTCTCCTTTCCAAAGCTTCTGCTGCCGCAAGCGCCCCGTCGAGATGGTGCGTTGCGAAATTCGCTTTGGTTAATGCTGTTTCGGTAAACTTCGCCGAGTCGGAGAACATGGATGCGATGAGCGCATTCTCCGTTTCCAGGCCTGTCAATTTGTTGGCTTGTGCGCTTTCAATGACCTTGGCTAATTCGCCCTGCGTATGTATCCAGTTCACTTCTTGATCGGGAAGCATTTTGCCATCTGGCGTTCGGTAGCTTGCATAATGCTCTCGAACATCGGCAAGAAGATCCAATACGCGACTCTTTTGCTCAGGGCTCATGCTGGGATCAGCCATCAACTTTTCGTAAGCACTCAACGGCTTTCCGTCGGCACCTTTTATCGCAGTTGAAGCCTTCACTTCTTTGAGATCATGGATTACAGCTTCGCGTGCTTTAACCCGTTCTGCATCCGTCAGGTGCTTGAACTTCTCTTGAATGAATTCCTTGCGTCCAGTGTCAGCCGGGCGGGCATCGGGCGTATCAATTCTGCTTGCCTTCGGCGCTTCATCCAATTTAGCAGTTACTTTGTCACCTTCGTGTGCTATTCGCTCACGTGGTGCTTGTTCTTCTTTAGGTGCAGGCTTTTCAGTCCGAGGCTCTGCTTCTTTTGCTGCACGCTGTGGTGCTTGTTCTTCTTTCGGTGCGGGCTTTTCAGACCGAGGCTCTGCTTCTTTTGCTGGGCGCTCAGCTTGTTGCACCGGACGTGCCTTCTCGCCTTCGCCAGCGGCTCTTGGTGGAGCTTTTTCGATTGCGTTCAAGTCCTGGACTATCTGGTCGCCTTTCTTGAACCGGTATTGTTCGCCAGTCTTCACTTCCGTTGTACTGCCGTCAGCATGGCGAATCATCGTTCCTTCGCCGGCAAAGAGACCGTTGGCGTCTTTGCCTATGATTGCCTTGGCGCCTCTGAAAGTTGCTGCCGCTCCTTTAAAAGTGAAATGGAATACGGTGACACCACCCAGTCCAGCGACTGCACTGCCCGCCGCTCTATCCCAGAATGTCTGGTAGTCTTCCAAACCTACAACTGTGGCTGCTGCTTCTGCTCCTACGCTGCCCAAGGTCGCAGCTGTTACGTTCAGCAAGTACGATTCGCCTTCATTGATTAGTTTGTTTCGAAGTCCGGTAACGACTTGTTCTTTTAGTTCATTGCGGACAGCTTGTTCGAAAATCGCTCTTTCTGCAGGAGCGATACCATCCTTAAGAGCTGCGGCGGATATTCTCTGCACGATAGCTTCGGATTCTTTGCCTCCGATGATTGCGGCTTGGCGGCTCACAGCAGCCAGTTCCTTAGCAATCAACTGTTGGGTCGCTTCGCTGCCGCCTTTGAACAGTGTGTTAGCAATGCCTGTTTGCGCCAGTTTGTTGACGACATTTTCACCAGTGCGGATCGCCAGAGCGCCGCCTACCTTTGTCAGACCATTCAGTCCCAGCTGTTGTGGTCCAATGAATCCTAACTCAGCGGCAATGAATCCTTTGAACGCTTGCCTGAAAACATTCTCTGGGGTGTCCTTGAAGTCTGTTCCTTCGATTGCTTTCATTGCGCCGACGCGAAATGCTGCGCCACCAACACCAATGGCACCGAGCAATGCCAAACTTGTTCCACCTGTGAAGAAGGCGCCGCCGACAGCAGTAACAGTGATGGCTGCATCAACCAAGGTTTCAGCAAAAGCACCTTTCGAATCGACATAGTTCTTTAGCGCGCTTTGATAATTTGTTAGCGAGTCAAAGAAAATTTTCCTCTGTTCGGGCGTAAGCTTGTCGATTTCACTGGCATGTTCTTTGACAAACTTGTCTAATTTTGCCTGTGCCTCATCCGCGCCAAGCTTGCTCTTATCCCACATTCTGCTCATAAGTGCATCTGCGGGACTGCTGTGCTTGTCTCTTTCCTCACGCGCATCAAGGACAATTTGACGAACGTGCGCTTCGGTTGGCGCCAACATTTCGCGGAATCGGAATTTCTCTTGCGAAGGCACCTTGTCGATTACATCGCTGCTGATCAACGTCTTGTACTTCGTAAAATATTCGTTGGCAAGATCTTGCCGCTGCTCTGGCGTCATTTTGCCAAGCAGCTCTTTCAATTCTTCAGGGCTCTTGTCTTTGCCCGTGACGAAAGCGCGGAATTGATCGGCTTCTGTTAACTTGCCTTGCTTCAAAGCAAAGGCTAGGATCTCACGATCTTCTTTTGAGCCTAGCACTGCATCCTGAAACCGTTTTGTCGCTGCATCCGGATTCGGATTTAGTAAACGAGCTTTGTCTGCGTCGCTCGCAGTGAGGATGTCGTTAAACCTGGCGGTCTGATTGTCGCGATTTAGTTCCGTTCTTAGTTCGAGCGGCATGCTGCCTGTTTTGAATAATTGCTGGGCGAATTCTTGTTCTCTGCCCGGGATGGTGGCATACGAGAATTCGCCGGTGGGAATGTACTGCTCACCGTAGCCCGCTTTTTCGACGACTTTGTCGAGTGCGCTGCGGAGATGAAAAATAGCATTAGTATCGTTATCACTCAGGGGCTGTTTCAGCAGCGCCGGATTTTCTTTGAATGCTGTTTCGATTGCTTTTACTGTGGATGTCGGGTTCTCGCCCTTCATTGAGCTGAGCAATGCTTTGTCAATGCCGTCAGGCTTCTTGCCTTCCATCATTTCTTTCAGGAGACGCTGCGCAGCAAATCTTTCCATCGAGTGGGGCTGCGTTTGCGATTCGATAGCTCTATCGATGCGATCCCTAATGCCGCCTTTGTTATCTTTGTAATCCTGGCGCTCAGAATCGGTCATTGTGAAGATGCGTTCTACGCGCGGACCGGCGCTTGTCTTGTTGTCGTCGTAGGTTTGTTCGACGGATCGGCGCCCTAAGTCGCGCGACTTGTCAAAATCATCGACTGTCAGCTTTTCCTTCACCATTGCAATCAAGGTGGATGAATCTTTGCCTGTTGCAAAAGTATCGAGAGCTTTCTGGAATTTTAGAAGTTCAGCATCAGGATTGGCTTTGAAACGGTTCCAATCGTCTTTGCTCATGTTCTCCACAGAAGAGTAGAGCTTGTTGCGATCGGTATTCTTTCCGTAACCGATGAAGTTCGCTTCTTTGTGTGATTCTAGCGCCTGAGTAATAACAGTCGCTGATTTCATCAGCTTGTGTTCCCAGAGGGCGACCTCACGTGGGCTACCAGCCGCAGTTAGCCCTTCATGGACTTTCTTGTAGAATTCTAGTGATTTACGTTCTTCTTCATTCGCCGGTTGCTTATTTTTATCGCTGAGCTCTTTGCCCGTGGTGTAGCGCCGGCTGTCGATATCACTTGCCTGGGTGCTAACCAGCCTGGTTATCTCGTCTCTATTTGTGTGATACCAGTGATTGTTGCCTTCGATCAGGTAAGCGATGTTACCTGATCCTTGTTCGGCGTAGGTCTGTGCCATCGCCTTGTCATCACCCGAGAACGCTTTTTCAATTTGCTGGTAGCCGCCGTTTTGCTCGAATTGTTTTCGCGCATCGGACGGAGCCGTTTGCATTGCATCCTTAAAGATATCAATGTTTTTTGCAGCAAGTCCGATCTGAGCAAGCTTTAGTGTATTCTGCACCGCTTCAGGATCGTTGCCTGTTCGCTTGTCGATGCCTTGAAAAAGAATGTGCAGAGCCGCTTTTGTGGCTTGCGACAAATTTGGATCTGAGAGAAGCTTTTTCTCAAGGTCGGTCGGCTGGCCGTCCTTGTCCTTGTAATTCTGTCCGTACGTTTCTTTCAACTCTTTGATCTGAGTTGAAGTCAGGGCACCAATTGATTTGCGAATATCAGCTTCCGCATTGGTGCGGTGAATGCTGTCTTGCGAATCGCCGTAGCGATTCATCAATTCGATTCCAGGGACAACCTTGCCGACAGCCCAGTTGATTACGCCTGAGCGGGCATCTTGTCTTGCTGACGCTTCTTCTAGTTTGTTCAGCGCCAGGCGAACCTGACCAGATTCGTCAGACTTGTTGTCCTTTCTATTGAGTATGGATTCCAGTTTTAAATAGTCTTCTGCTCCCAGCTTACCTTTGAGGTCGCCTCTCAATGTGTGTCCCGGGTTGTTTTTTGCGTATAGATCTTCAACTCGTTTGCGATCGGCCTCGCTCATCGGCTCAAGTATGTTGCGGACTTTCTCCGGATTCGGCTTGCTCCAACCCCATCCCCACGCAGCGCGGTTGAATGTCGCTTCCTGAATGTCGTCTGCCGCCTTCCGGATCGCTGCTGGATTTAGCTGCTTTGCTTCTTTGTTTTCTGTGATCTCAACTTTTCCAAGCAGTGGTGAAACATCGCCCTTCGGCTTTGCACCGGCTGTTTGCAAAGCTTGGTTGTCACCAGGTTTGGTGGCTTGATTGCTTAGAGTTTGAGCGCTGTCGGAAGACGAAGTAGATTTATCGCGCTCCGATTTTGTGTCGGCCGCTTTCTTATCCGTTTCATTGCCAGCATTAGCTGGTGTCGCGGATTTTTCCTTATCCGTAACAGCTGATTTCTCTGCAGTCATAAAATTGTGCGAGCCGGATTCTACTACCATTTAAATGCCCAAAACTGTCTGTTTCCAAACCCCTGAGGTCCATTGACCAGCCTAACGCCCATTTCGGGCGGAGTTCGGGCAGCAGCATCATAATTTTGGGTCGCTATATTAAATCTAGTCGCCGTTGATTACTGGCGTTTGCTTTTGGAGATTCGGGGTAGCACGGCCTAGGTGCCCATGCATGCTTTAGCAGTTCAACAACTTTAGCTGACATCCCCGACGAGCTTTGGTGACAGTTTATGGAAGCTCACTATGTGTTATGAGCCTGTTATGTTGGCTCGCTATTCTCAGAGTCATGGAAGTGATTCAGCGAGGGCAGGAAAATGAGCAGATTTGAAAATCAAGAAGCCAACATCACCAGAAATTCGGCAGGCGATGCACAGGTGCTGTCACCGTTCAGTAATCCCAAAAGAAGCGGTGAATGATATCAGAGCTTTGAACAACGTGCAGCAATCTACGCCAACGAACGCACAATTGCCAGACTTTAGCCTTGATGGAGTGGAGACGAACCCGAAAGATAATATTGCGGGTAGCGGTTGGATTTATGACTCTAACCGCACATGGGAAAACTGGGTAAAGGACGTTTTTACTCCTGGGCATGATGATCCGAACAACAGAGCCAAATGGATTGAAAACCATCGTGTCGGTTAGAAAGTGATTCTGTTGACGCAGATGAATCAACGAAAAAACGGAGGGTGATGCTCACCCTCCGTTTGCCCCATGTGAAGATCGGATTTGATCTTTGAAAATGTTTTGCTAAGCCTGCGGTCTAGGCTAGCTACCTGGGCTGCCAGCGTCCAAAAGTGCATTAAGTGATCTGCGCATGTGTGCTTCTTTGTTGTTCACCACTGCGATACCACTTCGTGAAACGTGCTGCCAAACTCCGTCGTCGGCGTTGCGTTCGATGTGATACAACTGTGCGCGTGCGTCCGAGAAATCACCAAGCGCGCACAAGTTCATCGCATAGAAGTATCTGGCTGTCCAATTGAGCGGATAGAGTTGGCAAATCCATTTGAAGATCTCTTGTGCCACTAAAAAATCTTTCGATGCATACGCTTTGATTGCTTTGTCGAGAAGCCTTTGTGCGTCGCTTTGTTTATTCATGACCGAAACCCCTGTGGCAGTTTGGGAGATTATAAGTGTTCGAAGGTTTCCGGAAAGCTGGATGCTGGGCGCGTCGGCATCAAACGCAGTTCTAACTCATCCCTTCCATGTTGCAATAATATGTTTCATGGATGAACTAGGAGTGAACTGTTCGTGAACTCTAGATGAAACGAAGACGATTGTGTCCGTTGCGTTTTCGTCATTTGACGGATGTAAAATCCGGCGGTTGGACCAGGGTGACTAACAGACCATACCTCTCAACGTCACATCCTTGAGGCAGGTGCACCGGGAAAAGGTAGACTCCTTGCTCTACACTTGAAGTTTAGCTATCACTTGTGAGGATTCAGTGAATCATTTCAATATCAATCTGCAGGCGACCAAAATCATGGGATGGTTGGCGGCTGGGGAATCCAAGGTTGGTGCATCCCACATGTATTTGATTGAGCCAAATAACATCATCAAGTACAAGAGTTGTGATAATCATGCCGGATCATGGGCTGTGTGGGAACCGGCGCTCGATCCGAAGCAGGCGCTGATGGTTTCCCAGGCGCATGGTGGAGAGTTGTCGGTGGAAGAGCAGCCGGGTGGATTCTATTTTGTGACGTTGACAGTTGACGGGCAGATATTTGAGCGCAGGGAGAGGACGCTGGCGCTGGGATATTGTATGGTGGCGTTTGATTATTGGGAGCGGAAGCAGAAATCTAAGCTTTAGAAGCACGCAGGATGCGTGCGCTCCCATCAAGGCACTATGTGCCGGCGGTCCCAGTTAGATTGAGACGGCTCGGAGTTCTCTCTTTTCAGCTGATTTCTTTTGAGTTTTCGCAGCGGGCTCAGAGGATTCTGAGCAGCTGTTGGTGCAGGCTGTGGTCACTTTGCCGAAGAGATCGTAGGCTTTCGCTTCGTCGATTTTTACTTGAACGATTTCGCCGAGGTAATCGTGATCGATTCCTTCCGGCAGTACATATACGGTGTTGTCGATTTGCGGTGCATCCCACTGGCTGCGCCCGTAGTAGAGTTCTTTGACTTCGTCGTAGCCTTCGAGTAAGACTTCCAGTGTCTTTCCAACGAGTGCTTCATTGCGATCCAATGAAATCGTGTGTTGTGTCGCCATGATTTTATTGCGGCGAGTCTTCTTCACCTTTTGCGCAACTTGATTTTTCATGTTGCCGCTTGGGACTTCGGTCTGCTTCGAATAGGTGAATACGCCCAGCCGATCAAACTTGTGCGTCTTGATGAACTCGTGCAAGTGTTCGAAGTGCTCTTCTGTTTCGCCAGGGAATCCAACAATGAATGTTGAACGAATTGCTGCTTCTGGCAAAATTTCGCGAATTAGATCAACGCATTTCTCTGGATTCAACGGCCTAGCCATTGCTTTCAATACTTCGGGATGGCTGTGCTGAAGTGGGATATCCACATACTTCACTACCTTCGGCAATCGCTTCATTGTTTCAAGCAACACTCTATTTGTTTCGGTTGGATAGAAATACATGATGCGAATCCATTCCAATCCTTCGATCTCGTGCAACGCTTCGAGCAGCTCAGGAAGCGCAAAACGTCCATATGTATCCAGTCCATAATAGCTGGAGTCTTGTGATACCAAAATGATTTCTCTTGTTCCGGCTGCCACCAAAATCTTCGCTTCTTGTACAAGCGAATCAATTGATCGCGAACGGAATTTTCCGCGCAACATCGGGATGATGCAGAAAGTGCAAGCGTGGTCGCAGCCTTCTGCGATTTTCAGATAGGACGACGCCCCAACTGAAGTCGAAACGCGTGGCATCACATCATCAATGTGATCGTTTGGCGTCGCTGAGACTTGCACAATGCGCAAGCTGGAATCCGCAACAATCGCTTTTGCAATATCCACAATCTTGTGAATGTCGCCCGTGCCTACGACAGCTCTAGCTTCCGGAAGCTCATTCAGAAGCTCTTCCTTGAAGTGCTGCGCAAGGCAACCTGCGACGATAAGTTGTTTGCCATCCGATGCCAGATCAACAATATTGCGCACTGACTCGCGGCGCGCATCTTCGATAAACGAGCAAGTGTTCACCAGGCAGATATCCGCCTCGTCATTATCGAAAGTCAAATCGAAGCCTGCTTCTTTCAGCAAGCCGAGCATGACTTCCGTGTCGGTCTGGTTCTTCGGGCAACCGAGCGAGACGACCCCGAATTTTGGGGTTTGCAACATAGTGAACGAGCCTCCTGGCGTTTCTCAGCCAGTGCGGCTGAGCTTAGTCTGAGTCCAAACGCCCTTCGGAGTAACGTGATGGTGCCGATGTCGGACCAGCATCGTAGCGTCGTGGTGTATCGCGACGCACTCTGGGCGTATCGGATTGGGTGACGACGCGTCGTGGGCGTCGTACTACCGGGCGGTAGGTGCTGCTGCTTGCACCGGTGGTATTCAAGATGCTGCCCGAGCCTGTCGAAGCTGTTGAGTTCGTGGCTGGAGTGCCGCTTGAAGCGACCGGCGAAAGGAACTGACGTTCAGTAACCTTGCCTGGCAATCCGAAGGTCTCAATTTTACCCCGGTTGTCTACTGACAAGCTACCCCCATCCCCCGCTCTAACGATCAATCCTTGCGGATCTTCAAAATCGCGACGGTCACCTTGCTCGAGATATCCGGTGAATACACTCTCGCCATTGCTGATTCTCTTGACTTCAACCCAGACGTGTCTGGTAGCGGAAAGCGAGAGTTTTTGCGATGTGTCTTGAGGCGCTTGAACCGGTGTTGCATTTGGTGCCGGTTGGTTCGGTTGAGGCGCAACTGGAGCAAGTCCGCGTGTTGCGTTTCTTAAACTCATTAAACTTGGATCAGGTTGGTTCGCAATGTTGTTTTGTTGCATGTTGACAAACCAGGTGATGGTCCCGACAACGCCGATAATGATCAGCGCGTTGAACAACCACAACTTGTAAGTCGGTGTGCTCACGCGTGGTTTCGATTTGACCGCATAGTCGTTTGAGGCATAGTAAGGGGTCGCTTCTTTTCGTCCGCGGCCGTTGTTGCCGGAGTCGACATGCGAGCGATATTCATCAGCTAGCACTTGTCCGTCCAGTCCGATGCATTCTGCATAGCGTTTGATAAAGCCAAAGATGAAGACCGGCTCCGGCAGGTCCTCTGTCTCTCCTTGCTCAACCGATTGCAAGTGGTTGATTGGAATCTTGGTGCGCTCATATACCTGAATCAGGCTCAACCCTTGCGCTTCGCGGGCTGATTTTAGCTTTTGACCTATGTTTGCTAACGACATCGTATCGTCAGTCCGTTCGTTTTGTTTTGGGGTAAAGTAACCTGACTTCAGCATCTGTTAAATATCGCCATGAGCCGGTGGGTATCAGTCCCAATCGTAACATACCTATCCCCAGTCGCCGCAAGCGAACTACTGAATATCCAAGAAGAGAACACATCCGCCGAATCTGCCTGTTGCGCCCTTCCCT
The DNA here is from genome assembly GCA_021732085.1 of Candidatus Obscuribacterales bacterium. Classification (GTDB taxonomy): domain Bacteria; phylum Cyanobacteriota; class Vampirovibrionia; order Obscuribacterales; family Obscuribacteraceae; genus JAIEPM01. The sequence goes on along the minus strand of JAKFVQ010000007.1, from coordinate 175,507 downwards.
GATAGAAATTTCAAACTCGCTATAAGTTTTATTTCGGGATATTAGCTTAACTTTGGCCGGAAGCGTCCATCCGTCTTCCAATTCGACGCCTGAAGCCATCATCTGCAAATGCTTGTCGCTTATAGTTCCACGAACCTCTATCTCGTACGTTTTGTGCAAGTGCGCGGAAGGATGCGTTAATTGCTGCGCAAAATGTCCGTCGTTGGTCAGAATCAACAATCCTTCCGAATACATGTCAAGGCGCCCGACTGGTTTCAGCGATTTTAGTTTGCCTGGCAATAAATCAACTACGGTCTCGCGCCCGGACTCGTCCGACATCGTCGTCACCACACCTGGCGGTTTGTTCATCGCCACATATATAAGATGGGAAAACTGCAGCTTCTTTCCCTCAACCACCAGATCGTCCATGTCAGGATCTATCTGACAGCTGAAGTCGAGAACTACTTTGCCGTTTACTTTGACCTTTCCTGCAGCAATCAATTCATCGGCATTGCGTCTGGAGCAATAACCGGTTCGTGAGATTGCCTGGTTCAAGCGCATTGCAAATTACATGTGTTGGGCTGATTCAGGCTCTTGAACGCCAATCTTGCCTTGCTTGCCACCCAGCTCTTGAAGCTTTTGGCTGAGTTGGTCGCGAGTTTCTTGGAACTGCACGGTGGCTTGTTTGATGGCGGCGTCGCCGCGGCTTTGAAGATCTTGAACTGCTTGCTGTCCGCGATCTTTGATGTCGGAAATTCCGGTGCTTGCGTTCTTATAAAGCTCGTCTGAACCTTCAGCTAGTTCACGACGCAGGTCTTTGCCTGACTTCGGTGCAAACAAAATGCCACCGAGGAAACCCAGGATTCCGCCGAGCAAGAGTCCTTCAAAAAATCTAGTGCTTGAGTTCGACATTTTTCCGCTCCCTGTTCAATAACGCTTGTTTCTCTGCTTCTCCGTCTGTTTCTTTATTGCCAAAAAAATAGGCTTTCAGTCCCGCCATCAATCCGTGCGTTGCAACGGCCGATTCTTTCTTTGCGGTTCCTACAATCGTAGTTACGTTTCCAGCGACTTCCTCAGCTTTGCTGCCGACGTCTTGGACGCGTTGCGCTGTCAGCGCGCGAATCTGGTTCACGCCGTCCATCACGCCGCGTAGTTCGGTGAGTGTTGGCGGAATTTCTTTGTCGATCGTGTCGCTCAATCGACGAATTGAGGCGAGTGTGTCTTGCCCCTGTTTCAAAAGAGGCATCACCGAAGTGACTAGCAAAGTCAATGAGACCGCCAAGAAAATGAGCGCAGCGGCGACCGCAAAATTAATTACCGTGGTTGGATCCACGATTACTCCTAGTGGTGTTGGAAAGGCAATACAGTTGAGCTGCTGTAGTCAAGTTCTTCGCGTTTCTTCGCGGCTGCCAGCTTACCGGCAGCAACGGCGCGTTTGACGCGCATCGTTTGTTCTTCGACTGCCAGTTGAGCGTAATTAACACCAGAGGCGTAGAGGTCAAGTGTGTCATCCATGAGTTCGCTGACTCGCTCTGGAAGAGCGGCTGCGCCATCTTTCAAATCACTGCGGAGTTCTTTTCCGGATTTCGGTGCTGTTAGCAATGCGACGGTTGCCCCGCCCAGTGCTCCGATAAATAAACCGACTAGCCAAGAACCCAATCCGAAACCCGAGTCGGAGTCCCGATTCGACAGGTAGGAACAGTTTTTGCCCATGCTGATCTCCTTGCAACGCCTGAAGCTAGTTCATAATGAATCAAGCTCCAAGTGGAGTATAGCACCCAGCCCTAGCCGCCGTCGCGGCTCGAAAGCCTTGCCTGGCGCCGTCAGGCTATGGCGCAACCATTTTAGCGTGCAAGCAATGCTTTAATGATCTGAACCCGGACTATTAGCTTGTTTCGATTAGTATTACAGACCAAATACTCATGAATGCAGTGCCGCTTCTGGTGGGGCGGACGATGCGCGGGATTTGAATGCAGGCGAATCGATGGTGATTACCCCGTATCGGAAGCGAATTCTTTCGAAGCGAGCTGGAAGCTCGCGCTCCCGTTATGAGCAGGCTGGAAGGCTGCGCTCCCATTCGCTGCCCCCCATTCGCGCGCTCCAGTTTGCTGCCAGCTTGCTTACTTGCTTACCGGTGTTTTCTTTTGCGCGATGATTTGCAGCTTGTCGGCAACCATGTCGAGGATGTGGTCTGCAATTGCGCGCTTTGGCATGCGGGGTAGATTCTCTCGCTGTCCCTCAGCGGTGAGAATAACGACCGCGTTGTAGTCGCTTCCAAAGCCGATATCCGGCACGGTGATGTCGTTTCCAATGATGATGTCGAGATGCTTTCTCTTGAGTTTTTGCTGAGCGTTATTCAGCAACCCTTCGGATTCAGCGGCAAAGCCGACGATGACTTGATCTTTTCGTTTAACTCGACCGAGCAAATCCAAAATGTCGGGATTCTTCGTGAGTTCCAGAACCAGGTCTTCGGATTCCTGTTTCTTGATCTTTTGCGCTGAAACAACGATGGGGCGGTAGTCTGCAACGGCTGCGGTCATAACAAGAGCATCGGTTGTGTCGAACTCCGCTTCTACGGCTTCTTGCATGTCCTGCGCCGTTTCTACAACTACAACCGGATAATTGCGTTCTACTTGAACGGTCGAGATTAGCGTCACTTCGGCGCCGCGCGCGTAAGCCGCGTCGGCGACTGCAATGCCCATTTTGCCTGAAGAACGGTTGCCGATGAAGCGGACAGGGTCGATCGCTTCTCTGGTGCCACCGGCGGTGATCAGTACTTGTTTGCCGGAAAGTGTGGTGCGAGCTTGCAGTCGCGAAATTACCTGCGCGACAATCGCTTCTACCGGTGCCATCTTGCCTGGCCCCCAGTCTCCACAAGCCAGTTCGCCGATGTCCGGCGGGATGATTTCATAACGGAAGCGGTGTTGCAGAATGCCTAAGTTGTACTGTGTTGCTGGGTGATCGAGCATCATCGGATTCATCGCCGGTGCTATTACAACCTTGCTTTGTGCATTGCTGGCTAAAATCATGGTTGTAAGCAGTTCGTCGCAAATGCCAGTTGCCAACTTCGCAATCGTATTGGCAGATGCTGGTGCGATGAGGATGAGATCGGCTTTCTGAGCCAATTCTATATGTTCCGGTCTCCAGTCGCCTGATTGGCTGTACTGGTGAACGTGAACTTTATTGCGAGTTAAGGTGTGCAGTGAAAGTGGCGTTATGAATTCTGTGGCGTTCGGTGTCATTACCGCGTGAACGTCAGCACCCGTTTTTCTCAGTTGCGATGCGATGTCGCAGGCCTTGTATGCCGCGATGCCGCCTGTGACGCCAAGAATTATCGTCCGGTTCTTGAGAGGCAGATCTTCGTCGCAGTGTTTGTCATCAAATATTTCAGAAGACTCATCTTTGCTTGCCATTTACCCGCCCCCGCAACACAATGATTAGGAATCACCTTATATTATCCACTGAAAATTGTGCAATAGCCAGGATTCAAGCGAGTCCAGGGTAAAATTTCTAGCTAAATCTCTAGTCCTCCGATTGGCAAGGCGATAAATGAATAAGTACTACGTTACAACTGCTATTGACTACGCGAATGCGGCACCGCATATCGGCCATGCCTACGAAAAAATTGCAGCCGACATCATCGCAAGGTACCAAAAACTGCTTGGAAAGGAAGTCTTCTTTCTGACTGGGACCGATGAGCACGGCATCAAAGTTGAGAAAGCCGCTAAGGCTGCCGGGCTGACTCCCGAGCAATTTGTGGACAACAATGCAGCCAAATTCCAGGAAGCTTGGAAGCGCCTTTTGATCGAACCGGATTATTTCATTCGCACCACTGAGGCCCGTCACAAAAATGTCGTGCAACAAGTTTTCAGCAAGATGCTCGAAAAAGGTGATGTATACAAAGGCAGCTATACAGGGCTTTATTGCGAAGGGTGCGAGGACTTCTTACGCGAACGGGACCTTGTTGATGGCATCTGCCCCAATCACAAATCAGCACCAAAGGAAGTGAAGGAAGAGAATTATTTCTTCCGCCTGAGCAGCTACAAAGACAAGCTGCGCACCTGGCTCAATAGCGATCCATCGCCGGTGTTGCCAAACGGGCGACGCCTGGAAGTTTTGAATCAGCTTGAAGATCCCGAATTGACCGACTTCAGTATTACGCGCTCGCGCTCAGCGCTCACCTGGGGCATTCCGGTTCCGAACGAACCGGATCAGGTAATCTATGTTTGGATTGATGCACTAACGAATTACATTACTGGTGCCGGCTATTTAAGCGACGAAGAGTCGTTCAAGAAATGGTGGCCGGCTGACTTGCATGTAATAGGAAAAGACATCACCAAGTTTCATGCCATCTACTGGCCTGCGATGTTGATGTCGATAGATGTAACCGTCCCGAAGCTTATTTTCGGTCATGGATTCATCACTGTCGAAGGACAGAAGATGAGCAAAACGCTCGGCAATGTTCTCGATCCGATTTGGTTGTGCGAGACATATGGTGCCGACAGGGTGCGCTATTTCCTCTTCGCTGCAAATACATTTGATCAAGATGGTGACTTCTCTCGAACAGACATGATAAGCCAAACCAATAGCCACCTGGCCAATGGTTTGGGAAATTTATTGAACCGTGCAGTTACGCTCATGGATAAGAATTTCGAGTCGAAGGTACCGGATGTCGCGCAGGATCAAAAGAGTCTCGAATTCACTGATGAATGTGCGGCGAAGTACCATGACCTGATGATTCAGTTCGAGTTTGCAAAAGCGGTGCGCGCGATTTTTGACATCGTCGATGAAGCAAACAAGTACATCAATGACAATAAGCCTTGGGCTCTTTTCAAGGAAGGAAAGAAGGACGAAGGTGGAGCTGTCATCGCGACTGCAATGACCATGATGAAGAAGGCTGCTCTTTTGCTTGGGCCTATTACGCCCGAGCTCTCAGCAAACGTTATCGATCAGTTGGGTTACGACACACCGCTTTCTTCGATTAACGTCAATTCTGCGGAGTATAAGAACCCCATACCGGCTGGACAAGTTGTTCGCAACAAAGGACCAGTTTTCAAACGCATTGAAGAAGACGAAAAAGGAAAAGAGTAGGGGTTACCCTAAATCTCATGCCGTTTGTCACTTGCATTAAATGCTTGTGTTGGGCCCATAATAGGATTCTTGCCTCCCAGCGCTAACGGTCCTCCACGATGGAGCAGTCTCAGCTCGAAATCGCCATACAATATAAAAGCTGGCCTGCTCGTTTAGGCTTGTTCTTCTTTCTTTTGACGGCGCCCGTCTGGCTTCTAATAACAGTCGCCACCTGCGTCTTCATGGTGCCCTTCGCCGCGTTCAACCCGAGCGTGCAGGGGCTATCTACTTTCCTGTTTATGTTAGCCTTGCTTTTCACCTGCTTGATGGCGACCATTGCTTGCAGTGACGACAAGCTTTTTCTGTCGAAATCTGGTATTGCGTTTCCGCTCTTTATGTCTCCCTTCCTCGGATTTAGAAGGTCACGCAGTTGGTCTGATTTGCGTTCTGTGAGTATCAGCCAATTCAATATCGGAAAGAAGAAGGTCGAAGGCAAAATGATTCTCTCGTTTTACTCTGGTGCCTCCGCAAAGTTGAATTTGGGATCGATGCCGAAAGATCAGTTGGAAAAGTTCTTTCTTGCGGTCGATGTGTGGGCGCCGCATTGTTTGAAGAATGAGCAGTTCTCTGAGCTGCAAACGAACCTCAGCATCGAGAGTAGTGGCGGCAGCGCGGCGGCAATTCCTAGTTACACGCAATTGTGGGAAGAGGAGTTGCGCAGGCGTTTCTTTCCGACTGCTTTCGTGCCTCTTGAAGCTGGCGCCAAATTGCGAAATGGTTCGCTGATCATTGTTAGGCAGCTAGCTTTTGGCGGGCTCTCAGCGATTTATTTGGCGCAGGACAGCAAACGCAGCCTCGTTGTTGTGAAAGAATCCGTGATTCCTCTAAATGCGGAGGACGCCGCCAAAGAAAAGGCGACTGAACTGTTTGCCAGAGAAGCGACAATTCTTTCCAAGCTTGAACATCCGCGGATTAGCAAAGTGTTGGATTTCTTTGTGGAGGACAATCGGCAATATCTCGTTCTTGAGCAAATTCGCGGACAAGACAGCAGGCAAGTAGTAATTGAACATGGCGCGCAGAACGAGTCCGCGGTTATTCAATGGGCGGCACAAATAGCAGATATTCTGAAATTCCTGCACACGCAGAATCCGCCAATTATTCATCGAGATGTTACTCCAGACAATTTGGTGTTGAGTGGTGGCAACAAGATTTACTTGATAGATTTTGGTGCTTCCAATGAATTTCTCGGCACCGCAACCGGTACTTTAGTAGGCAAGCAATCCTACATCTCACCTGAGCAATTCCGCGGGAAGGCATGCCCTCAAAGTGATATCTATGCTTTTGGTGCGACCTTATTCTATTACCTTACTGGAGAAGAGCCGGAACCTCTTTCGACCTTGCACTTGCCAGAGAATGTTTCCGCGTCGGAAGAAATGCGTTCGTTCATCTCAAGATGTACTGCGTACAAACTTCAGGATCGTTTTCAGTCCATTTTAGAGGTGATTGCTGCTTTAGAAGCGATGAGCGTCGTGGAGATGGGCCGATGACGGAGTCATTTCACGCGGAGCCAGTATATTCCATCAATTGTCGGGATCGCCGATTGATCAACTTGTTTGAGCAAGTCTTCTCAAGCGAGATGAAGATCCCCTCCATCAAGTTCTCGCTACTCTGCTCATACGCGGGATTCATCGGGCTCTGCATGATCGGTATATTCTCAGACACAATGGGATTTCGTGAATTAGCTAACGTGATCAAGATCACCATGTTGCTCTGGTTTGGAATCCTCGCGGGGATGCTTTCACCAGTTTTCTACTTCACTCAAAGCGAACAAAGCCCCTGGGTCTTAACGCTGTTTATTCCTTTGTCTCTTTTACTCATTCCTATCTACAAATATATTACTCAGCCATCTTCGCTTGATTTGAGTGATTTCAGTATTCGAGTTAACTGGGCTCTCGGTCCGCTGCGCTGGTCGCAGTCTTTTCCCTGGAATGAGATTAGCTCGGTCTATTTTTCCGGAACTGAAAATGGAAATACTGATGAGTGGCGCTTTTGTATTGCTTCTAGCGAAGCGACTTTGCTGGCAGTAAGACTTGGTTGCCTTACCAATCATGATGATCGAATAAAGTTGCTTGAATATACGCAAAAGTATTGTTCCAATGCTGATGTTGATCATCGCATTCTTCAAGCATGGACGCCGGCGCACAGTAACAGCTACACGGAGATATGGCTTCAGTCACTGGCCGCACCGCCAAAGCGCGCGAGGCTTGCGCCGCTCGAAGAAGGGATGCAATTGCAGGATGGCAAATACGAGATCCAAAATGTTTTGGCAACCGGCGGACAAGCTGTAGTTTATCTTGCTTACCCCAAGAAAGAAATTGAATTGCCAGCCGCTCTTAAAGTTGCGATGCCCGAAAAACAACTCGAACTAGACAATAAAGTCCACATTGGAACGTCCGAAAATGGGAGCGCAGGTTTCCAGCCTGCTTCAAAGGCTGGGACCGCCGGCGTCTTGCCGGCACCTGATCCTGATCCTTCAATGCAGGCGGGACGCCGGCGGTCCCACTTGCTTGTAATAAAGGAAATGATCATCCCCGTTTACGGCGACGAGAATTTGCGCAGAAAAGAACTAGATCGATTCGATCGCGAATCTCGTCTTCTGAGCAACTTGAATTGTGACAACATCGTGAAGCTACTCGACTACTTCATCGAAGATCATCGCGGTTATTTAGTAATGGAATACATCGGCGGCGATAGTCTCGTTAGTCTGGTTTCAAAAAACGGACCACTTCCAGAGTCTCGGGTCTTGGATCTTGCTGGACAAATGTGCACGACACTTTCTTATCTACACGGCCTGTCACCACCTGTAGTGCACCGCGATTTCACTCCCGACAATCTCATTTTGACAATTGACGGCAGTTTGAAGCTAATCGATTTCAACGTTGCCCAAGAAGCAAAGTTCACCACCACAGCAACTGTAGTCGGAAAACATGCCTATTTGCCACCTGAGCAGTTTCGTGGGAAGCCTTGCCCACAAAGTGACATCTATGCCTTTGGCGGCACACTCTATTTCCTGTTGACTGGCACTGAACCTGAGCCGATCAGCTCCGCCCATCCAATTCTTGTAAACGAGAATGTAAGTGAGGAGCTGAATCGAATTGTAGCCAGGGCAACGGAGCCGGAACTGAAAGACCGCTACCCCTCCATTGCTGAAATGCAAGCTGATCTTTGCGCTTTAGCCGGAATGGAAGTCAAGTCAGGTAAAATCTGAAGAAGGAAGAAGCCGGTTGGCAAGATGCACCTGCGATAGGGGGACCGATGAGAATTCTATTGGCGACGGATGGCTCGACGAATGCGGACGCAGCACTAAATGTGGTGCTATACCGCCCCTGGCCTGCTGGTACAGTTGTTCGAGTAATTACGGTGATCGAGCCGCTGCACGATCGGATCAATAAAGTCGTTGGATTATTCGGACTCGCCCAATCGGCTGCCGAAGCGCAGAAGCGTCTGCAAGAGAATTGCCGGAGCTTGGTTCTGCGTTACACACAAGCTTTGAGTGCGAAATTCGGCGCTGAAAATGTCACGGCGGATGTTATTGAAGGACGGGATCGTGAAAAGATTCCAGCTGAGGCAAGGTCATGGAAGGCTGATGTGATAATTATGGGAGCTCATGGGCAAGCAGCCTCTGAGGAATTCCTCCACGGGAATGTGGCTGGTTATGTTGTTGGGCATGCCCCCTGCTCTGTCGAGCTGATTCGTTTCGTCTCTCCGTCCACTGCCATTACGGAAATTGCCAGGGAGCAGCCGGTTGAAGAGGACAAATACTTAATCGCAGTCGATGACTCAGAGCATTCTACTGAGACACTAAATATGGTGCTATCGCGAAAGTATCCACCCAAGAGCTTCTTCAAAGTTATCAGCGTTGCCGAACCCCTTCCTTATCAGGCTTATTCGGGATTGGGTCCATGGGAGGGCGCCGGCTCGGAAGAATTTTCCGAACTCGTCGATAAGACAATTGAGGCAGAAAAGTCGGTTGCGGAAAAAGTCGTAGCATCAGCATGTGAGAAGTTGAAAGCCGCATTTCCTGATGCCACCGTCGATGGTGAAGTGCTTGAAGGTTACGCGCGCGATCGCATCCTATCTGCCGCCCGAGATTGGCCGGCGGACCTGCTGATTGTCGGTTCGCATGGTCGCCGCGGAATAACGGAATTTGTCCTCGGCAGCGTCAGCAAAGCCGTCGCCGCTCACTCGCCGTGCTCCGTGCTGGTGATCAGGAAAAACGCCAAGTAAGGTTGTAAGAGATCAGTTGAGCTTCGTGATCTCGGATATGAGATCAGTTATCGCCAAAACTTATCTCTGGTAAGAGATCCCGAAAGACTTTTGATCTCACCTGCAGGCGACCCATTGGCCTGGCACCACCTCGATTACTCGCTTTGAGTAAGTTGGCCTGGATGCGGCGTTAGATTATTCGCGTTTTGGAAAGCCTTAGCGAACTTTTCTGTAGACCTTAACAGTTACGAATTCCGGATTGCGGAATTTGTCTAAGCTATCAATCTGCATGCGTTTAGCGTTGCTGTCGTTATTGAAGATCTCATTGCCACCGACATAAATTGCTGCGTGTCCTGGCCTATTCGCTCGGCGTCCGATGATGACATCGCCGGATTTTATTCCTCTTGAATCAACCTCCTGCCAGCCGTTGCGGCGAAGATGATCGTCCAAATTGTCTGTAGCTTGCGACTTGATGTTCAGCCCGTAGGCTTTTTCAAGAACTAATGCCACAGCCCGGGCGCATCCTAATTCGTCAGGTACACTGCGGTCGAATTTAGAAACCTTTTGGCCAACGAAATAGTTGATGGACTGGCTGAGGCGCTGATCCATCGCTTCGCGCGAACGATCATTGGGATACTGCTGGCGATCGCTCGGATTTGGATTCTGGCGGTCCGGATACTCTTGCCGCTCTGTCGGATACGGTTGCCTATTCGGATTCTGGCGATCATATTGATTGGGATATTGCTGCCGTCTCTGGCGCTCGAGTTGCTCTCGTTGCCATTGCTGTTGGCGCTCAATCTCTTGCTGTCTGCGCTGCCAATCTTGCTGGCGCTGCCAATCTTGCTGGCGTTGCCAATCTTGGTCCTGACGTGGGTCTGTACGCCGCCAATCTTGGTCCTGGCGCCGCCAGTCTTGATCCGGATAACCTGGACGTTGGTGGTTCCGCCACCACTGGTCTTGATGTTGATTCTTCGGACCTGGCGACGGCACGTATGTGCGCCAATCTTGCCAATCCGTTCTGGGCTGCTGATGCTGTCTCCACCATTGGTCTTGATGATAGGTCTGGGGCCCTGGTGCAGGACGATAAACGCGATCTGTCTGGCCGGGCACCGGATAACGATTAGGTGGCATCCGCTCTTCTTCGGGATAATATGGTGCCGGATCTACTCTGCGCGGAGGTGGCTCCTGCTGCTGAGTTGGGACGTCCTGGCGTGGAATGTCTTGTCGCGGCGGCGGCTCTGGATTTCTGGGCAGTTCGCGTCTTTCAGTCGTACTGGCGGTGCCCCTTTCGTGAATGTCCAGAAAGCCTACGGACAAACCTAAATGCGACTCTAGTTGACGCAACGGGTCACCAGAATCGCCTGCGCTATATAAGGTATCAGTTCGATCACTTCGATCGTCTGAGAAGTTTACCGGCGGCAGCTCTGCGGGGGTGCTGCCTCTCCCTGTGGGATTTTCCATCTCTAAACGGGCCAATACTGGGGGTGCTTTACCGAGAATAATCTAACCCAAACGCTAGTTTTTGCCCCCACGGTTTTTCCCAAAGAGGGCTTCTTTGTTAAGGTTCCGTTGCTGTTGGGCTATTCAACATTTGTGAGGTCCGTCTGAAGCGATTCGTAAGTGACGGGGTCTAGACTAATGGGTAGCATCGTACTCCAGACCGTGCCGACGAACCAAATTGCACAAAGAATCAGCACGAACATACTTAGTGGATGTCTTAGAATTGGCATTGTTGCTCCCGGGTTGGTGACTCGAATGTATTGCTAGTTGGTGACCTTTTCTAATTGGTGAATGCGTACCAGCCCTTTCTTAAGGCTTTGACGATAACCTCGACGCGATCGGAAATGGTGTAGGCTTCAGCTTCATGATAGCCAGCTCTTCGTATCTCCGAAACTTGCTTATCCAGTCGTTTTAGCTCCTCCTGTAGCATGTGGCAGAGCACTATGCGAAAGCGCTCCAGAATGGGAGCCAGAGGCCCGGCGATCTCGCTGTGGAACAGTTCTTTGGCAATCGTAATGCTGTCTTTCTTGATTAAAGTGCGCTTCAAATTCAATCCTGCTGAGCTCGGATCAAGGTTGATCAACGAGCCAATCAGCCCGTCGATTTTTTGCCGGCAGTTGCGTACCTCCTCGATTAGAATTGCTGGAACGTGCCCGCTCTCGAAGAGAGGATTCAGGCTTCGCTCGTCACGCAAGCACTCGAGAATTTGCCAGTCATAATTGCCATTGCTAAGTGCCAGATACGACTCTTCGATGTGTTCCAGGCGCTGAGTTATTTTGGAATTTCCTTCTGCTGATCTTACGTTGTGCCGCGCTGATTCCAGCAGTCTTCTTGCGCGCTGCAATTCCTCTTCGGTCAGCGGAATGTCCCTGCGCAAACGCAGAACCTCTAATAGAAAGATACTGTCCGGAACATAACCGATCACGTCAGAATAGCGCTCGAACAAATCTTTGATTTGCCCGCCGTGCTGTCCGTACTTCAAACCGATCTCGTCGGCCATCATCCTTATGATCAGAACATCTTGTTCCATATGACCAAGTTCATGCAGCATGGACGACATAAACTCTTCGGTCAGCGGCTTGTCGTCAAGCAAAACATTCTTGCTGAATTCGACAGTTCCTGTTCCTACAAGATAGGCCGCGGCCACGCCAGGAGCCTCGGTTGATCGGATTCGAGCATGAGGCAGACGCAGTGAATTCGTGATCGTGTCAATAAGCGGTTGGAGCGCGTTTAGCCTATTCTCGGTGATCTTGATTAGTTGCTCACGAACGCGATCTGCTTTGTTCTTCAGGCAAGTGTACCTGTGAAGATCGGCGACTGGATCGAGCTTATCCAGCTCATCCATGTCCTGATGCCATTCAGCGTATAATTCGCCGATGCCGGCCGGACCTTGCCAATGAAAGGTCGAGCTCTGTTGGCAGAGGTAGAATAGGAAATTCAAATTGAGCATAGTGAACGTTTCCAGGCTGGCTGGAATTCTCCCTTCTTCACTTTGCCAGTACTCCGTACTGATCATTGTTGCTGCATATGCGACGTCATCATCTTCGTCACGTGTGGCGTACCATAAGGCTCTTTCAAAGTTGTCCGGCTTTAAGACATTCAGCAATTGCAAGGCTTGCAGTTTCACCGCCTGCGGTATCATGTTGCTGTCGGGCAGATAACGAATACCCTCGGGATTGAGATCGCCCAAAATCTCCGATAGCAGATACATCTGCTCTTGTGGGCGTTCAGCTAGGCTATGCCATACTTTTGGAAAATTCTCGAAGCAGAACTGGGTGTCGGCGAACTCGTCCACGGCGCCAAGCACATCCAGTAGCAAGATTGCGCGCGCCTTCTTGTTTTTCACTAGATAAAAGTATTCGCCCTTATGCAAACGTTCTAGCAAGATGGGCTGCGCCACTTCAATTGAGCCCGTGTTGAAAAGGCTAATGAGCGCAGGTAAGCAGGCGTGTGAGTAAGTCATGGCAAGGTGTTCCAGGTGAGACCTGACTTCCTCTTCGTGCTCGCCCAATTTATCGACGAGGAAGGAAACCGTAAAGGAAGCGAGGTCCGAGTCTTCGGTAGCTTCGGCAATTCGGCGTAAGCTTGAGAGTTCGCCTTCCTTAGCTAACAAACGCACCTGGATTTTTGCAGAATCCAGTGCCTTCGTGGCTTTCCGTTCTTCGCTTTCTTCGGCCGGCTCTTGAAACTTTGCGCCGTTGAACTTTTCGCCAATTTTCGAGAATAATGCTGAGCTGGTTTCCCAGACCCGATTCATCATGTTTGATTGTTTTGCGAACGAGCTACTCACTTCTGTGCCTCTAATAAGGCCTTTTATCCCTTGTCCAATACAGTACGGTCTAGGGGCGAGCGGGACAATTGGGGAACTACGTAGCTTAAATGGGAAAATGCTTAAAACCTTGAAAGCCTGTGGCAGCTAGCATTTCACTAATTGGCCTGAAAGGGAATATCTAAGCTCATGGCTGAGAAGCTCCTTCTTGCATTCGAGCCCGCCGGCATAACCAGTTAATGCTCCATTCGCGCCGATAACTCTGTGGCAAGGCACGATTATGGAAATAGGATTTTTGCCGTTAGCATTGCCGACGGCCCGACTGGCCGTTGGTTTACCCAGCCTTTGCGCCAACTGTACGTAGGACAGTGTAGTCCCGTATTCAATGCGGCGTAAGTGCTCCCAGACGGCGCGTTGAAAATCCGATCCCTTTGGATTCAGTGGAATCGTAAACTCCGTGCGCTCGCCGGCGAAATACTCAGCGAGCTGTTTTTCTGCGTCGGCGAAGACAGGCAGGTCGCGAGAAGAACATTCTTGCTCTGCCGCAAGCGAATGGAATTTTGTTCTAATTTGCTGTGCCGTATACAACCCGGTGAGAGCGCTGCCATCGGAGAAAAGCAAAAGCTTTCCCACAGGGCTTTCTAGATAAGTGAACTTTTCCATTTCTCTTTTCCTTTTCTCCGTTAGTGAAGGGATGACCAGAGATGCATGGTGGCATATGCTCGCCATGGACTCCATTTTTCTGATAGTTGCAATATTCGTTTCGGATTGTCTTCTGCGAGTGCTTTTTTAATTCCTAGATCGGTGTGGGGGAATGCGTCCGGCCATTTGAGTGCTCGCATTGCGACGTATTGTGCTGTCCATTCTCCGATGCCGCCAATGCCCTTGAGCCTGAGCATTTGCGCCTGTGCTGCCTCTTTGGCATCGAAGCTTATCTTACCTGTTGCCTCTGCCTTCGCTAAATCTATCACCGTCTGCGAGCGGCTGCCGGTAAGTCCCAGAGTGCACAAATCTTCTTTCTTTGCTGTCGCCAAACGAGAGCTGCTGGGCGTCAAATATGCCAGCTCCGCAATCGCGCAGTCAATTTCTTGTCCATATTTTTGAGCAATCCTGCCCATCAATGTGCTTGCACCTTTAACGCTTATCTGCTGTCCTAAGACCGCTCGTAAGCATAGCTCAAAAGGATCACAGGAACCGGGAACTCGAAGCCCGTGCGTATGTACTATTGCGCCAAGCCGCTCCTCGATTCTCTCCGTATCTGCGTTGAGGTCGAGCAAGCTTTTTATTTTGTGCAGCACCATCGGCAATACCGCAGCTAGTGAAGCAGAAATTTCTACTGTAATCGTATCCTTCTGCGAGGATTTGAAAACACGGATCCATCCGGCATGTTTACCCAGGCTTAGTGTTCTGGAATATGATTCATCAGTAACATATTCAACTTTCGGCGTAGCGCGAAGCTGAAGATAATTCATTATCTGAGCCCAGGGTAACGGCTTCCGGAAAGCCAATTCGCAAACTATTGGGCGATCGCTCACTTTATTTGCCGCCGATTTGCGAAGATTTGATGGATTGAGGTTGTATCTGGTTTTGAATGCATCATTGAATTGCCGAACACTGGAGAAGCCGCTTGCAAATGCGATCTCGGTAATTGGAAGCGCGCTGTCGCAAAGTAAAAGCTTCGCCAAAAGAAGACGGTGCGTTTGTAGAAGCTCAATTGGTGATACACCAAATTCGGATTGCACCACGCGTCGCAAATGGCGATCACTGATGCCTAATTCCTTTGCTGTTTCATCGATTCCCTCGAAGCTTCCGCTTTCAATTCGCTCAAGGACTGCAGCAGCTAGATTGCTGACAGAGTCAATCAAAGCGTTGCCCGGCGCATGTTCGGGTCTGCATCGTAGGCAGGGGCGGAAACCAGCGCACTCAGCGGCCGCTGCGCTTCGATAGAAACTGCAATTCTTTTGCAGTGGTGTTTTCACAGTACAGACAGGCCTGCAATAAATGCCTGTGCTTTTGCATCCTATATAAAAGATTCCGTCGAATCTGCGATCGCGAGTGACTAATGCTTGGTAACAGCTGTCTGCATTTAACATGAGCCCCTCTTCTCTTCGAACAAAGTAATCTTATCGCCGTCTTCCAACAAAAACTAGCGGAATTCGGACATCTGCCTTTCGCTTACGGTGCAGGCTTTTGCAGGCGTCACTTTCGTCTTTTGGCTTCCTGTGCGTTGTTTGTCATGACTTTCTACATTGAACTGACGGCGACCGCACTAGGCGCGGTTTGTAGGGGATATAAACAGACGAAATTGAGTCTATATATTTGGAGACCCAAACACGGAGACATTTTTATGACTATGAGAAACACATTGAGTGGATTGCTAGTCGCTGCTGCGGCTATTACAGCCGTTTCTATGCCAATGGCGGCCGAAGCTAAAGACCCGTTTGGACCGGCAGCTAATGCTGCTGCTATGCAAATGTGGTTAAACCAGCAAGCAGCAAACCAGAATGCTTACGGAGTGTATAATCCGTACGTAAACAACATCTATAACACCACCCCGTATTACAACGGCGTTTATCCTAGTGGGTTTGCACCGTACTACACGAATAACGGATATTACCCATATGGCTATCAACGCTCGACTAATACCTTCGGACGTATCTTGAACAATCTGTTCTAAGCAATGAGTGCGAAGCAAAATCTGTGATTGCGGCAGTTGTGCTCCTCCGAGCTATGCTGCCGCAATCGCGGTTATTAGTATCTTTATTCGGCAGGCATCCAGAACACTTCTATCTCATAGCCATCGGGGTCGGTGAAAAAAGCGTATGTTTCGCTTTTGTCTTTCCCGCGCCTCCCATGGTCTATCGCTGTTCCTCCAGCTTTTCCTACTTGTGCTAATACTTCCGTCATCTCTGTTTCTTCGCTAAGTCGAAAACCGAAATGTGCAATACCGCCCATCTTCCCTGCATCTTTGGAAAGCTCCGGGTCTGCATTTAGAGTGATCACTTCACGGGAGCCTGGCGTCTGCAACATCACGCAACTCTGGCCGAATCGCATAATCTCCTTCATCTCGAAGAGAGTGCTGTAGAAAGCTTCAGACCTCGATAGATCTTTCACCGTAAGCTGTATATGCGTTAGTCCGAAACTCTTCACTGCCTGGCCCTATTGCGTTGAGTGATTGGTATTACCAGCGATGGCTGCCTTGTCTCGGGCCTCGCGAGCGATCTGGTCTAATTCGGTCGCTTTTTTCATCTGCTTTCGGAACGTCTTGTACAGATGCAAACGCTGCTCCGCGCTTAGATAATAGGCTTCTGAAAAGTCCCTGTTCTTTGCGGCTTTTATACGAAGATCTTTCGCTTGTTTTTCATTCTTTTCAGCAAGTAAGAGCAGTTCTCTGGTGTCAGCTGGTAAATTGGCCGGAACGATTGTATCTTGCTCTTCCGCTTCTGCTTTCTTTGGGCGCGCCGCTAGGATAGCAACTTTACTTTGCTCCTGCGTGTTGTTCTTTTGAAGCTTTGCCTTATCAGTCTTCTCAGCCTTTTGAACTAGCTCGATTGAAGTCTTTTGGTCATTGCCGCGAAGTCCCTTAAGTGAAAAACGAGACATGAGATTTTGCTTGTCGGCTTGTGCCTTCTTAGTTGCTGCAAGCTTCTCTGCAGACGCTATCTTCTCAGCATTCTTTTCTGCGTTTTTCTTTTCTGCCAACTTCCGCTCAGCCGCTTTTTTCTCGGCAGCTAGTTTTTCAACTGCCGCCTGTTTGAGCTGTTGAGCATTCTTTTCCGCAGTACTTAGTGTCTTTGCCTTTGCTGCTCCGATGGCTGGATTCGCAGATAAAATGTTTGGCTTTGCTGCTTGTGCAATTTCACTTGCATTACTGACGCGATTGGGCGGAATTGGCCGCGCTTCAGCCTCTTTGGCTTTTTGACGGCGGATCTGTTGTTCCTCTAGCGAAAGAACTTTGTGGAAGCCTTCGTTACCTCGCATCGAGTCCAAAGCGTCAGCCGTTTTCTGCAAACTAGCTGTCACCTTTTGATCTTGGTTTTTCTGAAAGAAGCGAAACTCTGGAACTTCCAACAAGCTAGGCAATGAATATTGGGCGAAAGCCATGCTCAATTCGCTACAGCGCATCGTTCTGGTGAAGCCTCTGCGGGCGATACCATCATGTGCATTCAGTTCGTTTGCGTTCAAATTTTTCGAGATCATCATTTCAGAGCCCGGCCCGACAGCAACAACTTGCCCGTTTGGAAGTTTGAAAAGAACGTCTCTTTCATAACCATTGACGTTGAAAATGCGTGTTGATCTTGCAGTGTTCGATACCATGATGATTGAGCCTGAGCGCCCGAATAGGCTCCCAAAGCCAGTTTTGAACGCGCCATAGTCAGGCTTGCTGTCTGCTTTCAAAATGACTGTATGGACGTACTCGGCTCCTTTCGCTGGTTTACTAATTGATGGCGGAATTGGAACGATAGGCAAAATGTTTTTGCGTTCGCTTTCCTCCAACGTGCGAGTGAGGTTTAAGCTCGGATCAAGAAACTTATACCAGGCGTTTGTTTTAGAAACTGGTGCGGTTGATTGCTCTAAAGGCGCGCTCGTTGTGGCTCCGCTTCGATTTAGTTGTTCGCTTAGACTCTCTGAGTATGCTGGGGCTTGCGGTGTTTTCTCATAGAGCGACATAGGCGCATCGGGAGACGACTCAGGTTCTGCCGAGTCCATCTGATAATTTTGGAATGGACCCTTCGGAAGTATTGAACCAAAATTAGATCCGCCTAAGCGAGGCGCGGAAAACATTCCTTCGTCAGCAAATGAAATGGGTGTAATCCATAAAGAATGGGCTGCGAAAGCTACGGCGCTGATGCCAATAAGCGACTTCGTTTTGCCGGCTGAGCGTTTCATCGTGAACTTCCATTAAGGCGTGGACGGCACAAGTTGGCTTCAGTATACGCAAGTAGGCTGTTCAGTTCTAGGACCGTTCCTGCTTCTTGAGAAAGTTTCACCTGCGAAAAAAGGCGGTGGCGGCTGTGCAGAGTGAGGTGGATGTTAATATGGGCTTCTGAAAGGCCCACCAAGTAGTTGCAGGATCGGAAGCTGTGGCTTACGTCGATAGTCTGTTCAAGCAGGGCTGCGAAGCACTTTTGCAAGGACACCCAGACAAAGCACTGAGTTTTTTCAATAAAGTTCTGACCATTGATGAGAAATCAGTTGATGCAATGGTTGGGCGCGGACGCTGCCATCTGTCTATGAATGATCCGGACAAGGCGCTGGTCGATTTTTCTCGAGCCAGTTTGATCGATGATAACAACGTTGATGCTGTCGCATATCGAGCACGGGCTTTCGTTGCATTAGGCAAGTTCGATAATGCAAAATCTGACATTGAACGGGCGTTGAAAATTGACCCAGGTCATCCCGCTGCTTTGACGGCGCGCGCGCAAATGGATCCTTCTTACGCAACTGCAAGCTTTGACTACACCAATGCAATCTTGCGAGAATCGCAGGACCCTGAATTGTATTGGTTGCGCGGAAATCTATACGAGAAGCACGACAATATTGGAGAAGCCATTTCCGATTTTCAGAGGATCGTTCAACTTCGCCCTGCCGGTTATCGTGACGCACGTACCAAGTTGAAGCGTTTGATCGCTAAGTCTGATCCAACTTACGCTTCGATGGAGTTGCTTGTATCTCCTCCGCCATCTGAAGACGCCCAACCTGTGCGCAGGTCTCGCAGGCAAGCTGCAGCGCGTCACAACATAACTGATCTAACCGGACGTCTTGCTCGCTGGCTCGATAAGTATCTGCCTCGTTCGCTTGGCAGTTTGAGATCTGGCGCGTCCGACGATGAATTCAAAGGACTGGAAGAACTAATTGGTGCAGAGCTGCCGGAAGAGTTCAAAGATTTCTACTCTTTGCATGACGGTCAAGAGGAAGATGAGTCTCTAGGAATTTTCTTTGGGATCCGTCCACTGCCTTTGTTTGAAATCGCCCGAGAGTACGAGAATTGGCTTGAAGTTTCGGAAATAATGAATGATTCAGATGGAAGAATTCAAATCTTTCCGCCTAATCATATCCGCCGCGATTCGGCGCGAAAGTGGGTTCCTTTCACTCACGATTATTCCGGTAATCATATTGGGCTTGATCTGGAGCCCTCTTTGAAGGGCAATGTTGGGCAAGTAATAAACTTTGGAACCAGTGAGCACCCGATTTTTTTGCTCGGAAAAAGTTTCGGCGAGTTCTTGCAGCGCATCGTTACTGAGTTAGAATCTGGCAACTTTCGCATCGACGGCGAAGAAGACTTTGTTCTGAAGAAGAGACCTTCGGTTCAGTATTTTGAATATATGTTTGTGCTGTCGGGCTCGGGCGTATGGACGCCTGCCGATTAAGCGCTACATATCTGTATCGAGTCGTGTAGTCGTTGTTGTCGTTGCTGCGATGACTTTGTTTTGTTTCACTTTTGCTGTTTGAGGCATCAAAGTTTTTGCAACTGCTTGAGTTGTCTTCCCTACTTTCTCGGTACCGCTTCCGAGCAGGTTTCCGGTGAAGCAGACGACTTTACCTATGCCTGAGATGCCGAGCTTTCTAGCTGCAGCCTTAGTCAAGTCGATGACACGGCTGCTGTGAAAGGGACCGCGATCGGTAACGGTCACTACGCATTTAGAACCATTCTTGGGATTCTCGACGAGGACTTTCGTTCCGAACGGAAGTGTTCGATGTGCACAGGTATAAGCATTATTGTTTAATCTCGCTCCTGATGCGGTGCGTCTTCCATGAAATCTGTCGGCGTAGAATGACGCACCACCACGAAATGTTTCAGAACATTCTCTCGATTCTGCCGTTATCGAGAAAGTAAAACAAATGATCGTGGCGCAGAGCAAGGCTATGTGTGATCTCATAGCAGGCTCCTATTTTGTTGGAACCCAACGGGTTCCGTGTTTCAATGCATCACTAGTGATTTGCCGAGTATCGACGGGTTCATTATCGGCTAAGTTCCCGGATCACGTTGAGGTAACTGATTTGTGAGGGGCGCCGTTTGCGATTGCGAACAATGTCATTCTGCTCGGACCGATGAAGCTAGCTGCAGCCGTACCGAGTCTAAAGGTCTCTAATGGTGGAGCCAGAATGCGCTTTAATCCGGGCGTGGATTCTTGCCCTTATCGGTGGCGTCGTCTGTGCGCGCCGCCAGGCTGAACAACTTTCATCGGTGCGTTTGCGTTTGCTTTACCGAAGAATCTTTCCAGCACCACTTTGGCAACAGGTGCTGCCGCTGAGCCCCCGTGACCGCCGTGCTCGATGAAAGCGCAGATTGCGATGCGTGGACTATCCGCCGGTGCATAACAGCAGAACCAGGCGTGTGTTTTACTGCCTAAAGGCGGCGCTTCTGCGGAGCCGGTTTTTCCGGCAACTTCCACGTTTCCTAGCCTGGTGGCGCCGCCGGTGCCGGATGCAACTACGGCTTTTAATCCTTTTGACACGACTTCCATGTATTCTTTTTTCACTTTCACGGTTTCGTGTTCAGGTGGGGGAATTTGCCGATCGCCTATTTTTATCGCCAGGTGCAAATCGGGGACTTTGCCTTTCATGCCCAGCCCAGCGTACATGCGACAGGCTTGAACAGGGGTCACTTGCAAAAAAGTTTGACCAATGGACATGTGCAATGTGTTTCCGGGATACCACTTCTCGTGATAGACCCGTTCTTTCCATTTCGAATCTGGAACAAGACCGCTGCTTTCATGCGGGAGCTCGACACCAGTAGGACGTCCGGCGCCAAAGTAAAGTCCCCACTCGCGAATCATTTCCGGCGTCATCTTTAATGCCATCTGGTAGTAAGCGGAGTCGCGAGACCAAGCTAAACATTTGACTAGATCGAATATGCCTGAGCTGCCGGTCCAGTCATGGAAGAAGAAGCCACCGAGTGCGATACCACCGGAGACATGTATTTTGGTATCAGGCTTGACGACTTTATATTGAAGTGCCGCCAGTGTTGTTATCGCTTTCCAGATGGAGCCAGGCGGGAAGCCTGAAAGGGCTCGATTGAATAGTGGATGGTCGGGGGCATTGAGCTTTTTCCACACGTCAGGCGTGATTCTGCGTGTAAAACAATTTGGATCGAATTTCGGGTTCGATACCATCGCTAAAATTTCGCCAGTCTTAGGATCACAGGCAACGACTGCTCCATGCCTGTCGCCGAGTGCTTCTGCAGCCGCTTGTTGCAGATCCATATCAATGGAAAGAACAACTGGCAGTCCAGGTTGCGCTTCCTTCGTTACCACCGGGTGCGCAGTGTCTCTTGAGAAAGTAAGACCGGATGCGTTAACGCGCACGCGTTGCTCACCGTCGATTCCTCTGAGTTGTGTATCGTAGTACCGTTCGACGCCGTCCTGTCCGACGATGTCTCCCATGCGACGCTCCGGACGCTTCTTGAGCTGGCTCTCTGTAATTTCACCGCAGTAGCCGAGCAGATGGCAGAACAATTCTCCTTGCGGATAATTGCGGCTGATGTCGGGGAGGATATCGATGCCGGGAAGAAAGAGTTTCTGATCGTAAAATCTGCTGACGACTTTTAGCTCCAAGTCTCGTTCCAGAACGACAGGCAGAACTGAATCTGATTCTTTTGCCGTCATCAATTTCTCGCGAATCTCGGGCTCGTCGACGCCCAGAACACGCGCCAATCGCCGCGTCAAATCTTCAACATCATCTATTTGAGCTGGTACTGCTACCAGTGACAATGTTTGCTTATTAGTGGCGAGCATATTTCCGTGGCGGTCGTAGATGATACCCCTGGGGGCACGCAAGAATGTGACCCGTGTGGAATTTTCTAAGGCGCGCGCCTTGTAAAACTTTCCTTGCACAATCTGCAGCCAGACCAGTCGAGCGCAGAGAGCAGAGGATGTCGTTATAACCACAAAGAGCAAAACAAGCATCTTGATCTTAGGGTGATCAATCTCGCCAAATCTATGATTCGTGAATTGGGAATCTACCATTTGCTGCCTGTACGCTCGCCTTTTGCTTCAGTGTAACCAACGAACCGCTATTTTGCTCGCCTCTCAGTTTAAGTATGCGTAAAACTAATCGACGGGGAAGTACGACTGCCGTCCTTCGCCCATCTCGTACCAGCGACGCATTGGGAAGTAGATGAAGGGAGCGATGAGTGCATTCAGCAGTGCCTCGGAAAGAATAAATAGATTGAGGTGATCGAAAACTTGGGAAAAGATTATGCGCCAATCCATACCTTGATGAAGGAATGCTTTGATAGCAAAAATCTCCCAGGCCGTTATACCTTCAGCGACCAGCGTCAGGATAAAAACCAGGGGAATGCAAAGCAAATTTCCCTGGCTGAGTGCGCGCAAGCAAAAGTATCCTGACACCCATCCGATCAGCGGATATGCGATGGGATAGACCGGGACAAGAGAGAGATTCATCCAGGAGAAAAACCAGCCGATGAGCATTCCACTAATTGAGCCGGAAGCGAGCTGGCGCGAAAAAATGTCGCTCACGCCCAAGCGCCTTAACTCCACGTTCGTCAATGGCGGAAGAGTTGTTCCGAATACAAGTCCCCAAACTATTATGATAGTCAGCGGCAAATTGCAGATGACACCATGTATGGTGAAGCTGTTCAACACGAGAAGTTGGATGAGCATAGCGACAAGACAAAGCAGCGCTGAAACTCCAATTTCCAGAGCACGTTTTCGTGAGCGCATGGAGATGATTGCCATGTTTCTCCTCGCTCTAAAGACTGATTGGTGGAACGATTAAAACGTGCGTTAGATCGTAGAGGTTGTCTGCAAGCTTCACCTCAATGGAAAGCGTTGTTCCATTTGTATCGCGACGCACCATGCTCACTGTGCCGATGGGATGTCCCTGCGGGAAAATGCCACCATCACCGGCGCAAACGATTTTATCCCCGATATCCACAGGTGTTCCTACTGGCACAAATTCGATTACCGGCGGGTTCTTGTAATTGCCGCGCAAGACGCCCGGCATATTTATGCGCTGAATAACTACGCCGAGTTTTTGTTCTGGGTCAGTGACAAGGCGCACTACGCTTGTTGATTCGGCCGGCTCCTGTGCAATTTGCCCGACCACGCCCTGGGCTGTTATGACGGCTGCACCGAGCTTCACTCCATCATTTTTACCTTTGTCGATCATCACTTGCTCGAACCAATTATCCGGGCTGCGTCCAGTGACGTCAGCTCCGATAGTGGAGCGTGTGATACTTTGCTTTAAGTTCAAGAGCGATCGCAAACGGTTAACGTCTTTGGCTTCCTGTTTGAGTTTTGTTAGCTCAAGCTCGTTGTCGGCAAGCTTCTTTTCCAAGCCATTGATTTTGTCTGATGCGGCGATTAATTGCTCCGCCAAGTTTTTCGTCGATTCAACTTGGGTTGCGCCGCGAGTGATCGTTGCCGACAGCGTTGAGTGTGTCCAGGCGATCATTCCACTCATCGGACCGGCTGCCATCAAAATGAGGACAGCGATGAACACCGCCTCGGCAATAGTCGATGAGTTTACGGTGAATCTGCTTTGTGATGCTCGGCTGCTGTCGTCGAGAGGCACCTAGCTCTCCTTAGCCTTGATACAGAGATTGCTCGAGCACGCGGGTATATGCTGGATCCATCAGCATTCGACCCGTTCCGATTGCTACGCAGGAGAGTGGATCTTCTGCGAGGAAAACAGGAACTTCGGTCTCGTTTGCAATAAGTTCATCGAGACCGCGCAAGAGAGCTGTGCCGCCTGAAAGGACTATGCCGCGATTGTAAATGTCGGCAGCTAGTTCTGGAGGCGTTCTCTCAAGTGTGCGCTTGATGGCATCAACTATGGTGCTCAGCGGTTCCGTCAGAGCTTCGCGAACTTCGCCTCTGCTGATGGTAGCTGTGCGCGGCAAGCCCGTGATCAGGTTGAGACCTTTCACTTCGTATTTGTCGTTGTCGGCTGTCTTATAGGCAGAACCGAGCCGGAATTTAATTTCCTCGGCGGTGCGTTCGCCAATAGCAAGCGAGTGAACCTTCTTCAAGTATTGGATGATTGAATCGTTCAATTCGTCTCCGGCAACACGAATTGATTCATTAACGACGATACCGCAGAGACTTATAACGGCTACTTCCGTTGTGCCGCCACCGATATCGACAATCATCAATCCTGTTGGTTCTGCTACAGGAAGTGCGGCTCCGATTGCAGCTGCCATTGGTTCTTCTGGAAGGAAAATTTGACCGGCGCCGGCGTTGAAGGCTGCTTCTCTAACAGCTCTGCGCTCCACACCTGTGACACCGGACGGAACTGCGATGGCGATGTCTGGTTTGACGAAAGATTTTGAGCCAGTAACGCGTCGGATGAACTCTTCGAGCATCAAGCGAGCGGATCTGAAATCGGCGATGACGCCGTCTTTGAGCGGACGCATTGTTGTGACACCAGCCGGTGCTCGTCCGATTATTGCTCTGGCTTCCTCACCGACACGGAATGGTGCTTTGGTTTCATCATCGATTGCGATAACCGATGGTTCTCTCAAGACGATGCCTTTGTCGCCCAGATAGATGAGGGTGTTTGCCGTGCCCAGGTCGATTCCAATTTGTTGTGAAAACATCTTCTTGAAGAAGGACACGCTAGCCACCTCACTGGGGGAATGTGCTCTGGAGAAGGAAAATATACTCACGCGAATACTCCTCACTCAGGCTAAGTTTATCACGCTTGAGCACTTTAGTAGCAGTTTCCATGCTTATTTCAGCCCCCTTCGAGGAGCTCTTTCGTTAAGTACGCGTTAAATTACACAGATTATCGAAACGCGCATATCCTGCGCAGTTCCGAGGGATATATCGGATCGCAATGTGTTATCTACTGAGCACGAGCGCCGGGGACGCTGCGATAACCAATCACTGCGCTTTTCTGGACGGTGATTGACTCGCCATCTTCCATCGTGATGCAGTATGCCTGTTCATCGAACCATTTCAAAACGCCTTTCAGTTTTTGCCCCGTGAGCAAAATTACTTCAATGACGCGTTTCTCTCGAATGAACTTCTGCAGTTCTGCGACGCTGGGTCCTTTACCTGTGTTACCGAATGTCATGCGTTTGCTCCACCCTGAGCCTGTTGTCAGTCGACAGTCTGCGACGGTTACTTTCTTCTTTTAAAAAGAGTACTTATGAAACGTCTATTGTGTCAAATTGGCGTGAAAAGCTTATGCCGGAACCGCAGATTTTTGAGCCTTTGCTGCCGGCTGATTGTCATATTTATAGAAGCCTTTGCCGGTTTTGCGGCCCAAATGTCCTGCTGTGACAAGCTGTTTAAGAACTGGGCAGGGGCGATATTTGGGATCGCCAAATCCTTCGTGCAAAACTTCAAGAATGTGAAGGCAGATATCAAGACCAATGAAATCGGCTAACGCGAGTGGGCCCATAGGGTGGTTGTAGCCAAGAGTCATGCCGGTGTCGATTTCTTCTGCCGTTGATAGACCTTCCATCAGGGCGAAGGCTGCTTCGTTGACAAGAACCATCCCGAGTCTTGTCGTGATGAATCCGGGGAAATCTTTGGAAGAGATTATCGTCTTGCCGATTTGCGATCCGAACTCGCGGATTGTAGTCATCGTCTGGTCGCTGGTGTCGATTCCGGGGATCAATTCCAGAAGCTTCATTACGTGTGCTGGGCTGAAGAAGTGCATGCCCAGGAATTTGTCGCTGCGGCTCGTGACGGCTGCCAAAGACGTGATCGGCAATGACGAAGTGTTGGAGCCAAAAATTGTGTTGGCTGGGCAAATCTTGTCGAGCTTCTTGAAGAGATCGTGCTTCAGTGAAACATCCTCGGCAATAGCTTCAATGACCAGGTCGGCTGTTTTTGCATCTTCCAGTTTGTCGGTCCAGGCTATTTGCTTCTTGACCTCTGCCAGTCTCTCTTCTGTGATAAAGCCTTTATCCAGCGAAGACTTTCCGTACTTTTCGACGCTTGCTTGCGACTTCTTCAAAGATTCTGGATAGATGTCGAATAACGTGACTTTGGCATTTGTTTTGGATGCGATGAGATAAGCAATCGCTGAGCCCATGAACCCTGAGCCTGGAATGAATACATGCGAGAATGTCACGTTTTCTGCCCTCGTAGATGCGTCGTGTCCTGTTGGTTGCCCGGCAGCTATGCTCGTCCGGGTGAGCCAATCCTAACATCGAGATTTAAGCGGCTCATGCCGGGAAAAACGGTCGACATGCCCGGCTGTGCGGCGTTTGAATTTCAAAGCGGAGTTATTAGGAGATTTCTAATTTCGCAAGCTTTTATATCCTTTTGGGATAGCCTCTAATGAGTCTTCGCCGCTTCGGGTGATTGTCAAAAAAAGGTATTTGGAATGTTCAAGAAAATAATGATTGCCAACCGCGGTGAAATCGCCATCCGCGTCATCAGAGCTTGCCATGAACTTGGGGCCGCTGCCATCGCCATTTTCTCCGAGGCCGATCGCCAATCTCGTCACGTCAGCTCTGCTGATGAAGCTTGGCTTCTTGATGGGCAACCTGGCAAGGTCTATTTGGACATTCCACAAATTGTTGATATAGCAAAGAAAGCCGGTGCCGAAGCCATTCATCCGGGCTATGGATTCTTAGCTGAGAACGCAGATTTCGCTCGCGCGGTAGCTGATGCAGGCATGGTTTTCATCGGACCGGCTCCGGAAGTTATCCACAAAATGGGAAGCAAAGTCGAGTCGCGGCGGATTATGGAAGCTGCAGGAGTTCCAATCGTTCCGGGTACAACAGATCCAATCAACGATCTTGAAACGCTTAAGACTTTGGCTAATAAGTTTGGCTATCCAGTCGCTATAAAAGCCAGCGCAGGTGGTGGCGGACGCGGTTTGCGAGTTGTCCAAAAAGAATCTGAGCTTGAGGCAGCGCTTGCCGGAGCCCAGCGCGAAGGCGCCAGCTATTTCGGAAACGCCGAAGTCTATTTGGAAAAGTATTTGGAGAAGCCACGCCACATCGAAGTGCAAATCATCGGAGATAAGCACGGTAATGTGGTTCACTTGCGTGAGCGCGATTGCAGTTCGCAACGCCGCCACCAAAAATTGCTGGAAGAAACGCCGGCACCGGCGCTCGATGATAAAGTTCGTCAGAAGGCATTTGATGCAGCTGTGCTGGCAGGCAAAAGTATCGGCTATTTCTCAGCAGGAACTGTTGAAGGGATGGTTGCCGGTGGAGATTATTACTTCCTGGAAATGAACACGCGTGTTCAAGTCGAACATCCGATTACTGAAATGGTTACTGGCATCGATATTGTAAAAGAACAGATACGCGTGGCCTTTGGTGAGAAGTTGAGTTTCACGCAAGATGATGTTCAGCCTCGCGGGCACGCAATTGAGTGCCGGATCA
The DNA here is from genome assembly GCA_021732085.1 of Candidatus Obscuribacterales bacterium. Lineage (GTDB taxonomy): Bacteria > Cyanobacteriota > Vampirovibrionia > Obscuribacterales > Obscuribacteraceae > JAIEPM01. The sequence goes on along the minus strand of JAKFVQ010000007.1, from coordinate 148,106 downwards.
ACGCAGAGGATCCGTTCAAGAATTTTATGCCGTCACCAGGTACGGTGCGCAGATATGAAGAGCCATCCATGCCGTGGGTGCGTGTGGATAGCGCATGTTACACCGGCTATCAGGTTTTGCCTTTCTATGACTCCTTGCTGGCGAAGTTGGTTGTCTGGGGACGCGATCGCGAGGAAGCGATTGTTCGTACAAAGCTTGCGTTGAAATCGTTTAAGATCGAAGGATTGTCTACAACGATTCCGTTCCATCTCCAACTGCTGGAGGATGAAGCGTATAAGAACGGGACGCTTTATACGACCTATGTGGAGAAGGAACTTAAAGCTCGATTGAAGGCACCGACTGCGGTGGCTGCTCCGGCTGTGGTGTCTTCCGAGACTAATGGTTCCTCACAAGTGAAGCTTGAAAGAACTGCATCGCGAAATTTCGAGATCGAAGTGAACCAGAAGCATTTCAAAGTTTCAGTTGCGGAGCTTGTTCCGGAAGGTGGGCTTGAGGTTGCTCGCTCTGTCGTTGCCTCTAAGTCAGGCAGCGCAGGCGCTTCTGCCGGTGCTCGCTCCATGTCTCGAACAGCTTCACGTCCTCAGAGCGCGCAAGTAAGCACACCGAATTCTGGCGTCGCTAAGTCTATTAATGGCGAATTGCGCTCGGCGATGCACGGTGTTGTGAAACAGATTCTCGTCAAGGAAGGCGAGGCTGTGACCGATGGTCAGAAATTGCTGATTCTTGAATCAATGAAGATGGAATCAGAAGTTCTGTCAGATCGAAATGGTCAGGTAGATAAGATTTCGGTGAAGCCAGGTGAAACGGTTGAATCCGATCAGCTCCTGCTCTCAGTGAAGTAAGCATTAGATGCTGACTGAAAGGCGGTAGCAGTGAGAGTTGGTATCGGGTTCGATATTCACAAACTTGTGGAAGGACGTCCATTTATTATGGGCGGAGTGAACATTCCTTCTGAAAAGGGACCGGAAGGGCATTCTGATGGAGATGCGCTTTGTCACGCGATTGCCGATGCATTGTTGGGTGCGGCGTGCCTTGGTGATATTGGGATGTGGTTTCCGCCCGACGATCCGCAGTACAAGGGGTCGAATAGTTTGAGTCTTTTGGCAAAGGTTGCAAGTGGGGTCGCGGCGGAAGGCTATTCGATTTCCAATATTGATTCTATAGTGATTTGCGAGCAGCCGAAGATTTCGCCGCATTATGAGTTTATGCGCAGGGCGATTGCTGGTACTGTTGGGGTTGAAATTTCGCAAGTCAGCGTCAAGGCAACCACTTACGAAAAACTCGGCGAGATCGGACGGGGCGAGGCAGTTGCTGCCAAAGCTGTTGTCTTGTTGAATTCCAAGTCTACGTCTACGGTACTTTAGGCGAGCGGTTGATCCGAACTGAGACTGCTGGCATTTGGCGGGACGGACTCAGCTGGGACCGCCTGCGTCCCGCCGGCATCGAATTGCTTTCGACGCTAATGCAAAAATGAGTTTCCAAAAATGGAATTCCGCTTTTACCTGTTTGAACGTGAGAGCTCGGTGGCGGTCTTTTTCTCGCCTATGTCGGTGGTACTATTTTCTCACCATGACAACCGCGGGAATTTCACAGTCGAAATGCTCAAAGCGTCCTGAAATAGAGGTAAGTCTACTCTTAGTTTCGACTGTTGTCATGGTGAGGAAATGTGCACATCGCATCGCATAGACTCATGAAAAATCTGAGCCTGACATCAACCGTTGCCTCATCGAAAATCTTACCCTGACAATCTCCGATGATTTTTTTCGGGGAGAAGGATATGGGAAAAGCTGTGCTGAACGGGTCTCTCTAATTTATCCGATCTGTTGGAGCAAGCCCTCTTTGGCGCACGTGTTACGAGCAATAAGCGAAATGATAGGGCAGAGATACATGATCTCTACCCCCTAAACTTATTTAGCTCGTTCGCTAGTGTGCGGAACGGCGATTGTTATTTGGTAGTTGGAATTCGCTCGTGAGCATGCCGATTCCCAACATTACTAGTCCAGCTAAAGCTGCAGGCACGATGCCTTGGACGCTCAAATAATGTGGCATCAGATCAGCGGTGAGCATTAACGCAAGGGCAGGAAAAATCCAAAATCCGAGAATGTAAGCTGGAATGATCCACAAGAGCGCCAATCCGAATGAGGTTATCGTGAATACAGCAGCAAGAGCCTTTGCGATGGTTTCAACTACTCCCAAGAGAATGGCAAATACGATCGCCATTAACACTGCTGCGAAGAAGTTGCCGTGAAAGTTGATTCCATGAATCATCGGCAGAATTGCGGTAAATGCAAATGCCGTCAATAATAATCGGGATATAAGTCTCATTGCTCTGCACCTCAGTTCGTTTTCTTGAGTAAGAGAATACGACTAGATTATGAGGAAGGTGTGAAGGATTCAAAATCAATTTGCATCGAATTCGAAGACGCTAATAAAGGAAGATCTAGTGGGAGCGAACGCTTCCCGCGTGCTTCAGATTGCGAATGGTAGCGAACGCTTCCAGCGTGCTTCAGATTGCAGCGAATGGGAGCGAACGCATCCAGCGTGCTTCAGATTGCAGCGAATTGAAGCGAACGCTTCCAGCGAAAAGGTGCAGTGAGTAGTAATCACACCGGACCTGAAGTACTCTCAATTTATTTTGACGGACTGAAACCTACCGTCCCATTTCAAGAGCTAGCAAACTGGAGCCGCCGTAGGAAGGTAATACTTCCCGCCGCTATTATTGTTTAGCTCCTGGGTGTTCTTGAGCTCACGTGCTTTCGGCAGCGGTTTCCTTTTCTTGCTGTTAGAATCGACCTTTTTGAAATCTTTTCGCGAGTCTTTCTTGTCTGTCATGATTTCACACTCTATAAATGAACGGAGTTAGATTGGTCACTTAACAGGCGTTAGGCTGCCTCGTTTAATAATACCCAGCGAGTGTGGGAAATTTGTGAGGGATGAGTTTGCTTCGGCCAGCCTCGCAAATCCTGAAAGGTGCTCTGCCGCTACTATAAGCGATATATTCTGGCAACCCCATACCCTGTCGGGTTTTCGGGTGATAGAGGTTTAAGAATGCTGGCTGCAGCTGCAATGTGCGGCTGCCGTCAATCTTTGTGGGAACTTAGCGGGCAGGTCTACGCCCAAAGTGGTAGGATCAGTAATTACTAATGTCTTTTAGTACTATGGCATCTTGCATCCTGGGATTTTCGGAGAAACACAAAGTACCGTATTTGGTGGCAGACTTTGCGATAATTTGATCGGAAGTTTTGTCGATAGGGAAGAAAGATGAACTTGTTCTGGTTATTTACTCTGGAATCAATTTTAGCCTCTGTTCTCGCAGGTCTTACCTTCCTGTTCTTTTTGTATTTCCCGCGTTTGCAAAAGAAATCACTTCCAGACAACGAGCTTCCTTTCATCACCGTTGTTGTGCCGGCGCGTAACGAAGAAGGCAAGATTGGGCGCTGTCTTGAATCGCTAGCCACGCAGAACTATCCCCATTACGAAGTTATTGCAGTTGATGATCGTTCGCAGGATAAAACCGGTGAGATTATTCAGGGATTAGCCGAAAAGTATCCTTGCATCAAACACATCACGGCAAAAGAAGCCCCGCCCGGTTGGATTGGGAAGTGCAGCGCTCTTGTGCAGGCTGTTGCACATGCAAATGGACAATGGTATTTATTTACCGACGCGGACACCTGCCACACACCTGAATCTTTGCGCTACGCAATTTCTTACGCCATCGATCACAAGGCCGATCTCATTTCCTTTATGCCCTTGCAGGAGCTTGGAAGCTTTTGGGAGCGCGTCGTAATGCCCGTTCTCTTGGGCTCATTCCTTTGCGGCGACCCTTTAAACACCATAAATGAACATACGAATGAGCGCGCTTACGCCTACGGACAGTACATTCTAGTTCGCAAAGACGTCTACGAAACTGTCGGCGGCCATGACAGTGTGCACGATCAAATATTGGATGACATCAGTTTTGCCCGAGTGGTGAAGGCTCATCGCTACCATATTCTTTCTGCAGATGGACGCTTGCTCTACAAGGTTCGAATGTATACCGATTTCGAATCACTCTGGCAAGGGTGGACGAAAAATCTCTACGCTTTGATCGAATGCAACATCATCTATATGATTCTCTGCATAATTTTGATCAACTTAGCTATCGTTGGTCCGTTCGTTTCAGCCGGCATAGTCACCTCGATGTGGCTGCAAGGTGATTACGGCGCTGAAGTGAATATTCTTGCCGCACAAGTTGTCTATCAGCTGACCCTTCTATTCTTATGGTACCGCCGCACCTCTGAGCATTATCTTGGTGTTGATTGGCGCCACTTCTTTATTCTGCCATTCGGCAGCCTTACAATTTCAGCTCTGTATTTGCACTCTGCCTACCTAGTCCACAGCGGCGTCAAAGTAAGCTGGAAGGGCCGCCAGTACACGGTCAATACTTCAAAGGCAATCCAAGACGGCAAAGAAGGCAAGGCTGCAGCTGCATTAGACCCTGCGCTGACAGCAGTGGCTGAAAACGACTAGAGCCTTTTTGGTGGCATTCTAAATGCTAAGTTCTGAAGAACGAGCATCTCTCCGTACTCTCATTAATGAATGGCGAGTGTTCAACCACTCAGCTGACCATCTTGAATTTGAGCTCGAGAGTGTAAATGAGTGCGTTCGAAGTTTGTACAAGCGCTTTGAGTTGCCTGCTCCTCTGGTAATTCTTTGTCGTGGACCATTCCAAAAGGAAATATTTCCTGCCTTAGTCGAACTCATGCTGGAGTGATTCATCGCGTGCGGCCGACAGAAAGGGAAGCTGTTGCCTGGACTTTTGGACTGGATGAGTTTGATTATCTACCTGACCAGGAGTCCTGAAAAGACTTTCTAGCGATGTCGGCGATTACCGTTTTAGTTCGGCTAGAGCATTGAAGTAAGCGACGAACATTTTCATTCCGCCTGATGCTTGCTGCCAATCATAGTTTTCGTTGATGGCGTGATAACCGTGTTCCGGTAATGAAAGTCCGAGGAAGAGCGAACTCTTGCCGAGTACCTTTTGCATGCTCACAATCGCGCCGATCGATCCGCCTTCGCGCACGAACGCGGGTTCTTTTCCGAAAGCTTCTTTCATCGCCTTGACTGCGGCTTCTGCTTCGGGACCGGTTCGCTCTCCACTGTAAGGGAACAAGGCGCCTTCGCGTTCGATCTCCGCATCCGGCAGTTCCTTCTTTACAAAGTCTTCGAATAGCTTAAAGATCTTTTCGGGATCCTGGCTTGGTACCAGTCGCATACTCAATTTAGCTTCAGCTTGGAACGGTACGATTGTTTTGACGCCCGGTCCGCTGTAACCGCCTGTGATACCGTGCACTTCAAATGTCGGGCGAGCCCAAATGCGTGTCGCTCCTTCGAGATTGTCTTCCGTGCGCAGTTTTAGAAGTTCGTGCGCTTTCTTGAATCCATCAACGGTGAAACCGGAAGCGAGGAAATCTTTTCCTTCGCTTTCTGTCACTTTGTTCACGTCATCGTAAAAACCAGGAATTTTGACTTCGCCAGTTGTGGCGTCATAGCAGGTGGAGATCAGTTTCGCCAATTCACCGATGGGATTGCGTGCTAATCCACCAACTAATCCGGAGTGTACGTCTTTCGTTCCAGTTTTGAGTTTTACAATTACCCCTAGCAACCCGCGCAAACCGTATCCGATTGCAGGTCGCTCGCGGGAAATCCAGACTGTGTCGGAAACTGCAATGTAATCCGTTTGTAATTTGTCCTTGTTGTCTTTCAAAAATTGCTCGAAGTTAGGACTTCCGATTTCCTCTTCCAATTCCCAGCAGAATTTGATGTTGATCGGAACGCCGTTGTCGAAGGCGTACTTGGCGCCGTATAGAACAGTTAGTGCCGGACCTTTATCGTCGGTGCTACCGCGACCTAAGTACTTGTCTCCATCTACTTTCATATCAAAAGGTGGCGATTTCCACTCCGATGGGTCGGCTGGCTGCACGTCAATGTGGTTGTAAATCATGACGGTTGGCAGGTCTTTGGAGCGGTGAAATTCACCGATGACGACCGGATTGCCCTTTGTCTGGATAACTTCGGCTCCAGCGCCGAACGACTTCAAGAGTTCAACAGCCCGGGCTGCGCAGCGATCCATATCCTGTCTATGTGCCGGATCTGCGGACACTGTCGGTATGTCCACCAGCTCCTTCAAATGCTGCTCAAAGCTCTTTCTGCTGTCCTGAACGTACTGATTCAGTTCTTTTCCTTTTGTTTCAACCGTCATTTTTTACTCTCCGACTAAAGGCAAAGCGGCTTGGGAAGATGAATAATCTTCCATATAACGCGTTCATTTTCAATGCTTTGGTTGCAAAAACGGGCAATATCGTGATGTCAAACGCAGGTTTAAGCTAATATGGTGGGCGATGTCATGACTACCTTGGCAAACCGTTTCGATACGAAATCGTAGAAAATTACCAGCGTAGTCGTAAGCTTGTTTCGATGAAGGAAAAAGCATCGTGGTCGAGTTTGTCGGCGTGCAAAATGAAAAAAAGATTGGAGTCTTCGAGGCGCTTTGGCGTTCTTTTTTTGATTCCGATTGCTATGTTAGCGCAGCTCGCGATTGGAGTGGGATAAGCGTTACCTATTTATTGGTGCTGACACTTGTATTTTGTTCGTTGGTTGTAGGCGGACTTTTCTACCGTGTCGTGTCAACTCTTTGCTCTGCAAATGTTGTAGCAATGATGGATTCAGTTCCGCGGCTAAAATTTAATAACGGAGTGATGAGCACCGTATCTGGTGAACGAGTGGACATTACGAATCCAGGTTCGGGAAAAACATTCCTCATTGTTGATCCCAAGGATACCGTCAATGACATGGAGTCGACTGACGCAAAGGTCTTGCTTCAATCGAAGAACATTTTTGTGAATTTGCGATCGGACGCACCATCGGCCAAACCTTCGACGTCTAAAAAGCCAACAGCCATACCGTTGGCCAAGCTATACAATAACGAAGAGCTTGATGGAAAACAGGTCCTTAGCCAACTAAAGAATCTTGCCAATGCGTCCGTGCTACCGATTTTTCTCCTCTTATCTATCGGCAGCTTCTTATTCATTTTGTTCAAGTCACTTCTGTTGGCGGTATTGCTTAAATTGCTGCGCTCGAGGCATTCCATTCTCGGAGCGACACGCCTTATAATCATGGCGACAACTCCATCGCTCATTCTATCCGGAGTATCAATTCTTGCCGGGCTGCATTTCGGTAAGTTTGAAAGCAGCATCTTCACCGCACTATTCTTCGGTTATGTCTGGCTCGCCTTTTTCTTCTGCCGACGCGAAGACGTCATTGGAAAATAACTTCAGTGTTTGAAGTAATTATCTAAATGGTAGTTGGGTTTGCAATTGGGATCCTGGAGGCTGTTCAAGCGTTGCCGTCCTGATTGGTTATGGTGATCGGGCTCTGTAGCTTAGATAGACTAGAGTGTACATTCTTAATTCTTAAATGAGGCATTCTAAGCACGATGGGCGTATGCGGTACTGGATTGCTGCTTTGTAAACCCCTGGCGTCAATTAGTGAACATCCCCGGGTATATAGAGCGAAGTATGCCTCCGATGCGGAATCTCGAATGCCAGGAAGTCCCGAGTACGACACGCCCACGAAGCGAGGTCCCCGCAGCGCTGCCGTTGATATAAAAATTTCCATCCCGAATATGACCTTGACTGAGCAGATCGGCAAGGGCGGTTACGGCGCAGTTTATATCGGCGAGCATCACATTCTCAAGAATAGGGTTGCGGTAAAGGTACTAAACGCCAATCTTGCGGATCCTAACTGGACGGCGAGATTCCAGCGTGAAGCCCAAGCTCTCAGCAGGCTTTCACACCCTAATATAGTGAAGGTGTACTCTTTCACGATTATGGAAAGTGGCCAGGCTGCAATGGTTATGGAACTAGTCGAAGGACGCAGCCTTCAGGACTTGATAGATAATTGCGGTCCGCTCTCGGCTCAGCGTAGTGTAAGTATTTACAAGCAGCTCTGTGACGCGCTTGGTTACGCACATGAGTTAGGAATCGTCCATCGCGATATTAAGCCTGGCAATATAATCATTACTGCGGATGACCAGATCAAGTTGCTTGATTTCGGCATAGCAAAGTTGCTTGATGAACAATCAGGCGTCGATGCTACCAAATTCGGTGCTCAGAGATTAACCTCGACTGGTCAATTCATGGGGACGCCTGCTTTCATGAGCCCTGAACAATGTGAGGGAAAGCCAGCTGAGCCGGCCTCCGACATTTATTCGCTTGCATGCGTTTTGTATTTCATGCTCACAGGGCGCAACGTGTTTGGCGGCAACACTGATGCCGAGGTGATGCTCAAACATTGTAAGACAACGCCAAAGCTAAAAAAGCTAGATGTTGCACCGGACTTAATTCGCATACTGGCAAAATCGCTGAAGAAAGATCCGAATGAGCGTTATCAAAACTGCGAATCCATACAAACAGATCTGAGTTCCGCGGTGCTCATCACCAAAAAGCGCGAAACTTTCTGGACACCACGCATCTGGGGAATAATCCTTGCCGGGACAATTCCGGTGGTATTGTTTGCCGGATTCCTTTTAGTTCGGCACGACAGCACTGAGCTTGAGAAAAATAAGTTTGCCAGCGCCGACGGTCTAAAGACATTCAATAATTTGTTCTCTTCTGCTCTGAAAGATCTTCAGGACGGTAAAGTTGATAAGGCGGTGGGAACCTTACAGAAAGCAACCAAAATAGAATTGCCTGCGAATCACAAATATCTGCGTTGGAGAGCATTCGACTATTTGTTTCGCATTGCCCATGATAAGGCTGCTGATTCGCGGGAGTACGCTAAAGGCATGCTAGACGCGGTTGAAGATCCCAGTTTTTTACATGCGCGAATTAATTCAGGACAGCAATTGGATTGGCGGATATTTGCATTTTTGGCCAATGCCGCAGCTAACAAGGATAATCATGATTTGTCCAAGGATATGTTATCGCGTGCTGCTAGCCTTCTTGAACGGGCACCAAAAGGCACAAACAATTTTTCTACTCAAAACATATTCTTCCTCAGTCTTAAGGCAGACTCCCTTCGAGCGAAAGGTGACTTCTCGCAGGCTTCAGTCATTGACAAACAAGCATACGAATTTTTGGAATCCCGGCCGGATCAAACGAACAATGTTCTTAAATATATCGGTGATGGTCTGATGAGCTGCGTAAAATACAATGCGCCGCCAAGCGCTGCTGAAATTCATCGCAACATGCTAATAAAATTGATGTCTGCGGAAAATGAACAGTTTCAATCACCTGTGAATTTGTTGCATTATGCACCAAGAACTTTTGCGGGTGACGCTGATGGGATAATCTGTTTCGCGCGACAGGCAAGGCTTTCTAAGTACGTTCTTTCACATCGGGGCGATCAAGAGATCGAGTGGACTATCGTGAATGCGTACAACGTGGCTCTAGAGTTTCGGAATGGTTACTTTATCAATCTAGTCAGTCAAGAAGATATTTCATACTTAGAAAATGCTATCAAGAATGTTCTTTCGCAGCATCCTACGGTGTCTCAGTATGATGTACTCTTAAATCTTATCGCTGGCATTGCGCGCTATAAGCTTCAAACATCCGGCGAGACTGCCGCTATTAAGAAGACAGATCAACTTCTTAGCTATGTTAATGATCCATTCTGGCGCTTGAAAGCGATTGCCCTCGTGGACCATTTTCTGAGTAGCGTGAAGAATCTAAAGCTTTCCTCTTCTGCGGCTGCTGAGCTTAATAGCCGATACACCAAACTGCTTGAGCTCACTTTGAACGGTTCTCAGCAATACGTCAATAAGTCATATTTTTATGGCACTCATCTTTCCATTGATGCGACCGGGAAGATGTTACTTGCGTTGTATGCCCAGGGCGTAAATCGCCAGAAAAGGACTGAAATGTTTTTGCGATGGTATGAGCTAGCGAAGAATTGTCCGCGGGTTGATCCCGTTTTGAAGTTGAACGCCCTGGACAGGGTATTTGTGTGCTTATCGGAGTTACATACGGCGGATGCTAAGAATCGACAATTGGTAGAGCGGCTATCCACCGAATATTTGCAATTGCTTGAGCAATGTCACTCTGATGACCTGCTAAGTATTTCTGTGTATGTTCCTAGTTATGAGAGGATGATTTATTGTCTCGGCTTGCAGCTCTCAGAAAAACGATTCGGTATCGGTGACAAGGCTTTCGACCTGTTTCAGAAACGAGCATTTTATAAGTCTGCTGAAGTTCGCGGTTCGTGTTTATTTGAGTGGTTGGTAACGGTTTTGTATTTCCCTAACAAGCAGTTGATGTCAGATGAAATGCTTGATACCAAGGCAGAAATGCTCTTGGATTATGTTCATTCATTAGATGAAAAAGATGATTGGAAGTACGTTTCGGAATCTGTAAAGGCGGCTGTCCTTCTATATAAAACAAGGTCTCAGCACGCTAAATCCGTGGCTTTTGCAAGCAAGGTATTGACATTGGCGAATAAATGTCCTGCAAAAACGCTCACCGAATTGAAAAAAAATCTAGATCTAGCTAAAGGTCCTTAGTTCGCTAGTTGCTTGCCTGCTAAGCCGGATGCGCCTACGCGATTTGTAATGATTAACGTCACGCGAGTATAAATCAAGTACCTCTCAATCAAGGTTAAAATGGCTGGAACTCCGGAATACGACACTCCAACGAAACAGGCTCCGAGATCTGACGGTTCCGGTTTCAGTTTGAGAGTGCCAAACATCACGCTCATTCAACGAATTGGAAAAGGCGGATATGGTGATGTTTATGTTGGCGAGCATCACATTCTAAAAGGCAAAGTAGCAGTCAAGATCCTTTGCGCCAATCAAGATGATCCTAATTGGACTGCCAGGTTCCAGCGTGAAGCTAAGTCTTTGAGTAAGCTTGCGCATCCCGGAATCGTGAAGGTCTATTCTTTCTCGTTTCTAGAGAATGGCCAGTCCGCCATGGTAATGGAGTATGTGGAGGGTCGCAGCCTTGAAGAGCTGGTTGACAGTCTGGGCGCTCTCTCGGCTCAACGGAGTGTGAGCATATGCAAGCAACTTTGCGATGCACTGGCTTATGCGCATGAATTGGGTATCGTGCACCGCGACATCAAGCCATCGAACATCGTCATTAGCAATGAAGACCAGGTTAAATTACTGGATTTTGGAATAGCTAAATTGCTTGATGATGCGGATGGAGAAAACTCAAAAACATCAAAGGGGTCCTCGCAAAAATTGACTGCGACTGGGCAGTTCATGGGCACGCCAGCTTTTATGAGTCCGGAGCAGTGCAAGGGAATGTCAGCTCAACCTGCTTCAGATATTTATGCTTTGGGTTGTGTGTTGTATTACATGCTCTTTGGAAGAAACTTATTTTCTGGTAATAGCGATGCCGACGTGATGTTGAAGCATTGCAAGACTACACCAAAACTAAAGGAACTCAATATTCCTGATGACTTGATGAAAGTTCTAGTGAAGGCTTTGAAGAAGGATCCAAAAGAAAGATATGCAAACTGCTCGGCAATGCTTTCCGATCTCAACCTGGCCGATCTTAGCAAGATTCGAAAAGGCGATAGGAAAGGCTCTGCGAAGGTGTGGGCTGTAATAATTGCCGGAGCGATTCCGCTTCTTTTCCTCGGCAAATTATGTGTGAATCGATTCGAAGCGGAGCTTGAAGGTAGATCTTCAAAACTTCAAGTCGAAAAATTCAAGTCGCTTTACGCCGCAGGCGAAAAGGAAATCAAGGCAAATAATGCAATTAAAGGTAGTGCGTTGTTGAAGGAAGCCATTCAGAGCAAGTTGCCTGAGAGAGAAAAATATAGGCTTCTAAAAGCCTACGGTTTGCTCTTTGAGCATCTGGATGTTAATCATGATGATTTTTCTCGCCTGGCAAGAGAAATGCTTGCAATAATCCAGCAAGACGACCTTAAGTCAGCTCCGCTCAATGCAGAAGAAAAGTATCGCTTTAAAGCTCGTGCTTATCTGGCCAATGCCAGAGCCAATCGGAATAATTCTCGAATATTCGAAGGTTTTATTGGTCTTTCATCTAAGTTATTGTCATCAAACAATTTGCGCAAATACAACATGTTGATGGAACAACTGGAGTTGTTTGCGCTTGAAGCAGATTATAAGCGTTCATCAGGCAGCTTCGATGAAGCTTATGAGCTGGATAAACTAGCTTACCAGAGCATCAAGTATAACGATGGTGGAGACCAGGCGCTGGTTAACTATGCGTCGGAAGGTTTGCGGAGTTGTGCGCAGTTTAGAGCGGGTCCTAAATTTGTTGAGGTCCATCGAAACGCACTGATGGGATTGATTGCGAAGCTGGATGATAGTAGATATTCGGAGCTACCTGTCTTTGCGGGTGTTTTAGGTGCGGCTTACCAAAATACTGAAGTGGACAAAATCACGGAACTGGCAAGAAAGCTCAGGGCAACCAAGGCTTTTCGCAAACACCAGGACGATTATCTTGTTTCTTATAGTGTGCTGAACACCTTCCAGCACGCCATTTCAATCTACAAAGGCGATCTCACCAATTTTACGCCCGAAGAAATTGCTTATTTTGAGAAAGATGATTTACGTCTTTTGCAAACAGCTAGAGATCCAATGGAATTACACAGCTTGGTCGATATGGCAGCAGTTTTAGTCAGAGCTAAATTGACCGCCGAAGGGGAGGCTGCCGCACTCAAGTATAGAGACCAATTGCTTGCCGTCGCTCCAAGCAGCCTTTGGAAGTTGAAATTATTTGCTGTAACCAATCAGTCCCTGGTGCAGGGCAAAATTTCTTACTCGGAAAAGAGCATTGAGAAAATAAATCTTCATTTTCTTGAGCTTTTGAAAGCTGTTGCCAGTGAAGTGAAGTCCACCACCAACTCCGATGCGCAGCTGCAAACCGATATTCTAAATTCTGTTCTTGATGATATGCGAAACGTTATACTGGAAAGCCGCCTAGATCCTGCAAGAAAAGCTGATATTTTCCTGCAATGGAATCAACTACTAAAGCGCTATCCGGCAATTGATAGCCTTGTGAAATTCCAATCTATAAGATATTCCAGCAATGGCATTAACGCTACTTTGCTGAAATCGCAGAAATATGAGAGGGTGTTGGAGCAACTCGCTGAGCAATACTTGTCATTGCTGGAAACCTATAAAGTTTGCAAAGACGACGGTTCTGCAAATATTTTGTTGATTGGGTTCATAGGAATTGCTGACGCATTCACCGCTCAATCCCATAACGAGAAACGTTGGATATTTGCAAGCAAGTCTTCCGAGCTATTTAGGAATAAGGACTATTTTGGGATGCCGCGCGTCCGTCGTTTCTGTGTGGTCTACTGGATCTATGCTGCCGCATTGACGAAACCCGAGAACATCGATCCCGGAACGCTTCAATACTATCGCGGCGAGCTGGAAAACGAAACTAAGTCTGCTCTGTCTGACAGTTTTATTACAGCCCATATCTTGGCTGTGGAGGCAATGGCTAGAATTTATGATTCAAAAGGAGAGAAAGCTACCGCACTAGAGATATTGCAGATGCAGATTAAAATGGCAGAGGGCGAAAAAGTCCCGCCGAATTCAATGAGTATGCTAACCGATGAACTTGGAAAGATCGCCAAACCTTAGCCAACTCGGATCCAGTAGTTTAGAAGTAACCCCGTGTTATGGGCGTTACGCCCACTGGAGCCCCTCATGGAAATGGAAGCAGATATCCATCTTTTGATGAACCACCTTAATGGTGTACTGAACGGTTCGAGCATTAACCGAATAAGTCTTAACTATCATGAGACGCATATCCGTCTTAATCTCGAGTACATTAACAATGAAATCATTTCGGATGACGTTCATCGTGCCTTCCTGACGCGATTCTTGTGCAATAGAAAGATTCATCGATTTGAGTTCGATAAAGGCGGGCGTAATCTCTTTATTGATGCATCTTCGTTATAAACGCTCCGGATGCTCCCGCCGCATTCTGCGTCTACGCATCCTCCGCAAAGGATAAACGCTCCGGATGCTCCCGCCGCATTCTGCGTCTACGCATCCTCCGCAAAGGATAAACGCTCCGGATGCTCCCGCCGCATTCTGCGTTTTCGCAGCCTGTTTCATACATATTCTTGAGGGCATAATGCCATAAGGTCCAAAGAGCCTGCCTCATGGGCAAAGATCAAGAAGAACAACAACACATTCCAGTTGCCGAAGCTGCCGAGACGATTACGTCGACAGTTTCGCCGTTACCCGGCGATCTTTCATCCTCAAAGCAAGAGGGTATAGAGGCTTCGCCTTTGCTACGCGCATACCCCGCACTCGACAAAAACCTGCTTGGAAGCACTTTTGCTGATAAATATAAGATTCTCGAGCCGCTCGGACAAGGAGGGATGAGCATTGTTTATCGCGCGAAGCACCTCACTATGAACCGCGATGTTGCGATAAAGATCCTCCAGAGCAATCGAACATCCGACGAAGTTTCTTTGCGCAGGTTTAGGCAGGAAGCGCTAGCCACCAGTTCGTTATCGCATTCAAATATTGTGGCTGTACATGACTTTGGTGCGACAAGCGATGGCACGACTTATTTGGTCATGGACCTTGTGTCGGGCAGACCACTTTCTCAGATCCTAAAAACGGAGGGAGCGCTTGAGCTGGAACGGTTTCTGAACTTAATGCAGCAAGTGGCATCAGCTTTGGCACATGCGCATGAGAAAGGAATCGTTCATCGAGATCTTAAACCGAGCAATATTATGATCTCCCAGGCAAATGGTAGGGAGAAGGTCGAGATCGTTGACTTCGGAATAGCAAAGGTAATTGGACCTGAAGAAGCTGGCCAACTTACACAAACCGGTGAGGTTTTCGGAAGCCCGTTCTATATGAGCCCGGAGCAGTGCTCTGGTGGTGCTGTTGATGCAAGGGCTGACGTTTATTCGTTTGGTTGTGTGATGTACGAGTGTTTGTGTGGGCGTGTTCCTTTTTCAGGTGAGAGTGTATTCGATACCATCCATAAGCATTTGAATGACGCACCATCGCCATTGGTGGCACCAAAAATTCCTGATGAGATCCGCTCAAGTTTGGAACTACTAGTACTCAAATGCCTAGCCAAGTCGCGCGATCATCGTCCGCAAAAGATGAGCGAGGTGGAAGCGCAGATCCGAGCGCTTTCGTTGAAGTCTGGCGCCGGATTGTTTGACAAAATCAATCAAGCGTATCAGCTATCGGCGGTGAAAGGAAAAGCCAGTAGAAAGAACCTTACTGCCATTATTCTTGTTACTCTGGCCTTAGTTTCTTTCGTATCCTTTGGTTCTCTGTTGTTCTTGTATATTCGCGGGGCTGAGGTAAAACAGCAACTTGATCATTCTCGAATCATAACTAAGGAGATCAGTTTAATTCAAATAAGCTTTTTGCGCTTTGCAGAGAGCGGCAGGCAATTCTTCATATCCATCTACCTGGACAGAACCCGTACGGCTGCATATAAGTCCCGTATGCTGGCATATAAAGATGAGATTACACAAGGACTCGACAAAATCGAATCCATTGTCAAAGATGATAAGGAAGATGGTGGCAGGTTCTATAGAAAGTTCAAATCTACCTGGCGACCGAAAATGGAAGCTCTCGAAAAGCGGATCTGCGAATTCTTTTTTCCATTGGCAGAGCTCAGCAAGGATGCCAGGGAAATGACCTTCGCCGATATGAATACGGGGATGCAGATCTCTAAGTTCTCCAGTCTTGGATTGAATTACGTGGAAGAGATGACGCATGATGCCTTGCATAAGGAAGATCGCGCTTTAGAGCGACTTCGCAAAAATGAAATGATCATGGCGCCGCTGTTTATTTTCACGATTTGTCTTAATTTTGGAGTGGTTGTATCCCTGCTGATCTATGCACTAAGGACCTATCCAAAGCGCTTGAAGGAAATTGCAGCCAACGCTGCAAAACATTCACGCAAACATGGTGTTGACCATGAATCGGATGACGCGCTCGACAATCTCGACAGTGTAATTAGCGAATTGGCAGAGGCCCTATCTGAATCGGAAAGGCGCGAGCGAATGCTTTTGGAGAAGCTTCAAAGCAGCGCCGAAGATCCGAATTCTTCGAGTTCATAAAGAGACAACGTCGACGTCACGCCGGCCTGTAGAGGGCAAGGGATTCATGCATTTTGCACTCTAGAGGGCGTCTTGCCTCATCCAAAAGTGATGGGACTCTTTTGTCAGCCTGACTATCGCTGGTGGCGGGTCTCTACGCCTGAAAAGCCAATGAAACCATCCAGCGCCCTGCTTGCAAAGATGAAAAAAATGTCCTTTCCTTGAGGGCTCACTGAGAACATGCCCCGAATCCACGGGCCTTGATTTCGGAAAAGTCCCCCTACGACTTTTTATTTTTCTTTAGCAGCATATAGAGCATTGCTCCTGCCGCAAGAAGTTCCACAAGCTTCGAGATATTCTCGCCCGTGCGATCTATCGGGATTTTTTCTTCCGCCGCAAGATCGCTCTTTGAGTCCTTTATCGTTTTAAGCAGCTGTTCAGTTTCTGCATCCTTCGTCTTAGCGCTTATTTGTTTGAGCACATCTTGGACCTTCGGATCGCCCGGTGCCAAGCGGAATGCTGAATAAGCATCATCCTTCAATTTGAGCCCGTCGACGTTAGCATCTTCGAGAGCTTTTGCATTTTTCTCTGTTAGCAAGTCAGCTAGGTCTCTTCGGTTTCTGACTGAGCTAAGCAACCAAGCACTGCTTTCTGAGCCCTGGCCATTTTGCCAGAGCAATAGGCCTAATGTTTTTGATGCACAAGATGAGTCCTTATTTATCGTCAAGAACTTACGCAGGTTCTGCTCAGCTGCCTTCTCGTCCCCTGATTGCAGGCAGGCAAGTGAGTAGACGTATAGTGAGTTCGGGTAATCTTCAATAAATGTTGGATCAACAATGCACGGCGCAAGAAGCTTTTTCACCTGGCTTGCCGACTCGATCTTCGCCAGCTCAATACTATCGAGATCACCTTTTATCAAAACGTTAGCATGCTTTGGTTCAGCTATCATGCAGGCAAGTGTATAGGCTCCCGCTTTGTGTCCGGGATTTGCTGCCATAGCTGTTTCAAGATCAGCTTTATTTGATGCCGTCGGGTCTTTCTCGATTTGCGCTAGTGCGCGGCTGACCAGAATCTCCGGGTTCTTTGGATCTAATGCCAGACCTTCGTCCCACAAGGCTACCGCTTCCTTCTGATGACCGAGTCGCCACTGCGCTGTTCCGGCTATTGCCATAATTGCTGCGCTCTTCTTTTCTGCCATCGCCCATTCGATCCATTCAGAGGCTCTGTGTGGGCGTTTGGCAATTAAGCATTGTTCTGCAATAGCTTTAAGTACGTTGGCCTTTTCGGAAGCATCGATATCGCCGAGTTCTAGCATGTCGCGCGGATTCAAGGGCGTGTCTTCGAACATCTGTTTGTTGTCTTCAAGGAAGGTTTGCGTCTCGTATGTTCGCTGGACACTGTATTCAAAATAGTTGTGATCGTCAGTGTTGACCGGAATCTTGGCAGAGAGCTGAGTTGTGCTGCCAGGCGTTGCGATCAGGCATGCCAACATTGCTTCTGGAGATGTGATTCCGTAGCTGCTCAGTTCGTCATGCACTTTCTTATCGGCATAGACTTCCTTTACACGAGCGTAATCGAACTTGATTGGGGTGTCGCTGGCAAGCAAGATGATGTCGGGGAATCGCCCACTTCTGAATGCTGCGACGTTGGTGAATTGAGACTTCATGCTCGATACTATTGCGCGAATATTTGTAGGTGAGACCTCCGTGCTTTGCGCCCAATTGGACAAAATTCCATTTTGGTTTAATTGCTGGTGGCAAATCTTGAAGAACTCTTTGGTGAAGAGGTTACAAACGCCTATTTGCCATGGATTGCTGGGCTCCGAAACGATGACATCGTATTTCTTGTCTGATGCAAGTAAGAAGTTTCGGCCGTCGTTGAACTCGATCTTGCAGCGTGGATCTTCTTCCGCTTTGTGATTCACTTTGTGGAAATACTTAGACGCATCCAAGACCTTTTGCTCAAGTTCAATGTTGACTATATCTTTAAGCGGAAACAGTGCGCTTGCTCCGGCGCTCACCCCCGTGCCCCAGCCAATGATGCAATCAGTTTCCGCTTTCGGTCGCAGAACCAGTGGAAGTATGGCGACGAGACTCTGCGTGCACATGTCCGCGGTATCGTTGCCATCAATGTTTCCGTTTGTGATAAGTACGTGTTGTGGAGGATTGCTGTGTTTGAACACTCCGACGGTGGCTGAGACGCCGTCCTCATAATAGATAAGCTGCAAATCGCCAAGCAATTGGCGGCGGGTCTTCTCGAAGAGCAAACCAATTGCTGCATTGGTTTGGTTGTTCCGGCGCAAAGGCTGCGCCAAAAGAAGGAGCGTTCTATCCCAGATGTTGGGATAAATAATTGCGATTAGGCAAATGATCGCCGCGATTACAGAGGAACTTGTTCTTGCTTTACTGCTGACTGTTGAAGCCATGTAAAGCGCGACAACCCCAATCAACATATTGATCGCCGCTGCGAAAACCAACATCTTTTCGACACCCAAAACTGGCACGAGGATGAACCCGGCCAGCAGTGCGCCGCCGATTGCGCCAAGTGTGTTGGCACTGTAAATGGTGCCGACCGACTCCCCGACTTCATCAAGCGCGCGCACGCATGATTTGACGACCGCCGGGAAAGTGGCGCCAAGCCCTAAAGTCAGTGGGACAAATGTGCTTGCTGCCAGAATGAATTTTACGAAAATGGCCAGCTCTGGACTGCCTTTGAAAACTGGTGCCATTATCAGCACTGCGGCAGGAAGTGCATTGTAGAATACCATCGCCATCATAGCGAAAGCCGCAATGGCAATTTCAATTACGGCAAAAACGAGCACTGGATCTTTTCGTTTATCGATGACGCGAGCGCACAACCAACTTCCAAGGAAAATTCCGATCAGGAAGGTGGTAAGCATACAAGTGAATGCGTATGTGCTTGATCCAATAACGAGCAGAAGTGCTCTTGTCCAGCCTACCTCGTAGATCATCGAAATCGCACCGGAAAGACCGAACAAGGCTATCATTGCGCGAACTTTGTTGAGTGAGAAGTGGTGCGGAGGAAGGTTCCCGGCGTCGCTGCCGGCTGGCGCGACACCCTCCTTCACCGTCTCGGAACTTACTTTCTCATCTGCCTTCTGATCAGGTCCGTTATTGCTTGCTTGCTCAGAAGATTGCTGTTCTTGCGTTTGATTCAAATCCGATTGCGCGGCTACGCTTTCGGTGCTATGAGGCTCGTCGGCGCTCTTCTTTTCGTCATTGCTTGGTGAATCGCCTGTGATAGCTACCTTCTCTGGAGCCACTGGGGCCGCTTCTGCTGCCAATCTGGTTTCTGCGGAACGAGAAAGATAAGCAACTACGACAAACAGAATTATGTTGATGGCTGCTGCGATGCAAATCGCTGCATGCAATCCAAAAACCGGTAGTAAAAAGAATCCTGCTAGCGAAGCTCCGCCGACAGCACCGAATGTATTGATCGCATAAAGGCTGCCGACTTGCTTTCCGACCGTGTTTGGATTGTTCGACACGTATTTTGCCAGGAGCGGCAAAGTGGCGCCCATACAGGCTGTGGGGACAATGAGCACGGCTGCCGCCACACCTAAGCGTAGTACGGGAAAGAGGAAGCCGACACTGCGGTATGCCCAAATCATTTTATACAAAGGAACGGCGCTTTCTAATAGATGAGGCACTGCAAGTGCCCATACGCCGACTATTCCTTCGAGGATGCCGTACCACAGCAGAGGGCGTGCCGTTTTCATACAGAGGCGGCCACCGATGAAGCTTCCGGCGGCTAGTCCAGTCATAAACACTGCTAGCACGGATGCTGTTGCAAACGTGGTTGAGCCGAATAAAAATACCAGCAATCGATTCCATACGACTTGATAAATCAAGCTGCTGAACCCGGACGCGAAGAACAGCACGGCTATTATTGCAAAGCCGGTGAGGAAGGTTGATGAACGCGTTACTGGTAAGGAGCTTTGGAGCGCGGTTTTTTCAGTAGTAATCATAGATACCTGGGGAGAACTCTATAAAGTTAATGTTGGAAAGGTAAACTAAGCAAGTGGAAATTCCGGGGTTCAATTTTAATTCGCGTAATTCCGTTTATGGCAATTTTGCCGATGGTGGCACATGTAGAGCTGCATAATCTTCTTTCTTGTAAGGTAAGGGGATGTACTGAACATTTGGCTGATGCGCCGTGTTTTGCGGATACAGATCCATCAAATCGTAAAGTGCTTTCGGCATTCCTGTGCTGACTGGGAGCCCCAGCTTTTTAACATCTTCTACTGTGAGAGGATGGTCGTGCGTCCACTTTCCGGATAGCAGCTCTTGCGAGATTCCTTCTATGTCATCCGGGTTAACCTTTACAGCTGGAATATGATCGCGAAGAATTTTTTGAAGTAACGCATCCATTTGCTTAATTGATTTGCGCGCAATATCTGCATAAATCAGCATTTCGTCAGATATTTGCTCACTTGATTTTGTTTGCGCAAGTCGCAAAATACTGACCGCTGGATGTTGCCCTATTTGCGGATCTACAGGGCCGAGAACTGCATTCTCATCCATCACGATCTCATCGGAAGCTAATGCAAGTAACGTGCCACCAGACATCGCGTAATGCGGAATGAATGTAGTCACCTTGGATGGATGTCTTGTTAGCGCTGTTGCTATCTGTTGTGATGCCAGCACCAATCCTCCGGGTGTATGCAGGATAAGATCGATGGGCATGTCGGGCGGAGTTAGGTGAATGGCGCGCAAGATGCGTTCGGAGTCTTCAATGCTTATGAACCGAGCAAGCGGAAGCCCCAGCAAGCTCATGGTTTCACTGCGATGGATCAGTATGATGACACGTGATTTGCGCTCGCGCTCTATCTTGGCAATTAGATCTCGTCTTGCTGCCTCGAGTTGTTTTTGCCCCAGAGATGGCAACCCGACTGAGAGAACAAGAAGAGGCAGTAGCCAATCGATCATATTATGGTCCTGTCGTAACCAGAGTTTTCTCTGTGCGAGTCAACATTATGCCTCTTTTTCGGATTTCTTCCAAGAACTTGGCTCCTGGTACGGATAGCTCCTGATAAAGAGTTCCGCGGTCTTTGATTTCATCATTTGCCAGCATTTGTGCGATGATCGAAATTGGAAAGGCTGAATTACGCATCATCGCTGAGAGCCGATTAGCTTCATCCATGTAGTCGATAGCTTCCCATGAAATCTCTGTGTGCAGATCTTTCTTTAGACCTCGAGCTTCGACTCTTATAAAAACAACATCAGGTTCGGCTGTTGGAAGGCGCTGCTCGAGAAGCTCACAAAGTAACTGTCGAGGAGTTACGTGATGCGAAGCCGCTGCCAGTGGCGATGAATTCATGAAGCCTAGATCGCGCAGAAATTTGATTTTCTCACAGTGCCCTTGATAGCGAATAGTTTTGAAGTCCAGGTTGCGCACATTGCTGCCAAGCGTCGATGGCAGTGTGGAAATTCCACCGGACGTATGGAAAGCTTCAAGCGGACCAAATGGGGCTTGGAAGCTTATTTCCTCAACGTCAGTCAAAGACGGCACGCGTAGTAATTTTCCATCTTTGATAATGGTCGAGTCCTCGACATATTCATTTATTAGTCCTTCGACCGAGAAGAATTGCGCATAGTTCAGAGGAGGGCGTGGCTCGACGGGAAGCCCACCAACTCTAATATGAATGTCATGCGTTTCATCTAAATCGTTATAAGCAGCCGAAGCTAAGATTGATACCATGCCCGGTGCCAAGCCGCAGTCGGGTATGATTGCAAGTTCTTTTTCGCGTGCCATCTCGTCCAGAAGGAACTGCTTGCGAACGATATCTTCATTGCCGCCAAGATCGCAAAAACTGCTGCCTGAATCCAGGGACGCCTTCGCCAGGTCGTAATTGAATCTGAAAGGCACGCAGCTAATTGCTACGTCAGCGCCAGATAGCACATAGCTCAACTCTTCTGTATCTTGGACGTCGGCTCGGATGACCGATAAATTCTCGCTTGGATAGTCTTTGGTTATTTTGTCCAGGCGGGCAGCATTGCAGTCGACAACTATAATTTTGGCATCGGGGTTGAACTTGCAAAGGTCGAAAACGACCGCCCGCCCCATTTTTCCAGCGCCAAGTACTAGAAAACGCATCTGCCACCCCATCGCACGAACGTTTGCGGAACCCCATCCTTATATACCCTGTCCTGGGGAATTGGATGTCAATGCCGAGCTTTTCAAAGGGAGTGCAAGAAAATCCATGCATCCACTCTCCACAAACGAAACAGGGCAACGACGTCGGCAATCAACCGACCCCTCGCTGAATCGTCTGTTCGCTGGAAATCTAGATATTAAAGAGATACAACGGTTCCATTTCACCTTGGCCCTGCCCACCTGGCCGGCCTTTGCTGGTGGCCCGGATAGTCGGACAATTTTGGGGTAGGATACCGCTTCTTTGCCTGAGCCCTAAATCCCCGTTTAAGCTTGTGTGCGTTGGGGTTTGAAGTTTTTCGAATGCTAAATCTGGACGGATGTCAATGATCGGAATTCCGGGCCACTACCTAAGTCCGGCGAACGAGCTATTCAACAGTTAGTAAGTTGAGCGGCGTTTGCCGCCGTCCACGCAGATAGTCGAGCCAGTGATGTAGGATGCTTGGTCGGAGCATAAGAAGCAGACGACTTCGCCAAATTCCTTTGGTGAGCCAAGTCTGCCAGCCGGGATAGCTTTGAGCATTTCTGCCATGTAGTCTTCTTTCTTTTGCCCCGAGTTGGCAACGCGAGAATTTAGCAAATCTTCTGTGCGATCTGTTTGCACCATACCTGGTGCTACACAGTTCACCGTTATTCCGAACTTCGCAATCTCATCAGAAAGGCTCTTGCTCAGAGAAGTTGATGCTGAACGCAATGCATTGGAGATGGCGAGCATCGGGATCGGTTCAATTACGCTCAGCGAAGTAATTGTTATAATTCTGCCCCACGATTTTTCTTTCATTGACGGAATGAAAGCTGAGTTTAAGTGCACAGAAGGCATGAATAGGCGATCGAAGCCTTCTTGCCACTGCTCTTCAGTTGTATCCATCACGAAACTTGCTTTCGGACCACCCACGTTGTGGATGATGATATCTACGCCTTTCCATTCTTTCAGGATCTGGTCAATACACTGCTGGCGACTTTCATGGCTGGTTAGATCGCACGCTGCCCATTTTACGTCCGCGGCGCCGAGCGATCTTAAATTCTCCGCTGCGGATTTCAGCGCACCTTCCTCGCGACTCACCAAGTACAACGCTGCGCCTTCTTTGGCAAGAGCTTCCGCGCTGGCAAAACCAAGTCCCTTCGAGCCACCGCAGATGACTGCCTTTTTGTTTTTTAGACCCAGATCCATATGATATTCCTTTTTGCTGGATTCTTCGACCGCAGAATTTCTACTGACCGGACTTATAGCGAAAGCAAATTGTTTTCATTTCAGAGAAGAATTCCAGTGCCCATCGGCCGCCCTCGCGCCCCACACCGCTTGATTTTTGTCCGCCGAACGGAGTGCGCAGGTCGCGCGCAAACCAGCAGTTGATCCAGACGATGCCACTTTTAATGTCGCGTGAAACTCGGTGCTGGCGATTGGCATCATTTGTCCAAACGCTGCATGAAAGACCATATGGTGTCGAATTGACCATTTCAACCAATTCTTCCTCGGCTTTGAATGGTATCAATGGTAGTACCGGTCCGAAAATTTCTTCCTGGCAAACTCTAGATTTGTTATCAATTTCGCTGATTAAAGCCGGGCTTAAGTAATTGCCTTCACCAAGCGTAGTAAGCCTTTCTCCGCCAAATAACAACTTGCCGTCGTTCTTTCCTATTTCAATGTAAGATTGAACCTTCTGCAATTGCTCCTTGCTGATGATTGCGCCCATCTGTGTTTTCTCGTCGAGCGGATTGCCGACCCGAATTTGTTTAACGCGCTCCAGCAGCTCGTCGCGAACTTTGTTGTATATGGATTCTTGAACAAACAGTCTTGATCCTGCTAAGCAGATTTCGCCCTGGTTTCGGTACGCAGCTCGGATTGCCGTAGGAATAGCCTCCTGTAAATCCGCGTCTTCAAATATTATGTTGGCTCCCTTTCCACCAAGTTCAAAACTCAGCTTCTTCAACGTGGATGCAGCTGCGCCCATGATGGCGCGGCCCGTAGAAGTTTCGCCTGTAAATGAGATGCAGCGCACATCAGGGTGTGTGGTCAGCGCTTCACCTGCCGACTTAGCACCAAATCCGTTAACGACGTTGAACACTCCTTCCGGGACGCCGGCTTCTTGCATTAGCGCTCCCAGCAAGTTGGCTGTATGGGGCGTCCATTCTGCGGGCTTGAGAATGCACGAGTTTCCCATTGCAAGGCAAGGAGCGATCTTCCAGGTTGCCAGATAGA
This sequence comes from Candidatus Obscuribacterales bacterium, assembly GCA_021732085.1. Taxonomy (GTDB): domain Bacteria; phylum Cyanobacteriota; class Vampirovibrionia; order Obscuribacterales; family Obscuribacteraceae; genus JAIEPM01. The sequence continues at coordinate 123,685 of JAKFVQ010000007.1, read as the reverse complement.
GGGGAAGATTCCATGGCGTGATCAGACCTGCGACGCCGAGTGGCTCTCGAATCGCCAAATGACGTTCATTTGCGTTAACCGAATATGAATCATCATTGAGAGCTTGGGCATAGTCTGAGAAGAAGTGAAAGTTCTGCGCCGAACGCGGAATGTCGCCCTCGCGGCTTTCCGAGATGGGCTTGCCTGTATCGACGGTTTCTGCAATGGCGAGCGTCTCTAAATTTTTCAAAATCAGATCGCCGACTTTTCGCAGAATTGCACATCGCTCTTGCATCGACATTCGCGGCCACGGGCCTTGTTCGAATGCTAGTTTCGCCGCGGCTGCAGCCTCATCAATATCCTCCGCTCCGCCGTTGGCTACTTTTGCAATTGCCTTGCCTGTGGCTGGGTCGATGTCTTCGAAGTACTCACCTTTCTTCGGTGCTTTATATTGGCCCTGAATGAAGTTGTCGATGGTTTTGATTTCGGTCGCGACTGCAGAACTCATTGGCTTATCCTTACTAAGTAACGCCACATGGCTGTAATAATACCGCTTGCTGGCTCAATCTCTGAACATTGCGATAGCTTTTATTTCGATGAAGTTTCGTCCCGGTAATCCGGCGGCTTGAATTGTAGTGCGCGCCGGGGGTTCTGGAAAAGAAAAGTATTCCGTATAGACCTTGTTGTAGCGCTGAAAATCTTTCATGTCAGCCAGGAAGATGCTGACGTCCACGAGATCATAGAAGGTGAGCCCGGCTGCTTTAAGCACGCCTTTCAAATTCTCCAGGCAGCCGCGAGTTTGGACTTCAATATCGTATTCGGTCACTTCGCCGTCGGCATCCATCTTAATGCCCTGCTCTATGCCGGTTTCTGGGTGTCGGCAGCCTTGCCCGGAGATGAACAAAAGATGACCGGCTCTCATCGCATGCGAATAGTTACCGAGCGGGCTAGGCGCGGGATCGTGCACTTGAATGGCTTTTCGGATTGTTTGTTGGCCGCTGTTTGTCACGATTTTTCCCCCTGAACTTCGTCTTATCCCTGCTGATTTCGTCGTTTCTCGGTTGGTCCTCAATTGGCCAAATGATGGGCGAAGTGCAATTAGGCTTTCAGCGATCGCTAGCCTGATTCACCGGGCCGCGCTGGAGACACGGTTGCGAATCTTGCAACATCTGCCTCAGCCAGGGCAAAGCGGCCCACACTTTACTCTTCTTGACTATTGAGGTCGCAGTGATTTGAAATACTAGCAAAAGAGCCTGCTAAATATCGCCTTTTGCTGAGATAATTAGCGTCGTTCCTGTGTAGTAGACAGGAATGCATTTGAGCGGATAGCAGCGATGCGACCGCCGAATTTCACAGTCTCCTTAATATGGACTCGGATCTTGCCATGAGCAAATTTGCAACAATCAATTTCAAGAAGTGGATTGAAGAAAACCGGCATCTCTTAAAGCCGCCGGTCGGAAATAAGATGGTCTGGAAAGACCGCGAGTTTATCGTTATGGTAATCGGCGGCCCCAATGTGCGAACCGATTATCATATTAACGGCGGTGAAGAATTCTTCTATCAGCTTGAAGGCAATATGACGCTCAAAGTTATAGAGGATGGAAAGCCTGTCGATTTGCCAATCGGCGAAGGCGAAATTTTTCTGCTGCCACCTAGCGTACCGCATTCTCCTCGTCGTCCACCAAACACAATCGGATTGGTAATCGAACGCCAGCGCCGAGAGGGCGAACTCGACGGACTTGCCTGGTATTGCGAGGACTGCGGCGAGAAGCTTTACGAAGAGACTTTCCAATTGACCAACATCGAAACACAGTTTCCTCCAGTCTTTGATCGTTTCTACGATACTAAAGAAAACAGCACTTGCAGCAAGTGCGGTGCGCGCGCATTGCGCCCGGAGGTTAAGGCGTGAAGAAAGCTGATATTCACGCTCACATTCTTCCTGCTGAGCTCCCGGACTTCAAAGAGAAATTCGGTTATGGTGGCTTCATTACATTGCAGCATCACGCCCAGGGCCGGGCGAAAATGGTTCGCGATGATGGCAAGTTCTTTCGCGAGATTGAGAGCAATTGTTTTGAACTTGATGCCAGAATCGCCGATCTTGATCAGAAGGGTGTAGATATCCAGGTTGTTTCAACCGTCCCCGTAATGTTCAGCTATTGGGCTAAACCTGATGATTGTTTGACTATCTGCCGACTTCTGAATGATCATATTGCAGAGTCCGTGCGTGTTCATCCGAAGCGGCTGGTTGGGCTGGGCAGCGTCCCCATGCAGGATGCGAATTTGTCCGTCAAAGAACTGGAGCGCTGCGTCAAAGAGCTGGGGCTTGCCGGTGTGCAAATCGGATCGCACGTGAATCAATTGAACCTGAATGATCCATCGCTGTTTCCGATTCTTGAAGCCGCTCAAGACCTTGATGCCTGTGTGTTCGTACATCCATGGGACATGCTCGGTCAAGATCGGATGGGAAGCTATTGGTTGCCGTGGCTAGTGGGAATGCCTGCTGAATCGGCGCTGGCTATTTGCTCTATGCTCTTTGGTGGAGTTTTCGAGCGTTTGCCTCGTTTGCGGGTTGCCTTCGCGCATGGTGGCGGTTCCTTTCCCGGCACATTTGGGCGAATCGAGCACGGCTTCAATGTTCGTCCAGATCTTTGCGCTGTCGACAATAAAGTCAATCCACGCGAATACCTGGGCAAATTTTGGGTCGATTCGCTAGTGCACGATCCTGATATGCTTCGCTTTATTGTCAAAATGTTTGGCGAAGAGAAAGTCGCTCTTGGCACTGATTTCCCCTTTCCTCTGGGCGAAGATGAGCCTGGAAAGCTGATTGAGTCGATCGGCGATTTCAGCGATTCGACTAAGGAAAAACTTCTCTACAAAAATGCATTCGATTGGATCGGACCTGCAGCGCAAAAATGTGTGCATTGCGATCCTGCTCTGGCAAAGGAAGGCACCTGATGATTCGAAATGAAGTTGTCGGATATGAAACTCTGGCTAGTTATGAAAACAAAGAGAGCTTCGCGCAACTTATGGACAAGCGAGATCCGCTACGCTCCTTTCGCGATCAATTTTTGTTTCCACAGGGCAATTTTGTCGGGCAGAGAGTTATTTATTTGGCTGGAAATTCTTTGGGGCTGCAGCCAATTAATGCCAAGAAATACATTGATGAGGAACTTAAAGATTGGGCGAATTTGGGGGTGGAAGGGCATTTTCACGCAAAACATCCCTGGCTTCCTTATCATGAGAATTTGACAGAGTCGACTGCCCGATTGGTTGGTGCCAAGCCTCACGAAGTTGTAGTGATGAATTCACTCACCGTAAACTTGCACCTGATGATGGTGTCCTTTTATCGCCCGAGCAAAGACAAATTCAAGATCTTGATTGAAGGTTCGGCTTTTCCTTCCGATCAATATGCCGTTGCATCTCAAGCTGCTTATCACGGATATGATCCAGCGTCGGCGGTCATGGAACTGGTGCCGCGCCCAAATGAAGAACTCTTGCGCACTGACGATATCATTGCCTTCATTGAAGAACATGGCAAATCGATTGCGCTTGTTATGTTGGGTACTTGCAACTATTTGACGGGGCAAGCATATGATATTCCAGCGATAACTGCCGCTGCCCACAAAAACGATTGTCTGGTTGGTTTCAATTTGGCGCATGGCGCCGGCAATCTTGCTGTTCAATTGCATGAATGGGATGTGGACTTTGCCGTATGGTGCAGTTACAAGTATTTGAACGCAGGTCCCGGTGGGATCGCGGGCTGCTTTGTACATGAGCGTCATGCGCAGAGCTTTGATGGTCCGCGTTTCAATGGATGGTGGGGCCACGACAAACAAACACGATTCTTGATGGGACCACATTTCAAGGCAATCCCAACGGCCGAAGCGTGGCAACTGAGCAATCCGCCAATCTTCCAGTTGGCTGCGCTTCGCGCCTCTATGGAGCTTTTCGACAAAGCGACGATGATTGAATTGCGCAAGAAGGGCGATCTCTTAACTGGATATTTAGAGTTCTTGCTGCGCTCCATGCCGAATGATTACTGTCAAATTATTACGCCGCGCAACATCAAGGAGCGTGGCAGCCAGCTTTCAATCAGGGTCAAAGGCAAGCCGCGTGAGCTTGTGAAAACACTGACTTCCGCTGGTGCGATTTGCGATTTTCGCGAGCCGGACATTATACGCGCTGCGCCTGCACCACTCTATAATAGTTTTGAAGATGTGTTTCGTTTCGCATCGCTCTTTACTGAGCATGCCAGTAATGCTGGATGATATGCCACCCGACTTGCTGGTACAATAGTTGGGAGTTTTCTTCCCGCGTTTCTTACTGTTTGCACTCGACCGATAGGTTGATGGGACTAAAATCTAAACTTGGTAGAATCGGCAAGCTTGTTTATTGAGGTTCATCTTGGAACTTTTTATTCTCACTTTTGTTGTCTTCTTTATTTACCACTCACAGGGTATAACTCTGGGCTATCATCGCCTGCTGTCGCACAAATCCTATAAAGTTCCTAAGTGGTTGGAGTATTTTATAGTTTCCGGTGCTTACCTTGCGCTTGAGGGCGCCCCTATATTCTGGGTAACAACGCATAGATTGCATCATCGTTTCTCTGATCACAAAGGCGATCCTCATTCTCCTGTTGATGGGTTTTGGCACGCATTTATCGAATGGATGTGGAAGCCGAGCACGCGCATATCGGAAAAGGAGAGCAAGGAAATTGCCCCTGATCTTTATCGCGATCCTGTTTATAGATTTTTGCATTGCAATCACTCCCATAGGGATGGCTACCTGTGTTTAGCTTTTGCGATCGCTTTTCGCATTGCTATATACTTCTTGTTCGGTCCAGTTGTTTTAGCCGCCAATATCCTGGCTACCGTGATGGGATTTCTTGGACCATTGCTGGTTAATTCGATCTGTCATCTACGCCAGTATGGCTATGAAACCTACCCGTGCGGAGACAACAGCCGCAATGTATGGTTTGTTGCTGCCTTGAGTATGGGTGAGGGCTGGCATAACAATCATCATGCCTTTCCCCAATCAGCTCGTCACGGGCTTAAGCCGTCAGAGATCGATCCGACCTGGATAACTATCTCTATTTTGAAAGCGCTGGGTCTGGCAACTGAAATCCGATACGCAAAACATGTTTCAGTAATGACACACCTCAGTGATAACTCTGAAGAGGAGTTGGACAACAGCAAGAAGGCTGATCAGGAAACTATTCTTAAATAGAAGTACTTCAAAATACCGAACAAAGGTAATCGAACTTAGACCGCACCAAGACTCGCATCAATTGATGATGCGAGTCTTGTGCTTTTGAATTACTGATCCTTTGCCTGATACCTGTTGGACTGAGATTATTGGTTGCATTGCTGCAAGCCCCGACATCTTCTTTAACTGCGCGGCCATTTTGTAGGGCAAAAATCATCCTATCGGATGAGAGTAAAGACTCACAGTACCAACCGGGATTGATCAAACCTTCTTGGACATCTGGGATTATTAATGAGCAACCCTGATTGGATATCCAAGAATGAAGACGTACGAGAATACCGACAGTTTGCCTGCTGATTATCGCGTTGCCTTGATCGATTTGCTCAGCTTTCAAGCTGACTCCGAGTTTGCCGGAGGTCAGCGTGTTTCAGAAAATTTACGCTTTGCTCCTCGGCCTGAAGAGGCTTATCGATTAACGAAAAAGGTCATGGAAGAATGTGGTCACGGTTGGTATTGCTGGCAAGTGCTTGCGGAATTAGGCGTCGATGTGGATGTGCGGGTTCAGCACCTGGTGCAGAATCCAGACAATCCATCACCTAAGGTGGTGCGCGTAATAAATGGATTCCGTAAAGAAAATTGGAGCAAGTTCTTTGAGGAATGGGCCGATGTTGCTATGTTCTCAACAGTCGTTACACCAGCTGCAGTGGCATTTCTGGGACAGTACCGCCAGTCTTCCTACCTTCCGTGGCGAAGAATAAGTGAGAGGATTTGGCAAGAAGAAAAAGGGCATCTGGCTTTCGGTGTTTGGGCAGCTAAGCGGGTTATTGAATTTGATGGAGAAGCTGGACGCGCACGCTTGCAAGCAGCGGTGCCGAAATTTATGCAGATGGGTTTAGGCTTTTCCGGCAGACCGGACGATGAAAGTAAGCACTTCGCTAAATACTTCGAAATGGGTCTCAAGATAAAGGATTCTAGACAGTTGCAAGCGGAGTATCTGGAGATAGTTGAAAAGCGCCTGGCTGAGCTTGGCTTGGAGCTGCCGGCTGGCATAGAGCCTGACTACGAGATGCGCGTCGGATACGAGCTTGAAGAAGCTGTCGTCGCTCACTAGAGGGAAGAAATGGAAACTGTTAGTGCTCTTTCCGAATCGGACCGAAGCTTGCTTGCTGGAATAAGTGAAGGCAAGTCAGTCACAAATTTGCAAACAAGCTCCAGCAAATATCGAGAGTTAGTTATAGGAATACTCTTGCAGTGTGCTGACTCTGAGATGGCTGGGGGGCTGGGGTTTGCAGCTGCGCTCTCACTGCCTCCAAGTCTTGCAGAAAAAACAGCGCTGGCTCGAATTGCTTACGAAAAGCTTACTCTGGCAGACAAAACATATCAGTTAGCTGCACAAACTGGCATCAATATTGATAAATATATAGCCTCCCATTGCTGGGAAGCTCGACTTGGAAGAAGTGCGGTTCTGGAATACAAACGGATATCAGCAGACAAGCGACTCAATGCACTTCATTTTCCAATTGAGTGTTGGTCCGATTTAATTGTGTTTACCTACATGATGGCCAGTGTAGCTTGTCTTCAACTTGAAGACTTCTGCTCCTCGAGTTTTGAGCCCTGGTCTGAACTTGCAAGCACACATTTGCCCATTGAGAAATCGCACAAGGAGTTTGGTCTAAGCGCTCTGAGAAAAGCTTCGCATAGTGAGTCGGAGCTCACTGCTATCAGGTTGTCGTTTAATTACTGGTACGAAAAGGTTCTAGCTTGTTGTGGTCCGCCATCTTCTGTCCGCAATGCTTTATTTCTTGGATTCAAACTGAAGGCAAGTAAAAACGAGGATATAGCAAAACGATGGCAGGCTGAAATGGCCGAGACATTCGCTAATTTGAATGTGATTGTGGATTAGCCGATGCAGCAGCATGTAGTTGATCCCGAGATGTGCATTCAGTGCTCGGCATGCGAAATGGCCTGTCCACTCAAAGCAATCGCTTGCATTGCCGGGCGCTTTTGCGTGGATTTTGAAAAATGCAAGGGTTGTGCAAAATGCATCGAAGATTGCCCAACGGCAGCCTGTGATTGTTTCATCGAAGTTGCTCAGTCATATACTCAAATGGAGCAAGCTGAATGGACTGTCCTACCAGTCTTCATCGATCAATCTAAAGGATTAGAAGACGAAAAATGAACTGGCTGATTCGCGCCTGCTAAGCGTTATGCCACAACCGTTTTCAGAATCATGTATTTTCCTGAATCCGAATCCGGAGGAAGGATGGCAATTAGCCTGAATCCTGCGATTTTAAACGCGGTCAATCGGATCTTATAAGCCGCAAATACAAATAAACTGGAAACATAAATGGATCTCGCTCACTTAATTCCAAGCTACCAACCACTACCGTTTCCCCTGCCTGTTTGGCTGATGCAAACTCTACTGGTTTTGGGCTTCTACTTACATGCACTACCGATGAATGTTGTTTTAGGCGGTGGCTTCATAAGCACCGCACTGTTTGCAATCGGAAGGAGTGATCAAAGTTCGTATGCATATCGAGCTGCTAAGGCGCTGGCTGTTTCGCTGCCGCTATTTATCTCGTTTGCGATAACGCAGGGAATCGTTCCTCTCCTATTTTTGCAACTGATTTACGGTCCGGCATTTTATACATCCTCAATTATTATGGCTGTACCGTGGATTTCGCTACTTCTAGTCATAATGATTTCCTATTACCTGTCTTACATTGTTCTCTACCGCACTTTGAGAGGACAAGAAGGGGAAAAATCAGCAGCTAAGGCTTCTCTGCTTCTCCTTGTTATGAGCATCGGTTTTTCCTTCGTTGCATACCTTTTTTCCAACAACATGACACTCATGTTGCATCCCGAAAAATGGCTGGCAATGTACGAACATAGTGCAAAAGGGATGAACCTTAATTCCAGCGAAGTCACCTTGATTCCGAGGTATTTGCATTTCTTTGTTTCATCTTTTGCGGTAGCTGGAATGACCCTTGGCCTGTTTGGTCTTTATATGAGCAAGAAGGACTCGAAGTTCTCGGAGTGGATGATTAAGATCGGGTCAAGAATCTTCATGGCTGCCACCGTAATTCAAATTCCCGTCGGGCTGTGGTTCCTCAAAGCCATACCTGCGGAATTTGCAGGTAATTTTTTGGGTAGCGATCAGATTGCAACTGCAGTATTTGGGCTCTCGATGGCACTGACGCTGTTATCGATATGTACAAGTACCATTGCAGCTGGTAGCGGCAATAGAAAAGCTTTCATAGCTACTGTCATCACAAATGCGTTGCTAATTCTTTCAATGATTGTGAATCGGCATCAGCTACGACTATTTCATTTGAATCCCCATGTGAAACCGGAATTGGTGGCAGTCTCAACGCAATGGGATTTGCTGGCTGTGTTTCTTGTTTCCACTGTAGCTCTAATTTGGTATCTGGTCTGGTTGTCAGCTCTTGTTCTTAAAAGCTACCAAAAGCCAATTGCAGAATACGCCACCAACAGCTCAGTGGCGACCATAGGAGAAGTTAGTCATGGATAAAACCCAGACGGAAAACAAAGAGGCTAGTACAAGTAAAGGTTGCCAGCAATTATGTGGCGGCGGTGGCTGTTCCAACAGCCACGATGATGATGAGCACGGTGTAGACAGGGGCAATTTCATAAAGGGTTGTTTTGCTGCCTGCGCTGTTGCCTGGGGTGGGCTAACTCTCTCACCGATCGTGGCGTACTTGATACCTCCTGCCGGCGACAATGACGGAAAAGCCAATGTGACTAGCCTGGAAGTCTGCAAGTTGGAAGAGCTGCCGAAAGGCACCGGAAGAAACTTTCGTTTTGGTTCCTTTCCCGCATTGTTGATTCATACCGATGACGGTCAATTGCATGCGTTCAATGCTATTTGTACCCACCTTGGCTGCACGGTTCAATTCCGGAACGACATGCAGAAAATTTACTGCGCATGCCACGGTGGTGAATACGATCCAAGCACGGGAAAAAATATCGCCGGGCCGCCGCCGAAACCGCTGGCTGCTCTCAAAGCCGAGGTGGTAAACGGCAAGATTATTGTTTCGAGGGCATAGCATGGTATCAGAATCATCACAATCAAGAAATGGCAATTTCCTGCAAAAGTTCCTAAAGGAAAGATTGCCAGTTGAGGAATTGCAACACCTTGCCGAGAAGAAAAAGGTCCCTGTCCACAAACATTCTGTCTGGTACTACATGGGAGGTATCGCAGCGGTTTTGTTCGCGATACAAGTAATAACCGGCGTTTTATTGATGGTTTATTACGTTCCCGAAATTAACTCGGCGCATGCCAGTATTCTAAAGATCAACTCACAGATCAACTTTGGTTGGTTTATCCGGTCGCTACACAGCTGGAGTGCCAATTTAATGATTGCTGTGGTCATCATTCATTTGTTCAGCACTTATTTTATGAAGGCTTATCGAGCACCAAGGGAATTCACCTGGTGGACTGGGCTGGTAATGCTTGTTGTTTGTCTGGCTTTTGGCTTTACTGGCTATCTATTGCCCTGGGACGATGTTTCATTTTTTGCAACGAAAATTGGACTCGATGTCGCGTCGAAGATTCCGGCAATCGGCGGGCTCATTGCGTATATGTTGAGAGGCGGCGATATTGTCTCACAAGCTACAATCTCACGCTTCTTTATGATTCACGTCGCCGTATTGCCGCTAGTTACATTGGCTGTGCTCGGAGCACACATGTTTTTCATTCAGGTGCATGGCATTGCTGAACCAGCATTTTTCAAAAAGCTTCCTGAAGAGAAAAGGAAGTACGAAAAATTCTTTCCTGAATTCATGTTCAAGGACATACTCGTCTGGCTTTTGGCCGCTAACGTACTCTTTGTTTTGACAATGCTTTGGCCCTGGGGGATTGGACCCGAGGCTGACCCGTTCGCTGCCGCACCGCTGGGAATCAAACCGGAGTGGTACTTTCTTGCGCCATTCCAATTCCTCAAACTAATTCCACCGATGGTCGGTCCAATCGAAGGTGAACTCTTCGGCATCATACTGATGTCGCTGGTCGGGCTCGGATTTGTGCTGGTTCCGATCTACGACACCGGTGTCTCCGAATCACGTTCGAAAATTTCGACTGCATTTGGGACTTTCGTCCTACTTGGTGTGATTCTCTTTTCGTTGTGGGGAGCTTTATCATGAACTATCCGCTTTGGGTCGTACCAGATTTAGGCGGCAGCTGGGTTATTGGTATCATTTCAATCATTCATATATTTATCTCTCACTTTGCAGTGGGCGGTGGCATCTATCTTGCCTTTGCCGAGCAGCTTGCATATAAGAGAAAGGATGAGAGAATCTACAATTTCCTAAAATCCCATTCGCGATTCTTCGTGCTGCTGACCACCGTAGCCGGTGCTGTTACAGGTGTCGGCATATGGTTCTCCGTGAGCCTTGTCAGCCCGGATGGTATAGCATCATTGATTCAATGTTTCACGCTGGCCTGGGCGGAGGAATATCTGTTCTTTGTGGCTGAGCTTGCAACAGCATTTGCTTACTACTACACATGGGATCGTATCTCGCGTGAGCAGCATTTATTGCTGGCAAGACTTTATGCAATATTTTCAGTCTTTACTCTTGTGATTATCAACGGCGTTCTTACCTTCATGCTAACGCCTGGCAAATGGTTGAGCAGCCACTGGTGGTTTGATGGAGTGTTTAATCCTACGTACTTCCCCTCGCTTGCAATCCGTCTGCTGATCATGCTTGCTATTGCAGGTATGTACGCGCTGGTCACCTGCACTAGAATTGAAGAACCAAAATTCAGAACATTTATGGTCCGTTACTGCGCAAAATGGTTACTTCCGGTATTCTTGCTCGGTCCGGTCTGCATGTTATGGTTTCTATCGCAAGTTCCGCACTCTGTACTCGGGACTATTTTCACCGGCATCCAAAATTCTGGAGTTGGTAACTTCTCGATTCTTGCACGAGCTCTCTACATAAGCCTTGTACTGTCGGGAACTATTCTTCTGTTTGCATTTTTCGGTCCATTCTTGAATCCAAGAGGATTCACGTTTAAGGTCGCGATCTTATTCATGATTTGCGGATTCGCTGCGACCGGCACGACAGAATGGATGCGCGAAATGTTGCGGAAGCCTTATGTGGTTTACAACTACATATACTCTAATGGAATTCATAAAGATGAAATAGAGAAGATTGCTGATGAAGGATTCCTGCACAGGGGCAAATGGTCAACTGCGCTCACCGCGGCCACACCAACTGACGAGTTTCATAACGGTGAAATAGTGTTCCGCTATCAGTGTATGGCCTGCCATACCGAGAAAGGCTACCGGAGCATGAAGAAACTGCTTGGCCAGCGTGACGAGCAGGCTATCATAAGTTTCCTTCAAATCCTCCGGGAACGAGATCCTCAAAAGAACAATTATTCCAACATAATGCCACCGCTGGCAGCTAACGATGCTGAAATGAAAAGCTTGGCGAAGTATCTTGCCAGTATCAATACGGATGAACGCGAAAAGAACACGGCTCATAGAAGTCCTGCCTCGGACCACTCAATCTCGATGAAGTAATTCTCTTGCAAGCTTAAACGTGCTGCATTGCACAGTGCCGCAGTCCACTTTATCAAATTTCGACGCACGCCGTGATGGTCTCTTGCATGCTCTTCTGTGTACTGCCGTGAATGGATTTTGAAGAAACTGTTTCAGGTCTGGCTGTTTCCGGAGCATGCAAGCAATGTGGTGATGCTTGCTTGCATGCTCTTCTTCTTACTGACGGAAGGGATTTTGTAGAAGTTGCTTTAGCTCTGCCGCGTTTGTGGAGCATGCAAGCCATTCGTCTTGGTCGCCTGCATGCTCTTCTCGCAACTAATGCTAATGGATGAATGGAGGATATTGGCGTGTTCTGTCGGTTTTTATGGCTTCGTCTCTGTCGGTTTTGATAAGTACAAGATATAGTCTGCTTGTAGGATTTTTGTGAGGAAAGCGAAAAAAAATTCTGAGGTATCGTTAAGCATTGGCAAGCTTATAAAAGTTCGCATAGGTGACTGGTTCGGGGCTTCGGGGGCGCCCCGTGATACAATTGCCGCACCGCATGTTGGGCGTTACGCCGACACCTTGGTTTCCGGACGGACAATGGCTATGGTAACTAACAAAAATGACCGAATCGCTCTGGTTGGGGCTGGGCTGGTGGGCTCGCTACTTGCGATCTTCATGGCGCGCCGGGGCTTCAAAGTTGACATGTACGAGCGACGTCCGGACATGCGCACGGAAGCTATCAGTGCCGGTCGCTCGATTAACCTGGCTATTTCAACTCGTGGGATAAACGCTCTGGCGCGACTCGGGATTGACGATGAGATCCTTTCACAAGCCGTTCCCATGCGCGGCCGCATGATGCATTCTCCTCAAGGCGAGCTGACCTTTCAGCCCTACGGAATGAATGACAAGCAGTGTATTAATTCGATTTCGCGAGCTACTTTGAATAAAGCTTTGATGACACATGCTGAAAAGGATGGACATGCGCAAATCTTTTTCAATCAAAAGGTGATCGGTGCCAATTTTGAAACTGGTGAGCTCTTCATTGAAGATCATAAATCAGGGGAAACTCGATCCGAAATCTATAATCGCGTTATTGGAACCGACGGCTCAGCATCGGCTATCCGCAACGAAATGCTGAAGCTGCCAAATTATTCGTGCACTGAATCTCTTCTGGAATACGGATACAAAGAACTGGTTGTGCTGCCTAATCCTGATGGCAGCTTCAAACTTGAGAAGAACGCGCTGCACATTTGGCCGCGTGGCAACTTCATGTTGATCGCTTTGCCTAATTTCGAGGGCAGCTTCACTTGCACGCTATTTTTGCCCTTCAAAGGTGATCTTAGCTTTGAGCATCTCACAAATGATGAGCAGGTCGCTGCATTCTTTGAAAAGTACTTTGCAGATGCAGTACCGCATATCGAAAGTCTTTGTGAAACCTTTAGAAGCAATCCGACAGGACACATGGTCACGGTGAAGACTTTTCCCTGGAATGTAGGAGGACAGGCGCTTCTAATGGGTGACGCTGCCCACGGGATCGTGCCGTTCTTCGGTCAGGGTATGAATTGTGGTTTTGAAGATTGTACAGTTTTCGATCAGTTGCTAGAGGAGCTCAATGCCGATTCCTCCTCTTCCTTCGATTGGAGTTTATTGTTCGATACGCTCGGTGAGCAGCGTAAGATAAATACCGACGCAATTGCAGATATGGCTGTCGAGAACTTCGTCGAGATGCGCGATAAAGTTGCTGATGCTCGCTTTTTGCTTGAGAAAGCTGTCGAAAAAGTTTTGCAGAAACATTTCCCCGGACGCTATTTATCGCGCTATGCCCTTGTGACTTTCTCGAACATCCCATATAAGGTGGCGATGGATGTAGGAGAGATTGACAATGAAATTCTGGCTGAACTATGCCAAGGTTTGGCTGATCCTGAGAAAGTAGACCTGACGCTTGCCGAAAAATTGATCGATGAGAAGTTGGCACCACTTCTAACACCATACACTGGGCTACTCACCTTAGCAGCATCGCATTAGAGAGGAATTGAAATGAATCTACCATGGGAACCGCTGCTTACTGTCGATCGCTCAGAGCTGCCTGAGCTGGCTCTCTATGGCGTTATTTCAGTAATAGATGGTAGCGGTAGGCTGCTTGTCTCTCGCGGTGAACAAACTGCAAAACTCTGGACGCGCTCCTGTCTCAAGCCATGGCAGCTGCTTGGCCATCTTCATATTCTCAAACAGCATTATCCCAAGTTGGAGGACAGGCATTATGCACTGATGTTGTCCTCGCACAGCGGTCAGCAAATCCATTTGGACGCGCTTGACGAGATGCTTCAGATTGCCGGTGTCGACCTCAATGTTTTGCAGAATACTCCGCGCTATCCCAGTGATCTATCGCTTAAATACAAGCTGAAATCTGCCGGCGAGAAGCCGACCTCGCGCTGGGGATCTTGCAGCGGCAAGCATTTGGGATTTGTGATGGCGATGAACGCAGTTGGGCAAGATTCGACTCGATATCTTGAGCCGGATCAGCCTCATTTTGAGCGCTTGAAGAAAACACTTGCGTATCTGGTAAATGATGACTGGCAGAATATTCGGCAAACAACAGACGGTTGCAGATTGCCGAATTACGCGTTTACAGCTCCGGAGCTTGCAAGATTATATGCTCAGCTTGCAACTGATTTGAAGTTCGAATCCCTGCCGGATGCTCCGGCTGATGTGAAAGACGTTGTCGCAAATTTCAGCATGTTGAGCAGAGTCATGTCAGCTTATCCAGAGTATGTTGGCGGCGAGAATCGTTTGGACACCGACCTCATGCGAGGAAAGTACAGCATCGATGGTGTTCAGTTGCTAGCTAAGGAGGGCGCCGATGGCTTGCTTACGATTGGTGTTCGCCCTTGCGATCTTTATTCGAAGGGATTGGGAATTGTCATTAAGCTTTCTTCTGGCGAAGACTTGTATCACATCGGTTTAATTGCGTTGGAAGTTTTAGACAGCCTGAAACTTCTCAAAGACTCCGCCAAAAAGGAGAACAAACTCAAGCATTTGAAGTTCACTTACCACTATGAGCTTGCGGAGTTTGCCAGAAGATAACTATGTTTAATTACAAACGAATCATCGATATCTCACAGCCCGTGCGCGCTAGCAGCGCCACTTTTCCGGGCGATACCGCATTCAAGCGCGAGATAGTATTGACACACGCGGATTCACAAGTCGTCAACCTCACTTCTTTCACCATGAGCCCACATGTGGGAACACACGTCGATGCTCCTGCTCACATCAAAGGTGGAATGGATTCCGAAGCGGATCTGGTTGGTGCAATGTCTTTGCACCCATTTGTTGGTGCTTGTCTTGTCTTGGACCTTTCGCCTACCAGTGCAGGCATCTCCTGGAAAATGGTCCAGGCTAAAATCTCATCTCTTCCTCATTTGACCGAGCGCATTCTGTTCAAAACTCAAACTCGAATTCGCTATGATGTCTTCGAGGACGAGTATGCATATTTCGAAACGGATCTCGTTAAAGAGCTGAGTTCGCGAGGCGTGAGGTTGCTGGGAATAGATGCACCTTCTGCGGATCACGTTCGCTCGAAAACTCTCGATGCGCACCATGAACTTGATCAAATGAAGATGTCTTGGCTGGAGAATCTCGATCTCACAAATGTCTCGGAGGGTGAGTACTTTCTTGTCGCTTTACCGTTGAAATTTATGGAGTTGGAAGCTTCGCCGGTGCGCGCTGTACTTTTGGATCCAGGTGGTGAAGGGATTTCACCGTCATCTCGTCACTAATCGCTTTTTTAGCAGAAGGAATCGAAAATGTTCAACCGTAAGTGTTCGATGATCGGAATGGTTCATTTGCAACCAATGCCAGGCGCGGCCGGTTATGGCGGTAATTTGGACCGAATCATGAGCAGCGGGCTTGATGAGGCGATGACCTACAAAGAGAATGGATTCGATGCAATCATGTTGGAAAACATGCATGATGCGCCTTTCCGGAAAGGTTATGTGGATCCTGAAACCACAGCAGCGATGGCGGTAATCGCATCAGCTATTAAATACGAAACGCAAATGCCGTTGGGGATACAGCTTCTTGCCGGAGCGAATATAGAATGTTTGGCTGCAGCCATGGCGGCTGCTTCTGACTTTATTCGCGTGGAAGGTTTCGTTTACGCCCACGTCGGCGATGAGGGATTCCACGAATCCTCCGCCGCCGAGTTGATTCGCCGTCGTTGGGCATTGCAAGCCGAGCATATCAAAATCTTTGCCGACATCAAGAAAAAGCATTCCTCTCATGCCATCACCGGTGATATCTCTCTGATTGACACCGCACGTGCCGCAGAGTTTTTCAAAGCCGACGGCGTCATTGTAACTGGTGCTCATACCGGCGACGCTCCGGATGCTCAAGATGTTGAAAACGTCAGGCGCGGTGTTGGATGCCATGTCTTAGTTGGCTCCGGTGTCGATGTGAATAACGTTGATCGATTCATGCCTTGGGCAGATGCAATCATCATCGGGTCCTCGATGAAGGTGGGTGGGGAATGGCAGAATGCGCTCGACACCGATCGCGTTGCGCGCTTCATTGAACGAGTCCGAGAAGTTGAGCACACTCCTGCTCGTAGCGCGAAGTAATCAGGCAGCGATACTGAGTGGCTATGAAATATTCTTTCAATCTTCAGATCAGTAACGACAAGCGAGAGCACAAAGACAAACTCATTATTGGCGCCTTTGCAAATGAGTCTTCGTCAAATATCGCGCTGAAGCTTTTGGCTTTCCTTCTGTTCATTGATAATAACCCTCGCATCGACGAGGATCCCGGCTGGCAGGTCGTGCCTGATTTGATTGCAAAAGATGATTCCGGTGAAATCATTCTTTGGGTCGATTGCGGTGGACTTTCAACAAAGAAAATCGATTTGATAACAACAAAAGGTCGAGATAGAATGGCATTCTACGTTTTTCGGAAGAACCAGCGCGACATGGAGTCTTTCTACCTCCCCATAAAAGACAAGATCAAACATCCGCAAAACGTTAGATGCATAAGCTTTGACAATGACTTTGTTGACGGAGTCGGCGAAGCACTTGATCGCACCAACGAATTGGAAGCCTACATCGGCGACGATATGATCAGTCTGACAATATCCAATTCTCTCGGGCGCCATGAAGCCTATTCAGCGATTTATAGGCTTGACCCGAGCGTAAGCTAGTCGGAATGTCTCCAGATCAATGAGCTAGACGTTTTGCATCCCGTAGGACCTTTGCACTAGGCTTGCCATTGTTCTGCCTCAGGCGGTTAATAGAGATACTATCCTCAGCTAACATGGTGACCATTGGCGGAACGGCTGCCCTCATGCCCAACTCTGCAACTTGCAATGACTTGCTCGCTTTTGCAAGCGTTTCAATTGTCTTGGCCTGCTCTATGGTGAGTGGCACAAGAGAAGCACCGGCAGCACTCACTCTTCCACCAAGGAAAGGCAAATGCGCCGCCGTTTCAATTCCTACCACTCCAAGAAATCCACAGTGACGAGCAGTCTGTATCCATTCCGGTAAAACGCCTTGCTCAATGGCTGGTGTCAGTGCGCCGCTGGCTCCGAGCGCGAGTTTTGTCGCATTCCACGCCATGTATCCTCGGCTGCCAGCCACGTATGCGGCTTTAAGTCCAACTCCTCCGCTTACTGTCATGCCAATGTCCATCGCAGCTGTGGCTGTCTTCCAACCGTGATGCTTGAATCCAGACCACGCTTTATTGAAAAGGCTTGCGAGTTTTTCGGCGCGAACTAGTGTTATTTCACCGCTGGTCGATTGCATTGGTACAAGATCGTTCGGAGCATAGTGGCGCTCCTGTGATTCAGAGGCAAGTGTTGAGGAAAACCAGTTGTTGTAGTTCAGCAGATGATCCTTTGCAAACTCTTTCGTGGTGGTCAGCTTGATACTGCCATCAGTCTCTTTTTCCGCTGAATACTTGTACGTAACGAGGTCGAAGTTTTGTTTCTCGCCATTGACGTCCACTTTTCCGGAGTGTCTGAAATCTCCGTAGCGAATTATGCCAGCCCCCTTCTCTCCGAAGTTCGCAACTGCCTTTCTTATTTCATCTCCACATTTGGTGACCCAGTTTGTCATTGCTTGAAGCTTGGCATCATTTTCAGGAGTCGCTTGCCAGGTCTCCGGCAAAGCACCATGTATTTTTAGTTTCCCTGTCTTTTCTTCCTTATTGAGGGTCCAGCCGGGCGGAAGATTCTCGAGGGCCGCGCTCGAAAAGTCGCCGCCTAATTTATTCAGTTCATCAATTGTTGTTAAACACTTATCCATCTCGGTCACCACTTGCATGGCTTGCTGCGACCGAATCATCCAGGGCTCTTGTAAAAGCAAGTTGGACGGACGATTCCATCCCACATCCATTGCGTGCTGAGCGAAGAATTTTTCTAGTATATTTGCTGCTTTGTCAAAGCCTGGCGCCTGCTGACTCTTGTTTTCACCTAATTCACTGGATACTGCTGGTTTTTCGCAGCCCTTTGGAGCCGCCGAGAATGCGGCTTCATGGAGGTTCAAGGCGGCCTGATGTTCTTGCTGTAGGTTCACATGCTTAGAAGCGGACTCGCTATGAGCTAGTTCAGCTCTCGGAAACGGCGTGCTCATTACAGTTCCTCAGATGGCGTCATTAAGTAGCGGGCTGCTGCATTTATCAGCATCCACGCACCAAGAATGCCTCCTGCGCCTTTGGCACCCTTTCCGAGCGTTTCCTTCACTTCAGTTGGACGCGTATTTCTGATTTCAGCCGGCTTTACAGCCCTGGGGTCCTTCGGACCAAGTTTGCCTTTTTCGCGCAATTCGCGATCATACTTTCTGGACGCTCTTAAATCTTCATCGGTTTCTTCCATAGAATCTCGCAGGGCTTCCACGTCCTTATTGTAAGCCTTTACACTTTCATAAAAGGCACCATTTAATTGTCCCAAGACTTCGCTTTGGTGCTTTGCTTTGATTCGTACTCCCGAAGGTGTTTCTTCAAGCCAATCAGGATGAATCTTTATGACGCCTGCTTCGCTCTTTCCATCGTCACTCACCCTTACAGTCACCATGCCCTCATAGTATGACTGTTCGAATTCTGCGCTATTCAGTTCCACATATAGTCCATTCCCTGACATTTTTTCAACTTCTAGAGGATGGCTTCCGTCTCTGTGTGCAATTGCTGCATTTCGTTGATGTACCAGATTGGCCACCGCCTCCGCGGCTTGTTCATGCAGGACATACGATACTGCATCTGATACCGTTAATTCGGGAAGTCCTTGGCTGCTTTCTTTCACTCGTTGATTCTCTGCGGCCATAGTATTGCGGACATCGGCCGGTATAGTATTAGCTGCCTCAGCAGAGAGAGCATCCTTGCCGCTTTTTTGCCCTTCTGGGCTGAGTTCTTCCGTCTTTGTTTTACGCTCAGTGGCATCTTTATTGTTCGCCATTTCAACCGTCCTCCATTTGTGGAGAACAGTTTCGCCAATCCGCGGTGACATCATAGTGACACGACGGGATTGGGCTAAACTGTTTGCTGAAGGCTCAAATGCGCTAGCATGTTTGGAGAAGATGCTGAACTCGCTTTGCGGAAATCCGGACTCGGCTATTATCACCTCGGAGCTTGGGGTCTTCGAGATTCTGGATTTGTTCGTCAATTCGTCTGGACTGAGATTTTAAGTCTAAGTCTGAAGCACAAATCACCTGCCCCTTACGCGGTTAATGGAAGGACTGCTTTCGCAAACTAACATCAGGCTAGCGTAGCAGCACTTTGGGCACGACAGTCTCATACACGTTTGATTGTGAGAAGAATCTCCCCGATACTGTTATTCTTCTTTGCAGCAGTCATCTCTTTCTGCGTCGCTTCGATAATTTGGTTAATGCGTTCTAGAAACTTTGACATAGGTAAACCAATAATTGCGCCGACCTGGGTCTGAGTACAGATCGGCTTGGCGTTGAATTTCTCGTCCAGTTTATTTACTGGATCTGAAAGATGTTTGAAATGCTCCTGTCAGAGATTTCTCCATTCAGCCGAAGACCCGTGGTGCGACTTTCGGGTGCCTGCTTATTTCTTGCGGCGAGTTAGCATGTCTGCAAGGCTGTTAAACCGTTTCTCCACAGCGGAGCCAGACGACGCGGCCGCTGCCGGACGTGGTGCTTTTGCAACCTTTGGCGGTGATTTCTTTACGACGCGCATTTTCTTAACTAATGGTGGCTTCGGCGGTGTCACAACTGGTGTGACCGCTGATGCGGTCTTTGTAGCATTTGTTGCTGGAATTGCTGTAACTGGAGTCGTTGGTTGACTTATTGGCGCAGTCGTAGCTGTTGCCGGCGTAGCTGTTGTTGGTGTGCCAGTAACCGGAACAGTTCCAGCTGGAGTCGCCGCAGTATTTGTTACTGGCGTGTTTGCCGTCGCCGGAGTCACTGCTGGTATTGCAGATGGTGTTCCCGGATTTGTTGCAGGTGTTCCGGTCACAGCAGCGGGTGTTTGTGTAGTATTCGAGGGAACTGACGCGGGTGTCTGTGGCTTTTGCATCAGAAAGAATGCTGCTGCGCCACCAATTACGATGGTTCCAACAGCAGCCCCAATTGCTGGTACCACCCAGCTGGCTTTCTTCTCAGTTCCATATTCGGGAGGAGTTGCTGCAATTGTCCGGAGATTCGGATTTTGTCCAGGGCGCGGCACGCAGAAATTCAATTCCTGCCTCAGTGCCGCCATTGTTTGCTGGCGGTCTTCTGGTCTCTTCGAAAGCGCCTTTCTGACGACAGCTTCCACACGCTCTGGAATGTACAGATCCGGGCGCACTTGTTGGAAAGTGGGAGGAGCTTCGTTCAAATGTTTGTGCATAGTTTCGACCATGTTTTTGCCGATCAACGGCAAACGCCCGGTCAGCGCTTCGAAAAGCACGATACCCATGGAGTAGATATCCGCACGTCTATCTAGCGGCTGCCCGACGCATTGTTCGGGGCTCATGTAGACGGGGCTTCCGCACACTTCTCCAGCTTGCGTCAAGGTCTGCGATTCAATACCCTGATCATTCATGGGCATGATTTTGGCAACGCCGAAGTCAACCACTTTCACGAAGTCCGGATCGTCTTCGTAGTTAATTAGCATGATGTTTCCAGGCTTCAAGTCGCGGTGGATGACGCCCTGTTTGTGAGCATGATCCAGCGCATCGCAAGCTTGCATGAAAATATGCAAAACGCGATCAACGGGCAATCCTTTTAATCGTTTGATTTCGTCTGCAAGACTCGTACCTTGCAAGCAGTCCATCACTATGTATGGTTGCCCTTGCGGCGTGAAGCCATGGTCATAAGTAGTAATGACGTTTTGGTGATGGAGCCTTCCTGCGGCTCTTGCCTCTTGCGTAAATCGTTTGACGCTGGTTTGATCTCCAGCAAATTGTGCGCGCAACATCTTTATCGCGACGTTGGTTTGCATTGTCTCGTGACGGGCTAAATAGACTACACCCATGCCTCCCGTTCCAAGCACGGACAAGACCTGGTATTTATCAGCAATTCGCCGTCCAACATAAGGGTCTTGCGGCAAAGGAACAAGCATGTTGCCGTCATGCGGGCAAACACCACCGGCGCCGGCGAATTCGCGGCTACATGCCATGCAGATTTTGCGGACCACTGTTCCGGTTAAATCTTCAATCGACACGATATTGCCCGAGGGCGTCGTCCTCCCGAATGGGTCAGTTGTCCCTAGAACTCTTAGCGGCAGGTGATGACCGAAGAGTTTAACTAATGTTAATGTACCACTCTTTCCCGCAACTAATCCCCGTTTAGAGCAATTAGTCACAAGAATTGAGTTAGATCTGGGGGAACTTTGCTTGTGCCGGAATGCCTGTGCATTTGTACGTTTCGACGTTTTCTTGGGCCCTTTTCCAGCTTATTGGTCGGCGTTTGTAGACAACCAGCAGACTTAATTTTTGAATGCATACAGGCTGTATGGATCCGATATCTCAAAGCCGAGTTCTAGGATTGGAAATTCCTTTCACCGTTGATTTCATGGCGCCTCTGCTAGGTAAAATTTACTCCTTAATCACCTGCTGGGCGGCATTCTATGAAAGTAGTCGTTGCTGAAAAACCGTCGGTCGCACGCGATATAGCGGCTGTGCTTGGCGCTAATGTCAAAAAAGACGGCTATTTCGAAGGCAATGATTTTGCCGTCACTTACGCGCTCGGTCACCTGGTTACTATTGCCGAACCGGTCGATATGAATACGGGATGGGGCAGCCCCTGGTCTCTTGAACAGCTACCCATGATTCCTGACGAGTGGAAGTATCGAATTACCGATAAAGGTGGAACTCAGTTCAGAGTCATCAAAAATCTTTTCGCAGATCCCTCAACAACCGGAATTGTCTGCGCAACTGACGCGGGGCGAGAAGGTGAACACATCTTTCGTTTGATCTATCAGTTGTCCGGGTCAAGCAAACCAGTTGAACGACTTTGGATCAGTTCTCTCACTGCCGAATCTATTAAAGATGGATTCAAAAAACTAAAACCATCCACAGCCTTCGATGATCTGGCAAATGCAGCTAAGTCGCGAGCGCATGCAGACTGGGTTGTCGGATTGAACTTCACCAGAGCCTACACAACAATCAACAGGCAGCTGTGCACCATTGGCAGAGTGCAGACTCCAACTCTTGCTCTTATTGTTGAGCGACAGAAACTGATCGACAGTTTTAAATCATCGAACTTCTTCGAGGTACTTGCCAGTTTCGACCCTGGTTTTGGGGCGAAGTACATTACGCCCGGTGCGGAGCCTCAGACGCGTTTGCCGGACAAGGCGTCCGCAGAAAAAATAGTCGACGAGATCAAAAAGCATTCTTCCGGTACGGTCAAATCCGTCGCGAATGTCGAAAAGCGCAACAAGGCACCGGCCCTTTATGATTTGTTGACCTTGCAGAAGGAAGCGAATAAGCGCTTCGGCTACACAGCGCAAGAAACGCTAGACATCGCTCAGAGTCTTTACGAAGAACACAAGCTAATTTCATATCCCAGAACAGAATCGCGTCATCTTTCAACAGACATGATCGATCAACTGCCGGGAATTTTGATTTCTGTTTTGAAAGGCGCAATAAGTACTAAGGAAATAAAAGAAGCATTCAAAGGCATCAACCTAATTCCGTCAACAATCACCGCTGACGAACTTAGATCACGGCTCGGCAAGGCTTATGTCGACGACGCGAAGCTGACCGATCACCATGCAATCATTCCAACTGATAAGGCTCTTACGGCAAATCTGCCGGAGCGCCAATTCAATGTCTATCAATTGATCGCAACTCGATTCTTGAGCATCTTTTTGCCGCCTGAAGTTCGCGATGAGACAACTGTGATCATTGGAATTGGGGAGCATTCATTCCGTTCTCGTGGTGTCGTTATAAGAGAAATCGGGTGGACTGTAGTCGAGCCGAAAAAAGATGGCGGCGCTGCAGATGCCGCGAAGGATGCCTCGGAGCCGGCTGGCGCAAAAGGCAAAGGAAAGTCGAAAGCCAAAGATAAGGATAAAGACAAAGAAAACGAAGAGCAGCAGCTGCCACCACTGGCGAAAGACCAGGATGTGGTAAAGCGTGGCGAAGAATTGAAGGAAGGAAAGACAAGCGCGCCGAAGCCATATGATGATGCGAGCTTGCTGACGGCGATGAAAAATGCTGGTCAGGAACTAGATGACGAAGACCTGGCAAGCTATATGAAGCAGAGTGGTTTGGGCACTCCAGCTACGCGCGCTGCAATCATTGAACGCCTACTTCAAACTGGCTATATTGAACGAAACAAGAAATATGTTCTGCCGACGGAGAAAGGAATTTCTTTGATTGAGAATGTGCATGGAAAATTGAAAGATGTTGGCTTGACGGCAACGTGGGAGCAGCAGCTCAAGGACATGCAGGATGGAAAGCTGACGCCTGATGTTTTTGAAAATGCAATTGGTGCATTCGTGAAACAGCTACTTCCTGATGTGATCGAAAAAACGGATCGCCTTCCGGATTCTGTGAAAGCTGAGGATTTGGGTCGTTGTCCTCAATGTCAGAAAGGCGCTGTGCGCATGACTCCAAAGGGAGCTGGATGCAGTCGTTGGATGGATGGTTGCAAGTTCACGATCTGGAACGAGCTTGCCGGTAAAAAATTGAGCGATTCATTGATCAAAGAATTGTTTGAGAATAGAAAGAGCAAATTGATCAAGGGATTCAAAAAGAAAGATGGAAGTGGAACCTTTGATGCTAAGTTAGTCATTGGTGACGATTTCAAAGTAAAGTTGGAGTTCCTGCAAGCAGATGAGGATGAAGGTATTGGACCTTGTCCCAAATGCAAAGATGGCATATTGCGCACAACTCCGAAAGGCATTGGCTGCAATCGCTGGCGCGAGGGATGCAATTTCTCCATCTGGAGAGAGACATACGGAAAGAAATTGACTGACGCGCAAATGAAAGAGCTTGCGAAGAACGGCCGTACAAAGTTGATCAAGGGCTTCCAGAAAAAGGATGGTTCAGGAAGTTATGATGCTTGTTTGATGCTGTCGGCTGAGTTTAGAGTTCAGGTTGATTTCTCTGCACCGAAGGAAGAAGAATGCGCAGAGGAAAGTGCTACTGAAAATAATGGACAGGAAAAGAAAGCTGCTTCCAGAAAAAAATCAGAAACAGCTCGCGCCGAATTGAAGGACGATGAAGCAGTTCCTGTTTAAAGTGCACGGACAGGATGCGTCTTCTCGGCGCCTTAAATGCCGGCGGGACGCCGGCGGTCCCAGAGCTTCGCATATCCGCGCTTGTTCGATATGAATACGCATAGTTCAGTTCGCCGGAGCTCAGGCGCCGGCGGTCCCAGCGCTTCGCAAATCCGCGCTGGAGCGATCTGAATACTCACAGTTCGTTCCGGTCGGGGGAATCAGATTACGAAGATCCCTGCGTTATGCGGGGCAGTCTTCTTTCAGCGCACCGGCATGAACTGTCATTACTTTTGCGTCATTCAACCATGCGCTGTCTATTCCACTTAAGTGTGTGGTGCTCATGATCGTTTGCATCTGATCACCTACTGTAGACAGAAGCAATTGTGCTCGTCTTTCATCCAACTCCGCCAGAACGTCGTCGAGCAAGAGAATGGGTGGCTCGTTGATTTCATCTTGAATGCGGCGCAGCTCTGCCAGCTTTAGTGAAAGGACAATACTGCGTTGCTGTCCCTGGCTGGCAAAGGACGCTGCGTCTGCATCATTCAATTTGAAAATTAGATTGTCTCTGTGCGGACCGACAAGGCTTTGCTTTCTGCGCAGCTCTAACCAGCGCCGTTCTCTCATCAGCTTCATCATATATCTTGCAAGCTCGACGTTTTCCATCGCGCGAACATCGCTCATAGATTTCACTTCGCTGCTTTTCGCTAGTTCGGTGCTGCTTGAAGAGTCATCGTCGTCTTCTTCATCTGTTGAGTTGGATTGCAAAACAGTTTCTTGGGCGCGAAATGCATAATCAATTGAAAGGCGCTCCTGTGATCTGGAAAGGTGCGCCTGCTCGCTTTCCGCTATAGGAAGGAGGCTGGCAAGCAAATCAAGCCGCATCTTTATTATCTGTGTTCCAAAGCGGGCTAGTTGTTTGTCCCACACTAATAACTCATCTTGATCGCTGACTGAAAGTCTCCCCTTTTCCGCTAGAGTCTTTAGCAGCTTATTGCGTTGCATAACAGATTTTGCGTAACTGCTAGTGACGTCATGGAAGGATGGATGCAAGCGGATTGCCAAGTTGTCGAGCCAATCCCTTCTATATTTTGGCCCGCCGCGCAGCAAGTTGAGATCCTCTGCTGAGAAGCTGACGGTAAGCAATCTGCCAAGAATTCCCTTGACTGATTGCTGTTGGACTCCGTTGACGAACATAGTCTTCTGCGCGCGCGACTGTGCTACTGCATTTGGTGCTGACGGCGACTTCATCTTCCAATCCATTGAAAGTGATTCGTCATATCCTCGCGCATGGTATTCAAGCTTTATTGAAGCGTTTGCGCTGCTCCAGCGAACAAGCTCTCGCTCCTCGCCTGCTCGGCTCGACTTTCCACTGCTGAGCAGATCGATAGCTTCGATAAGGTTCGTCTTACCTTGCGCGTTCTCACCAATTATTATGTTTTTGCCACGACTGAATGAGAGTGTCGCCTCTTTGTAATTTCTAAAATTACTTATGGCTAGCTCTTTTGCGTACATTTAGATCAAACTGCCGCCGGGTGAGGCCGTTGCTTTCTCCGCTGAGAGTTGCTTTTTCGCCGTATCACAGTCAGCCATTATTTGTGCTTTCAATTCATCGATACCTGCAAACTTTCTTTCTTGCCGGATGAAATTCAGAAAGCGAACTGTGATCTGTTGATCGTAGATATCTGCGTTGAAATCGAAGATATGCACTTCCGTTTTCGAAAGATTGCTCTCTCCAAAAGTCGGTCTTAGTCCGACGTTGATAACGCAGGGGTATGTGTTTCCATTTTCTAGCCTGCAGTATCCGGAGTAAACTCCACGAGCGGGAATGATCAGTTCTTCCGCGCACTCGACGTTAGCGGTTGGGAAGCCGATCGACCTTCCTCGACCATCGCCTCGTACGACTTGACCATGAACAGCATACGGGCGTCCAAGTAGTTTTCGTGCCAGCTCGACATTGGATTGAGAAAGTGAGTCTCGGATTCGGGAGCTGGAAACTGGCGCCCCATCAATGTCAACTTCGGCAGCAACGTGCACAGCAAATCCCATATCTTTTCCCAATTCGGCTAGTAACTCCGGAGTGCCGACTCGGTTCCGTCCGAAACGATGGTTGAAGCCTACGGAAAGAGAGCAGGCGCCCATAGATTCAACGAGAACCTGGTGGACATAGTCAGATGGAGCCAAGCGGCACAATTCTTCCGTGAATGACAAAAGAAGCGCTGCTTCGATGCCTAGCTCTTCACAAATTTCGAGGCGTTGTTCAGGCACGGTCAACAAAGGCGGAGATTTCCCGAGTGTCAGTGCCCGTGGATGCTCTTTAAAGGTAATTACGGCCGGAATTGCGTCGAGCGCTGCCGCCTCGCTGACTGCTTTTTTAATGACGGCCTGGTGCCCAGGATGGACTCCATCAAAGAATCCAAGCGCTAACGATGAGCGCTTGAGAAGTCCTGGCTTTATTTCGTAAAACGTTTTCAAGTTAAATCCCGGATGAGCAGGTCAGTTCTCATTCACCAAGTATAGTAGTTTTCACGACCTCACCCAAGTATTTTGCAGTATCTTGCGCAAAAGCATGCTCTTCAAGGCATTTTCTTAAGCCGCGGCTTAGATTGCGTCCGTTTCTTCGAAGCTCTTAGATGTCTGGCCTACTGCAAGAACTTTATGTTGTTAAGGCTTACGTGACACGAAGATCATAGCCAGTGTGCACCTTGCGAATCGGCTTCTAGCAGAGTTCTGGGTGAGAGCCGGAGAACTCTGTGCTGTCAGGGTCCTTCAGTCAGCTATGTTTTGGATATTTGCGAGCCGAAAAAAGATCATTTAATTTCATGAGTAATTCTTGCAAAATCCGCTTGCTGAGAGGCTTATCATTCATCAATCATGTTAAAATAAAGGCTGTTCGGGAGACTGAAAAACAGTTTCCTCTATGGCTTCTTGGGAAGCCCACGTGGGCTTAGAAATTGGTGACAGAATGGCGAAAGCAGCAGGTACACCTGACGGCGATGATATCGAAAACGCTGCAGGCGGGGACAATGGCGATTACTCAGCAAAAAATATCGAGGTCCTAGAGGGTCTTGAAGCTGTTCGTAAACGTCCAGGCATGTATATCGGTACAACAGGTCCAAAAGGACTTCATCACCTCGTTTACGAGATTGTAGATAACTCAGTTGATGAAGCTCTGGCAGGACATTGTAAGAACATACTTGTCACGATTAACGAAGATAGTTCGGTAACTGTTGAGGACGATGGACGCGGTATCCCGGTCGACATCGTTGAGAAGACAGGAAAGAGTGCTGTTGAAACGGTTTTTACAGTGCTGCACGCCGGAGGTAAATTCGGTGGCGGCGGCTACAAAGTGTCCGGCGGCCTTCACGGGGTAGGCGCTTCAGTCGTAAATGCTCTGTCTGAAAAACTCGAAGTTGAAGTCCATAGAGAAGGCAAGTCCTACAAACAAATCTATCGCCGTGGTGATCCGGATGGTGCTCTGCAATCACTTGGTTCGACCGACAAGCGCGGAACGAAAGTAACCTTCTGGCCCGACGATGAAATCTTCCACGAATTTGAAGATGATGTCCGTGTTTGCATTCGTGTTCAGTGGGATGTCTTGCAACAGCGCCTGCGTGAAATGGCCTATCTGAATAAAGGCTTGTGCATTGTATTTACCGACAAGCGTGATCCTCAGCGCACTGAAACCTACCATTATGAAGGTGGTATTGGAAGTTACGTTGAATATTTGAATGACACAAAGACTGCTCTGCACAAACCACCGGTTTATTTTGAAGCCACAGTCATTCGATTCCCTGATCTCGATAAAGAAAAGCCCGATGAAGAACGGGAGAAGGTTGTTATCGAATGCGCAATGCAATGGACTGATGTTTATGCCGAAACCAGCTTTAGTTTCGTCAATAACATTGATACCAGAGACGGTGGTACGCACTTAACTGGTTTTAGAATGGGGTTGCGCCAAGCTATTAACAACTACGCCAAGAACATCAGCAAGATCATCAAAGAAACTGATGATGATTTTGCTCGCGAAGATATCATGGAAGGCTTGACGGCAATTGTATCAGTCAAGGTCAGCGATCCTCAGTTCGAAGGACAGACTAAAGAAAGATTGGGTAATCGTGAAATTCAATCTCATGTCGCTCGTGAAGTAAACACACAAATGCTTGCCTGGCTGGATAAGAGCCCGAAGGATGCGAAGAGCATCATTCAGAAAGTTCAACAAGCCAAAGCTGCTCGCGAGGCAGCACAGAAAGCGCGGCAGTTAGTTCGTCGTCAAACGGCATTGGAAAATTCCAGCTTGCCGGACAAGCTCGCTGACTGCTCAGAAAAGGATGCTTCTAAGTGCGAGATTTATCTGGTGGAAGGCGACTCCGCTGGTGGTTCTGCCAAGCAAGGACGAGACCGAACCTTCCAGGCCATCTTGCCCTTGCGTGGAAAAATCCTGAACGTTGAGCGCGTACAACCGGGCAGAATCTATGAGAACAACGAAGTTCAAGCGATGATTCAAGCTCTCGGTTTGAGCATCAAAGAAAAGGAAGACGATGAAGAGGGCGCAGCTCCAGTGTCTAGCAAAGCAAGCAAGAGTGCTGGTTTGCTAAGACCCAACGCCACAAACCATGATCTTACGAAACTGCGTTATCACAAAGTCATTATCATGACCGACGCGGATGTCGATGGCAGTCACATCAGAACTCTGTTGCTGACTTTCTTCTTCCGCTACGCCCGGCCTTTGGTCGAGAAGGGTTACGTCTATATCGCCCAGCCACCTCTATATAAAGTTGAGAAAGGCAAGAAAGTCGAATACTGCTACAACGAACACAAGTTGCAAGCTGTATTGGCAGAAATGGGTGATAAAGCTGTTATTCAGCGTTTCAAAGGCTTGGGCGAAATGATGCCTCAGCAACTTTGGGATACAACTATGAATCCGGAAACGCGTACTCTCAAGAAAGTCACTGTAGACGATGCTACCGAGGCAGAGCATACATTTGACTTGTTGATGGGAGAAGCTGTTGGTCCTCGTCGCGAATTCATTGAAACAAACGCTGACAAAGGAAACCTGGATATCTAGTCGTCGAGTCGGTGCGGCGTCACTCGTCGTGGCGCCGCGCGAGGTAAGAGTGATGTCAGAGAGCGCAACTAGCCGCCTAACCGCCCAGAAGGCGTCGGCTTTGCTTGAGTCGTTGAGCTCTTATGTCAACAGCAAAAATGTTGTCGTACAGATCCAAAAGGGCAGCCAAGCAGAAGCAGGGCTGCCCGTGCATCTGGACGGTAAGGCCTTTATGGGCGGATTTGTCGAATATCTAAAATCGAGGCAAGACGATCCGTCGACATCATTGGATGATCTGATGTGCATTTTGGAAATCTCGTCCTATGTTCGGGCGGGCGGTTCGAAGCAGTGTTTGTATAGGTTGGAAACAGGTTGCTCAATTTCACCGACCGATTTTTACGATCGGCTTTCTGAGCAGTTGCGCTTCTCGTATAAAGGGGGAGAGCTGATACCTGCAGATGTAGCAATTTACAGTTCTGTATCAGCTGCGCTCCCGAACTCCGGCAGTAAGCAAGCCGGCGATAGTGCTTATACTTCCACGAGTTTTTCATTGCTGCAGAAGTTGAAAGCTGTAAGTGAGGCAGACGAGGAAGTTGTTCAACAGCTTCAAAACAAAATAGACGGCATGTTGTTGTCTATTGCTCAAAAATTAGAATCGTTGACACAGGATCCGTTCCAATGAACGTGCCTAACACTATAACGCTCGTTCGAACAGCCATTGCGTTGTTTGTTATGTGGCTGCTGTTTCAACCTCAAGACAATATGATTGCAACAAGTACCGTTTTGACGGCGCTTGTTATTTGGGGGGATGGTCTTGATGGATTCTTTGCGCGCAAGTTGAATCAATGCACCAAGCTTGGAGCCGTGCTTGATATTGCCAGTGATCGCGTAGTTGAAATGATGTATTGGATAGCTTTTGCCGTTTTGAATTGGATTCCAATCTGGGTCCCGCTTCTATATTTGGTTCGCGGTACCTTTGTGGATGCTATACGGGCCCAAGCCAGCGAACAAGGATTCAGCGCGTTCGGCGAGAAAACCATGATGCAGTCCGGACTGGGCAAATTTCTTGTTGCGTCTAACTTTAGCCGTTTCACCTATGCAGTGGCGAAGGCTTTAGCATTCTGCTTCGTTATCCTTTCACACCATTCGTCCATGTCATCAACTGCGTTGCCGCAAGTCGCTTTGATAATGGTTTATGTCTCTGCTGCGTTTTGTGTTTTGCGAGGGCTGCCCGTGATTGTTGAAGGCCGCCGCCTCATGCAGGGTTAGGTGCGGGGAGTGAATTTGTCCCCTGTGACTGCACATCCAATTACATATAGGCACTTTTGAGTTTGGCAAGATCTTCGCAAGCTCATTCTTGCGCTCGTTCGTTTTTTTTGCTTGTACATCTGGCTGGATCTTGAGCCGTCGAGCTGTTAAGCCATAGACTCGGCAGGTCGGGACAGCTGGGTGTTAGGTTAGGACGTTAAGGTAACCCAAGGACTAAGCATTTAATATTCCGCTTGAAATCTGGACCAAAATTGCCCCAAATTTGTTGTAATTTGAGTTCATCGGAAGGGGAGGGGCTGCAATGAGCGGTATCGAACAAATTTTGGTCAAATCTGGTTTGGTTAGCGAAGATCTGCTGAATTCAGAAGTCCAAACAGCTGAATATTTCGGCATCGCTCCTGGTCACATGATCGCCGGCTCCAAGCACGTAAGCGACAAAGCTTTTGTTGTTTGCTACAAGCTCGATTCGCTGCTGGCAGACAACGTTATCAATTTGATGCAAGCGGCTCAAATCGCTCGTTTCATTGTCAAACACAACAAAACTTGGAATGACGCACTGTTGAGCGTGATTGGAACGCTAGTTCGCCCGGAAAGCAATAAGCTCGGTGAATTGCTGGTTGAGGCTGGACTGATAACACCAATCCAAGCTGCTGCTGCCATGTTTACTGCTTCGCGCAAAGGTACTACTATAGGACAAGCGCTTATTGATACGAGACTGGTTTCTCGCACGGTTGTCGTTCGCGCACTTGCATTGCAAGATTGCATTCGTGAGCGCCGCATGCCCAGTATGCTAGCGCCGGGCCATCTGCGCTTCAATAGTTTGAACTCGAATGTTCAACAAGGCACCGTCAGAAAGCAAGTCGCATAGTCTGCTCAGTTAAGATTCTTGGCTTTCAGTCTGCCTGATTTTTCAATCTTTTCTCGGATCATTTTTGCAGCTTCAGGTTTGTGTGCTTTTTCAAACGCGTCTGCGCTATCCATCAATGCCTGTGTAAGATAAGCCGGTCCAACTCTAATGCACTCGGAGAAGGGCAATCTTGTTATATCCAACTCCAAAAACTGTTTCTGAGCTGCTTCAGGTATTCCCTTCTTCAATAGAACTTCGGCGCGCAACAGCTTCGCCAAATGTGCAACCGAATAAGGATCGGTCAAGCAATCAAGCTCGACTAACTCAAATAAATTGAGAGCCCTGTCATAGTCAGTCAGTAAATATGCTACGACTCCTCGGACGTAGTTTGTGCTGCCTCGCAGGCGTGGTGAATATTGCCGACCTTGAGCGAAAAGCTCGCCTCTTTGAGCAATAGCGATAGTGCTTTTAAAGTCGTCTGCACCTGGTTTATTCAGCTCGTTCTCTATTTCAAAATCCGCATATCCTTGGATTACGCGCCCCAGGCAATCTGCGTTTGCACTGTCGGGGCGGTCACTTGTTTTTTCAATTGTCGCCATTGCGTGCTCGAAGACCAGTCTTGCTAGCGGTTTATTCGTATCCTTTAGCGTGAAAGCATATAGGCGCATCGCTTCGGACGCACGGAAACTATTGAAATCGGTTTTTGCGCTTGCCTCTTCATAAACCTTTTGCCAATGACCCGGCTCAAACAATGCGATTAATGCGCGCAGCGTCATCGAAATTGTGTTCTCATCTCTCTTATTTGTCTCTGCAGCGTTAAGTGCCTTTTTATACGCGGCTGCTGCTTCATGCCTCTTTCCGGAGGACGAATAAACATCGCCAATAGTTTGCCACAGTTCAGCACGCTTATCCCAGTATTCACGATCTGGTTTGATATCTCCCTCAATGGTGCTGTAAGGTGGCTTGTACTTAGCAAGAATTTCGTCTGCCCATTTTGCCTGTTTGAATAGTTTTGCCAAAGCTTGATCGAACTTTTGTTGGTATGCAAGAACGGTTCCTTCCCTGTACACACTCGTGGTGGACAAATTGAAATTCGTATAGGCATACTCCTTCGCCAGAGTGTACGCGCGAAAGGAATCCTCTATGCGGCCCTGATCGAATAAAAATTCGGCTAGCTCTTGTGCAACGTTATGGACTTCGTTTTGTTCATGAATTAATTCGGCAGTTTGGGTGCTTGTAAGTCGTGTCTGCGCTTTTAATTCAGCAATTTTTTTCGAGCCTACATCTATACCTCGTCTGAAAAGACGCTCAACTTCTTTGCGATATTCATCCGCCTCGTCCCATT
Source organism: Candidatus Obscuribacterales bacterium (assembly GCA_021732085.1). Lineage (GTDB taxonomy): Bacteria > Cyanobacteriota > Vampirovibrionia > Obscuribacterales > Obscuribacteraceae > JAIEPM01. The sequence continues at coordinate 90,830 of JAKFVQ010000007.1, read as the reverse complement.
TTTTTCTCTTCTTTGCGATTTGGTATTGCCGTGCCATGTCATGCGCTTTAGAGCGATAAACGTGGCAAGGCAGCTTGCTTTGTTTTGGAAACATGGGTGCTCGGTTGATTGTTTCATCCGGTCGAGAGTGTTTCGTTGAAAGAAGAAAGAATGACCCCAGGACTGTTATGAGAAGTCCCAATATCGTAAACGCAACGAGTTGTGTAATGCGCTTCTTGTTGCTTTCCGGCTCGGACGACTCGGTCGATTCGGGTAGATCTTCATCACTCAGTTCGGACAATGCCTCATACAACTCCTTAGAAAGTTGATCAATGTTTTCTTGGCGTGCGGCCGGATCTTTTTCTAAGCCTTTCAAGATGCAAAAGTTAAGTTTCTGAATGGATTGATCCTTGGGAAGCTTTGATGCGTCCGGCTTCTCCTTTAGCTGTTTGTACATAAGTTCTAGTGGGTTGTCGCCTTCGAATAAATGCACTCCAGCCAACGCCTCATACATCACGGCTGAAATGGAATATATGTCAGTTCGTTTGTCTGCAGGTTGACTATTACACTGCTCTGGACTCATGTATCTTGGTGTGCCAAGTAAGCTTCCTGTGCTGGTGAGTTTCATGCTTGCTGATTCCGTTTGGTCTAAGCTTCTTGCAATCCCGAAGTCCAAAAGCTTTACCAGCGAACGACCTTGCTCGTCCTTTGCCAAGAAAATATTTGATGGTTTGATGTCTCTATGAATGATGTTCTTGCTGTGAGCATATGAAAGCGCGTTGAGAACTTGCGTGAAAATATCCTTGAAATCGGTGAATTTGATACGGCGCTTTTTAGCCAAGTACGAATCGAGCGTCATGCCTTCGAGCCATTCCATCGCGAAGAATGGACGTTTAGATCTGTCGAAGCCAACAATGAAGATCTTCACTATATTGGGATGATCGAATGAACAAATTAGACGAGCTTCTTTGATAAAACGCTTTAAGGCCAGGTCTTCCTGATCCATTGGCTGTAAAACTTTGATTGCACAAATTCTCTGGAGCTTTTTGTGGAATCCTTTGTAAATTATCCCCATGCCGCCGCGAGCGACTTCAGATTGAATGTCAAAAACGTCATCGAGGTCGGTAGCCGAGCCGAGTTCGCTCTTCCTCTCATCTCTTGATACTAAATCTACGTCCTCGTGCGAGGTTGAGGCATCTGTTTCTTTCGACATGGCGGCTCCCCTAGACTAAGTACCCAGTGCGTTCACCCATAAATCTGTGGGACCAGGGGCTATGACATTGCGCCCAGAGCGTGAATGGAAATTGGTATGTCGAAGGTGCTGGAGCGATGCCTAAGCAAAACCTCGTGCCAGACTGGCAATGCAATTAATAGGCGGGCAAGCATCGGCGTTACTGGATCGGAACACTTGCGTGTGCGCAAAGTGCACACAGAATACGCATGATCAGAATCGATCGATTCGTTTTCAGAGGAATCAAGAAATAGCCAGCAGATGGCGAAACGTCGTGCGCTGCCGGTCTAAACGCCGAAATCTGAAGGCAACCCCTTGCGGGGGCTCGATTGGGTTTTCACATACTAGTCTAAATTAGACTAGTATGTGAAATGACTTTTGAGATACCCCTACCTGTTTCGAAGCATTTGCGCAGACGCAGAATGCGGCGGGAGAATCCGGAGCGTTTAAATGTAATTCCGGACAAACTCGACAACGCGATCTTTGCTCAATCCACAATTTTGTAGCAAAATATTTCGGGCTCCATGCTCGACAAAATTGTCGGCAATTCCGAGGCACGCAATTTCTGCAAGTTTTGATTTTGGCTTGGAAAGACGCAGTGTCATCGCGTACTCAAGCACACCGGAACCAAAGCCACCAGTTAGCGCGCCTTCTTCAAGTGTAATCACTTTGCTTGCATTTTGAAGAACGTTATTCAAGCATTCGACATCCATCGGTTTGCAGCTTCGAGCATTGATAATAACGGGATCGATGCCGCTGTTCAAAAGCTCTGCCTTGCAATTCATCGCTACATCTACCATTGCTCCATAAGCAAGCAGAACTGGTCGCTTATCTGGAAACGTTGTGTCCTGCGAAGGTGTAAGCCATTCCCACTTGGTCAAATCGATCTTTTCGAATGGCATTTCACCACTTGCGTCGATCGCTTTATCGCGGGGGAAGCGAACCGCTGCCGGACCTTTCGGCTCAACACTGAGTGTATAGATGATATTGCGCAATTCCTGAGCATTGCGCGGTGCAAACACTCGCATATTAGGAATAGAGCGCATGTAGGAAATATCAAATACGCCTTGGTGCGTTTCTCCATCTTCGACGAGTCCGCCCCGGTCAATTCCGAAAATCACCGGAAGGTTGAGGATCGCTACATCATGAATAACTTGGTCAAATGCGCGCTGCAGGAAGGTCGAATAAATCGATACCACCGGAAGCAGTCCTGATTTCGCCAGCCCAGCCGCCATGGTCACGGCATGCTGTTCGCAAATAGCTACGTCGAAAAAGCGCTCCGGAATTTCTTTGCCGAACTGAACAAGGCCGCTTCCCTCCGCTGTAGCCGGAGTGATTGCGACGAGTTTTTCATTAATGCGAGCAATGTCAATCAAAGCTTCGGTGAAAATTTGACTGTAAGTTTTAGCTTTCGGCTTCGCTTCGGCGACAACCGGTGCCGGTTCTACCTTCTCTGGAGTAAATGCACTGACGCCGTGATATTTGATTGCATCAGCTTCAGCCGGACCATAGCCTTTTCCCTTTTGCGTGATTACATGCACCAGTTGTGGGCCGCTCAAATCTTTGACGCGTTCAAATGCGTCGACAACAGCTTTCACATCATGTCCATCAATCGGACCTGAATAGTTGATGCCGAGCTTTTCAAAAACAATACCCGGCGTTTCGATGCGATTGCGCGCTTGCTTCTTAACGGTCGAAATCAAATCCCAAATTTGAGGCTCGAGCTTAACTTCATCGAGTTCACCTTCGATGAGGTCGAGCTTCTCTTTGATGTCCTTATAAAAGAACGTCTCTTTGATGCGCTTCATGTATTGAGAGAAGCCACCAAGATTCTCGCTAATGGACATCTCGTTATCGTTGAGCACGATAATCATGTCCTTTTGAATGTGCCCGAGGTGGTTCAATGCTTCAAGAGCCATGCCGCCTGTAAGTCCACCATCGCCAATTATGGCGACTACTTTGTGTTTCTCTGCCAGCTGATCTCTTGCAATGGCCATTCCCACGGCTAGTGAGATTGAAGTCGAGCTATGGCCTGCGACAAAAGAATCGTGCTCGCTTTCCAAAGGAGTTACAAAGCCTGCCAGGCCCTTATATTGGCGAAGGGTGTCGAAACGCTCTTTTCGGCCGGTCAGCATTTTGTGGATGTAGGTTTGATGTCCTACATCCCATACCAGCTTGTCTTTTGGGCTATCGAATACGCGGTGAAGAGCCAGCGTGATCTCGACGATGCCAAGATTGGAAGCCAGGTGTCCGCCTGTTTTGGACACTGAGGAAATGAGGTCTGCCCGTAGTTGCGCCGAAAGGGCCTCCAGTTCGGAAAGCGACATTCGCTTGAGCTGCTCGGGGCTAAGCGCAAGTTCTACGAAATTTGGCAGGTTCAGCAAAGTAGACATGTTCATTCGCTTTCTTTTAGACCTGAGCACCGATCATAGCAATGACCGAAAGCACTTTTTCCTTATAAGAAATTGCGCTTTGCGGATCTTGCCGTGGTTCACAAGTTGGACTCTTATTACAACTTAATGGGAAGGACTGGTGGTTCATATGAGTTCCGGCTTATGCTTAAAATGGATCGCTCATTACTGGCAGTTCTAGCAGATTTCGCTTGAAGACTTCTTTTTTATTAGAACGCGGTAAGATTCGCTAAACTGTAATTGAGGCGGCTGACAGCGGCCAAACGCATGAAATCGGTGTCCATGAAAATTACTTTTCCAAAGCTCAAGTTTTACGCCTTGTTAACAAGTGCGACCTTATTGCTGAGCTGTTTGGCCCAGTTGCCAGCAGCGGTCGCTCAACATCCTCAGGATGGTCAAACACTTCATCCTGAACACAAGACGCCCGCCTCCGCTCCAGGCACTGACGGGAAGTCGCATGGAAGTGCGGAGAGTTCGACTGCCACAGCGGCTCCTCACTCGACGGCTGAAAAGGATACGCACGAAAAGACCAATTCCTCTGGCTCTGATACGGCATCTGCAGCCGTTTCTTCTTCTTCTTCTTCTTCTTCTTCTTCTTCTGAACCGACGCAAGCGGCTGAGACGGCGAGTACCACTCACGATGCTGCTGAGCATGAACAGGGGAATCCGCCACATGAAGTCACCCCGAAGAAAACGCATCCGATTGTTCTAAAGCCTGGTCAGCGCATCAAGATATCTGGCTATTCAGAAGGCAAGGAAGTGGAAATTATCGATCCACCTGCTAATAAGAATCAGCCGGAATATCATCGCGTTTACATGCGATTGTCGGGTTCCATGTGTTTCGCTTGCTTGCATACATTTGAGGAACGGCTTAAGCAAGTTCATGGAGTTGAGCGAGTCAAAATCGTTAAAGGAACTCAGGTTACAGTGCAGCAGTTCTCGCCCGATCTCTCCAATTGGGCCGATGCCACTATCTACTATGACGCGCAGCACGTGAACCTGCCAGACATCCGAGCTTTCTCGAAAAATAATGGATACGTCTCCTACCGGGTCTTGGATAAGGTGGCCGATACATTGCCAGCTGAGGAGCCTAATAAAGGGCCCTGGGGCAAGAAGCTGTAGGCTTCCGGTCGAAAAACCATTCGAGCAGCAACCGCTATCGAAGACCAGTGGCAAATAGCAAAATCTATCGAGCCGCAAAAGCCATCGGACGGAAAAAATGTCGTCGTATCCCGACCGCTCCCAGCCAGGTCTGATCAAATAGTGTGCTCCTCGTATTTCGCGCAGCGAAAATAGACCTTATTGCTCTCTCGAAAACAAGCCTGCAGCCTGCTTTTGGTTAATGCCTTCCCCTCCGGTTGATTCGCACGCTCCTTGCACACCGGGCCATCTAAATTAAAACAGTTCGGATTTACTGGGAGATAGAAATGCCGCCACTTGAATCAGATAATCAAAACTTTTCGAGCAACGATGGCGGTATGGAACGCGGAGGCTCTGGCGGTGCTGCTGAAAATCCTTGGCGGGACGACTTGGGCGAAATTTACGGACCCTCTGGAACTAAACCTGGAAATGTGAACGGACCATCTGGTGATTCAAGGCCTGATGATAAGTCACAGAAAGAACAGCTTGGACCTGGACAGGGTGGTGATGCTCGCTGGGCTGAAGCGAGTGCCCAAGGACCTGAAATAAAGGGAACGCAGGGTAGCGCAGCTGCTGACAATGGAAATGCAAGCTTGGATAAACCAGGCGAAGGAAACGTAAACGGTCAAGCTTCGGACAAGGACTCTCCGGCTCAAAAAGGCAAAGACGTTCTTGAGGGCGATAGCTCCGGTAATAAAGACAAGCTCAATGGATTTGGCGAAGCAGTCAAAGAGGGCGTAGATGCGTTCAAGAAATTCGCTGATGAAAAACCTGCAGACTCCGCGATGGGCGATATGAATGACCATCAAAAAGCTGAGAAGGAGCGGATGCATCAGAATCTTCCGCAGCGCACCCCCGATGGCTCCCAGAAAGACGGGCCCGCGCCGTCCCCGAAGGATGAGAATACTAGCGCTCTTGCACAGCCGAAGGATATGGCTGGGTACAAGCAGCCTGAAATGCAAATGCAAGAAAATGGCATGCAACCGGTCGGCCGATACGAACCTGTCCAGAAAATGAACGGAGTTACTTCGCCCGAAAATCAACAGGCCGGTGATGCAGGCGCACAGCAACAAGGCTCCGAAGCGAAGGACGCGACTGACCTATCTGCGCCCAGCGGCATCAAGCACGGATACCCGGACACCGACGCTCATAAACTACCAGGCGGAAACGATCAAGCTCGCCAACCTGACATATCAGCAGAAGGCTCAGCTCAGCAAAGGGAGCCCGTCTTCTCTGGTGCTGACCTGGATGAAAGAACACCTGCGCTTGCTCAATCGGCAGAAAAAAGTGGCACTAAGACGGGATTGCCGGCTACTGGATCTGAATTGCGATTGCAACCTGATGGAAGTATCCGCGGAGAGATGACTCAGCCTCACGCTCAAGGCAAAGATATCGAAAGTATGTTGGGCTTGAAACAAAGTGCGCCCAAAATAGAAGAGGTAACACTGGGAGCAGACGGCAAACCTGAGATTCCACCATCTAGGTCCCTGGAGCAAAAGTCAGAATCAATGAAGAATGATGATGTGCCAGGGCAAAAATTCGGCATGACAGATGATATCAAAAAGATGCTCGGCGCCATGAAAAACACAGGCTGGGAGAATGTGGATCTCGCGAAGAGCAAACGATAAGACCGGTCGAAACTAATAATCCAAAGTAAAAGCCGGAGAGATTACTCTCCGGCTTCAACGGTCTCCTGGTGGAAAAACTATACTGTATGTTTGAAGGAAATGCGGTAGGCATGCCCTTTGAAGACCAGAACTAATTGGCGTCCTACTGATAGATACTTCGAAATTCCAGGGTTGTTTTTCATCAGGTCGAAGTATTGAGGTGTTCCGAAAGTTATTTCGGTGAGCTTCTGATTTGCAGAATAACTTGAGTCGACCCAGAAGCCGTCCTTTAAGTAGAAGGTCTTATCGTCGGCGGTTTTGATTGCGCTGTTCTTTTTATCGCTATCTACAGCTACAGTGTCTTTCATGCGATTCATTAGCTTTGCGCGGACCACGGCTGATTTGCCGGATGTTGATTCATTATCTGCTAACGGTTGGTACGGAGGGGCCGATGTCATCCCTTCATCGCCAAAGACGCTTAATCCATTTGAGACTGCTGTTGGTGGAAGTGCCGTAGCATTAGCATTTTGGCGCATTGGCAGCGATGCACGCTGTGCCATTCTAAAATCTCTTAGCACTGGTCGCTGGTCTATGATCTGTGCTTCGCGCGCGGCGTGCCAGGTGCCTCCGGCGCGGGCACCATCACTGCTATTGAACGGTCCACTGCTCCATCCGACGCCACCGGCGCCGCCACTGGCGCCGCCACTGACCGACCGCTTCTGAACGCGGTTTGCCTCTGTCCACGAGATCCCGTCGGCGTTGCCACCGCCACCAAATCCTTGCGGTACGGCCGATGGCATTGCTATTGGACGAGGCATACCGGGAACCGGTCTGTTATTGGCCAGTCGTCCATTCTCGCTGGGGTCGGTTACAAGAAACGAAGTGTAATTCGAGATGATTCCGTACTTCTTCGATAATGCAATGATCTCGTCAATGATTTCCCTATTCTCTCCGTTGCTTTGTGCTGCTTCCGTCAGGTGAGCGATTCTTCTCATAGCCCAAAGTCTTGGCAGATATGAATGCGCGACTGATTGTTGCTCGAACTTCAGCGGGAAGCTGTAGGATTTCGCGACACCATTGACGGTGCCTGTCATTTGCACAGTGGCGTTGCCCGAGCCTTTGTATTGGCCCATTAGCAAAACTTGCGATCCGGCAAAGATATCTTTTACTTCGCGCGGATAAATGTTCTTCACGGTGATTCCGTTGTATGTAAGCTTTACGTTTGACAGAACAGGACTTTTGATTTTGTCATAGAAATTAGAGAGGGCAACTTCCAAACTCTCCTCGGGCTCCACATACTGGGACGTGCCGTGATTCGATTCTGCCAGTTTGTTGAGCAGTTTAGTGTTGACGTCATAACCGACTCCAAAATCGAACAGTCGTATGTCTTTTTTCGGGTCGACTACCTTCACTAATCCGTTAACTGATGTTTCTCCAACAGTAGGTTCGCCATCTGTCATTAGCACCAAATACGATGGTCGTTCCTTTTGAGCGCCTAGCATACTTTGGGCTGTTTTAAGCGCGTCACCGATATTCGTACCGCCTGACGCTTCCATATCGTTGATGAAGGAAATTGCAGACTTCTTATTTTCTGGGGTCGCCTGCACCAGGTTCGTTTTGTATGCATCAGCATCAGTGTTGAACTGAACAATAGAGAATCGATCCCCTGCACCGAGTGCGTTTACAAGGTATTTTAGCGCGCGCTTGTTCTGCTCCATGCGTTCGCCCTTCATAGAGCCTGAAATGTCGGCAACAAAAACAATATCTTTATTGATTATTTGCTTCGCCTCTACAGGCGGTGTCAATGTCATCATGTAATAACCGTCGGCATCACTGTCTTTGTGAGTGATTAAATTAGCCGACATGTCCTTATCTGAAACACTGTAATAGAGCAGGAAATCTTTATCCGGCAGCATGTCTTTGCCCGAGAAATTCACGTTCGCTTTGTGATCTCCCTCGCGTTGTGAGCTAATCACATGGCTGGGCGACCAAATTGTGCGCAAGCCTTGCTTACTGCCAAGCTTAACTCTGATCTTGATCTCATCTGCAGGCGATGATTCGCCTTCCGTTTTAAGCGGAAAGTGATACTTAAGCAGTCCATTCTCTGCTTTCAAAACTTGTGTATATTCAAGCTCGACCTTTTTAGTGCCGCGTGCCGGAATTGGGAATATGCGTGCTCTGACGGTTTTGTTATCCGCGTACTCGAGGAGTCCGGGATCAACCATTCGCCTGACTATTTCTTCGTATTGTTGCCTGGCTTCTTGTGCTTCCAGAATTTTTCCTTCGACAGGTTTGCCATCTATATGTAAGGAAAATGATGAAAAGGTCGTATCTTCCGGCAAAGGGAAAAGATATGTTCCTGCAAGGTTTCTGTCCGTGTCGTTGATGAATGTTTGAGTGATATATGTTTTTGCGACCTGGTCGTTTATCTCAACGCGAACGTCGGCATCTTGCAAGCGCAAACCGAAACTGACTTGTCCTTTTAGTAACGTAACAGGACGAGTTCCAGGTCTTGTTCCTGGGCGGACAATGCTTGGTCTTGGTGTAATGACAGGCATGCCACCCATGATTGGATCAATGACTATCATGCCGGCGGCTTGCGAAACTGGAGCAATTAAGACGCTTGCAGCCAGGCTGAACAAAAATGGAAGTGCTCTCGATTTCATAGTTGACCTCTTTTGCCGAGCATACTTTTATATGAAAAGAGTACTCTTCCGGACTAAACGTTTCGCCCGGGGAAAAGGTTTGGTCTGTCCAGGGTTTCCCCCAGAAAATGACGCTGAGTGTTTGGAGCTACCTGGTTTGTGTTCCATTCTGTACATAGTTCTTTCTGGAACGTACTCTTATATTGCGGCCTCCTAGCAGCCCTTATTGGCGATCCGCCCTCCGCCGAATTATGCGATTACCTGGAGCCCCGGTATTCTCTGCCCGGCGGCCAGTGTGGCCGGTACCCCTTGGTAAGCGCGAAAGGAAAGTCGTTTCGACCGAAATGCTTGCGCTTGTTTGGTCCCGGGGATTGTGAGAGTCGTCGGCGAGCTGCCAGTGAGGCTGGCCTTAACCCCAGGCACGGAATGATCTCCTCCTTGGACTCCCATACGACAAATCCCATGACAAGCGGCCGAGATCAAAAGTTGGGAATAGTTGAATATTTATCTGTTCACGACGCGATCGGATTTTTGCAGATCCTCCAAAATTTAGCGCAGGAAAGCATTGTCCGTTAAGCTATTATGGGGCTGAGGTTGGAATCCTTGAAGCGATTTAGCAATCTAATCGACAGTATGAAAGTGGACGGGCGGCATAGCCTGCTTTTCTGGCGGCTATTCTTTGGCGTGATCGCCGGTGCACTGCTCTCTCTCGTTTATAGTGATTCACCCCTTCTCGATCAACTTGAATTGGGTATGCTCAACTGGCGATATAAGATTGCGGACAGAATCTCTGCAACGAAGGTTCTGCCAGGGTCGCCAGCCGATAAAGCGTCTAAGCTCATTGACATAATTGCCTTCGATGACGAATCGCAATTTGACCTTGGATTCGCGCGATTCAATGATCCGCTTGCACAAGCACGCCTGGCTGAGCTGATTGATAAGGTTGAGCAAGCCGGTCCGGCTCTTGTTGTAGTGGATCTGGACTTGCGGGGAAGTGCTAATCAAGCTCTTCTAGAGGCAATGCGATATCATCGCAACGTAGTTGTATCTTTGTTTGGCAGCTTGGAAGGCAGCACGGAACTGCCTTCTGCTGAATTCCTTCGTCACGCGCTCGGCTATGGTTATCGAGAACTCAGTAAAGAAGACGGTGGCATGGTGGTGCGCTTGCCGGATCAAGTTCCCGAGCCACACGTTGGGGAGCCGACAGGTACTGAGCAAGTGCCTTCACTCACCCGCGCCGTACTGACATCGTTCTTCATTCGTTCAGGGGTCGATTACGTCAGCAGTTTGACACCAGCCAAGCCGGATCAATACAGCTACATCAATTACAAACGAGTTGATTACCCATCGTTTTCTATGGTGTCAGTGCTCGATCCCGAATTCGATGCTTCGCGCTTCAAGGACAAGATTGTGCTTGTCGGTTCAACGCTAACGCAAAGAACAAAGGATCCTAACCGAGTTAAAACGCCTTTCCGCACAGCGTCTCCTGAATTAGAAGTGCAGGCCGACGCGTTGGCCACCGTCATTAACAATGATGTGATCTGGAGTTTCCCTCGCGGTTACGCAAAGCAATTTTTACTGATAGTCGGTGCGATGGTTGGCGCATTGGCTTCGGCTTTACCGATGGGACGCCGCGCGCTGGCAATGTTGCTTTCTGGTGTGTTGCTGGTAGTGTTAGCCCAATTCACTTTTCAGTATTTTCACTTGCTACTGCCTGTGGTGGCGCCCATGGTTATGATCGTAACCGACTTTATTCTAGGAACGGTGATCTTCCTCGATACCGGTCTGAGGCAGCGTAACCGCGAGCTGGCTGCTGCACGCGAAATGATGCAAGTGCGCGCCGAAGAAGAGCGCAAGCGTATCGCCGAAGATCTTCATGACGAAACATTACCGGCACTTTCCTCTATTGCGCGCATGGTTGATGAGATGACGAGTGAATATGGCGATAGCCAGGCACCGCGTCAAATGCGGCAAAAGCTTGATGACACCATTCAAGAGATGCGTAGAGTCATCAACGATTTGCATCCCTCCGTTTTGGAAACCATGGGATTTGTCCCTGCGTTGGAAAATCTAGTGCATATCCTAGAGCGGGAAGTCAGAATTTCAGGTAAGTTCGATGCAGATACTGAAATTCGAGAGTCCGACGTGCCTACCTTCGCCAAATTACAGCTATATAGGATCGTGCAGGAAACGCTTAATAATGTCCGCAAACACTCGGGGGCAGACACTGTTGAGGTGAAAGTTAAACGATCCGGGGATGACCTCCAGATATCTGTAGTTGATAATGGTAAAGGAATTGACCCCCGAGCCATAAGACCCGACTCACATGGCTTGCTCAATATCAGGCATCGTGCCAACCTTATTGGTGCATTTGTAGAGTGGCGCCAGCCCAGCAATTATTTGAATGGAACGGAGTTCATGCTATCAATGCCAATTGGAGTTAGAGACGGTGTGCAACCGCAGAAAGGACTGGAAAGAAAAGTATGACCATTCTTATTGCCGATGACGAAGATCGCGACCGTAGCTGGCTGAAAGACCTTTTGGTCAAGAACCTTCCCGAGGAAGGTCCGATCCATGAAGCTTCCGACGGGCAAGCTGCCGTCGATATGGCCTTGAAATTGAAACCGAAACTTGTATGTCTCGATATCAAGATGCCACATCTTTCTGGCATTAAAGCTGCCGAGCAGATTCTGCAAGGATTGCCCAAGACCGGCGTGATCATACTCTCCAATTTTTCAGATGAAGTATATGTGCGCCAGCTTTGGAAAGTTGTGCCAGGCGACAGCGTATTCGGCTACGTCCTTAAGAGTGCATCGAACGAACAAGTTGTGGAAGCTGTGCGCACAATAATCTCAGGCGATTGCTGGATTCACCCAGGTATTTCACGCGTAATTCAGCGAACCCAGAATAGAGCAACAAGCCTGACAGCTGCCGAGTTCGAAGCTCTGGTTTGTATTGCGCTCGGGCTGACAGACTCTGCCATTGCCAGAAAGCTCTTCCTGACAGAAAAGGCAGTTCAATCGCGACTGAAATCACTTTATTCTAAAATGGCGATCCCAGGTCGTGGTGAGCAACAAGACACTGAATACAATCAACGCTGCCGCGCTGTATATCTTTCGTATAAACGTGGCTTGATTAACTTGTCGGAATTGGATGAATGGGAAAGCCGCTTATTGGATGGCGGCAAGGTTGGAGAAAAGCAAGCATAATGAGGTGGCCGGAAATGAATTGGACGGGGATTGCGGCACTCTTTGCCAGGAAGCAAGCGCTTGGTATGGTGTCGTTGCTTGGCTTGTCAGCCTCGCTGGCCCTTTCGCAAATAATCATTCAATCCGCTTCCTACGCTCAAAATGTAAGGAGTAGCTCTAAATCGTCTTTGAAGTTATCCGGACATATCAATCTCAATAAGTATTCCGGCGCGGAAAGTGGTGTTCAGCTGCTCGACCACATCTTCAATCGAGTAAGCAACATTCCGCAAGTTGCGAGCATTCAAAATCAGGTCTTTACCCAGACTCAGCAGCGCCTGCAAAATAAAGAAAGCGATGGCAAAGACGGCATCGATTACAAGCTTGCCATTCGCCCGAAAGAAACTGGCAAGCCATTTGCAAACATCACGCCCTCATTGCAAATAAGCGTTGATAAAGCTTCTCCATTGCTGGCTTATGATCAAGGCGCTCAGCTGAATTCACGAATGCAGCAATCGTTGGCTGCTGCCGCTCCCGCAGAAGAAGAAAGTCGGGATGCCCGTTCGGCTAAGCTCATGAAGAAAACTGCGGACGTATGGAAAGGAAGTTCCAAAGTCATACAGCAAGGTTCCAATGAATCTGGGTTTGGTGACGATGGGAGCTCGGGTGTTTGGGACCGCGAAAGCAGTGCGGATCAACTTGCGAGCGAAGTGAGTTCGTTCAATTCAATGGCGATGCAAGAGGCGAAAAGAAGGGCTCCGGCTAAAATGCCGCGACAGGAAGCACTCGCGTATTCCAAACCTTCTGCCGCGGGAGCATTGGGAGCCGGTCCACAAGGATTCTCGTCCGGCGGTGGTGGCGCTGCTGGTGGTCAACGTGCAGGCGGCCTACCCCAGGCAAACATGGGCAAGTATATTCGTCAAACAGGCGATGGATACTCGCAGCGCGCGCAAGCTCCTTTTCAAGGCAATTTGGCAGGAATGGCTGGAAACAGCAGGTTGAAGCAACAAGGGGTGAACGTTTATTCTGCAGCCGCCGAGGCGCAAAGTCGCATGCCTGAGTTAGCTAATTCATTGAGCAAGTTCTATAACATCAATAAGGGATTGGAAGACGTACAGCAATATAGCGAGAGGATTGCCCAAGCACCGCCTTCTGCGCCGGCGCCAACTCCAATGACGGTATCGACATCCAGCAAAAAGAAAGCAAGTTACGTTAACGCACCGCGCGAAATTCAAATTATCGACGAACGGCCGACTGTTCGCGATTTCCGCGAGGCTCCCAAAGTCCAACAACAATTGGCGCTAGCCGATGCTGCCCCGATGCCAACGCCTTCTCCCTCTGCGCCTTCGTCCGCCGCTCCTAAAAACAGCCCCAGCCCGACTCCAGTTTCCGGCTCTTTGATGCGCCGCATGGATAGCGAGGCTAAGCGCGCCCGCGAAGTTGGCGATAAACCTAAAGCAAAAGAAGAAGTTGCACAGAAGGAATCTAATTACAAAGATGCAGATAGCTCATCCGACAAGAAACGTGATTTGCTGGCTCTCTTGCCGCCAAACGTCGCGACCGGTATTCCGCTTGTTAGTTTGGGGACTTCTCAAACGCAAGCATTGAATGCACTGTCTGCCATCGGACAAGTGAAAGAGCAAAAGATTGGCAAGTGGACAGTGCTGACCTGGAAAAAGAAAGATTCCAACTACACCGCATTACAACTTTTCTTCAGGCACGGACTGCTTGATGCTATGCGGATCTTCGACCAGTCCTTAGTCGCTCCTGACTTTGGAGCGGCACCAGGAGCCAACCTCGAGGCTGTTAAAGCTCGTTTTGGGGAACCCGCCTTCTTATTGCCTGAACCAATTCCAGGCATTGGACAAAATTACGTTTATCCAATAAGCCAGGTCGGCTTTCAATTCGCTCGACCAGTGAAAGATTCGGCGCCGCAGGTAGTCAGTGTCTTAATTTTCTCAGTAAAGTAAGATTCAAACTTTAGCTTCGTGCGGTTGCACAAGTTCTGCGGTACTATTAACTCTCTGGTGACGGACGGGGTGAATCGACCTCTAGAGCGTCGCAAAAGTAGTTGTCAGCCATTCCTTTGGAGGAATAGTGGTAGATACGGCTTTCAAGCGTCATGAACCGCTTTATCTAAAGTACAGACCACAATCGCTCGGCCAGCTCGTCGGACAGGAAGCTGTCACTAGAACACTTACTAATGCGATAGCGCATGACCGCTTGTCGCATGCTTACTTATTTACGGGTCCTCGTGGCACCGGCAAAACGTCAAGCGCGCGGATACTTGCTAAGTCGTTGAATTGCAAAACTGCAGGTCGACCGACCGCAGAGCCATGCCAGACATGCTCTTGTTGCGTTGAGATCACGCAAGGCAATTCTCCTGCTGTTTTTGAAATTGACGCTGCATCAAACAACAGCGTGGATGATGCGCGAACACTGATCGAGCGGGCTCCATTGAAGGCCGTCGGCGGCGAATTCAAAGTCTACATCATTGACGAATGCCACATGCTGACGAAAGAAGCATTCAATGCTTTGCTGAAGACAATCGAGCAACCGCCACCGGGGGTGGTGTTCATTTTGGCTACGACAGAAGAGCATAAAGTCCTTCCGACAATTGTTAGCCGCTGTCAAAAGCTCATGTTCAAACTGATCAGTCAAGATGCGATGATCGCTCATTTGCGGTACGTTGCTGATGCGGAAGAGATCTCCATTGAGAATGATGCACTGCGCTTGATTGCTCGCCGATCGGGCGGTGGATTGCGTGATGCATTGAGCAACCTGGATCAAGCAAGCCTCCTTGCTAGTAAGGAGCATCCTGTCGATGTGCCTGATTTACTGCGCTTGCTGGGTGCTTTGCACGAAGACGTACTACTCAACTTGAGCAAGCAAATTTCGCAGCGCGATGGGCAAGAGGTCATAAATTCAGTTGGGCAGTTACTCGGCGAAGGACGTGAGCCAGCAGTCGTGCTACAAGAATTGTCCCGGCATTTCTTGAATCTGATGAAGGCTAGTTATCTGCAAGGCAGTAAGCAAGCTAATTCGGAGGCTCTTTCGAATTTCGTTTTGGGTTCGGACAATTACATAACTGGTTTGCTTTCTCAAGCTGAATTATTTGAGCGCGCCGAATTGAGCCAAATAATTGAACAGCTTGATCGTTTAGAGCAAACCTGCAAACGAACCAGTCAACCTGCCATGCACCTTGAGATTGGTCTTTTATCGATTTGCCATCGGCATGATATTTACCTGCTTAAGGATTTGTTGAAACGCGTTGAAGCTCTTGAGCAAGGCGTTTCACAGCCAGTTGATTACTCGCGCAGTTCTGCTCGGCCAGCTCAGGCTTCTCCCCCACAGCAAACACAGGCTCCGGTGGCGCAATCACAGCAACGTTTTACGCCGGCGCAGCCTGCCGCTTCTACGGCTCCTGCTCCTGCTCGTACTCTTGATGCTCCTGTAACAGCAAGCACTGCAGTCGTTGAGCCGCAATCAGCTAATGCGTCTGCTCCACCTCCGTCTCAACGCCAGGAGGATTTGTCTATTTCAATGGTGCAGGCAGCCGATGAGGGGCCTGGCTTCTCCGACGCTTCTTCACCTGACGACGGACCGAAGGAGAGTTCAGCTCCGCCTCAGCAAGGTGCTGCTGGCGATCTGAATTCGGATATCGATTATATTTGGACGCAAATGCTTGATGAACTGCAGCGGCGCCACTTGCCTACCTTCAGTCTTGCGTCCACGCATGGCTTTCCGCTTGCAATTTCAAATGCTGATTTCACAATTGGCGTAATGAAAGAGAATCTGCAAAAAATGCTGGAGAGTAAAGTTGATCATTTGCGGGCTGCTGCCCAACAAGTTACCGGGCAAAATCTGCAGATCAAGATAAGGGTCAGCAGCGATCCTGGTCCCAGTGAGAAACGCTCAGCGCCTGCCGCGGCACGCCCTCAGCCAGATCGTGATCCGAACGCATCGTCCGGAAGTGGTCGCGGACCCGCCTCGCGACCAGCCGCAGAACCGACCTCGTCAGGCTCGACAGGGAGTGAATCAGGTGAACCAGCCTCTCGATCAAGCACTGGCGGCTCTAGCGATGAAATTGATAGCACCATGATGAAGGAAGCTTACAAGCTTTTTGAAGGGCCTGGTTCCAGGCGGATTCAGTAAATGACGTCTCGCGTGAACCTGATAGTTCGTGGGCGCGTCCAGGGTGTTTTTTACAGACAAAGTACGCTTGATCAAGCCCGGGTTCTTGGGCTGCTTGGCTGGGTTGCAAATGAAGCCGACGGCTCTGTCGCGATATCGGCAGAGGGAGAGCGTCAAAAGCTCGAAAGCTTCATAATCTGGTGTCGAAAAGGACCGTCAAATGCGAAAGTTAGCGACGTTCAGGTAGAATGGTTCGATGATGTTGAGCCCGCGTTCAGCCGCTTCGAAATTCGCCGTTGACAAGGGAATGTCATCTATAGTCGTGGAAAAAGCCGCGTCAAAAGGATAAATTAACCTGAATTTCCAGCGCTCTAAGTAAGCAAATCTTATCGGCGCCTGCGAACTGGGTATATTTCGATAGTGACTAACGGCAGTTGTGGAGACCGCCTAAGCGTTAGATGTCTGAACAAGTTCCAGTAGAAACCAAGCTGACAAAGCACGATGCCATCAAGGCAATAGAAGCTCTGCAAAAGAGTGGCGCGGATCTGAATCCATATTCGTTAGCCGAAGAGCTGCAGATTCCGCATTCAGTGATTGTCACTAATGCCGACATTATGGAAGTGTTGTCGCTTGCACGTGGCGAAGTAAATGGCGTTGTCGCTGCCGAGTATGAACGCTTGCTTCGGCGTGTGGAAGAGTTGGAACGCATCAATTCCAGCTTAACGCGACAATCAGAGGAAGCAGGCGGGTCCGGCCAGGTTGAACGTCTGCAAACTGAAAATGAGCTTCTGAAAGACAGTAAAACTTCTCTTTCTGAACAAGTCCAGGAGTTGGGCGCCAGCAAGCGGCAACTTGAAGAGCGCCTTGCCGAATTGGAAAAAGGACTTCTTGAAGCAAAGCGAATAGACGAAGATGGTGATGAACCTCCATATGATGGTGAGGAGCGCCGCCGCAAAAATAAAAAGTATAAGAAGGCGATCAATTCGGCTCGTTCTGAATTTGAATCGCGGGAACGAGAACTGAAAAATACTATTGAGCGTCTACACAACGAAGCTCAGCTCTCCAGAGAATCGCTCAAAAATGTTGAAGAGGAATTGCGGTCTACAATTGACCGATTTGAGCGCGAAATAAGTCAGTCTTTGAAGCGGCATCAGGAGGAGCTGGAGCACGCTCGTGCTGTAAACACAGCTGACTCTGCCAACTGTGATGAGCATACAGAGTTCAAGGCAAAAATAGAAGAATTAGAATGCCGAGAGGCAGAGCTGGCGCAGACGATTCAGGAATCGGAGGAGCGTGAAGCACAACTTACGCGAATTCTAGCCAGTATGGAAGCTCGCGAACAAGCGCTTGTTTCGGAGGCTGATGAACTGAGGCTTGCTAACCGGAAGCTGAAGGAAGAGATAAAGGCCTTATCGACAGCTCAGCAGGTTTTGGCACTGAGCGTCCAGGAGTCCTGGCAGCAAGGGTTCGATGCTGCTAAACGCGAGTTCGAAGTTCAATTCGCCGTGCAGTCTGTGGGCACCACCTATGGTGAGCCTCCGCTTGAAGCTGCATTTTCAGAGCCTGCGAGTGACGCCACATCCTACGCTACATCCTACGCAGCCGATTCGTCCTACGAGCAATCTCCGGACTACTCTGCCAGCGGTTATTCGGACGCCGCACAGCAAATTGGTACTTATGACGAGAGCTATGATGCTCACCAAAACACATCTGAGTCAGCCGCAGGACCTGATCCCCGTGCGGTTCAGGAGATGGCCGATTTCTTAATGGGTGGCAATACAGAAGGAGCTGTGCAGAGATCAAGCGATCATGATCAGGCTCTGTCGGACCAAGGTTTCAACCCTGACTATGCCACAGTTGATCCGATGAGTGCAGCAGGGTTATCTCTTGAAGAACACCCGCTAAATTCCGGGCTCCTTGCTGAAACAGTTGATCAGCAATATGAGCAGTACAACCAAGCGGCTCAGCCTTACGTGGACGAACAACAGTATTCAGAAGCTGAGCAGCAATACGCGGCCGAACAGCAGTATTCAGAATCGGATCAGCCTTACACGGCAGAGCAGCAATATTCAGAAGCGGCAGAGCAGCAATATTCACAAGCGGATCAACAGTACGCGGCCGATCAAACGTACGCGCAAGCGGATCAGCAATATGTGCAAGCCGAACAACAATATGCGCAGCCAACTTCTCAATACTCAGAGGCTGATCTCTACGCTCAGGCCGAGAACTACGATCCTTATGCCAAAGTGGACTATACGCAGTCCGCTCAAACTCCCGCACCTGATCAATACACGGCTGGCTACGAAGCTCAAGGAGTAGATGCTCAATCGGGCTATGCTCAGGGCTATGCCGCCGGGGCGCCGCAGGGCTTTGTACCAGGCGCTTTTGGCGATGCCAGTGCTCCTCCTAAAGCAGCTGCTTTTGGAGAGACCGAGACTCTTGAAGAAGCGCCTGCGCCCATTTCCGATTACTCCTTGCCGGACTATATGAATGATGGGCTGTTCTCAGAGGCACCATCTGAGCAGGAAGTCGCCGCTCAAGCAGAGGCGACTGCAGCCGAGCTGTCTGACTCTGACGAATCCTCGCAAGAGGATAAGGCCCCCGCTTTCGATCCTGACGAGCTTCGCGGATTGTTGAACAAGAAGGTGCAGCACAATAAGACGCAAGAAATCAATCTTGGCGGCGGTGCTGATGCTGAAGGTGGTCCTAAATCTCCTCTCCACAAGTTCGTCGGTGGCAAACATGCTACTCAACAGGGTCAAGAGCAAGCAACGCCTGGACAACATCCCCGAACGGTGCCGCCTGATATCCGTAAGGCTTGCATGCTGCTCGGGATTAAGCCCGAAGATTTGAGCCGACCGCACGTTTTCGACGCATGGAAGCGGGAAATGTCTAAGCCTGGTGTACACCCCGATACCGGCGGCGACACTGAAATGGCGATGTACCTTAATAATGCTAAAGATACGCTCGTAAGATATTTGGATGCCCAAGCACCCAAGCTGGGTAAGGTTTTCGGCGCTTCTAACAAAGACGGCAAGGATCAGCAAAAGGGCGATAACCGTTAGTTCTAGCGTGCTACCATTGCGCTGGAGGAACGTATGATCAGGCCCGTTATTGCTATTGTCGGACGTCCCAATGTTGGCAAGTCGACATTTTTCAATCGCTGCGTTGGTGGCCGGGAAGCTATCGTTTATGACAGTCCCGGTGTTACACGAGACCGTATTTATCGCGAATGCGATTGGTCCGGTCATGAGTTCCTATTGGTTGACACTGGCGGACTGCTTCCCGATTCAACGGAAGAGATAACAAAGCAGGTTCGAGAGCAAGTCGAGCAGGCTGTCTCCGAGTGTGATGTTGTCGTCTTTATGGTTGACGGCAAGGACGGAGTAACAGGCGCTGACCAAGATGTCGCGAATATGCTTCGCCGAAGCAAAAAGCCCATTCTGCTTGCTGTAAACAAAATCGATGATCCCAAACATAATCCCAACCTGCTAGATTTCTACAGTCTTGGATTGGGCGAGCCGCTTGCGTTGTCGGCATTGCGTGGAACTGGTGGCGTCGGCGATTTGCTTGACCGGGTGCTCGAAACTCTTCCTGAAAAACTGCGTGACGGGTCGCGCGCACCAAGTAAAAAGGATCCCGATTTCGATCCGGACGCAGCGGATGCAGAGGAAAAGAAAGACTTCTCTCTAGCAATAGTTGGGCGCCCTAATGTGGGTAAGTCATCCATCGTTAATGCCATCTCCGGAAAGCGGCGTGCCATCGTCACGAACATTCCTGGCACCACCCGCGATGCCATCGACTCCTTGATTGACTTCAACGATCGTACCGTCACCCTCATCGATACCGCTGGGATACGCCGCAAATCAAAAGTCGATTATGGCGTTGAGGCATTCTCTGTTGTGCGCGCATTGCAAGCAATTGAACGCGCGGACGTGGTTGTTTTGGTGCTCGATGCTAACCAGGAAATAGCCGACCAGGACCAGAAGATTGCACAGAAAATCATCGATGCAGGCAAAGCCGCAGTCGTTGTATTCAATAAATGGGACTTGGTTTCAAATAAGTCCAGCAAACTAATGAACGAGTTTATGGAAAAGATCGTAATGGATCTTCCGCATCTCAAATTCGCCGAAGCTGTTTTCATTTCCGCTCAGAGCGGTCAGCGGGTGCAAAAGATATTAGAAGCCTCGCAGCGCGCCTATGATGAAGCTCGGCGCCGCGTAAATACAGCTGTCTTTAATCAGGTGATTCAGGATGCCCAAATGTTGACGCCACCTCCTGCAGGCAAGCGCGGAAGGCGTCTGCGGATCTATTATGGAACTCAGGTAGCAGTGGCACCGCCTTCATTTGCTCTTTTCGTAAACGATGAAAAACTGGCCGGTGGCAACTACTTGGTGTACATGGAGAGAAAAATCCGCGAGGCTTTTGGTTTTAAGGGGACTCCACTTCGATTGTTTCTACGTCCCAAGAAAAGAGACTAACGCAAAGAGCTTTGTCTGCGAATCAATAGAGAGACTGAACAATGATAGCTATCCTAAGTCTAATAATCATTGCGTTTGTCGTAGGCGGGATTCCTACAGGATATTGGTTGGTGAAGTTGCTTAAAGGTGTGGATGTGCGCACCGTTGGTAGTGGCTCTACGGGCGCCACCAACGTTTATCGTGCAGCAGGACCTGTTGCTGGAATTTCCGTTTTGCTTTTGGATCTACTCAAAGGCGCTTTCCCTGTGCTTCTTGGGAAGGCAATGTCGGATCCATCCAATCCCTGGCACTTACCTGAATTTATGTGCCTTGCTTTGCCCGGGGCAACTCTTTCCCTGGTCGCGCAAATAGTTTGGCAGTACAACATCCTTCCTCCGATTGGCGGAATGGTGTCAATGATTGGTCATAGCAAATCAATCTTTATGAAATTTCAGGGTGGTAAGAGTGCTGCCACCGGCGTCGGCACTTTGATTGCATGTGACTTTGGAGCAGGCATGTCGACGTTTCTGCTATGGATGATTAGTGTGGCTATTTTCAGAATCGTTTCCGTTGCATCTATTCTGGCAGGGCTGACCTGCGCCGTATTCATGTATCTGTGGCACGCGCCATGGGCTTTTGTTGTTTACGCGGCAATGGGTGGCGGTTACGTGATTATTCGCCATAGATCCAACATGAAGAGACTATTGGAAGGCACGGAACCAAAATTGGGGCAAAAGCATAAATCAAAGGAAGGAGATGCTGCTATGGATAATGAGGATTCTGGCTCAACTCCAGCGTTGGATTCTGCTGAGAAGGGGGCTTCCGGAACTACCGACAAGAAAATAACTCCCGGAGATCAGAGCGTCACCAGCATGGGATCTCTAATTTTGTCTGGTCTGTTGGCCTTGTCTGGTATCATAGGCGGTGCCGGTATAGTGGATGCGGCGCAACCACAACCGAAACAAATAAGTCAGAAGACCGCAGCCGGTAAAGGCTCAGCTAAGGCGGCGATTAATCTGCCAAAATCGCCAGCAGGCTTGCCTGTATTGACTCCTGAGGAAGTTGCTAACATCCGTGTTTATAAGATGTATAGTCCGTCAGTGGTCAACATCACCGCAGTAGCTGCACCGACTCCTGAGCAGTTGATGTTCGGCGTAGCGCCGTCACCTGATACCGGATCTGGTTCCATAATTTCTCCGGAAGGCTACATACTTACTAATAACCACGTGATCAATAATGCACGAATGGTGCGCGTGACTTTGTTTGATGGCAGTTCTTATCCAGCCAAAGTGATTGGTGCTGATCCCGATAACGACTTGGCTGTAATCAAAATTGAACCGGGTAGCAAGAAGCTCACGACCGTTAAGTTCGGTGATTCAAGCCGCTTGGAGGTCGGTCGCCGCGTTTACACAATAGGAAATCCATTCGGATTGGAACTCACTATGACCTCGGGCATTATCTCCAGCGTTGGACGCAGTTTATCCAGCGGGAATCGCGTAATCAAGGGCGTTCTGCAAACGGACGCAGCTATCAATCCAGGCAACTCTGGCGGTCCATTGCTGGACACTCAGGGAAATGTGATTGGAGTGACTACGGCGATTTACAGTAAAGTGCAACAAAGTTCAGGAATCGGCTTTGCTATTCCCATCAATATAGTGAAGCGCGTTGTTCCCCAATTAATTGCCCATGGCGCAGTGTTGAGACCCAATTTGGGAATAGCCAAAGTTTTGCCCACAGAATTGGGATTAATGATTGTGATGGTTGAGCCGGATGGACCAGCCTTGCAGGCTGGTCTAAAAGGTCCGCAGGTTCAGCGCTTTGAACAAAATGGCTGGGCTTTTCAGAAGGTGGATAACTCCGCTGCCGATACGATAGTTGGTATTGACAATCAGCCGGTTCACTCCGTTGATGATTTGCTCTCATATGTTGAAACCAAAAAACCTGGTCAAGTGGTTACACTGAGTGTTTTAAGGCAGGGGAAATTGACCAAGGTTCCAGTAAAATTAGCTGAAAGTAAGGTTAACCCTTGACCTATAGACTCTTTGAGCACAAACTTAAGTTAGATTAGTAGATTTTCACCGCACGGGAGAAGAACTTGGCCAGAATCCTTGTAATTGACGACGATATCGCCATTGCTGAGCTGATCAAGGTGAATCTAGATTTACTTGGACATCAGGTGAGCACTGCCAATGACGGTATGAAGGGGCTGGCTCTTGCACAGCAGAACAGACCTGACTTGATTGTCCTTGACGTCATGATGCCTGACCTTGATGGCTTCACTGTTTGCCAACGTTTGCGTCAGAACGCAGCTACGACGGGCATTCCAGTGCTTATGCTCACAGCACTGGGCATGACCAAAGACAAGGTAAAAGGCTTTGATTCAGGCGCCGATGACTATCTGACCAAGCCATTTGAAATTCCGGAGTTGCAAGTTCGCGTCAGAGCTCTTTTACGTAGAGCCGGTTCGGTTCCGCAATCTGCCTCCCTGCCTGAAATTTTGACCGCCGGTGAAATCACGCTGGTGCCCGAAAACCTTCAGGCCAAGGTCAAGGAGCGCGTTGTTAAGCTGACTCCTACTGAATTTGAAATCCTTCACTGCCTCATGCAGCATCACGGTCAAACCGTCTCGACCGGCAAGTTGCTGGAGGAAGTCTGGGGTTATTCTCCCGACGATGATGTGGACACTATTCGCGTTCACATCCGACACCTCCGCACACGTTTGGAGTCAGGCGATCGCAAATATATCCGAACCGTATATGGTGGCGGGTATCAGCTCGTTCCGGAAGGCTTCACAAAGCAGCCCGGCGACCAGAACTAAACATACTTCATTTATTTAAAAACCAGTCAGAAATGTCGGGATCGAACGCCTGAAAGTGTCTCGTTGACAACTCTGTGTAGTCAAGGAGAAGAACTTTTTTATATAGGTGAAAACATAGACATAGACAATCTTGGAATCCAACTCTTATCATGGTTCACGTCTCTAATAGCAACTTCGTTTGTGGCGTCTAATGACAGTTTGCGGCTTTTCCGCCAATATATTGTCAACGTGGGAACCGAAATAAGGAGCAAGGAACTTGCTTTTCAATAGTCTCCAGTATTTAGTCTTTTTGCCGATAGTATTTGTTCTATTCTGGCTGGTCCCTCATCGTTTGAGGGTGCCACTACTTTTGGTGGCAAGCTACGTGTTCTACATGTCCTGGCGCCCAATCTATGGGCTGTTGATTCTGGGGCTTACTGCCGGTAACTTCTTACTAGTGCCTCTGATTGCAAAAGCGCAAGAGGTGAAGCACAAGAAGTTGTGGTTGGGACTTGTCGTCGCAGCCAATTTGATCACATTGGCAATCTTCAAATACGCCTATTTCGGCATCGATTGCGTGAAGTCCGGGCTCAATCTTTTCCACGTAGATTGGCATGCTCCACACTTGCACATTATCTTGCCGCTCGGCATTTCATTCTTCGTATTCGAATTCATTCACTACGCTGTCGAGGTTTATCGCGGCAAGCCTTTAGTGAAGAAGTTCATGGACTTTGCTTTGTTCGCTTCTTTCTTCCCAACGCAAATCGCTGGTCCAATCAAGCGCTATCAGGACTTCATTCCTCAGCTTGATATTCCGGCCAAGTTCAAGTGGGAATACATTGATGAAGGTATGCAACTGATCCTGATGGGACTTTGCAAGAAGGTTCTGCTTGCAGACAACCTTGCACTGGTTGTACAGGCGGGCTTTACGCATCCGGAGAAATTCAGCTCATTAGATATGTGGCTGATTACCTATGCTTTCGCTTTCCAAATTTTCTTCGACTTTGCCGGTTATACAGACATTGCTCGTGGGTCTGCGCTGCTATTTGGTTACAAGGTCCCAATCAACTTCAATCTGCCTTATCTGGCAGCAAATGCGGCAGACTTCTGGCACCGCTGGCACATCAGTCTTTCAACCTGGCTGCGTGATTACCTATTCATTCCGCTCGGCGGATCGCGTTGCCCGCGTTGGACGATGTACCGCAATCTTTTCATCACCATGGCTCTTGGCGGTCTTTGGCATGGTGCGGCAAATCACTTCTTGCTCTGGGGTGTTTATCAGGGCGTTCTGTTGATTCTTCATCGTGAATACGTTCGTCTTATGGAAGCCGTGGGCTTGCATGCAAAGCTCGTTAAATCCAAGCTTTATCACGTCTTCTCTGTAGTTGTGACCTTCCACTTTGTTTGCGTCGGCTGGGTACTCTTCCGAGCTGAAACCGAACAGATGTGCTGGCAAGTAATCAGCAAACTTGCTGAGGCGCCGGCTGCTCTGATGAACTTCAGCATGAGCCAGCTCACAATTCTGCAGATTCGCGATCCAATCATCTTCCCGGCAGTTGTTCTGATTGTTCCAGGTCTGATGATTGCCCATGTTGTGGTCAACTGGTTGAACAACAAGAAGTTCTATCAGAGCCCACCGTGGCCGGTGCAGGTTGCAGTGATGGTAGCTATGCTCTGCGTTCTGACCATCTTCAGCCCTGACACATCTCCCCGCTTCATCTACTTCCAATTCTAGAGATTGAAAGCTCTTCGGAGCTGAAGCAAGATGACTGAGAGGATGCACTTCCAAGTGATTCCGGCAGTAAAAGAATGGGAGCCATGACGGGATTTTTCAAAACGAGATTTGCATGGGCGACGCTAACCTTTCTTCTGGTTGGCGGGATCGCTGCGATCCTCAATTTCGGGGCTGTAAAGCCCGAGGACTTTCCTGTTCTGAGTTGGACTGGATGGACCATCAAGGACTTTCTTGGCAGCAAAGAACGTGCCAATATCGTTTTTCTTGGTTCTTCCTTGATGTTGGTTCCGCTCGACGGAGTCGACGCGGACTATCTGAACAAGCGCATTGATGGCAGCCAGCATCACCACTCGGTTTACATTGAGGACAAAATCAAAGAGAAAGCAGGTCTTTCTCTAAAGACTTTCACTTTTGCTCTTCCGGGTGAAATGCCATCTGATGCTTACTTGATCGTGAACAATTTGCTGAAGGGCAAGAATAAGCCCGACATGATCGTTTATGGCGTCGGTCCTCGTGATTTCTTGGATAATATGTTGCCGAGCCCCGCAGCTACTGATCCGTATCGCTATCTGTCGCGTTTCGGAAAGATCGATCACATCGCGGATCGAGTCGCACCCGAATTCTTTCCACGGCTTGATTATGAATTGGGTAAGCTCTCCTACTTTTGGCAAAATCGTGCCAACATAAGTCAAGTTGCAGATCAATTCGCGACCAGTGTCGTTAACTCTGCAGTTCCTTTACCTGAAGATGGATATCCCGTCACTTTTGATGAACGGCGTTTGTTAATGCCGGATTTTCGGCCCTGCGAAGTTCCAAAAGGAGCCGCTTTTTTCCGCCCGACGACCGCTGCTGAGCGCACCAATTTTGTCGACAATCTAGCTGAGTATAAGAAGCGTTATGCCACCATGAAGTGGGACACATACATATCGCAAATGCGCTTCTTCGCCGATGCGCTTGATGTAGCAAAATCACAAGGCATCAAGGCTGTAGTTGTCGCTATGCCAATCACGGATTTGAATCGGCAGTTGCTTTCAGATCTCAGTTGGGATGCATATCGCAAGGGCGTTCTGGCTATGGCCAAGCGCAAAGGCGCAACGGTAATTGATTTGTCGGAGAGTAAGGAATTCAGCCGCTCGGACTTTGGTGACACTGTCCACCTTCATTCAGGTGGTGGCAAGAAATTCTTTGATGTCGTTGTTGACCGTCTGTCTGTAAATCCGGATTTCATTGCTGCTTTTCCTTCTGAAACAAAAATTGCCACAAAGCCATCGCCAGCTTCTGAGCCAAGCAAGCCGGCTAGTGCCGCGCCGTCAATTGCCGTCGATGCCAAGAACGGAAGCTCTGGCGATCAAAAAATCTCGCAAAGGGGGCTGCCGTTATGACGACTGCAGCACCGCCAGAAAGTGCAGTTAAGAATGCTGGCCCACTAGTTCATCCTGAGCTGCTGCCTGCGCCAAGCGAACCCCGGAAGTATAAATTCCGCAGCAAGTTTTTGCTTGCACTGGCTATTTTCGTTGCTTTCAACGCATCGATGACATTCTTTCAACCTGTTCCATTTGACCCTTATAAGTTCAACTATAAAGGCTGGGCATGGTGGACTTTCAATGAATTGCGCCAGACAAACCGCATCAGCAACGTTGCCCTTCTCGGCTCATCCACGATGGTCAGTGCCGTTGCCGGTTGTGATGCCAATTATCTGAAGAAAGGCCTGGACCTAACTAATCACCATCAGTCGGTTTTCCTGGAAGATCAGCTGAAGAAGCGGTTTCCGGGCGACTACCATACATTCAGTCTGGCTGCACCAGGACAAATGCCCTCCGACGCTTACATCAGTCTGAAAGGAATGGTCGCCAGCTCCACTCGTCCTGATGTGGTTATTTATGGCTTGGCACCGCGGGATTTTATCGATAGTACTCTGTCTGCACCGGGTGACACTGATACATTTAAGTACGTGACCCGCATCGTCAATATCGATGATGTGGCGCAGCGTGTTTTTAGAAATCCCTACCATAAGCTGGATTGGTTGCTTCAAAGAACGGTCTATTTATACGGATATGCGCTGGACGTTCGCCTTGCGCTCGATGAGGCTACTTGCAAGTTTTTGAATTATGCACTGCCTCGACCATGGACGAAGACGCCTTTTACATGGTGGGATCGTAATCGATTGTTGCCTAATTATATGCCTGCAGAGATTCATCCTGAGGCGGTAATGGCTGGTCCTATTGACCGAAAGACGGCTGACGCTAAGTTTATTGATAACACCGTTGAATATTTGACGCGATACAACCATCCCGACAAACATACTTACAAGACTCAGATGTATTTCTTGAACAAGATCGCTGAGTTTTGCCGCAAGGAAAGGATGGAGCTGATCATCGTAAACATGCCGATTATGCTGGATAACATCCGCTTGCTCAAGCCTGGTGGCTACGTCAATTACTTGCAGTCACTGCGAGAGTTCGGGGTGGCACATAATCTGGCCGTATACGATCTCAACGATTTTGCTAGATATTCACGCCTGGATTTTCACGACACGGTGCACTTGAATGCATTTGGTGGACAGAAATTTCTTGAGGATGTGAGCGGAGCCATCCAGCGCGATCCCCGCGTCGGAGAGATAGTCACCATGTCTGGTGAACACCTGGCGCGCCATAAAGAATTGGCCTCGCGCAAAGCCCTTCAGGTATTCTAACGGGGTGGCTATGCAGACACTCGAACAAAGACGTAGAGCCGCCGAGCGCAAGGCAAGCAGTCCTTGCACACCACTGCGCCGCTTCTCGCCATTCGGCTTCTTTGGAACGGCGTTCTTCTTCGCCATGATTCTTTTTGCAATGGTGGCGATCTGTGCAAACGAATATATTAGTAAGGCTCCCAATCCTCAAGTCGGCGCTGTCTTGAAGCAGGCTGCCTTGGAAACCGACCAGAAGAAACCACTTCGACATACCTGGGGCTGGTGGCTTTCCAAATTGTATTTGGAGCAGGAAAAGGCACCAGATGTAGTGGTATTTGGCAGCTCGCTTGTTGGCTCAGCTCATGCTTCCATTGATGCGCAATATAATCAACAATTGACTGATGTGGTCACACATCGCCGAGTTAATTACCTGGAGAAACAGATCAAGGAATATCTCGGCAAAGAAGTAACAGTCTTCAGTCTTGCCTGTCCTGGTGAGATGATTTCCGATGCTTACTTGATTACGAAAACACTTCTAACACCTGGCAGAACACCGAAGTTAGTAATCGCGGCAATAGCACCGCGGGATTTCGTCGATAGTACATTGCCTTACCCGGGAGTGACTGATCAGTTCAAGTTCTTCACTAACTACGTTAAACTTGATTCGTCTATGGAATCGGCAGCCTATCCGGAATTCTTCTCCCGTATGGGCGCAGAGATGGACAAGATTTCGCTGAAACGTCTAGGCAAGAAACTTTCTGGGCGAGATAACGAGAAAGCTGCCAATGATTGGGAAATCATCGAATCCTTGCGCGTTGAACCTGGCAAGTCGATGGTTCCTGCTAATGCCCGTCCGCCTTGGACTGACAACAGCAAGGAATATATGGAGCGTTTCCGGGATCCACTAAATACGAATTACCGATCGGAAATTCGCTTCTTTAAGGAGTGGATAGCTGATCTTCGGTCCAAAGGAATAGAGGTCATGGTTGTTTGCATGCCGACGATGGAGATGAACCGAAAGCTTCTGCCAGAATCTTTTTGGAAGCAATTCAGACAAGATGTTGCCGAAACTTGTAAGCAAAATGGCGCTGATTGGTTTGACCTCAGTGAGGTTGATGCTTTGTTCGTGCAAAATGACTACCTGGATACTGTGCACTTGAGCGCATATGGTGGCGTGAAGTTATTTCCAGTTTTGGCTGACCGAATAAGAGTGGTTCCGAAATTGCACGATCGGCTAACTAAGTAGATACTAGCAGGAAAAAATGAGTCAACTTGATACGTCGAACCCAGCGGAATATTTGATGTTGTTCCAGAAGGCACTGGAGCGCGCAAACGGTCCACTTGATGCGGACCACATTGCCTGCGTCATAATGCTCGCTACATCGCCTGAGGAAGTGAACGTTGCACTTCAACAAATTGAGCAGGCAGAATACGACTTCTTGCTTATCCTACTTATTCATCAGATCCGTCATAACAAGCCTATGCTGCGCAGTTACGAGAATGTCTATGAGGTCCTGAGCCAGGGCGATGATAATGCTATCGAAGCAATATTGAAGATATCTGAGTATTGGAAATCGGGCAGTCCCGAATTTCGCCGGCGTGTAATTGAAGGAGTGAAGGAGCGCTTGATGAAGGTGCTTCTTTCGGAAGATCCAGAATTCGTAGCGCAGGTTTGAAGCTAGCATAAAACAAACCCGCTTGCTCTGTGGGGCATGCGACGGGTGGGCGTCAATGCTTGAGCAAGCGGGCTGTGTTGGATCGTACCCTTAAGGGTGCTTCGGTAAAACTACATGTTCAAGCCACCATCTGCTGTGATGGTTTGTCCTGTCACCCAGCCACCATCTTTGGAGGCGAGGAATGCGACAACAGCAGCAATATCTTCAGCTTGCCCGAGACGGCGCAGCGCGGTTTTCTCAATAACACCGGCGTGTTGCTCTTCGCCGATGGCCTCGTTGAACATATCGGTAACTGTTGTTCCAGGCGCAACTGCATTGACTGTGATGCCTTTGGGTCCAAGTTCTTGCGCCCAAATTTTCGTGAGGTGATCTAGTGCTGCCTTGCTTGCACTGTAGATGCTTACACCGGGCATAGCAATTCTTCCTGCTACAGAAGAAAGATTGATGATGCGGCCACCTGCCGGTATCAACTTCAACGCGGCAATTGTTGTGGCGATTACGCCTTTAACGTTGACGTCGAAAACCTTGTGATAAGCCTCAAGGGTGATAGCATCGATTGGTCCGGCTCCCCAAACACCGGCGTTGTTGATCAGAATGTCGATCTTGCCCGTAGCTTTTGTGACTTCTTCGATCAGCGCGCTGGTTTCTTTTTCGCTGGCAACATCAGCTTTGAATGCGTGTGCGGTCTTTCC
Organism: Candidatus Obscuribacterales bacterium; assembly: GCA_021732085.1. GTDB lineage: Bacteria > Cyanobacteriota > Vampirovibrionia > Obscuribacterales > Obscuribacteraceae > JAIEPM01. The sequence continues at coordinate 60,467 of JAKFVQ010000007.1, read as the reverse complement.
CTGTTTGGTGATTTCGGTGATCACCTCATCTGCTGCTTTCTTATTTTTGGAATAAGTGATTAGTACCGTCGCTCCCTCTTGAGCGAGGCGTTGTGCAATCGCGGCGCCTATCCCTCGCGATCCGCCAGTAATTAACGCCACTTTTCCAGCGAGCCTATTTGAATTAACTGTTTCTGCTTTTTCTTTAACACTAGTAGACATTGTTTTCTCCATTTCGTTTTTTATGTGTGAATAATACTTTGAGGCAGTAGTACTATGCTGCCACTTTCAAATCACGCTCTTTGCGCACAAAGGCGTTTTCGGAAGCTGCCAGCGATAATGATTTCAGTGCGCGATGTGAGACATATGGATTCTCATCATTGGCTAGAATCTCAAGAATGTTGACCGGCAGAAATGTGTTTTCTGCCATTCCATAACGTACATCAGGATCCTCATCACGAGCTAATTGTGTAAGAAAGATCATTGGCAGTGAAGGGTTTTGCGAGAGACTGATGCGGACATCGCTATTGGTGTCGAGTAAAAGCTCAAATAAGATTGGCAGCGGCGTCGCTTTATTTTCGGCTATTCGAGCGCGAATAATTGGACAATCCGAGCGGGCGAAATCTCTGAGCAAGGTGGCCGGTGTTGTCTGATGCCCGGCTTGCACGTAGATGTTCTGATCGTCTTGTTCTTTGGCAAAAGGATAATTTGATTGAATTTGAACTGAGCAATTCATTGTTTCTTACCTCGATGAATAGACCGGTCGGTCTCGTTGGCTATTGCGAAAAATGCCGCGATATGCTGATTCGTGCGTGCTGCGGGAAGCGCTGCTGTGTTGGCGTTGCCTCGATGCCGAAGTCAGAGCTTGGAATCGTTTCAACGTCTGGGATTTTTTCTCGCTTGGGAAAAGGGGGAGGGAGCGGAAGCGGAAGCGGAAGCGAGGAGCTCTTTCATTTATCTCACCAGGCTGGCGGTTCCGAAATTTCTTTGCATGCAAATATATTAGACCGGTCGGTCTATCGCGTCAATATCCCCAAAAATGATTTTTCGGAATGTTCGGATGGATAGCTAGGTGCCTTGTCTCGGATTTTGACTTCCTGAACCAGGCTTGCCTGCCGGCCGAATTGAAACTTTCTCGCTGGCGAGCTGCGGCTATAATCAAACGGCGCTTTCAAATTCCAATTGAGTCCCTGTTCTAGGAAATTCCGATGTCAAACGCCACCGATACGAATTGGTTCTCCTCCTTTTTTTCAGGCGCGGCCCTCGATTTGTGGCGCCGAGCCATACCTGTGGAGCAAACGGAAGAAGAGGTTCAATTTCTCGGCGAGGTGCTGGGGCTAGAAGAGACTAGTCGGGTGCTTGACGTGCCATGCGGAAATGGACGCTTGTGTATCCCGCTTGGTTTGTGTATTGGCAGTGTCGTTGGAGTCGATACATCCGATGAGTTTATAGAAGAGGCAAATAGGTCAGCGCTAGCCCATCAGAGCAATTGCCAGTTTCTCAAAGCTGACATGCGCAAGCTTGATTTCAAAGCGGAGTTCGACGGCGCGTACTGCATGGGAAATAGTTTCGGTTACTTTGATAAGGAAGGCACATTGCGTTTTTTGAAAGCGGTAGCAGCGTCGTTGAAAAATGATGCTCGTTTTGTAATTGATTCAAATATGATCGCCGAATCTTTTCTTGTGAATGGAGCCGGGAAAGAGTGGGTGCAGGTTGATGGTATCTACATGCTTGTCGAAAATCGCTACAACTGCCATGAAAGTCTTGTCGAAACAACATACACATTTCTGTCCGATGGTAAGGAAGAAAAGCGTGAGGCTATTCATTGGATCTACACCGCGGGCGAACTCTGCAAGATGCTCAAACAAAGCGGATTTGAGATTGTGGAACTGCTCGAATCAACAGATGGGGATGCTTATTCACTTGGCTCTGAGCGGCTTTTGCTGGTTGCTCAGAAGAGCTAAATTCGTTCAAGCAGATCCTCGACAACATTGAGCTTATACAAAACTTCGACAGACCTTCCTTCAATAAAACTATCTCTCACCATTTGCCGATACTTCACGGCTTCTGCTGAATTATTGTCTGAGCTTTCCCACGTTTTCTCGTCAGGCCATTGCGCATATGCTATCCAGTCGCCGTCGTGATTTCGATGCAAGCGTGAGCCGAGTGCGCCATTCTCTGCTTTGAGAATCTTCGTCAAATTGCTCCAGCCGATTTTGAACTGCCCTTCTTTGTCAGCGCTGACTGGAAATCGATAAACTACGCAAAACAATCTCTTGCTCCTTGTTTTCTGCGCCGGTCATTCTCTTCTGAACGTGGAGGTCAATGCTTGTCCAGAAGTAAAAAAAACTAAAAGACCATCCGAATTGCTTCGCGATGGTCTTTTAGCTATTGCTTGGCTGCCTCTTGCAGGAGGCTCAATATTTCTTAGTGCTTCAGCCAATCCTTCACACTAAGCGGGCTCTCTGCTGATGTTCCCGGAATGCGCATCCCTGCTGTTTCCGCATCGCCCCTCGGCTTCAAACGCACTGACTTGTTTCAGTGCTCACCGTTCATGTATATAAGATTAGCAAGCTTAATTAGCTTCGGGAAGTCCCCCGAATATTTTCCTGATCGCAAATCGATATCTTTTGAGATTGGCATCATGTCTCAGTTTTGCTTTGTCATGATCTTGTCAGGCACTCGGTCTGCTGAAGCCGAAAAGGTTGGCGGGCAAAAAATATAAATAGCTATATGATGCTTGTCTGTCGTTTGTGTTTTGAATATCTGATCGATCCGATCTTAGATATATTTTGCTTCTTTCGCGGAGAAAGCTAACAGAAGTCTAATCGAATGCTTAGCGGCTATCCACAGATCAAGGTCTTCTAAAAGGAACTACTTATCGCTCGTGGTCGCGTTTTTCTTTTCAAGCTCGGACGCTTTCTCGAGCACCCGTTTCATGTTCGGTTGTGCATCCAGGAAGCGATCCATTAAAAAGCGAAGATCATCGCTAAACCAAAGCTCAGTGAAGAATCGATTGCCACCTGGTGGCCAATAGGGCTCTTCTCCAAAGGTCTCTGCATAGCAGGCAGCAAGTTGATTCTCATACTCTGCGCTTTCGCGTCCGTCTGGAGGATGCTCGCTTTCCTTTTCTAAAGCCAGAACGTATAAACGAGGCAGAAGCGCGCTCTTGTGTTCTTCGATTAGCTTCCCTAGTTCTGTGCGCGCCTCATCTCTTTTCCCTTGCTGAGCTAGCAGCCTTGTTTTGTACAAACGGTGTCTTAAACTGGTTGGCGAATATTCAAAAGACTTTTCTGCTAACTGCAGAGCCTCTTCTTTTCTGCCAAGAAGCCAAAGCACTTTGGCTCTTTGAATGCACAAACCAGCAGCGACAGAGCTGCTGCCAAGAAACTTTCCTGTTACCCAAGACAGCGGCAACGGATGAGTCCGCAAATTCTCCGCCCGTTCATATTGCTGCAATGCAGCTGCATCTGTTGCAGTTTCACTCGCTAAGAGACTCGTTTCAGCCAAATAGAGATTTTTCAAAAGCTCCAAGTAGTAAAACGAGGCATATCCCACATCCAGCAGAACGAAAGACATGATTGCCGCTGTGGCAATCTGCGTAATATGTGCACCTTTAGCCAGTACTGCATCGACTTTCTTAAGCTTGTCATTTATCACTAGGTTTGGACGCTTTGCGCGCGCGACATCTAGAAATCGCACTTGTGCAGCGTTATCTGCAATGCCGAATGGAATCTTGATCAGTACATCAGGGGTCTTTTGAGACGGCCCACAAACCAGTCTGGACTTCACAATCAGGTTGCCAAACCAACTGAGTTCCATTTCGTCAACTGCGTCCCAGCGGATGTGTTTGATACCAAATGCAAAACCATCATCGGATGTCCTTATCCATTTGCGGTAAGCAATAGCCGGTTTGCCTTTAAGAAGAAATGACAGCAGTTCACAAGCTTGCTTGCTTTCCAGAACTTTGAGAACGAAGTGAGCAACGAAGCAGAGTATGAGAATCGCAATCACACCCAACATGCTCAAATCGATTGAGAACCAAAACTTATCGAAGTAAAAGGTCAGGAACACAAGTTCGAAGAAGAGAAATGTGATGCCGATTAAAGTGAGAATCTGATGGCTCAGCGAACATTGAAGGACTTGCGCAGCCGAACTTGAGCTCACAGCAGCAACCGCTGGCGGCGCCTGCTGCGCTGTCTGTTCGTGCTCACCCTGTATGCCAACAGGTTCTGTAATAACTTCATTCGGATTCGGATCCATGACTTGACCTATTTGGCTGGATCCTTGTTTTCCGCGGCGCCTGACTGATCCCTGTTCTTTATTATTTCCTGGGCCTGATTTTGCAACTTAGTAGCATGCTCAAGCTTACCTTGCTTTTTCTTCGTCTCGGCATAACCATTCAGACAATCTACCATCATCTTGTGGGAGCTGCCGAACGCTGATTCAACAATGTTCTTAGCACGCTGGTGGGCTGCTTCTGCTTCCGTCAATCGATTGGTATCCGTGTAAAGCTTTCCTAGTTTGATAAGTACGGGCGCCAGATTACCCGAGTCTTTTCCTTCCGCGTCTTCAATTCGGGTTATCGTGCTTTTATAAAGATCTTCGGCAAGCTCAGACTTATTCTCTTTTTGATAAACGGTCGCCAAATTTATCAAACTTTCGAAGAGTGGCTGATTGTCTTTGATACCATTTTGCTCTGCCAGTTTTACTGCTTGCGAAAAATTGAATTCTGCTTCGCTGTAATGTCCGGTTTCCAGTGCTGTTGTGCCTGCGGCGTCGAATTTCTGGTACTGTTCTTGCGATCCGCCGGTGCTCACTCGTCCAGCAAAAAATGATACGCCTACCATTGCTATTACCGAGACGACACCCAGCCCAATAAGCAACTTCTTGCGACCTTGATCCAGCGCGCTTTCCATTGCTACAGGCTTGGATGTGGCATCAGATTCTTTGTTGAGATTGTTTTGCCACGCTTGTGCCACTGCATTTGATACCGCTTGCCCTGCTTGCGTGACGCTTGCAGGACGCATAATCTCTTCTGTGGCACGACGCGGAAATGCTGGCGAGTTGCCGGACTCACTAAAATCGCCTTTGAAAACAAGTCTCTTGGTGGTTTTTTGCAGCCAGGTTCGCTGAAAGCCGACTAGTGCTTTCTTCATCTCTTCAGCAGACTGGTAACGGTCGTTCACGTTTTTGGCGAGGCACTTCAGAACTATAGCATCGAGCCATCTAGGGAAATTCGTATCCTCTATAGAGACGCTGATGGGATCAGGAGGCGTATCGAGGTGCATTTGTGCAAGCTGAACCATATTCTCTCCGAGAAATGGCGGTCTGCCGGAAAGCGCCTCGTACATCACACAGCCCATGGAATAGATGTCGGAGCGCAGATCCAATTGCATACCGACGCACTGTTCGGGGCTCATGTAGTAGGGGCTGCCGAAGACTTCTCCAGGCCTCGTGAGTGATTGTGCGTAGCGGCTCTGTTCTTGGAATTTTGCCATGCCGAAATCGACGAGTTTTACTTGCGCGTCTACACCAGGATTTAAGATGATCACATTTGCCGGTTTGAGGTCTCGGTGAATCAAACCACGCTCGTGTAAATGGGAGAGCGCGTCGCATATTTGAATGAAGAGAGCAACGACTTCGTCCGGTTCCAAATAACCTGCCGCCTGGATAAGAGTGTCCAGATCCGTCCCATCCAAGAACTCCATAACGAGGAATGCCGACTGATTAGACGTGACACCGAAATCGAACACCGATACTATGTTTGGATGGCTTACGCTAGTCATTGCTTTGCCTTCCATTTGGAAGCGTTGCATGCTGCGCTCATCTTGCAGCGTTTCCTTTCGAAGCATTTTGAAAGCAACTATACGGTCTATAAGTGTATGTTGGGCTTTATAGACTACACCGATGCCACCCTGTCCGATAATTTCCAGAAGGCGATAGCGGTCTGCAATTACGCTGCCTAATAGCGATTCAGGATCAGGTCCTGAAACTGGCTTTGCGGAAGTGGAACTGCTTTCCGTCAATTCTTGGGTGCTGGATTCTTCTTCAGTGATGATTATGACTCCCTCTGCAACTATGGTTGTGCCCGGGGGTGGGGCGTGTCTAACCTGGGTACTGCGCGTTGGGGCTTTACCTGACGCTGCTAGCTGCAGACTCCAATTTGAGCTGGAATGATGAAAGCTTCGCGAAACTGTTTGTACCTGTTTGCTGGGCGTGGGGAAGCATCTGATAATGTACGGCATACATACGAGCTATTTCTCTTTCGTGCCTGGCATAACTGGAATCTGCGTTGTGCTTCTCAGACTTTCAGATTCAATGCTACTGCATGTGGTGCCCTGCTAGCTGCGCGCCCATGCCAAAATTATGCCAAATATTTGCCGAGAGTATGCCAAGTAGCTTAGAAGTCCGGCTCCAGGAGCAGCGTTTCGTAAAACTCCCATTTCGGCAATTTCCTTATGATTGTCTAATGGAGATAAGGAATGGTTTTGGGTGAGGATTGAAAAATGGGTTGTGAAAATAGCATGCGTTGCGCTCCTGGTGGTGATTTTGTATCTCGGGAAGCAAATACATTGGCAAATATGCTGCATCAAGATCGTGCAGAAGATGTTGCAAGCCGCTTGCAGGAAGATGCTTACAACATGCGTCCGGATGATTTCAGAAGGCTTGTAAGAGAGACCGAGCGCAAGGATATTAAAGGACAGGGCGCTGACATTCATGAGCGCTATGGAAAGATTCATATTACTTCGCGTACTGCGCAGGTTATTGTTGAACGTCCTGTCATCGTCGAAGAACGCCCCGTCTATGTCGAGCGGCCACCTGTCGTGATGCATCCAGGTCCTGGTCAAGCTCCGCCCTATTACGAACAATATCCACCTCAACAGCCGCAGCGTAACACGACGCTCGAGGGCGGTATCATTGGCGGTGTACTCGGCGCCGGTATTGGAGCCATTGCTGATCACAAGAAGCCGGGGCGTGGTGCCGCTATCGGAGGAGCCGCCGGAGTTCTCGGCGGCATCATCGGCGGTTCACTGGAAAGAAGATAGGTTTGCAGAAAATCCTCCCCTAACAGAAAGAGCGGCACTTGTTCAATCAAGCGCCGCTCTTTTCTTTGGCAATCAAAGGGGAATGTTGCCGTTAAACCATTCAATTGATTTCTAAAAGTTACCTTGCAAAATGTCCATGAACTGCTTCGCATCCTTCATATAAGCTTGTGCTTCCTTTTTTGCTTCCATTGCTTTTACAGGATTTCTGCTTGTCACATGTCCATCGTGCTTGATTTTGATAACTTCGCCATCAGGCTTCTTGATTGTTCTGTCGCCGTTGCTATTGACCGATTCTGTAATTCCATTCGGGTGGATGGTCTTTTCGGTACCATCTTTTTTGCTGGTGATGATGGTGCCATCGTGCTTGATTTTGACTTTTGTGCCGTTAGCTGACTCGGTTTCCATGTCTCCGTTTGGATGGAAAGTAGTACGGCTTCCGTCTTTTCCCTGGATCTTCATGCCGCCGTCATGACCAATTTTTACCGATGACCCGTCGCGCGAAGTTTGCTCATAATCGCCATTTGGATGCTTGACGATTTTTTCAATTTGGTCGTTGACGCTTTCCGGATATATGGTTGTTCTTGTTCCATTGTTGGATTCTCGAATCTCTGTGCCATCGTTCTTGTGCCAAACTTTGGTGCCGTCTTTCTCTGTTTTCTCGGGCTTGGTAACAGTGCGGTCTCCGTTGGTCTTTTCGACTATTTCGGTTCCATCCTTGTGACGGGTTGTTTGTGTTCCATCTGCTGCTGTGATTGTGTAGCTGCCATCCGGTTTGTTGCGATGGACTTTGCTGCCATCTTTATAGTGCTCAGTTTGAGAGTGGTCTTTATGGAACTCAACCCGATTCCCATCTTTCGGTGTGAACTCGAAGGAGCCATCCCTGTTTTGAATTTCTACACCACCGTTCGGATGTTCGATTCGGCTTGCAACCTTGGGGTCGAGCTCCTTCGGATACTCGGTCGTTTTCCGTCCATCTAATTCGGTGACCGTTGTGCCGTCCGGCTTATGAGTAACTACCGAGCCGTCCTTCTTTTCGACAATTACAGTGGAGATGGGACCATCATGTTTCTCTGTTACCTTTTGGACGTCTTTGTCTTTAGCCGCTTTCTCAGCGATTTTATGTTGGCGATCCTCGCCTTCTTTTATTTGTTGTTTGATTAATTCGCCTGCTAGCTCGCCGATGCTTTCAGCAATTCTTCTGCCCTTTTTTGCTGTGTTGTCGGCTCCATTAATGCCTGCTTTTACGGCATCCCAGATGGAGGACGATTCGCCTTTATCTGCTGGCTTATTGTTATTGAGAGGATTGTCTTTGCTGTTCAGTGTGCCGAGCACCTTGCCGCCGTCTTTGTTCTTGTCGCCGAGTCCCAGTTGTTCCAGCAAATCTTTGGAGGCTGGAAAGGCAAACTCGGACAGCATGGCCGCGCCGGCCGTCGCAGTTTTGCGGAAGTCATCGTTGAAGTTCTGGTTCGACATGTCAGAACCGGTTCTTGCCTGCGACTTATCACCATCGTTTTTGACGGAATCGTTTGCCTCAAAGTTGTTGAACTGACCCATGATTGTTGTCCTCTTTTATATTTTCGCGCCAACGCGATTGCCATACTTCACACATTACAGAGAAGTTGTTTCCATGTTGTTTACGGCTAAACTATTAAAGGACGATGGCTCCATATGCCTGCCTCTGTAGGCAAGAACGCCGGTCCGCTATGTTGAAAGCTGTTATTTCTAAGGCAGCGGTGACAATACTTTGGGTTCCGTTGAAATTTGGAGGATTTCCTCACCATGACAACGGGGCGGCTTGTTCGCAATAAACCTGAAAAGCCTTGAGGAGAAAGCATTCGTCACTTTTGATCGCGGTGTTGTCATGGTGAGAAAAAAGATGCATCGACTCCGCATAGACTTATCAAAGAATTGACCCCGAACACCAGTAGCTTTTGGGCGAAATCGGATACAGATTGTCGCGGGAAGTTATTATTCATCTTTCGTCCCGTTTTTTTTTTGAGCGACCTTTCGAGCCCCAAATTTTTTAAGTGACCCTAGAACGGAAGTCTGCCTCCCTTAATGTGACTGGTGTCTGACAACCTATTGCGCGCCTCCAAAAAAATGAATAGAACATTCCTGGATCTTGGCAGGAAATCGCGTCTGAGCATTCGGCAGTATAATTGCGGTTCAATCCAACTAATACGAGAATCTACATGGCCATCGAATCAAGCAAATCGATAGTTTCCGAAGTCTTTGGGCGCCTGCCTGATGGAACCGAGATCCGGTCATTTACGCTCAGCAATTCGAGCGGTATGCGGGTCAAAATTGTAAACTTCGGAGCGATCATTGCCGAATGCTGGGTACCCGATCGAAAAGGGCAATGCGCAAACGTGGCGCTCGGCTTTGACAATCTGGAGCAGTATGTCGCGAAGCACCCCCGCTTTGGCTCGACGATAGGTCGTTACGCAAATAGAATTTCCAATGCCCAGTTTGAAATCGATGGAGTTACCTATAAGTTGACCCCCACCAAAGGCACTACCAGTACTCATGGCGGCGTGGTGGGATTCGACAAGAAAGTCTGGGACGTCGTTGAAACAGGGGAGAATGAAAGTGAGTCCTGCCTTACGCTTCACTATCTCAGCAAAGACATGGAAGAAGGATTCCCTGGAAATTTGGACGTTTCAATCCGTTTCACTCTTTGGAAGAATTCGAACGACTTAATCGTGCGCTATACGGCAAAGACAGACAAGGCTACGCCTGTTAATTTAACTAATCACAGCTATTTCAATTTGAAAGGCGCTGCAAATGGAAACATCTTAGATCATATGGCATCATTCAATGCCTCGCACTATACCCCGCTGAACGAGGAAATGGTCCCCACCGGAGAAGTCGCATCGGTGAAAGATACACCATATGACTTTACGGGAAGACGACATCGAATTGGCGATCGCATTGATGATACCGCAGGCGGTTATGACATAAACATGGTGATTGATATGCGCCCTGGAGACATCGAAGGACTTGGATCTGTAGTGGATCCAACAACAGGTAGATGCCTCACAGTTTACACAGACCAACCGGCCTTCCAATTCTTCACAGCAAATCAGCTTGACGGATCAATTAGTGGTCTAGGCGGCGCTTATCCCAAGTATGGCGGATTCTGTTTGGAGACACAGTGCTACCCGAACAGCGTCAATCAGCCGAATTTTCCAAGCAGTATTCTTCGCCCCGATGGTATTTACGGTCATTACACACAGTTTTCTTTTAGCCAGCTGCCGGACGACGCCTGCTCTAGTTGATTTTGTAAAGAAAGAACGTTGCTGAAGGGAGAATTCTGAGACGGCTCCATATAGCGAACGCGAAACTCAATTATGATTTTTTTGCGGAACTCAAGACTGGCAGCTTGAACCAAAAAGTGCTGCCACCGCCTTCGGTGCGACTGAACCCGATGATGCCATCGTGCTGCTCGATGATGGCTTTCGAAATTGCAAGTCCTAGACCAGTGCTTCGTATCTTCTTGTTCTTTGCAGCTTTTGCTTGCTCATATTTTTTGAATAGGGTCTCTTCAAATTCAGGCGGAATGCCTGCCCCATGATCTACAACTCTCAGCTCTGCCTGCTCCTCGCCCTTTATCAATTCGATTTCGATCAGTCCGCCTTCTTCTGAATATTTGATGGCATTGGATATCAGGTTGACCACCACCTGTAAAAGTCTGTCCGAGTCAGCATAAACAGGTGCGCAGAGCCCTGCCGTTTTGTCTTGCAATTGCACTCCTTGTTGTGAGGCAAAACCGCTCATAGTTTCAATGGAGCGCTCGACCACCTCGGCAAGATCGCTATTTGATTTTCTCATTTGCAGTTTGCCTGCTTCCATTTTTTCAATATCTAGCAGATCGCTAACCAACATGATCAATCTTGTCACACCGACGTCTGCGCTCTTGACGCGCTGCTCCGCTGTTTCTGAAATCGGTCCGTAGTTACCATTGAGAAGGAGCGAAAGTGTCATTTGCAAGGAAGTTAGAGGTGTTCTAAGTTCGTGGCTTATTACCGCGACGAACTCTTGCTTCATTCGTTCGACTTCTTTGCGATCGCTTATATCGTGCGCTACGCAGAACAGCGATTTCTCAGATTCCGACCAGCGAATCGACCAGAGCGTATGCACCGGATTCTCGTCCACCGATACTTTGTTTTCGATGTTCACCAGTGAGTTCGATTGTTGATTGGCCTGATTCTCCATCGCCTCGGCGAATTTTGGCACATCCTCTTTTTCGATTATTTCCGAGTAGTGCATCCCGATCAGCTTGTCCGGAGCTATGCCCCAAACCTGGCTCGAGGCGGGGTTGACAGCTGTGAACTTGCCTTCGGAATTGATGGAGCAAATCACGTCGACTGCATTATCGAGAATCGCTCGCTCCTTTCGGGTAGCTTCAGCCAACTCGTTTGCCATTTTCCGAAAGAATAAATCGAGTTGTGCGATCTCATCGTTTCTAGTGTGCTCAGTAAAAAACAGATCCACCTTTGAGCCGCCCTGATCCGCGCTCAATAATTGCAGACTTTGTTTCTTGCTGAGGCGCTCCGTATTATCGATGAGCACGCCGAGTCTTCGGGTCGTGTTTCTGGTAAACCCAGCGGTTAAAGCAGCAGCCAGTACAACTGCAAATAAAGCTCCGACGCCGCAGACCTTCAACATCAAGCTTGTTTGCTTGCCTAGCTCATCCAATCTTTGATGCTTTTTGCTTTCGATCCTGACAATCTCTTCTAGCTGCTGGGAAAAAGCCCTGATCATTTCAGCAAATTCCAGAAAGATGATTTTTGCTTGCATTTCTGGAATTCTATATTCGCCCGAAATATGCTTCTCATAGACGCCAATCAACTTAACCCCTGCGTCGGAATAACGCGAGATTTTTTTCAAGATTGCCAATTCTTCCGGCGAGCTTGGCTCCTGGTGAAGCAAGTTAGACAGCTTCTTCAGGGTTTTGTCAGTATCTTCAAGATGATCACGAAGCTCTAATTTATAGTCATCTACGCCACTGGAGATCTTGTAAAAGACGAGTGTGGTACCAACAAGAGCGAACTCTTTCGTGAGTTTGTTGCACGTCGAGATCACTGTTTTTGCGCGATCAGCTTCTTTGAGGTCTTCTTCCATTCGTAAATAGAAGAAAAACAGAGAAAGCAAAAATATAAGCATCAACCCCAGCGGAATTCCGACGAGAATCCAACCTTGCTGCTTCAGATTGAGGCTACTGTTTAACATTCGGGGGGATTTGGGCTGTTGGACAATGTCATTAGCAACAATGGGGGCACCAATGCAGTTTAAGCATCGACTGGCTTTTAAACCTTTGCTGACCGGCAATGTAGCAAAGAGGACTAAAAACGTTCTGCCGGTGTAGTATTGCATGTATTCCCGTATATCTGCTTCTTGCGCGTTTTGAAATGGCAAAAATTCTTTTAGTTGAAGATGATCGCCAGCTGTGCACTTTGATTATTGACACTCTTCAGGGCGAAGGGCACGTAATTGATGCTGTGCATAAGGGACCTGAAGGCTTGGAACGACTGCGGTTCTATAAATACGAATTGGTCATTTTGGACTGGGAGCTGCCGGGAATGTCCGGACCTGAAATTTGCCAGGAATTTCGCTCAAAAGGCGGAACCAGTCCTGTTCTCATGTTGACTGGCAAGAAGGAGATAGAGGATAAGGAAGTCGGGCTCGATGCCGGCGCCGATGACTATTTGACCAAACCCTTCCACTTTAAGGAACTGACGGCAAGAATTCGGGCCCTTATGCGCCGCCCGGCTCCTGTTTTGGAAACTGTCCTTAAAGTTGGCGACATTACATTGAATCCTGTTAGCCGGCAGGTTTACCGCGGCGATGAGCAGCTCAACCTGCAACCAAAAGAACTTGCGCTTCTGGAGTTTTTCATGCGCCATCCCAATCAACCGTTTAGTTCCGAAGCCATATTAGATCGTGTCTGGTCATCGGAATCCGATGCCGCTCCAGATACGGTGCGGATTCAAATCATGCGCTTGCGCCATAAAATTGATAGCGACGGTAAAGAATCCATGATCCGGACATTGCACCGCGTTGGATACATGATGGTACCACCCGGTACTGATTAGCATTGGAGTTGCCTCGATCCAAGGCTCATTTTGCGTTTCACTAATTGTGCAGTGCATTTGCACCAGAGAAAGATCAGTGTTTTTATCCTATTTCTTTTTCTCGCCGGCCTTCTAATATGGAATTGATCGTCCATAAATGCTCAGTGCGTTCGCCTGGCTATCGCCCTTCTCACGCACTGCGATATTAGTACAGTTCCAGCATTTGACCTTGTTCCACTCAGGCAGCCAGGGCGCAACTGCAATAGAAATGTTCAGCCCCCAGGAGGACTATAATTTTGAATACTAGTCGCATAGCTTTTTTTCTACTTACTCTAGCAATCGCCCTGCCTCAGGCCAATGCTCAGTACGCAGGCAGCTTGCCTGTCGAGAGTGCAACATCTCATGCCGCTGATGCGGCGCCTAGCCCGGCAACATTGCAGGCACCTAGCTCTATCGCATCGATCGTAGCCCCTATAGCGCCGGCGGCAGTGCCAGCTAAGCTTCCTGCAAAAAATGTACGCCTCACGAATGAATCTCTAAGCCCGAGCTCGCTAAAATTGCTAGCACCATCTTCTCTAAGCCCAGCGTCGCTTTACGACGCTCCGAGACGACTGAGCAAAGTCCCTCTAGGATTGAAGCCTCCTGCTGGCTCCAAGAAAGGGCATTGGGTTGACGCGCCAGTCTTCTCGATGTCTGGAATGCCTCAATGGGTTGAGGATAAATAATGACTATTCTGGTTGCAGAGGTAGATCTGAAATCGCAGCCGGAAGCAAAATTTGAACCAACGAACGAGTTGCCTGCTGAACATCAAGCACGCAGCTCGGCGTTGATTCAGCCTGCTGAAGCCGCGCCTTGCTCCGCTCTTGAAGCGTCTGCAAAAATCGAAGTGGCTAACAAGCAAAGCACTAATAGAGAAAGCACAAGTGAAGAAAGCACGACGGCCGACGCAGAGAAGGCCAAAGTAAATCCATGGATTCTGAATCCTACCATTGATACTCTTTTTGCGTGCGGTGGATTAGTGTGGCTGCTCTTTGGATTGCATTATTTTGTTTTTGGCACACATAGCCGAGACATTGGTGTCCAGGCATTGGTGATGCTTGTCATTGTAGGAACGCACTTCCTCAGCGAAACTCATAATGTCGCAACTCTTCATCGCATTTATCAAAGCGAAGAGAAGAAACGGTTCTCCTTCTACACAAAACAATTGGCGCTTAGCTGTGGGTGTCTGGCTATTGCAGGCTTGTTCGTGCCATCGCTTGTTTCTATTTTTGCAAAAATCTATTTGATCTGGGTAAGCCAGCACTTCACAGCTCAAACATATGGGTTGGCACTGCTTTATTGCTACAAGCGGAACTACACGCTGAGCCCCTTCGAGAAGAATGTCTTTTCCATGCTCATGCAAGCGACTTGTCTTTTTGCAATTGTGCGTCAGCTGACCTATTTCGATTGGGGTGGCGGCAAATTCATCGGAATTGATATTCCATTTTGGGGACCATTGCCGGAGCCTGTATTCGTTGCTACGAGCTACGTTCTGGCGGGATTAGCAGCAGCATTTGCATTCATCATTTGCAAAAAGGCAATCGTAGAGAAAAAAGTTTTTCCAATGCCGGCATTTTTGATCACGCTTACTGGTATTCTCATCTGGATATTCGGCAAGGACGTTACCGGCACCTTGTGGCTCTATGTACCTGCCTTCTATCATGGCAGCCAGTATCTGGCGACAAGCATCGCCTATTACTTGAAAGAGAAGGGCTTGCCTGATTCCTTGCCGACTGTGCAAATAGCAAGGGCTTTGAGCAAGCCCATTGCTCTGAAATACTTTGCTAGTCTGGCCTTAATAGGTACCTTCACGTACATCGGCATTCCCCACATTCTTGAACAAGTAGGAGTACCTTTTGATCTATCTTTCGCGACAATCTTCTGCTGCATAAACTTCCATCACTTCCTGACAGATGCAGCCATTTGGAAATTGAGAGATAAGCGAACACGTGACGTGCTGCTTGCGTAAGCTGACTATTTCTTGTCGTCTGATTGCTTAAAGGTTTGCCAGCCGTCTTCTTCTTTTTGCTCTTTGGCATCTTCTTCTGCCGTTTTTTTTGGCAGTAGTGAACCAAACGCCTGGCTGATTCCACTTTCAGCAAGATTGTTGCGGCTTCGCATTTGCTGATATTGATTTACGACGTCAGAATATTTTTTTGCAGTCTCATTGCTCTCGGATAGCAGACCGATTTGCTGCGTGATGCCGGTATGATGTTGCTTCTTTATTTTGGTCTCGATTTCGCCTGTGTTCGCTTGATCGGCTTGGGCTTGCACGGAAGAATCGTTGGCAGACTCTTTCTTCAGGCTCTCTGATAACTTTTCATCAGCCTCGGATTTGTTGTTTTGATCTTCGTTATTTGACAATGCCAACACCCTCAAATGCCATCTACACTAAGACTAGCACTTCTTACCCATTCGTCCAGTGAATTAATCTCTGCTGTATAGTCGCAAATGCAAGCCGTGGGCATAGTCAAAACGCTTTTCCAATTTAAATTCAGGCGGAATCATTGAAGCCATTGTCTCTCCATCCTGAGCGGTCAAGAGAGCAAATGACTTATTATTGCTGAGTATATTTTTGATCACCTTTTCGCCCATCGCCGGACTAACTCCCTGTTGCAAACGCGCTTTCGTCAAATAGCGATTTAAACAGACCAGATCGTAGTGCTGGCTTATCAAAAGTAGTCGAGTCGGCTCTACATTGAGTTCCACTGCTGCCGCCATTTCCTTCCAGGCCTCTCTCTGGTGAACAACGTGCAAGTAGACAATATTGACGCCGGCAAAAAAGAAATGGATTGCAGCGAGCCAGGCAAAAGCTCTGCGCCAGGAAATGGCTTCGGACAATCCGTAAGCCGCGAGCATGAAAATGGCTGGTGCTGTGAATATTGTGTAGCGCGCAACTTCAATCACGCGATGTCCTTCCATAACATCAATTAGCCAAAGACCTCCGGCTGGAACCAAGGCCCAGAGCCAGAGAGCCCGAAGAGCAAATTGTTCTGAGCTTGACTTGAGCAAATCTTTTGCCGACAGAAGCAGCATGATCGCTCCGGTGATATAGGTTGGTATTGCATATGCTACCACTTTTTGTCCGCATAAATAGCTGAGCCAATTTACTGGTACCCTCAGAACTAGTGCATAAACAGCCCATGCAAGGTTGGCTTTCTTAGCGACATAAAAGGACTCATTACGCGAACCTGCCGACACCAGAAACATGGGTAGCCAGGGTAAGCATAAAAGTGCAGTTGCTAACCATGCCGCACTAAGTGCCAGAAGGAGCCGCCATTGCCGATTCCAGAGCAAGTAGCTGAGCGATAGAATTCCTTCTGCCGCTGCTTGGAAAAGTGCTGTGTAGTGGGAGTTGATCATCGCCCATGTTGATACTGCATATAGTGGCAGTAGGAACTTCGCGCTCAGTGGCTTTATCCCGTCGCGCAGAACCAAGACCAAGCAAGCTCCGGATACCAAGCCTGTCAGCTCTACCAGGCTGTACATTCGTGCTTCTTGAGCGTAGTGAATGGAAAATGGCGAGATTGCAGCTAAGAGTCCGGCGAAGATCGCTGCTCGTGTCGATAAAAGGCGTTGGCAGAAATAACATAGACTTGCTACTGATATCGTCGAAATAAGCACGGAAAGCGAACGGACAACGAAGTCATTTTGTCCGAAGCAGCTCATCCATCTATTGAGAAGCACCGCATATAGAGGCGGACATAATGGATCCACAGTGCGAAAATTGGCCAGTAGCTCAGCTATCGTTGCCGGCTCTTCAAAACGGAAAAGAGTCATTCTGCCAGCTGCTTCGGCAGTCAGATTTATCGGACCGTGACCAAAAGCTCCGACCATGCTCTGATAGCTTTCGTCCAGCCAGAGGCTGTCAAAACAAATCCCGGAAAATCTTAGACCTGCCGCAAGCAAAATTATCAGACTAAAAGCTATGCTTGGTTTCATTGATCCTGCCGAACTCGTGCGTTTATTCTATCGGCTTCGTGAACTTGCTGTGTGGAAGCATCATCTTGCGTTTTTAATCTGTTTTCCCTCCCCAATTTGCCTGATATTCGCCTGAAATTACGCATCCCCATCTATTTATCTGTTTAGGGCTTAGCTGGGTCGGGAACAAAACATTGGGCCCTTGGCGGGGCTTGTGGTGTTTTCAAGTCGGTTATTTCGGAGATCGCGAGAATGGCGCTTGTCAAGAAGGAGATCGGGGACCTATTAGTCGAGAACGGACTAATATCACCGGAAGAATGGAAGGACGTACAAATTGAGCGGGAAAAAACTGGCGAGCCTGTCAGTTTGATCCTGGCAAGGCTTGGGCTCGCTACAGAAAATCAATTGAAAAACGCATTGGAGCTGCAATACGGTGTGAACTATTTGCCGTTAGCGAAGACGCCGGCACCGGTTCCTGAATGTCTGGCATTGCTGCCGGAGGCAGTGATGCGCCAGCACCAGCTCGTTCCTGTTTCGAAAGATGGCAATCGCATCAGCATCGCGATGGTCAATCCGAACAACCTGGTTGCTCTTGACGATATCAAAATGCGTCTGAAAGGCATGCAAGTAAAACTCTCTGTTTGTACAGAGGATGACTTCCAGGGCTTCATGGAAACCATCTATTCGAAGCATTTGAGCGATAAGAAGAGCGAGGAAGAAGCGACCGCTTCCGACTTCATCGACAAAGAAGTCGACCTCAGTACGATGGACATACTTTCTGATCTCAATGAAGAGATTTCAGACAAAGACCTTGAAGATCAAGCTTCTGATGCGCCGATCGTTATGCTTGCTAACCAGATATTGGCAAAAGCGATCAAGAACAGGATTTCAGATATTCACGTCGAGCCGCACGAAAAGGAAGTTGCAATTCGCTTCCGTCGAGACGGCGTGCTTATGCTCGACAGGAAACTGCCAAAACCGATTTTGCCTGCTCTAGTTTCACGTCTAAAAGTTATGGCGGACCTTGACATTGCCGAGCGCCGTATTCCTCAAGACGGACGTATTCGAGTCCGACTTTCAGGAAGAGATATCGACTTCCGGGTCTCCACCTTGCCTGCAAAATTCGGCGAGAAAGTGGTTATGCGTATTTTGGATAAATCAAATACGCAGATTGGCTTAAACAAGCTAATCACTGATGAAGACGCAATGAAAGAGATTTTGGACATGATCTCTAAACCTTACGGAATTATCTTTGTAACTGGACCTACAGGTTCTGGAAAAACAACTACATTGTATTCAGCGCTGGCAGAGAGAAATACACCCGACGTTAACATCGTCACTGCCGAGGACCCGATTGAGTACGACATGTCAGGCATCACGCAGGTTCAGGTAATTCGCGAAAAAGGAATGGACTTTGCAAGAATTCTCAGAGCCTTCCTCCGTCAGGATCCCGACATCATGCTCGTAGGGGAAACTCGGGATAAAGAAACTGCCAAAATCGCTGTAGAAGCGGCGCTCACAGGTCACCTTGTGTTCACTACGCTTCACACGAACGACGCACCAGGAGCTATTTCACGTCTAGAGGAAATGGAGGTTGAGCGCTTCCTTATTTCTTCGGCCACCATTGGCATCATCGCACAACGTCTTGTCCGGCGTGTCTGCGGAGAGTGCAAGGAGGAGTATGTTCCAGATCGCAATATGCTTGAATACCTGGGGCTGATGGATCGAAGCCAGGAAAGGTTGGCTGAATCCACGGTTACTTTCTATCGGTTCAAAATGACTGATAATGGCATGCCGATCTTTTATAGAGGAAAAGGATGTGAAAGTTGTTTTAATGGTGGCTACCGCGGCCGGGTTGGCTGCTATGAGGTCATGCGTCTGAATGATGAGCTTCGAGACTTGATCGCAAAAGGTGCTTCAACGGCCATGCTGCGTTTCGCGGCAAAAGCAGGTGGAATGGTTCCATTGAAGGAGTATAGTTTGCGTCTGGTTGCGCAGGGGCATACAACACCCGAGGAATGTATTCGCGTCACAATTTCAGATACCTCAGGTGGTGAAAAGCTCTGCGGAAAATGTCGAAATCCAATTGGGGACGACTTCATCAAGTGTCCATTTTGCCAGCACGAATTGAAAAAATCTTGCACAAGATGCGGGACTTTGATAGAAGATGGTTGGGGATCTTGCGCAAAATGCGGTTTGTCAGTGGCGGAGGCTCAACTAGATCACGTCTGCCCATCTTGTGAAGCCGAAGTCTTTGGCTCCTGGCAGCGGTGCCCGTACTGTCAGTCAGAGCGAAGTACTGCCAAAAAAGAATAGGAAGCATTTTTAGATATTCTAAGAAGCATTCAAAGGAGCTGGCTGCATTATGCCTATAGAAATTCAGGAAATTCTTCAACTCGTCGTCGACAAGGGCGCCTCCGACTTGCACTTGAAAGTCGGTCTGCCACCGATGATCCGAGCTTCAGGTAAGTTGATTTCAAGCGAGTTTGATCCGCTAAGCAAAGACGATATTCAACGGATGGTTTTTTCAATGCTCACTGGCGAGCAGCGTAAAACTCTTGAAAATACTTTCGAGTTGGACTGCAGTTATGGCGTATCCGGACTAGGTCGTTTCCGCGTGAACGTATACAAGGACCGCGGTAGCTACGCAGTAGCCATGAGAACTATTCCATTTCAGGTGCCGATTTTGGAAGATCTGGATTTGCCCCCCGTGATTTCCAAAGATCTCGTACACAAACCAAGGGGATTGGTGCTGGTAACGGGTCCGACAGGCTCTGGAAAATCTTCGACCCTGGCGGCAATGATCAACTGGGTAAACGAGAATCGCTCTGAGCACATTTTGACAATTGAAGATCCGATCGAATTTTTGCACAGGCACAAAAAGTCAATCGTCAGCCAACGCGAATTGGGATCGGATACGAAAAGCTTCTCTAATGCTTTAAGAGGCGCCCTGCGGGAAGACCCCGATATCATCCTGGTTGGTGAAATGCGGGACCTTGAAACTATCGGTTTGGCATTGACCGCTGCAGAAACGGGTCACTTAGTGTTCGGAACCCTGCACACAAGCTCAGCAGCACAAACCATTGACCGTATTGTTGACGTTTTCCCTGAAGCAGCGCAGCAGCAGGTGCGTGTGCAATTGTCGAACAGCTTAGTTGCTGTTATTTCGCAAACTCTTATGCAGCGGGCAGCCGCTAAGGTTGGTGCGAACTCTCAAATGAGAGGACGAATTTGTGCTTGCGAAATCCTTGTAAATACTCCAGCTATTGCGAACCTAATCCGTGAAGCAAAGACGGCGCAGATTTATTCTGCGATCCAGATGGGTGCCAATATAGGTATGCAAACGCTCGAAAGCGCTCTGGCGGGGTTGGTGAAAGCCGGACTCGTTACCTATCAAGATGCTTTGACAAAAACCAGTCGGCCCGACGACTTCAATCGTTTGGTTGGTCCTCAAGCTGCCAGCCTTGCAGGCATGAGCATGCGTGGAGGAGGAGGAGCACACTAAACGATAAGCCTAATAGCGGTCAGGCTTGAGAAGAAATCTGTATTTGACAAACTGTTTCAAAAGGAATTGGTGTGAGGAAGGCGACGGCGGTCCTCAAAGTCCGGAAAGTAGAAATTAGGAGAGGTCCAAATGGATTCAGCAAAGGCAAAAACAAAAACCAAAGCCGCTGCCAAGGGCGCGCCGAAGGGCGGAGGCGGTGGTGCTGCTAAGCCGAAAGCTTCCGGTGGTGGCAAGAAGAACCAGGATATTTTCGCAAAATTTGAGAAAATCAAACTCAAAGATATGGTCGTTTTTTCCAGGCAGTTCTCCGCCATGATCGGCTCTGGTGTAGCCATGTTGCGCACACTTACGATCATTGCCGAGCAGTGTGAAAACGAAAAACTGAGAGTAGTTTTGACTGATGTCAGGAATCAGGTTGAGGCCGGAAGCAATCTGTCAGACGCGATGGGCAAGCACCCCGAAACTTTTGATCGCTTGTATGTTTCCATGGTTAAAGCCGGTGAGACGGGCGGTATCTTGGACGCCGTTATGAAACGGGTTGCTGAGTTTATGGAAGCTCGTCAAAAATTGACCGATAAAGTCAAATCAGCAATGGCTTATCCTATTGTCGCTTTGATCGTGGCTGTTATAGTGTTCTGGGCAATGTTGACCTTCATTCTTCCTGTTTTCCAGGGCATATTCGAGGGCATGGGCGGCGACTTGCCGGAATTCACCATGATGCTCATCAATCTGTCCAAGTTCATGCGTTCTCCCTGGATGGTGTTATTTGCCGCAGTCGCTGCCGGCGGTTGGTGGATGTTTAAGCAATGGGTTGCTACACCTGCTGGGCGATTCACCTATGACGGTATGTGTTTGCGACTGCCAGTTTTCGGTGACGTTATTAAGAAGGTCGCTGTTGCCCGCTTTACCCGTACTTTCGGTACGCTGATTCACTCTGGTGTTCCAATGTTGACCTCGCTGGATGTTGTTAAGGAAACAGCTGGTAACGCAGTTCTTTCCAGGGGCGTCGAAGAAATCCATAAAGAAGTGCGGCAGGGTGGTACCCTTTCCAAGCCCATGAGCAAAAACCCCTTGTTCCCTCCAATGGTCGTTCAGATGGTCGCCGTTGGTGAGGAGACCGGTAAGCTCGATGAAATGTTAGACAAGGTAGCCGACTTCTATGATGATGAAGTCGAGAACTCAGTCGAAGCGCTGACATCGGTCTTGGAACCAATCCTAGTTATCTTTGTGGGCGGTATCGTCGGTTCTGTTGTAGTAGGGATGTATCTGCCGATCTTCACTATCATCAACCAGCTGAGATAAGACCCAGGAAATACGAAATGCTTTAAAACTCGCTCGGGCTCCGGGCGAGTTTTTCTTTTGGGCCGCTTGCCGGACCCGGAGACCTTCCTTATCGCCTCTTGGCGTCTCGTCCGGACGCAGTTCAGAGCGGCTTTCGAGCCTTTAAGCTGCCTAAGAACCAGGGCTGATTTTTGGGCCGTGGCACTTAAGCCACATGGCAAGTTTCATAACAATAGTCCCGAAATACTTCAGGATGTTTGTACAAAACGCATTAAACAATTAGAATAGACAGAGTCAACTCACCCGCATGAGTATACTGCCTTGCAAGC
Source organism: Candidatus Obscuribacterales bacterium (assembly GCA_021732085.1). GTDB lineage: Bacteria > Cyanobacteriota > Vampirovibrionia > Obscuribacterales > Obscuribacteraceae > JAIEPM01. The sequence goes on along the minus strand of JAKFVQ010000007.1, from coordinate 38,290 downwards.
TAAGTCTTCCAGCTCTGTGAAACCAACATCATCAATCATGTCATCGGGACTCTCGAAATCATCTGCTGCCGATAAAGGCCAAGACCAAATTCATAAGTGGTTGCTCGATTATTCGCAAACCCGCGACCCTGCTTTGCGCGACAAGATCATTCAAGCATCGCTTTCCCTTGTGAAGCGCATAGCTTACGGATTGGCTCGCCGCTCCACCGACCCTGTTGAGGATCTTATCCAGGTCGGCTCAATCGGCCTTATCAAAGCCGTAGATCAGTTTAAGCCAGATGCTGGTGCCAAATTTCAGACCTATGCAACACATTTGATTACCGGTGAAATTAGGCACTATCTGCGTGACAAGACCGCGATGATTCGCGCACCACGTGAACTTCAAGAACTGTCTTTCCGTATCAACCGCCTGGTTCAAAACCTTACTGCCAAGTTAGGACGTGAACCTTCCGATGTCGAGATTGCTCAGGAGCTGCAAATTCCTGTCGCTCGCGTGAATGAGGCCTACGAAGTTGATCGTCGCCGTACGCTAATCTCTCTAGACCAAGCGCTTTCTAACGATGCTGGCAGCGAGCAATCGCTAATTGATACTTTGGTTGATGGACGATATCAAAGCAATCAGATTGCCAAGGAAGATCGTTTCATGCTTGCCGAAGCCATCAAGCATCTGCGCGATGGCCTGCGCGAAGTGGTGCAATTGACCTTTTATGAAGATCTCAGTCAAACTGAGGTAGCGCGCCGTCTGGGAATTTCGCAAATGCAAGTATCCAGAAGGTTGCGCGCAGCAACTGCTGAACTGTATAAAATAATTACTCAAGCTAAACGGGCGGCCAATCAAAAATCACGGTATGACTGACGCGGTAATTCAAGTGGAAGGTTTGGTCAAAGACCATGTCAGCCACTTCTTGAGAAAGAGATTCAGAGCTTTGGACGGGCTGGATCTTACCGTTCAGAAGGGTGAGGCTTTTGGCTTGCTGGGACCTAACGGTGCCGGCAAGACGACCACGCAGAAATTGTTGCTTGGGTTGACCCGACCGACTGCCGGAACCATAAAGGTTTTGGGCAAACCTGCTGGAGACAAGAGCGCTTTAGAGCGAATTGGATTTCTGCCCGAAAATCCCTATTTCTACGCTTACCTTACGGCGCAGGAATTTCTCGATTTCTTTGCTCAGCTTTTTGACCTCAATGGCAAGCAAAAATCTGATCGCATTAAGGAGCTTCTTGAACTCGTCTCGTTGACAGAAGCCAAGGATCGCCCTATTCGTAAGTTCTCAAAGGGCATGATGCAACGACTTGGTGTTGCGCAGGCTTTAATTAACGATCCTGACCTTGTTTTCTTTGACGAACCTAATTCAGGTTTGGATCCAATTGGACGCCGTGACATCCGGCAAATAATGCTTCTGTTGAAACAGAAAGGCAAAACTATTTTTTTTAATTCGCACATGCTGCCAGACGTAAAGGACATTTGCGATCGCGTAGGGATTTTGCATCGGGGCAAAATGATTGGTCAAAACCGTATTTCTGATATATGCAAGTCCGGCACATACCAGGAGCTGGAGGATTATTTCATGAATATGATTAACAGTGCAGAAGCTGATTATCGAAAGACTGGCAGCGTAACGCCCTACCACATAGAACGAGAGGCGCAGGGTGGACCTCGGTGATGCGACTGGAAGGACTAGCAGAGTTATGGTTCAAGAAAATGAAAAACTGGGGAATGCGGTCGGGATCCCGAAAGAACCTGGGCACGATAAGCAACTAAGTGACCTGGTTCATAAACCGCAAGTTGGTTTCACTCGTTCTTTGGGAACGCTCATAGCGATTGCTTTGAATACTTTTCGGGAAACGGTCAGGGACAGAGTGTTATATGCGATTGTTGTTTTCGCCCTGGTCGCCACGTTAGCTGGGCTTGTATTTGGAAGTTTGTCTGTCGATCAAGACGTTAGGGTTTTAGAGGATCTTGGTCTTTTTACCATAACTATATTTGGTGGCATTATATCCGTCTTTGTTGGTACCAATCTGGTTTTCAAAGAGATAGACCGTAAGACTATTTTTCTCATCGTTACTAAGCCGATAAATAGATGGGAATTCATCGCCGGTAAGTTTCTAGGATTGGCACTATGTGTATTTGTCACGACCTACTCGATGGGCTTGTTCTTGATAGGAATTACTTCATTGCAAATGGGAAGTCTGGGTCATGCTATGCCAATTCTGCTGGCGTTGTCGTTCATTTATGCCGAAATGCTACTTGTAATAGGCTTGGCGACGTTTTTCTCCACTTTTGCAACACCCTTGATGAGCATGGTGTTTACTATTTCATTGTGGATTTGTGGACACTTGAGCAACTCGTTGCTGTCTTTGGGCAAGCTATCTACACAAGCAAGCGTTCAGGTAATAACTCAAGCTATTTATTACACTATTCCAGATCTGGCTTCGCTTACTTTGTTGCGTTCACAACTGGTTGATGGCGGTGCGGTGCCGCCGAATCTTTTGGGAGCTATTGTTGTTTATATCGTTGCGTACTGTATTCTACTAATAGCGGGTGCTTCGCTTATAGCAGAACGCAAGGAATTCAATTGATGCAACTACAGTTTGCAAGTGATGTATTTGGTTCAAATCCAATTGCATCTTGCGCTGGCTTTTATATTCTTGGAAATTGTGTTGGCAGCTTCTTAAATGTGCTTGCGCTGCGTTCGCTCAAGGAGCAGTCTGTCATTTGGCCGCCATCGTATTGTCCGAATTGCCAACATCGCTTATCTCCTCTGGATAATGTGCCTGTCATTTCTTGGTTGCTGCTCAGGGGCAAATGTCGCTACTGCAGCGCGCCGATTCATTGGCAATATCCTGTAGTCGAAGTAGTCACAGGAATCATTTTTGCATCGATTGCTTTTGAATTCCTCGTTCTTCAAATCAACGTTCCGTCCAACTTCACTGAGAAAATTTGGTCGGCGGTCCCGATGTGGAGGGATAGAACAGCGCAACCGGATATATTGCTCTGGCTCGGAGCCGTTTTTCAGGGACATGCGCCTGATCTTTTCGCATACATTCAAAATGCGCATGCTCTTACAGCCCCTGCCGTTATACCGTTGCCGGATTTTCAGAAGTATGGATTGGCTCTTCACTGCTTCATTTTCGCTTCCGTTTTGATTGCTGTGACTGTTACTGATTTCAAGGAAAAGCTCATACCTCACGAGATTACTTACCCAGCCATGATTGTTGGGATACTTTTGAGCACCGTTGTTCGCGGAGATTTCTTCGGCACCATGACTGGTATCGGAGCCAGCTACATTATTTTTGACTTCATGGCTTTCTATGGACTGAAAATCTACCTGGCAACCCATCCGGAGTTAAATGAACAAGAGCCTGTAGGCGAGGATGCCAGCGCCCAATCTCTTGAAATAGAGACAGATGACAAGACCGCGACTGAAGCTTCCGATAATCTGCATACTATTGCAGCTGAGCGGTCTGCCACCGCGGGTAACACTGCCGATGGCGAAGAAAATGAACCGATTGAGGTAATGGGTGGTGGCGACGCGGTATTATCGGCGGTGATGTCAGCATATCTTGGCTGGCGTCTTCTCGTGCTGGCCCTTGTAATCGGATTTGTTGTCGGAACAATCCAGGGAATTGCACTGCTACTGCAAGAAATGGGTAAGAGCGGGCTTCTCAAGCAGTGCTTTATTAAGAGTGCTACTTGGGCTTCTGCTCTATTTTTTCTCTTTGCGGGAATGACCCTTGGGATGTATTGTAGTATCGGCGGTCCGGAGGTAAAGGACGTATTGCAACCTGCTATCAATACTGGCTTCCTGGGTGCTATTGGCGGCGCTTTATTAGGCACTGTCATGGTAGGGGCAAGGGTTTCCAAGCCTTTTCCGTTTGGTCCGGCCTTGGCCTGCGGCGGATTAATCGCAATGTTTTTGATTCCTTATTGGCTCCTGTTCTATTAAATGAGGCATAATGGGCATAATAAAAATGGCGTCTGTGTTTTCAATTGGAGAGGGTGCAAAACGTGTTCGGATTTGGTAAGAAGGCTGGTCCTACCATTGGACTCGATTTAAATGGCAGCACGATCTCGGTCATGCAGCTGGAGAAGACCAAACAGGATTTGCGAGTCTCGCGCTTTGCAAGTACCTTGACTCCCCCCGACATCATTATGGAGGGGCTCCTTTCGGATCCTGAAGCCGTTGGCTCAGCGGTGCGCGAATTACTAGACAGTGTCGGTTTGCTGGCCAAAGGCCCTAAACCAGTTGCAAACATAGGTATTCCGGGGCAGTCGGTTGTTATCAGACTGATGCCTGTTCCAAAGGGAATGCCTACGGACGAATTGAATGATGTGGTCCGCCAAGAAGCTATTAACAATCTTCCTTTTTCAATTGACGAAGCCAATTTAGACTGGGCAAGAGTTCCTGGCACAGGACGAACCGATCCAGATGGTGTTGAACGCGAAGATGTCCTTTTGGGCGCGATCCAGAAGGTAATTGTCGAAGGGTACTGGCGTATGGCAGATGTTGCCAATATCCAGCTCGGGCGCCTGGAGATAAGTTCTCTTGCTGCCGTACGTGCGCTCGCCTCTTCTGGTCAATTGGGCAAAGACGGTGCCCTTTCATTGGTGGTGAATGTCAGGCAAGACGCGACCGATATCACCTTGGTGAACAAGGCTGTGCCTTTGTTCAGCCGCTCTGTTCTTCTTGGTGTCGGAACGATACTTGAATCAGTCGCTCGCAGCATCAACGAACCAATGGAAGAAGCGCAAAAATTACTTCCGCGAGTTCAGTTGCTAGGCGTGCCAACATCCGATCCTCGCGTGGGACAGGCCGCTCAAGTTGCCCGTTCTATCTGCGGTGATTTAACAGCAGAAGTTGGAAGATCTCTCGAATTCTACATGTCGCAAGTCGGAATGGTCAGAGTTGACCAAGTTATTGTTTGCGGTGCTGGAACCAGCATTCCGGAAATCGATCAGTTCATTGCAAACCGCTTGAATCTCAACACAACAGTGGCGAACCCATTCCAGGGCATTGTTTACGATCGCAACCAAGTTTTGGATAACATGCGTCCTCATCATACGATGCTAATGGGCTTAGTGCTTGATGAGGCTTCTGTTCCCGCTCAGACGGTTCAAATTGATTTGAATCAGGGTGTACCTGATGCTGTTGGTGGTGGCGATGAAGGCGACGAGCAAGCCGCAGAGGAAGTTGATACACCATGGTTTATGCCAGCCCTTGTTGTCGGTGGTGCCGCTGCGCTGCTTACGGTTGCCGCTTGGATGTTCTTCCAGTATTTGGTTATTCCAGGTAAGGAACAAGAGCTTGCTAATCTTGAACAAGAGATTCAAACAAATAAGCAAAAGATCGAACAGCTAAACAAGCAACAGAAAACTGTCGATGGATTGGAAGCCCGGAAGCGTTCTCTTGAAGAAATCGTCAAACATGGAACTCCTATGACTATTGTTATGCAGGCCCTTAAAGAGAATGTACCTCAAGGCATCCAGGTCAATTCCGTAAAAATCCAGGGCAGTAACGCGGAAATATCTGGAAACGCATCTAGCTTCTCCAAGGTTTCACATTTATCTATCAACTTGCAGGGCACAAATGTTTTTTCCAACGTCGAGATCCAAAACATTGCCCGACCAAAAGAGAAACCTCAGCAAATTAGTTTCAGCATGGATGCAGCTCTAGTTCCTGACCTCAATCAAAGATCAGGTGAGCCTACCGAAATCGCATCGAGCTCAGGCGCCCCTGGACCAGGTTCAATCGCAGGCGCGCCACGAGTACTAGCATTCTGGGCCGATTGGTGTCCGCCTTGCCAGCGAATGAAGCCGTTTGTGGAACAAGCTAAGACCAAATACGGAAACGATTTCCAGTTCCAGCTTGTTGATATAGATTTACCTGAAAACCAAGCACTGGTTAAACAATATAACGTGAAGTCAGTTCCCGACCTCTTCTTCCTAAGTGACAAAGGCGACGTCGTCGAACACCTTCCTGGCTTTAACAATAATGGGCAACAACTTTTTTCTGCTTGCGATAAGTTGAAGAAAATCGCGTCCACCGCTAAGCCTGCTACCAAATAGTAAAGAGAAGAGGTTTCGAAAATGAGTCCTACGATCAAGATTGTAATTGTGCTCCTTCCCTTCATTATTGCCGGATATGTTGGCTTCTCTATGTTGCAGCCAGCAATGGAAGAAGCTAATACAAAAGATGCTTCAGTGAACGAAAAGAAAACTGAATCTGAGCAACTGCAAGCAAAACTCGGAGATCCTGGAAAGGTCTCGGCGAAAATGAAGGCTCTGGAAACAGAGATTAATTCGCTGCGCAGCGCTGTGCCTAAGACACCTGATATTGATCTCTTTACTATTGACCTTGAGCGGATGTGCAAAGAAGCTGGGATGGACCTTATCGCCGTCAATTCGCCTAAGACCGATGGTTCGGCACCAGTCGACGCAGCAGCAAATTTGAAGAAAAAACAAGATAAATTGAAAAATGCCTTGAAAGGCGATGCTGGTGCGGCTCCTGACAAGGCGGCAGAGGGCGAATCTGAGCCTGCAGGTAACGAATTGGAGACCGCGGACAAGCAAGTTATAGTGACTGGTGATTACAATGGATTGCAAAAGCTTGTTCATGAGCTTGAAACGTATCAACGCGTCATCAAGATCAATGAGATAGTCAGCAGAGTCCCGAAATCGCAGGGAAAAGAAAAGGACATAAAGCTTCCGGATGACGCACCAATCAGTCCGTCAGATTCGCTAGGCGATCCTAATATGCTCTATATCTCAATGAACATTTCTACTTACTATCTGCCATGAGGAATCCTTAAATGGACGAACAACAACAGAAGGTCAGGCTGATAATCATAGCCATCTCCGGAGTCCTCCTCTTAGGAGGGGTTGGCGGCTGGCTTATGTTTGGCAGTAAGACCGATGAGACGGACGATGTCGCGATGACCAATACGGCGGCTACTCCAGGTACACCGACAAATGCTGCTGCCGACCCAAACGGCACAGCGCCCGCGACTCCGGTCACCACACCAGCTCCGGCTTCAGATCCTTCTGCGCAAGCTCCTGCGCCAGATAATACGGCGTCAAACCCGCCAGCTCCGGCAAATACAACTCCGCTTGCTTCTACTCCTGCAGAGCCACCTGCGGCAAACACTCCGCCGCCAGCAGCTAAGCCACCAGTTACTCCACCGGCTGCCAAGCCACCAGTGGCGTCAACGCCACCAGCACCGGCTAGCCCTGCTGTAGCGGAGCAAACTCTGATTGCTTCCAATGCCGGAGTCAACACTGCACCGGTTGGCGACTCCAATCCTGTAGCATCTGCACCAGCACCTAAAAATCAGTTCCCAGCAACTAAGCGTGATGAGGCTTCAGCTGAGGCCAGGCAAGTTGCCGGAAGAAAAGATCCAATGCAGCCTTCACAAGAGCGTGCAACTTTTCCGATGTGGTCAAAAGGAACGCCACTTGCCGCCGCTGATGGCGACAAACCTAAAGATGAGGTGAAAGTACCACCGCCGCCTCCGGAAGAAAAAATAGCCAGTGGAGCAAAGGAAAAACTTATGCCTCCACCGCCGCCGCCGTCTAATGATACCAATGTCGGAATTCCAGGAGGCGTTGATCCAGGCATGTTGCCTATGCCTCCAGAAAAACCAACGCATGCACAATTCCTTAAGCTCACTGCAATTGTGGGTAATAAGGCTGTGCTCTCGGTTCCAGCAAATATTCGCTCAGTCACCAAATGGCCGGCAACGATCTGTCTTGGACCTGGCGAGCGCATTGAAGACGCAAACAACGCTGCTTTGAGCATTGTCTCTGTCGATCCTGACAGTGTCACCATCGATGAAGACGGCGAGCGTTCTGTGAAGTCATTGCCGACAATCAAGTAAGGAATGACGAATACGCCTGCATCATTTGAAGGGGCTCTGAGCGAAAGCGAGGAGCTTCTTCTTTTGTTGGATGCCATAAAAGCGAATCCATCGAATGCATTAATCGCCCAGCTGCAGGGGCTTCTATCGAGCGTCCCCGGATGCCGGGCCTTCTTTGTGGTGCTTTTGACGGGCGGCTTTGCCATAAGTGATGAAGCTCCTGAGTTCTTGCTGGAGTCCATCCGAAACAGCAGCATCGCGCAAGAACTTTTGGTGAAGAATTTGGTGATGTCCAGCGCTACGCGCATCAGCCATTTACGCCGCTCTGACGCCGCTAACGCTCAAGGTTCGGCGCTTGTTACGCAGCGGAGTTTGAAGCTTATCCAGAGTTTGAATTCCCCGCAAGTCAAGGTAAATCTGCTGGCAATGAAAGAGAGCTTGAAATTGAAGGACGGCAAGTTTGCTGAGTTTGCCGCTCGCTGTAATTATGATAGCGAGCAGTGTGATGCTGCATGTGGTGCCATAGATACCGCGATGCAAGCTCATGATAAAGAATAAGAGGTCTGACACGGACCGGAGCCCCGTCAGACCTCAGGATCTGGTACTGCATCGCATTAAGCTGAATACTGATTCAATACCGGATGATCAATGCCTTCAAATTCGTGGATTCTGTGAGAACAAGCAGTCGTCTGAGATCATTTCTTCGAAAATATTATTCAAGCACTCTGACTTCGTCTCATCATTGAGCAATACTTCGTCGATTATTTGAGTTGCCGGAGCCGGTGGAATGATCGGGGCTACTTGTTCTGAATCGGCAAAGCTGGCCGGAGGGATTCTTGCAATTTCGGTGCTATCGGAATATACAATCGGCTCTTTCTTGCCGAGGAAAAATGCAAGCCAATCTTCATCAGCTTTTGTCAGATCCTCCATCTTTTGCATGTGATGGAAATCGATTGAGCCGTGGATTTTTGCTTCCTTGCTTTCAAGCTGAGGGGGCTCTGGAGCAGGCGCTTCAAGCGGAGCTTCAGCAAGTGGTTTCTCGAGGATCGGCTTTGGCAGCTCGACTGTTTTTGCTTGCTCCTGAGTAAGACGCTCTAATTCAGCCTGTGGGGGTTTCTGGAATTGATTATGGTTTTTCGATCTTTCGAAGATAGGAAACTGTATAGAATCTTTCTTGGCATTGCCGCGCTGGCCTGCCTTTGTATTTACGAATTTGCTGTACTGCATCGGAGTTTCCTCAAGCTGACCCTGTCAGAAAATGAATTGACCACACGATAGTTGACCGTCTATCGTGCTCCTATGAGACCATCACTTTATCCAACAGCTCAATTGGAATAGGGAATTTTAATCGTGGACGAGCCGGATGTAGTCCATTGGTGTATTTACGTCGAAGTGAACCGCTAAACGATCCGATCCTTCCGCAGGCGGGAATGCTACTTCGTGAGTTATCGTCGCTAAAAACTCCGGCAGTGAATATCTTTGGCCAAAAACAGCTTCTTCTAAGAAAGGTATTAGCGACTTGCTGAAAATTCCAGGGAGACTACCGCTGAATTCATCGTTTGCATGAATGGTGGCTTGCACTCCAGATCGTCTGTAATTCAGCAAATGTTGGATGGCGCCTTCATCAAATAAAGGCATATCTGAGGGAAGGACAAATACGTCTTCATGTTGGGCAACTAGTAGCCCAGAAAGGATTCCAACTAAAGGACCGCGGTCCACTACTATATCTTTAACAATATTGGCACTCAGGTGTTCAAAATCATCGGACTTGTTTGTGACCAACAATACTTCTGCAAACAGATTATTTGCCCGATCGAGGACGTGCTCCAGCATTGTTGTTCCGGCAAGCGGCAAGAATTCCTTAGGTCTGCCCATCCTTTTTGATTTTCCGCCGCAGAGTATTATGCAAGTCATCTCCACCTTTTTTTCAAGATTAGCTGAAGCAGTTGCCTGCTGAGCGCTAGTCCTGGAAAAGATTGCAGTGGAAGCGTTCGGAGCCTTTTCTGCTGATTCTGGATCTTCTTCGATTAATACTGTGGACACCTGGTTTTCTCTGTCTAGCGGAATAATCCGATTGTTGGTTAGTACTTTATTGCAGCTGCATTCCTATCGATTGGGGTTATTCGCCCTTGTAGACGGGGTCCCGCTTCTCGGCAAAGGCGGCAAGACCTTCCAGTCTGTCCTTCGTATTGATCAATGTCAGGTAAGCTTTTGACTCAAGAGCTAGTCCTGCTGCCAGATCGCGATCGAAGCCATTATCGATGGCGAACTTGGCCGCTTTCAGAGCGAGCGGAGCTGCTTGTGCAATTTCTTTTGCCCACTCGAAAGCTTGCTTGCGAAGGAGTTCATGCTCGTCTGTATCATCAGCTGCTTTTTCAACGACTCGATGTGCTAGCCCGATCTGCAATGCCTCTTGCGCGGACATGGCCCGTGCCGTAAGAACCATTTCTTTGGCTCTTGATTTGCCAATCAAACGGCTCAGGCGTTGCGTGCCACCAGCGCCCGGTATAATGCCCAACTTTACTTCTGTCAGGCGCATAATCGCTTCTTCCGTCATCATGCGCAGGTCGCAGGCAAGGGCTAACTCGGTGCCGCCGCCGAATGCAGAACCATTCATTGCTGCGATAACAGGCTGCGGAAGCTGCTCGATGCTCAGCATTGTGTTCTGGATCAAATTGAGGTAATCCAATACTTGTCCTTCAGTCATTCCTTTGCGCTCGGCAAGATCCGCTCCCGAACAGAAAACCTTCTTGCCGGATCCGGTAACAATGACTACGCGTACATCTTTGTCCTGCGCCGCCGCCCGACAAGCTGCTTGCATAGCTTCCAGCAATCGCCGATTGAGGCAGTTATGAACCTTGACGCGATTCAGTTTGAACCATGCAACTGGTCCTTCTTTCTCGACCAGCAATACATCGGAGAATTCGGCAAGCTGATTCATTTGCAAGTTTCCAATTTCGTTTCGTTCTCTTTCGATAACTTTGCTCGACTCGCCAGACATGCTTGCAAATACCTCCCTGCCAATTTGTGTTGTACGAGTTCCTGAGCCAGTTGACCTGCGTCAACCAGCTTCTCTAAATTTATGCCGGTTTTGATCCCCATGCCATTGAGCATATAAACGAGGTCTTCTGTCGCCAGATTTCCGGCTGCTCCTGGCGCATAGGGACAGCCACCCATGCCACCGATGCTGGAGTCGAATATCGTAATACCAGCTTGCAACCCAGCCAAAACATTAGCTAAAGCAGTGCCTCTGGTGTCATGGAAGTGAAGAGCCAATTGATTCTTTGGCACATCCTTTTCGAGGCGCTCCAGTATATTCCAAACATCTTGTGGTGTGGCACCGCCTATGGTGTCGCCCAATGAAAGCTCGTCAATCCCAATTCCAACCAATTGCTTGACCAGCTCTTCGACTTTGCGCGGATCTGTTTTACCTTCGTAAGGGCAAACGAAGACCACCGACAAATAGCATCGAATCTTCAGCCCGTCGCTTCTGCCTCTTTTAGCCAGAGAAGCTAGCGTATCGACAGCTTCTTGTGTGGATTTGTTGATGTTCTTCTTGTTGTGCGATTCTGTGGCCGACATGAACAGCGCGATTTCTTTGAGACCTGCTTCCAGTGCGCCTTCGTAGCCTTTGTCGTTAGGCACAAGGGCCGATGTTCGCATTTCCTTGGGCAAATTCAAAGAGCGGATAAGCTCAAGTCCGTCGGCCATCTGGGGAATCCATTTCGGACTTACGAAGGAGCCCACCTCGATTCTGCTCAGTCCAGCCTCAGCCAACGCCTCAATCAATCGGCGCTTGTCGGGGGTGGGAACCATAACGGATTCGTTTTGCAGCCCGTCGCGCGGTCCTACTTCGACAATGCTAACTTCAGAAGGTAAATTCATTTCCTTATTCCAAAACGATAATCACGTCACCTTCGTTGACGAAATCGCCAGCGGAGACTTTGATCTCGCTTACCTTGCCTGCCACTTCAGAGGTGATTGGCAATTGCATCTTCATTGATTCGATTATGACAACATCTTGTCCACTGTCGATGGTATCACCTGCAGCAACTAATACCTCAACCACTGTCCCTGCCATCATGGCGTTGATCTGCTTCATTTGGCCGTCTGCCTTTCCTGTCCGAACATAGACTTCAAAACGAGCCATATGTTAGCAAAGTAAAGCTTGGCTAGCATGACCTCGGATTAACTAGCTACAACAGATTTAGAAACTTCTTTGCATCAGCGAAAGAGACTACGAAGGGCGTCATTCAGCTCCTTGACAGTATCGCCATCGCCTTCTTCCGCTGGCTCCCCGCCTTGTTGTTCAGTTGTTGCTGCTGGTTGATTAGCAATTACTTCCTGGCTCGTCGCTTGCAGAGCGTTGGGATCAATCTGCGCGCTTGGATCGGCGTAAGCTCCACTTAATGATGGATCCGCCTGCTGATACTGCTCTTCCTGGGCCCAATTTGCTTGTGAGTAATCAACGCCTTGATCGGCTTGTTGCTGGCTTTCCTGTCCCCAGACGTCAGCTTCTGCCGACTGGGCTGCAAGCCATGGCGATTCTGTTGCTTGTGATTGCGCTTGCGGTTGATTCCAATCATTATCTGATGCATTGTTCATACCTTCGGGCCACTGTGCCTGAGGCTCGCCCCAATCGTGCTGCCCGTGCATCAGTGAATCCGCTCCACCCGGAGGTGGTGGTGGCGCTTGCAGGTCGGCTGGTTGGATTGCCGCAGACATGAATGGTTCTTCTGCGCTTGCAGCCGCTTGAGCGATGGGCATGATCGGCTCTACTTGAATGAGTGGCTCCGCTTCCGGCTCGAATGCCACGGGCTCTGGTTCTGGCTCTGGCGCAGGTTCGGGCTCGAATTTCGCCACCGGTTCGGCTCTCCGCACGGGCTCGGCTTTGACGACGGGCTCGGCTTTGACGACGGGCTCGGCTTTGACGACGGGCTCGGCTTTGACGACGGGCTCGGCTTTGATGACGGGCTCGGCTTTGACGACGGGCTCGGCTTTGACGACAGGCTCGGCTTTGACAACAGGCTCAGCTTTGACGACAGGTTCAGCTTTGACGACCGGTTCGGCTTTTGTTGGTTCCGGCTCAGCCTTGGCTGCCGGCTCATCTGTCTTATCAGCCTTTGCGCTTTTCACCGGCTCGGCCTTCACTGAGCTTTCTAGATCGGACTCTTTTTTGCTGCTAACACGCTTGGCTAGATTTATCTTCGGCCCGCTTTCTTGGACCGGGGTTTCAACAGCAGCTGCTGTTTCTGTTTTTGCTGACTCTTTTGACTGAAGCTTTTCGAGCAGTTCCGGCGGCGGTTCGAACTTGCCATGCAAGTACCGGTCCATCATCGCTATCACCCGCTCACGATCTTTGGAGACACGTCCTTGCTTCTCCTGGCACTCGTCCAGTTTTGAGTTGAGAGCGGTGATTTGCTCTTCGATTATTTTTAGTTCTTCGTTGATGAATTTGGTTTCGTTTGCAAACTTATCAAGCAATTGCTTGAGCATGTCGCCGCTGTCCATAGCCATAGCTCTAGTCTGAGCCCCCTGACGCCTCTGTTTCTGTCTTACCACCAAATGGGCAATTAAACCAGCCCAAATTCAAATTATTGAGCGGTTATTTCGACATGAATTTTAGTCTAAAGTCTGGAGGTGCCTGTGCTATAAGCGTTTACGCGTGCTGGAAATAGCGAACCATTTCCGAAAATTCGCTGAGGTCTCGTGAAGTTTGCTGCAGATCGGTGCCGTCGGCATAGACGTGCACTAAAGGTTCTACAGCGTCCGGTAATACGAGAATCCAGTGATCGGGTCTGGTCTGAATTTTTACACCGTCTAACAATTCCATCGGTTTGTTCTGATTTTTTTCGACCAGAAGCCGCATGACACGACCTTTTCGCTCCCATGGACAGTGGACTGAGTCAACTTGATAAACCAGTGGCGGCAATTCCGAAACGGCTTGATGCAGCGTTCTGCCCTGGTAGGTCAGATGTTCGAGGATCTGACCTACAGTGTACATCGCGTCGTAACCGTTCTGAAAGTCTGGGAAGATGAAGCAACCATTGGCGCTTCCTCCGATGCTCACCCCCGGTGTCTTGGATGTTGCCGATCCGATTTCAGTTTCAGAGGCTTTGCAGCGAATGACTTTGCAGTCATAGCGGGCAGCAATGCGCTCAATGGCTGAGCTGGCGTTGACTGGCACGACGATCGTACTGCTGTGTTTGTCGCGCAGAATAATATCAGCTACGGTGGCTAGCAGAAGTTCGCCTCGTATAACCTGGCCGGTCTCGTCGACCAGTGTAACTTGTTCGCCATTTCTTCCGATTTGGGCGCCCATGTCTGCATTGAGGGCTCTGACTACGTCAGCAAGCTGCTTGCGCATTGCCATGCGTTCTTCTTGCTTGGGCGGGTTGCCTCTGATCGATGCATTGAGCACCACCGTTTCGATGCCGAGTTGTCCCAGCAAGTCAGGCAGAATTACGCCTGTCTCCGCCATAGCATAGTCGATGACGACTGTTGGCGGGCGAGTGATCAGTGCGCCCTCCTTGGTCAAACGTGTGTAGTTTGATCCAGGCACCACGCAGAATGCGACCTTGTCTTGCTCGAAAACTTGTCCTTTAACATGACCGAGATATTCGCCCATGTAATACTCGCGAACGCGGCTTGGATAGTTGATTTCGCCAACATCCTGCGGTAAGCAACGCGGGAAATCTTCTTTGAAGAAGGTTGACTCGATCTTTCGTTCCATCGCTTTTGTGATTGCCACACCTACGCTGTCGAAAAATTCAACTTTTACTTTGCCGGCATCACGTTGCGAAATCCGTGTATGCACAAGTCCTGCGGATCTCTGTGTTTTTACATAGTGGCGCGCGATCGGCAATGGCATTGACTCAAGATTTTGAACATCGACGCCGACGCTCATCAATCCCGATACGATTGCACGGCTGATCATCCGGCTTACAGGCCAGTAATCACGGCTCACCAGAACCGGTCCGCTCTTGATGCTGGCTCCATATGCAGCAGCCAGGTTGACGGCAAATTCAGGGGTGATTTCGACGTTTGCGATACCGACTACGCCATTGGCACCGAACAAGCTTCTCGGTGCTCTGGTGCCCCAAATGACGGAGGTGGGGACGCGAGCTCCGGAATCGATCGCCTTGTCGGGCCAGATTCTGACATCAGGATCGATGTGAGCTTCCTCTCCGATTACTGACTTTGATCCGATAACTGCGCCTTCGAGCAATTCGGCGCCGCGGTGAATGCTGGCGTTGTTGCAAATGATACATGCGCGCACAGCTGCCTGACTGCCGATGAAGCTATTAGACCAGATAACCGGATGCTTTAGGTTCGCGTTTTCCTGGATGATAACGTTATCGCCAATCACCGTATGTGGTTCTATCTGCACATCTTTTGCGATGCGGCAGTTGCGCCCGATTAAGACTGGCGGATTCAGTTTTACCGACGAATCGATCTCTGTACCTTCGCCGACCCAAACGCCTGGCGAGATTTGTGGCAGATCCATTTGGATGTTGACCATGCCGTTGAGAATGTCCTGGTGCGCTTGTCTGTAGACGGCGAGGTTGCCGACGTCACACCAGTATCCATCGGCAACATATCCGAACATCGGTTCATTGCGAAGGAGCAGGAGCGGGAAAAGGTCATTCGAGAAATCCTGCTCTCTGCCCATAACTACGTATAGAAGGACCTCGGGTTCGAGAATATAGATGCCTGTATTTACGGTGTCGGAGAAAATCTCGCTGGCGCCGGGCTTCTCTACAAATCGCTGGATACGTCCACTATTGTCCGTGATCACAACACCGTAATCCAGTGGATTCTCTACGCGTTTGAGGACTAGCGTTGCTTTTGATTTCTTCTCGCGGTGGTATTGCAGCGCCTTAGTTAGATCGATGTCGGTCAGACCGTCGCCGGAGATAACAATGAAAGTATCATCGAGATGATCTTGGATTGCTTTGACGCAACCTGCTGTACCCAGTGGTTTGCCTTCTTCAATTGAGTAGCGGATCTTCATGCCCCAATCGGAACCGTCGCCGAAATATTCGCTTATCGCTTGCGGCAAGTAGTGCAAGGCGAAAATCACATCGTTAAAGTCGTGCTTCTTCAGAAGATCGACGATGTGTTCTGACATGGGTTTATTGATGACTGGTACCATCGGCTTGGGCAAGTGGCAGGTTAGCGGACGTAGCCGTGTACCTGAACCTCCAGCCATGATTACTGCCTTCATTATTTTTCCTCCGAAGTCGGTATAAAGTTAAGAGGCACCGCGAGTGGAGCCCGCTTGCAGTGCTTGCTTGGGTGTGGAAGCTACTCCGTCCGGACCCATGTTTCCAGCTTCCGCAAGTACTTGTTCATAAACTTCCAGTGTTCGTTTTGCGATGACGTTCCAGTTGTAGATCGTGGAAACGCGTTTGTATGCTTCATCGCGAAGTTGCTGAGCGAGGTCTGGATTTCTCAGCACTTGCAGGATTCCCCAGGTCAAACTTTGCGTGTTGTCTGTGTAAGTGAGAACACCATTTGCCATATGCTCGACGAAATCAGGCAAGCCTCCTGTGTCTGATGTGACTACCGGAGCTTTTGCCGCCATGCCTTCCAGGGCAACGATGCCAAATGGTTCGTACAAGCTAGGTATGCAAACGCAATCTGCAATTTTATAAAGGCGAAGCAGATCGTGATCGCTGACGTATCCAAGGAATTTGACATTGTGGTTGATGTTGAGGTTGTCGGCTTGGCGCTTCAAATCGTCCAGGTAATATCCAGTGCCGACGCAAAGGAACTTTGCTCCAGGGCATTCCGCTGTAATTGCCGGAATCGCATTCAGCATTACTTGAACACCCTTTTCCAGAACCATACGTCCTACGAAAAGCACAATCTGCTCCCATTCGGCCGCGTATTGATTGCGCAGCGGCTTGGGATCAAATTCAAAAGCAAATGTTTCGGGGTCGATGCCATTCGGAATAACTTCCAGTTTGTCTGCCGGTGTTCCAAAGTGCCCCATCATTTCATTGCGCATGTGCTGGCTATTGACGATTACTTTCCAGGCCTCAAAGCTCAAGCGCCATTCAATTTGATTGATGTAGCGTTGCAGGTCGGAATGTACGCCTTTCATGCGGCCTGCTTCGGTGGCATGCATGGTGGCAATCATTGGCAGACCGAAGCCTTTTTTCATCGTCCAGGCCGCGTCACAAACCATCCAGTCATGAGCGTGGACAATATCAAAGGGCGTTTTACGATGAACTTCAATGGCATATTGCAGCAATCCATAATTCAGGCGGTGAACCCAGGTCAAAAAATCCGGCGTTGGATCGGTTTGCGTTTTGACACGATGCAAGTGAACTCCGTCAGCAATCTCATGTTCGGGAGTGCCTGGATGGTCTGCTGTAACCACGTGCACTTCCCAGCCTTGCTTGACCATCTTCTTTGACAGCTCTGCCACAACGCGAGCAAGTCCTCCGATAATGCGCGGAGGATATTCCCAGGACAGCATCAACACTCTTTTGCTCACGGTGCACCTATTCACTTACTAAGGGTCTATTCATCAGGTTCATGATTGCTCTTTGTGGGCTGATATCGCCGTTGAGAGCGGCCTCGACCTGTGAGGCAATTGGAAGTTCAATATTCATTTTTCGGGCAAGATCGCAAAGTGCGCGTGCCGTGTTGACGCCTTCGGCGACTGCTCCGAGCTCGGCTTCGGCGTCTTTGATTTTGCTGCCGCGCGCTATCATATATCCGAGCCGGTAGTTGCGTGAAAGCGGGCTGGAGCATGTTGCAACAAGGTCGCCTAGTCCGGCAAGTCCAGCTAAAGTGGAGGCTTTCGCTCCCAGTGCCACTGCAATTCTGGTCATCTCAGCAAGTCCGCGCGTCATCAGAGCTGCCTTAGCATTTGTTCCTAAGCCAAGTCCGTCGACGCCACCAGAGGCGATGGCAATCACATTTTTGAAGGAGCCGCCAAGCTCTACGCCTGTCAAATCTGTGTTGGAATAAAACCGCAATGTTGGCACCGTCAAAGACTTTTGAATCTTTGTGGCAATATCGGCGTCCTTACAAGCTATAACCGACGCCGTAGGGAGCCCCTTCAATATTTCGGCTGCCAGATTTGGTCCTGAAAGTGAAGCGACCACCAATTCAGGGCAAACCTCTTGGAGTACTTCCGACATTCGTTGGAAGGTGTCGAGCTCTAATCCCTTGGCAGCGCTGACCAGGGCCGGTAAATTATTGACGTTGTCAGAAATCTTGCCTGCCGGCACCGGAGTCGACAGCTTCAGTTGTGCTTTTACCAGACTGGCCACAGATCGCATGCTTTGCGATGTGCATGCAAAGATGATGATATCTCGACCTTCCAGGCACTTTTCAAGGTTGCTTGAGACAAGCAGATTTGGCGGTAAGCTAATATGCAGCGGTTTCTCTATTAAGCGTGTCTCCGCCAGAGCGCGCGCCTTCTGCTCATCTCTTGTCCAGAGGCTGACATCCTTATTCTGGGCTGCCAATATGCGCGCAAGAGTGCCCCCCCAGCTGCCTGCACCGAGGACAGCTATTCGGGATTGCTCATCTGTTGCTTTTGCGCCCACCTCTGACAACTCTATCTACTGTAGGGGAGAAGGACATGTATTGTACGGTGTATGGGCTATGCCCTTGCTTAAATTAGAGCCGCTTTGGGAAGATTTGAAGCAAAATTTGATCAATAGTCCTGGAGCCCGGCTGATGGATGCACCCATAGAAAATTCCAGAGCAAGAGCCTTAACCGTCCGAATTGCCACGGAGCTGGATGCTGAGGCAATTCTTCGCGTTCATTATGCAGCCGTCCACGAGTTTGGAGCCCGCTCATACGGCAAAGAAGTTCTTGACGAATGGTCCTCGCCAGTAAACGAGGAGCGCATTTTAGCCCTTACAAAAGCCATGGTCGAAAATCCCGATGGCGAAATCTGGCTGCTTGCCGAAGGGCAACAAGGAATACTGGGCTTTGGTTCCATTGTGCCGAGGAAAAATGAATTGCGTGCTTGTTATGTTGCACCGAATAATTCCGGATTAGGAGCAGGCAAAGCAATCCTAGATGAGCTGGAGGCATTGGCACGCAAACTCAAACTACATAAGTTGCAGATGGATGCTTCTGTCAACGCGGAGAGTTTCTATTTGCGTAATGGTTATCGAATAAATGGTAGAGGCCACCATTTGCTTCGATCCGGCCGCAAGATGAAATGTGTGTTTATGAGCAAGATACTGGTCTAGTGCTACTGTCTATCTAATTTGCGGCACTGGCTCAGTGGGTTTTGCAAGCTCTTTTCCTGATTCACTTGGATTTCCATTCTGGTGAAAAACAACTTCTACGGAATAGCGTTTGGCAAAACTTTGCGCTCGACGAAGGGCTTCTCTGGACGTGAGAAATATTCGCCCCTGTCTTTCTCGTCCTTCTTCCGCGACTTTCCAGAAGTTGCCGGTGCGATAAACATGAATTCTCTTTCTCGTTCTCATTTCGTCCTCCCCGATGATACTGCGGACGATACTGAAATAAGTGCCGTGCCACAGGTTTTTCGAAGATCACAGATACTGCCGGGAAGCAGAGAGGATGGGAGGAGGCAGCGTTAACAAGTCCGCTCTCAAGTTAGGCTGCCTCGCGAATAGTTCTTTATCCCATCTTTTCTGTGAGCTGTTCGTTGTTCTGATTTACATGGAAAAAGACAAAACTTTGAGTGGAAGGTTCCAGGGGAACACTCGGCAATCGACAGCATTTCTCATATGCTCGATACTACAAATGGACCATGATTAAGGACGTAAAAGTTTGCGGCTTCTTAGTGCAAGGTTTTGGAATGGATTGTCCATCCGGTTTTTC
Organism: Candidatus Obscuribacterales bacterium; assembly: GCA_021732085.1. GTDB lineage: Bacteria > Cyanobacteriota > Vampirovibrionia > Obscuribacterales > Obscuribacteraceae > JAIEPM01. Next base: position 18,609 of record JAKFVQ010000007.1, on the reverse strand, counting down.
GGGTGCATTATTGAGGCTTCAAGACCTGTTGCTCGTCAGTTCCTTCGGAGTTGAGTTCGAAAATTTTATCTTGGAGAATTATGTGCGACAGTCCGAAAACTCAATTAAAACGCTTTTGCAAGAGTTTTTTGCTTCCCTTAATGGATACTTGTCATTCATGCAAGCCCTGCATTTTTCTGCGCCTGTTAGCGCAGATTTCTGCTTGCCGTGAATTCATGATGAGTGGAATCAGCTAACGACGCCTCGTTCGAGGGTCCAACGCATCGCGAAGACCGTCGCCTAGTAAGTTGAAAGACAATACGGTGATAAAAATGAAGAGGCTTGGAAAAAGAATTAGATGCGGATGCGTGCGCAGCGAGCGCCAGCCGTCACTAGCCAGCGTCCCCCAACTACAGGCGGGCGGTGACAGTCCAAGACCGATGAAACTCAGTGTTGACTCGGAAAGGATTGCCGATGGAACGGTAAAGGTGAGTGCGACAATAATCGGACCCATTGCATTTGGCAGCATATGCTTGATTATGATTTCTGCTGTTCCGCGTCCCGCCGCTTTAGCAGCATCGATGAACTCTTCGCTCTGAAGTTGCAGAAGTTGTGCGCGCACTAATCGTGAGGTTCCCATCCAGCTTACCAGCCCCAATGCGATCAGAATTCCGAATGTTCCGCGTCCTACTGGCTGACCAAAAATCTCTACTTTCTCAAGCAAAACTCCGACGAGAATCATCACCAATAATTCCGGCAACGCGTATGCAATATCTACGCCTCTCATCATCACACTATCGATTTTGCCGCCATAGAATCCGGCGATTGACCCGTAAACGGTGCCAATAACGAACGCAATGCCTGCTGTCACTAAGCCTATCGCAATTGATAAACGCGCGCCGAAGATGATGCGTGCTAACATATCGCGCCCAAGTTCATCGGTGCCCATTAAGTGCGTTGCAGAAGGATTCGCCAAAATTTCAGTGCTCGTTTGGTCGTAGCGAAATTCTGTAAGCGGCACATTTAGCCATGAACATGCTGACATTACTACAAGCAGGACGATTGTCCAAAAACAAATCATTGCGCCCGGCATTTTTTGCAAACGCTTCCAGGCTTGCATCCAAAGTCCGTGGTGCTCTGTTCTGGGCGCCGCGGCTGATTCTTTTACGGGGTCAATTGGTGCTGTCGTCTCTGGCGGAACGGCCATTATCCTTCCACCTTCATGCGAGGATCTAGGAACATATAGGCGATATCGACTATTGTGTTTGTGACGATAAGTAGTCCGCCGAACACCAAAGTCGTTCCTATTATAAGATCGTAGTCACGGTTGCTCACAGCCGTAATGAAGAAGCGGCCCATACCGGGAATAGCGTAAATGTATTCAACGACGAAGGATCCTGTAATGAGGATTGCGGTGAGTGGACCAAGCACTGTCACAACTGGAACTAGCGCGTTGCGAAGTACGTGTTGAATTATCGTCCGTTCCCAACTCAGTCCCTTACAGCGTGCCGTTCGAACCCAATCTTTTTGGAGAATTTCAAGGACGCTTGAGCGAGTTAAGCGCGCCAAGTATGCCGCTGGGCTAGCTGCAAGTGTCACTGCTGGTAGTATCATGTGTTGCGCCGATTCCCAGAGAGCTACCGGCAGAATTTTCAACCAGAGTCCAAAGACGAATATAAGTAGTGCCCCCACAACAAACCCAGGAACGGAGATGCCTAGGGTGGCGATGAGCATGCAAACGCCGTCTGCCCATGAGCCGCGATTGATTGCTGCCAACGTTCCAAGTGGAATTCCAACTATGACCGCCAGGAGCAAGCCCATGGCGCCTAGCTGTAATGAGACGGGAAATGCATCTGTCAAAATATCATTTACGGTGCGATTGGCATACTTGTATGAGACGCCTAAATCCCCTTGAATCAGGCGTCCCATGTAGAGGCCATATTGTTCTAGTAAGGGGCGATCAAGATGATATTTCGCTTGAATGTTCTTCACCACTTCCGGTGGCAATGCTTTATCTAGATCGAATGGACCGCCTGGAACAATTCGAACCATAATAAAAGTAAGAGTCGCCACAATCCACAGAACGGGGATAGCTGCAAGTGCTCTCTTGATTACAAGAACAAACATGGTTGTTTCGTCGGTTTGGAGACCATAGATTATAAGCCAATACGAGTAAGCTGTTGCGTTTTTATTCTGCTTGGCATCGCGCCATGGACTTGGCATCACGCGGCGCTCTACGGCGCGCGTCGCATGGCTGTGCTGCGGGCAATTGTCGTTTCTGACATGGCCTCCTCTGAAGTAAGCACCTATTGAACGCGAGTCTGCAATTATGGGAGGGCGGGCATCCTGTCCGCTTTTGCTGCAGCTAAAATTGAGGCGACCTCTGGCCGGCTTGATGCAAAGATCTAATGTGCTGCGCAGTAATGCTGCTGGGACCGCCGGCCTCTCGCCGGCATCTGATGAACCTCTCCTCAGTGAGGACAGACTACTTGGCCTTCTCCAACTTCGAGTTAAATTCATCAACCTGGTGCAAGTACAGCTTGCACTTCTCTGCTAGTGAATCGTAGTATTCATCCACATCGATCCAGTCATTTGTTTCGGCACTGTCTGTCAGCGTGGCTGTCAGGCGGGCGGTCATAATCAGCCCCAGTGTTGCGAACGGACCTTTAAGCGAGTAGGCAAAGTGCGCAATAGAGCGCACCTCTTTTTCATCGATCGCCATTCGAAGGCAACGCATAACCGTGTTCGTGCCTTGAACAAATGAGTTCAGCAAATCGCTCAGCTCATATAATGAATATGTTTCCTTGAGCTTCGCAATGTCGAGCTCTTCCTCTTCTAGTTCTGCCTCCACAGGCGGTGTATGTCGAGCATCACCTCTGTGCAATGACCAGTCGACAATCTCTTCTAAAAGCCTTGCGCTGGCACTTTTGCTCAGGTATTCATCCATTCCTGCAGATAAGCAACGTTCGCGATCATGTGGGCGGTCATAGCTGGTCATTGCAATAATCGGAACATGTTTGCCAGTTTCTAGTTCTGCTCGTCTGATCGCTTGTGCGGCCTCGAAGCCGTCCATAACTGGCATGTTGCAGTCCATAAAGATCAGATCGTAGTCGTTTTTCGCAGCTTTATCGACAGCCTCTTTTCCATCCTTGGCATAATCGCAAGTGATTGAAAGCTTTCGTAAGCGCATTTCCAACAGCTTCTGACTGACGGGAATATCATCGACTACCAGAGCGCGCTTAATGCGGTTTCCGTTTGGCTCATCATCCACCACTGGCGGCCTGTCAGTGGTTCGCGGAATATTGAACTCGGGCTCTTCTGCCAGCATCGTATTTCCGTTTTGCAGCCGGTTGCTGAGCAGCTTGAATTCTGCAGCTACATTCTCCATATCGGCAAGCAAGCGGTCCATCGACTTAGCTAAAACCGCTAATTGTTTCTCTCGGGAGACAAGTTCATGCATGTCGACAAAAGCGATGCACTTACTTCTATCCTTTTCGCCAAGTCCCAGCTTAGACACTGTGCAAGCCACCCATCGTCCATTGGGATGTGCTTCCGACGTCAGAAAGATACGAGGGATGTTTGTTTCAACTACGTTCAATTTTTCCGCTTTCGTCCAGGGAAGCTCACCTTCCGTATAGGGAGTTTCCATATCTCCACGCAAAAACTTGATTTTTGCTTGCTCGTTTTTCAAAATTTCATTGCTTGGTTCGACTCCGAAGAGCGAACGTGCCTGTTCATCGCAATGAATTATTTTGCCTTTCTGGTCAATCAGCAGCAAACCGCATGGAGGGTTCGTCGGTAATGTATGCAGTATTTTTTCCAGCTTCTTTGGAATCTCAGCAGAGTCAACCAGGAAACCCTGCAGGCGCAAGCGCAAACGACCCAGTCCCGAAAGAACTTCAGGATGAGCGACCTCGCCATCAAGCAATTGGCGTAACTCGCTAGCTTGCTTCAGCAATCGAGCAATTTTGTCTTGCCAGCTATCTGTCATTTTATCGGAACTGCAACCAACCTGATCCCGAGTTTCTCTTACCCCGTGGTGTACTCCCTCACACCCCCCCGAGGGGGTTAATCAGCGGCTATGTGGGGAGAATCTTTGACAGCATAAAGAGACAATCTGGACAATTGTAGTCCTAAGACGAATCAAGGTCGCTGTTTTCGCTGTGTTAATGACACAGTCTGTCCCGTACGTACAGCTTTAAGCTCCGTACAGCTTTAAGCTTTTGGAACCCTTTTGTCTAGCTTTTGATTTAGTTGTAAGTCTAGTTTTAAGGCTTCGAACAAAAGAGGATTTTGCTGTCCATTATTGTCCCTTCTTGCCGAAGCAATCAGCCTATCTAAAATGGCACTTGCTTCCCTTATTTTTCCTGTCTCTGCGTAGCAGCGAGCGAGCGATAATTTGGCGCTGTTCATGAACCATTGATTACTTGCAGGGCATTCTTTTATTGCCTGCTCATACAAAGTTGCAGCTTCAGAGAATCGCCTTTTCTTTTGAAAGGTTTCCGCCAACAGTTTCTTTGTAGTTAGCGTTTGCTTGGCTCCCGCGCCATACAAACTTGTCCTCATGCGCAGAAGCTCCCTGTAGCTATCTCTTGAGTCTTCACATTTGCCCTGGGCACATTCTGAAGCGATTAGACCGGACACGCATCTAATCTTGAGTTCGATTTCCGAGCTGTCGCTCTCATTGCAGAGTGCTAATGCCTTTTTCCAATATTCATGTGCTGTGGCGAAATCTCGCTGTGCGGAATAATATTGCGCCAGCATCATCAAGATTGATCTTGTCTTCTTGCTGTCAGGTCCGAATGTTGCTTGTGTATAGGCAAGTGCAGAATGCAAGTGTGATAACTTCGCTTCTTGGGGAACCTTTGTGTCGTTAAACTCCGTTTCCAGCTGAGCAATATTCAGGTCACCTCGGGTTTTCGTGCAAGACGGCATAGTCAGAAGTGCAATGATCAAGAAGGCTGATCGCCCGAAATAGTGGGAGCTGAGATGTTGTTTTCGAGCAGAGGCAGCATCTTCTATGGATGTTGTCAGCCCAGCAGCTTGAACCTTTCGTGAAAATTTCAATTGACCAAAACGCATTCTTAGTCCATTATATTAACAATATCTCACGTGTCTTGGTTGATCTTAACTCCGTCTCAGGAAAAGCCCTAATGAATTTACGCGCTGCCTTCGTACCAGTCGAGTTCCAATTCTTTTGAATCGCTTCAGCAGATTAGGCGTGTCCTTGATCAAAACCTGAGGTGACAAATGAATAAGAGGTCCGATGCTGGCGGTGTTACCGCCCTTGTGATTGCCCTTACCCTGATAGTTGTTTTCGTTGGCGTAGCGTTTTTCTTTTGGATACAAATTATTGGCGGTGGAAAGGAATTACAGCACGCGATTGACGCTGGAAACCTTAACGTAGCCAAACAAGTTTTAAAATCTCCGGACATTACTTTGTCGGATCCCGTAAAGGAAGTAGCTGAGTTTCAGGGATTGTTGGATCCTGGCTCAAAGGTGAACCTGCTCAATTTCAACCGGCTGGTTGCTAAAACTGTTCTAGTCACGCTCAACGCCGCTGACCTCGGAACTGAGGAAGCGAAAGCCCATGCTAGACAATTAGCTGAATTACTTGAAGGCGAAGGCGGAATTGGCGCGCGTCTGGCGGCACAGTTATCAAAACATGACGAGCTGAAGGGACATTTCTCTTTGCTGTCTTCGCCCAATTCGACGCGAATGTTGAGGAATGATGGCAGCATTCGCGACGAGGCTTCTGAAACGAACAGCTCCTTCATGGCGCGTAGAAAAGCAGCGAACGTATTTTTCAAAACTGAACAAGTGCCAGCTAGTGTGGCTGCGTTTCTTGCTGACGCAAATAACATCGTTGAGAAAGTTGCTAACGGAAGCAGGAAAAAATATCTGTCTGGCTATAACAATATCAATCTCAGTTTGCCGGGTGTGGTGTTACAAGGCGTCCCACTGCGTCCGGGAGAGCAACCTCACCTTGTTTCCGTGGATGACTTTGGCAGCAACGCGGGTTCGCCGCTTGGTTCGGGCGGCGCAAGCCGCATCCCACCCAATTCCTTTCAGTCAGGCGGGAAGGGCAAAGAGTCAAGTTCCGGTGCTGACATTCTTACGCGTTCATGCGCTATTGTCGGCACATTGAATATGGAATTTGGTGCGTCCATCCCCAGCGGTTACATTGAAATTGATAATGGCGAGAGCTTTCCAAAGATCGACTTCAATGGCAATGTTGGCGGTGGAGAAGACATCTTCACCACGTTGATGATGCAGCCTGAGCACCTTGATCTTGTCACCGGCGGGCCGAAGGCACCCTACATAGGCAAGACTGACAAAGTGCAAGCGGTCATCGATTATGTTGAAGCTCATAAGTCGGATACTCCGCGACCACAGGTTCCTAATAATCTGCTGTCTGGAATAGATAGCCCCACCAACTTAAGTTCGGATGAGGCTTACGGGCTGGTTGGGCAGACTGTACATCGATGTACGAATAAAAATTCGATTTCGGGCGGACCTGGTCCATCTGACGCGAGTTGTGTTGCAAACGTAAGTCGCTTTCAAGAAATTTACGGGTCGACAACCGGAGCTCATTCTGTAACCGCCAATGATCTTATGGCGGTTGAAGCTTTCAAATGTTTTGTTCTTCAAGTGCGCGCGGCAGTGGATTCAGATGGATGCGGAAGTGCTGTGGCTCCTGGTCAATGCAGTGGGCTCAAGCACTTTAATTTGAACGCATCCTATCCACCAGGGCCGGGAGCCCCCTACCCGGCCTTCAGCGCTCCCTGTGTAATGAGTGCTGAAGGTTCACTTGATGAGTTGCTGCTGGATTCCAATGCACCAAATACGGTGAGGCGTGATCTGACGGTTCGTATGCACCAGATAAAACCTGATGCGACGGATTCGGAAATCGAGTCAGTGTTTTCATCGAAAGTTCCATTTCGGAAAACGAGCTATATCTATCTCGATCCAAGTACAAAGACTCTCGTTTTAAGCGCTGTCAAGCCGAATCCTCTGACGAACATTGATCCTGATGGAAACAAAGTCGGTTTCACGACAGGTGAAGTGGACCTCAACGGGCGCATCGTAAATGTGCCGGGAGAAGAAGGCTATCCCAATCCGTGGGACTGCCCGCCGCCTCAACCAGGCACTGCGCACAATGAAGGACAGTGGTGGCCAGGAACGGGTTTCCATAACCTGCTGGGAAAACTGCGATTTAGGAATTGTGCGTCTGGCGGCGGAAATTGGTGCTGCCCCTGTTGAGCACTTTGCCACTTTCACGATGACGCCGCTCTATTTCTCAATCTATTTCAACCCAATACTGTATGTGGTGCATTATGTTTTCAATTCGAAAATCAATATTTTTATTTGGCGGGTTACTTGCTTTTGTCGTTTGCAGCCAGATGCCAGCGGCTGCGCAATCTTCTTCGTCGGTGGGAAAGACGCATCAACGCCCTCCCGCCAGACCTATTCGTCCTCGTGGAAATTTAGCTCCGTCGGTTTCGGACACTAAGAACTATTTTGAAACCTTGCGAAAACCAGTTTCACTTCCGGAGCTGCCTGATTTAGGTGGTGCCAAATTCCGTTTCGGATTGCAGCGAACGCAGGGCCGTCAAACGAATATTGGGCTGCGCTACGGGACCAGTTCGTCGCCACACCAAGTAATTGATTTCTACAGGAATAGCTTGACGGGATGGCGCTTCACTTCTGTAACGGACTCCGACCTCATTGCCACCAAAGGTGATAGGAAAGTGAACGTCACGATCATGCCAAAAGGCAGCACGGATGTGGCCACCGATTTCATGATCAATTATTCCTATGTATCAAGGTGATGCAATGCCTCTGGTTAATTGGGCCGATCATTTCGCCGCTAAAGGTCTTTGCATTCTAGCTTTGTTGGCGCAAACGCTTCTTCCGCAAAATGCATTTTCTGATCCTGTGGCAAAAGCGGAAGCCGGAGCTTCTAAGAAAAGTACATCTGGATCTAATATCGCCAGGTTGTCGCCACGTCCAATTGGCGAAATCAGAACACGCCCCATTGAATTAGTTGGCGAAGTCGTTGATGCGTGGTGTTGGAGTTCAGGCGTGATGGGAGAAGGTCGTGGCGAAAAACATAAAGCCTGTGGGTTGCTTTGCGTGCTCGGCGGTGTTAGCTCCGGGATTGTAGACGACAAAGGCAAGCTCTACATTTGTGCCAAAAGCAAAGCCTATAAAGGATGCGCTGAATTAATGGGCCGCTTTGTTGGAAAACGTGTACGTGTTAAGGGCTGGATCTCTGAACGCGGAGGATGTAGCCTTTTGAAAGTTAGTGATGTCACCGAGCTTAAGTGAATGAAGTTCCGCAAGCACTTCTGTTGGTTCTGATTTCGTTGTAGGTCTTGAGATGACGTGGCAGTGCTCGTCTCCACTCGAAAGCCTGGTTTCAAATCAAAGCTAAGGCACTCATCGTGGCTCCGGAGAAGCATTGAGTGTGATTTGCTGCCAACGTCTTTTGGACCGGCGGGCTCTGCCCATTGCTTTGCAAATTATTAAATGTAGCCTTTGACGTGCGTTTTGTAGGCGATGAAATAAGATTTGCCCTTAGCGTCGTAAGGAGTTTTCTAAGATGCTGGGGTTAGCCTTAGTTTTTATATTGAAGTTCGTATAAGCACTCGTGCAATGCTTAGCGCTTTCCGTGCTTGTAGAGTGAGGTAAATCAGCATGAGTCCTTCGTTTTCGCGTCATCCGATCAATGCGATGACAGCAATTCTTCTTGCAATTTCAATCTGCAACTTTACTTGTGTGCCAGGAGCTTTTGCTCAAAAAGACGACCCATCGATCGCCGGTATACCAGCAGATAAGGGAACTCTGTCCACAGGTGATGCAGCCAGTGCTGCCGGACCTGGCGGCGAAACGCACCAAATGAGCACCGGCACCCTTCCGACAATCACTACATCAAACGGAACACCGATTTCAGACGATCAGAACTCACTCAAAGTAAACCCTCGTGGCGCCACTTTAATGGAGGATTTCGTAGGACGTGACAAGATTTTCCACTTTGACCACGAGCGTATTCCCGAGCGCGTTGTTCATGCCCGTGGATTTGGAGCGCACGGATATTTTGAAAATTACAAGTCCCTCTCGGATATCACGAAGGCCGATCCGTTCCAACGCGCCGGGGACAAGACGCCTGTATTTGTCCGATTCTCCACTGTCGTCGGCAACAAGGGATCGTTCGACCTTGCGCGAGACGTCCGCGGTTTTGCGACGAAGTTTTATACAAAGCAGGGCAATTGGGATTTAGTTGGCAATAATATCCCTGTCTTCTTTATTCAGGATGGAATGAAGTTCCCAGACCTGGTACATGCCGCAAAGGAAGAGCCGGATAGCGGTACACCGCAAGCAGCCACAGCTCACGACAATCTGTGGGATTTCATTTCGCTAATGCCGGAATCGATGCACATGATCATGTGGGCGATGTCAGATCGGGCGATTCCTCGTTCGTTTAGATTTATGGAAGGCTTCGGAGTTCATACCTATCGCCTTGTGAACGCAGCAGGCAAAAGCACTTTCGTCAAATTTCACTGGAAGCCAAAGCAGGGTCTTCAGTCAGTTGTATGGAACGAAGCTGTAAAAATAAATGGCGCGGATCCAGACTTCCACAGACACGATCTTTGGAATGCGATCAAGAAAGGCGACTATCCTGAGTGGGAGTTGGGCGTGCAAATCTTTGATGACGAGTTCGTTCGTAAATTTGATTTCGACGTACTTGATGCCACCAAGATTATTCCTGAAGAACTTGTTCCAGTTCAGAGAGTTGGACGTATGGTGCTAAATCGCACTGTAGACAACTTCTTCGCCGAAACTGAACAGGTCGCATTTTGCACGAACAATATAATCCCAGGAGTAGATTTCACCGATGATCCGCTCCTTCAGTTGCGGAACTTCTCTTATTTGGACACGCAGTTGAAGCGCTTGGGCTCGCCTAACTTCACCTACTTACCTATCAATGCGCCGAAATGTCCAATGTTCAACTTCCAACAGGATGGACATATGGCTATGGTGAATCCAAAAGGAAGAGTTAACTACGAACCGAATTCTTTTGGAGGACCGCGTGAAAATCCGAAGACGGGGTTTGTGAGCTATCCTCAAGCCATGAGCGGCAATAAAGTCCGGGCGCGCTCGGAAAGCTTTTCCGATCACTACAGTCAGGCAAGGCAGTTTTACATTAGTCAAACCAAAACGGAGCAAACGCACATAAAGGATGCTTTGGTTTTCGAATTGTCCAAAGTTGAGAAGGCTGCGATTCGTGAGCGAATGGTGTCGCATCTCGAAAATATCGATCGCGATCTAGCTGCAAAAGTTGCTGAAGGATTGGGGATGAAGACCTTGCCTGCGCCTGCCAAAGCCGCTAAACCGACAAAGGCTTTGCCGCCGTCCCCAGCGCTGAGCATCATTTTGAATGGACCCTCGTCCTTCAAAGGGCGAACCGTTGGTGTGCTTATGACGGATGGGGCGGATGCTAAATTGTTCGCTGCGTTGAAGAATTCACTGCAGAAAGAAGGGGCTTCTCTTCAAGTGGTGGCACCAACGATTGGTGGTGTCGATTTGAATGATGGAACTCACATTCCGGCAGATCACAAAATTGATGGTGGACCCTCTGTTCTGTTTGATGCAGTCGCTATTCTCGTCTCTGATGCTGGTGCCGCGAAGATTGCTCCTCATGCGCCCGCTAAGGACTTCATTTCCGATGCATTTGCTCACATGAAGTTCATCGCTTTCAACAGTTCTGCGGCCCCGTTGCTTGCCAAAGCTGGAGTCGCTGGCGATGAAGGCGTAATCGAACTAACGGGACCGGCAGACAGCGATGCCTACGTTGCGGCATGCCGTAAGCTGCGCCTCTGGACCCGTGAGGACAAAGTAAAGATGGCCTCGACTCCGTAATTGAGTCCAGGTGATTCTGAAATGACGGCGCGAACTCCACCCAGGAAGCGCGCCGTCCTTTATGTAATTCGTTTAGTTATTATCATTGAGCCAACTACTAATACCACTGTGTGTGGTGTCACTACTTGTCTTGGGATAGGAATTCGTGATCACTCTTTCGAGGGATTTGCTGTCGCGCGGATTCTCCTAACGCGCGTAAGGAGAATCCGAAGATGCTTGTGCGGTAGGAGTTTCGCTCAATCGTTAGCAACTTCTTAACTTGCCCTTCTTTCCAATCGAAATTGTCTATCCATTAATTTTTTCGTATTTGAAGAGATTGGTAAGAATTCAAATTTCATTTGATCGTCGTCAAGAGAAAATGATACTGTGAATCTAATAGATGATTTTTGACTATGGGTTGCGCGCTGCAGCTCGCATTTCTTGCGAGCGCGCTTTTGCGCACCTAGATATCCCTGGAGGCCCGATATGAATAGACCTAAAGCAGTCATTCTTAGTTCACTGCTTCTGCTTGCTCAAAGCTTTTTGCCGCTGACTGCTTTAGCCCAAACTGTTCCAAATAACCTCGACCTGACCTCAACCACTGCAACTGAAACAGCCAGACATGCAGCGACCATAAATGTGAATGGAAATTCCGTCAGTGTCGCCGTCAACGACATGTTAACGCCTGCAGAGCGGGTTGCAGTTTCGCAAGTTCATTATACGGGCACTCAAAGCATTGTTCTTGGGGCTGACGGTAGCGCCGTCGGCGGTACCTTTAACCTGAGCGCAGCGGCCAAGAATGGCGTAAGCAATCTTGTGATACCGCAGAATGTCACGGCCGTGCAGGATGTTGCTCGACTTGCTAACGTCAATATAGTATCGGATTTGGTGAATTCAGGCACCATTCAGGTATTGTCCCAATCTGCCAGTGCGCTTGCCGGATCAATCGCTGCCCAAAACATCCTAAATCAGCAAGGAGCATCCATTACTTCGGTTTTGCCATCGGGTGGAATAGCAGGGTATCTTCCAGCCGTAAATAACGTCAGTATGACACTAAATGCGGTGCAGAATCTGACGAACATGGGATCAATAATTTCTTCTGCTGATCTTACAGCAATTGCAGGCGGAACATTGATGAACAGTTTGCAGGGCGCTACGGGCGCGCTGCCGGTAATGCAAGCTGCAAATAACCTGAACATTTTCACCGGGGGCGGTACTACAACATTTACCGACTTTGCTACTTATGTCAATGGCAATGTCTATAACAGCGGACTGCTCAGTGCGCTGTCCGGAAATGTAAACATCGCAACGATCACACCGAATGATCTAACAATCACCAACACCAATGGACTCATTGAAGCTCTGTCTGGTCAAGTGAACATTCGCGATTCTAACTATGCTGCGGTGAACAACCTAATCATGCACAGGGGATCAATTTCGGCCAATGAAGTCAATCTCTACAATGGTTCCGGGACTACCCGCGTCAATATGGACGAAATTATCGGTACTACAAATGCCTATGGTGGGGGCTCCGGGAGCTTAGGTGTCTCAAAAGGCGATCTCGTAATCGGTGAGATACAGCTGGGAGCTTCAACGGTAATTGGCAATTATAGTGGCAACATTCGTCTGACAAAGGATCTAAGTTATGGAGGCAGGGACATAGTCATTGGCGCCGGCGGAGACATCTCCACGACTGTCAGTGGTATCAGCATCGATTCGAGCTCGCAAACAGGCAACGCAGGTAATATCACTCTTGCTGCAGGGCACCCAGTGAATGCACCTGCTCTGGGACCTTTTCCGTTGGACAATCCGTTTCTAATTAACGACGGTGCAAGCAAGATTTTCATCAGTGATGGAAATGGTGGCTTTGGTAGCGCAACTGGTGGCAACATTGATTTCGCAAGCAATCCAATTGACAAAATTAGTGCCGTCGGCTCTGGGAAAGGCGGCATCGTGATTCTAAGTGCTTTTAGCGATGCGGCAGGCGTCCATGGCGCGAACTTTGGCGCAATAAAGCTGCCGTCACAGGCTTTGATAGATACGTCCGGCGGCACGCAAGACGGCGACATAACTATCTATGCTCAACAGTACTTCGGTTCTGGCAGCATCAAATCCGCAAATAGTTCGGGCGGCGCAGTGCGAGCCATAATTCAAGACAATGCTCTATTCGGTGACATCACCGTTTCACATACAGTGAAGCTTTCTTCCTATTGGGATACACTTGCCATAGCCGACAATGCGACTATAGCGGCAAGCGCTGTCGCGCTGGACGGACGCACAGTTATATTAGGCAAAGAGACAAGGCTTTTAGCAGATGTTCCGTTAGGTTTCAAGAGTAATGATTTGGTTGGTCAAGTAAACATAAACGCAGGAACCCTTGTCTTACCGTCTGGTTCTAAAACCACCCTCGTCATTAACGATGGGTTTGCAAGCCTCCGACCAGCGCGTGGACTTCAGAGTCTGCGGAGCCTAAACATTGTCAGTTCAGGCATAGAATCAGCCGAAGTAGTGGTTAGCCCCACCGCTGCAACGAAAGCATGGACCCAATCTGGATTTCCGCTCAATTATGGTGCGTCCTTGGTAATTGGCGCAACCGAAGATCTGACGATTGGACAGAACGTCACTTTAACTTCGCCAGATCGTATTGCGGCGATCATGGACGTGTACCAAAATGCCATGTCTTTTGAAAATCAGGGAACCCTTAAGATGGGCTCGCAGAACACTGCTGGAGGCTTCCTTATAATAGCCCCCCTTTTATTCTCAGCGCCTCAAAATATGGTGATTAAATCGCTCGGAAATCTTGCATTTCGCGGCGGCACGAGCACTGGCGCCGGTGGCACCCTTGAAGTGTTTGCTCCTCAGTTTCCCGTCATCTTTAATGGTGGATCAGCCTCCGCTGATGCGGCGGGCGGCGATTACTCTGGCGGGCAGATTTTCATAACAGCGAAAGAACTTGTAAATTCCGGAGCTACTCCTCTAAATTTCAGTGCCAACGGAGCCGGTAATGGGGCCGGCGGACAAATTCAAGTAGTCACAAATGGTGCAATTCCGAGTGTCGGTTCAGGCGCGGGTGAAATGATTCTTTCCGCCACTGGAGGAAGTCTCAATTCACTTTCCGGTGACGGTGGCAAAATCAAAGTAAGTTCCAGTAGCGCGCTTAGCATCGACACTAGCTATCTAATTGCGGGTCCCCTCGGATTAAATGGCAAGGGCGGTAGTGTCTCGCTTGCTACTACGCAAGCGCTACATCTTAAGGGTGCTTTGGAGATGCACGGAAAAGGCACCGGTGACGGTGGCAGCATCGCCCTTGAAATTAATAATGCTTTGCCTTTCATTCTTGATTCAAATACTAAGCTTCTTGCAAACGGCGGGGACTCAAGCGCGAAGGGCGGATCAATTTCAGTAACGAACGGGCTGGCTGGCGGCATCGTTGTAATGGACGATGCGTTGATTTCGGTGGCGGGTGGTGCAAATTCTGATGGTGGCAGCATTGCACTTATTGCAAAAAGCGGAGCCGTCACATTGCATCGAGGATTGAGCGCTGACGCTGGAGAATCAGGCGGCTCAGGAGGCTCTCTAACAATCGAGGGCGCGCCAGTTATTTTCCAAAACACTGAAGGCTCTCTTCAACTTTCAGCCAGAGGAGGAGCAAATGGCGATGGTGGAACGATTTCTGTCATTAGCCATGGCGAGGATGCCGACCTGTTCGTTGGCAAAGAAGCAGGTGAAGTCAAGCTTGAGGTTTCAAGTGGTCTAACAGGTGGCAATGGCGGAACAGTTCAGGTTCGAGCCGGCCGCCATTTATCAGTTAATACGGAGGCACTCATCGCTGGACCGAACGGCAGTGCAGGCAATGGCGTCAGCATTTCACTGGAATCAGGAATGGATGTGGTTGGGCAGCTAAAAGTCACTGGGGAACTTTCAGCGAGTTCAAAAGGAGATGGGGATGCAGGATCGATCAGCCTAACTTACAATGATGATTCAGAAGAATCTTTTGCCCTCGGGTCCACTGTTGTGAGTTCAGGTGTTTCCGGCGACGTCACCGCGACTGCTCCCGGTGTCGGCAAGGGCGGTACGATTTCGATCACTAACAACTCGAACAACACGGGCATCTCGACTTCCGTTCTCGGCAAGGTGGACACCTCCTCAGTTCATGGAGATCTGGGAGAGGTAAAGTTTTACTCGGCATCCAACCCGGTTACGGTTGATATCGTCGGAGATCTGCAAGGACTCGTTAGCGCCGCTGGTGCTGGAGTCAACATTACTTTGCACGGCGAAGATCGTGTCCTCAATGTAGGTTCTATAGACAGTAGTGCTGATGTCAATTTGTCTGTTGAATCGGCATCAAGCAGAATTTCTTTGCCGAAAACTGACTCAATGATAAGAGCTTTGGATTCCATCATTATTGCAACTCCTCGTCTCACTAACAATGGGTTGGTCGAGTCTGTGTACGGCAGTATAAACGTTCAAAATGTTGTCGGGTCTTCGGCCCTCATCGTGGATGGCTCCGCAGGCATGTTTAATCTGTACGGATACTCTTCGGACACACCCACAATATCGTTGAGTACTGTCAACGACGCACCTATCTATTTGAATGGCTCTTTAACATACTATCCATCGTACTCGGGCTTTGTGAATGTAAAAGCGAGCTATATCAAAATTGGTGATGGCGCAACCCAGAAACTGGAAGACCCAATTGGATTTGGGGGCGAGTCTATTTTCCGCTTCATAACTGGAACTCTGGAGCTCGGTAAAAATGCCACTGTTGCAAATCTATCGACCCAATTTGGTCCGGGAATTCTGGTTGAGAATGGTTCATATGGAAACAATCTGAACATCATAGTCCAAGCTAATTCGATGGCCACCCTCAACGGGATACATGCATTTGGTACGAGTTCGCTTATCGATGAGGGCGATGGCGGCGGCGAAGGTGGTGGCGGCGTAAGTGGAAGCCTGACCATGTCTTCATTTACACCACCAGGCAACGATGCACCAGATGAATATAACAATATTGAATTCAAGCCTTCGGAAGGAAGCTCGCTGCAATTCACTACTAATGGGGCGGGAGTAGGTGCGCTGAAACTGCTGGGCACTTATGCCGGACTCATAACAAAGAACGCTGATATCGTTATTGATGGCAACGTCAACCTTACTGTAGATACGGGGCTAGCGATCAAGGCAGAGCAGGGTGTACTGAACCTCAACGGCGTCATCAATACTCAAAAGTCGGAATCTGGTGAACCGGTCAACATAACTGTTATTGCTTCCGGGATGAACCTAAATGGTCAGATAACCGGCGCACCGGATGATGTGATAAGAATACTGCCTGATGACGACGTATCCATAATGCTTGGTGGACTCATAAAAGAACCGGGCTTTTCGCTTACTGCACCAGAAATGCAGCGATTCAGTGGTGGCAATCTAGTGATCGGAAATCTCGAATTGTCGGCTGGCATCACCATGCTGTCAGAACTGGATATATCCGGAACCGCCTTGAATAGCCTCACTCTTAGAACTGCTGGTGACATAGGCGGTGGACAAAATATTAGCCTTGGTTCAACGCATCTTTCACTCATCTCTCCGAGCAGTGTGACTGTCAATGCCATAAGTGGCAACGTGGCCGACGTGTCGATCCATACCGATAACTATTCGTTTGAATCGATTAACACCAGCAATGGCACTGTTTACCTTCGTTCATTTTCTGGGCAGCCGATTTTTATAGGCGGCATGTCGCATACCGAAGAAAACTTTGACGTGACTGCCGGGGATCTTTCCAAGATTACGGCTGGCAGTCTCATTGTCGGCGACTCAGAAGGCTTAGGTAGCATTACCCTTGTAGGAGACATCGACGTCAGCACGCCTGGCGCGGGCTCATACAACCTACAGTTTCAGACTGTTGAGGGATTCAACCAAAACGGTCATTCGATCAATCTTGGATCAAAGAACTTGACCGTGCTTGCATACTTAGATCCTGTTTCGATGAACTCAGTAACTGGCGACAACTCAAAAGTGTTTCTGCAGGGTCCATCATTTGAGTTGAATGGACCTCTGAACCTGGGAAGCAAAGGGCACCTAACTATCAAGCCAACGCTGGATTCTCCGATTGTAATTGGCGGTGAAAACCAAAATCCGGGCGAAATCAGTATAACGAATTCGATCTTGCAACAAATCACTGCCGGTACTTTTGCCATAGGTGATATCCGTAGAGGCGGCGGGATATTTCTGGGATCGGATCTTGATGTTTCAGCCACATCTGGTCCCGGCGCATTTAGTTTAGAGTTTGAAAACTACGATTCATACAATCCGTCTGGACATTCAATCACTCTTGGTGATCGAAACCTCACGGTCTATCAGCATGGCGGATCTTTGAACTTCTCAACCGGTGATTTGGATCTGACGCGTGTGCTTGAGCCGGATTCTCCAGCTTTAAGCTTTGGGAAGGAATTCACTTCTATTGCTGGAGGAAGCATAACGTCCAGTTCATCTGCTAACGTGCTGATCGATTACACGCTGGTCGGCGGCGTGCAGGTTACCGTCAATGCCAGTGGCTCGCCGGAACACAGTGGTGTCTCAGTCACTGGCGGTAATGTTGAGCTGAAAAATGTTAACGCAGAGTTCGAGAAAGGCAAAACTCAAATTGAAGCCCACAAAGGTTCTTTGTATAAAGGATCGGTCACGCACGGCGACATCAACATCTATTGGGCAGACGATTCCTCCGCGGTACAAATTAGTGCCGATGATGCAATTAATCTTGGCACTGTTTCTCTTTCAGGAAGCTTCGGCGACAGTGTAGTCACCGGTGATGCCGCGCCTGGAACTGCCGGCTCGCACATTAACATTCACAGCACAAATGGCAACATCGTAGTTGGGGGAATATCAACTGTCGGCGGCGCCGGGGGCAGTGTGTTCACAGATGGTTTTGTTGATGAAGGCGGCTCCGGAGGTCGAGGTGGCAATGGCGGCAATGTGACGATACTAGCCGATAATGGGAGCGTCGCTGTACAAGGCGGCATCACTACATATGGTGGCATAGGTGGTCGCGCCGGTCTGGGGCTTACGATACAAGGCGGGCCGCTACCGACAGGCGACGGTGGAGATGGTGGAAATGGCGGAGACATCAGTATCACTGCTAATAATGGAGGAATCCAGGTTGGAAGCATTTCCGCGAACGGCGGCGATGGTGGATACGGTAACTGGGGCTCGAAAAATGGCAACGCCGGTAACGGCGGACAAGGTGGAAACGTTGTTCTTGTTGCCAATGGCGGTGGTGTCACTATTGGCGGAGCGAATACATCCGGAGGCGGTGGTGGCGGACTGAATGGTTCATTCAACAGCTGCTGTTCCGAAAGTCCTGTTGTAGCAGGTGCTGGTGGCGGCGGCGGCGGTGCCGGAATTCTCAAAATTACTTCCGACAATGCAGTTGTAATTAACGGGGATGTGCTTGCAACCGGCGGCGGTGGTGGCGGCGGGACGGTAGGCAACCGTTTACCCGGAGCTATTGGTAGGAATGGTGGAAATAGCGGTGATGGTTTAGCTCTCGGCGGCCAGGGTGGGCAGAGACTTACCGACACTCCCTTCTTGCAAGCAGGCAGTGGCGGCGGTGGTGGTGGTGCTGGGGCAACTGTCGAAATAAGAAGTAAATTTGGCAGCATTACTGCCAATGGAATGATCAACAGCTCTGGCGGCGGCGGTGGTGGCGGCGGTGGAGGATTGAATCCATTTCCTTAC